>JBMNQA010000001.1:0-335386 GCA_050943895.1 Lawsonibacter sp.
GGGTTAGGTTGCTTCGACCAGATTGCAAAACGAGCAGGCGCAGGCACTCTGGTTCCAATTACTGGCTTTGCCAACGCCATGGTCTCTCCCGCGTTGGAATTTAAAAGCGAGGGATTTATCACCGGTACTGCTGCAAAACTCTTTGTTGTTGCTGGCCCTGTGTTGGTCTTTGGTATAAGTGCCAGCGTCTTTTACGGCCTTATTTTGGCTCTTCTCTCCAGTTTTTAAAAAAACGTGCAGGTGGCTCTCCAGGCTACCTGCACGTTCTTTGCTTTTTAGACATGGCTCTGTAAAGAACCGCGTCACTTCCCACTATTCTCAGCCGCCTATTCATTCAAGAAAAAAACAAAATCCCTCTTTGGGATCTTGTCCCAATCAAACAGAGGAATCAGATCCTCCGCCGAAATATCTTCCGCCCGATCCAATAGACCGGCAGCCGCCGCCAACTGGCCCAATAATCTCTCTGCAGAAAACCGCTTTTGCAATTCACCCAGTTCTTGATCTCGGTCCCGTTTCGCCAGTCGTCGTCCGTCTGGCGACAACAACAGTGGCACGTGACCATACGATGGATGAGGAAGTCCCAGACACGTCTGCAGCCACATCTGACGGGGCGTAGAAGACAGCAAATCACTTCCTCGCACCACCTCCGTCACCCCCATGGCCCCATCGTCTACCACCACAGCCAACTGGTAGGCATATATCCCATCGGAACGACGGAGGATAAAGTCCCCACAATCCCGAGCCAAATTCTCTCCATACCACCCCTGTTTCTGGTCCAGAAATCCGATCTCTTCTTGAGGAACTTCCACCCGCCAGGCTGGGCGCCTACTCCGAGCCAACGCTTCCCGTTCCGCGGCCTGAAGGCAGCGGCAGCGCCCATTATAAACCACCTCTCCATCGGAACGATGCGGGGCGCTGGCGGCCAGTCGCTGGGCCCGCGTACAGTAGCAGGGATAGATCAGGCCCTGCCTCTCCAATGTAGCAAATGCTTGGGCATAGGCCGAAGTTCGGTGGCTTTGATACAGTGGGGTGCCCTCCCAGGTTAGTCCTAGCCACTCCAAATCCCACATGATCTGGTCACAATACTCCTGCCGGCACCGGTCAGGATCCAGATCCTCTAGACGTAATACTACGCCTCCTCCCTGACTGTGAGCCGAAAGCCACGCCAACAGGCAAGACCACAGGTTACCTAAATGCATTCGTCCACTGGGGCTGGGAGCAAAACGGCCTAAGGTCGGCTGCGAGGCAACCGGTGCCCCTTCCCTCTTATGCTTCTCCATATTCTTGCAGTGCTTGGCGCAGAAATTCCGCGTCTTTGTCATCTAGGCTGTGTAGTCCAGCCGTCTCCTCCATGTGGTGGGTAAATTCGTGGGCAATGGTAGCAAAAATCTCCTCCCGCCACTCCACTTCGTTCTCTTCCTTTAATAACTGGGCAAAAGAACCATAATACAATACGATATATCGGCCCAACATATCGTGGCAATATTCTCCCATAATGTACATCTCCCCCGGTGGAAAGGCCGGGTCAGGTAGTTCGGCTTCCTCCAGTTGAATACCACCATCCAAATCCTCAAAAAACGCCTGCGGAAACTGCTGAGCTATCTCTTCCAACCAGTCCCCCATCTGCTCATAGGTCGGTACCATTCCCATTCTCCTCTCCAGGTGTCAAATCCGCCTGCCGCCGCAACAGCGACAAAGGCGGCACGGGGCGAGGTAATTTCATGGAAAAACGCATTTGCGGCTTGCGCACCTGTTCCACCGGGTTCCCTTCCTGGTCCCACAAGTTCTCCACAACCAGCGGACGAGGCTCTACATCCGGTCCCACCAGTTCCAATGTGTCACCCACAGAAAATTTATTGCGCAAGGATAACTGGGCATTTCCTAGCGGATCACAAGACTCCACCACCGCCACAATCTGCCAGTCCCGAACATAGCGGGAGTTCTTGGTAAACTGTCCTGGCTGTCCAAAGAAAAACCCGGTGGAGTAATGCCGGTGGCTGATGTGTTCCACCTCATCCCTCCAGACTGCTTCCAGAGGTTTCCCGGATACGGCCGCATCGATGGCGTGGCGGTAAGCCCCGGTGACAATGGCAGCGTAGTAAGCCGACTTTGCCCGCCCTTCTAACTTCAGCGAGTCCAATCCCACCTCTACCAGTTCCGGTACATGGTCAATCATACACATATCGCGGGAGTTCATGATATAGGTTCCCTGCTCGTCCTCATACACCGGGAAATACTCCCCTGGCCGCTTTTCTTCCATCAGTGCATACTGGTATCGGCAGGGCTGCGCACATTCCCCTCGGTTGGAGTCTCGTCCGGTCATGTAATTGGACAGCAGACACCGTCCTGAATAACTTACGCACATAGCGCCGTGGGCAAAAGCCTCCAACTCCAGTCCCGATGGAGCCTTGGCACGGAGTTCCCGGATCTCTTCCAGGCTCAGTTCTCTGGCCAGGATGACCCTGCTGGCCCCCAAGTTGTACCAGGCTTCGGCACTGACATAGTTAACTACGCTGGCTTGGGTAGAGATGTGGCACGCCACATTGGGTGCATATCGTTTTGCCAGGGACAATACCCCTACATCTGCCAGAATAATTGCGTCCACTCCCAAGTCGTTGAGATATTCCAACCACTGGGGAAGTTTTGCCACCTCTTCGTTGCGGGGCATAGTATTGCAGGTCACGTGGAGTCGTACCCCCTGGCTATGACACAGCTGTAACGCCTGTTTTAACTCCTCGGGAGTGAAGTTCCCTGCAAAGGAGCGCATTCCAAAATTCGTCCCCGCCAGGTATACCGCATCCGCTCCATACGCCAGCGCCATATGTAGCCGCTCCATGTCCCCTGCCGGGGCCAGCAATTCCGGTTTTTTTCCCGCCATGGCCATTGTCCCTCCTTAGAAATCCGGGGCAAGGGCAGTATAGCCCTTGCCCCGGTATCATCCCCTTATTGATACCGCTCCTGTGAGGCGGTAAATGCTTGGAAGTCGCTGTAGGTTTTGAAGAAATGGTGCTCATTGTCATCGCCCAGAGCGTAGTAGAAATACTTCGTATCCTCCGGATTCAACGCTGCCTGGATAGACTCCAGTCCCGGATTGGCAATCGGCGCTGGCGGTAGCCCCTTATACTTATACGTATTATAGGGAGAATCAATGGCTTTGTCTGCCTCAGTGGGCACCTTCCCACCATTGATGTAAGCCAGTGTTGCATCAATTTGCAGGTACCCCATGGTCCCTGCATCCGGGTTGTTGAGTCTGTTATAAATCACGGATGCAATGGTGGCCCGGTCGTCTCCGGTAGTCTCTCTCTCAATGAGGGAAGCAATAGTCAAAATCTCTCGGATGGTATACCCACTCTCCGCCACCTGTTGGCGCATCGTATCCGTATATTTGGCATCAAAGTTTACTAACATCTTATTGATGGCATAGAGTGCGCTGTGGGGCGTATTAAAGGTGTAGGTGTCCGGGTACAAAAAGCCCTCCAACCGAGTGGCATCTCCCAGAGGGATATCCTGCAGAAACGAAAAAGCATAATCATGCTCCGCCGCCACTTTGTTTAATTCCTCTACAGTGGATACTCCCTTCTCTTCTAGCAGCTGGAAAATCTGGGCCAATGTATATCCTTCTGGGATGGTGACGGACACCTCCGCTTTTGTCGCCGAATTCATACTCATTCCGGCTACCAAAGCGCGGTAATCCATATCTGTGTTTAAAGTATAAGTCCCTGGAGAAATTTTATCTTTGCTGCCAGTAATCGTGGCAAAGAGATGGAAGAGGCTCTTGTACTCAATGAGGCCCTCTTTCTTCAGCATATTCGCTACGTCGCTGAAACTATCTTCTTTGGTAATTGTAACGGTAACTTCCTTTTCTGCCTTGTTCAGAGCCAGCACGTCGTTGGCGGCAATCCATCCCACACACGCCAAAAGGGTGGACACGCCAATCACTGCCACCACATACAGCGCAGCAAAGCCCACCACAGCCCCTCGAGACCGACGTCGGGGACGGCGCGGTGCGCTACGCTCCGGACGTTCAGAGTCCGGGTGCGTACGGCGGCTACTTCTTCTTTCTTCTGCCATAGGGTCAGCTCCTCATAAAATTTCCCGCGTTTGTCACCTGGGACAAGGGGAATCCATAGAATAGTACAGAATCGCGGGAATGAACCTCCCGCAAATAAGCGAGGTGAAACGAGTATGTGTTGTGGAAACAGTGGGTTTGGCGGCAACGGTTGCCTGTGGATCATTCTTTTGATCATCATCCTGTGCTGCTGCTGCGGCAACCAAAACAGCTGTGGTAATGGCTGCGGTTGCGGGAACAGCCGTGACAATGACTGCGGCTGCTGCTAAGGCAAGCGTTGTACTTCCCAAGGCGGGGCTTCGGCCCCGCCTTCCCTTTCCCGTAACAGGGACAGGCACTCCCGCTCTGTCAACACCAGATCTACACGGCAATCGTGCTCTTCCACCGGCAAGCGATCCTGCAGCAGGGACTCTCGACAAAGCCCCACGCAAAATCCAGGAAAGCCTTTCAGCCAGCGGTCATAGTAACCCCCACCATAACCTAGACGGTAACCTCGCCGATCATAACATAGTCCGGGTACCAGTGCCAGGTCAATTTCTTCTTGAGACAGCACTTCACACCCCTCATCCGGCTCCAGTACCCCAAGCGCTGCAGGGACAAGTAGTCGATCCGGTCGGTACAGCCGCACCTCCATTCTCCGCCCAGGCAACGTCCGGGGCAGCCCAACTCGTTTTCCCTGTTGATACAGCCGCTCCACTAGCCTCTCCGTCTCCGGTTCTCTTCCTGATATGCCCCAGAAGAGAAACACCGTGTGCGCCCCAACGACCTGAGGAAGTGCCAAAAATCTGCTAAATAAAGCCGTATCGCTGTCCCGGCGAGTTTGGGGAGACATTCTCTCCAATGCCTGACGCATCTGTCGGCGCAGACAGGACTTTTCCTCAGCGATAGTGCACAGCATTGCGGACTTCCTCCGCCTTTTCCGGACCTGCCAGAGTTTCCACTAACTTTAATCCAAAGGCAAAGCTGGCACCTGCTGCCTGACCGGTAATCCACTTTCCGTCTGTCACTACCTGCTTGTCTGGGCAGGGTATAGCCCCCGTCAAGCCGTCCTCCATTCCTGGGTAACACACTGCTTTTCGCCCTTTTAGGTGCCCCAACGCTCCTAACAAAGTGGGAGCCGCACAGATGGCCGCCACATAGATTTCCCGATCTGCTGCTTCCTGGATAAGGCCTGCCACTCCAGGGTGCCGGGAAAGCTGTTCCACACCTCTGCGTCCCCCAGGTAACACCACCATCTCCGCCTGGGTCAAGTCCACCTGGCTCAGCGGCACGTCTGCCTTTACTACAATCCGGTTGCTACCAGTTACAAATTCACCCTCCAGCGCCACAAGAGATACCGACCTTCCTGCCCTTCGCAACAGATCAGCCGGGACCAGGGCTTCCGCCTCCTCAAATCCGGGTGCTAATAAAATATAGACCATTCCAAACCTCCTTGTCTAGTAAGGCAGTCTATAAAACTTCTGCTGCCACCGACCATATCTCCTCGTGAATCTCCTCTACAGAGCGAAGCCGCTCTCCATCCATACAGGAAATCCGCTTCCATCCTAGCATTTGAGCCGCTTTCAGCGCACAGTCGCGGCACTGCGCCAGGTAGTCCGTATCTAACTCGTGGATATCTGCCTTGGTGTGGGTGGCCGCTTCTCTGGCTCGGAGCAATGCCACCGCTTGGTGGGTGGGCATGTCCAGATAAAACACCAGATCCGGTCGAGGCAGGCCCAGTTTATTATGTTCAAAGTCATCCAACCACTGTAAAAAACCTGGCCGATCTTCTGATGCACACTTTACCGCCTGGTGTACTGCATTCGAGGTAGTGTACCGGTCCGTGATCACCAGCCCTCCCGTTTGGTAATATTCCCCCCAAACCTTTTTCAATGAGGCATACCGATCCACTGCATAAAAAGCGGAAGCGGCATAGGCATTGACATCCTCCGGCCGGCGACCAAACTCTCCTCCCAGATACATGCGTATCAGTGCAGAAGAGGGCTGACTGTACTGTGGAAAGACCAAGTTGCGGTATTCCCGTCCCTCGCTGTCCAAGCGCTGGCAAAATCGCTGGAATTGGGTGGATTTCCCTGAACCGTCCGTTCCCTCAAAGGCAATCAGGGTGCCCTTCATTTGTTTTCACCCGCCTTTTTCCGCTGCCCGGCCCGCTGTCCGGCTGCTTTGACCAGCACCAGTGGCAGCTTGGCCATCCGGCCGATTCGACGAGGCTCTTTCTTCAAGCGATACGCCCACTCCAACCCCAATTTTCGCCACGCCTCTGGCGCTCGCTCCACATTGCCCGCAAACACATCCAGGCAGCCTCCCAGTCCAATCGCCAGCCGTGCCCCAGTATGTTTTCCCCAACGTGCCATCCATTTTTCCTGTTTCGGAGCCCCCAGGCACACAAACAGTAGATCTGGCCGCGCCGCCGCCACGTCCAACAACACGGCCTGTTCATCTTTAAAGTAGCCGTCATGGGTTCCGCACAACACCAGGTTTGGATAGCGACTTTGAATGCGTTTTCCCGCCTCCTCTGCCACCCCCGGTTTCGCTCCCAACAGGTAAAGGCGCCCCCCCATCTCATTCAGGCAGTTCAACATATCTTCCGCAAATTCAATTCCAGGTACTCGTTCCTTTAATGGTGTACCCAAAATCTTGGCAGAATAGACCACCCCTATCCCATCCGGCAGCACTAAATCCGCCTCATTTAAAATGCGACAAAACTCCGGATCCTTCTCTACGGCCAAAAGAAACTCCGGATTGGGCGTTACCACATAATGAAATTGATTCTCTTCCAGCAATTCTTTCCCTCGCTGGGCAGCCTCTTCTTGGGTCAGGTCATCAAACCAGACCCCCAAAATCTCTTTTTTCACGCAATTCCCTCCATGGGTGTCAGGTATAAGTTCCCTTTTGTTCCCATTCAAGTCAGTCCATTTTACCATGCAAGGCCAAAAAAGTCTATGAAATTTCCATGAAGGTTTTCTCCCTACGCCGGTTTTCCTTGTCTTTTCTCCAGCTATAGGGTACACTGACCTAAACATAAACAGGGGGTGACACCTTGGTCTTGGACCTTTGGCAGCTGCTGGGAATTTATCTTTTGGGAATCAATTTCATTGCCTTTTGCGTGATGGGGATAGACAAAGCCCGGGCTAAGCGTGGAAACTGGCGCATTTCTGAGAAAGCCCTGTTTCTGCCCACTTTGCTGGGTGGCGCTCTGGGCGGGCTCTTTGGAATGTATTTGTTCCATCATAAAACTCGCCACTGGTATTTCCGTTTGGGGTTTTCAGGACTGTTTGTGGCTCAGATAGCCCTCCTCGTTTGGATTCTGGTGCGCTTCCCACCTCATTAGATCAAAAAATTCCCGGCTGACGGTATTTCCGCCACCGGGAATTTTTTGCACAGCTGTATTTAATAGCGGTGGACCCAGTCGGTCAATAACCACACTGGAACCAGCCATGTCACCATGTACACCATTAAGTTTAAAGGGGACAGAGAGCCGTAGGCCACCACCGCCACCAAATAGGCTGCCAGACACAGTCCCAGTACGGAAGCCACACAGCACAATATCGCTCCCAGCCTTGTACACCAGCGAAGACGCTTGGCCGCCGTCACTGCCTCGGCAAAGGGGTATAACCCCTCCCGACACAGCAATGCCGTTAACACTTCGCTGTGGCTCTGTCCCTGGTCAGACAACTCCCTTCGACGCTCCACGGGCGGGAAATCCATTTTATCCGCCGCCAATTTAAAGCGCTGGTGAAGCATTGCTGGAATGAGATTAAAATCCCGGGTGGCCAACACGGGTCCTACTTTCTCCCGCATCAATTCTTCCAAGGAAGGAAATACCGTGTCTGGCAAGGTATAGGTCAGAGCAAAAATTCCCGCCAATTCCCCATTAATGGCACAGAATACCGCATTTTTTACATTCAGACCAGGTGGGAGAGAAATTTCCATCAGATTCATAAAGGCCGCAGATCCCACCAGGACCTGATCACCTCGGATGTTCGCAGACAATCCTCCGCCCTCGTAACAACAAAGCCGCTCTGCATTGCGCATCAGTCCGCCCAGGGCCCGCAACTGGTCGTGGAAAAGCTTCCCCAGCCCGCTACCTGAATCCCGAATCAGAGTAGCAGTATAAGCCACTACCCGCTCCATCGGGAAGTTACCAAGCACTTTAAATCCGTTTAGTTCTACATAACCAGGCGGAAACAGGTCGGTGTCGGTAATCAGCACTCGATTACCTCGCTTAGAGTTTGCCATACCTGGCCAGCCTGCCAACGCTGCCCCACTCTGTAGGAGACGACGGGCTATTTTATGAAACGCTCGGCCATAGATCAAGGAGCCACCAAAAGCTGAGGTAGCCGTAAACAATGCCGACAGGCCCCATAACACTTCCTCCGGACGCCCCACGCCAACTGTGGCCAACAACGCTAGTATCACATCGGCAAGCAGCAATACCGGACAGCAGCGGCGGAATATTCGCTGCGCACCATCGTCTTGCTGTATTTGGCTACCGAACCCTTCTGCTGTTCCCGACCATTTGGCATAGGTGTCTCGACCATTCCACTTTCCCTCATCCAGTGTCACCCGATAAGGCTGAGCAGAGGCCGCCGCCGTGCGGCAGGACAAGCGTTGGGCACACCGCTTATGGTATGCACCGTGAAGCAGCAGCCATAGTCCCGCCAGCACCACTGCGCAGTAGGGTAATCTACCCGATAAATGCCCGTTTACTGCCAAAGAAATTCCATCCGCCAAAGTAAATAGACAGGCCAATGCGCTCAAGGTGTCCATTCCAACTCGCCCGCGGAAAGCCCGGCTCAGTCCGGACAGCAGCACATCTCCACTGAGCAATGTACCTGCTCCCAAAAGGCCCACCGCAATCCAGCACTGCGTCGAATGGCTATCCAGTGGGGGGAGCCACACAAATCCGGCCGCCGGCACCAACAGCTGCACCAGCGCCAGCACCGTCAAAACCAGCAGGCTCATTCCCCGCACCCGCATTCCTTTGAGGCCCCGGCCATATACTCTGGCCAATTCCTGCGGCGGGTCGTCGGGGGGAGGAGGATCGGGTCTGGGTGCTCGACGCAGTCGGCCCAGGTCCCACTGGGGTGCTGCCTCTTCTTGATCGGTTCCTGGTATCAGACGTTCCAGTCGCCGCACCTCTTCTGGGTCGGTTCGTTCGTCCTCTTCAAACATTCGATCCGCGTAGTCGTCCGCCTTGCGCCCCATATCCTTGAGGAAAGCAGACAGCACACTTTCCTCTTCGGGGAACGCAATTACTCGGTCTTCTTCCGACTCTGCCCCCGCTTCGTCGCCCTCTTCCAGTATCGTTTGTCCCTCTGGCTCTTCTTCCAAGGCGTCCCAGTCTTCCGCTTCCTCTGTATACGCCGCTTTCTTGCCCCCAGGAAACGCCACTACTTTTTCTCCGCCGCGCCTGTCCCGACTCAGTTTTGGATGATGGCGGTCCGCATCAAACTCAGTTTCTTTCTTTTGGGGACTGTCCTCTCTGGGAACAGGGCATACTCCTGCCACGGCTCCAGCTTTCTGCCGGACTGCATGTTTGGATCCAGATGCCTTGTCCGCCGGGCGCTCTCTCCGGGCTACCGGCACAGCCCCCCGCCCCTCACTTCTGCCGGAGCCATACTCCGCCAAGATGTCATCCAAGGAAAAGTTATCCCCGCTGGCATCTCCAATGAGCGACTTCACTTGGCTCAGGTCGTCGTTGTTTGGTTGATTCAGTTTTCTTTTATTCCCGTCGCCCATGTTGCCTGTTCCTCAAATTCTCTTTGCCCTTTTCCTTGCTCTCCACTTCCTCCGGCTCAGGCCGGGCCAGTCGTCCGCTGCCGAACTGCCTCGTACAGCATCACTGCCGCCGCTGCCGAAGCATTAAGTGAATTAATTTTTCCAAACATGGGAATAGACACCGTAAAGTCGCAGTTCTCCGCCACCAAACGACTCATCCCTTCTCCCTCACTGCCAATCACAATGGCCGCTGGTCCTTTCAAATCCGCCTGGTACAGGCTGGTATTCCCTCCGGCCGCCGTCCCAAACACCCAAATTCCCTCCTGCTTCAGTTCCTTGAGCAATGCAGTCAGGTTAGGTACTCGAGCTACCGGGACATGAGCCACTGCCCCTGCCGAGGTCTTAGCCACCACTGCCGTCAATCCGGCGGAACGGCGTTTGGGTATGATAACCCCATGAGCACCTGCGGCATCCGCCGTACGGATTACCGCGCCCAAGTTGTGGGGATCGGAGAGTTCATCGCACACCACAATAAGAGGGGCCTCCCCCTTCTCTCGGGCGACAGCCAAAATCTCGTCCACTGTGGCATATTCCCGCACCGCAGCCTGGGCAATCACCCCTTGGTGGGCGTGTGTGCGACTCATGCCATCCAACTTGCGCCGGTCAGCGTCTACCACTACAATCCCCTTCTCACGGGCAGAGGAAGCGATGTGACCTAGCACCGGGTCACCTTCCCCCTTTAACAGATAAATTTTATCAATGGACACTCCGGCCCGTAACGCTTCAATAACCGCATTGCGGCCTTCAATCACTCCGTCATTTTCTGTTTCCACGGGGGCGGATCGGCGCAGCGGAGGGTTCTTCTTCATGGAAACCGTCTCCCTTCCCTGGTATTCGACATTCGAAAAATAGTATAGCATATTTGTCCCACAGGGGGAAGGGTCAAATTGCTCCCAGTTTAATTTTTCTCCCTATTTCTCAGCTGCTGTTTTTATGCATCTTTTATACCGATCTCCCGCTTGTTTTTAAAAAGTTTACACGGCGTTTCCTTGTTTTTAAATTGCGGATGTGGTATGATATGGGTTAACCTGCCCAGTCCTAAACAAGGCACGGAAATATATCGAAAGAAAGCACGGAGGTATTCTCCTTGAAACCGGATAAAGGGAACAACAAAAAGAATACATTTGGTTTAATTTCTCTCATTTTATGGGCACTCGTCTTGACTATGGTGTTTAAAAGTTGCTCTTCTTCCTATGCCAATTCCAATCAGGTTTTGGTGGACTACTCCACCTTTAAGCAGTGGGTAGCAGAAGACAAAGTGGAGCGCGTGTTGATGCAGTCGGATAAGTACACCATCACCTTGCGAGAAGGGGTAACCGTGGAACTACCGGAACAGACATCCTCCAACACCATGAATCTCCCCTGGCTAGACGCCCAAAAGCGGGAACCGGTCTATGTCACCATTCCTACTCCGGAACCCGATTTAGAACTCTATCAGATGATGGACGACCACGATACCGCTTATTACGACGAGCCGGTAGACAGTTCTGCCTATATCATGTCCCTGCTGGTCACCACCCTCCTTCCCATGCTGATTCTCATCGGTGCAATGCTATTCTTATTCCGCGGCATTGGTGGGAAAGGCGGTATGGGTGGCCTTGGTGGTGTAGGTAAAGCAAACGCCAAAGTCTATGTAGAAAAAAAGACTGGGGTCACCTTCCGAGATGTAGCTGGTCAGGATGAAGCCAAGGAGTCCCTACAGGAGATCATTGACATCCTTCACAATCCTCAGAAGTATACCGAGATTGGTGCTAAGCTTCCCAAAGGCGCTCTGCTCGTAGGCCCTCCGGGTACCGGTAAAACCTTGCTGGCCAAGGCAGTAGCAGGAGAAGCCGGCGTTCCCTTCTTCTCCATCAGCGGATCGGACTTTGTGGAGATGTTCGTAGGCGTTGGTGCCAGCCGCGTACGTGATTTGTTTAAAGAGGCCAGCAAAATGGCCCCGTGTATCATCTTCATTGACGAGATTGATACCATCGGCAAGTCTCGTGACAACCGCATGGGCGGAAACGACGAGCGGGAACAGACCCTCAACCAACTGCTGGCTGAATTGGACGGCTTTGACCCCGGTAAAGGTGTCATTGTTTTGGGGGCCACTAACCGTCCCGAAGTGCTGGACAAAGCCTTGCTTCGCCCCGGCCGTTTTGACCGGCGGATCACCATAGACCGGCCTAATTTAGCCGGCCGCCTTGCTACCCTTCAAGTCCACACCCGAAAGATCAAACTGGCAGAAGATGTAGATTTGAAAAAGATTGCACTGGCCACTGCCGGCACCGTAGGGGCTGACCTTGCCAACCTAGTCAATGAGGCCGCCTTGCGCGCCGTTCGACAAGGACGCCATCTCGTCACACAAGAGGATTTACTTGCCTCTTTCGAGTTTGTTATTGCCGGCAGCGAAAAGAAAAATTCTGTGCTCACTGAATTTGAAAAGCGCCTGGTCGCCTACCATGAAGTAGGTCATGCTATGGTGGCCTATAAGCAGAAAAACGCTGAACCAGTCCAAAAAATCACCATTGTGCCCCACACCGAAGGTTCTCTTGGTTACACCCTGCTGATGCCGGAGGAAGACAAGACCAATCTACGCACCAAAGAGGAACTCATGGCCAAGATCACCGTCTCCATGGGTGGACGGGCTGCCGAGGAAGTGGTCATGAACACCATGACCAACGGAGCCTCCCAGGATATCCAGGAGGCGACCAATATCGCCCGAAATATGGTGGCTATGTTCGGTATGAGCGAAGAGTTTGGCATGATGGCCCTGGGCTCCATCCGCAACCAGTACTTGGACGGAGGCTACGGTCTAGATTGTGCCCAGGACACCGCTGCAATTATGGATAAGGCAGTCAAAGCCATTTTGGATGTGTGCTACCAGACCGCCGTGGAAGTTTTGAAGGAAAATCGTGAGGATATGGACAAGGTGGTGGCCTACCTGTTAGAAAAGGAGACCATTACCGGTGGGGAAATGGTGGCCATTATCGAAGGCCGAGACCCCGCATTGGTGGAAGACGCCTACGCCTCTACCCGCAAGGCTGTCTCTGGCAACTTCCGTCCCTCTCAGCCTGAGGGCATTGAAGCTCCTGCCAAACACATCCACATTGTCAGCGAGGAGATTAAGGCCCCTCCGATGGAGGAAGACACTTCGGAGGGCTCCACTTCTCCAGAAGATACAACGTCAGAAGAATCCAAATCGGAAGGTGAACTCGAAGTGGATGACTCTCAGCCTGGCGTTTCTTCGCAAGGCATGAACCAGAATGTTGACCAAACCGATAAGGGTGAACAACCTCCCCAGAATACCCCTCAGTAACCCAAAACCCGAGTGCAGATCAATGAACTGCACTCGGGTTTTTCCATCTGTCCCCTGAAATTATCCAGCTGTCTTGATTGGATTGACCTTCCATTCTCTCTTTGCTACGATGATTGCAGAAAGGGGGACATCCACTATGATCCGCCACCGGAAACATTCTCTGGGGTTTGGCCTTCTTTTCGTCATGTTACTTCTCTTTGTAGTGTTGCCTCTTGTGCTCCTCTCCCTCCTCTATCTGGGATTTCCTCCGGTCATCGGTAACCTGACTTCCGCCCAGGCCTTAAAAAAGTATGCCGCACAGGTCCATCCGGAGTGGGAGGCACAAGGAAATTGGGCTGGGTTTAATTTGGTAAGCGGACGATACTCTCTCACTTTTTCTACCGATACAGGAGAACAAACACTTGAATATGGCTCAGCTACCAAGCTGGTGGAGGACACAGCGCGTGAAGAGGCATTTCTTACTGAATTTGGAGTGGACCGTGTCATCCAGGTGAACCGTCTCTGGATTCCTGGCCAGTTGACTACCTTCTGCAACGTCCATTGGTCTCCACAGGATCCGAAGTCTCCCCATGTCTCTTTGCGCTCCGATCTCTACGTCAATGCCAATCCAGGAGAGGAGGCCATGCGGGAGGAATTGGCTGATGTGGGCATAACGCTCTCTCAAACCTTTTCGCCCCTTTTCCCCATCCACACTCTGTCTGTACAATATGGATTTTTGTCCCAGGAGGAAAATTGCTACATCTGGCGAGCCATTACTGTGGAGCCGGAAGAAGGCGTCTCCCTCACACGGGAGGCTCTGCTTGCCGCCCCCTTCACCGCTAAATAGGTCGCATCCTATGAAACCCCTCGAGAGCGGTTTATCACCGCCCCCGGGGGGTTCTTTCTCATTCTGAGATCTCTTTTCTCTGGAGGACTACCTTCTCCTCCAACCAGGCAAGCAGATCCTCCATCACCTCCTGGCGGTTTATCTCATTGAGCATTTCGTGTCGACCGCCGGGGTATAATTTTACCGTCACATCCTGGCAACCTGCTTGTCGGAACAACTCTGCTACCTTCTGGACGCCCTTACCCATATTGCCCACCGGGTCTCGGTCCCCGGAAAACAGGTAAAGTGGGAGATTTGGGTCCATTCGCCTCACATTAGATGGCTTCCCAATAAACTGGATCCCCCCCAACATGTCCCGAAACATGGACACTGTGGGACGAAACGAACATAGAGGGTCCTTTCGGTTGGCTTTCACCCTCTCCTCATCCCGACTCAGCCAGCTGCCTGAGTGAGGATCCTTGCGAAAAAAGCGGTTGTATCCACCTAAAGATAGGCGATAGGTTATGGAACTGACATACTTTGGTCCTCGCAGGAAGCAGAGCAACTTAGCCAGTGCTTGCCCCCCTGCCACCAGTGGAGCAGCCTCCTGCCCGGTGCCAGAGAGTATCGCCCCGTCCAGTGTACCTGGATACCGGATCAGGTAGGTGCGGGTAAGGAAAGAGCCCATTGAGTGGCCCAGCATAACATAGGGTAAGTTGGGATATTTTGCGCCCATCTGCTCCCGCAGGTGTCGGATATCTTGCACCACCAGATTCCAACCGTCTCTGGGGGCAAAGTATCCAAATATTCCATCTGCAGCTGTATGTCCATGGCCCAGATGATCCTGGCCGCACACCACATACCCCTGCTGATTCAAAAATTGAGCCACATGTTCATACCGCCCTATGTGCTCCGCCACCCCATGGACAATTTGTACCACTCCCCGGGGTGTTCCATCCGGTTGCCACTCTCCTCCTTGAACGGTGTGGATTCCATCAGCGGACAGATAGGAAATCTCTTGCATTTGGGACATTTTCTCCCTCCATTTCCGCATTCCGCAGCGTTTTTCTCTCTTTTTCCCAGTTTACCCCACTTTTATTCTCCCGGTCAAGGCTTACATTACATTTGCTCCAGTAACCGCCGGATCGCCCTGCGATGCAGTGCTGCGTCCTGTGCCAGTTCTTGGCACAGTTCGCACTCCGCCACTTCACTCAATTTCTCAGCCGCACTGCGGCAGGCCTCCTCCCAACGTCCTTCCCACAAAAATTGCTCTCGCAAGGCTTGGTCCAGTGGTCCGTTCCGTGTCAACTTCGGATTGGGTGCGATGTACCGCAGACCAGTCTGCAAAAAATAGGCCGCTCCCAGTCGGCGCAAAGCAGTGCGGTGGTCTGTCGTCAATTCTCCAAGCATTCGCCCCTTTCCTCCCATTCTCCGGGCCAATATTTGTCCGGCCGATACGCCCTCGCGTGCCAAATCCATCAGTTGGCGCAGCCATTCTTCCGGCACTTCCATTGCAACGGTTGCGGAAGAATTTTCGGCTTTTTGGGGGGCGATTGGCACTTGATCTTCACGCTGGGGTGTTAAAATCTTTTCTCTTTCTCCCTCCGACTGCCGTGCCACTTGATCCCTCGAAATGGGTGTCTCCATCGGTTGAACCTCTGCTGCTGAATTTGACCGCGTCTGGGGTGCATTTACCGTAATGGCACTCTCTTCTCGTCCCGCCATAACCCGCGCCCACACCCGGCGGAACGTTTCCTCATCTGGTTGTTCCTCCCGTAAAACCGACTGCTCCTCTTGACGCATGGTACTTCTCCTCCCTTTTCATGGCAATTCTATTCTTCTCCCTATTCTATGTCTTCTGGCGAAAAATGCTACAAAGGCTTGCCTTTCTATTTAGATTATGCTAGAATCCCTTCGTATTTCGTGAAAAGGAGCGTGCAGCATGGCCCCGGAAGAACATACCGATTTTATTGTCCGCACTGTCAATACCCCCCACCAGTTCTCCTTTGAAAATGGAATCCGGGTCACTCAGGTGGAACCAGGCTATGCTTTTGGTGAATTGACAGTCGGACCAAACAGTATTAATCCCCATGGAAATGTACACGGTGGTGCTCTTGCTACATTAGCGGACACGGTGGGGGGATGCTGTGCCTGCTCCAAAGGCGGCTCTTGTGTTACAGCTGGCTGCTCCATGGAGTTTTTGCGCCCTGCCACCGGCACCAAAATTTATTGCGAAGCCACCCCCAAAAAGCTGGGGCGGACTTTGTCCGTTATTCAACTGGTGATGTCCAACGAAGAGCATGTCGTAGTGGCCACCGCAACCTACACTTTTTTTATGTCTCATTAGTTAGAAAAGCTAGAAATTTCTCGTTTTTTTCTTAAACGCTCTTGACAAGCATGCAAGGGCGTGTTAGGATACTTGCAATTCCAAGTGAAGATTGGATAGAGGCGCGGTACACATGCGTACCAGCGGGCAAGGTCAGGCAACCGCCCGTTGGGAGAGGGTCTACCGCCGAAGGTCCCCCGACCTGCCTGGGTCTGGGTCCTGGGTCGCAGGAGAACATCTTGCGGACTGTCACGATTGTTGTGGAGCGCTATCCAGAGGTCCCCGCGTTGTGTGGCGGGGGCATCCGGTCTGCCATGGGCGCGTTCCGCGCACATGGTTTTTTTGTGCGCAAATCGGGAATCTATCCCTAAAAAAGATGGAGGGAATACCAATGAGAGCGAGAAGATCCTGGCCGGTTCGTCTGATTTTCATTTTCATGATGTTGCTGGCCCTGTCCATTCCGGCTTTTGCCGCGGCCGCCGATCCCACAGAAGAAACAGGTACGAAAATGATTACTTGTCCTGACTGTGGCGGCGTAGGGGCCTGTATGGAGTGCTACGGCCTAGACCCCGAGTGCTCTGTCTGCGGCGGAGAAAACGTGTGTGCTACTTGTGGAGGGACTGGCTACACCCCCTCTTCCAGTCAGTTTTTTAACACTGCACTGTCTTTATTGCCCCCAATCATTGCTATTGCGTTGGCTTTGATTACAAAAGAAGTCTACTCCTCCTTGTTCATCGGTATTTTGGTGGGAGGTCTTCTGTATTCCAATTTTTCTTTCGAAGGGACCTTGCTCCACGTATTCAGCGACGGTATCGTTTCCGTCCTCTCTGACAGCTACAATGTGGGCATTCTGATCTTCCTGGTGGTGTTGGGTACACTGGTGTCTCTGATGAATAAGGCCGGTGCTTCCGCCGCTTTTGGTCGGTGGGCCCAGACCAATATCAAATCCCGGGTGGGTGCACAGTTGGCTTCCATTGTACTAGGATGCCTTATTTTCATCGACGATTACTTCAACTGTTTGACGGTGGGCTCTGTCATGCGCCCCATTACTGACAAGCACAACGTCTCCCGTGCAAAACTGGCCTATATCATTGACGCCACTGCCGCTCCTGTCTGTATTATTGCCCCTATCTCCTCCTGGGCTGCCGCTGTAGCCAGTTTTGCCGAGGAAGGGCAGGGACTTAACCTGTTTATCCGTGCTATTCCTTATAACTTCTACGCCCTATTTACCATTGTAATGATGGTAGGCTTGGTCTTTATGAAGGTCGACTTTGGCCCCATGGCAAAATTTGAACGCAACGCCATTGAGAACAACGATCTCTTCTCCGGCTCCAACCCCTACGCCATGCTGGACGAGGAGATTGACGAGAGCAAAGGAAAGGTCATCGACCTGGTACTCCCCATTCTGGTTCTCGTAGTCTGCTGTGTCATCGGTATGATTTATTCCGGCGGTTTCTTCTCTGGAGTCAATTTTGTCGACGCTTTCTCCAATTCCGACGCCTCTGTCGGTCTGATGCTGGGATCCGCGTTCGGACTAGTCTTTGCCCTGATCTATTACACCATTCGCCGGGCAATGCCCTTTAAGGACATGATGGCCAGTATCCCCGATGGTTTTAAAGCCATGGTACCTGCCATTTTGATTCTCACCTTTGCCTGGAGTTTGAAAGCTATGACCGATTCCCTGGGCGCTAAGTACTTTGTGCGTGACTTTGTGCGCAGTGCTGAGCATCTACAAATGTTCTTGCCTGTGATTGTTTTTGTCATCGGCTGCCTGCTGGCTTTTGCCACTGGTACCTCCTGGGGTACTTTCGGAATCCTGATTCCCATTGTTCAAAATGTATTTTCTATGGACGACCCTCTGGCTATCATCTGCATCTCCGCTTGTATGGCCGGTGCTGTATGTGGCGATCACTGCTCTCCCATTTCCGATACCACGATCATGGCCTCTGCAGGTGCGCAATGCGACCACGTAAATCACGTTTCAACCCAGTTGCCTTATGCCGTTTCTTGCGCTGCCATTGCCGGTGTCTCTTATTTACTCGCTGGCGCTTTGGCTAGCCAAGGCCTACCCGGACTCATTGCACTACCGGTAGGCATCGTCATTATGCTGGTTTTCCTGGGAGTAATGAAGCGGCGTCAAAACGCTTGAGCCATATCCTTTTACTCGGGCCTGAACTTTCATCCATTTATTTCAAGCTTTACTTTGTTCCTTTAAGCAGAGGAGTCTGGCGTGGTTAAACGCCAGACTCCTCTTTCTTTTTGTCAAAAATTCCAAATTTCTCCACATATGACTTAATATTTTTTTCAAGGGACCGATATGATAGTTAACATCTAATTTTGACACGCCCAGGAGGTGAGTGGTCCATGGCGTCCCAACTTTCTCCATTTTCCCCGGCTTCCCGGTTGAGTGCTGTTTCTACCTGCACACATGGCAGAGAATTTCCCTCTATTTCTTCCGGATTTACTTTTCCACCAGAGCATGCATTGTCCAGCTTGTGGCAACTTTGGTCCGGTCAGATGGGATCTTTGCACCTTTCTCCTTTTCCCGATGGCTTTCCTGCCCAAATTCCTGACTTTTGTGACCCTGCCCAGGAAATGGCCCATCTCCAGGCCGCTATTACGCGTGCAGCCTACCGCAGGCTATCCCAAGTTCTTCAACACTTGTCTGACACTGTGTTAGACAATTTAGATGAGACTGCCACCATTTTTCTTTCCTCCGACCAAATGGTTGCATGGCTCTTGTTTTTTCCCCCTGTAGGGTCCGGACGCCCTTTGGACCAATTCCACCTATCTCAGCTTCTGAATGAGCATGGTATACAGTATGGCACTCGAACTGACCTTTTTGACACGGTTTTAAAAAATCCCGCGCGGTATTTTCAACTTTTTCCTATCGCCTGTGGCACTCCTCCTTTGCCGGGTAGTGATGGACAGGTTCTGGATCTCTATCCCCGTTATCCCGCCCCAAACCCGCAAGTAGAGGCCCTGGACCAAGCAAATTATATCTCTTTAAACCTCGTGCAAGATATTGCCGAAGGAGATGCTATTTGCCAGATCGTACCCCCTTCTCCTGGAAGCGATGGTTCTACCGTAACCGGAACCTGTCTTCCCGCTCCTGCGGGGCAACCTGCGGAGATCCCCCAGGGACGTAACACCCACCTTTCAGACGATGGTCTGTTCCTTCTGGCCTCCCGCTCCGGCCATCTAACCTTTTCCGGGCGCTGTTTTCAAGTAAAGCCCGTACTTGATCTTCCCGCCCATCCTCCTCTTACTCCCCAGTGCATTAAATTTTTAGGCGATGTCCACGTACGTGGGGACTTACGGGGCGGAATTGAAATTTACGCCATTGGAAATGTACAGGTGGACGGTGTAATCGAAGATTGCTCTATTGAAGCAGGCGAAAATATTATTGTTTCCAGCGGTGTCCAAGGTCAAGGTCGGGCCATTTTGCGCGCACAAAAGAGCGTATATGCAAAGTATCTCGAGCACTGCCATGTCTATGCCAGAGAGAGTGTACAAGCCGACTGTATCATCAGTAGTGAGATATACAGCAACGGCTCTGTGGAAGTTCATACAGGGCGCGGTGCTATCATAGGTGGTGCAATCCACGCTGCCCGACAGGTTCGTGCTACTACAGTGGGTTCAAAGTCGGAGTGTCCTACTCTTATTTTTCTGGGGGGACAGCCCTGCGAAGAAAATGAGCGAGTTCAGATTCTTCAAAAATTACAAGCTGTCCAGCAGAATATTCACCAGTTGGAACTTACTCCAGATGATCCGAATACGCAGAAAGAATTGTCTAAATTACGTTTAACTCAATGTGTTGCAAAAATGAAGTTGGAGAAATTTGACCACTATTCGCAGGAGACCATCCATTCGCAGATGTTTGATCCCCGCCGTCTAATCTGTGACACAGTTTATCCGGGAACCAGAGTTGCTGTGGGCCACGACGCTTATCGCATCACTCAGGTAGAACACCAATGTGCCTTTGGTCTGTCGGACGGATTTGTGGGAAAAATCCAACTGGAACTGAGAGGAGATCTACCAACTTGACCGCTTTGATTTTCAATCAGCTTCAAGCTATTTTAAACCGCTCGATACAAGATACGACACATCGTTTCGCCGGCATTCAGCTGCAGGAGCAGGCAATTTCTCTTTCAGATGATATTTGTTCCATCCATACGGTATTTCAAGGCGGACATACCGCTGCAGTTACCCTGTACGCTGACACTGCATTTCTAATTCGGATGGCTCAACGTGTTATTCACTCACAAACCGTTTCCCCCCAGGATGTTGAAGATGTGGCAACGGAATATTTTAATATTATCTGTGGTCGCATCTCCGCGGGTTTGTTTCAATCTGCCCAGGTATCTTCTCGTTTTTGTTGTCCTCGTTTTTATCGCGGGCGCTATCTCCCCTGTAATCGAAACGGTCCTCAATGTGTACTCAACTACAGCAGTTCTCAAAACGAACGGGCTCAGCTGATTTATATCGGCCCCATCTCCCCTGACCCAAGCCGAGAAGACCCCTAATTCCTTTCATCCTGACAATCCAATAGTAAACTGACCTACCGAACCTAATCCAAGCAAAGATCAAAAAAGGAGCGATTAAATATGCCAAAAAAGATTATGGTGGTGGACGATTCTCGAATTGCCCAGCTTCAGCTGCAAGAAATTTTAGCTGACACAGATTATCAAGTCGTTGCCTGTTGTCAAAATGGGGAAGACGCCTTAGACACCTACGACAAAGTAAATCCAGACCTGGTTACCATGGACATCGTGATGCCAGGCATGGATGGTTTGGACACGGCCCGCCTCCTTTTAAAAGCGCACCCCTCTGCTCGAGTGGTAATGGTTTCTTCTCTTGCCTATGACGACACCATTGATGAGGCATCCCGCATTGGTGCAAAAGGCTTTGTTTACAAACCATTTGACTCTCAACAGATTCTAGACTCGATACACAAGGCTTTTGCCGAATAATGCATTTTCGTTTCGATTTTCACTTGTATTTTCTTTCTCAGTGCTTCTGTCCCACCCCTATCGGGGGCGGGACATTTTTCTTCCCCTTTTCGTTGACAGTAGCCTCTCTCCCGGGCCATAATAATAGATATAAGGATTCCCCCTGAGAGGACGGATATCGTATGGAATTTTATGGAACCCTCGGTCTTGCGTGCAGTAGTCGGGAAACACTACACGCTATGTTTCAGGCCGGTATGACTGGTGCTCGGTTGAACTTGTCTCACACCAACCTAGAGGCCTGTACTCAACTGTTAACTCGCTTATTTCAGCCTGCCGCCCGGGACGCTGGATTGGATTCCCCACACCTAATAATCGACTTACAAGGGCCGGAACTGCGTATTGGACAATTGCCATACCCTGTCCCTCTCCATCAAGGGGAAGACGTGCTGCTCGGGGATGGTGGAATTCCGGTCCCTACCTCTGTTTTAGCCGCTGCCAAACCTGGACAGGAAATTATTTTAGATGATAGTACCCTACTGCTTGAAGTGCGACGAAATAGTTCCTCCGTTTTATTATGCCGTGTGGTGCGCGGTGGCACACTTCACAGCCGAAAGAGTTTGGCCTTGCCTGGCTGCCAACTGGACGCCCCCACTCTTTCAAGTGACGATTTGGTAAATCTGGATCTGGCCGGACAGCTTGGAGTAACGCATGTACTTCAGCCTTTTGTCCGAGGGGCCGAAGACATCCAGACATTGCGCCACGCTTTAGCCCAGCGTGGTTTGTCCCACATTCAAATTATTGCCAAAATAGAATCTCTTCAGGGCGTAGAGCGCCTAGGTGAAATTATTTCTGCTGCCGACCAAATTTGTATCGCCCGTGGCGATTTAGGAAACGCCATTCCTCTATGGGAACTCCCGGGAATCCAAAAGGACATTGCATCTCGTTGCTGCCAAGCCCAGATTCCTTTTTGCCTCGTGACTCAGCTACTATGGTCGATGGAGCAGCGCGCCGTCCCCACCCGGGCTGAGGTTTGCGACATTTACAATGGTGTATTGGACGGTGCCACTTCCTTAATGCTTACCGGTGAAACTGCCATTGGCAAACATCCAGTCGCTGCCATGCAATACTTAGTAAAAACGGCCCAACAAGCCTTAGTTCATTTGGAAAAAGGAGGCCATCGCCCATGACACAAGTATTATTTCTGGACGCCTGCATGCGGGGGCCGGAACAATCCCGCACTTACTCTCTTTGCCGCCATTTCCTAGATCATCTCTCTTCCGTCCAAATAAATCACCGAGATCTCAGCACCTGTCAACTTCCACTTTTTAACGCTTCCTACATCTCCCTGCGGGAACAGTGGGTGACCTCCCAGCCAGACCATCCTCTCCTCCTGCCTGCCCAAGAGATGGCCAACTCAGACTTGATTGTGGTGGGAGCCCCCTACTGGGATCTGTCCTTTCCTGCCGCGTTAAAAGTATACCTAGAGTGGGCCAGTGTACTGGGCATCACCTTCCGATATGATCCCTATGGACAGCAGTTGGGGCTTAGTCGGGCAAAAGCGCTGGTCTATATTACCACTGCAGGAGGTCCAGTGGCTGGACAAAACTACGGATTTGACTATTTAAAAGCGATTGGCAAAATGTTTGGTATAGAGACCTGTTTCTGTGTCGCGGCAGAGGGGTTGGATATCTGGGGGGCTGATTCCCAGAGCATCCTATCCCGAGCCAGAGAAGAACTTTCCCGACTGGCTAAACAGCTAGTCCCCGAAACAGTCATACCATAACAACTTACATCCCTATTTTTTCTTGTTCAATTTTTAAAAAACTACTATACTGCCTTGAAAAATCGTTCCGGCCTGCTCCGGATCTTTCAGGAGGGACCCCTATGAAAACACTCATGGTTCTGGATGGCAACTCCATTGTTAACCGAGCCTTTTATGGCGTAAGCCAAAACCTTACTACCCGGGCTGGACAGCCCACCAACGCCATCTTTGGCTTTTTAAATATCTTGGGGAAGTTGCTGGATGAAACAGATCCTGATGGATTGTGCGTCACATTTGACCGGAAAGCACCCACTTTCCGCCACCTACAGTACGAGGGCTATAAAGCCACTCGCAAGGGGATGCCAGAAGAACTGGCCAGCCAGATGCCCCTTCTAAAGGATGTTCTGACCGCTATGAATATCCCGATGTACGAACTAGATGGTTGGGAAGCTGACGACCTTATCGGTACCATTGCTCGTCTTGATGAACAGGCTGGCTGGAAGACGGTGATAGTTACTGGCGACAAGGATTCCCTCCAACTTATCTCCCCCGATACCTGTGTCAAACTGGTATCCACACGCATGGGCCGCACCACCACCCGGGATATGACCCCCGACTCTTTCCGGGCAGACTACGGCTTTGACCCCATTCACATAATCGATCTAAAGGCTCTGATGGGAGACGCCAGCGACAACATTCCTGGTGTCAAGGGAGTTGGAGAAAAAACAGCCATGGCTTTGGTACAGACTTACGGATCTCTGGACGCACTGTACGCCGCCATGCCTCAAGTGGAAATGTCCCCCGGCGTCCCTGCCAAAGCTTCGGTTATTAAAAAGCTGACAGAGGGAGAACCTTCGGCCCGCATGTCCTACGACTTGGCCACCATTCATACCGACGCCCCTATCTCCTTTCGACCGGAAGATAATCTGCGTCAATCCGTAAACGCTCCTCGCCTGTATGAATTATTTTTGCAACTTGAGTTCTCAAAACTTATTGATCGATATCACCTCTCCCCCGGAGAGACTGCCTCCCCAAATAGCACCGTCCCGCCCACTGACATCTGCACGCTGGAAGAGGTGCAAACAGATCAGCGCGCAGAAGAGTTACTTCAGCTTTGGCGGCAGTCAGAGGGAGTCGCTTTGTTGACGTTGCCTAACTTGGAAGGCTTGTGTGTTGTCTACCCTTTGGATGGCCCTCATCGACAAGCCGTTTTGGTCCTAAGCAATCGTATGCCGGGCTATATGAAGTTTCTCGAGGCTCTACTGGCCCCTGACATTCCAAAAGTTGTCCATGGAATGAAAGAATTGTACCGGCAGGGCTTAGAAGAAGGTCTAATCCCCGGGGGCTTTCTCTTCGACACTCAGGTAGCAGCCTACCTCTTAGCCCCCACGGACGGAAGTTACGAATTGGAAAAACTGGGAATGACCTATTATAATCGGGAATATCCCAAAGCTAAGGACACTTATCTAGTTCCCAACGCCTTCGGCCCTCTCTTCTCCCCGGAGGGCAATTCCTCTACACTGAATGGCCCCATGGCAGAGGACAGCCCAACTTCAGCTATGGTACGCCACTGTACCCTGCTGGCCGATCTAAAGGGGACCCTGGCTCAGAATTTGGAAAAACTGGGCATGACAAACTTGTATCAGGACATTGAGTTGCCTCTCTGCCCAGTTTTAGCAGAGATGGAACAAACCGGTTTTCGCATTGACCGAACCGCCTTGAGGCAGTTCGGCGAACAACTTACCCAACGGATTGACCGATCTCAACAAGAAATTTATCGTCTAGCCGGCTCGGAGTTCAACATTAACTCCACACAGCAGTTAGGAGGCATTCTCTTTGATCAGCTGGGCCTACCCCCTGTAAAGAAAACCAAGACTGGCTACTCCACGAACGCCGACGTACTGGATAAACTTCGAGGCCGCCACCCCATAATCGAGGAGATTTTGGAGTATCGGCAACTAACCAAGTTGAAATCCACCTATGTGGACGGACTCGTCAAAGTGATTCCCCCTGATGGACGTATCCACACTTCCTTTCAAAACACGGTCACTGCCACCGGACGGTTGAGTTCCACAGAGCCCAATCTCCAGAACATCCCGGTCCGCACCGAACTGGGGGCAGAGTTGCGGAAGATGTTTGTGGCTGAACCTGGCCATGTGCTGGTAGACGCGGACTACTCCCAAATTGAACTACGCCTTCTCTCCTGTATGGCGGGAGACCAGGCTATGATTGACGGTTTTAACTCCGGGGAAGACATCCACACCATTACTGCCTCTCAAGTCTTTGGCGTTCCCCAGAAGGACGTGACCCCTCTCATGCGCCGCAGCGCCAAGGCAGTCAATTTTGGCATTGTCTATGGGATCTCCCCTTTTTCACTCTCCCAAGACATTGGCGTCACCGTGGCCCAGGCTAAGGAGTATATGGACAAGTATTTTCAGCACTATTCCGGTGTCCGAGCCTATATGGATGCGGTGGTAGAACAGGCAAAAAAAGACGGCTATGTTTCCACTTTATTTGGACGGCGGCGCTGGGTTCCAGAACTAAAGTCTTCCAACTTTAACACCCGCTCGTTTGGGGAACGGGTAGCGTTAAATGCTCCCATTCAGGGCACTGCCGCCGATATTATCAAACTGGCAATGGTTCGAGTCCATCGGCGCCTGCTCTCCGAAGGACTACAAGGGCGATTGGTCCTGCAAGTCCACGATGAGCTAATCGTAGAGTGTCCGGAGGAAGAGGCAGATGTGGTGCAACACCTCGTAAAAGAAGAGATGGAAGCGGCTATCACCCTCCCTGTTCCTCTGGTGGCCGATACCTCCGCAGGTTTTAGTTGGGCAGATGCACATTAATTCATGCATAGGTCTCCTCTCAATTAATCCTTTAAAACACCATAATGGTTCTCCCCTTCTCATCGGACGAAAAGGAGGTTGTATTTATGTGTATGATTCGTACCTTGCTTCGCCGCGCTGACCGATGCGCAGCACAGTCCACTTGGCGTGACCTTGCTCTACTCAAATTTTGCCTGGCTGCGCTAGGAGTGTTAATTGGACTATCCATTCCTGTTCGGCAGCGTCGCGGCGCCACACTGCTGGCCGGCCTGGTCTTCCTCCCCACCTATTTGTTACTGTTGCTGCGTTATCTCCCTCTTCTTTTACAAAAGGAAGAAGATTGACCCCCCCTTTCCTAACATGGAACACCCACCAAACGATTACACTCTTTTCAAACAGCTCCGGAGATTTCCGGGGCTGTTTTCTTGTCCCAACCAGTTGTGCTCTCATCTTCCACCACTTATCCTTCTGCACTTCCCCCCTGAGATCCCGTGGTGATATGCTAACTTTATGCCGGAATGTCGTACCAATCTTTAAAGGATAGGGGGATTTTTATGAAATGCTCCACGTTTCTTACCTTTTCTCTCTTTGGCCTGCGCACCATCCTCTTTCGCCGCACGGATCCTATCTTAGGCACCATTATCCTGACGGACCGCTGCAACCTCCATTGTAGGCACTGCTCTGTCAACAATCTCTTGGCACAAGACTATCCTTACCAAAACATTCGACAGGAGATGGAGCAATTATACGCTATGGGGATCCGCATTCTCTTTTTTTGCGGGGGAGAAACCTTTTTGTGGCGGGATGGGACCATGACCGTCTCCCACCTGGTGGAGGAAGCCAAGGAGATGGGATTTCTGCTGGTTAACGTGGTGACAAATGGAACCTTCCCTCTGGATGTCCCCCAAGCCGATCTCATTCTTCTCTCTTTAGACGGAGATCGAGCGGCCCATAATACCATCCGTGGCGATACTTACGATACCATCCTGGCCAATTTGCGCGCCGCTCCGAAAAACAACATCTGTCTCTATATGGCCATCAATCGCCTGAATCAAGGCACAGTAGATGCAGTATGCCAACTGGCTAAAGCTGAGCCTAATGTCCGCGCCGTCTCCTTCAACTTTCACACCCCTTATCCAGATACCCAGGACCTGGCACTGAACCGGGCAGAAAAGCAAGCGGTGTGTCAGCTGCTGGCCGCTCGGATGCGAGAAGGGTATCCCATCTTTAACCTGCGATCCGCCTTTCCCGCCCTGGTCCAAAACACATTTCCCACTCCATGCCGACAGTGCGTCGTCATGGAGCGCGGAAAGTTGTCTGTATGCGGCCGATGCATAGAAGTCCCGGGGCTTTGCCAACAGTGCGGCTATTTTTTTGCTGCAGAGTACTCTTTACTTTTTCACGGGAACTTACCCGTATTATGGGAGATGCTCACCACATACCCCCGTTATTTATAAAGGGAGGGTTTCTCATGTCCATCTTGATTTCCATGGCCCGAATGTGGCTGACACGCACCACCGCCCCCTTTCGTTTCACCTCCGACTATGACCAAACTCTCCCCTTGGCCGGAGTGCAGACACTGGGACTCTATGTCCACATCCCCTTCTGCCGCACGCTCTGCTCCTTTTGCCCCTACTGCAAAGTGATGTGGGAGGAATCTCTGGCTCGAGCCTATTTGGATGGCTTGTTACAAGAGATTCACTTGGTGGGGCGTCAATGGAACGGACGACGGCCGATCACTAGTCTCTATTTCGGCGGCGGCTCTCCCGCTCTTATTGCCCCGTGGCTGGGAGAGATTTTAGCTGCACTGGAAGAGCACTTTATCCTTGGCGATGTTCTAGGGATGGAACTCCACCCCCAGGATGTCACCCCAGACACCCTGACTTTGCTGCGCCAGGCCGGGGTTACTCGGATCTGCATAGGAATCCAATCTTTTCAGCCTTCCTCTCTTGTCTGTCTGGGCCGGGAGCGTCCCGACCCGGCAGCACTTGGCGTCGCCTTAGAGTCGGTTCCCTTCCCCACCGTCTCCGCAGATTTCATTTTCGCTCTGCCGGGGCAGACCTTTGATGATTTGCAGAGAGATATTCTGTTAGCCGAAGAGATGGGGGCCAATCATCTGGCTTTTTACCCATTCATCGACTTCTCGTTTACCCCCGGTCCAAACCAAGGTCGCCCTAATCGGGCGAAACGGATTCTGCTGGACCAACTAACCTCTTTTTTGCAGCAACGTGGGTATCAACGGGACTCTATCTGGACCTTTGCCCGCAACCCCGGGGCGGGTTATTCTTCCATGACTCGGACCCACTTCTTAGGCTTCGGCTGTTCCGCTACCACACTGCTCCATGACCAGTTTAAAATCAATACGTTTTCAATATCTGCCTATTTAAAACGAATTTCACAGGAAAAACTGCCCACTGCTCTCACTTGCCGCTTTACATCCAGGCAGAGACTGGTGTATGATTTGTTTTGGCGGACTTATACCACCCGTATTGCCCCAGATGACTTCCAACACTGTTTTGGCATATCCCTAGATTCTATGTATGGCCTCGAATTGCGTCTGGCCCAGCGTTTAGGCTGGCTGCGGCGGGATGGAACTGACTGGGTGCTTACAGATGCAGGGGCTTTCCGTTTTCACACCTTTGAACAATTCTACACCCTGTCTTATATCGACCAAATGTGGGGGCTACTAGGGCGGGAAGCCTTCCCCTCTGGTATGGACCTTTAATGCTTTTCTCCATTCTTTCCAAGCCGAAAGGAGATGCTGTTTTCTTGTATTATGAAATTGTCCCTATGGACCGCAGTCACATTCCCCAAATTTTGGCACTGGAGCAAACTTGCTTCTCTGCCCCTTGGACGGAAGCCATGCTCACCGATGCACTCTTTGACCCGCAAGCCAGCTTTCTTGTCGCCGAGGACGAGGAAGGAAATGTACTGGGATATGCCGGTCTGCATGTTGTATTGGACGAGGGCTACATTGACAACATTGCTGTGGAACCCGATGCTCGACGCCACGGCGTGGCCTCCGCTTTGCTGGATGTCTTCTGCCGCTTTGGAGGAGTAAATCTGTCCTTTTTGACCTTAGAGGTGCGCTCCTCCAACACCCCTGCCATTGCTCTGTATGAAAAGCATGGTTTTTCCCGGGCAGGTCTGCGTCCGGGCTACTATCAGCACCCCAGAGAAGATGCGGTAATTATGACTCGGGAGTTCGCCCATGATGCTGATTGAACTATCCCCAGGCCAACTGAAAGATGTCTACCACACCCGGATGAGGGAGGATTTTCCTCCAACCGAACTCAAACCGCTTTCCACGATTCTTGCTCTGATGCGGCAGGGCCGTTACCATGCATTTGGATTGTCGGAGGAAACTGCTTTGGTAGGATATGCCCTTATGTGGCAAGAGCCAGATGTACCCTTTGTGTTGCTGGACTATCTAGGTACCACTCCCCTCCGGCGTGGACAAGGGCTGGGTAGCCAGATGCTAAACCTCTTGGCGATGCGCTATTGCCACTTGAACGGAATTTTGGCAGAGGCGGAGGCCCCAGAGAGTGGACCGCCAGAGAACGCCCCACTGCGCCAACGTCGGCTTGACTTTTACTATCGCAACGGCTTTGTCTACGGAGGCTATGACTGCGCCTTGTTTGGTGTCCACTATAAAACTCTGGTGCATAGCCAGCTGCCTACACCACCAACGTCGGAGGAAATCCTCTTGGCTCACCAAACCATTTACCACAACCACCTCTCCGCCTTTCTATATCGTCGATTTGTTCGTCTCCCCTTGGCCCCGGATCAGCCGGTGCCTCCCCTCGCACCTTTGCGCGAGCGCACACCCGATTCCTTTTCATAAGGCAGGTATTAGTCATGAACATTTTAGCTATTGAGTCCTCCTGCGACGAAACCGCCGCTGCCGTAGTCCGCAACGGGCGAGAAGTATTGTCCAACTGCGTGGCCTCTCAGATTGAAATGCATACCATCTACGGCGGTGTGGTACCCGAAATTGCCTCCCGAAAACATGTGGAAGCCGTGTCCGGTCTGGCAGATCAGGCGCTACAACAGGCAGGACTGAAGATGAGCGATTTAGATGCTGTGGCCGTTACCTACGCTCCCGGTCTAATCGGAGCCGTCTTAGTGGGGGTCAATTTCGCCAAGGGTGCAGCTATGGCCCTTGACCTTCCTCTTATCCCCGTCCATCATGTCCGCGGTCACATAGCAGCCAACTACATTACCTACCCGGATCTGGAACCTCCTTTCTTGTGCCTTTGCGTCTCAGGAGGGACCACCGCCCTGGTGGATGTGCGCTCCTATACCGAAATGTCCGTTCTGGGAGGCACACGGGACGATGCCGCCGGGGAGTGTTTTGACAAAGTAGCACGGGTATTGGGTATTGGTTACCCTGGTGGCGGACCCATGGACCGCTTAGCGGACGGGGGAGACGACCACAAGTATGAACTACCCAGGGCTCACATCAGTGGACACGAGTTGGACATGTCCTTTTCTGGTCTTAAAACCGCCAGTCTCAATCTCATTCACACCTGCCAGCAACGAGGAGAATCCCTAGATCTGCCCTCGTTTGCCGCCAGTTTTGGTCGAGCCGTAAGCGAGTCCCTGATTCCCCGTGCTATGGCTGCTGCACGAAAACTTGGCTATGGAAAAGTAGCGGTGGCCGGTGGAGTCGCCGCCAATCGCCGCATTCGTGCTGACCTCCAGCGCGAATGCAGCTGCGCGGGCATATCTCTCTTTCTTCCGGAACTTCGCTATTGTGGAGATAACGCGGCCATGATCGGTTGTCAGGGCTATTATGAATTTTTGGCTGGGCATACGGCAGGCTTTGATCTCAACGCTTACGCTACTCGGGATATTGCTCTAGGTTAACTCTACCGCCAGGAAATTGGCATTATGTTACCTGGGTTTTTTCTCCATTTTACATGCATTTAATTTTCTGTTCAAATCAAAACCTCTATTTTTCTATTTTATTTCGTTTTTCAAACTTATTGTGGAAAACTGTGTGGAAATTGTGCATAACTTTTGGAACTCCGATATTCCGTTCTCCGTTATGTCAATCTTTATCTTTTACCCCCACCTTCTTCAACATTACTTTTTTAAATTTTTTATTGACAGAAGAAATGTTACGTGGTAAAATTCCATGGTACAATAAAGTAGGTACGGTTTCCCGTCCTCACCCCAGGCCAGTGCCAACGGGTTTACATGGAATTGCAGTCGCCGGAGTTCCGGCGTTGTTTTGCCGTGATACGGGAGCCTACCGGCTACCCGTATTTATTTTTATGTCTGGAGGTGCTTTCCCATCGCTAACACAGGTCATCAAACCAATGAAGAAATCCGGGACAAAGAGGTTCGCCTGATCTCAGAGTCCGGCGAACAGCTCGGCATTATGTCCTCTCAAGAGGCGCTGCGCCTGGCTGAAGAGCAGGGTCTGGATCTGGTTAAAATCTCACCCAACGCCGTCCCCCCTGTATGCAAGATAATGGATTACGGCAAATACCGGTTCGAACAGACCAAGCGCGAGAAGGAAGCCCGCAAAAATCAACGCGTGGTGGAAATCAAAGAAGTTCGGATGTCCCCCAGCATTGATGTCAACGACTTCAACGTCAAGCTGCGCAATGCCCAAAAGTTTTTGGCCGATGGCAATCGCTGCAAGGTCACGGTTCGTTTCCGCGGCCGTGAAATGGCCCATACCAATATTGGTCAGGACCTGTTGCTGAAATTTGCCGAGGATTGCGGCGAGGTCGCCGTAATGGACAAGTCTCCCAAGCTGGAGGGGCGGCATATGTCCATTTTCCTTTCCCCGAAACCCGCAAAGGACGCGAAAAAGTAAGTAAAGGAGTTCTCAGTTATGCCGAAGATCAAAATTAAGACTCATAGCGGCGCCAAGAAGCGTTTCTCTCTCACCAAGACCGGCAAAGTCAAACGCGCCATGACCAAAAAACGTCACCTGCTCAACGGTCACGGCAAGACCACTAAACTCAAGCGGGCTCTGCGCGGCACCACTTATGCCGACAAGACCAATGAGGCCGCCATCAAGCGTATGATCCTGTACAAGTAAGAGAGGGAGGAATCAACAATGGCACGTGTGAAAGGCGCGATGATGACGCGCAAGAGAAGAAACAAAATCCTCAAGCTGGCCAAAGGCTACTGGGGTTCCAAGTCCAAGCACTATAAGATGGCGAACCAGGCCGTAATGAAGTCCGGCGTCTATGCTTATACTGGCCGCAAGCTGAAAAAGCGCGACTTCCGTCAGCTGTGGATTACCCGCATCAATGCCGCTTGCAAACTCAACGGCATGAACTATTCCACCTTCATGAACGGCTTGAAGAAGTCCGGCATTGTCATCAATCGTAAGATGCTGGCGGAGTTGGCCGTCAATGACAAAGCAGCCTTCACTCAGTTGACTGAGATGGCGAAAAAGGCTTTGGCGTAATTCCCTATTTTCATGACCCAAACGCACCTCTGGTGAGTATGCCAGAGGTGCGTTTTTCTTACCAAATTCTCCGGGAATAGATTGTATTTTAGATTGACTTCTTGTATGATAAGAGAGAAAGGATGTGAGGCTGACTGCGGATTATGGCTATTGATTACGGCGATGCCCACACCGGCGTGGCACTCTCTGACCCCACGGGCTTTTTAACCGGAACCACCACTACCATCCATAGTCGACAGGAAGAGCAAGTGCTAACCCAGCTGGCCCAACTGGTGCAAGAATACCAAGTAGAAGAATTAGTCATGGGATTCCCTCGAAATATGGATGGAACGGAAGGCCCTCGTGCAGAACGCTACCGCTCTTTTGCTGCCCGTGTGGAACAAGCTACTGGTTTACCTGTGGTCTTGTGGGATGAACGGCGCACCACAGTGGATGCCCACCGCATTTTACAACAGAGCGGTCAAAATGCGAAAAAGCGGAAGAAGACTGTAGATGCTGTAGCCGCCTCCCTGATTTTAGAAGGGTATCTGGACTTTAAGCGCATACGGGGTTGAACCCTTGCACATTTAGAAAAGGAGGAAGATCCCATGCTGGGAATCAATGTTATTTACACCATGAAACCGGGAATGGCAAAAGAATTTGTGGACGAAGTAACTGCTAGCGGTGCACTACAGGCTGTCCGCAAAGAAGAGGGATGCCTGCGCTACGACTACTATTTCTCTGCCGAAAATCCAGACCAAGTTCTTCTACTAGAACAATGGGAGAGCCGTGAGGCCCAGAAGGTTCATATGACTCAGCCGCATATGGAGCAGATTGCAGCAGCGAAAGCTCGCTGTGCTCTAGATGCAAAGCTGGAATTTTACGATCTTTAATGCCCAATTGCTCATGAAGTAAAAACACGCAGGGAGGAACATTTGTTATGGAAGTCAAACATGTTTGGGCCGTATATTTTAGCGGTACCGGGACCACTCAAAAGGTGGTCACGACTCTATCGAAGTCCATTGCCCAAGGATTAGGTGCTGACTGGCAGGAATATTGCTTCAATCTACCCAAAGCCAGAGAACAGGAGTTGTCTTTTACTCCTGAGGACCTGGTAGTCCTTGGGGTGCCCGTATATGCTGGCCGAGTCCCCAACTTGCTTTTGCCGTATGTCCGGGATATGGTACACGGTAACGGCGCACTGGCTGTTCCTGTGGTCCTTTATGGAAATCGAAACTTTGATGACGGGCTGATGGAACTTCGTAATGTAGCCCGAGACAATGGGTTCCACCCCATTTCTGCCGGGGCTTTTGTTGGTGAACATTCCTTCTCCCGCATCCTAGGTGCTGGACGACCAGACGAACAGGATATGCAGCTGGTCCAAACCTTGGCTGATCGGACTGTTCAGATGGTAAAAACCTTAGATCATATTCCGGAACAGCCCGTAGCTGTGGAAGGATGCGACCCAATTCGTCCCTACTATACTCCCCGTGACCGCCACGGCGAACCCATCAAAGACTTCCTCAAAGCCAAACCCGTCACCGATCCCACTAAGTGCGTTAAGTGTGGTCTATGTGCCCAGCTTTGCCCCATGGGTTCCATTGACCCAAATGACGTGTCTAATGTGTCTGGCAAGTGCATCAAATGCTGTGCCTGTGTGAAAAAATGCCCCACCGGTGCCAAGTATTTTGACCACGAAGGTTACTTATACCATCAACACGAATTGGAAGAGCAGTACGCTGGACGCCGCGCCGACAGTAAAATCTTTTTCGAATAATTGAGAAATGAGCCGCCACTGCCTGCTGACAGCGGCGGCTCTCCTATTCCTCCATCTCCAAGTACATTGCCTCTGTTTCCTGTTGCCCCAAAATAAGGATTTCTTTTGCCGGAACAAATGCTCCTTGCTCCATAAGTTCAATACTCCGGGTTACAACTCGAAATAAGTGTGTATACAGACGCTGATAATCCATCATAATAATCACCCCCCCTAGGTAATAATATCTCAATATCAGATATAAAGGAATATCTTGTTCCAGATATTGTATGTTGGCCCCGGGTGATGTATATGCGCTATGAGCGATTAAACTTAGAACGCATCCGTGATTTACGGATTGACCACGACTACACCCAGCAACAGGTGGCAGAATATTTGAACGTGAAACAAAACACCTATTCTCAATATGAAATCGGCGTATTGAACTATCCCCTAGACGTACTAATGAAATTGGCCGACCTATATGGTGTAAGTGTAGACTATCTATTGGGACGCACACCGATAAAAGATCCTTATCCGAAAAAATAAAAGAGCGCCGGGAAACTACGTTTCCCGGCGCTCTTTGGCGGCTTGACTTCTAAAAATCACTTCTCCATCTTCCAAAAATAGGCGCTATACGGTGGCAAAAGGCTGCCGCCTCCAAAGTCATGCTCCGCTCCGGTAATTAGGTCCCAGGCCAATCCACACCCAGCGTCAAAATGAGCCATATAAGGCTCCCAACTGGCGTTAACCGCCACCAACACCCGCTCCTCCTCTGTTTTGCGCTCAAAAATGATTTGCTGGTTCGTAAGCAGCACACTACGGAATCCGCCATAACACAGAGCCTGACTTTCTCGTTTCGCCCGTGCCAACCGAGAAATCCAATCTGTTAGATGATTCCACTGGGGTTGCTGGAGTGCGGGTCGGAGCGGGGCATCGCTCCCCTGCTCCTTATCACCCTTCACCCCCCACTCACTGCCGTAATACACCGCTGGCACCCCAGGCATTCCGAACATCAAGGCATAGGCCGGGCAGAGGTGGTTTGGATCAGCCAGTTTTGTGGCAATACGGGTAACATCGTGGTTGTCCAAGAAAGAAAGAAGGTGGCACCCTTTGTAGAGAGTCCATGGCTCTGAACCAAATTGCCGTGCCAGGGAGTGACCAATTTCAAAGAGGTTTTTCGAGTTGAAGGCTGACCAAAGCCCCTTGTAACACTCATAATTTGTGGTACTATGGCACAACTCCGGCCCCATCCAACGATTATAGTCTCCGTGGAGCGTCTCTCCCAATAGAACAAAATCTGCCTTCAAGCCACTGGTAAAGTGTCGAAGTTGCCTTATGTACTCTGGAGGCAAGCAGTATGCCACATCCAAACGCAGTCCATCAATATTAAACTTCTCTACCCAGGCCCGCACCGCTTCGAATTGGTGCTCTACTACCGCCGGATTCCACAGATTCAGCTTTACTAACTCGTTGTGTCCCTCCCAACCCTCATACCAAAAGCCATCATTGTAGTTGGTATTTCCACCAAAATCCAGGTGGAACCAATCTTTGTAGGGGCTATCCCAGCGCTTCTCCTGTACGTCTCGAAAAGCCCAAAATCCCCGGCCTACATGGTTAAATACTCCATCCAGCAGCACTCGAATCCCCGCGTCATGGAAGGCATGACACACCCGGGTCAAATCCTCGCTGCTCCCCAGCCGCGGATCTACCGTATAGTAGTCCCGTGTATCGTAACCATGGCAGTCACTGTCAAACACCGGATTGAGCAGTACTGCATTCGCTCCCAGTTGTTGAATGTGCTCTACCCAGTCTAAGAGCCGTAGAATTCGGGGCGTCTGCACCCCATCGTTCTCTCTAGGTGCCCCACACAGGCCTAGAGGATAAATCTGGTATACCACAGATGTATCAAACCACATAGAAGCCCTCCTTTTTTCCAATGATAAGTTCATCTCATAGGCTGTCTCGTTCCTCACCATCATACCGTAATTTCACAGCTAGAACAAGCTATTTTTCCCCGTCTCCCCGGCGGGTCACTTCCCATAGTCCCACCACCAATAAAAACCCACCAAAGCACTTGCGCAACAACGCCATTTCTAAACCTGTGGCCCACCAGGAGCCCAGGGCGGCACACGCTAACCCAACCCCCACTGCCGGTAACAAGGCTTGCCGCTCCAGATACCCGTTTTTCCAATGGGCAGGAAGGGCCAGTGCTGCCGCCGGCAAGAAATACAGCAAATTAATCCCTTGTGCCAAGTGCTGATCCATCCCGGCAAATACAGTGAGGTAAACCAACAACAGCGTGCCACCTCCCACACCAAAACCGGATAATACTCCGGTAGCCGCTCCCACTGCCAGTGGCAGTAACCACTCTGTCACAATAGACATCGAATTCCTCCATATAGCAGTAATAAGCCAAATACCCGGCGCAACCAGGTCACTCGTATTCCACGAAACCAACGCCCACCTGCCCAGCCCCCCAAAGCACCTCCCATTAGATACGGTGCTGCCGCCCAGAAATCTACACCACCTCGCCACAGATAAATAGCAGAGGACAACACGCACAGAGGGAAAATAACGGCCACCGAGGTGGCAAACGCTTTCCGTTCCTCCATATGGCATCCGCACCTCAATAATGGCACCAACGCCGAACCGCCACCGCCACCAAAAAAACCGTTTATCAATCCTGCTACTGCCCCCGCAAGTGCATATCTCCACCGCATTCTTTTCATCTAGTTTCCCTCCTCTTTCCTTTTAGTGTGCCGGCAGGAGGATGATTTATCCCTATTCCCCAAAAAATCGAGGCCTTCCAAATTGATAGAAACTCCCTTTTCCTGACCGCGTTTTACCCCCTCCCTCTTTCCCTCTCCAACTGGGAAAAGTCTCTTCCAATTTCTATACAAAAAGACCTCTTTCCGGAAACGCTCCCGGAAAGAGGTCTTTCATTTAAACTTAATCCGCCAATTTATCTAGTAGTGTTGCTAACTCCTCCAGTTTTTCCTGGGGATCTCCAGAATCCAATGCTTCTCGTACACAGCTATTCATATGGGCTTTGAGTACCATCCGGTTCGCCTTTTTTAAAATGGACTGGGTAGCCATAAGTTGATTGGATACGTCCAGACAGTAACGGTCTTCCTCCACCATTTTCAAAATTCCATCAATCTGACCTCGAGCCGTTTTAAGCAGTCGATTTACCTGGGCGTGGTCTGCTTTCACTGAATGGACACCACCTCATACCCAGCTTGCGTTACTGCATTACGCAGTTGCTCATCGTCCACTGGCGCAGACAGAGTAACGGTAGCACATTTCCCTTCCAGATCTGCCTTCGCAGAACTGACCCCGTCCAACGCATTGAGCGCCTTTTCCACATGGGCCACACAGTGGGCACACATCATGCCCTCGATTCCAATCTTTTTCTCCATGTTTTCTTTTCCTCCTTGTGTCATTTTCTCTTGCGGGTACAGTTTGTTTCCTTCCCCGGTCATCTCAAAAGTTTTTGTTGTCTGATTTGTTTCCGCTGACATTTTCTCCGTTTCTCCACTCCTGTAAAACCGACTTTTAAACAGGCGTAAGCGAAGCGCGTTTGTTACCACACACACAGAACTCAAACTCATAGCCGCTGCAGCAAACATAGGATTCAATTGATGTCCTGTTAGCGGAACCAGTAATCCAGCTGCCAGTGGAATCCCTAAGCTGTTATAAAAAAATGCCCAAAAAAGATTCTCCTTAATATTTCGAATGGTGGCTCGACTCAATTCCACCGCTGCGGCGGCATCCAGCAAGTCCGACTTCATCAACACAATATCCGCAGATTCTATGGCTACATCGGTTCCTGCTCCGATGGCAATTCCCACATCCGCCCGAGCCAGTGCTGGGGCATCGTTAATGCCATCTCCCACCATAGCCACTGTCTTCCCTTGCTCCTGAAGTCGTGCCACTTCTCTTTCCTTGTCTTGAGGCATTACTTCCGCTTGAACTCGGCTAACTCCAAGGGCCCCACCAATGGCAGTGGCAGTGCGAGCATTATCTCCAGTAAGCATTACCACCTCCAGACCAAGCTGTCGAAATGCAGACACAGCGACCGCGCTGGTGGGTTTTGGCGTATCAGCTACTGCCACCAGCCCCAATACTCGACTCTCATCGGCAAAATAGAGGGGTGTTTTACCTTGAGCAGCTAGTTCCTCTGCCCGCTCTGGAAAGGATCCCAAATTTACCCCCGCCTCTTCCATCATAGCGCGGTTTCCACCCAAAAAGACTTGGTTCTTCCATGTTGCTCGAACTCCCCGTCCATGAATAGCTGTAAATCCACTCACCAAATCAATGGAGAGTCCCTGCCTACGGGCCTCCTCCACAATCGCCGTGGCCAGTGGATGTTCCGACTGCTTCTCCAGGCTGGCCGCCAACATCAGCAAGTCTGCCGCTTCCAGACCTTGTCCAGGCAATACATCAGTAACGACCGGTTTTCCTTGCGTCAGTGTACCTGTCTTATCCAGCACAATGGTGTCCACTTTGTGCAGTACTTCCAGCGCTTGGGCAGATTTTACTAAAATCCCGTTCTCCGCTCCTTTTCCCGTCCCCACCATGATAGCCACCGGGGTAGCCAGACCCAGAGCGCAGGGACAAGAGATAACCAACACCGCTACCCCTGCAGTGAGTGCTTTTGTAACGTCATAACCTCCTGCTACAAACCACACGGCTGCCGTCACACCAGCAATTGCCATGACCACCGGCACAAATACTCCGGCTACCCGGTCTGCCAGCTTTGCAATAGGCGCCTTGGACGAGGCTGCCTCTTCCACCAGGCGGATCATCTGAGCCAAAGTGGTGTCCTCTCCCACTCGGCTGGCCGAAAAGGTAAACGCACCAGATTTGTTTAGCGATGCAGCTGCCACTGTATCTCCGGGTCCTTTGTCCACAGGTAAAGACTCCCCTGTGAGCGCTGACTCATCTACCGCTGACTCCCCGGTTAAAATGATTCCATCCACTGGAATGGCTTGCCCTGGGCGGACTAACACCTGATCTCCTACCCTCACCTGATCCACTGGGATTTCCTGTTCTCTACCATCCCTCACTACAATCGCCGTCTTGGGAGCCAAATCCATCAGCCTTGTAATAGCCTGTGAAGTTTTTCCTTTTGAACGCGTCTCTAAAAATTTTCCTAACGTAATCAAGGTGAGGATCATACCCGCTGACTCAAAGTATAAATCCATATGGTACTGAGCCACCCGTTCCATATCTCCGTGGCCCAAGCCATAACCCATCTGGTAAATCGCAAAAACTCCATATATTACCGCCGCTGCCGATCCCACTGCAATGAGAGAATCCATGTTCGGCGCCCGGTGCCACAGAGTCTTTAGCCCCACCTTATAGTACTTATCATTGAGATACAAAATGGGCAGCGTTAAAAGAAGTTGTGTCAGTCCAAAGGCCACTCCATTCTCCAGCCCGGTCAAAAATTGGGGGAGTGGTGCCCCAAGCATATGCCCCATAGACAAATAAAACAGGGGAAGTAAAAATAGAAAGGATCCAATCAGCCGCCGCTTCATTCCCGCCAATTCCTCTTCCATCCCACCAACAGGCCCTGTTTTTGAATTTTTACTGCCGCTTGTTTCTCCCGGAAGAGATGCCCCATAGCCCGCCTGTTCCACGGCGTAGATAATCTCCTGTGGAGTATGCGTTCCCTCATCGTACTCCGCTGACATGCTGTTTGTCATGAGACTTACTGTGGCCGTTACGCCAGGCAGTCGGTTCACTGCCCGTTCTACATGAGCGGCACAAGCCGAACAGGTCATCCCTTGAATTTCAAATTTCTGCTTTTTCATATTTTGCTCCTTTTTATCGTAAAGGATCACTAATATCACCCCCCAGGGGTGGGGTATTATTAGTATAGTTATTTTCATTCCCTTTGTCAATCTTTTTTCAGTTCGAAACAAGAATGTCCCAAGCTATCCTTAATTGCCCCAAATTCAACTGACGCGCTTTTTCTCTGTAAAAGTAACACGGGTGGGAATTGCTCCCACCCGCATTTATGCGCACTTCTTTCATTTTTTTGGAAATCGTATCAAATAGGCAAAAGAGCGCTGGCAATTTTGAAGTAGACCACCAGAGAAATCGCATCCACAATTGTGGTAATGAGCGGGGCAGCCATAATTGCCGGATCTGCTCGAACGAGTTTCGCTGCCATTGGAAGCACGCCGCCTACTGTCTTGGCCAAGACTACTGTGACAAACAGCGCTAATGCTACCGTAAGTGCCACTTCGCTGTTTCCTGGATAAGTTACCAACAACCGCACATAGTTAACAGCACTAAGCACTACCCCTACCAACATACTTACGCGCAACTCTTTCCAAAAAACCCGGACAAAGTCCCGCAGCTGGATCTCTCCCACTGCCATTCCACGAATCACCAAGGTGCTGCTCTGGCTCCCAGCGTTCCCTCCTGTATCCGTGAGCATTGGAATAAATGTAACCAGCAGCGGCATAGCTGCAAAGGCGGCCTCATATTGCCCTAAGATTCCCCCCGTAATCATACCGGAGACCATCAGCACCAACAGCCACAAGATGCGGTGCCGGGCCAATGAAAATACCCCGGTTTTCAAGTAGGGCTTCTCAGAAGGGGCCATCGCTGCCATTTTCTCAAAGTCCTCTGTGGCCTCTTCTTCCATAACGTCCATGACATCGTCTACTGTTACAATTCCTACCAGTCGTCCTTCTGTGTCTACTACTGGCAAGGAGATGAAGTCATACTTCATCATCCGCCCCACCGCTTCCTCCTGGTCCTCGGTGGTCTCAGTGGTAATAACGTCACGCTCCATCAACTCGTTTACTAATTGGTCGTCCCGAGCCAACAGCAATTCCTTAATTGTCAGTACGCCCTCCAGCCGCCGTCCATCATCAATCACATAACAGGTATAGATACTCTCGGAATCATCCCCAGTCTGGCGGATATGAGAAATAGCCTGGGAAACCGTCATTGTCTTTCTCAGGTCGGTAAATTCAGCCGTCATAATGCTCCCTACGGAGTGTTCTGGGTAATTCAGAAATTGATTAATCCGCTTGCGGGTATCTGGTCGTGCATTTTTCAGCACCCGTTTGACTACGTTGGCTGGCATCTCCTCCAACATGTCCACCGCATCATCCACATATAGTTCTTCCACAATGGCCGCCACTTCTTGATCGGTAGCCGATTGGATAACCATCTGCTGCTTCTCCGGTGAAAGGTTCGAGAAGACTTCTGCCGCCAACTCTTTCGGAAGCATCCGGAACACCAAGAGGGTCTGTTCCTGATCCAGTTCTTCCAAAAATTCGGCTAAATCCACCTCATTTTCTGCTAACAAAATGGCTCGAAGGGTATGATACTCCCGGCGCTGCAGGTAAGCCTTCAGCACCTCAAAATTCATTTTCTTTTCCATTGGATTTTCCTCCTGTTCTTGTTTTTACAGCGAGGAAGCAGCCAAATGGACAGACAAAACCGCGGCAAAGCTGCCAGACCGTACGTCCAGCCTCTCCTCCGCGGTGATACTCAGCTAAATGGCGCCTAAGGGCGCAAAATCAGACGGAACTCCAGGGGGCCTGGACATACCGCTGCCATAAGTGAATATCACTGTCCATTTTTGTACTTCGTCCGCATTGGTCCACCTGGTTTTCCTCCTTTTCTTTTACATTGTTTCGCTGAATTTCTTCAGCTTTTTTAGCATACCACATCTTTTTTGTCTTGCGCAAGGCTTTTTTTGTTACTCATTTATTAAATTTTATTTCAATGTGGTTACAAGTTTCAAATGCTTAATCTTTTTTCATGGTTTTATGCAATTTATATAAATTTCTCTTCAGAAAGTTGTTCTAATTTTCTTTTATTTTTGAACGTCATTATTCAAAATGTAACCTTTCTTGTAACCACACTATGCTATACTGCGCTTAACTTAAGTGTGTTGCTTTTCAAAATATGATCCACACCTACCGCTAAAGCAATTTGTGTTGTAACTCTTGCACTGAAATATCTGTAAACGGCAAACCGTCTGAAAAGGCGGGACGCAAAGTCAAGGGGGCTACCGTGCAGTGTCTGCGCCAAGCCAGCCCGACCGCCAGTATTTCGATTCCCTCATCTCGAAAGGAGAACGAAATGATGGCTAAGAAATGGAAGACCCAAAATTGGGGCCGGCGAGTTTTGGCTCTGCTCATGATCCTGGTTCTCAATCTCAGCTTGTTCCAGACCAGCATGTTAGCTGCGGACGGATTTTATGCTGAAATTTACAAAGAGGATGACCCCAATGGCATCCACATTTCTATGAGCAAGGGCACCGATGCTGTTATCCCGAAAGATGTACATGTCACAGTGGTTAAAAACGGAACCGTTGCGACACAAGAGGTTATTTCTGGTGTTCCCCTTACTGCAGTAACGCTGAAAGTAAATGCTCCAGATTATCTGGTCTCGATCCCTTACAAAGATCAAACCAACCTATCTGTCACCGGGGAATTGCTCACTCTGGAATCCAACTTGAATGACAACTATGCTTTGGTCATCTACCTAGTAAAGAAAACCACCTCCCATCAAGAACAGACCGTACAGGTGGATAAAACCCTGGAACTTAACGCTCTGCGTGCGGAAAAGCCGGGAGATGGCAACTTAGTTGTTACCAAGGAATCCTGGATTTCCAGCAACGATGACATTGCCACGGTAAACGGAGCCGGTACTGTGACGGGACAAGCCATCGGGTCCGCTACCATTACCTACCAATATTGGGTTGAGAAGTTTGACGACCCCTGTACCGAAACTTGGACTGTCAATGTAACAGCCCCTGACGGAGTCGAACAGCCCAACGGTCTGCTCCAGCTTGGCAGTCTTCCTAATGGTGGGTTCCAGTACCATATCTCCAACTCTGCTATGCAGGATATCCTTATCTCCCAAGGATACTCCGGTCAGGAGACCGTAGATTCCGCTATCCTTCGTTTTTCCAAGGATATTACCCCCGGAGTTGATTTTGGTAACCTTGTCTATCTCCCTGGTTCTGAGACCTATAACTGCCCTATTGTAGTAAACAATGAGCACTCCCGTCCGGGCGGTATTCTTCAGCTAGAATTAAAAGTAACCACAGGTGAATTGGGACAGCAAACTCTGATTATCCCCGCTTCTTCCCTGCAGGCACTGTTATTTAAAGCTGCAACCCCGCCCTTCTATGAATTGTCTTTGCGCGATCCTGTTCAAGTTCCAGACCATAAAGTAGTCTTTTGGTATGAAAATCCTTCCTATCAGATTTACGCAGTACGGTACATACCCGATGGCCAGTCTTTGGGAACTTCACTGCCTAACTCCCCAACTTATCCTGCCGGCGAACATTTTGTCTCTTGGGAAATCGACTCCCATGACGGCACCGGTGAGAACTTTTATGCCGATACTCCTGTCACGCGGGATCTAAACGTCTACGCACGCAGAGTGACGGTAGGCGGTAGTTCTCAGTATCACGCCATTAACTATTCTGGTGAGTTAATGGATCGCTTTTTAGAGGACTATCGCACCGCCAATCCCGATCAGGTCGTCTCCCTCTCCGATATTGACATGGGCAGTGTGGAAATGTCTGTATACAACCAGGATAGTACCCGGGAAACCAACCCTCACAACTTGCTAAACAGCTGGAATGACGGCGATAAGCAGGATTGGTATCAAATTTGGAATCCTCTGGATCTCATTGGAAACACCAGTGTTTTGCCTGAGGATATTGGTGGCCTGCGCATTTCTGCCAAAGTAAATGGACAGATTTTCTCTACTACCATTCCGGAAACACTGTTAGATCGGAAAGTAATTGACGATTGTATCGTGGAGCTTTGCTTGCGGGAAGAGGGCTTCGCTCCCGCTGAGCAAGACCTAGACTTAGAAAAAACCACTCCAAAGAGCGAAGTAAAGGCCGGCGACATGATTTCCTACACTTTAACTGTCACCAATCCAAACTCTGGTGCACTTCCTTTTTCCGTTAGCGACAGTCTGCCGGAAGAATTCTCCTTCCAGGCTGCTCCAGGCGCTGTCTATGACAGTGCAACCCATACTCTCACTTGGAGCGGTGTTGTCAACGGACACGACATGGTTTCCCTGACTATTTCCGGCCAGATCGATGTGAACGCCCAGCCCAGCACCGAGATTACCAATACCGCACTATTGAACGGATCCATCTCTGACTCTGCGGTAATTACCATCGCTACTCCTCAAAGTCAGGAAAAAGTCACCGTCTCATACGCTTGGAAAAGCGGAACTACGCTCCCCTCTGGCTATACCGACCCTCTAGAGAACAACAACGAGGATTCCCTTACCCTGGAGGAGTTGGGTACTTATACCCTGCGCCCACTGCCCTCTAACCCCAACAACTTTATTGTCAATGGCTGGTTCAAAGCTGACGGCTCCGCCGCCTCCTTGGAAGATATCCATGCTCTGACTGCCGGAGAATCTATTACACTTTATGCCAGCCTGTCCCCTGTTCAGGCAGAGACAAAACCCTATTTTGTAGTGTATGAATACTACGATTCCATCAACGGGGTTACTTCCTCCCTTCCTACTGGGTTACGCAAAGTGGTGGACGGCACCCCCATTTCCCAAGCTGCAATTCCTACTCTCCAGAATTTGTACGATGAAGCTCCAACCCTGAGTTCTTGTCCCGATAACAGCCAAGCATACGATAAAGGAGCTTTTTCTACCGCTACTGTCACTGGCAACTGGGCAGACAGTAATCTTACTTACACCATTAAATACTACCGCGGTACCTGGAGTGAGGGCAGCCTGCGTCTGACAAAAACCATTTCCGGTCTGGACAGCGTATCCCGTCAGGCATTGGAACAAGTTCTATCCTTTACAATCACTGGACCCGACGGTTTTGCACAAGACATTTCTTTTTCTCAATTGACCAATGGAGCACTGACTTTAACTGGTCTTAAACCAGGCACCTACACGGTAACGGAAAATAACAGCCAAGTGGACGGTTATGATCTGACTGTAACTGCTACCGATGCCGACAGTGACACCTCCAACGGTCTACAGGTCTCTGTCCGCGCTCAAAGTGCCCCTGCCACCCTGTCTATTTCCAACGTGTATTTTGGAAAGGTCTACAATATTTTCTTTGATGGTGGCGACCATGGAGCAGTGAAGTTTGGCGGTAATGTGGTCAACGGCGCATATCGCTACCGCCTTGTAGAGTTTGAAGATCCCACCGATGGCACTATCCGTACCCGCTGGAGCGGTTCCCTACGCGCCCCCGGTCAGTCTTTCTTCGGAAATGGCACTGGCTCCATCTATCCCAATCTAGTAGAGGATCCCATCGTGGCGGACAGCACTCACCAGATTTTCTACACTTTCACGTATGCCCAGTATTTGGACCACAAGTCTGTTATGGACATCAAAGCCCCCAGTTTAGAAGTTGATCCCGGTTATAGCAGCACAGGTATTTTCTACTGTGGCTCACAGTCTTTTACTTCCCTGGAATCTGCCGTGGATTACTTGAACCGTTTACCGGAAAGCGCACAGGACGCAAATGGATTTTACACCATTGTTTACTCTGCCAACGCAAGTTACACCCAGATAGGCGAAGTTTCTGTTCCTGTCACCGTGACGAAAAAGTACAACTTAACTGCTCTGCCTCAAAACTTTTCCATTCAAGTCACCGACAACTCCACCGGAACACAAGTTGCCAATTTGACTTTGGCTACCGCACAAGTGGAAACCGGGAAAGTTTCCTGGCCTATTTCTCTGGTGAAAGGCCATAGCTACACCTTTACCGAGGAGAACTACTCCAATGGAGCATTCTGGTCCACCACTTTGACTGCGCGCTGGCAACAATCCGCCAACGGCCAGTCGGTTTGGAACGACCTGAATGTCACCAACTTCTCCTTTATTCTCCCCGGCGTAGATGAATCCACACTGGTTGTTGAGTTAACCAATCAATACATCAACAACTCCGATGGCGGAGACGGTGATGATAATGATGGTGACAACAATGGCAGCGACAACAATGGCGGCAGCGATGGCGGTGACGTGACAGACCTCCCCGATGAAAATATTCCTACCACTGATTTGCCTGACGAAAATGTCCCCACCTCTCAGCAACCGGAACAGTCTGTAGATACCGAAGACGGCATTGACCTTCCCGACGAGGATATCCCTCTGGCGGATGTTCCTGCCACGGGTGATGCCACCCATCTGTGGCTCATGGCCGCTGGTGTGACCGGTCTCTCTTCCGTATGGCTGGCTCTCCTAAACAAGAAACGGAAAGAAGAAGACCGCATTTAATTCCTCTTGGGTAAACCCGTCGACAAGTAGAAACGTTAAACCGCCCAGACCACTTTGATGGTCTGGGCGGTCTTTTTCTTACCACTTGTATCTCTACTATCTTTGCTCTTAGCATTCTTTATTTTCATAGATTTTTCTCTCGCCCATACTTTTACTTACAACCTCAGTAGAAATTCACATCTGGTCTTTTCCCAAAAGCCATGGTATAATACTTACATTACATTGCTCTGTTAACAGGGCGACGGAGGTACATATGTCCTGCAAAGAGGAATTTATAGAACTCTATCAAGCTAATATTACCCGTGAGGGTACTGAAAAACTGCTGGACTATCTGGAACACAAAAGCGACTTCTTCACCGCCCCTGCTTCCGCCCGCTACCACGGGAGTTACGAGGGCGGACTTTGCGAACACAGTGTAAACGTCTATCACTGCCTGGTAGATTATCTTCAGCGGGAACGAGTGCAAGAACTATACGGTTTGGAATATAGTCCCGAAACCGTTGCTATTGTGTCTTTGCTCCATGACGTGTGCAAAATCGGCTGCTACAAAAAGGGCTCCCGGAACGTGAAAGATGAGAACGGAAAATGGCAGAGCGTTCTTACATACACCTTTGACGACCCACTTCCATACGGACACGGGGAGAAAAGTGTGTATATTGTCAATGGTTTCCTCCGCCTTACTCGTGAGGAAGCTATGGCGATTCGTTGGCACATGGGCTTCTCTGGACCCGAAGATAGCCGCACCGTTGGGCAGGCATTTCAAAAATATCCCTTGGCCTTCGCTCTTGCTACTGCAGATATGGAGGCCTCCTATTTTCTTGAGCAAGATGAATCGATTTAACCGCCTAAAACGACGCCGCCTGGTCTCACAAAGAGACTTGGCGGCGCATTTTTTATATGTTCAATTGACCTTATCCTAAACCGCTCTCTTACGCATGGCAGCCATCTGTTCTACCAACGCGTCCAACCGCAGTGCAAAGGCCCCTGCGGAGAACACAGATGCTTCCCCCTGATCTCCGTCAAAGCAGACCACGGGCACCTCTAGTTCCTGGCGCAAACGACGCTCCACCTCTGGCAACCACCCACACCATGGCCGGCAACTGCGGTTATAATGGACTAGTACACCGTCCACCTGATATCGGCGGCACCATTGAACTCGCTGGGTTACCCCCTCTTCCAGTAACACCCCGTTAAGCGTACCGCAATAGGCCCGGACAAGCCCATCCAAGTCAGTATACTGAAACCCCAAAGACTGACTGATAGGGTCGGCCACCACTTGGATGCCCCGGGAGTTCAACATGAGCAACACCTGATGGAGAACTGGCCAACAGGGGGTTCCCTCCCAAAAGACCCGGTAGGGTAGCATCTGCTTTGATTGAACCGAACGTCTTCTTAACTCAGTTTCCAATTTGATTAGTGCCTGTTCGGTCTCTACTCGGCACCGCCCGGTCACCATTTGAGGCATAAAATTGAAGATTTCCATACTGTCCAGCGGTGCCGGATTTTTCCTTGCAGTATCCAGCACCCTTTGCCATGCCTGGGCAGTTCGGTTTGCCTGGGAACACACCTGGGCAAACCGTTCTTCCTTCCACTGCCGACCGGTCAACTTCTCCAAGCCTTGAATAACCACCTCTAACTGACGTCGGATATAAGTTGTTACACCGGACTCTCCCCTCTGCCCATAAGGGACATTTACAAGGAAAAGCGGTACACCCAAGGTACGGGCCATGGCCTGATACCACTGCACCATTCCGGAACAAATGTTATCACAACAAAGTAGAAAATCCGGCTGAGGCAAATCTCCCTCGCCCTGTCTCGACGCCAGAGAAAGCCCCATGCGTACATAAGAGCATAAATCCGGTGCATAGCCTAGCTTCTCCGCCGCTTGGCAAAGTGCACTCCCTTCCCCTCGCCCTGCTCGAGCCGCAGCTGCACTCTCCGGGCTGCAAATACTTAGCCCTAATGTCTCCGGAATTTCTAGGGGAAATTTGGTGGACATCCATCCCACCCAGGCTGTCTTCTCCATGCGGTCTCAATCCCGCTGTGTTGTCCGGCTCATCGCTGCCAGCGCCCCGCCCTTTTTGAGGACGTATACCAACACACAAGCAATGACCGAGCCTGTAAGCGCCACCGTCATAAAGGGGATGAAATAAGTAAATAGTCCACAGGCTTTCCCCAAAAAGTAGCGCGCAATGGGATAAGCCAGAATAGAGGCCACTACCCCTGTTCCCACAATCTCACCCAGACAAGCACCCCACAGCCGGTGCGTCCGCTGGTACAACAATCCTGCCAACAGAGCCCCACACATACTTCCTGGGAAAGCCATAATGGTGCCCGTTCCCATTAGATTGCGAATGAGGCTGACACAAAATGCCATACCCAGCGAGTACCAAGGTCCCAAAAAGACGCCTGCCACCACATTAATTACACTTTGCGTTGGGCAGCAACGAGTAAAGCCCACCGGGATAGACAGTGCGCCGCCCAGCACGCCTACTGCAGTTAAAATTCCGGCCAGCGCTACCATCAGCGCCAAACGAGTGGTATTTGTGCGATTCGTCATAAAAAAACACCTCTTGTTAAAACGATGGGGGCACACCGCGTTTTCCATGCAGCGATTGCCCCTTTAAGCCCAGACCCTCCCATTTCAGGCAAGGCCCGGAGACCAATAGGGTCGAAGAGAGCCACGAGGCTTCCTCCGATTCGGTCGAGGCTTACTGGCCTCCTCTCACGCCGGAACACGGCTTCCCATCGCTGCATTTTCTGGCCCGGGCACAGGGCGCTCCCCCTCTGCCCGGCCCCGGCATACAAATCGCCGGGACGCCCGCGGTATCCCTCACATCCTTTCCAAGAAGTGTCAGATTATAATAAACGGGGCCACCCAAATTGGGTAGCCCCGTATCGCATGCAGTTACATGGCTCCCTACGGTGGCATTACCCACATCAGGTTGGAGGGTCGAAGCGCCTAGCTTCCTCTCAGCCCGCTGCTGCGAGCTCCCCTGTTTTCGCTGCTATCATACCCCTTTCCCCGTCTACTGTCAAGAGGGGTCCTGGGATTCGGGCAGTTGCGTTTCCTCCCGCTCTAAAATATCCATAAACTCTTTTCCTGTGATGGTCTCATGGTCGTAGAGATAGCCTGCCAGCTGGTGCAACTTTCCCTCGTGTTCCTGCAAAATAGACAGTGCTTTCTGCCTTTGCTGCTCTACCACTTCCACTACTTTCTGATCCACCTTACTCTGCGTCTCTGGGGAACAGGCCAGGGATGCGTCACCTCCCAGATATTGATTGCTCATGGTCTCCAGGGCTACCATACCAAATTCCTGGCTCATGCCGTATCGGGACACCATAGCTCGTGCCAATTTGGTGGCCTGTTCAATATCGTTGGATGCCCCGGTCGTAGCAGAATGGAACACCAATTCCTCCGCAGCCCGGCCGCCGGTATAGGTACAAATCTTGTTGAGCAGTTCTTCTTTGGTCATCAGGAAGTGGTCGCCCTCATCTACCTGAAGGGTATAGCCCAAGGCTCCAGAGGTCCGAGGAATGATGGTGATTTTCTGTACAGGTGCAGAATGGCTCTGCAGTGCAGCTACCAGTGCATGACCGATTTCGTGATAGGCCACCACTTTCTTTTCCTGATCTGAGAGCACTCGACTCTTCTTTTGGTAGCCGGCAATGACTACCTCAACGCTCTCCTGTAGGTCCTCTTGGGTGGCCACTCGCCGTCCGGAACGAACGGCCCGAAGCGCAGCCTCATTGACAATATTGGCCAATTCCGCTCCAGACGCCCCCGCCGCAGTTTTGGCAATCGGTTCAAAGTCCACATCTTCTGCCAGTCGAATCTTCTTGGCGTGTACTTTTAGGATGGCAATCCGCCCTTGTAAATCGGGCAATTCCACTGGAATACGCCGATCAAATCGGCCAGGACGCAGCAGTGCCGGATCCAGAGACTCTGGTCGGTTGGTAGCCGCCAGAACCACCACTCCTTTGGAACCGTCAAATCCATCCATCTCCGTCAACAATTGATTAAGGGTCTGCTCGCGTTCATCGTTGCCAGAAAATTGACCGTCACGCTTTTTCCCGATGGTATCAATCTCATCGATAAACACAATGCACGGCGCCTTTTCGTTTGCCTGTTTAAACAGGTCCCGTACCTTTGCCGCTCCGCGGCCCACAAACATTTCCACAAATTCACTGCCCGCAATAGAGAAGAAAGGTACATTGGCCTCTCCTGCCACTGCCTTGGCTAACAGCGTCTTGCCCGTCCCCGGAGGGCCTACCAACAGCGCCCCCTTGGGTAATTTTGCGCCAATTTGTCGGTATTTCTCCGGGTCATGGAGGAAGTCCACAATCTCTCCTAACAAATCTTTGGCCTCGTCTTCTCCAGCCACGTCCGAGAAGCGAATCCCCGTAGAGGAAGGGACATACATCTTAGCCCCGGAGCCACCTCCCATTCCGAACATCATACCGTCGCCATTCCCCATGGCTTTTTGCATGCGCCGGTTGATAAAGTAACCTATGAGCAGGAAGGGCAACAGTGGCAACACCCAACTGACCAAAATACTAGTAAGAACGGATGGCTGGGTGTCAATCTCCTCAAACTTGGCGCCTGACTCATACAGCCGCACAGTCCGCTCAGGATCCTCGGTGGCATAGGTCTGATAGATTTTTCCATCCTTGTCCGTAAACAAGATTTCATCGTCCCGGATTTCCACCTGAGCAATTTCCTCATTGAACGTCATGGCCATGAATACATCATAGGTCACTTCCTCCACGGGCTCCTTTAAAATTGTCGGAAATAAGGTGGCATTCAGAATCATAAGCACCACCATCGCCAGGAGGTAATAGTAGATTAGTGGTCGTTTCGAAGGTTTCTTTACTTCTTGCATAACATTCATCCTTTTCTCTCTCAAAACCCGTAGAGCACAAGCTACAGGGAATCGTTAACGGGTTAATTATCATAATACCGTTTTGGGCAAAAAAATCTATGAAAGGATGTGAATAATTTGTAGCTAATTTGTAAACGGATGCCTTGCGCCATTGACAGTGCCGGCATTGGACAGATACAATGGAAAAAACGCACATCCCTGTTTATCCTTTGGGAGGGATTTATGTGAAACGATACCTCTTGGGAGCTATGGCTCTGAGTTTGACATTTCTGTGTGCCTGTGGACTAATCGGGAAAGCCCCCGCCTCGTCTGGTGCGGGTACCCGCCCTCCGGTTGCCGGAGATCTGTTGCCGGCCCAGGAAGACAACTCAGCCTCTTCCGTTCAGCAGCCTCCTGCTCCCGACTTGGAAGTCAGCACTCGGTGGCGCAGCGAATACCGATACGATGCTCAAGTCCTGGGACAAACCTTGTCTAAGTTGGCCCAATTAGACGACACCACCATGTTGGGCCGCTGGCCGGACGGAAGAGAATACGTGGGAACAGATTCCTTTTCTCTTCTTTTTTCTAGTCCTGCTGATAAGAGCGGTTCCGTGTGCGCTGCAATGGGACTAGACCTTCATGAAGAGACCACCGTGGAACAGCTGAAGGAGGAATGGGGAGACAGCCTAGTTTTTACCCCCAACGACCTACTGGCCGGTCCCTGCTGGATGGTAACCGATGGTGAGATGACTTATCGTTTTTGTACCGATTCTACTGGGAACACCCTAGTCGCAGCTGGTGGGAACGGTAATTTGGTGCTCTCCCAAGATGATCTGCTCCCGGAGCGTCCCAGTGCCGACTGGCGCATCCCCGCCCGCACCTGGGGCAGCTACTGGGTGGAGCAGCCTGGAAGTCAATGGGATGACTTACTGACCTATGCCCAGGCTCTCTCCTCCGGGAACACTCCCTCTGAAGCCACCGCTCCAGCAGATCCCGCCTATCTGGACTTATTCTTTGCTCTGCGGGGAGTAAAAGATCCCGACACCGGTGTACAGTATTTCTCCTCCGGAGTGGAAGGTGACCCCTGGGACGGCATTCTGGTCCCTGCCAATCTACTTCTGGGGAACTCCCTCCCCACCAATCCCGATCAAGTGATGCAAATCTTAGACACACCTTTCTATTGGAGCGCCTTTAACCTCCCCGGTTACTGGTTTTACCTTGATCAGTATGCCGTGTGCCTCACTTCTGATCTGCAAGGAACCGTAGGAACCGATAGTTACTTTTTTATTCGCTGGGGAGACAATGCTGATATGGGATAATTTTCCCCCAAATTCCGTTGGAAATACCGCTCTCCTCTTGTAAATTATAGAAAAGAGCAGTATAATAAAAGGAGTCCGGTTTTCCGGGCTCCTTTGTCTTATAGAGATTGAAATTACATTTTTGCTATGGAGAGGATGGATCCTATGGAACGCACCACCATCGCCGCCATTTTTGCCGACCAGGAGTCTCTGGGCGGCCAGACTGTTACTGTATGTGGCTGGGCCCGGACCATTCGGGACATGAAAACCTTCGGCTTCATCGAACTAAACGATGGATCCTGTTTCAAAAACCTTCAGGTGGTTATGGACGCAAACGTGCTGCCCAATTACAAAGAGATTGCCGCTCAGAATGTGGGGGCCGCCCTTATTGTCACCGGCACAGTGGTTCTCACCCCCGGTGCCAAACAACCCTTGGAGGTGAAGGCCACCACCATCGCCGTGGAGGGTCCCTCTGCCCCCGACTATCCCCTTCAGAAGAAGCGCCACAGCGTAGAGTTTCTGCGTACTATTCAGCATTTGCGTCCCCGCACGAATCTCTTTTCCGCTGCTTTCCGGGTGCGCTCTGTGGCCGCCCATGCCATCCACTGCTTCTTCCAGGACCGGGGCTTTGTCTATGTCCACACCCCCATTATCACCGCCTCCGACTGTGAGGGCGCCGGCGAGATGTTCCAGGTGACCACTCTGGATCTGCAGAACGTGCCCAAGAATGAGGATGGTACGGTAGACTACACTCAGGACTTCTTCGGTAAACGGGCCAACCTCACTGTATCCGGCCAGCTTAACTGTGAAAACTTCGCCATGGCCTTCGGAAACGTCTACACCTTCGGCCCCACCTTCCGGGCAGAGAACTCGAACACCGCCCGCCATGCCGCAGAGTTCTGGATGATCGAGCCGGAGATGGCCTTTGCTGACCTCACCGACTACATGAATGTGGCTGAGGACATGATCAAGTATATCATCAAATTTGTCATGGAACGCTGCCCGGATGAGATGAATTTCTTCAACTCCTTTGTGGATAAAGGTCTGAAGGAACGGCTGGAGCACGTGGCCAACTCAGAATTTGGCCGGGTGAGTTACACCGAAGCAGTGGAGATTCTCAAGCAGCACAATGACCAGTTTGACTACAAGGTGGAATGGGGCTGCGATCTGCAAACCGAGCATGAACGTTTTCTCACGGAACAGGTCTACAAACGCCCTGTTTTCGTCACCGACTACCCTAAAGAGATTAAGGCCTTTTATATGCGCCTCAACGATGACGGTAAAACGGTAGCTGCTGCTGACTGCCTGGTTCCCGGCATCGGAGAGATTATCGGTGGGTCCCAGCGTGAGGAACGCATCGATGTACTGGAGGGCCGCATCAAGGAGTTGGGCATGAACCCCGACGACTACTGGTGGTATTGCGACTTGCGGCGCTATGGATCCTGCCGACATGCTGGCTACGGTCTCGGTTTTGAGCGCATGGTCATGTATCTTACCGGCATTAGCAACATCCGCGACGTGGAACTCCACCCCAGAACCGTGGGTAACGCGGAATTTTAATTTTAAACAAACAGGGCGGACGCCGCAGCGTCCGCCCTGTTTTCATGGTATCGCAAAGAGATAACTCACATCGCACCAGGTGTTCCCCGCTAGATACCAGCTGCCCCGCACCTCATACACGGTCTCTCCCCCGCCCTCTGGTACCAACCAATCATCACCGCCGGGTAGGATGTCCACCTCCGTCGGTTCCTGCTCTACACCGCCCCGGACTGTCCAGGCCCACAGAGATAGCTTATTGGGGGGAATCGCAAATTGGAGTTCCATCCGATCCCCAGGTTGGGCAGGCAGGTGGGGCAGATCGGGGATTTCCAAGGGATGAGGAGAGTCAGAAATGGTTCCCTCCATCTCATCCCCTCCCAGCCACACGAACCAGGAGTAAGACCCCAATCGGGCAATCACCATTGTTCCGTCCGTCCCGGCTACGGTGAGGGCAGGAGGTTTCTCCAGCTTTGGATCTCCGACAGACTCCCCCTCCCCCACTACCAGAAATCCACGCTGGGTATCCCCCGTAGCAGGCGGAACGGTCCGCCACCGCTCACTAATCTCATAAATGCCTCGAAAATCCTTTGGCAGCGGGATGGACAGCTTTCGCTTCCCCCAACCATCATACAGACATACTATCTCTCCCCCGCTGTCTGGAGTGCAGGATACCGTTACATGGCTGGGAGCTACGGGGTACGACAGTTTGAGGTCCTGTGCCCCCTTTTGGACATATACCACCGGTTGGTAGGAGCGAGCAAAGGGGACGGTAGGCACATCGCCACAGGCACTGAAGGTAGCCGTCGGGCTGGTCCAATTGGAACTCCAGCAACCCACAGCAACCTCCTCATCCCCCGCGGACACAGTGAGAATGGGCGGACCATCCAGTGCATAGCGAGGCCCGGTCCACCACCACACCACCCCGATGAGCAATAAGGCGGTCAGACCCAGAACAAGCCTCCGTTTCTTCATGGATGCACCTCCACTCCCTTTTTCTTCTTAAGACGGAAAAAGAGGGGACCGGTTGCGCCAATTCGAGGATTTATTTGACCCGATTGGCCAGAGGCTCCCCGGCCAGGTACCGACGCAAGTTATCCAGAGCCATCTGAACACAGGTCTTTCGTGTGATTTCCAGGCGCATCCCACCTGCCACATGGGGGGTGAGAAGCAGATTGGGGATATCCCACAGAGGACTGTCTGGCGGAAGAGGTTCCGGCTCTGTAACATCCAAGGCGGCTCCCCACAATTTTCCTCCCTGCATCGCTCGAGCCAAAGCTTCTTGATCCAAAACTGAGCCCCGACCGGAACTGATTAAGATAGCGTCCTCTTTCATCCGAGCAATCCGTGCCTCGTTCATCAGATGAATGGTCTGTGTAGAGTGGGGCAATACCAGAGCCACCACATCCGCCTGAGGCAACAGTGCATCCAACTCGTCCATAGGAAATACCTGATCGAACCCATCTACTGGTCCTGTGACATTTCGTTTGACTCCCAGTGTCCTTGCTCCTAGCGCTCGGCAGCGCTGAGCAAAGGCAGCACCAATATGCCCGGCCCCAAGCACCAACACTGTGCTGCCGTAGACCGATTTCATCGCTCCTTCATCTTTCCAGGTGTGGTTGCGTTGACTGTCCCGATAGGCAGGCAAGCGTCGGCAGAGCGCCAACAGGCTAGCCAACATATGCTCCGATACGCTCAGGCTGTTGGACCCACTGGACGAGGTGAGCACTGCCCCTGCTGGGAGGATTCCCTCCCCCTCATACTCATCTGTCCCTGCCCACATCGTCTGAAACCATTTCAGGTTCTTGGCCTTGGCTAGATCTTCCGCTCTGGGCCAGCCAAACAGTACCGTAGCTGCCTGTATTTGCTCCTGGGTCAATGTACGCCGACCTGCATAGACATGCGTGGCATCGGGGGCAATCGCCTCAAACGCCCGTTTCTCCTCCTCATTAACCGGTAGCAAGTTCAAAATATACTCAGACACTGGACATCCCTTCCTCTCATAACCCTTTGTTTTCTCATTATACGGATTCTCTCCATGGCTGGCAAGCCCCATCCTCTCCCTTTACTCTCTTGTCCGTGTGTGTTAAAATAAACTGTTCAAATTCTGGGGAGAGGAGGTTGCCTATGTCAGTTACGTTGGACACCCCTGTCGTTCAGCTGCCCGGCATTGGGCAAGCTCGGGCCCAGAAACTAGAGAAACTGGGATTAAAACGGTGCTCTGATCTGCTTTTTTATTACCCCCGGGACTATGAGGACCGGCGAGAACAGTACACCATCCGCCAGGCGCCCAGTGAACACCGTGTCTGTATTTCGGCAATGGTGGCAGAACATCCCCGCCGCACCCGCATTCGAAAAGGATTGGAACTGGTACAACTAAAGGTGGCTGACCATACAGGAGTCCTTCATCTCACTTTTTTCAACCAGGGTTATGTGGAAAAGGCCTTACACATTGGGGAAGAATATATCTTCTTCGGTAAAGTGGAGGAACAGGGCCGACGCCGCACCATGACCAATCCCATTTTTGAGCCTGCTCAGAGGCAGAGCATTACCGGTTGCATCATGCCAATCTATCGGCTCACTGCCGGCATCAGCAGTCATTTTTTGGCCTCTCTGGTTCGGCAGTGCTTGCCCTGTGCCGCATTGCTCTCAGAAACTTTGCCTCAATCTGTACGCCAGGACTACGGCTTGGCCGGCCTGGAGTTTTCCGTTCAGACCATCCACTTTCCTCCCCACTTGCAGGCCCTAGAATCAGCCCGGCAACGGCTAATTTTTGAAGAACTGTTTTACCTGTCTTTGGGCCTGTCTTTCCTCAAGCGGCGGCGTTGTGCCGTGGCGTCCCACGGCTGTATTATCCCTTCCCCACCTTGGGAACAGTTCCAGCCACTACTGCCCTTTTCCCCAACCCAGGCTCAAATGCGTGTGATGGAAGAAATCTCTGCAGACCTGTCCTCTGGTCGCCCCATGAATCGATTGGTCCAGGGAGATGTGGGCTCCGGAAAAACCGCTGTGGCCGCTTATGCCATCTGGCTAGCTGCCAAGGCAGGATACCAAGCCGCGCTAATGGCCCCCACCGAGGTGTTGGCTGAGCAACATTTCCGAACCCTTTCCACCTTTCTTGCCCCTTCTGGCATACGGATCGCCCTACTCACCGGCTCTTTGTCTCCTGCCGAAAAAAAGCGGGTACACCAGGGATTGGCAGAGGGATCCATTGACCTAGCTGTGGGCACCCAAGCGCTCATTTCTCAGAGTGTGTCTTTTCGCCGCTTAGCACTGATTGTGGCCGACGAACAACATCGATTTGGCGTGGCTCAGCGCTCTGCCCTTGCCGGGAAATCGGAGGGGGCCGGGCTGCCACCTCCCCATGTCCTGGTCATGTCTGCCACCCCTATTCCCCGCACTCTGGCACTCATAATCTATGGGGATTTGGATGTATCCATTTTGGATCAACTTCCCCCAGGCCGCACTCCAGTGGAGACTTATGTAATTGGGGAGGACAAGCGGCTGCGTATGTATCAGTTTATCCGCCGGCAAGTGGAACAGGGCAGACAAGTTTACATCGTTTGTCCTGCAGTGGACGATAACTCCGACTCCCTTTCGTTCGGCGAGCCTACTTCCCCAGAGGGACTAAAGGCGGTAACCAGTTACGCCCATCAACTTCAGTCCCAGGTTTTTCCTGAGTTATCCGTGGGGATCCTCCATGGAAAGCTGCGTCCTCGAGAAAAGGAAGCGGTGATGGCTGCCTTTGCCCGGGGAGAGATCGCGGTATTGGTATCCACTACAGTGATTGAAGTGGGTGTGGACGTCCCCAACGCCACGTTGATGATTGTAGAAGACGCTGATCGTTTTGGCCTGAGTCAACTGCACCAACTCCGAGGGCGGGTAGGACGGGGAAAACATCAGTCCTACTGTATCCTGGTTTCTTCCAAAAAGAATTCTGAGGCACTGCACCGATTGCGTATTCTGGCCTCCACCCGCGACGGCTTCCAAATTGCCGAGGAGGATTTGAAACTGCGTGGTCCAGGTGACTTTTTTGGCAACCGGCAGCACGGATTGCCTCAATTGAAGCTGGCTGATTTATCCGGTGATATCCATCTGTTCCAACAGGCGCAACAGGCCGCCCAGAATCTCCTTCATGAAGATCCTACCCTCTCCCAAATTCAAAATCAGCCGGTCTTGGAACGGATACGCCGTCTTTTTGCCGACACCCCTGATATTTTTAATTAACTTATCTGATTTACCCAATAAACGAGGAGGAATTATTATGACCCACCTAGAAGAAGCAACCGCCCTGCGCGCCAATACCGCCGTTCACTATAACTGCTTTCAGTCTGTCGTCATCCCCTTTTCAGAGGAACTCGGAGTATCCAAAGAACAACTCTATACCTTAGGCGCCCACTTTGGCTCGGGTATGCGCCATGGATCCGCCTGCGGTGCCCTATCTGGGGCCCTAATGGTTTTAGGCGGCCTGGGCTATGATGAACAGCAGGCCACCGCTCTGATTCAGCAGTTTCAGGCTCAACACAGTGCCACCGACTGCTCAGCCCTTTTAACCGCTGTCCAAGAACAAGGCCAGGAACGCAAACCCCACTGCGATGGCCTTGTTTTTGAAATGATTCAGTTATTGGATCAATTATGTGCAAATGCCCCTGAGACTTAAAAAACCAGTTCAGGGTGCCCTTTCGGGCACCCTGAACTGGTTTTGATCTGGAAGGATGGATGAAAAAGGAATGATCACGAACAAAAGGCCTCCAATTACGCTGTCTCGGTAAGAGCGGCAGCCGAGATATCGTTAAATTTTTAACCTTTGTTCTGATAAAACTTTACCACCCCGTCGAAAGAAATGCCATTCCCAATTTCATTATACGCTATATTACTAAATAGCTATAGCATTTCACTCTTTTCGGATTGAAATTTCTTTTCCCCGTAAACAAGCGTTTTTTATGACAGGAGGCACCCCTTTGAATGAGTTGGAACAACTGGTGATCCCCCTTTTGGTCTGGTATCGGGAAAACGCCCGGATTCTTCCTTGGCGCAGCCACCCCACCCCCTATCGGGTTTGGATCTCGGAAATTATGCTACAACAAACCCGCGTCTCTGCGGTGTTAGATTACTACCGCCGCTTTCTTCAGCAAGCCGCCACGGTGGAGGAGTTGGCTTCTCTGCCAGAAGAGAAACTGATGAAACTATGGCAAGGACTCGGGTACTATAGCCGAGCGAGGAACTTACAAAAAGCAGCCATTCAAATTGTAGAACAGTGGGGTGGGATATTCCCAAATACTTATGATGCCATCCGCTCCTTACCAGGGATTGGAGACTATACAGCTGGCGCAATTTCCTCCATTGCTTTCGGGATTCCAGTCCCTGCAGTAGATGGTAACGTATTGCGCGTAACCGCCCGGGTATGTGCTGACCGAGAGGATATCTCTACTCCTGCTATGAAGCGAAAAATTACCCAAGCGCTCCAGCAGGTAATCCCACTGGATTCCCCAGGGGATTTTAACCAGGCACTTATGGAGTTAGGAGCTACCGTCTGCCTCCCCAATGGTGCCCCGTTGTGTCAAACTTGCCCTATCGCCGCAATTTGCCGTAGTTATCAGAAAGGACTTACCGATGAAATTCCAGTGAAAGGTGCCAAAAAAGCCCGTCGCGTGGAGCAGCGATTGGTGTATCTCCTCTTCTTCCAAGATCGGGTGGCACTGCGCCTCCGACCAAAGGAAGGACTGCTGGCTGGACTGTGGGAATATCCAAATGAATTAAATGATGGTACCGATTGGCCAGCGTATTGGGGATTGACCTCAACCAAACTGGAGCGGGGCGGCTCAGGAAAACACATTTTTTCTCACATCGAGTGGCACATGACTGCTCTGTTGGGCCATCTCTCTGATGCTGAACTACCCAGCGGCTGGGTATGGGCAAGTCGGGATGAGCTCCGGGATATTTATCCCATACCGAACGCTTTCCAATGTTTTTCTCTCCAGGTGGAGCACTACCTGGGACCACTTTGACATTGAGGAGGCCTTATTTTATGATTTGTTCTCAATGCCCCAGATCCTGTGGTGCCCTACGCACACAAACAGAGGGACATGGTCTTTGCCGGATGCCGTGGGCACCAATGGTGGCACGGGCCGCCCTTCATCCATGGGAGGAACCACCTATCTCTGGTACCAGAGGATCCGGCACCATTTTCTTTTCCGGCTGCTCTCTCGGCTGCGTTTTTTGCCAAAATGAAAAAATTAGCCATCAAGATTTTGGCCGGGCTGTAACGCTGGATCGACTTTGGGAAATCTGTCAGCATTTGATCGACCAAGGCGCTCACAATCTGAATTTTGTGAACCCCACCCACTACGCCCACGCCGTAGCAGCCCTGTTGGAGGCTCATCCGATGCCAGTTCCTGTAGTTTGGAATACCGGAGGCTACGATCGGGTGGACACCCTTCGAAGCTTGGAGGGAAAAGTAGATATTTATCTGCCTGATTTGAAATACCTAGACTCCGATACCGCTCAACGCTATTCTGCCGCCCCAGATTATCCACAACATGCCATTGCCGCCATTGAAGAGATGGTTCGACAAACCGGCCCCTATCAACTGGACCAGCATGGTTTACTGCGTCGAGGTGTCATCATTCGGCATCTGATTCTCCCCGGCCAAGTTTCCCAAGCCAAGGCGGTCATGGACTGGGTGGCACGGCGCTTTTCTCCAGGCACGGTACTCTTCTCCCTTATGAGCCAATACACTCCATGGGGAGACTTATCTGCCTGTCCCGAACTCCAGCGACGACTGCATCCTGGCGAGATCCACGCGGCTCAGGCATACTTGGAAAATCTGGGCTTAGAAGGCTTTACCCAGGAGCGCACTTCCGCCAAAGAGGAATACACCCCGCCCTTTGATCTTACTGGCGTATAAAAACAGGTCGTGGAATTAACCTTCCACGACCTGTTTTTATTTGTGATAGGAAGATCCTTCGTTTAGTTTAAAGGCTCGGTAAATCTGTTCCAGCACCATCACCCGAGCCAGGTGGTGAGGAAATGTCATGGGTGACATAGATAACTGCAGCCAAGCCTCTTCTTTCACCCCTTGAGCCAAACCATACGAACCTCCAATTACAAACACCAGGTACTTCCCTGGCCCCTGTTCCCACTTCTGCACCAGCTGGGCAAGCTGTGGGGAGGAATACTCCTTTCCCTCCACACAAAGACATACTACACTAGCTCCTGGCGGGAGTTTCCCCCGTATTGCAGCCCCTTCCTTCTCCAGTGCAGCTTCAATTTGAGTCCGGGATGGATTGGTGGGCAACCGTTCCTCCGGCAATTCCACCACGGTCAACTGGCAGTATGAAGAAAGGCGCTTTTGGTATTCCTGGCAGGCCTGTTGGTAAAATCGTTCCTTTAGCTTTCCAACACAGATAAGCTGGACTTTCAGCATAGAGCGCCCTCCCTTTCCTCCAAAAGCACCCGCCCACCAGTTGGCCCAAGCCGGTAGACAGGCCCAGGCTCCCCACGAGGCGCCACCCAAAGCCCAATATCCCGCTCCGGATCGCAACCCATGGCCCGCAGTCGGCGGCAAGCGGCCTCCCGCGCTCGTGCTGGGGTGTTGTTCTCTGCAGACAAATGGGCCAGTACCACCGCCTGCGCCCCTGTTTCTACCCCAAGAGCTGCCAATTCTGCCCCCGCCTCATTGGAGAGGTGACCCCAGTCTCCCAGTACGCGGCGTTTTAAATAATAGGGATAAGGCCCTGAACGCACCCAGTCTTCGTCATGATTGGCCTCGCAAATGAGGAGATCGCACCCCGCCACCGCACGCTGTACCTCAGGCGTAATATGTCCCAAGTCCGTACAAAGTACCACACGCCGCCCCCCTCCTGCTATGGAATATCCTACACTACCACTGGCATCATGGGGAGTGGAAAAGGATTCGACCCAAAGTCCACCCAACTCTATACCCTGACCAGGCTCCTGGCTGTGCAGCAAATCCTCCACAAAAGGGATGCGTCGATACAATTCCCCGCAGGTGGGCCTAGAAGCAAAAATCGGCACTCTCAGTTGTTTTGTCAAAACAGTCAGGCCACTGATATGGTCGTGGTGCTCGTGGGTAATCAGAATCGCACTTAACTGCGCAGGGTTTACCCCCAATGCCCGCAGCCCTGTTGTGATACGGCGGGCGGAGATCCCAGCATCCAGCAAGATGTACGTCCCGGCACAGCCCACCAATGCAGCATTTCCGCTGGATCCACTGGCCAGAGTTGCAAAGGTCAACAAGCTCTTCTCCCCCTTCTCTCCCCGCAATAATCTACTCAGACTCCTCAAAAAAGGGCTTGAGTCCGGCTGCGCCGCTCAAGCCCTCCTAAATGTCCCTTGATTTGTCAGCCCACTTGGGCCTGATTCTCCTCATCTGGGATAGTAATCACCTGAATATCCGCACCTACGGCAGATAACTTCTCCACTAGCGTCTCATAGCCCCGTTCAATGTGGTAGATCGCATCAATCTCCGTGGTTCCCTGAGCTGCCAGGCCTGCAATCACCATGGCCGCCCCCGCCCGAAGATCACATGCGTGGACAGGTGCTCCCGTAAGCTTGTCCACCCCTTCAATAACAGCTACCTTGCCATCTACCTGAATCCGAGCTCCCATGCGACGAAACTCATCCACATAGCGGTACCGATTTTCCCATACACCCTCTGTCAGCACGCTAGTTCCTTGAGCCAGACACAAAACGGCTGCTATCTGTGGCTGCATATCTGTTGGAAAGCCAGGATAGGGCATGGTCTTTACGTTTACCCGGCTGATTGGCCCACTGCGCCGGACTAAAACTGCGTCGTCCTGTTCCTCCACATCTACGCCCATTTCCAACAACTTGGCGGTAATACAATCCAGGTGCTTTGGGATGACATTTTTAATCAGCACTTCCCCACCAGCTGCTGCTACCGCCGCCATATAGGTTCCCGCCTCTATTTGATCGGGAATAATGGAGTACGATCCACCTCTCAGTCGACCCACACCCCGAATTTTAATTACATCTGTCCCCGCACCCATAATATCTGCGCCCATGGAATTGAGGAAATTGGCCAAATCTACAATGTGAGGTTCCTTGGCAGCGTTCTCAATAATGGTCATTCCATCTGCCAAGGTCGCCGCCAGCATAATGTTCATGGTGGCTCCTACCGAAACCATATCCAAATATACCTGTCCACCAGCGAGCCGGCCACCGCCTGGAACCTGGGCACAAATTAGGCCATTGCGCACATCCACCTCAGCCCCCATAGCCACAAACCCTTTAATATGTTGGTCAATGGGACGGCCGCCCAAATCACACCCGCCCGGCAATGGCACTTCCGCCCATCCGAACCGGCCTAGCAGCGCCCCCACCAAATAATAACTGGCTCGAATTTTCCGCGCCAATTCATAGGGCACCTGGCGATTTCGAATATGTGTACAATCGACATCCACTGTGGTGCGATTTACTGTACGCACATCTGCCCCCAGTTCCCGAAGGATCTGGAGAATTAATGTCACATCACTAATCTGTGGAATATTTTCAATCCGGCACGTCCCGTCTACCATCAGGGCGGCAGGAATAATGGCAACAGCGGCGTTTTTCGCTCCGCTAATCTCAATGGTCCCGTGGAGTGGGTTTCCTCCCTGGATCTGATACTTGGTCAACTCATGCACCCTCTTCGACCCGCAAACGCGGACTCATATCGCAATATGGCTCAGGCCATATGTAACTACAAGAAAGATTATTTGGGCCCGGAAAGCTGCTGGCTCCCAGCAGGTCCTTAACCTTACATAGTATATCATTATTATGTCCACTTGGCAAATTATTTTACATCTTTGCTACGAAATCGTCAAGTTGATGGAGCTTATGGTCAAATTCAGGGATGTTTCTGTCCAATTCCGGGAAAAATTTTGTAAATTTTCGCGGTTAACAGGTCTTTTTTACATTATTTTTTCTTAAACTGCTCCCGGGCCTTCGGCAAGATTTGACTCCACTGCGCTTGTTCCTGCCGTTCCAACAGGTCACCAATCAGTTGATTGGAAACCAAAAACCCCTTTGGGGTCAGACGCCAGCGACCACTTTGCGTTTTTTCTGCCCATCCTGACTGTGCAAACTCTATCAGCCGTGCCTCAAGTGGCGCAAATTCCATAAAATAGTCCCGGCGGTACTCCCACTCCTCAATTCCAACAGCTGTACGCAGACGCAGCATCAGATACTCACCACTGCGTTCTCGAAGAGGAATCAACTCCTGACTTTCCAAGATATTGCCGCCTTCCAAAACTCCAGTGATATACCTATCCAAATCCCGGACAAAAGCATAGCGTCGCCCTCCAAAATCGGAGTGTGCCCCGGGACCAAACCCAATATACGGCCGTGTGAACCAATAGCGCAGATTATGTTGGGACTCATACCCTGGTTTGGCAAAATTGGAAATTTCATACTGTTCTAGTCCCGCCCTTGCCAGTCGCCCCACCGTCCACAGATATTCGTCTGCTTGCAAATCATCATCAGGCAAGTTCTCTCCAGCTTCTACCCGGGCACACAGCGGTGTTCCTGACTCAACCTTTAATCCATAGCAGGACAAATGCTGCGGAATCAACGACAGCGCGTGTTCCACAGTAGCTTTCCAACTATCCATTGTCTGCCCTGGTAGTCCATAGATGAGATCCAGAGATAAATTTCGAAATCCCGCCTTTTTTGCCGCTGCCACTGCCTGGTCCACTTGGTGCACTGTATGTGGTCGGTGAACGGCTGCCAATTCCTCCAGGCAAGCCGACTGCATCCCCAAAGACAAGCGATTAAATCCTGCTTTTCGCAGCGTTTTCAATTCCTTAGCCGTCACACTGTCCGGATTGGCCTCCAGAGTAATCTCTGCTCCTTTTTCCACAGAAAACTTCTTTTGCACAACCTGCAACAGTTGCACCAGCCGTTTGGCTCCATAATAACTCGGCGTTCCTCCGCCAAAGTAGACGGTATCTACCCCAATTCCTCTGGCGAGAGGCGCCGTCTCCTCCAGATGGGCCAGTAGCGCCTTTTGGTAGGCATCCATCTGTCCCTCACGCCCCGCCAGTGAATAAAAATCGCAATAATCGCACTTACTGTGGCAAAAGGGGATATGGAGGTAAATCCCTAGTTTGTCCCCCTTTTTTTCGTGGGATATGACTGGTTTCTTTGCTCCAAACATGGGGTCGCCCTCCTTTTTCTCGTTTCATTATATCCAATTTTTCTTTATTTGCCTAGTAGCCCCCGGGACGAAATTTCAAAATGTAAAGCAGCCTTGACATTTTGAAGAAAAAATATTATTCTATGGATGTAAAGTTAGCTTTACTTTTCGAACGAGGAGGGGGAGGATGTGACCAACTGCATTGCTCAGCTTCGCAAGGAACGCGGGATTTCTCAAGCAGAATTGGCTGATGCTGTGGATGTGACACGGCAAACCATTATCTCACTGGAGGGCGGGCGCTACAACGCCTCTCTATTACTGGCCCATAAAATCGCTCAGTATTTCAATCGGACAATTGAAGAAGTATTTCTGTTTGAGGAGGGATTGCCATGAAAGGAATTCAGCATGCAAAAACGTATTTGCCCGCTCTTGGTATGGCTGTTGCTGTGGGCCTAGGGGTATCAGCCACCATACTTGGGGAACGCCTGGCTTCTCCACTAAGTGGATTGTCCTTTGGCTTGGCCGGAGCACTAGGGGGACTCTCCGGTGCCCGTCTTCTTACGGCACACTTTGACCGGACATGGACACCTGAAGAGCGGAAAGAGATTGAACGAGCCGAAAAAGATGAACGGAACGTGACCATTCGAGAAAAGGCAGCTTATTCTAGCTGGTATTGGACGCTATATCTGCTATGGGGTGCCTTTTTCCTCACCTTGGTTTTGGGTAGTGGATTTCCCACCGCCCTCGTATCGGTGGTTATTGTGCTACACTGTGTCTTTTACATGGTGAACATGAACCGCTGGACAAAAAAGCTGTGAGTCCCCGGCGCTTAGAACTGCCCATCGGGGTGGCCGAGGCAGGAATTAAAGTGGACACACTGCTAAAAAAGCAACTTGGATTGTCCGGAACGTTGGTGCGGCGAGTGAAATGGCTGGAGGATGGAATTCTTTTAGATGGCGTCCGTGTCAACACTCGGGCTTGCCCCCAGATAGGACAAGTGCTATCGGTACGTCTATCTGACCCGGAGCGACACAGTGGAATTCTTCCTGTCCCCGGTCCGCTGGACATTGTTTATGAAGACCCGGACCTACTTCTTCTTAACAAGGCACCTGGTGTACCTGTTCACCCCGGTCCTGGTCACTTCTCCGATACCCTAGGTAATTTTTTATTGGATTATTACGATAAAACAGGGGTAGAAGGGGATTTTCATCCGATACACCGACTCGATCGCGGAACCTCGGGTCTATTGCTGGTGGCCAAGCATCCCCATGCACAGGAAATTCTCAAAAGACAACTGCACACCCCAATGTTCCGTCGTGAGTATTTGGCTCTGTGTCAGGGTATTCCTTCTCCCCTTTCCGGGGTAGTAGATGTCCCTCTGGGGCCACGGGAAGGCTCCCTAGTAGAGCAGATGGTTCGTCCAGACGGGAAACCGGCACGCACGCACTATCGGGTGCTGGATGCAGGCACAGATTCTGCTCTGCTCCATCTGATTCTGGATACCGGGCGCACCCACCAGATCCGCGTCCACATGGCCCACCTGGGTCATCCCCTCCTGGGCGACTTTCTTTACGGAAAAGAGGACCCCTCCTGCATTTCACGCCCTGCTCTCCACTCTTGGCGACTGTCTTTTCAACACCCCATCACTGGCCAGCCGCAGTCCTTTATTGCCCCCCTGCCTCAGGACATGAGACGACTTTTTTGCCAAATTAAGCACATGAGAACCGTTTAATTATTTTTCCGTTTCCTTTTCTACTCTCCTTGCCTCCCCATCTACTTGTCCAGCATCCCCATCTCCTCCTGCCTTCTTATGTCAGACGCAGAGCCCCCCCCTTTACATTCCCATATTGGTGCATCCTTTCTGGTTGCCACTAGGATTTGGTTCTCTTTCCGCTAAAACAACCCAAGCCTCTCTCTATTATCAACACATAAGGTTTCTCCCTCTACCGCCTTTTCACTCTCTAAATGCGTCTAGAAATATCCCTCTATTTGTGATATACTAAAAGAGAGAACATCCCATTTTATTTGTCATAGGAGGTCGTGCAAATGTCCTATCTTGATACGTATGAGAAATGGCTTTCCAGTCCGGCCCTATCCCCGGAAGAGAAAGCGGAGTTGGAGGGCATCCGCGGCAACGACAAAGAGATTGAATCCCGTTTTTTTGACCAACTTTCTTTCGGTACTGCGGGCCTGCGTGGTACGATGGGGATCGGATTATATCGCATGAACATTCACGTCATCCGCCATGCAACGCAAGCCTTTGCCCAAGTCATTTTGGCGGAAGGGGCCCAGGCTGCTGCCCGCGGAGTTGCTATCTGCTTTGACTGCCGGAATAATTCCGATACCTTCGCCAAGGAAGCCGCCTGTGTTATGGCTGGCAACGGAATTCCGGTACGGCTATTTGAATCTCTACGTCCCACACCTGAGTTATCCTTCGCTGTACGTGAATATGGATGCATTGCCGGCATTAATGTCACTGCCAGCCATAATCCTAAGGAGTACAATGGCTACAAAGTCTACTGGGAAGACGGTGCCCAACTCCCTCCTAAACACGCCGACGAAGTGGCCCGTATGATGAAGGAACTAGATGTATTCGACTGTGTGAAGACCATGGACTATGACCAGGCCATCTCCCAGGGTAAAATTGTTTTGATGGGTGCAGAAACGGACGAAAAGTTTCTCTCTCATGTGATGGCCCAGGTCAACGACAAAGCTGTGGTAGAACGGGTAGCAGACACCTTTAAGATGGTATATACCCCTTTCCACGGTACCGGGTATAAACTTATCCCTGAGGCGCTCAAACGGCTGGGAATGAAGCAGGTCATCTGCGTACCAGAACAGATGGTAATCGACGGCAATTTCCCCACCGTGGTCTCCCCCAATCCAGAAAATCCAGAGGGGTTCTATTTGGCTGTGGATATCGCCAAGAAGGAAGGGGCCGATTTTATCCTTGGTTCCGATCCGGATGCCGACCGTGTGGGCATTATGGTGCGCACAAAGCAGGATGACTTTGTGGTAATCTCCGGCAACCAAACTGGAGTATTATTGCTAGACTACCTCATTACCGCCAAGCGCCGCACTGGGAAAATGCCGGAAAAGCCAGTCGCTTTGAAGACCATTGTCACCACCGAGATGGCCCGAAAGGTAGCTGAGGTCAACGGTCTTCAGTGCTATGACACATTTACCGGCTTTAAGTTTCTCGCCCAGAAAAAAGACCAGTTGGAAGAGAGTGGGCAGGGCAACGTTATCTTCTCCTACGAGGAATCCTACGGATACATGTTGGGAGATTATGTCCGAGATAAGGACGCAGTGTCTGCCAGTGTGGAACTGACCGAGATGGCCGCCTGGTATGCTTCCCAGGGTATGACTCTCTACGATGCACTTCAGGCTCTGTTTGAAAAATACGGCTATTACGGAGAGAAGACCTTGAACCTGGTTATGCCAGGACTGGATGGATTGAAAAAAATGGCTCAATTGATGGAAAACCTGCGTACTCAACCTCCGGTAGAAATTGCTGGAGTTGCCGTTAAGGAGCAAAAGGACTATCAGGACGGCAGCGTGGTCACCGTGGCTACCGGAGAGCAGAGTTCTATGGAACTGTCCGGCTCCAACGTGCTGCGCTATGAAATGGCTGACGGCACCAGCCTTATCGTTCGTCCTTCTGGTACCGAGCCCAAGGTAAAAGTATATATCCTGGCAAACGGTGCAAGCAAAGACGAATGCGACACCAAGGTGTCAAAATATACAGCTTGGGCGCAGACCCTGCAAAATTAATTCTCTTGCCTTTGAGATTCTTTTCTAATATAAAAATAAGACCCGGTGGCAATACCGCCGGGCCTTATTTTTATGAAAGGACATTGAGGTTTCCATCGGCCAAACAACATACCAGTTAATCCGCCGTCTCCTCCGCACTCAACCGAAGCACTTCATACGCCGTCTGTCCAAAAACACCAGTTTGTCCCAGTTGCCAGGCACTATTCAAAAAGGCCTGGTTGCTCTGGCTGAGCACAATTTCCTGCATTCTGCCCTGGTTAAACTCCTCCAGCCAGGCTCCGGTCTGGCACACGCCCATCACATACACTTCCATATCCTCTGCATCCAATTGATCCAGCGCTTGCCGATATAGATCAAATATGCTGTTCCAGGCATCCGGGTTAGAGGCCTCCTGTGCCAAACCTACTTGCGTAGCTTGGAAGTACTCCTCCAACTGACCAAGCGGCAGATAGTAGTAGGCAGCCGCATAATAGGCAGCATCAAATTCCTCCAGAGCCATCAGGTCACGCGCGCATTTGGCTGCTACCTCAGTTTGTCCAATTTGCAGTGCATTCGCCATACGGTTTACTTTATAGGTCGTATCATCATACACTTCCAAAAAGTCTACTTGACCCATTTGATCCACAAATTGCTCTGGGGTTACACCCCCACTGCTCAAGGCCGAGAACCGCCAGGCCGCCGCCAAACTGCCCGCCTGGAACAGTGCAAACACCGTCACAAACCCCCAGGCGACCACCGCTCCCCACCGTGCTTGTCCTCTCTTTCCCGCCGCGTCCGGATCGGCTCCATCTACTATGAAAGCCGCGAACAGGACAAAAACAACCACTTGGTACATCTGCGTTGACCACACTACCTCGGTCAGCGAGTGGCTCACCATCATAGTTAGGCAGGCTGCCAGCATCGGAAGCAGTGCATTTGGTTCCTGCTTGGTTTTCCACCGCCGCACCAGCGTCCACAGGGCGCTGCCCAACAAAAACAGGAAAGCCGCCAAACCCACCATTCCAGCTTCGTCCAGAATTTGAATGAAGTGATTGTGGATATATTTGGATTCATAGTAGAAACTTTGTACCGCAGTTAGCTGGCCTTCTACTCCGCCAGCACCCCATCCCACAAATGGGCTCTGAGTCCACAGCTGAATACCGTCTCGGAAAAACACCAGGCGCTGAATAAAGTTTTGGTTTGCCCACAATGCCTGCAAACGGTTGGCTGCAAAGCCGGGCAGGAGGGGATAGCCCAGTGGTACCTTTGTCCCATTGGAGAGCAGTACTTCCTCCAGTCCTCCCTCCCCCTGCATAACAAACCATACGACTCGCGCCCCATCGGGTACAGCAAAGGAAGCCTGAGACAACTCCCCTTGATACAAGCTGGTCCGTGTGTGCATCATCAGTTGCTGGTCATCTTGGCTGTAGATTTCTACTTGAACCTGAGTCGTACTGGACACCTGGGCCACATGATACTCTCCAGCCGACAAAGCCACTGCCCGTGAAAGGGGAGTTCCGGCATCCAGATTGATACTGCCCGTTATATTCATGGCCAGCACACCGTAACCCACCAGTAAAATGGCCAGGGCCGCTATAGAAATCCCCACTGCCTTACCGTGGTTTTCTAGGGCTGTCGCTACTGGACGCCCAACAAAACGATCCAGTGCCCAGATCAAACCACCGCAGACCAACGCCAGCAACACAGGTATTATCGTTTCTGTTCCCAACAGCGGGTAGGCTACAAATGCACACAGCACCGTCACCAGAACCGACTCCACCATGAGCAAAAATAACCGCAGCCGCTGTGCTTTTCCCGCGCAGGCCAAATATACCAAGCAGGTCACAGCAAAGGCGCCCATAGCACCCATACTAAAAGACAGGAAAAAGGCAAACGCCTGTACTCCCAAGGTCAGTCCTGCTATGGCTCTGCCCTTTTCTTCCCGCTCCGTTTGGAACAAATAGAGCGATAAAATTAACCCAAAGGCCAAAATACCCGCCGACACATTGGCATTTGCAAAGATACCGGTAATCCGCACTCCTGCTTCATATCCCATAGACTCCAGAGGATACAAAGAAGCAAACCGTTCCATAAGCCAGGAAAAGCCCCGACTGAGCACTCTCCAGGAGGAGCCGTCCACACATAAAAGCCCCACCGCTGCCAGCACTCCATTCAGTGTCCACAACAGGTTTCGCACACCTGTTGTGCGTATCCGGGACAGTATTAAAACAAACACCGTCAGAGCTACCAAAGTCTTAATACTTTCTTGGCGAGCATATCCGCCAAAATGGGACCATAACCCCGAACACAGACATACTCCTGCATACGCCACCACTGCCGCTGCCAGCAGATTCAGACGCTGTCCCAGCAAAGCAAGTGGTTCTCGCCCCACACAAAAGGCTAGAGACAGCACCACCAATCCCACCACAAACTGTCCGCTAATGGCAGTCACCGCCAAAAACAGTACAATGGGCAGGAAAAATGGGAACAGATCTCCTCGCCGGTCTAGGCTCACGGTTACCTGGCTTTTTCTTCGGCTCTCACCCAAAATTTGTTCACTCCTTTGTCTATGAAACCATTAGACTGCCGCGTTCTCCTCTGCCGGAACAGAAAGAGCCGACATGTACCAATCCATCACCTGAGGCAATACCTGCGCTAGGCTATACGGAGTAACCCACCGTCTGGCATTGGCCCCCAGCGCCTGTGCCAGGCCTGCTTCCTCCAGTAGTCGCGTCACAGCCGCTACAAAGGCTTTCTCATCTCCATACGGGTACAAGAGCCCTGTCTGGCCGGGAACAATCAGATCCACATGCCCTTTCACGGCGCTGGCTATCACCGGAAGTCCAGCGTACATGGACTCCATTACATTAAAGGGTAGCCCCTCTGACCGGCTGGCAGACACTGCCCCGTCAGACAGGGCATACAGCGCAGCCATATTCGATACTTGACCAGGAAAAATCACCCGGCTCTCCAGCCCCAGAGATACCGCCAGATCCCGGCAGGTATCCCACAGTGCCCCTTGGCCCGGCAGCAAAAGCTTGACCTGCTTCGGTAGGGCTGCTAAGCTACGGATAAGCATAGATTGATTTTTTCGTACAGAAAACTCTGCCGCGTATACCAACACAAAATCTTCTGCCTCAAATCCATAGTTTGCCCGCAGCTTCTCTCGGTCAAACTCCGCCAGTCCATCCAAACGAGTAAAATCCACTCCGATTCCCGGAATATTCTCTACACGGCTCCCCAAATGATACCGCTTCGCTACCTCTAAATCATAGCGATTCATGGTCAACACCAGATCGGTCTGCCTGGCTGTCAGCCGCTCCGCTCCCAGCAGGATCTGACGCTTGAAGCTGGAAGTCTGATCATCAAATAAATACCCATGGGCCACATTGACCACCGGCGGCCGATGCCGCAATCCTGCCGTCGCCCGCCGCGTAAAGAAAGCGGCTAAGGAAGTGTGGGTACAGACCAAATCGCAGGGATGTTCTTCCAAAAACTGCTGTAGCATACGCTGGGCTTTCCAGTTGGCCAAGGCTGTCATTCGCTTTTCAAAGGGCAGAGCTAGACGCTCGTCCGCCTCCACAATCCCCGACGGATCCCCGCCGCAGGCCACCGCCACCGTCCAGCCCATTGCCCGAAACGCTCGGAGATAAGGCAAATGAAAATTGCAGATGTGGGATGTGGTGGACGCGGTAAACAGTACCCGCATTCCTTGTCTCCTTTCCTTATCGAACCAGCTTTTCCCCATTGGAAAAGCGGGTGAGGGTCATGAGTAAAATCTTAATATCAAAGAAAAAAGTCCAGTTTTCAATGTAATATAGATCGTATTCAATCCGTTTTTGAATCGAGGTATCTCCCCGCAAACCGTTCACCTGAGCCCAACCGGTAATTCCCGGGCGGACCTGATGCTTAACCATGTACCGGGGAATATCCTCTTTAAATTGCTCCACGTAGTAAGGCACCTCCGGACGCGGCCCTACTAAACTCATATCCCCCTTCAGTACGTTAAAAAACTGGGGCAACTCATCAATGGAAAACTTCCGCAACAGAGAGCCAAAGGGGGTCTTTCGGGGGTCTACATTCGTACTCCACCCAGTGGTCTCCCGGGCATTCACTCGCATGGAGCGAAACTTATACATAAAAAACGACTTCTTGTTCAATCCCACCCGCTCCTGTCGAAACAAGATGGGGCCTGGGGAGGACAACTTTACCCCTACCGCCGCCACTAGCATCAGCGGCGAGGTGAGCAAAATTAAAACCAGAGCTCCGCAGATGTCCATCGCCCGTTTTAAAAATGCGTTTCCCACATTGTCTAACGGAATGCGCCGCAAGTTAATCATCGGCACCCCATCCACATTGTCTACCTGGGGATTAGATGGCATATAAGGAGCGTAGTCTGGAATTAAAGAGAGCTTAGTCCCTGTCTTTTCGCACAGGGTAATCACTTTTCCGGTCAATCGGTAATCTTCTGCTGCCATGGCCACTACCACTTCGTCTGGCTTTTGCTCCTCCAAAATCCTTTCTAACTGCCCATAATTTCCCAGCTGTTTCACATCTCGCCAGCCGGAGCGGTCAGCCACATAGCCCTGTACCGTGAAACCCAAATTCCGGTCTTGGCGCACGGTGTCCACATATTTCTTGGCCATAGGGCCATCCCCCACCACCAAAACATATTTTTGGTTGAACCCCTGCCGGCGGTAATATTGCAGCGCCTTACGCAACACAAGCCGTTTACACAACAGCAACACATAAGCCCACATGCAGAAAAATACCAGCAGCCACCGCGACATTTCCACCGCCCGAAAAACAAATAGGCCGGTAATCAAAATCAAGGTCACCAGCAGTGTCCCTCCCAATAGGCGGGATGCCTCCCGGTCCAATCGAACAATACGGTAAGAACCATATAGCCCCATCACTGCATAAGTGCTCAGACACAACAAAACCGCAACTAGACCCAGCCATACATAGCTGCTTAGCGGAAAGGCGGGCTGTCCCTTGAGCAGTCCAAATCGGCACCAATGGGCTAAAAACACAGCCGCAAAGACCAGCCCCCCGTCAGTTAAGACGTGAAGCTGGTTAAATAAACGCTGATTTTCTCGAATCATAAGGTTCCCCCCTCCTTGGAGCGGTTCTTCCCCTGAGACCTACCCTATTCTTACATATTTAGTCGGTTTACGCAACTCCTATTTTTCTGGCATCCAATCTTCCACCAGCCAAAGGTTCTCAAAAAAATTTTTCCAAATTATATGGCATATTGTCTTACCTTATCAAATTTCCCAGTAAACAAGCCCCCGGACAGCGTCCGGGGGCTTGTTTTTCGTCTCTACAGCAGGTCCAGCAATACCGCCTTGTCCCCTTAACCGCCCACTGTTACATAGTCGCTGGACACATAGCCGGTTTTTCCGCCTCCGTAGTCAATCTTATACCAGCCGCTACCTGTATCCTCAAGAATGGTAATTTTATCTCCGTTTTTAATACTGGCCACCTTATCATATGTAGAGCCAGGACCGGAGCGAACATTCAAACCGCTACCAGCATTGGAGATGGTACCCGGCGTGTTGGCAGCTACCGGTCCAGAGGTAGTGCCGCTTGGGGCACCACCGGATTCGCTGCTGGAGCCATCGGTTCCACTGCCCCTACAGAATACCACGCACTCCACGCTTTTATCTCCTGCAGTGGCAGTAATGGTTGCCTTTTTTAACGCTGAACTGGCGTTTACATTTTTCACAATTCCGTCTGAATCGACTGTGACCACGTTGGGGTCACTGCTGCTCCAAGCCACCTCTGCCCCAGCCGGAGACACAGTAGCTCCAAGCTGGTACTCTTCACCGGCCTTTAAGGTAAATTCAGTGCGGCTGAGGGTAATCGAGTCTACTGTTACCGTAGAGGAGTCTGGCTGCGGATCTGGCTCGGGCAACTCATTTCCACTGGATGTCGATCCATCCGGTGTAGAAACAGAGCCGTCCGGTTGGGTCTGACTGGAGTCCTCCCCGGTGCCCTGACTACTATTAATTGAAGAACTTCCTGTGGGCTGCTTGGAGCCAAACAGCAAAGGTCCCATATATTTAAACACAATAAATAGCGCCGCAATAATTAAAACTAATGAGATAACCAACCCAATGACCTGCACCGGATGAACGGAAGGTCCGTATCCATGCTCTGCCACACGCCGCCCCCCTATTCCGGTTCGGCCTGGACGCTCATCACAAAACGGGCAGCGCTTATAAGTAACAGAGTAATCCTCCCCACAGTTTTCACAGTGAATCACATCATTGCGCCGGTTCGTACTCTGCTTTTCCGACGCGCTGTGCCGGGAAGAAGTTTGTCGTGAGGTACTACTTCTACTTTGGACACGCCGGGAGGGTGTGTTTCTTTCTGCCATGGTACATTCCTCCGCTTTTCTATTTCCGCTGGCCAAAAAAGTCCAGATTTTTTGTTTTGCTTGTTGATTGTATTGTACAAGGAAAACCGCCTTCCGTCAACGAAAAAAGTCGTAATAACAAAATGTTCGCATTTTTATGTCTACTTTTGCTTGTCTTGACCATACGCTTCCATTTTTGTATAATATTAAGTTAGATTTAGCACGGGGAGGGATTGCTATGCGGGGCACTATGTCCACCAGCGAGGTACACAAGCAGTATAACGAGGCCGTAACCGCCTTTCGTCGTCTAATTCCTGACCCCGCTCTCCGGATGAGTTTCAGCCGTCAGGTAGATGGTTACTTCCGCCAGTATGTCTTGGGCGTATGGCAAGCCGACAATGCCAGTTCTATCACCCCTCGCCATGTGGAATTCTACAATGCGATTTACTCCACAGGAAATCCGGTTCCCGCTGCCCTCTACTGGGAAGTGGCCACTGGGGTGGCTGGCTTTGATCAATTTCAGCCGCCCTCTTTCTTTGCCGACTTGCGAAAGTATGACCAGCGGAAAGGGACTACTTTAGCCCGGCGGTTCGCTGACCAGTTTACCCTGATTCTACTGTTATTTGCCACAGTGGACGATGTCGTGAGTGAACCGGAAGCCGGCTTTGTCAATGCCTGTTGCGACACCCTTCTCACCTTATGTGACCAAGACGGACTAAAATCCGACCGTCCCGCCCTTAATGCTGGAGAGTTTGTCTCCCGTCAACCCATTTCCCCTTCCACACGTCCCATGCCAAACAAAGGGACTCCTGTAACCCCTTCGGCCTCCAATTCTAATGATACAGCTTCTAATACACCGGTTAAACCGCAATCTCCACCCACTCCTACTTTAGAGGAATTAATGGCTGAACTGGACGGGCTGTGTGGATTGGATAAAGTAAAGCAAGATGTAAAGAGCCTAATTAACATGGTGAAAGTACGTCGCCTGCGCCAGGAAGCCGGTCTCCCCGTGCCACCCATGTCTCTACACCTGGTGTTTCTAGGCAATCCCGGAACGGGCAAAACCACAGTGGCTCGGTTACTGGCTAAAATTTACCACGCCATTGGTGTACTCAGCCAAGGGCAGTTAGTAGAAGTGGATCGCTCAGGACTAGTCGCGGGCTTTGTTGGCCAGACCGCCCTTAAGACGCAGGAAGCCATTCAAAAAGCCATTGGCGGAGTCCTATTTATTGATGAGGCCTATGCACTCGTCAACCCCGACAGCAGCAATGACTTTGGACAGGAAGCCATTGAAGTGCTGCTTAAAAATATGGAGGACCACCGGGATGACCTTATCGTTATTGTAGCTGGTTATACAGAACTGATGGAACGATTCATTCATGCCAACCCCGGATTGGAGTCCCGGTTTAACAAATATTTTGTCTTTGAAGACTATAACCAGGCCCAACTTTTGGCTATTTTCCGCTCTATGTGCGAGAAAAACGGCTATACGCTTGCCCCAGATGGAGAGGCTGCTGTTCAGGCTGTGTTGGATCACCTGTATCAGGAGCGGGACGAGAACTTCGGAAACGCTCGTGAAGTTCGCAATCTCTTCGAAAAAGCGGTGGCCCGTCAGTGTGACCGTGTAGCCGGTCTCGAGGCCCCTACACGAGAGCAATTAATGGAACTTCTCCCCGAGGATCTGTCGGAGACCGACGGCACACTTTAGACCTGTACCCAAAAAACGGGAAGGACGAAAACCATGAACATCGCATGTTATACGTTAGGCTGCAAAGTCAACCAATATGAGACCCAGGCTCTGGAACACTTGTTTACGCAGCGGGGGCACACTCTAGTTCCTTTTGATGCAGCAGCAGATGCCTATATCATTAACACCTGCACCGTCACCGCCGTGAGCGATAAGAAATCTCGCCAAATGATCCGCCGGGCTCGGAAAGCAGCCCCCCATGCAATCATTGCTGTTTGCGGTTGCTATCCACAGACCCACCCTAAGGACATAGAACATCTAGAGGTGGACTTGGTGGCTGGCACCGGAGACCGGGTTGGTTTTGTTGCGTTACTGGAACAGACGTGGCAGGAACGCCAGAGGATTGTGGCACTAGATGATGCCCTGAGTCGACGCCAATTTGAGATACTTCCTGCTGGCGGATTAGAAGGCCGCACTCGGGCAATGCTGAAGGTAGAGGACGGTTGTGTCAACTTCTGCTCCTATTGCATCATTCCTTATGCCAGGGGGCCCATTCGTTCTCTGCCTTTAGAGCAGGCCAAGATGCAAGCCGCACAGCTGGCAGAATCCGGTTATCAAGAACTGGTGCTTACCGGAATTGAGATCTCTTCCTGGGGGCAGGAATTTCGGGACGGCTCCTCTCTCATCGACTTGATAGAAGCTGTCTGTCGGGCTGCCCCTCACTGTCGTATCCGTCTCGGTTCTTTGGAACCACGTACTGTGACCGAGGAATTTTGTCGCCGGGCTTCTGCTCTGGACAACCTGTGTCCCCACTTCCATCTTTCCCTTCAATCTGGTTGCGACACAGTACTGGCCCGTATGCGCCGAAAGTATGACACCGCTCGCTATGCTCAAAGTGTGGCTTTGTTACGCAACACTTTTGACCGCCCGGCTATTACCACAGATCTCATCGTGGGTTTCCCAGGTGAGACAGAGTCCGAATTTGTTCAGACGCTGGCTTTCTTAGAAGAATGTGCCTTTTCTGCCATGCACATCTTCCCCTATTCTCGCCGACCTGGGACTCCTGCTGCCGCTATGCCTGGACAAGTTTCCACTGCGGAAAAGCAAGCACGCGCCCATCGTGCCGCTCAAGTGGCTGCTCGCTTCGAACAAGCCTACCTAGCATCCTGGTGTGGTAGCACAGAGTCTGTTTTGTTTGAAGAACAACAAGATGGATTTTGGAGAGGCCACACCCAGCGTTACCTTCAGGTATCTGTACCTAGCAGCCAAGACCTCCACAACCAGATGCACCTGGTTCGACTAGAACAGGTTTGGGATCAGGGTCTGCTGGGTACCCTAGAATAATAAGTCCTTTCCACATTCCATTTGCAAAACGTCTTCCACTGTGCTATAACTGCAGTGGTTACCCAAAATTTCCAGGACCTCCCGTCCCGCTTTTATCTTGAGAGGAGTTTTACCCATGAGCCAGCCATCCAGCTACACCCCCAATCCCGGAAAATCACTGCTGCGCACGGTAGACGGTGTAGACTACCTGCGTATTCCCGTAAAAACCCACCTGATTACCAAAGAAGACGATATGGCCGATGTGGTGTTGAAGTACCCAAAAGAACAAATGCAACCCGGCGACATCCTCTTTATTTCAGAAAAGGCAGTGGCCTGCACCCAAAGCCGTGCCATCCCCATGGAAGATATTAAACCGCGGAAGCTTGCCATCACCCTCAGTCGCTATGTCACCAAGACTCCTGCTGGCATCGGTTTAGGAATTCCAGAAACCATGGAAATGGCCCTACAAGAGTGCGGTACTGTGCGCATTCTCTTTGCTGCTTTTTGTAGTGTATTGGGGAAATTACTGGGGAAAAAGGGCTGGTTTTATCTTGTGGCAGGTCCGAAAGCCCGAGGCATCGACGGCCCGACTGAGGGCACAATTCCTCCCTATGATCACTATGTGGTCCTTACTCCTGCTGATCCAATGGGAACCGCCCGGCACCTCGCCCAAGTTCTGGGGCATCCGGTAGCCATTGTGGATATCAACGATTTGGGGGCTAATATTCTCGGGTTCTCTCAAAAAGAGCCTTCCATGACACTCCTGGCTAAGATTTTGGGCGACAACCCTCTGGGGCAGTCCAGTGAATGTACCCCAATGGGCATTCTCCGCCAGGTATAATTTCTCTCCCAAAGGCAGTGCCCCTTTACATCGCCGACATCCGGTTTGTGTAAAGGGGCACGATTTTGTATTTACACTTTAAATTAGAGTCGCTGGTGGCCATTTCCTTCTTTCTATCTTTAACTTGATGTCATCCATTCGAACAAAGGAGAGGTTCATATGAATTTCACTGTACTTGATTTAAGCACCTGGCCACGCAAAGAATATTTCCAGCATTACTTTTCTTCTGTTCCCTGCACCTACAGCATGACAGTTAAATTGGATATTACCAATCTGAAACAACGACAGCTGCGTCTATATCCCGCCATGCTCTATGCTTTAACTACCATAGTCAACCGCCACGAAGAATTTCGAACTGCACTAAATAGTGCCGGACAGCTGGGCTTTTACCAGGAGATGTCTCCCTGCTATACAATTTTCCATAAAGATACCAAGACCTTTTCCCTGCTCTGGACCGAAACTGCCCCCACCCTGTCAGATTTTTCTACTGCCTACACACAAGACTTGGAGGACTATGGCGATATCCACACCCTAAATGCCAAGCCCAACCTTCCAGAAAATACATTTTCCGTTTCCATGCTCCCATGGTCCTCTTTTGACGGATTCCATCTCAACTTGCAGAAGGGGTACCAATATCTACTACCCATCTTCACCATAGGGAAATACATCCAGGAGGCGGGGCGCTACCAGCTTCCTATCGCAATTCAGGTTCACCACGCAGTCTGCGATGGCTTCCATGTCTGCCGTTTTGTTCAAGAATTACAGGAATTGCTTGACTCCCTATCCTAGTTTCGCTCTTGCCATTCAACAATCTATTGCTCTGACCCCTCTTTCCTAGGATCCGGCAAATCGATGTAAATGGGTTCATGCCCCACCGCCTGGACATAACGCAAAAGATCTTCTTGCTTTAGTCGTAGCGTAGAGGTCGAGATGCCTGGGTGTCCGCTGATGGATTCTTCCTTCAATAACTCTCGATCAATCACCAGCTGCACCTTCCCTTCCCGGTCAAAAAGCAGTTCCAGTGCGGAGACGGACCCAGGTATCGTTTGAAGGTACTGCTCCATGTGGCCAGAGTCAGCAAAAGAAAGACGTGCACATCCCAACTGGGCGGAAAGATATTTCGTTTTAAACGGCTTTTCCCCCGGCATCATCAACAGATAAAACTGTGTCTGCTGGCGATTACATAAAAATAAATTCTTGCAGATGGGAGCCCCTAACAGCGACTCAATCTTTAGGCAATCCTCCATGGTGTTGGCATGGTCGTGATCTGCTCGGGCATAATGAATCCCCAACTGATCCAACTTGTCATAAACCGCCTCCTCCTGAGGGATGCGTTGGTCTTGGGGACGACCTTGATACAAAACGGGATCGATATACATTCCAGTCACCTGATTTCTTTGTTCAACAAATTTATTTAAGAATATCACCTTCCCCACAAAATGTACACCCCTATCACACCCTAGGGGAACAGGAGGTCCTTTTTATGCATCTGTACGCCATTACTCCTTCGTTTCATGCCTTGGAACATCCACCTACCTCTGGGGCACCTGCGCTTTTGGTACTCTCCTCCGAAGAATTAACTCAAATCCCCCCACCTCCCGGTCTAGAGAACATTCTCCACCATACCCCCGCCGCTCGAGATGCCCGCGTGTGCAAGGCGGAAGTGCGGCGCGACTGTCTGTCTGGGACCTTGGTCGTCCCCCGTACCACCCGGGTTGGATCTCCCATTGCCATAGGTTACCTGCTTACCCGGCAGTGGGCGGTATTTGTAGATGACACCGGCATTGTACTCTCCCACCTCAAACAAATCGCCCAGGAATTGCATCAATATAAGGGGGGCACGGGCCGTCTCTTCTACACTCTACTAGAGCGACTCACCGCCAAAGACTTACATCATTTGGAAGAACTAGAAAACCAGGCCCAAGTATTAGAAGAGCGAGTGCTTACTGGAGATTTGGCAGAATTTAGCGTCCCCTTATCCGCCCTACACAAACAAGCTGTAGCTTGGTTTCGTTACTATTCCCAGCTGGACGATGTGGCCTTTACCCTGCGCGAAAATGAAAATGGTTTTTTTGACCAGAGCGAACAACATCTATTTCGCATGTTTGAGGCGCATATTATTCGCCTAAGGGAAGAATCTCAACTATTGCGGGAGTCTTGCCTGCAAATTCAATCCCTCTTCCAGTCCGAAATCAGTATCCGACAAAATCAAATTATGAAAATTCTCACCATTGTCACCACAATTTTCCTCCCGCTCTCCCTGTTGGCTGGGTGGTACGGTATGAATTTTTCCGGCATGCCGGAACTCACCTGGAAATACGGTTACCCCGCAGTCATTGGCCTCAGCTTGCTCATCGTTTTGCTCAGTTTGTGGGTAATGAGGCGGAAGAAGTTCTGGTGACGCTATTTTTCTGTGGCATTTTGCTTCCAACAAAAATTTAAACAGGGGATGACTGAACTGTCATCCCCTGTATTTTTTATAACTCTTTAAGTAGTATTTTTCAATTTACCTACTCTACGTTCTCTACACAATTTCGACGCAAGTCTTCTACAATTTGTCGAACATGCGCGACCACATCCAAAGGTAGTCCTCCTACATCCAGTACATCCCCACGTTCTAACCCCAGTAAATAGTCTGTTGACACAGAAAAAACACAAGCTAGCTTTTTCAACATCTCAATGGATGGCTGAATATTGTCATTTTCCCAGTTGGATACACTCTGCTTGGTCACTCCCAAGCGCTTTGCAAGTTCAACTTGGCTCATATTATGGGCCTGCCGCAGAGTTCGAATCTGTTGGTTTAGCATAAGGCAAACTCCTAGTCAAAAAATACAATACTATTATATTAATATTAATTGACATTATAAAAATACTATGGTATTGTAATATTGTACTCAAAAATCTTTCTAAGGGGAGGAACTGGATGCCGCAAGCATTAAGGAAGCTTCATCTGTTTTATTTTATTCTATTGGGTATTTTTTGTCTTTGTGGCTGCCCATTTTTTAATCTATTTGGAGTAAACTGCCCAGGCTGTGGATTAACACGGGCTTGGCTTTCCTTTTTCTGTGGCGCATGGCGGCAAGCTTTCCAATATCATCCGCTTTTCTTATTTGCTCCAGGATTTTTATTTCTCTTCATTCATCGCAAAGCGGCTTTTTTTGCCAATCAATCCTGGGTTAATTTCTATTTGGTAACAGTTTCTCTGGGGTTTGCTGGATACTACTTTGTTCGTATAGCGTTGTACTTCAAATAACATATATAAGGAGAGACAAACATGACACAAGAGAAAGTAGATCTTTACACGATGACAAACCAAAAATATTTGCCTGCAGAAAAAATAGTGTTTCTGAAACAAAAACTACTAGAAGTCGATGAAACAAAATTCTCTTTAATCTCTTCGGTTGAATTCAAAGACCCAACTACCCTACTACTGGTTTCTATCTTTTTGGGTAGTCTGGGAATTGACCGTTTTATGCTAGGCGACATTGGAATGGGAATCTTAAAGCTTCTTACACTTGGTCTGTGCGGCATTTTAACTGTCATTGATTGGTTTTCCGTTCAAAAGCGGACAAAGGAATTGAATTTTAACAACTTGATGCTTGTATTATAATGTCCTGGTACACCTTAACTCCGTGTCAATTTTTCCAGAATAAGAGAACTACTTTTCTTTCTCATTTGTTTCATTTCATCCCCCCTTTTCTCTCCCCCATCAAAAAATAAATGGGTCCCCTCCAGTTTAGTTACTGGCGGGGACCCATTTATTTTTTGATTATATTTTAATAAAACCACATTTCTTTTTTCCTAAAAATCTGAAGTTCCCCTTCACTCTGTAGCCCTTATCGAAAGCGGCTTCAGGTCCAACTGTTCTCTCTCACGTTTCACTAGGAAGGTCTTGGGAAATACGCTCCTGGATAGAGATGGTCACTCCGTTTACCGTTATCGATTCCACCTGGGACGGATCCTGAATTCGTTCAGGGTCTTCGTTTCGTACTGTGTGTTGGACTGTATAAATGGAACTAGGCACCCCTGTGGATACAATTTCCCCCTCCTGGTTGAATTGAATTCCATCATCCCAGGTAGTGTGTTTTATTCCATTGGGACAGAACACAGAGCCGTCCTTTCGATGCAATTCAATTTCCGGGTTCTTTGGACGCGTGGTTGTCCCGCTGTCTATCCCCATTCCTGCACCTACGGTAACTTTTCCATTGGAATACTCGTCATTTTCCGTCACCTTTTCCGTTGGTAAGAAATTCTTTTCCTCCTCTCCACAGCTGCCCCCTTCCAAATACAAACTTACATTCAAGGGAGAAATTCGTACCTGGGTCAGAGTGGCCGTTCCATCCTGGTAAGGGATTAGGATGTCCGGCTCCAACACTACAGTCTGGTCCGGGTAGTCCAATACCAGGTCTTCAAAGACCCATTGATGATCTTCAATTCCCGCTGTCAACTGCGGCAGTATGTGTTCTTCCACGGTTCCATCTTCCGATTCACTCCACCAGTAGGCCTCTATGGATTCCAGCCGCAAGCTGACCGTTTCCCCTCGAACCCCCTGATTTGTACTGATCTGGCAGCAGAAGGAAATTCGGTTTTCGTCAGGATCTTCATCTGGATAAAAGCCAAACCCAAGCTGACAGCTGCCCCAAGTCTCAGGCATTTTGGGCGCCCGAATTTTGCCACGGAACGTTCCTCCATTCGGTACATTTAGGGAAATTCTTTCCGGAGCCGTCAGTGTTCCCCACAAAAATACACTGGTTTCATCTCCAATGCACTCATCTAAAGTCATCGTCCAGCCGTTATATGTCAGTGACCGATCCAGCGGGTAAATTCCTTGCTCCATAATTTGTTGGACCGATTCGTCTGCTCCCGAAAAATATCCTCTCAAACCTGGACTTAGCGCTGTAGCCAGGGCTCCCGCCGTCATCAGGCAGGCGGCAGCAATACCGATAATCATTCCCCGGCTTATTTTCCTTATTTTTCTTCTGGTTTTGTCTGTCATAACGTCCTCCTCTTCGGCCGCCCGCTTCAGACGGGCAATCAATTCCTCCTGTTCCTGTTGCGTGAAGTTTACCCGAGAAAACTCTGCCTTGATCCGATTCACAGTGCCACCTCCAATCGCTTAGCCAGCAGCTTGCGGGCTCGGCTCAGGCGCTTGCGCGCGGCGACAGGGCTACAACCACAGATTTGAGCAATTTCTTCCAAATTGTATCCCTCATAATAGAACAGGTAGACTACCGCTCCGTAATGAATCGGCAGTTCCCGCACTGCGTCCGAAAGTCCGCAGTCCTCTGTTGGTGCTGTGTGCAGTGGCACAGCCTCCTCCAGCGGCCGCACTCGTTTCCATCGGGCGCTTTTTCGCAGGTCCTTGCAGGCGTTAATCGCAGCACGTAAAATAAAAGCCTTTTCGTGTTCCTGACTGTCGAAAGACCGGCCTTCCTCCAACAATTTAAGGAAAAGATCCTGACAGACGTCCTGAGCATCTTCCCGGCTTAGCGAATAGGTCAGGCATAGCCGCAGAATGGCCCCGGCATAGGATTTAACAAACCGCTCTGCTTGTTCCGGACTGCTCCATTGGGTCATAACTTTGGCCCCCCTTCACTTCATACACGAATAAACCTAGGGGATTGTGACCACTTCCGCTCCACTTTTTTTAAAGCACAATACCCCGGCGGAATAATCCGTCGGGGTATTGTGCCATTCCCACCACAGAGGGGATTTAACGATAGAAAGAACTTCTCGTTCGCATCTACCTTTTAGTTCTTCAGGCTCTGCATCGGGGCAGGGATCCGCCCACCCCGGTCAACAAAGTCTTTGGCAGAGAAGGGGTGAACTGGCTGCACCGGAGCCGAGCCCAGAAGTCCACCAAACTCCACGGTATCCCCCACTTGGCAGCCAGGTGCGGGAATAATTCGCACAGCAGTAGTTTTCGAATTGACCATTCCAATGGCAGCTTCATCCGCAATAATGGCAGAGAGGGTCTCGGCAGGTGTATCTCCTGGAACGGCAATCATGTCCAATCCCACAGAACACACGCAAGTCATGGCTTCCAATTTATCTAGGGTAAGCGCGCCAGACGATGCAGCAGCAATCATCCCTTCATCTTCGCTCACTGGGATAAAGGCACCGGACAGTCCGCCCACATGGGAAGAGGCCATTACGCCCCCCTTCTTCACCGCGTCGTTGAGAAGAGCCAGAGCCGCAGTTGTCCCGTGGGTGCCGCATACCTCCAATCCCATCTCCTCCAAAATCCGTGCCACGCTATCTCCCACGGCAGGGGTTGGCGCTAGACTCAGGTCCACAATGCCAAAGGGCGTGTTCAAACGGCGGCTGGCTTCCTGTGCCACCAGCTGCCCCATTCGAGTAATACGAAAAGCAGTCTTTTTTACCGTTTCGGCCACTACGTCAAAGGGTTGACCCTTCACGCTTTGGAGCGCATGATACACGACCCCAGGGCCGGAAACTCCCACATTAATGACGCGCTCCGGCTCTCCCACACCGTGAAATGCCCCAGCCATAAAGGGGTTATCCTCCACCGCATTGCAGAACACTACCAGTTTGGCGCAGCCAAAGCCCCCTCTGTCTGCAGTACGGGCTGCGAGGTCTTTAATGGTCCGGCCCATTAATGCCACAGCATCCATATCAATGCCTGCTTTGGTAGAGCCAACGTTGACGCTGGCGCAGACAATATCCGTGGATGCCAGTGCCTCTGGGATGGATGCAATCAGGATACGATCTGCTTGAGTCATTCCCTTTTGCACCAAAGCGGAAAATCCGCCAATAAAGTCCACCCCTGTCGTCTTGGCCGCCCGATCCAACGCCAGAGCAAAAGGGGTATAGTTGTCAGTCTGTGCGGCAGCTGCTACCAGCGCAATGGGAGTTACGGAAATGCGCTTGTTTACGATGGGAATACCAAATTCCTTCTCAATGGCCTGCCCAGTTGCCACCAGATGCTCCGCTGAACGGGTAATTTTTTCATAAATTGCATCACAGGCCTCTTTCGGGTCACTGCGAGCACAGGACAGTAGGGAAATCCCCATGGTAATCGTCCGCACATCCAAATGCTGCTGATCAATCATTTGGATGGTCTGCATAATTTCGCTTTGGTTCAGCATGGCTTTGTCCTCCACATTCTGGTGTCGCAATCAGATTCGATGCATAGCGTTAAAAATGTCCTCCCGCTGAATGCGGATGGACAATCCCTGTTCTTTCCCAGCCTGATCCAATACGTCGGCCATCTCCCCAATGGAAGCAGCACAGACAGATGTGTCCACCAGCATGACCATGGTGAAGTATTCCTGCAAAACGGTCTGGGTAATATCCAAGATGTTGATGTTGTGCTGGGCCAGCAACCCGCACACCGAGGCAGTAATCCCTACCCGGTCTTTTCCAATTACGGTGACAATGGCTTTCATAATGTCCATTCCTTTCTAATCTCTTCCATCATATCTCAATTTGACCATTTTAAATATGGCTACTCCCCTGTTGGAACAGGAAACTGCTGCAGTTAAGTCCGCACATTTCCCCCGGTCAAGGAGTCATATTTCGCTCAGTATCTTTGCCCCCACGTTGAAGTTCATCCAGAGTCAGGTCAAACCCGGCCAGAAAATGATCCATAAAATAGCGCAGAGCGGGAATGGGGTTCTGACATAAAGCCGCATAGGTCTGCGACCGTGCCTGCTTAAACTCCATATTACCTGCCTTTAGTTCCTCCACACACTTTAAATAGGCCGATAACTTATCCGCCGCCTTTACCAGCCCCCGAATATGGGGATCCGGAATGGTTATGACCTCATCATAAGCCCCTCGCAGATCCGGTGGAAGCATGGACAAAAGCTTCTGCTCCGCCACTGACTCCACCTCTTTGTAAGCCGCCTGGATATCCGGGTTGTCGTACTTAATGGGGGTGGGCATGTCTCCGGTCAGGATTTCGCTGGCATCGTGGTATAAGGCTGCTACTGCTACTGCACCGGCATCCACTTGGCCACCAAATTTCTCATTTTCAATCACTGCCAAGGCATGGGCCAGCACCGCCACCATGTGAGAGTGCTCCTGAATATTCTCCAGATCTGTATTACGCATCAGGCCCCAGCGGTTAATATACCGCATCCGGGCAATCATGGGGAAAAAGTTGCTGGACAATACCCGTCCCTCCCTGTTTTTAACTGAAAGCCATTGTACCATAAGCCATTTGGGATGTAAACCGCTCTTTCTCCTCCCCCGTTGACGGAAACGGAAAAATTGGCGATAATAAAAGCGTCTACCCACACAAAAAGGGGCGGCTACCGCCGCCCCTGCCCAGTTTTTTTCTCTCGATTTTGCCATGCCCGCCAGGTAAACCAGATAAGAGCCAGACTTAAAATGCCTCGCCCCACAGCAATGGGAACGACAAACAAATAGGTTGGCATCAATAGGTCGGGCATGCTAAAACAAAGGATCAACAACTGCAATCCTCCAAGCAGTCCCCAGGGGGTAACCGAAGTATAGGGATTAAAGATCAATAGGCTCAATCCCACCAGGAGCCACCCATCAATAATCCACGGATGTTTTCGTGCCAGCAGAAGGGGTAGGCCCAAAAGAATCATCGCTACCCCCAGAATAATTACGAACCAGCCCATGCCGATCAGACCGAGTAGAACGAGAACACCGGCCAGAGCCTCCAAACATACCCCTGCCACCTGTACCCCGGTGAGACCTGCTTTCTCTTTGACGTACACCACCTGGGGTTCCTCATCTGGAGGTTGAGGTCGTTCCTCCTCCCGAACCAATTCGTCTACACTGATGCCAAACAGATCCGCTAACTTAATAATTTTATCCAGATCAGGTACCGATTGTCCTGTCTCCCATTTACTCACACTCTGTCGAGATACCTCCAGCTTTTCGGCCAGATCTCCCTGACTCAGCTTCAAGGCGGTACGCTGTTGAACAATCTTTTCTCCCAGCCTCATACCCTTCCTCCTCACATTTTGCTTTGCTCCATTGTATCAGTCAGCAGGCCAAGACGCAACCAATCCCACTGTTCACACCTAGCAACCAACAGTTGCAAAGCGCTTTTTCATCTATTTTCCTATCTTATTTTTGAAAGGGGCATCTCTCTGTGGCAAAGAAAAACAACCGAGATACCAAGGGGCGGATTATTCAGGCGGCTTGGGACCTCTTTTATCGCCAGGGTTATGACGATACTACGGTAGAGGAAATTATAGCTGCTTCCGGCACCTCTCGAGGTTCCTTTTACCACTACTTCGAGGGGAAAGACGCCCTTCTGTCCTCCCTCTCCTACCTCTTCGACCGAAAGTATGAAGAACTCTCACCGGGATTGGACCCCAACACGGACCGTTTCGAGCAGCTGATGTATTTAAATCGGGAACTGTTCGCTATGATTGAAAACTCCGTCTCCCTGGATCTATTGGCGCGCCTCTATTCATCACAATTGATTACACGGGGCGACAAACACTTACTGGACCACAACCGCACTTACTATAAACTCTTGCGTCGAATTGTTTTAGAGGGGCAGGAACGGGGTGAACTACGGGGGGATATTACGGTCAGTGAAATGGTACGGGTATATGCTCTGTGTGAACGCTCCCTGATTTATGACTGGTGTCTGTCAGAAGGCGGCTATTCTCTGCTGCAATATGGGAAGACGATGATGCCCATGTTTTTCCAAGGATTTCGTGCCTCTGAAAAAAATTTGTAAAATTTGTACAAATTTAAAATCCACAAAATGTATTGTTAATTTTTATTGTATTTACTAGAATATTTAGATTTTCTTTTTAATTTATATAGACTTTATTCTATACATTGTTCTGCATTTTGTTCTTGTTTCTTCTGTGCTATAATAAGGACCATCACACCCCTGCGACGTGGGTCTTGGGAGACAGGTCTCCCAAACAACTCCCTTCCCGGCGTGTGAAGGAGAAAAAGGAGAGAGAAACAAGAATGGCACAAATTTTTATCATGTTGGCCATTGTCGTGTATCTGGGCGGAATGCTTTGGATCGGCGTGGTCTATTCTAAGAAAAACAATTCCGTAGACGACTTCTATTTGGGAGGCCGAAAACTGGGGCCCTTTGTCACCGCCATGAGCGCCGAAGCCAGTGATATGTCCTCCTGGCTGCTAATGGGACTTCCTGGAGTGGCCTACCTTACCGGTCTAGCCGAAGCAAGCTGGACGGCCATTGGTTTGGCCATCGGCACCTATTTAAACTGGCTCATTGTGGCAAAACGCATCCGCCGTTACTCCCACCATTTGGGTGCCATTACAGTGCCTCAGTTCTTTTCTAAGCGCTGGGGTGATGAACGAAACCTTCTGTCCGCATTGGCGGCACTGGTCATCATTATCTTTTTTATTCCCTATACCGCCTCAGGTTTTGCCGCCTGCGGCAAGTTGTTCTCAACTCTCTTCGGGGTAGACTACGTTGCAGCAATGCTTATTTCCGCCGCAGTCATTGTCCTGTATACTGTCATGGGGGGCTTTTTAGCCGCCTCCTTTACCGATTTAATTCAGTCTATCATTATGACGATCGCCCTTGTGGTTGTATTGGGCTTCGGAGTGACACAGGCAGGCGGCATGGACGCGGTATTGACCAACGCTCAATCCATGGCAGGCTATCTTTCCCTGGAACAGATTTATGATCCCGCCACCGGAAGCGCCAACCCATACAGCTTGCTGACAATCTGCTCCTTGCTGGCCTGGGGGTTGGGTTACTTTGGAATGCCCCACATTTTACTGCGTTTTATGGCCATTGAAGACGAACAGAAACTCACACTCTCCCGTCGGGTTGCCTCCTCCTGGGTAGTGATCTCTATGGGTGTAGCAATTTTTATCGGTGTAGTGGGAAATGGGATGACAAACGCCGGGGCCATGGTTTCTTTAGCGGACGCAGAGACCATTATTGTCAATATTGCTCAGCTGATTAGTCAGTATGGTGTAGTGGCTGCACTCATTGCCGGCATTATTTTAGCGGGTATCCTGGCCGCCACCATGTCCACTGCGGATTCTCAACTACTGGCCGCCTCCTCCTCTGTATCTCAGGATTTAGGCAGCGATTTTCTCCGTCTCGATTTGAAAGGCAGAAAAGGGATGCTGGTTGCCCGGACTGTGATGGTCCTTATCTCTCTGGTGGCCGCTTTTCTAGCTCGAGACCCCAACAGTTCCGTATTCCGGGTGGTCTCCTTCGCATGGGCTGGTTTTGGTGCCGCTTTCGGTCCCACCATGCTGATGGCATTGTTCTGGAAGCGATCCAACAAGTGGGGAGCTCTAGCTGGTATGCTCACCGGCGGCACCATGGTCTTTGTTTGGAAATTCCTTGTTGCTCCTATGGGAGGTGCCTGGGCCATTTATGAACTGCTACCCGCCTTCCTATGTGCCTGTGTCGCCATTGTAGTGGTCTCTCTCCTTACACCGCCTCCAACACAAGCGGTTTTGGAACACTACGAGTCCTACAATAAATAAGCCTCTCACCGATTGAAATACTTGATCTGTGACACAGTCGTTTTTTAGAATTTCCTCCCATGAAATGGGCTTACTCTAATTTACTTTAGAATGCATTTGCTCGTATTTTACATCCTCTCATAATGAGGAAAGCCGCCTGCTGGAAATTAGTCCAGCAGGCGGCTTTTGTATTAAAGGGCTCTAAAACGCACCATTTTCCAAATCAAAAGGTTCCTTTTAACCAGCTACACGTTTCTCCCTTGCTTCCCCATGGGCAAAAAACAGCTTTCTCCGCATGGTTGTGTTACGCGCCCGTTCCAGGCAAATGGGAGAGGATGCGAAAGCCATCCTCTGTCTCTTCCAGGGTAAGTACGTCTCCAGGCGTTTCATTGCCATGCGCCTGTTCCCAAAGCCGCACCACATTTCCCTCCCGCAGACCGTAGGCGGGGTAAAACGTTCCCGGTCCATAATCGCTGGTAAAGTTGTACCAAGCATCGTATTCCTTCAGATAGATGCTTGTGTCCGAAATGTTGCCAACCAATTCCTGTGTAGTAATCCCTGCATACCGCTCCAGTACACTGTCCACATTCTCTCTGGTATAGCGATGGATTGGTGTGGGAATAAAGTCCCCCTCTTGATAATCTTGATAAGGCCAGAGCGGGTGATTCGTTAGTGCTTGAAACTCTGGATTGTCCGGGTCATCAGGCACCAAGCCATCATCTGGGAAATATTGCAAAAATTCTTCAAAGTTTAATTCTTCCGGCTTCTGGTAATAGGAGGTAAAAAAGGCACTTACTGAATTTTGCCCTGTCAGCTGCCCTTCCTCCATCAGTTCCGGCGCAAATGCCGCCTGGTATGCCGCCAGTTCTTCCTGGTTTAAAAATCCTTCTAGATCATCAAGATGCTCCTGGTGGGCCCCCATCGATTCAGGACCGATAATCAATGTAGAGTCCTGGGTGCTTAGCAGCAGAGTGCTTCGACGTAGTAAATTGTTAACCTGGTCAGCGAACGCAACAATCTCCTCCACCTTCTCCGAGGTTTCAGAGAGTTCAAAATCCAAACTTCTCTCTTCCAACACAGTCTCCTCTCCACCTTCTAGCGTGAAGAGAGTGTAGGAGAAATGTGCCAAACCAGTAGCCATCGCTGGATTATATCGCAAAAGACTGGACCTGTTCTGGCTGTCTGTATAGAGATAGACGGAGTTCCAAGCTAAGTGAGGCAGTCCGGCGTCCTCACACAGCAATTCCGTACCGTCCTGCTTAGTGACTACCAGCTGCCAGACCTCCTCACTCACCTTTCGTACCGTAATGCTCTCATCCTCCCCATCCAAATCCAAATCGGCAAAGGCCAGGGGAGTCGTCGCTTCTATATGCTCTAGATAGCGTTCCATCGCTGCTGCTGTGTATTCATTTCCATACTTCTCCAGCAGTTCCGGCGTTCCATAGTTCTGTATGATGGTATCCGTATGGAGGACAGAGATTTCCTCCCAGTGGGTTTGCCCCTCGTCGTCATCCTCCCAATAGAGTAAAAGGTACGGCTGGCCTGCACTGCCCCACTCGGTAATGGCACCGTCCTCCATACTCATTCCGCCGGCCAGTACGACTTGATCTGGATCGGCAACTCTTACCCGGTATTCCAGCAGATACATACTCAAACCGCTGTTTTCGCTGGCGCTCCCGGTACTAATAGGGGTGAGTCCCACAATTTCTACCCCGGTAATCTCATGCTCCATGTAGTAAGTCAACTCACTCCGGATATATGCTCGGGCATAGTCCGACACCGCTTGTGGTACATTGATACCTTCCCCTATGGTAATCTCCATTTCATCGGTAGACCCCTCTTTTTCCTGCCCGGTGAAAGTGCAGCCTACCGCCACTGCCACAATAAAGATCACCCCCACCAGGGTGTAGACCGCCGTCTTAGGCCGTTTGGCCAGCAGAACAATGCGCTCTTTGATGCCCCGACCACTCCCTGTCATGCTGGTAGCTGTAAGCAAAGAATTGGCCCGTCCCTGACAGGTGACAGCCAACAGCGTTCGTCCATAAGCTGCCCGCTCTCCTTCCCCCAGACGTTGGACGGTGGCTTCGTCACAGCATAATTCTCCGTCACTGCGAGATATCGCTGCAGCCATCCACACCAGAGGGTTATACCAGTGGAGGGCTACACTCAGCCCCCGCAAAGTTGCCCAGAGGTGATCTCGATGGCGATAATGCGTCAACTCATGGGCTATACTGTGGCGCAGTATGGTCTCGTTTCCAGCCACTTCCTCTGTTACATAGATACTAGGACGAAACAGCCCGAACAGGCAAGGTGTCTGCACTGCCCCTGTCACATACACTGGAAGAGGACACTCCTCCACCCCCATAGATTTGCGACTGCGGCGAAGTTTTTCGCCAAAGCGGGTATTGACCCATAAAAGCCACAACCCCATACCGATTGCACCCACGCCCCATATTGCCATCAACACAGTTTCCATCGACGTCGGGCTGCCTCGCTCGTTTTCCGTCTTCCACAGTTCCCTCTCTTGTCCTTGCGGTTCCCCTAATGAAATGAATTGATTTGGGTCTGCAATGGGCAATTCTGGCGGTTCGCTCTCCATATATTCTATTACCAGTGTGGATGCCTGTTGCTCTATCCCCTCAACGGCATTCAAAACACTCCATGTAGTACTGCCGACACTCACCGGTACCAGCAAACGGAGAAGCACCAGGGCCCACAAACCATATTGAAGCCGCAGGCTGATCTTTCCCTTCAGGCACTGGCGCATAACCAACACCACCAGAATTAAAACACTTGATGTGACCGCCCACTCAATCATGGCGTTCCTCCTCCAATCCCTTCAGCAGATCATAGAGTTGGTCCAGTTCCTCACGGGACAATGCCTGTTTTTTTGTCAGAGCACTAACCATCAAGCTCAAGCTACCTTGATAAACCCGGCTGAGGAAGTCTTCTGTCTCCTGCAGGGCGGCATCTTCCCGTTTGAGCAGAGGGAAAAAAACCTTCGGCCCTCTCTTCTCAGAGTCACTGCCCACCGCCCCCTTAGCCTCCAAGCGACTAAGCAAAGTCAGGGTCGTGCTCCGGCTCCATCCACAGTTCTTCTCCATTCTTTGTGTTACTTCCCGGCCTGTATGCAGACCATCCTCCCAGAGGCATTCCATCACACTCCACTCCGCTTGGGTCAAGCTGATATTCTTTTCTACCACATAGTTCCCTCCCTTCTGTCTACTTTTGTAATCAAATTCTATCACGCCAGTTTACATTTGTCAACAACATTTTCTTTTTGCAGTACACAAGTAGTTCTATCGGTTTACTAGGCAACATGACCATTTTTCTCTTTCCCCTCACTATATGATCTACATAATGTACTTCCGGACCACGCAGCCCCATCGTCAGCAAAAAAGCGCCCCAGAAGGTGGCTTACGCCGCCTCCTGGGGTGCTCCACAATTTTCTAAACACAACTCACGGATCTATCCGGTCCTCCCGCCGACTATCCCACCAGGCCCAAACGAGCATTAAAATAGGTAGTCCACTTCCAAATAACATTACCTGTAGAGATTGCAGAGGGTCTTCTTCTAAGAACATCCAAGCTACTACGCCTCCATACAGCAGTGGTACAATGCTCTGCAAATACCAAAACCGGCTCCTCGGGTGGCTCAGATACGCCTGGGTCATCACAGCAGCAAAGGCAACAGTATATAAGGTCCAGGCGCTCACAGTTCTCTCTCCTTACTCCAGATTTAGACGGCTGTGTAAAATCCCACAGGTTCCAGCAAAAAAAGCAACCGCTGGCAGGAGGATCATTAAACTGACAGTCCAGACGACCGCATGTTGACTCCTAGCCATCAAGTGATGAAACAGATTTAGCCCATCCAGCACATCGATATACACAGACCCCAAAATATCTAAGCCAATAAAGGCAGCTACACTCATTACCACACGACGGCGATGAAAGAGATGTCCCACCGCCAATGCCAGATAAATCGTGGTAACACACATCAAAATGCCACAGATCAGCAGCAAACAATATTCCGCCACATACAACAGGATATCCGGCTGCCGAGCCAAAGCCTCCCAGAACGCCTGCAACACCTTTAAGCGAAACACTTTTTCCCACTGAATGGGAAGCAACAGAACAAATGCCCCAACTGCTACCACCAGACTGACCAGCGCAGTCACCAGGGCACAGATCAATTTGGAAGCCACCAGCTGCCAAGTTTGCACGGGCAAGGTATGCATGAGGTAGCCCTCATCTCCCAGCAATCCCCGATAAAACCGCTGAACAATAAACACCAACACCGCCACACACGTAGCAAAAAGGAGAGAAAAAAAGGCAATCATGGTAACCATGGCCACGAGTTCATTGCTCACCGGCTGGTCAAAGGGGATTGTAAAGCGGTTGATCAGGGCCACCACCAGAGACGCCGGCCATAGGATAGCAAAGGTTTTTCCCATAGCACGGAAATCATACTTTAACAGTTTCCACAACATTAGAATTCCCCTCCTTCCATAGGCTGGGCTCGAAAGATCTCTCGAAACAGTGCATCTACACTCTTTCTTTCCTGCTCACGAATGTTGTCTACCGTTTCGTGGAGCATAAGCTTTCCCATTTTTAGGAACAGAACTTCGTCCAAAACCTTTTCAATGTCAGAAATAAGGTGGGTAGAAATCAGGACGGTACCTTCCTCATTATAGTTGGTCAAAATGGTGCGTAAAATAAAGTCTCGAGCCGCCGGATCCACACCAGCAATAGGCTCATCCAATAGATAGAGTTGGGCTTTTCTCGCCATCACCAGTGCCAGCTGTACTTTTTCTTTCGTCCCTTTCGACATGGTCTTTAGACGATCTTTGGGCTCAACACCCAGACTGTGGCACATGGCCATAGCTTTCTCATATTGGAAATCCCCATAGAAGTCCCGAAACAAATCGAACAAATCCACCGCTCGCATCCAGTTTGCAAAATACATCCGGTCTGGTAGATAGCTAATCGCTGCCTTTGTTCTAGGACCTATAGTCATTCCGTCTACTTCAATCTCTCCTGCCGAAGGTTGAATCAATCCACAAAGCAGCTTGATGAGTGTGGTCTTACCGCTCCCATTGGGCCCCAACAAGCCCACAATCCGTCCCCGTCCCACGGATAAGTCTAGGCCCGCCAAAGCCGTTTTTCTACCGTAAGTCTTTGTCAGACCACGACACTGAATCAATACCTCACTCACGTCTCTTCCTCCCTCACCAAAGCGGATGCCTGCCCCTTTGTATAGCCCAGTTCCGCCATAGCTTTAAAATAAGTCTGTAGTACCGCTTGGGCAGCCTGCCGTCGCGCCCGGTCCAACACTGCCGTATCCTGGGTCACCAGTCGTCCCGCTGTCCGATCCGCTTTGGCCAATCCCTCCTGCTCCAGCTGCGCCAAGGCTCGCTGCATCGTATTGGGATTCACTCCCGCCTCTGCCGCCAATTCTCGCACGGCTGGCAGTTTGCTCCCCGGCGGATACACTCCAGTGAGAATCCGCCGCTCCATCTGTTCGGTCAGTTGAAGCCAAATGGGGCGATCCCCACTGAGATTCCAATCCATTTTGCCCCCTCCTGTATTATTGTATTAGGTAATTAATACAATAATACACTTTATCTTTTCTGTCAACCTTACTTCACTCACTTTTTGAATTTAATATTTTCTTAAAATTTTCTCAAAAATTGTAACCAATTTGTTCTCTTTTTTCATTTTTTGTTGCCATTTTGCGGATAAATTGTGATGATCATTAAAAAATTGACTGCTATACTAATTTTACCTCGGGCCTCTTTTGGCCCAAATGCGGCCTAGAACTTTAAAAATTTAGGAGGGTCTTTTTATGAAAATGGATGTTCCCGGCCTTGCAGCCGTTCTTGTCATTGCCGTCGTTTTGACCTCTTGCACCCCAAGTAGGCAGGCAAACACTGCCTCTTCCTCTCAAAACGGCGACCAAATCTCTTCTTCCTCATCTTCAAAGTCCTCTTTGGCGTCTCCTTTTGTATTTACCCGAGAAAACTTTCCCCGATTAGACGGTTCCACCTCCACCGCACCTTTGGCCGAGACTATTTGTGCGGTTTTGTTGGGAGAAAATCGAGAGTCCGTGGCCGACCTTATTCATTTTTCCCGCACCACCCAATCTTACCGAAACCTTATGGCAGGGGAACGGGACTTAGTGTTGGCTGCGGAACCAGAAGGTGAGGTTCTCACCCAATTGGAGGAAGAGGGGCATTGGCTCTATACCCCCTTTGCCACCGACGCCCTTGTTTTTGTGGTCAATGCGGATAATCCAGTAGACAATCTCACCTGGAACCAGGTGCAGAAAATTTACACCGGTGAAATTACCAACTGGAAGGAAGTGGGAGGGGATGATTTAGAGATTGTTCCCTTTCAGCGCAACCAAGGAGCCGGAAGCCAGACCATGTTTGAAAAATTAGTAATGCAGGGCCAGCCTCCCATGCCCGCCCCCGAAGCCTGGGTTCCCGACTCCATGGTCGGTCTGATGGATGCCGTACGTGCATATGACAATTCTCCTTCCGCCATAGGCTACACGGTTTATTATTACGCCAATGATATGGAAATGGCTCGCGGTCTGAAGGTGCTATCCATTGACGGGGTGGCACCAGACACACAATCCATTCGGAACGGGACCTATCCCTTTCTTAATCCCTATTTTATAGCCATAGACCAAAACACCCCTTCAGACAGTCCTACCCGCATTTTATATGACTGGGTATTGGGGGTTGAAGGACAGAAACTGGCCGCCGGAGAGGGTTATGTACCAGTGTTGGATTTGGAGGAATAAGCTATGCCCACTATAAAACTCTTTGCCTTCTTGCTGGTCTGTACCCTGCTTCCCGGATGTGCCTTTCACAAAAATGAGATATCCTCCGTTGATCAATCCAGCAGCCTCCCTGCCGGTCCCAATGTCCAAGTGGACTGGTCGGTTCTGGATAAGGAAGAAGCATTACCCGCTGTTGGAGAACGATGGTACCAGAACAATACCCCGGAACTTATTCCTGGACAAGATTATGGACTCCTTCTCCCCTTTGCAGGTGCTCAAGGCCAGATGAAAGCTTGGTGGGAAGAGTCGGAAACCGCCTACACCTCCACTTGGTTTTATGGGCTGATGACACAGCAGGGGGTCCTTGTCATGGATCCGGTATGCAGCAGCATTTCTCGTCCTGGCTATACGATTTCTGATCCGATTACAGGAGAGTTGATTACTCAATCTCTCCCCGTGTATGCTCTAACCAAAGGAGATCCCGAGCGCGGAGCATCTGGCAGTGGGGAATTGATTGCACTCGCCGCAGAGGACGGCAGTTGGTATACTGGATTTCGTTTTTGGGGCACCGTTGCCTACCCTGGAGGTATTGCCGCCGGTGATGGAAAATATCTTACCCTATTGGACCCCCAAACCGGAGCAGAAATTGCTCATTATACTTGGGCAGAATTGGGCATTCCTGATGGTTCCCATATTCCCTGGTTTACGGGAGACGCCTCTTCTTCGGCCCAATGGACCGGAGAAACTCTGTTTCTTGGGATCTTTGGGGAGGCAGAGGAATTCGCTCATTTCTTAGATCCCGCCACAGGAAAAGTGACCTCCTGTGAGGCTGCCGACTGGTATCGTCAGTGGGAAGAACACTATAACCAGTACATCTGGTGGACTCCTCACGCAAATGCAGACGGTACTGTAACGCTCACTTTAGGGCCACATTCCTATACACTGCCCTCTCCTTTGCCGCAGGATGAATATCCGGCTGTAGTAGGGGGTGACCGTGTGTGCTTCTCAATCTGGGATCAAGAAAATACAACTTTTGCCGTCACGGATCTGGAAGGGAACGTATTACTCCCAGTTCAGCAAGGAGAATTAATTATTTTGAACGGAAAACCAAATAATGACCTTCTCCTTTTTGCAATTCGGAAAGAGCAAGAGTGGCTCTTATACGACCAAGATGGGAGAAAACAATATGCCCTCCCTGGCGGAGAAGATAGCTGGTGTTACCTTCAGGAATCCTTGGTGGAAATTATTCAGAATGGCTGCGCCTCCTACTACCAGGCAAAGACCGGGGAGTGCATTCGGCGAACTTATACTCAATTAGAAGACCGCGGGCCTGACCTGTAAAAAAACTGTGAACACCCTTGCATTTTATAAAAAAGTGCGCTATTATACAGTTAGCACTCGATATTTTCGAGTGCTAACTGTATGTTTTTATTTTGTTATAATATTAATTTACTATACACGGAGGAATCAGAAATTATGGCAAAGAAACAGTTTAAAGCAGAATCCAAGCGTCTGCTTGATCTGATGGTTAACTCCATCTACACCCACAAAGAGATTTTTCTTCGCGAACTTATCTCTAACGCCAGTGATGCAGAGGATAAACTGGCATACAAGTCCCTCACGGACGACCAGGTGGACATTAAGCGCAAAGACCTGAAAATTACGATTGTTCCCGATAAAGATATGCGCACACTTACTGTCTCCGACAATGGAGTGGGTATGTCCAAGGAAGATTTGGAGAGCAATTTGGGCACCATTGCCCGCAGTGGTTCCGGTCAATTTAAAGCGGAACTAAAAGAAGATGATAAAGCCGCTGAAAAGATTGACGTGATTGGCCAGTTTGGTGTGGGCTTTTATTCGGCCTTTATGGTTGCCGACCAGGTCACCGTTCTTTCCAGAGCTTGGGGTAGCCAGGAGGCCTGGATGTGGCAATCGGACGGCGCCGACGGCTACACGATCACCCAATGTGAAAAGGAGACCCCGGGTACGGATGTAATTATGCACCTGAAAGCGGATGCCGATGGAGAAAATTACAGCCAGTATTTGGAGACCTATCAGCTACAGGAACTTATCAAAAAGTACTCCGACTATATTCGCTACCCCATTGTCATGGAGGTAGAGGACTATCGGCAGAAACCCAAGCCCGAGGATGCTGGCGATGATTATAAGCCAGAGTGGGAGACGGTAAAAGAGTGGAAAACGATCAACTCCATGGTCCCCCTGTGGCAGCGGCAAAAATCCAAGGTGAAAGGCGAAGAATATAACGCCTTTTATAAGGAAAAGTTTGGTGACTGGCAAGATCCTCTGGCCGTCATCCACACCAGTGCGGAGGGGGCCGTAACTTATAAGGCCTTGCTCTATCTTCCTGCCCAGACTCCATACGACTTTTACACCCGGGAGTATCAGAAAGGATTGCAGCTGTATTCCTCTGGCGTAATGATTATGGACAAGTGCGCCGATTTGTTGCCGGACTGCTTCCGTTTTGTAAAGGGTGTTGTAGACTCCCCAGACTTCTCTTTGAACATCAGCCGTGAAATTCTCCAGCATGATCGGCAGCTGAAGGTGATTGCCTCTGCCCTGGAGAAAAAGATTAAGGCCGAGTTGCTGAAAATGCAAAAAGAGGACAAAGAGAAGTATGAAAAATTCTGGAAAGCCTTTGGCACCCAAATTAAATACGGTGTAGTAGCCGAATATGGTGCCAAGAAGGAACTTTTACAAGATCTCCTGCTCTTCTGGTCCTCTAAGGAGAACACAAACACCACTCTAGCGGCCTACAAGGATCGCATGCCCGAGGACCAGCCCTTCTATTACTACGCCTGTGGAGAGAGTGTGGACAAAATTGCCAAACTCCCCCAGGTTGAGCGTATTTTAGACAAAGGCTATGAAATTCTCTATTGTACTGAAGATGTAGATGATTTTGTAATGAAAGCCTTGGGCGAATGGGAGGGTAAAAAGTTTAAGTCGGTAGCCGACGAAGACGCGCTTCCTCAAACCGAGGAAGAAAAGAAGGCTGCCGAAGAAAAGGCCGAGGCCGGTAAAGATGTTTTGGATGCGGTCAAGCAGGCCCTAGGGGACGCAGTGAAATCTGTTCGGATCTCCTCGATTCTCAAGTCAGGCGCCTGCTGTCTGGCCGCGGAAGGTCCTATTTCCCTGGAAATGGAGAAATATATGAGTAAACTTGAGGGAAGCGAACCCATGAAGGCGGAACGAGTATTGGAACTCAACCCCGACTCCGCTCCCTTTGCCGCCCTGAAAAAAGCGGTAACTGCCAACGACACCGCTACGGTAGAGAAGTACTCCAAATTGCTCTATGGTCAAGCTCTCCTTCTAGCTGGCCTACCTTTGGAAGACCCTTCTGAATATGCAGGTCTTGTATATTCACTGATGGTGTAACACTTTGCCCTGAACACCCAGGGGCCACCTCAGATGAGGTGGCCCCTTCCTCTATAAAGGAGTCCACTGATATGGAAATTCTAGTGACCATTGACCGTAATTACTTGCACCCACTGGCTGTCATGCTAAAAAGTCTGGCTTGTCATCATCACCAGGTTCCACTTCATGTCTATCTGCTACATCGCTCCTTGCTGCCGGAAGACATCCGCTGGTTAGAACAGACTGTGGCAGAGTCCAATCTCTCCCTTACCCCTTTGGCTGCTGGGAACTCTCTCTTGTCGGATGCCCCCACCACAGATCGTTATCCCTTAGAAATTTACGATCGAATTTTTGCTGCCCACTACTTGCCAGAAACGTTGGATCGTGTTTTGTACCTGGATCCGGATCTTATTATAAACGGGTCATTGGAAGAATTGTGGTCGCTGGATCTGGGAGATAACTGGTATGCGGCAGCCAGTCATGTGGCCAAGGGGTTAGAGCGACTTAATGCCATTCGCCTCCAGGCCGATGCTTCCGGTCCCTACATCAATTCTGGTGTCCTGCTGATGAATTTAGCTGCCTTGCGCCAAAATCAGCAACTTTCTCCTGTCTTTCACTACGTTCAGGAACACCGCCATTCCCTTTTTCTTCCTGATCAGGATATTATCAGTGCCCTTTATGGAGATCACATTCTCCGCCTTAATCCTTACCGTTACAATATGACAGAGCGGCTGTTTGCTGCCGCTGTGCTCAATCCTTTGTGGCACATGGATTTTAATTGGGTACGGGAAAATAGCCGTATTATTCATTTCTGCGGGCGAAACAAGCCTTGGAAGGATAATTACCTGGGAAAATTAGACTCCTTTTACCACACATACGACCAGATGCTTCCGTTACCCTGATTCGAATGGGTTTTCCTTTGCCCCCTTGTCAAATGGTAAAAAAAACAGTAAAATAAATTTAATCGAATAGTTTTTCTTTTTTCCAGTTTTAATTGAGAGGAGGGAGCCGCATTTTGTTCCGGATGGACTACCACACCCATACCTGCTGTTCTCCGGACAGCAGCGCCGCTCTATCCGATATGGTGCATGCTGCCGCCCGCGCCGGACTGCAGGAACTTTGTACCACTGACCACTGCGATTTGCAGCAGGAAGATGGGGCCCCTCTTAAGCATTGGGACTGGTCCCCCGTCCTTACCCAATTTCATCAGGCATCCTCCCTTGCTCCTCAGGCAGGCGTTCATTTGCTCCTCGGCCTGGAATTGGGTGGAGCCCACACCAATCCGACTCTTGCCGGGGAGATTTTGGAGGGCGCCCCCCTGGACTTTGTGATTGGCTCTGTTCACAATCTCAGCCCCGCTGCTGGCGGAACAGACTTTTTCTTTTTGGACTACCCGGAAGAAGTGGACGCACGGCGCGCCCTGGACGACTATATGTCTTGTCTCATGGCCTTAGCTCCATTGCCCTACTATGACTCCTTGGGCCATATTCTCTATCCTTTACGATATATCAACGGCCGCGCCCACTACCGCATCTCACTTGACCTCTGGAAGGAACAGCTGGACACCATTTTACGGACCGTTATTCAGTCTGGCCGTGCCATTGAGATAAATACCCACACCGGTCGGGAAATAGCTCCGTGGCGTCCTATTTTAAAACGCTATCGACAGTTGGGCGGTGAACTCATCACCATTGGTTCTGATGCACACCGACCTCAAGATGTGGGCCGCGGTTTATCCGCTGCTTTGGAACTGCTGCGCGAAACAGGTTTTCGCTGGCTGACACGCTATCGCCAACGCAAGCCTGATCCTATTTTATTTTAATTTATTTGGGAGGCATTTCTTATGATTGCAATTGCATCGGACCACGGTGGATACGCACTGAAAGAACACATTAAGGCCTATTTAGCCGCAAAAGGCATTACCTGTGAGGACTTCGGCACCAACAGCACCGAAAGCTGCGACTACCCTGTCTTTGGTAAGGCTGCAGCTCAGGCCGTTGCCAGCGGCCAGTGTGAGAAGGGCATTGTTATTTGCACCACCGGTATCGGCATCTCCATTACCGCCAACAAGGTAAAGGGGATCCGCTGCGCACTGTGTTCCGACTCTCTCTCCGCCGAAATGACACGCCGGCATAACGACGCCAATATGCTGGCGATGGGAGCCGGAATTGTTGGTCCCAATCTGGCTGAGCGAATTGTAGACGTCTTTTTGTCTACGGACTTTGAAGGAGGCCGCCATGCCCGTCGCGTTAATTTAATTACGGAGATGGAAGGTTAACCTCTTACTCCATTTTGCCTCAAAACAAGACCCGACCTGCTTTCAAACAGGTCGGGCTTTTTTGCGTCTGCATACTTCCCTAAGCTGCCTTTGGGCAACATTTTGTTGAGATATCCAACTTCTTCGCCTGTGGATATGGTGTACTCCCCACAGACTTGCACCTCTTACTGCGGGGTGGACGGAGCCGGCACACTTCACCGCACCGGCTCCGTTCGCCCACAGCCTCTCCTTAGGGCTGCAGCGCTTCCACATCTGCCTGCCACAGTGCCGCTTCCGCATCCGAGGGCATCCGCCAATCCCCTCTGGGCGACAGCGTCACAGACCCCACCTTGGGGCCGTCAGGCAGACAGGAGCGCTTAAATTGTTGCTGGAAGAAGCGGCGGTAGAAATTCTTTAGCCACTTATAGATGACCGCCTGTCCATAAGTATTCTCCAGCGCGTAAAGGGCCAATCGATATACCTTCCGGGGCGGGAATCCCCACCGAATCCCGTAATACAGGAAGAAATCGTGCAGTTCATACGGTCCTACCAGATCTTCGGTACGCTGTGCTATCTCTCCCTCTTTGGGCGGAAGCAGTTCTGGAGACACCGGAGTATCCAAAATATCCAGCAGCACTGCCGACAGTTTGGGGTCTTGCTCTTTGGTCTCTTCCGCCACATAAGACACTAAATGGCGCACCAAGGTCTTGGGAATCCCAGCGTTGACCGCATACATAGACATATGGTCCCCATTATAGGTACACCAACCCAAGGCCAACTCGCTCAAGTCCCCTGTTCCAATCACCATCCCGCCCGATCGGTTGGCCACATCCATCAGCACTTGTGTACGCTCTCGGGCCTGTCCATTTTCAAAAGTTACCGATAAATCCTCCATGGATTGTCCGATATCTTCAAAGTGAACACGGACAGCCTGGCCAATGTCAATGGTCTGGAAGGTGGTTCCAATCTGTTCCGCCAAAACTTGAGCATTAGACTTGGTACGCGCGGTGGTGCCAAAGCAAGGCATCGTTACCGCTACAATGTCTGTCATGGGCCGACCAGCCATAGCCATGGCCCGTGCAGTAATGAGCAGGGCCAGTGTAGAGTCCAGCCCTCCGGAAAGTCCCACCACTGCGGTTTTCGCCCGGGTATGGATCAGTCGCTTCTTTAGTCCCAAAGCCGAAATATTTAAAATTTCCTGACACCGGGCATCCCGGTCTCCACGGCTATCGGGGACAAATGGGTTTTTACTCACTGGTCGAGTCAGAACTGTATTCCCAAGTTCCAGATGAAAATCACACCACGACATACGCTCCTGGCTGCCAGCAGGGAACGTGGTATTCCGACGGCGTTCATAAGCGATACGCTGTAGATCCAACTCGGACACCGTAAGCCCGGAAGCAAAGCGCTGTTCCACCAATATGGTCCCATTTTCTGCAATCAAATTATGTCCTGCAAAAACAAGGTCGGTGGTGGACTCTCCTTCCCCAGCATCGGCATAGAGGTAGCCACATAGCAGTCGGGCGGACTGCCCAGACACCAGAGAGCGGCGGTAATCCGCTTTCCCCACTGTCTCGTTGGAAGCGGAGAGATTCAAAATCAGTGTGGCTCCTTGGGAGGCTAAATGGACGGATGGGGGTTGGGGAGCCCATAAGTCCTCACAAATTTCCACTCCAAGAATTAATTCGGGCAATTCTTGACATTGAAATAGCATATTTCTGCCCAAAAAGGTCTCTTGTCCGCACAAGGTAACCGAATAAAATTCCTCGTCCGCGGCACTCTCAAACCACCGTTTTTCGTAAAACTCCCCATAATTGGGCAGGTGCGCCTTGGGAACCAGCCCCAACAGTTTTCCTCTGGAAAGGAGCGCAGCACAATTGTACAACTTATTGGCTACCCGCACGGGAAGCCCCAGTGCCACTACAAGGTCTACCCCCTCGGTGGCCTTCAAAACCTTCTCCAGGCCGGCCTCAGCGCCCTGCAAAAGTATATCCTGTAAAAACAAGTCACCACAGGTATATCCAGTCAGGCACAGTTCCGGCAGGCACAATACCTTCACCCCTGCCTCCGCCGCCTGGGAAATCAAGGCAATACACTGCTGGGCATTATAAGCACAATCCGCTACCCGAATTTCCGGCGTTCCAGCTGCAACTTTTACAAACCCGTCCCGCATCTAGGGGCCTCCTTTACTACGCTCCAATTCCTCTCTATCATACCTTAGCCGTGGAAAAATTGCAAGACAAAAGGGGAGGCTACATTATAATCGTTTTTTATTTTCCTCCCCCCCTTGCACTTTTTTATTCCTTTCCATTCAAAATAAAAACAGGCCCCCGGGCAAATGCCCGGGGGTCTGTCACTTTACAGGTAATTTCCTTTTAGAGGAATCTTACTTGTCAAGCACCAGTACCGCGATGATGCTGCCGTCGTCAGTGACAACAACTGCATCGTCGTTGGTGTCGGTGCGCAGGGTGTTGATGGAGCCAACCCCAGTGATGGAGTTACCGGCGTAGTCATAGTAAGCAACGATGGCATCCTCGTCAGCACCCAGCCAGTTGGCGTAGTCCTTAGTGGCGCTTACATAGCCAAAGCCAACCAGACCAGAGGTGGTGGAAACGCGCTTGGTTCCGGTCCACAACTCGCCTGCAACGACTCTCCAGTCGGCGTCAGGATCAGCTGCACCGTTGATCTCAACCTTGGAAGGCAGGGTGGTCTTCAGGTCAGTGACCAGACCCTTGCTGCTCTCGGTCATGCCGAAGAACACACCGATGTCCTTCTTGCCCAGAACACTCTTACCATCGGGACCGTCAGCAACCAGATAGTCAGCGGCCTTGGAGCCCTGGCGCACCATAATAGTGGTAGCCTCGCCCTTCACAACGGCCTTGAACTCATAGTAGTTACCAGCGGAGGACTTGATCTGATTGGTGGTAGGATCGCCGATGACGAAGATCACGTCGTCAGCGGAACTCTCAGTGGTGACGTCGGTCACATAGACCATCTTGGCCACGCCGTCCTTCACATAGGCAACAGCCTTAGTTTCGTCAGTACCAGTGATGTCGGGCACATTGTTGTAGCCCACGTATACGGAGTAGTCGTCCTCAGAGGCGTCGTCACAAATCACGTACACGGTGTTCTTGTCGCCGTAAATCTTGGCACCGTAAGCCGCAGGCATACCGTTAATGGGGGTGCTGCCGCCCTTGACGGAGAAGGAAGTTCCAACAGTGCTGATAGTAGCATCGCTCTTAGCGCTCAAGGAGTAAGTGCCGTCATCCTCCTCAGTGTAGGAGACGATCTTATTGTTGAATTTGCTCCGGGCATCAGCCAGAGTATCGTTGTAGTCGTCGCTGTTGACCTCAATCTTCAGGATGGTGCCGTCAGCCAGAACCATCTTGGCAAACACAGCTTCGCTGGTCTCGCCGTACTTGTCATCTTCCTTGCCCATGGAAATCACATAGGCATAGTCGTTGGACTCAGTGGCCTCGCCAATGCGGACGATGTTGCCCTGCTGATCCAGATAGAAAGCCACGTTCTCGTCGTAGGAGCCAACAGTAATCTTGTCGGTAGTGGCCACAGTGGAGTTGTAGTTGTAGGTGGTGTCGTCGATGACCACGGAGTCGGTGTTCTTAACCTTGGTCACGGTGCCTTCCACGCGCTCAGCAACGCCCAGGACGGACTCAACAGTCCAGTCGCCGTTCACAGCCTGAGACTTGGTGTACAGAACCACGTCCTCCTCGTCATAGCCCTCTACGTCAAACTCCAGGTCGTTGTCGTCCAGAGTGATGGTGCCATCCTCAGACTGTACAACCTCAGCAGCGTAGGTGCTGACGATGCAGACAGTGACTTCCTTGGGGGAAACATCCTCGTTGATGTAGACATAGGTGGTGGTGCCGCGAGCAGGACCAGTCAGGTCGGCGTTGTTCTTGGCTGCAACCTGAGCCAGGAAGTCGTCGGAATCAAAGGTGCCGCTGCTTACCAGGGTGTCCAGATCCACATTGCCGTCCAGGTAGACATTCCAGCTGTAGTTGTTCACAGCGGTCTTGCCCACAGCGTTGTACATGGCGGAACTCTTTACCTTGCCTTCGAAGGTGTAGTCAGCGTTCTTGGCATAGGTGCCAACTTCCACAGCGTCATAACTCCACTTTACAGCAGGAGCATTGAAGCCATTGGTCACGCCAGTCTCCTGACGCTTCAGGTCGCCCTGATACAGTTTCTCGCCCAGTTCTACAATGTACTCACCAGTACCACCGGCACTAGCGTCAGCATTGTAGGTGCGCAGGCTCTTGATGGCGCTGGCATACTTCTCGCCGCTGGTGACGTAGTTGTACTTCACCTTGCCAGCCTCAACGGTGACACCGTCGGCCTCAACCTTGATGGTGTCGTCGTCAGCGGTAACGGTGCCGGACTCCAGGGTGTTCAGAACCAGCTGAGCCACATCGTTACGGGTCATGTTCTCACGAACACCGGACTTCACGTCCACAAACAGGTCCAGCAGGTTGGCCTGCTTGATGGTCTCGTACTGCCAGTCAGTGCCGAAGTCGGACTGATACTGGAAGTAACCCAGAGCCTTCATCAGCATCAGAGCAGCCTGAGCAGTGGTTACAGGCTGGTCGCCGCCGTACTGAGTGGCGCTGATACCAGAGGTGATGCCGTTGGTGTAGCAGGCGGCCACATAGGGCTCAGCCCAGCTGGGGACATCGGTAAAGGGAGAGGTGCCCTCGTAGCTGGCCACACGATAGTCCATCAGGTTGGCCATGACAACAGCCATCTCGTTACGGGTAACGTTCTGGTCAGGATTGAAGTTGCCCTTTTCGTCGCCGACCATGACTTCGACGGCCTGGAGAACTTCGATGGCTTCCTTGTTGTCGTCAGAAGCCACATCCTTGTAGCCCGCGGCGCTGGTGCCGACTACCATCATGCCCATCAGCATGACAGAAGCCATCGCCAGGCTGAGGGCCCGCTTCAGGTTTCTCATTCGGAATTCCTCCTTCATCTTTCTCAGCTTCCCTATTCGTATAGGGGAACTGTTTTCCGGAATGCCCGGAGTGGTTTCGGCGGTTAAGTTCGGCTCAGCGCGCAGCTGAGGGCCGGACCCCCTTGCCGTGTGCTTATATTATCAGAACCCTCTTTTGAAGTCAACCACTTACGCGCAAGTGTAACAAAACCGTAATATTGCGTCAAACTTGTTACAAACAATCATATTAAATATTTTCTGTTTTTCTCTATTATGTATTATATAAAGGTATCAGTCCGTCCCTTCCTTCATTCCGTTGTAGCCAGATGCCCCCGTTCCTAGTAGAAACGGGGGCATTGTCCCTGGTCCTTTAGACTTCCATAATAACCGGCAAAATCATGGGGGAGCGCTTGGTTTTCTTATAAAGGTAGTCGGACATATCTCCTTTTATCGCGCTTTTAATCGCCGACCAATCCGTGGCGCTGCGGGCATCCACACTCTGCACTGCTTCCAACGCCACCTGCCGCAGTTCTTCCATTAGGCCCTCCGACTCCTTGACATAGACAAAGCCGCGGGTGATAATATCTGGTCCAGACACCAGTTCCCCGTCTTCTCCCGACATGGACAGTACCACAACAATCATGCCGTCTTGGGCCAAATGCCTCCGGTCCCGTAGCACCACGCTGCCCACGTCCCCGACGCCGTAACCGTCTACAAACACTTGGCCAGCCGTGACGGTCCCCGCCAGTTTTCCGGAATTGGGCGTAAACTCCATAACCCGACCAATATCGCTGATCAGCACATGGCGCGGGTCCATTCCCATGCTCTGAGCCAGCTTCGAGTGGATTTGCAACATTCTCTGCTCCCCGTGAACCGGGATAAAGAACTTGGGTTTGACCAGTGCATGAACAATTTTCAGTTCCTCCTGGCATGCGTGTCCCGATACGTGCAAAGTCAACTCCCGCTCGTTGAGGACCTCCACTCCCTTGCGATAAAGTTCATTAATGACATTGCCAATGGCATTTTCATTTCCCGGAATGGCCGAGGCAGAAATAATCACCCGGTCCCCAGGCAGCAGGTCTACCTGCCGGTGGGTGTTAAACGCCATTCGGGTCAGAGCAGACATCGTCTCTCCCTGGCTCCCGGTGGTGATAATACACACTTTTTGTTTGGGCAGAGACTTGATATGGTTTAGGTCCATCAGCACTCCGTCCGGAATATTCATATATCCCAGTTCTGTGGAAACCTTCATGATATTTTCCATGGAGCGGCCGGTTACCGCAACCTTACGACCATATCGTGCCGCCACATCAATAATTTGCTGGATACGGTCTACGTTAGAGGCAAAGGTGGTGACAATAATCCGTTCCTCGCAGCCACGAAACAGCGCATCAAAAGACGCACCTACACTGCGCTCGCTGCGGGTGTAGCCCGGCCGTTCCACATTGGTGGAATCGGCCAGCAGCGCCAGCACCCCTTCCCGCCCTAGTTCACCCAGCCGTGCCAGGTCCATCATCCCCCCCTGGATAGGGGTGGTGTCGATTTTAAAGTCGCCGGTGTGCACACACGTCCCTACAGGGCATTTAATCGCAAAGGCCACCGCATCGGCAATGGAATGGTTGACATGGATAAATTCCACGCTGAACCGTCCCGCTTTTACCGTATCCCCTGCTTCACAGGTGATAAGTTTGGTTTTATCCAGCAGTCGGTGTTCCTCCAGCTTCAGCTTAATCAGCCCCGCACTCATTCGGGTGGCATAAATAGGGGCATTGATGGAACGCAACACATAGGGTAATGCTCCAATATGATCTTCGTGTCCGTGGGTAATAAAAATTCCCCGGATTTTATTCTGATTTTTGATTAGGTAGCTGACATCAGGAATCACCACATCAATACCATACATATCGTCATCGGGAAATCCCATTCCGCAGTCTACCACCACAATATCCCCGCCGTATTCGTATACCGTCAGGTTCTTTCCAATCTCATTTAGCCCTCCAAGGGAAATAATTTTTAGCTTTTCTGCCATAGAATACTCCTTTTCTTCTTTTTTCTATCATGTATCCGCGGCAGAGTCTATCACAAATTTACTATGCCTGAAGCACAGCGAGCAGACGAAGGGGAGACGCCGACTCCGGCCCTGCCTCGCCGGGTGGGTGGTTCCCTTCGCCTTTTGGCACTCTGTCACGTTTCTGTATTCCCGTTCTCGTCACCGCCTGCTGTCACGGTTTTGAAAATTCGGGATATATTTAAACGTCGGAAGGAAACTGATTTCCTTCTCTGACGCATAAATCAAATGGTTTGGTTTAGTATACCACAGTTTCCAGCAAAAGTATACTATGCGTTTCCAGAAAAGGGCAGAACTATTTTTCCGACTCTCCTTGTATATCTTGCTGCCGCAGGCTTTCATCTATTTGAGCCGCTTGTGCGGCATACTGGTCGCACAATTCTGCCGCCAATTCTAAATCTGGTCCTTCTGCTACCACCCGCAATCCCCTATGGCCTTCCGCTGGTCCTAAATATACCCAGCCACCCCCGGCCCGGAGACGCACACCAGCCGCCCCTCTCTCTCCTGGCCGTTCCCCCGTAAGCCCTTCTAGCACCTTTCCCCAGCCACACGCCAGGGATACATCTCGTTTCCAGACGCTGAAACGGGGTGTTTTTTGCATTAACTGATCCAGCGATTGCCCTGACGTACGCATTCGGGCGCAAATCCGAGCGGCAGCACTGGGGGCCGACCAGAGCCAAGGCTGGGATGCATAGTTTACCCGAGCCGCTGAACCGTCTCGCCCTACCCGCAACACCTTCCCTCCATGACCCGCCGCCACAAGATTTACCGCTGCACTCCCCCACATAGGCAGAGCTACCATCCCACTCCCATTCTCCATCTCAATTAGGGACACCAGAGTGAGTAGCTGCCCAGCATCCAAAACCGCTCCTTTTTCATCTCGGGCAGTCAGCCGAAATCCCCCGTGACTACCAGAGAAGGATGGGAGGCCAGGCCTCCAGGTCCGTTCCAGTCGACAGCCTAGCGCTGCCAATACCGCTCGGACCCCTCGATCCGCCGCCGTGGATGTTCCCACTGCCACCCGTAGGCGCCGCAACGTCAGGCCGCGAAGGGTTGCCTGCTTTGCTGCCCATTGTGCCCACTCCCTTTCACTCCGATTGGAATAGGCCACAGGTACCTCACCTTCTGCCTTAACGGTTGGTTTGAATGGGTACCGCCCCATCTTCAAATCCCGTTCCCAGTCTTGTTCCAGCGGCAGGCCTAACTCGTCCAGTATGTGGAGGTATAATCTTCCCTCTACCGGCTCCACAAACACGGATACCGGCAATTCTTCCACGCGAGCCGCCCAGGACAATTGTACAGGGCACTCCAAACTGAACTGCAGCACTTTTCCTCCTTGCCGTACCACTTCTCCCACCAGCCAGTCCGCCAGAGTCGCCGCCGCCGCTGTCTCTCCAGCGCACACTCCCACTCGATTTACTCGTCCCAGAGTTTGACATAGCGTTTGGAGCCAGGTCCCGTCCACTCTGCCAACCCCCGTTGCCTCTATATCCTCCACTGGCACCCCTCCTCTTACCTCTTTGCCCTCAGCTTGCCTTCTGCTTTTCTACCTTACTTTTCCCTTCCACCCCAAACTCTGCCACTGTCTTTCCTGGCTAGTATGGCCCTGTCCGCCCACGCCTATCCCCCTTGCTGCCGCTGATCTCCCGTGCTATACTGTCAAAAAACGCAACGACGGGGGGATTTTCATGAATATCCAGATCTTTGGTCAATCCAAGTGTTTTGATACCAAAAAGGCACAGCGCTATTTTAAAGAACGCCGTATTCCTTTTCAGGCAGTAGATGTCCGCAAATTTGGTATGAGCCGTGGAGAATTGGCAAGTGTAAAAAACGCGGTTGGTCTGGAGGCCATGGTGGACACAGGGCATCCGGATGCAGTGCTCCTATCCTACTTAGCTGGCGATTCAGCCAAGCTGGACAAGCTTTATGAGAACCCCTCCCTGCTGCGAACCCCCATTGTCCGCAACGGGAAACAGGCCACAGTGGGCTACTGCCCTGATGTATGGGCCAGCTGGAAATAACTTTGTTATTTTCATGTATTTCGCTTAATCAAAACCAGAAGGTGCTTCCTTGGGGAGGGGATTGCATGGCAAAAAGCGCCAACCAAAAGACAAAGCTGCTCCGTCTCGCTCAGCTATTGCTGAGGCAGACGGATGAAGACCATCCCATGCCGGTATCTCAGATCATCACCGAGTTGGAGAAATATGATATTAAGGCAGAACGCAAAAGTATCTATGACGATCTGGAGGCCCTGCAACAGTTGGGAATGGACATACAGTGCCGGAAAGGAAAGACTCCGGGGTGGTTTGTGGGTGAACGCGACTTTCAGCTTCCAGAGGTGAAATTGCTCATGGATGCCGTTCAGTCCTCCCGCTTTATTACACAAAAAAAGAGCGATGCCCTGATTGCCAAGCTGGAATCTCTAGCCAGCATCCACCAAGCAAAGCAGCTACAGCGACAAGTCTATGTCAGTGGCCGCATCAAGGTAATGAACGAGAGTATCTATTATAATGTAGACAAGTTGCACACCGCCCTGGCACAACAAAAAGCCATTACATTTCTATATTTTGATTACGACCTCTTCCGCCAAAAGCAGTATCGTCGGGCAGGCCAGCGGTACACAGTCTCTCCCTTCGGCCTAATTTGGAACAGCGAAAACTACTATCTGGTAGCCTTTGACCACTCATATGAGGAGATGCGCCACTACCGAGTAGACAAAATGACTGACCTGATCGTCACTTCTCTCCCCCGACAAGGCCAGGCGCAATACCCCGACTTCCAGCTAGCGCAGTATGGGCAAAAGCACTTCGGTATGTATTCTGGCCAAGAGGTCACTGTCACCCTGCGGGGGCGCCGCGAAAAAGCTGGGGTGGTATGGGATCGATTTGGCCAGGACGTTATTTTGGTTCCTGATGGGGAAGAACACTTTACCGTCACTCTGCCAGTGGTGATGAGTCCTCAATTCTTCGGTTGGCTGTTCGGTCTGGCCGGAGAACTGACCCTCGTTGCCCCCCAGCAGGCGGTAGAAGAGTACCGCCGCCGTCTGGAGGATGCTCAGAGCGCCCTTTCAAAATAACCCCCTATTTCTCATAAAACACAATGCGGCCCCAGAGGGAATTCCCTCCGGGGCCGCATATTTCTCTTGGTTCCATTTTATGCAGACCTTTGTTCCTTGGCCGTCACTTTCGGTTTTTTATTCCCCTAAAATGGCCCCTCGGTCCGCCGAAGAGACCAATTTGGCGTATCGTGCTAGGTAACCGGTTTTAATCTTAGGTTCGGGGCACACCCATTTTGCACGCCGGGCCTCCAATTCTTGTTGGGAAACCTTCAAAGTAATGGTGTGGTTGGGAATATCAATGGCTATGCAATCTCCCTCTTCTACCAGTCCGATTGGGCCGCCGGAGGCCGCTTCCGGAGATACGTGACCAATGGACGCTCCGCGGGTTGCCCCAGAGAAACGGCCATCCGTGATTAGAGCGACATCTTTATCCAATCCCATACCCGCAATGGCAGAGGTGGGATTGAGCATCTCCCGCATTCCCGGCCCTCCCTTTGGCCCCTCATACCGAATGACCACCACATCGCCAGAGACAATTTTCCCCGCATAAATGGCTTCAATGGCCTCCTCTTCGGAGTTGAAAACTCGGGCAGGTCCCTCATGGACCATCATCTCTGGGGCTACCGCTGACTGCTTTACCACACAGCCATCAGGCGCCAGATTCCCCTTTAAAACTGCAATGCCGCCGGTTGTGGAATAGGGGTTGTCAATGGGGCGAATGAGGTTCGTGTCCCGATTGACCACCCCCTCCAAGTTCTCCGCCACTGTTTTTCCCGTGCAGGTCATAAGGCTGGTATCCAACAGGCCCTTTTTGGTCAGTTCCGCCATGACCGCATACACTCCACCAGCCCGTTCCAGATCCTCCATATAGGTATCACCCGCGGGGGCCAGATGGCACAGATTGGGGGTTTTGCTGGAAATCTCATTAGCCATATCGAAGGAGAGTTCAATGCCACATTCGTGGGCAATTGCAGGCAGGTGGAGCATGGTGTTAGTAGAGCAGCCCAGAGCCATATCCACCGTTTCTGCGTTATGAAAAGCAGCTGCAGTCATGATGTCTCGAGGCCGAATATTTTTCTCCACCAACTCCATAATCTTCATACCTGCATGCTTGGCAAGACGCAGTCGGGCCGAGTAAACCGCCGGAATCGTACCATTGCCGCGAAGAGCCATACCAATTGCTTCGGTGAGACAGTTCATGGAGTTGGCCGTATACATTCCCGAACATGACCCGCAGGTGGGACAAGCATTATTCTCATACTCCTCCACCCCCGTCTCATCTAACTTGCCGGCATAATAGGCTCCTACCGCCTCAAACATATGGCTGAGGCAAGTGCGTCGCCCATCATTTAGGGTGCCAGCGAGCATAGGACCTCCGGAAACAAAAATTGTGGGAATATTTACCCGTGCTGCCGCCATTAACAGACCAGGGACATTCTTATCACAGTTAGGGATCATGACCAGACCGTCAAACTGATGGGCCATGGCCATGGCCTCCGTGGAGTCGGCAATTAGATCTCGGGTCACCAGGGAATATTTCATCCCCACATGGCCCATAGCAATTCCATCACACACTGCAATGGCCGGGAACTCCACCGGTGTCCCGCCAGCAGCCCGAATCCCCGCTTTTACCGCCTGGGAAATCTTGTCCAGATTCATATGTCCAGGAACAATCTCGTTATAAGAGCACACTACTCCTATCAGCGGCCGCTCCAGTTCCTCCTTGGTGTAACCAAGGGCATAGAGCAAAGAGCGGTTGGGAGCAGCAGGGATTCCTTTTTTCACTACATCGCTGCGCATAGGGACAAACCTCCTCAAACATGGACTAAAATTTTTAAGAGTTGTCTGATTACTCTTGAATTGTCTGACTTCATATTATATGATAAAGGAGAACCTGTCAAGGGGGCCAAAGTCCCAAAAGGAGTTTTTTATGGCAGAGAAAAAAAGCCGGTGGCAGCAGGCGGCGGAAACGCTGTACAATCAAATTGTTGTAGAAAAGGGGCGCTTACCAGGGGACAAGCTGCCCAATGAGGTGGCATTGGCTCAGCAGTTGGGCGTAAGCCGGGCCACACTGCGAGAAGCAATCCGGGAGTTGACTTCCCAGGGTGTGCTTGAGGTGCGCCGGGGTAGGGGGACCTTTGTCTCCCAGCAGGCAGATCACTTGGAGGATTTTGGGTTTCACCGTCTGAGCCGAGTTCGAGGACAATTGCGGGATCTCTTTGAACTGCGCTCTATGTTTGAACCGCAAGCTGCACGGCTCGCTTGCCGTCGAGCGACTCAGGAGGAATTGGAAGATATTTTAACCAAAGGCGTTGCGGTAGAGCAATGTATTCGCCGCGGAATAGACCGCACTGCGGCGGATCGTGCCTTCCACACCGCCATTGTTCGGGCGGCTCACAACGAGTTTTTGCTGCGTCTGTTGCCCATGATTCACCAGGCGGTGGAGACTGCAATTGCTACTGGAGAGCACGGAGAGGAGTTGGCTCGCATCACCTTAGGGGACCATGCTCTGTTACTGGAATTTTTCCAAAAGCGGGATGAGAGCGGCGCAGAATACGCCATGGCCATTCACATGCGCCATGCTATGGACGAGATGGGATTGGAGGATGGCGGGCCAGGTTAGGCTCGATAGGGGGAACCGTATATGGATTGGAGAATGGATGTCTTTTTATTGGTTATTAACCTTGTCGGAACCGTCGCTTTTGCCGCATCTGGCGCTGTCATGGGGCTGCAGAAACGTATGGATGTGTTCGGTGTCTGTATTTTAGGCCTCACCACTGCCGTAGGGGGCGGCATTATTCGAGACCTGATTCTTGGACTTACTCCACCCGCTGCTTTTCGGGATCCCACCTGTGCCATGGTCTCCCTGGCCATTTCCGTTCTGTTCTTCTTTTGGCACATCCGGCGTCTACTCATGCATAATCCCGACCACTTTAACTACTTATTGTTTTGGATGGATTCCTTGGGCTTGGGCGCCTTCACAGTGGTCGGAGTACAGATGGCTTATCAACAAGTAGCCCGGCCCACACTGTTTTTGGCTGTATTTGTTGGCGTTCTCACCGGAGTCGGCGGAGGTGTGCTGCGCGACTTGCTCGCCGACGAAACTCCTTACATCTTGGTCAAACATGTCTACGCTTCGGCCTCCTTAGCCGGTGCACTGGTATGTGCCCTGGCCTGGACCTGGATCGGCAGTGCTTGGGCTATGCTTTTGGGAATGGCTTTAGTGGTTCTGATCCGCTGCCTGGCCGCCCACTACCGTTGGAATTTGCCCAAAGCCAAACTATAACCTTCCTTTTTATCAACAAACCCCGCCCGCTCCAGATGGAGCGGGCGGGGTTTGTTCATTTCAAAACACTCTAAATTACGGCATTAGTTGGACGCAGTATCCAGGTCGGTATCTCCGCCCCAGATCATGTTCTTACGCAGCTCAGCGCCCACAGTCTCCATCTGGTGCTTGGCCAGTTGAGCACGCTTAGCGTTGAAGAAAGTACGGCCGTTCTTGTTTTCTGCAATCCACTTGCCAGCAAACACGCCGTCCTGAATGTCCTTGAGGACAGCCTTCATATTCTTCTTGGTCTCCTCATAGGGCAGTACCCGGGTGCCGGAAACATACTCACCATACTCGGCGGTATCCGAGATGGAGTAGTTCATAGCCGCTACACCACCCTTGTTAATCAGGTCGATAATCAGCTTCATCTCGTGGATACACTCAAAGTAGGCATTTTCAGGCTCGTAACCAGCTTCCACCAAGGTCTCAAAGCCCAGTTTCATCAACTCCACTACGCCGCCACACAGAACAGCCTGCTCGCCAAACAGGTCGGTCTCCGTCTCGTCCTGGAAGGTGGTCTCCATTACACCGCCTCGGGCACCGCCGATACCAGCAGCATAGGCCAGAGCCAACTTATAGGCGTCGCCACTGGCATTTTGCTCCACAGCAATGAGACAGGGCACACCTTTTCCGGCTACATAAGTGGAACGAACCGTGTGGCCGGGGCCCTTGGGGGCGATCATGGACACATCCACATCAGCAGGAGGCACAATCTGCTTAAAATGAATGTTGAAGCCATGGGCGAACATGAGCATGTTGCCAGCAGACAGATTTGGGGCAATATCTTTCTTATAGACCTCAGCCTGCACCTCGTCGTTGATGAGCATCATCACGATGTCACCCCACTTGGCAGCTTCTGCCACCGTCATTACCTTTAAACCGGCCTTCTCTGCATTAGCCCAGTTCTTGGAGCCCTGGCGCAGACCAACACAGACGTCGCAACCAGAATCCTTCAGGTTCATGGCGTGGGCGTGGCCCTGGGAACCGTAGCCGATGACGGCAATTTTCTTCCCGTTAAGGTAGTTGATGTCGCAATCCTTCTCATAGTACATTTTTGCCATAATTGTATTCCTCCTTGAGTTTATTGTCATCATATATGGTGCTACGCCCTCGTTCGATGGCGAGAGTTCCTGTTTTGGCAATCTCCAAAATGCCGTAATCGGCCAAAAGGCGCGTCAGCGCTGAGGTCTTATCCTTGTCCCCAAAAATGGCAACGGTGAGTGTCTCCCGGCTGACATCAATAATATTGGCCCGAAAGATGTTGGCAATTTGAATCACCTCATCGCGCGCATTTCGGTCTGCTGCTCGAACTTTGATTAAAGAAAATTCTCTCTGGATCGATGCGCTTTCGTCCAGCAACTTTACCGCCAGAACGGGGATCAGTTTACGGCACTGTGCGGCAATCTGATTCACCATCAACTCGTCTCCCAAGATGACGATGGTAATGCGGGTGACTCCGGGACGATCCGTCTCCCCAGAGACAATGGACTCGATATTATACCCCTTGCGAGAAAACAGGCGGGCCACCTGGCTGAGTACACCGGGAATGTCCCGGACTAGGATAGACAGGGTATAGGGCTTTTTCTCGATATCAAAAGTAGTCTTCATCCCAGCCGCCCCCTTATTTCAGCAAAAAGTCGGTGATATGAGCACCGCCGGCCACCATAGGCCGAACCATCTCATCCATATCTACCTGACAGTCAATGACATAACCACAACCACAGGAGAGTGCCTCCTGGAGCGCCTGTTCCATCTCTCTCCGGTTGGTTACCCGTTTTCCCTTCAATCCATAAGCTTCCGCTAACTTGACAAAATCGGGCCCCCGATCCAGGGTTGTCTGCGAATAGTGCTCGTGGTAGATGAGGTGCTGCCACTGCCGCACCATGCCCAGGGTACCATTATTAAAAACTACTGTAATAATTGGTAGATGATAATGCTCTACCGTGGCCAGTTCGTGGCAGTTCATTCGGAAACAGCCGTCCCCCGTGGTATGGATAACCACTTTGTCCGGATTCCCCACCTTGGCGCCGATTGCAGCCCCCAGGCCAAAACCCATGGTGCCAAACCCGCCGGATGTGAGCAGCTGGCCAGGGTAATCAAAGTGAAAGTGCTGAATCGACCACATCTGATGCTGGCCCACATCGGTGCACACAATGGACCCCTTCGGCACCGCCTTTTCAATGGCATCCAGAATCTGACTGGGGGTCAGCTTCTCTCCCTCTTCCACCACCTGCTTTTCCCGCAAGGGGAGGATGTGTTGCTTCCACTCCGGGTGGTGGTAAGTGGGTAGGCGCTGATTGAGCAACTCCAGTACCCGCTTAGCCGATCCCACAATATGGTGGTCGGTACGGACATTTTTATCAATTTCTGAACGATCAATGTCGATATGTACAATCTTCGCTTGGCTGGCAAAGGTGTCGGGTTGCAAAGCCACTCGGTCGGAGAAGCGGCAGCCCACAGCGACAAGCAAATCGCATTCGTTACAGGCCACATTAGAGGCCTGGGACCCGTGCATTCCTATCATTCCAGTGGTCAGGGGGTGAGCGCCGGGGAAACCTCCCCCTCCCATTACCGTAATGGCAACTGGTGCATCCAGTTTTTCCGCAAACTCCCGGAACTGCTGGTGCGCTCTGCCCCGGACTACACCGCCCCCACAGATCAGCAGAGGCCGCTGCGCCTGGGCAATCATCTCCACTAACTTCTCAATATCCCCTAAATCCGGCTCCGGCGCCTTAAGATCATGGCTGTGGGACAGCGCCTGGATGCTAATGCAGGAGCGATTTTGGGTCCAGGGAATAAATTCGTAGTCAATCATGGTATTTAAAAAGGTAACATTTTTTAAAAAGTCAATGAGTACGGGTCCCGGTCTACCCGTGGCCGCTACTGCAAAGGCCTGGCGCATCACGTCTGGAATCGTCTGAGGATCTCGGACCAGATAAGTGGCTTTGGTAATGGGCATCGCAATGCCGGTGATATCCACTTCCTGAAACGAGTCCTTGCCCAGCAGGTCCTCACTGACATTACAAGTGATAAACACTACAGGGGAGGAATCCATATAAGCAGTGGCAATGCCAGTGGTCAGGTTGGTCGCTCCGGGACCACTGGTGGCAAAGCACACTCCCACCTTTCCGGTGGCCCGGGCATAACCGTCGGCAGCATGGGAAGCCCCCTGCTCATGGGCGGTAAGAATATGGGTAATCTTGTCCTGATAATGATAAAGTTCATCATAGAGATTGAGGATGGTACCGCCCGGATATCCGAAAACGGTATCCACCTCCTGCTCCAGAAGGCACTCCATGATGGCTTGGGTGGCTCTGATCTTCATGCGGCTCAACTCCTGTTTGACCCGATAGGCGGGATACAACTTTCCTCATACCCCAGTCCTTGGGTCCTTAAATTTTTCCTCCACCCTTCTGCACTGCAATAACGCCGGTGCGTACCACTTCCAAAATGGAGAAGGGACGCATCATGGACTGGAAAGTGTCCAGCTGCTCCGGGGTGGCAGAAAGTTCCATAGTCAGGGAGGTGGGCGAGATATCGTCCACTTTGGCTCCCATAATCTCGCAAATTGTCATAATATCTTGCCGGGTTTTGTTATTCGCATTTACCTTTAAGATCATCAGTTCCCGGCCAATGAGACTGTTCTCCTCTAAGGTACGCACTTTGATGACCTCAATGAGTTTGTTCAGCTGTTTTTCCACCTGCTCCACAACACTGTTCCCGCTGTCCACGATAATGGTAATACGGGAGACGGTGGGGTCGTCCGTCACCCCCACAGCCAGCGACTCAATGTTAAAGGCACGGCGGGAAAACAGCCCCGTAATTCGGTTCAAAACACCCGCTCGGTTTTCCACCAGAACGGAAATGGTCTGTTTCATCCTCTACCTCCTCCTTTAGTCGTTGGTCCCTACATCGGGGTGTACTTTACAAATTAGCAGGCAGTTCCCCTTGGCGGTTAAGAATTTCTCCAACGCCTCTTCTACCTGATCTTCTTCTGACACCAATATGCTTGGAATTCCATAGGCTGCAGCAATGGCCTGGAAGTCGGGCGAACCGTCCAATTCCACTCCAAAGGGGCCATGATACGGCGCGCTCTTTTGAATTTGGTGGACAAGCCCCAAAGTATGATTGCAAAATAGGACTATTTTCAAGTCCATTTTCTCTGCACACACGGCGGCCAATTCGTTCATAGCCATCTGGAACGACCCGTCGCCGCACACGACCACCGTCTGCCGCTCCCGGGCTGCCACCTTTGCTCCCACCGCTGCTGGCAGAGCGTATCCCATAGTGCCCAGTCCGCCGCTGGTAAGCAACCGGCCATTTTTTTGGGGTAAATATTTGCAAGTAAAAATTTGGTTTTGCCCTACATCTGCACATACAATGGCATTGTCCTGAAGCTTGCGGCCTAATATACGCAGCAGAGTTCCGGGGAATACATAGCCAGCCCGCTTTGGAAATTCCCGCCCCAGTTCTGCCCGGCGATAATCTTTTAGCTGTTCCAGCCACGCTCCCGAGTCAGTCACCGGGATCTCCCGCTCCAAAATTTGCTGTAAAATTACCTTGACATCCCCTACCAGCGGGATGGCGGCCTGCATATTTTTTCCAATCTCCGCCGGATCCACATCAATGTGGATGGTGGCCATCCGCCGTTGAATCTCGTCTGGATCCACCACCGCACGGTCCGCCGCACGGGTTCCCACCATAATAAGTAAATCTGCCTTTGCCAGTGCTTTGTTGGCACAATGATTGCCATGGGCTCCTATCATTCCCATGTTTAGCGGATGATCAGTGGGCATCAGAGAGATCCCCATCATAGTCTTGACCACCGGGATGGCACATCGCTGAGCCAGCGCCAGCAATTCCTCCCGGGCGTTGGCTAACCAAACGCCACCCCCGGCACAAATCAGCGGCTGCTTGGCACGCCCAATGGCCTCTACCACCCGCTTAATTTGTAACTCATTTCCTTTTACACTGGGTTTATAGCCTCGGATATTTACTTGCTCAGGATAGTGAAACTTTCCCCGCAACTCCTGTTGTTGCACATCGATTGGAATATCAATGAGTACGGGGCCAGGCCGCCCAGTAGAAGCTATATGAAAGGCTTCCTTTACCACAGTGGGAATATCATTCGCGTTCTTAACTAAGTAGCTATGCTTGGAAAAGGGCGCCACGGCCCCAGTAATATCCACCTCTTGAAAGATGTCCCTCCCCAACAGGTGGCTGGGCACCTGCCCTGTAATAGCCACCATAGGAATAGAGTCCATATATGCTGTGGCAATACCGGTAATCAGGTTGGTAGCTCCCGGACCGGAAGTAACCATACAAACGCCAACTTTCCCAGAAATACGGGCATATCCTGACGCCATATGGCCCGCATTTTGCTCGGTTCGTACCAAGGTATAACCGATCTCTGGATGGGCTTTCAGTGCGTCTGCCACTGGACAGATGGTAGCCCCTGCATAGCCAAAAATATGCTCCACTTGCTCGTGCAACAAACTCTCAATCAATGCCTGTGCTCCGTTCATGGAACGTCACCTCCACAGTGGTTTAGGCGGCATATTTGCGCCTTGTCGAATCGAGAAAAAACAAAATCGGCTCCGCCCTATTCAAAATCGAATTTGATAGGACGAAGCCGTAAACTCCGTGGTACCACCTATATTCATGGACGTTCTTATCCGTCCATGCGCTCATTGCCCCGATAACGGAGGGTGCCGTTCCAACCTACTAAGGTTTACCACCGGTTCAGCTGGACTGCTCACGGGTGAGGTTCGGGGAAGGCCCTTCACGGGAGCTTACACCAGCCGCTCCCTCTCTTTGCATCCAGACATGCCTACTATCCCGTTCATCGCGTTTTTGGATGATTGTTCTTTACTATAGCTCATACCACCTGATTTGTCAATTCTTTTTCCCCCAAATTTCCATCCCGTTCTCCCAGAGCCGCCTGTGCCATTGCGATAAATCGCTCTCCAAAGTGAGACAGATATCGGTCTCCCCGGTACCCCGCTACAAGGCGGCTAAAGGTAGAGGGATCGGTAAGTGGAAACAGATCCACCCCCTGATTCTCTGTAGGGGCCGCGGGCAAGGCCCGCAAAAACAATTCTGGGCAGATGGTAATGCCCACCCCCGCCTGTGCCATAGCCAGGGTAGTTACGGTATTCTCTGTCTCTAAAATCAACTTCGGTTTAAAGTAATAGCGGCTAAAATATTGGTCCACAATATTACGAGTGCGGTTGCCCCGTTTAATTAACACAAAAGGCATCTGCTGGAAAGCATCAATATCGGCACCGGAGGCAAACTGTTCCCGCATCTCCTCCGCTTTGGAGGAAAATAGCTGCTGGGTAAATTTTTTGGGAACCACCATCATCAGCCGCTGCTGGGTCAACGTCACAGTAGATACCCCTTCCATCATAATGGGCTGAAAGCATATGATCAGATCCACCCGGCCGTGGGACAACTCATCCTCCAGCTGGTTGGAGTTTCCTTCAAAGAGAGAAAATTCTACCATCGGAAATTCCTCCCGGAATCGAGGCAACACCTCCGGAAGAAGAGCCAGTCCACAGGTGTGGGAAATTCCCACCCGTAGTACGCCCAAATAGTGACGGTTAATATCTCCCACTTTGTTTAAAAATTGACTGTACTGGTCCAAGATCTGGGTGGCCGTTTGTACCAGCTGGTCTCCTGCATAGGTCAGTGCCAATTTGGGGGAGCGGGTAAATAACTTTACATTCAGTTCCCGTTCCATGTTACTAATGTGATTAGACAGCGACTGCTGGGAGATATACAGCCGCTCTGATGCTCGGGTAATATTTAACTCTTCGGCCACCATTAAAAAATATTTCAAGTGAAGAAAATTCATAAAATCACCCCAGAAAATGACAGTCAACTTTCATTTTTTCATTGAGATGCAACCATTTTACCACAACCGAACGATTGTAGCAACCCTCACAAAAAATGTGCTGTTCCAAAATACCATTCTATGCCATAATAGGGCTAGAAACAGGGTGGACCATTGCAGCATATGGCAATTCTCTAACGATAAATCATATTTTGAAGGAAGGATGTTTGTTTATGAAGTGCCTCATCATCGATGCTGTCCACAGCGCCATTGCAGAAGAATTTAGCAAGTATATGCAGGTCGACACCAAGATGCTTCCCACCCAGAGCGAATTGGCCGCTCTGATCCCGGAGTATGATGTGCTTATCATGCGAGTGGATCCGGCCATTAACAAGGAAATTTTGGATGCCGCCAAGAATCTGAAGGTCATTGGTGTATGCTCCGTTGGCTTGAACCATATTGACCTAGATGCCGCCAAGGAAAAGGGCATTCAAGTGATCAACGCTCCTGGCCTAAACGGAAATGCAGTAGCTGAGTTGACTTTCTCCAAGATGTTGGATCTGTCCCGGCATACCATCCCTGCCAACACCGATGTCAAGGTGAACAAAAATTGGGACAAGTATAAATTCGTGGGCCGGGAACTCCGGGGCAAGACCCTAGGTGTGCTGGGCTTTGGCCGCATCGGTCAGCGGGTCGGCGAACTGGGCCGCGCTTTCTTGATGGATGTGGTAGCGTATGACCCCTATCTGCCTGCCCATGTCTTTGAGGAGCAACACGCTAAGAGCATGTCCATCGAGGAGGTTCTCAAGGTCTCTGACTACGTCACCATCCACATGCCTCTCACGCCAGAAACTAAGGACCTGTTCAACGCCAAGTCTATCGCCGAGATGAAAGATGACGCCGTGGTTCTGAACATGAGCCGGGGTGGAATCGTCAACGAACAGGATATGTACGAGGCACTGAAGGCCGGCACAATTGGCGGCTATGCCTCTGACGTTATGGCAAACGAATTGGCCACAGGCGGGCTCACGGAGGGCGCCAGCTTTGACTCTCCGCTGTTTGAGTGTGACAACTTTATTGTTACCCCCCACCTGGGTGCACAGACGGTTGACGCCTCCCGGGACATCGGCGCTCATATCATTGCAAAAGTGAAGGAAGCGCTGAATCTGAACTAATTTAAAATTTCTCATTCCCCTTTCCCCTCTCTTGCTGGAACGGCCCTCCGCCTGATACGGAGGGCCGTTTCTGTTCTATCCGAATCCCTTGACCCGGTAAGATAAACGTGCTAAAGTGACGGTATCTTTCGCCCCAAGGCATAGAAAGAAGGGATTTTCATATGGAAAAACACATTGTCATCGTAGGTCTGGGATTAATTGGCGGTTCTTTGGCCAAAGCTCTGCGCGGATTTGAGGATTTTACCCTTTGGGGGGTAGATGTCAGCCAGCCTACCCTGCGCTATGCCCTGGAACAAAATATTGTAGATCAGGCTTTTGAAGACCCTGCCCCCGCCCTGGCCCAAGGTGATCTGGTCTTTTTGTGCCTACATCCTCAGGGAATCATAGAGTTTATGGCTCAACACCGCACTCAATTCAAACCTGGAGCCATGGTTACCGATGTGTGCGGCGTAAAAGGGGCCATTTTAGAGGGAGCAAGTGTCTTACCGGATTCCCTTTCCTTTGTGGGTGGCCATCCTATGGCTGGCACAGAGTTTTCCGGTATCCAGTACGCTCTGGCCAACATGTTTCGGGGCGCCCACTATATTCTTACTCCCAACCACCAATCCAAACCGGATCATTTGGCTTTGATGGAACGACTGGCTCACTATATCGGTTGCGCTGATGTAGTGAAGACTACCCCGGAACAGCACGACGCGATTATCGCTTATACCAGTCAGATGATGCACATCATAGCGGTATCTGTGTGTGACGATCCCAGCCTTTTTCAATATCAAGGATTTGAGGGGGACTCTTTCCGGGGATGTACCAGGGTTGCTGCTCTGGATGTATCTCTCTGGACACAGCTGTTTTCTATGAACGCTCCTGCTCTATGTGCTGCTTTGGAGGTTCTGGAGAACAATCTGCGCGCCTATCGTCTTGCCATCCAGTCGAAAAACCCTCAAGTATTGTCCGAAAAGCTGGCTTACTCCGCGGCTCGCAAACGACAAATGAACCGTTTAGAAGAACAGACCGGTGCGGTTGGACGGGACGCGAAACCCAAGTAAATCCCTTGAACCTCCGCCCATTCATCCAGAATCTGATCTTCTCTCAGGTACCCTAACAACTTAGCCCCCGCCTTCTCTGCCAGTTATTCTTTTTTACGCAAAAGATACAAAAAGCCCCGGCTTTGCAGCCGGGGACTTTTTGTTGTGTGTGTTGTAAAGGAGAGGGAGAAATGGGAGGTACCCTTCTTTCTGGGTACAAGCACATCATAATCTTGAAACATGGCAATTTTATGTCGCTAAAATGAACTTTTTATGAATCTTTCTTCTTCAAATCCACAAAAGGCCCCGGCTAGAAAGCCGGGGCCTTTTGCTGTGTGTGTTTGTAAAGGAGAGGGAGAAATGGGAGATACCTTATTTCTAGGTACGAAAGTATCTTACCGCAAAAACATGGCAATTTTATGTCCCGAAAATGAACTTTTTATGAATCTTTCTTCCTCCTTTTACACAAAAAGCCCCGGCCTTACAGCCGGGGCTTTCTGCTGTGTGTGTTGTAAAGGAGAGGGAGAAATGGGAGATATTCTTTGATCTTCTGGTTACGGGTTTAGTATAACCATTTTTTACGTCAAAACCATGACTTTGCTATGAATTTTTTGTAAACATTCCGTCTAATTCTCCCTGTTTCTATTAGGCAGGGTAGGTCAAGGGCGTACCAAGTCCGATTGGCCATCCCAGAGCCAGCCACACAACCAGCATCAACGTCCACCCCACAAAAAAACACACGCTATACGGGAGCATAGTGGCCGTAATGGTCCCAATCCCCGCCCTATCATCGTAGCGCTGGGCAAAGACAACGATAACGGCAAAATAAGTCATCATCGGCGTAATAATATTGGTTACCGAGTCCCCAATACGATAGGCCAACTGGCACAGTTCTGGGCTGTACCCCAACACCATAAACATAGGCACAAATACCGGAGCCAACACACTCCATTTGGCAGAAGAAGAGCCCAAAAACAAGTTCATAATTGCAGTAAATAGGACAAAAAGTACCATCAGTGGAATCAGGCCAATCTTCGCATTTTGGAGAAGTTCCGCCCCTTTCAAGGCCACAATGGTCCCCAACTTGGTATAGTTAAAATACTGGATAAATTGAGCCGAGACAAACGCCAGCGCTAAAAACGATCCCATGGTAGACATGGCACTTGCCATGGCATCGCACACTTGCCGGTGATTTTTTAGCGTCCCTACCGTTCGGCCGTAGGCTACAGCAGGCAAGAAAAATAACAGTGCAATAAGAACCACAATTCCATCCATAAGCGGAGAAGCAGGTCGCCCCAATAAAGAGCCATTTCCGTTGCGGAGAAAGGAGTGCTCTGGAATACAGGCCACCACAATCAGGAGTACGAAAAACACTGCTGTCCAGCCCGCTCGCCGCAGGCCCACTCTTTCCCGTGCCGTCAAAGTAGTTAGTGACAGATCTTCCGCTTCCCCGCTTTCCCCCTCCAAAGCTCTCAGCCGGGGTTCCACCACTCGGTCCGTCACCACAGTACCTAGTAGTGTAATTAAAAAGGTAGAAGCAAATAAAAAGTAGTAATTACCCATCACCGCCACCTGATAATTGGGATCCAAAATGCTCACTGCCGCTTGCGTAATTCCCGCCAGCATGGGATCCAGCATTCCCACCAACAGGTTGGCAGAAAATCCCCCAGACACCCCACAAAATGCTGCTGCCAAACCCGCCATTGGGTGCCGTCCACAGGCTCGAAATACCATGGCTCCCAGTGGAATCAAAACCACATAGCCTGCATCCGAGGCCACATTGGACAGCACCCCCAAAAATACCACCACCGGCGTAATGAATTTTGGAGGCGTAATTTGAACCGTACGTTTGAGAAGTGCACCCATAAGCCCTGACTGTTCCGCCACTCCTACTCCCAGCATAGAAACCAGTACCATGCCCAGGGGAGCATAACTGGTAAAGTTGTGTACCGCTTGGGACAGCATATATGCCAGTCCATCTCGCGTTAACAAACTAACTACTTCTACTGTGGTCTGCTTCAGTTCCCCACCGGACACCAATTCCCCAGTTGCGGATACTTTCGCCGCCGCACAGATGGCGGAGAGCACCACCACCCCTACCGCTAACAGACCGAACAGCGCAATTGGGTGGGGCAGTCGGTTTCCCACTCGTTCAATTCCGTCTAACCAACGGCGATACCACCCCAGTTGCTTTTCCCCCCTGTCCCTTGCCATCGTGTTCTCTCATTCTCCTTTCCCATGCCTTCAGGTCTCATTATTTTCCCCATTCTGTGAGCCCTTATGTGTCCTTTCCCATCCACAATTTCCCTTGACGTGGTAAGTGCCCCTATGCCATAATAAAATGTTGATAGATTTCTTCCCTATTCCCTGATTTCAAAGTCTACTATAAAAAAAAGAGGTGTCCTTCTCTTTATGAATTTTCTTATCAATCTCTGTCTGGGAGGTCAGAACATTCATGATCCGGCCACTCGCCGCCGTTGTGGAACCATTTCCGGCGGGATGGGGTTGGCGCTTAACATTCTCCTCTTTCTTGGAAAACTGCTGGCGGGTATCCTGACTTCTTCGGTGGCCATTGTAGCGGATGCAGTGAATAACTTGTCTGACGCAGCCACCTCAGTGGTCACGCTTATCGGTTTTCGCCTTGCTGGCCAGCAGGCTGACGCAGACCACCCCTTCGGACACGGCCGTTTTGAGTACATCACCGGTTTCATAGTTGCTCTGGCTATCCTACTAATGGGCGTGGAAGTTGGTAAATCTGCAGTGGACGCCCTCTTACATCCCGTTCCTGTCCAAATCACTCCCCTATCGCTGGGAATTCTTTTCGTAGCCATCGCAGTCAAGTTTTGGATGTTTCTGTTTAACCGCGCTCTAGGTCGCCGACTCAACTCCGCCGCAATGGAAGCTACTGCCGCTGATTCTCTATCGGATGTCGCTTCCACCAGCGTAGTTCTTCTTTCCGCCTTGGCCGGTCAATGGTTTAACCTTCCCATTGACGGGTTGGCTGGTCTTGTCGTGGCCCTACTTATTCTGAAAACCGGCTGGCAGGCCGCTCGTGAAACGATAGACCCCCTCTTGGGCCGTCCCATGGACCCCGAATTGGCTGCTGATATTGACAAATTAGTGTTGGGGCACGACAAAATTCTGGGTATTCATGATCTCGTCTATCACGACTACGGCCCAGGAAGAGCAATGATGTCCTTTCATGCCGAAGTCCCCGCAGATGGTGATTTATTGGAAATTCACGATATTATTGACCACATTGAGCGGGAAATGAAAGCCAAGCACCATATCGAAACCGTTATCCATATGGATCCCGTGGTCCGAGACGCGCGGACAGACGCCCTACGTGACCAGGTTGCAGCGCTGGCCCAGGACCTGGACCCCGCCTTGTCCATCCATGACTTTCGCATTACCCCCGGTCCCATCCATACCAATCTTATCTTTGATGTGGTGGTTCCATACGGTTTTCGCATGGAAGACAGTCAAGTGTGTGCAGAACTGGGACAGCGTATCAAAGCCCTCTCCTCCCGCTATTATCCGGTCATCGAAGTGGATCACTCCTATGTGGACCGACGATGAATTCATCCAAGAACCTATTTTTTACAAATTATTCACCCTCCCCCCAACTAGAGAGTTATAATAACAGTAAGTAACTGGGAATATACAAATGAGTGAGGTGTCTGATATGGCCAAAAAGGTCTTAATTGTAGAAGATGACGGCAACATCGCGGAACTACTCCACCTCTACCTGGAAAAAGAGGGGTTTGAAACGCAGGTTGCCAAAGATGGCGGCAAGGGAGTGGAGTATTTCCGCTCATTCCAACCGGATCTGGTTTTATTGGACATTATGCTGCCAGTGATGGATGGTTGGTCTGTCCTGAAAAAAATCCGCGAATCGGACAAAACACCGGTTATTATGCTCACTGCCAAAGGAGAGACAGAAGACAAAGTCACCGGTCTGGAGGGAGGGGCAGACGACTACATTGTCAAGCCCTTCGAGATGAAAGAGGTACTGGCCCGGATTCATGCTGTGCTTCGTCGCTCCGGCGTAGAAGAGGAAGTTGGAGAGAAAAAACTCTCCTTTGACAAGTTAGTAATTAATTTGGATTCCTATGAACTGCTGGTGGATGGCCAACGTGTGGATACTCCACCAAAGGAATTGGAACTGCTCTATCACTTGGCCTCTGCCCCCAACCGGGTGTTTACCCGCAATCAGCTGCTGGATGAGGTCTGGGGATTTGACTACTTCGGCGATAGTCGCACCGTAGACGTGCACATTAAGCGCCTGCGTGAGAAGCTTGAAGGTGTCAGTGACCAGTGGCGACTCAAGACCGTTTGGGGGGTAGGATACAAGTTTGAAGTAGGCGGAAACCCATAAGATGGGAGGTGACCGCATTTGAGATCCCTCTACAAGCGCCAACTGGCTATGATGGTGGGCGTGATGGTGCTTTCTTTCACCTTGTTATCCACCGCATTTATGTTGCTCTCCTACCGCTATATTATTTCGGAAAAGCGGGATTCTATGGAGCGAAATGCTGGCTACATTGTGAATTTTACAGCCTCCTACTATCAGCAGTATGCCAGTATTTTAGACGACTTTTATCGCAGCTATGTAGCCTCAATAGCCTTGATTTCAGACTCCTATGTCCTTGTTGCAAACCCAGATGGAGAAATTATTTATGCTACCGACGGGCATAATTTTTATGATTATAAGAACACAAAAGTGCCCAAATCTGTGGTTACTCAAGTCTTGGAGCAGGGCAGCTACACTGGGATGACCAACTTAGGCGGGATTTATCCAGAGCGGCGGTATATGGCTGCCCGCCCTGTATTCTCTACCACCGCCAGCGGGAATACCCTTATCCACGGTTTGGTTCTGGTCTCTGCCGATGCTTCTAGCCTGGCAGAGATGTGGTCAGCTACTGCAACTATTTTCTTTTTCTCCGCGGTGGTTGTTCTCCTCATTGCAGTCATTGCCAGTACCATTACTTCCGCTCACCAGGCCCGGCCACTCAATGAAATGGCGGAGGCCGCTCGGAAGTTTGGACGAGGCGAGTTTGACGTACGGGTCACTGGTTATGAAAGCCGCTGTGATGAAATCAGCACTTTGGCAGAAGCATTCAACTCTATGGCAAACTCTTTAGCAAAAGTAGAGAGTCAACGCGCAGACTTTATTGCCAATGTCTCCCACGAACTCAAAACCCCCATGACCACCATTGCCGGCTTTGCTGAGGGTATCTTGGACGGCACCATTCCCCCGGAACGAGAGCGAGAATCTCTCCAAGTCATTGTCTCCGAGACCCGGCGACTATCTCGACTGGTGCGGCGCATGTTGGATTTGAGCCGGCTCAATGCCTTGGCCGAAAATACCGTTACTGCCCAAGAACAATTTGATCTGACGGAAGTGATTTCCCGGGTTCTCATTAGTCTGGAAGGAAAAATTACAAGCCGTGACCTGGACGTAGATGTGCAAATGCCAGAAGATAAACTGATGGTATGGGGTGACCCAGACTCTATCACTCAGGTATGTTACAACCTGGTGGATAACGCGGCCAAGTTTGCTGCTCAGGGCAGCACCATAACGGTACAAATCACCAAAAAAGACGGAAAGGCCTATACTTGCGTGCGCAATCTAGGGGCTACCATTTCCCCGGAAGAATTGCCTCTGCTCTTTGACCGATTCCACAAGGCAGACTACTCCCGTTCTATGGATCGGGAAGGAGTTGGCCTGGGTCTGTATATCGTTAAGACTATCCTGGGCAACCTGAAAGAGAAGATCACTGTCACCAGTGAAGACGGGGTGACGGAATTTACCTTTACCTTAACTCTGGCGTGAGTCTGTTTAAATTTTTCACCAAAGGGGGCGTTTCTTTTTTGGACAACCGAACCGATGACTTGTGGCAGGGCGGCCCTTGGGAACAGCCCGCCCCATCTTTTCCCCCTCCCCCTGCCGTTACCATCCCTTCCTACGCTATGCGAGAACGGCGCCCAGTCTTGCGCGCTCGCCGACGTCGACGTATGTGGCCCGCTGTAGCCGGTATCTTAGGCATACTATTATCGCTCTTTTTGCTCACAGGTCTATTTTATCTTTTGACAGACCTGGACTTTTCTCTCTCCTCCAATGGCTCTCCCGGTCAGCCCGCCCAGACGCAGGAGTACAGCACTCAGCCCCCCACAATACCCCAAGCAGAAACAGGTACCGGCGTTGTGTTGACGCTCACCCCGGATTCCGGCCAGACGCTCTCCTATACTCAGATTTACGAAAAGAATCTACCCTCCATCGTCTCTATTGAGGCCCAATCCCAAAATGAGTACAGCACGGGAACTGGTGTTGTTTTGACCCAGGATGGCTATATCGTCACCAACGCCCATGTTATTGCTGGTGCAGACGCCGTGCGGGTGGCTTTCTACGACAATCAGGTACTTCCTGCCAGTCTGGTAGGCTTTAACTCCGATGAGGACCTGGCAGTACTCAAGGTGGAAGCCACCAACCTGATTCCCGCTGAATTTGGTGACTCTTCCACTTTGCGTTGTGGCGATCCCGTGGCTGCCATCGGTGACCCTTTGGGTTATCGTTCCACCATTACCGACGGTATTATCTCTGCTTTGGATCGTGAGGTCGAGGTAGATGGCATTACAATGGTCCTCATTCAGACCAGTGCCGCTATTAACTTCGGCAATTCCGGTGGTGCTCTTATTAACCAGTACGGCCAGGTAGTGGGTATTACCACCATCAAAATCGTCACGGACGACGGCTCTGCTGAGGCTTTGGGCTTTGCAATTCCGTCTACCCGCGTAAAATATGTGGTAGATGCCCTCATTGACGGACAAGAAATCCGCACTGGAGTCTTTGGCTTCACCGTCCTTACCCAGCCGATCCCCGGTGGCGGACTGTTGCTGGACAGCGTCGATCCAAATAGTGACGCCTATGCTAAGGGTCTGCAAGCGGGAGATATTATTCTGAGCGCCAATGGACAGACCATTACCTCTGCCCAGGATCTTGCCCGACTTAAACTTCCTCTGGGACCTGGCGATGTCGTCACCCTGACTTATCTTCGTGACGGCCAAACTTACACAGTGGATGTGACGCTCATTGACGCCGACCAGGTAAGTCAGGAGGGTTAAAAATATGTTGCAATCCACTTTGTGCTACCTGTTGCGGGGAGACTCATGTCTGATGCTCCATCGCATTCGGAAGGAAAATGACCCTAATCGTGATAAATGGATTGGCATCGGAGGCAAATTTGAAGATCGCGAAAGCCCGGAAGATTGCCTATTGCGGGAGGTACAAGAGGAAACTGGCTTAACGCTCACCCACTACCAGTACCGAGGACTGGTCACCTTTGTATCGGACCGCTGGCCTACCGAGTATATGCATTTGTTCACTGCCACCGATTGGACGGGAACGCCAAAGGAATGCGATGAGGGTGTGTTGGAGTGGATTTCCCGACAAGATGTACTCTCCCTGCCCCATTGGGAGGGGGACGCCATCTTTTTGGATCTCATTTTTCGACCAGGTACCCCCTTTTTCTCATTAAAGTTGTGTTACCAGGGTGAGCGACTGATACAGGCTGTTCTCAATGGCAAGCCACTTCCAGAAAGGAGTCCATTATGAGTGTCTGTTTGGAAAATGATATTCTAAAGGTAACCATAGACGAACTTGGCGCTCAACTTTGCTCTGTGCGTGCCCACGATGGTACAGAATACATTTGGCAAGCTGACCCCGCCATCTGGGGGCGCCATGCTCCTCTCCTTTTCCCTGTAATCGGCCGGTTAGCGGAAGGAAAGTACAATTTGGGCACGGAAGGTTACTCCATTCCCATCCACGGTTTTGCCCGAGATCGCGTCTTCACTCTAGAGCAGCCCCATGCACAGCAGGCTGTCTTTTGCCTTACCGATGACGCGGACACCCAGGCAGTATATCCCTTCTCCTTTTCTCTCACCGTTACCTACACGTTAGAACATAACCGGTTAATAAAAACACATCGCGTAGAAAACCGGTCCGCCTGCGATCTTTTTTATGAATTGGGCGGCCACGATGGATATCAACTCCCCTTGGCACCAGGCGAATCCATGTCAGACTATGGGGTGGTGGTGCCGGGCATGAATACCCTTCACCCCTATGGCATGAATGAGCAGTGTATGATTACTCCAAAACAGGACTGCTACCCTTTAGAACAGGGGCGTATTGCTTTGACCCCCTCCACTTATGGGTTGGACACTGTTATTTTGGATGAGTTGCCCCAGCGTCGTGCTTTACTGGTAGACGGTTCTGGCTGCCCTCGGGTAACAGTAGACTTTCCTGACTTCCCCTATTTGGGGCTCTGGACCCCAGACAAACCGTTTGATACAAACTTTGTGTGCATAGAACCCTGGTCCGCCCTCCCAGACGCGGTTTTTGCCGGACGGGGCCTGGATGAGAAACCCGGCATCCGCCGTCTGTCCCCTGGAGTAACTGAGACACTGACTTATATCACTACGTTCCACGAAAGAAGGTCCTAATGCCATGAAGCCACAATACGCCAATACCTTCTCTATCCGGAAAGTATCGGATCAAAATGGCCAGATTCTAGAGATTACTCTGGATGCCGCCTACAAATATATGGAAACTGCCATCACCATCACCCCAAAAGGATTGGAAAATGTGGCCACTCCCAGTGCAGATTCGGTGGCCTCCATTGTCATGAATCGGCAAAGTGCCCTTTCCCTGCGTAACTTACTTATCCAAACTCTGGGTTTGGAATGAATGCTCCTGATTGTAAAACAAAAACACCCCCTGGAGGACTTTGTTCGTCTCTGGGGGGTGTTTTCATTTTAACTATCCGCTTTCATGAGGTGGAGATCCTCCTCGGTCAGCGGCATGTTGTAAGGGTTAACTTGCTGGTTTAGTACAGGAAGAATATCCTCCGCCTCGTAAATAAAGCAGTATGACACGCCTTTACATACCGCATCTCCTTTTCCCTCCAAGGTTGCCTGCGTTACCCCAGTGGATAAATCCACTTGAAGCGCTTGGGTGGCAAAGTAGATCATGTCTGTTACGGACAGGTCAGTCTTAACATATTCATTGAATATATTTACAAATTCCGTCACTTTGGCCACAGAGTTCCAGGAAACCACCTTCTTTGCCAGTTGTAACAGAACCTGCCGCTGCATCTCCCCCCGCTGTACATCGCTGTACCACTGATTGGCCCTGTAGTTAGGGCTGTCCTTGTTGTCATGACGGTAGCGTACAACCTCCATGGCCTCTTGACCACTCAGCGTATGCACTCCCTTTGTAAAGTGGATATGGAGATTTTGATAGGGATCATCATAATTCATATCTAGAGGAATATCCACTTCTACCCCACCGAGTTCGTCCACCAGAGCCACAAAGCCCTTTAAATCTACCAATACATAATAGTCTATGGGAATCCCAAAGGTGTGTTCAATTTCTTCCTTCAGTACATCAGACCCCGCACCGTAAAAAGCACCGTTAATTTTGGGATTATTTCGCCATGTACGTTCCACCGCAGTGTCCCGCGGGATGGAGATCATTCCTACTTTCTGATTCGGTATATCGTAACTGACTACAATAATACTGTCGGTGTTTCCGCTGTCCACGTCTTTCCCCAACAGGACAAAGTTATATACCCCATCCCTACGTTGACGCTGAGGTTCCTCCTCCAAACTGGCATCACCAGTGGGGAGCACAGTCCCTTGTTGCCCTGTATCTGACGGTTGTGTAATGGGTGGTGGCTTAATCCAAGTCTGATAGGCTAAAAATCCCGCCACAATCAAAGCGGAAAGGATGGCGACCAGCTTATAAATTCCCCAGAACAAACGCACCAAAACGGATTTTTTCCGCTTGCCCGTTTTGATCGGCCGTTTCGATGGGCCGGTTCGCCTTGTAGGAGGGGGTTGTGACACTTCTCGCCCACTATGCCGAGACACACGAATATATTTTTGTTCCAGTTCTACTCCCTCCTTTCGCGGATTCTTTACCAGTATACTCAGTTCGACCCGCTTCGGCAAGGGGGCGGAAAATTTTTCACAAAAATTTAAAATTTATTTTTTCTCTGCGTCTATGGTTGGATGGATCAACGACCAGACCGTCTGAGCCTCCATTCCATCGCAGCGGTACTCTACTACCACCCCATTGGAGTGAAGTACACCGAAGGAGAAGGACAGGCCTCCCGTATCTTTCTCCTGTCCCCGAGCTTCCACTATTTCCAGGGACATATCTTTTGCCTGAAAAATTGGGAAGTTCACACTCTCTCGATACACTTCCGGTACACTGTCACACCAGGGTATGGTGTAGCGACGCACATCAAACTGTTCTGGTCGGCTTACATCTACGGTTTGAGGAAGGTGCACACCTACCGGCTGACGTACCAACACTTCCACGTCGTCATAACCTCGACTCCACCGCACCCATAAAAGGTCGTAATTTCCCTCCTGGTAAGAGCGACGGCCATAAAAGTCTCCATACCCAGCAGGGGAACTTTGGGGTAAATAGGGGACAAAAGCCTCCTCTTCGCGCGCATCCTGAAGAGAGGAAAATTCCCTCTCTTCCCAGTCTGGGATCTGGTCGTTGGTACGCAAATTTCCCAGATACAGCCCGCTGTCCTCCCCCAAGGCATATCCTACCAATAGTGCGTTAAACATCTGGGCTCCGCCAGCCACTAGATTCTGCTGCCCACCGTATTCTGACACAAACGGCGCACCGGTATTTTCAAACCGTATTCCTATATCTCCAGCCATAAATTCGCTGCCACACACGTATTCTATTTCCTCATCCCCATCGCAGTCATAAGTTCTGGCCCAAGCAGTGACCTCCACCTCCCCCACTAGAGAGGTTTCACGATCCGGTTCGACTAGACAATCCGGAGGCAACTTATCAGGTGCAAGTACCAAAGTAAAATCAGCACCACAAGAGTGATTTCCCCACAAATGCAGCCAAAAGAGGTTTCCTTCCCCGTCATAGGTAGCTCGACCAGTAAGTTCATATCCCTCCCATTCCAATGCCTCCGGCCACATTTCCTCCTCCAACTGGGACGAAGTAGCTTCTGGTCGTCCCTTCTCCCCCCAGATCAGAGTCTCAATCTCCTCCTGCGTCAGTTCCACATCAAAAGATCCATCTGGCAGGGCAATGGAGGCAGCCAACTCTCCTATAGTCGTCCGGTCCTGATAGGTAATATCTGGGGGAATTGGAAGATGTTCTTTCATCACTTCTTGCTGACGAACCTCCTCCTGGCACTGGCTCCCTATTCCCGCTCCCGGCGTATTGAAGGGGTCGGATGGGAATATAATCCCTAATCCAAGTGACAGTCGCCAAAGGCCAAAAACCAAAGCAAAACAGGCTACAGCAGCGGCCCAAGGTGCCCAGATGGGCCGATTTGATTTCCGTTTTCTAGGCTCTACCTTTTTCAGATCCAGCAGCCGCTGGACTAATGCCGGATTTGGTACCTGTCGATCCATGTATGCTTGATACTCTTTCATGGCAATTCTCCTTCCAGCAGTCGTTTCAGTTTTGCTCTAGCACGAGTTAGGCGGGAACGTACAGACCCAGGTCGCTGTCCAGTGCGTTGTGCAATCTCCTGAGTAGAATATCCCTCATAATAATATAGGTGAATCACTGCACGGTCAGCAGGCGAAAGGGAAAAGATGGCCTCCAAAGCCTGTTGTTCTTCCGGTTCTGGGGCTGGGAGCGTCTCTGGCAATGACGCCTCCCGTCTCCAGGCTCGTCGCAAGCGGCTTTTACAGCCGTTTATCAGTACCCGAGTCAGCCAAGCCTGGGGAAAGTCCAACTCCTCAGGAGCTTTTTCTAAATAGGCAACAAAAGCATCCTGAACTGCATCCTCCGCTTCCTGAGGATCGCCCAAAAGGGCCAGAGCAGTTCGGTAAAGATGCGGAGTACTCTGCATAATGAAATCTTCCCAATCCACCGGCCGGTTGGTTGGTTGTAGCATGCCTCCACCTCCTCTCACTCCTTTAGACGTTTGACTGATTCAGATTGCTGCAAGGAAAGGAAAAATATTTAAAAAAAAGCCGCCCAAAGGCGGCTTTTCTCTCGACACTATCCTTGATATATCATATCCTGGCTAATCTGATTCAAGCTGTGGACACCACACATTGCCATGGTATCTTCCAACTCTTCCCGGAGTTTTTCCGTTAGTACTTTAACTCCTTCCGCTCCACCTCCATAGACTGCCGTCACATAGGGCCGAGCCAAAATACAGGCATCAGCACCCAGTGCCAGCGCTTTACAAACATCCACTCCGGAACGGATTCCTCCATCCACCAAGATGGTCATCTGTCCTTTCACCGCTCGAGCTATAGCCGGAAGAACAGCGGCTGTGGAAGGCACACCGTCCAACACCCGACCTCCGTGGTTGGACACCACAATTCCGGCCGCTCCTGCCTCCAATGCCTTGCGCGCCCCGGCTACCGTCATAATCCCTTTGAGCAAGAAGGGCACTCCAGCGTAGGTAATGATCTCCCGCAGTTCCTCCACTGTCTTCCGTCCAGCAGGGGGCGTATGGCCTTTTAGAAAAGGTAGCCCAGCCGCATCAATATCCATGGCAAACACTTGCGCGCCGGAAGATTTTGCTGCATCCAGTTTTTCAAACACAGTATCACGATCCCAAGGCTTTACGGTAGGGATCCCTCTCCCTCCATTTTGACCGATCGCCTTTGCCGCACCTAAAAACACCGCTGGATCTGCCCCATCGCCAGTAAATGCGGCAATCCCAGCCTGGGCACACGCAGGCACTAAGATGTCGTTATACTCCAAATCGGTAAACTTGTCGCCATAATGTAACTTTACCGCTCCCACTGGGCCGGCAAAGATCGGCAGTTCATACGTCTGCCCGAAAAATGTATAGTGCGTATCCACCGGGCAATTCTCTGTGATGGTGTCCATATTCAGGAATACCTCTTGCCACGCATCGTAATTGCGCCGGGCTACCGTACCGCTGCCTTTGGCCCCTGGGCCAGGCATGGTATTTTTACATGCTCGACCGTCACACACCGGACACGCTTTGCAGTAAGGTCCGATACATCCCCGAGCCGTTTCCAATACTTGCTGATAGTTCATGAAGTTGCCTCCTCTCAATGTTTCTCATGATACCGCCCTCACCTCTCTTCGTCAAGGACAACCATTTTTCTGCTTGCACAAAAAATGCCGCCAGGCAACCCTGGCGGCATAAACGAAATTCTATTTTACAGGCTACTTTGCGCCTTGGTCAGTTCTTGAGCGATATTCAGCACATGGTCCCCGATACGTTCGAAGTCGGTAAGCAATTCGGAATATAGGATACAGGCCTCCTGATCGCAGTCTCCAGTCCGCATCCGCTCCAATTGATTGTGCCGAAACTCATCTGTCATATCGTCAATACGCTGCTCAATTTGGGCCACATCTGCCAACCACACCATTTCTCCTGCCCGGTGATGCAGCAGGGCAGAAATAGCCTCCAGGCAGATTTCTTGCATTGCGCCAATCTCTCGCTTTGCCACATCGGAAAATTCAATTCGTTTCGCCACAAGCATACGAGTATATCCCGCCAGGTTGTCGGCATGGTCCCCAATACGCTCAATATTCCCTGAAATGGTAAAGTAGCTGCTCACCATAGCCGATCCCTGTTCATTGGTCTCAATAGCAATCAAATGAGAAACGTAGCGAGAGATCTCTCGATTTAGGAAATCAATGTATTCCTCTCTCTCTGCCACCACCTGCAACTGATCCGTGTTTCGGTCCAACACCGCCTGGAAGCTATCGGCCACATTCTCCCGCGCCATGGAAAGCATACGATTTAGTTCATTGCGCAGCTGGTCAATCACAATGGCAGATACACCTAGGCCGCCTTCTTTTCCGGAGGCGGAGACAGGGGTAAGATAGGCCAGATGCATCTGGCCTGCATCTCCTTCTGCTGCTGGCTGTTCGGGCAAAATTCGTACCGCCAGCTTTGCTAAATAGTTGCCCAGGGGGAGCAGCAGCAGGGTGGTAAGAATATTAAAGCTGGTATGCGTTAGTGCAATCTGTCCTGCCGGAGTGCCGGGAAGGAACGCCAACAGAGCCTGCCCAAATTCCCCTGGCAGCACTAAGGTGCGGTCAATTACATGCGCTATGGGGAACAGGAGGAAGAGTGTAGTAAAAATAATCGTGCCGATGATATTGAACATCAGGTGAATGAGCGTCGCCCGCTTTGCATTGCGGTTGGTCCCGATGGAAGCCAGTACCGCTGTGATGCAGGTACCAATGTTTTGACCAAATAGGACAAACACCGCACTGGACAGCTGGATAATTCCACTATTCGCCAACGCCTGAAGAATACCGACCGATGCAGAGGAGGATTGAATCACTGCTGTGAATCCTGCACCCGCTAAAATGCCCAAAATTGGGTTTGCAAAATTGGACATCAGCTGGATGAAGGACTCCGACTCCCGCAGCGGAGACATAGCAGAACTCATCATATCCATTCCAATAAACAAAACGCCCAGGCCGGCTAAAATTTGCCCTACATGCTGCAGTTTTGGTTCTTTAATGAACACCATTAGCACTACGCCTAGGAACGCAAACATTGGGGCCAGTTCCCCTACATCCAGGGCAATGAGAAGCCCTGTAACCGTGGTACCAATATTGGCACCCATAATAATCCACACTGCCTGATTCAGGGTCATCATGCCCGCGTTGACAAAGCCAACCACCATGACAGTAGTAGCAGAGGAGGACTGAATTACAGCAGTAATCAGTGCTCCTACCAACACGCCTAAAAAGCGGTTGGCCGTCAACCGCTCCAGAATTTGTTTCATCCGGCTGCCCGCCGCCGCTTCTAAACCGGAACTCATCATCTGCATTCCATGCAGGAATAGGGCCAGTCCTCCCAATAGGGCCAGCAGGTCTGTAATTCCCATTTCTTTCTCTTTCCTTCCTTGCGGCTACCTCAGGCCAAGAAAAAGGCACAGCCTGCACACACAGGTCATGCCGCGCCTTTGCTGTCTTTCTCCCGACCAGCCGGCCGGCCGCTTATCCATCTTTTTTCTTATGATTCTCAAATCATCCCAGTATTATTATAGGTCCCCCGTCACGCCTCGTCAACAGATTTTACTTTGATTTAACATAGCGATAACAACAAAAAAACCGGGCGGGAGCTTCTGCTTCCGCCCGGTTTGGCACAATATCAGGCCATTTCCTTTTGGCTGTCCAGGTATTCGTCATAGGTCATCTTTCGGTCAACCAGTTTTCCGTCTGCAGTGAAGTCAAAGACTCGGTTGCACACGGTCTGAATAAGCTGGTGGTCATGGGAGGCGACCAATACATTGCATTTTACAGCTTCCAGTCCCTTGTTCAGCGCGGCGATAGACTCCAAATCCAGATGGTTCGTGGGCTGGTCCAGCATCAACACATTGGCCCCCGAGAGCATCATTCGCGAGAGCATGCACCGCACCTTCTCCCCACCGGACAGTACTTTTACCGGCTTATACACCTCGTCCCCTGAGAAGAGCATCCGTCCTAAAAATCCACGCAGATACTGTTCCTGGGGATCGGGAGAAAATTGACGCAACCACTGCACCAAATTATCGTCGTTGTCTTGGAAATACGGCGTGTTATCTTTGGGGAAATACGAGAAGGTAGCCGTCTGCCCCCACTTCACGCTGCCCTCATCCGGCTCCATTTCTCCTGCCAAAATCTTAAATAGGGCGGTATGGGCATTCTCATTATCTCCTACGAAGGCAATTTTATCTCCATGCCCCACAATAAACGATACTTTATCCAGCACCTTTACTCCGTCGATGGTCTTGCTGACATCTGTGACGAACAAAATATCTTTTCCCACCTCCCGGTCCGGTGAAAAACCTACCCAGGGGTAGCGGCGGGAGGAGGCCGGCATCTCCTCTACCGTAAGCTTATCCAACAACTTTCGACGTGCTGTGGCCTGCTTGGATTTGGATTTATTGGCGGAGAAACGCGAGATGAAGTCCTGCAGTTCTTTGATCTTCTCCTCATTTCGCTTGTTTTGGTTCTTGATCAGCTGCTGCACCAATTGGGAAGATTCATACCAGAAGTCGTAGTTCCCCACATACATCTTGATTTTTCCGTAGTCGATATCCACGATATGAGTACACACCGTGTTAAGGAAATGGCGGTCATGGGAGACTACAATAACTGTCCCTTCAAAGTCCAGCAGGAAGTCCTCCAGCCAGTTCACTGCATCAATATCCAGGTTGTTGGTCGGCTCGTCCATCATCAGCAAATCAGGGTTTCCAAACAGGGCTTGCGCCAGCAAAACTTTCACTTTTAGTCGGGCATCCAGAGTAGCCATGTCGTTATAGTGAAGTTCCGTGCCGATGCCCAGCCCCTGGAGGATTCGACTGGCATCCGACTCCGCTTCCCAACCGCCCAGTTCGGCATATTCTTCTTCCAACTGGCAAGCTAAAAGCCCATCCTCGTCTGTCATTTCCTCCTTGGCGTACAGGGCCTCCTTCTCTTTTCCAATATCGTATAGGCGTTGGTTGCCCATGATAACGGTATCCATCACATTGTACGCGTCGTAAGCATTCTGATCTTGTTTTAGCACAGACATGCGGATATTGGGAAGGATGGATACTTCTCCAGAAGTGGAGTCCAGTTCTCCGGACAAAATTTTTAAAAACGTGGACTTTCCCGCTCCGTTTGCGCCGATAATACCATAGCAATTGCCCCGGAGAAACTGTAGGTCCACATGGGAAAACAGCGGGGTCCCACTGTAATTGAGACTCAGATTCGTCACCGTGATCATAGCGTGCTTCCTCGCTCCTTTATCTTGTCAATCAAATTTTCAGGTATCATCTTACCATACCCATTGCAAAAAAGATAGAGCCTTTTCTTCCGAAAAAGCCCTATCTTTTTCCTTTTTTCTTATCTTTCGTTTCAATTTTTCGCTCTTTATGGAGTTAGAGTCTGATCAACAACAAGATCTTTCGTTTCCTCTGCCTCCTGCGTTTCCGTTGTTGCGTTCGCATCTGGCGTCTGGCTCATGTCTGACAGATCGCCTACTTCCTGCGCCTGACTCTCTTCGGATCCTCCAGTGAGCCAACCGGTTAGGAAGTTCCAAATGTCACGAAACATATCCACAATACGGCTCCATACACTCCCCTTGTTTTCCTGCTGGGGGACAGTAGTCGTCTCTTCCCCTTCCTCTACAGGTTGAATTTCCTGGGTGCGTAAAACATATTGAATGCTCCGAGTTCCCTCGTTGCGCTCATCGGTAAGAGATATGGCTGGTGCCGCAGCATCCATAAGTAGCAGGTTATCCCCCTGTCCCGTGTGGCTGTCCCACTCATCTCGGATCAGTGCGTCTACCGTGTCTTTGGCGTTGCGAATGGTATCTGTCTGTCCCAAGCCTCCTGCAGACTTACGCAGGGCATCTGATAGCCCAGACAGCGTCTGTCGGGTCCCCTGATCCAGATAGTCTCCACTCTGTTTTGCTAAATCTTCCGCTGTTTGTGCCGCATCTACTAGGGCACTTATGCTGGCAGAAGCAGAGGAAGCAAACGTTTTGGCGTCTTCCAAGGCCTGTTGGGTATCTGGTTGGTAGGTATTCATCAGATCAGTCAGTTGCTGAATTTGTTCCAAAGCAACATCTGCATTCTCGCTTACCCGCACAGCCAGGTCTCCCGCCTTGTTTGCTGTGGACAGAGCGGAAGATAGGGCGCCGCTATTATCTTCCAAATCTTCCATCAAATCTTCCAGAAGGTTGGAGAGTTCAGATAAATCTCCACTAAGGCTATCGCTTCCTAAAGCAGAACATACACCTTCCAACTGTTTGAGTACCGGATTTGCTCCATCATGAACGGTACCAACTAGACTTTTTAGTTGATTGACTGTAAGATTAAACTCTTTGAGCAGCTTATTGATCTCTTTTGCCTGTTCTAACTGCTCCTGAAAATCAGAACTTTGAGCCTGTTGCCACAGACCAGCTAATGCTGCTGCCTGTTCTGCTGCAGCCTCCGGTTCCTCACCCTCCCCCTCCAGGTAGGCAGCAATAAATTCCTGGAACGTTAGAACATCAACGTATTCCGACTCTTCATAAGCAGCCCTCAGCCGATTGGCCTGGGACACCAACTGTTCCAGTTCTTCTACTGTCATCCCATTGATGGTAATATACTGCTTGTTGCTGCCTTCTAGGTCACTAATTTGAGAATCCAATCCATCTAAGCGAGAGCGCATGGATTTTATTGTTTTCTCTAGACTACTTAGGCTCTTACCCAATTGGTCAAAATCTTTCTGCAGATCCTTGGCCACTCGCTCGCCCCGCTTTGGGTAATCCTCCAAATTATCCAATAACTCCCGCAGATCATCCACATCATCCTGAAGATCCTGGATAATCGCTCGCGCATTTTCCACTTCTGGTTGGAGAGATGTGAGATTATCACTCATGGCGTTTAACAGGGTAGTGGTTTCTGTGAGGGCCTGCTGTGCCGTGGTCAGGTGTCCCTCCATAGGCTGAAGAGAATCCGCCAAGGGCCCGGCAGCTTCCAGTGCAAGGTCTAGGCTGTCATACACCTCATTTTTTCCGGCTGATATGGTCCCCCGGGCCTTTTCCAACTCATCCAGACCATTGGCCGCAGTGCGGAAACTCCCTTCCATTCCCTCCAAGGAATTTAGTATAACATCCAGGCTGTCTTGGATTGCTTCATAAGAGTCCTCCGTTTTCTCTTTGGCTTCCCGCAGATCTTCAATTTTTTCCAATTGCTGCAACGTAGCTGGCATAGCCATGAAAATCATTCCGTTATAAGTAAAGCTGTCGCTGCCTACTGAAATGGTGAAGTGTTGCTCCTCCCCAGGTACCACTAGGTATAGCACACAATAGAGGTTTCCCACCATCTGCACCTGTGCTCCTGGTGCCTCCAGGGACAGGATATCATCTCCGTTAAAAATGGACATGGCCGAGAGAATTAGATTGTTTCGGCTATATTCGGAACTCGCTGGATTTGGTACTGCATCTAGCGTTATCTCCACCACACCCTTCTGCTGAGCCAACTCCTCCGCCCGGGCCGGTACGCCGTTCAACTTGTAGGAGAGGGACAGCGTCCAGGGGAACTCCTCTAGTGGTTTCGCTGTGGTCCCCTCAAAGTAGAACCGACTGGGCGCGTCCTCCCCCAATTCAAAGGTTACAGTCCCATCTCCCACGGTGGGTTGCCGGTCGTCCGTGAGATTATTTACCTGGTCATACACCCCGTAGTCGGTGATGCTGGTACAACCAAATGTCTGATAGCTTTTTACCACACTGCTCTCCATCACTCCTCCGTAGTAGTCCAGTGTGGCATAAAATGTCTCGTCATGGGTAGGGGATAGTACATCTCCCTCCGCTCTCACTGGTATCATCAGCGTTACTGCCATCAGGATTGCCAATACCCCAGCACATCCACGTCTTGCAAATCTAAGCCGATGTTTCATTCTATAAGACTCCTTTCCTGGGACCCTGACCTACTGTTTCCCGCTCCGCCTCTGATTCTTCCTCTTTCAATTCATCCTGAGCAAGAGGCACCGCTTCTTCCTGGGTCGGGGTCTGGGTTGAGGCATCCACTTTCTTCTTTCGCCAAGGCAATTTCTTCCCCATTGTAGGTAATTTCGGTGGCTTAGATGATTTGGGGGGCTTAGGATTATGCCAATAAAGGGTCGTTTTTGCAATTACAGGTTCAAAGACTACCAATACCGAGGGCAGGATAAAAATACACACCAGTGCGGAAATAATCGCTCCCCGAGAAAGCATGAGGCAGATGCTACTGACAATTTCCATGGTGGAGATGGCCGCCACCCCTAATGTAGAACAGAAAAACACTAGAGCACTTGTTAGAATGGAGATGTCAGCGGAGTTCGCTGCTGCTTGAATCGCTTGCTTACGATCCTTTCCTTTTTGTAACTCCTCCTGGAATCGAGTGGTTAAAAGAATAGCATAATCCACCGTGGCCCCGAGTTGAATACAGCCAATGACAGTGGGGGTAATAAAAGCAATTTCGGTACCGGTAAAATAGGGAATCCCCTGGTTAATAAAAATGGCAAGTTCAATGGTAGCCACTAAGAGGATTGGAATGGTGAGAGACCGAAACGCAATGGCCACCAAGATTAGGATAGCCAGAATGGACAAATAGCTGGTGACTTGAAAATCCACAGCAGAGACGGATATGAGATCGGCAGTCATGGCAGCCTCGCCCGTAATGTAGGCCCCCGGGTCATAGGATTTCACCAGTGCGTTGAGTTGCTGAAGTTGGTTTGCCACATCGTCGGAAGCCGTGACATAGGAGGAATTGACCATAATCATCTGCCATCCATCCTGTTTGCACAGATCCTTGATGTCCTGTGGTATAAAGAAATCCGGTATTGTCCCGGGAATTAACTTGTCATAGGCTACCACACTGGTAACACCGGGAACTTGGTCAATTGCCGCCTCCATTTCTTTCATTGTGGCCCGGCTTAAATCGTCCCGCATAACAATAAAGTGAGACGATGCCATATTAAATTCCTCTTTTAACTTGTCGGTGGCCACAATGGACGGCATATCCTGGGGCAAGGACTCGTCCAGCTTATAGTACATTTGCGTGTGGTTGTTGGAGTATACAGCAGGGACAAACAACACCAGGAAGAGGCCCACAAACAGCTTGCGGTGCCGAACAATAAAGGCATTCAGTTTTCCCATATCTGGCTGGAAGGCTGGATGGCGGTAAGTGCGGATGGGACCATCCATAACCAACAAAATAGAGGGCAAAACCAATACTACGGTGCCAATTCCCAATACCACACCTTTGGCCATAACAATTCCAATATCTCGACCCAGAGTCAGACGCATAAAGCACAAAGCCAAAAAACCGGCAATGGTGGTCATGGAACTGCCGGACAGAGACCGAAAAGCGGCAACGATGGCCTTGGCCATGGCATCTCGCCGATCGGTGTGATGTGGAAGTTCCTCTTGGTATCGGTCAAAGAGAAAGATGGAATAGTCCATCGTAACCCCTAGCTGCAGCACGGCGGCAATGGCTTGGGTGATGAAGGAAATTTCCCCTTTAAAAATGTTGGTTCCAAAATTATATAACACGGCCAAACCAATACTGGCCATCAATGCTACCGGCAGCAACCAGGAATCCATCATTACGCACATAGCAACGGATGAGAGTACCACTGCCATCAGCACATACAAAGGCATTTCTTTGGAAATTAGATCTTTGGTGTCTTTCACAAAGACTGAAAATCCGGCCAAAAAACAATTTTTATTGCACAGGTTTCGTACCTGCTGGATGGCTTTCATGGTTGTCTCTGATGCTCCAGGCTGGTCATATTGAACGATCATCATGGTGGCATCTCCGGAAAAAAAGATCTCCCGGACGTCTTCCGGAATTAGTTCCGTGGGAATTTGAATTCCAACCAGACTTGACAGCCAGATGGCATTGCTCACGCCGGGCACCTGTTCCACCTGCTGTTGAAGTTGATGAGTATACTCTGGCGGCATTCCCTCCACAATGAGCATGGTGGTGGCTGCCATGTGGAAGGGTTCCTCCAAAAGAGCCTCCCCCTTGGCAGAATCCAACTCCTGGGGGAGGTAGGAGAGAAAGTCATAGTTGATCCGAGTCAGTGCCGCCCCAAGGATACTAGGGATAAGCATGAGCAGGGCAATCATAATCACCAGCTTGGGCCGCCGGGTCAATTTGTGAGCAATATTCTCGAGCAAAGGGGTCACCCTCTCTGTAAGTATGGCTTAGTCATTGTCATTCTTTTGGCAAGGAATCCTTACCTGCCAGCTTTGCAATTTTATGTCTCGTTATCCGCAAAGTCAACGCATCCAGCTCAATCCTAATAATCCTTAATAAACCACGCCTTAATAATTCTTCATGGTCATACTGACGCCTATCTGTTATAATTAAGTCGGTTTTTAGCCGAGTATTCCCAGTTTGTGGCCATATCCGGCTCCAATTCATCGTTTGTCTCATCTGAAAGGAGATGGAGTCTATGCAGAAACGAATTTTAGCTGTAGATGATGACGCCTCGATTTTGGAGTTAATTTCCGATGTGTTGGAGGACCAAGGAATGGCGGTGCAGACCGCCTCCTCAGGAGAAGAGGCACTACAGATCTTAGAAGAGAACTCCTTCGACCTTATTTTGTTGGATATCATGATGTCCGGTCTAAGCGGGCTGGACGTGTGCCGTCAAATACGGGATCAGGTGCGTTGCCCTATCTTATTTCTTAGCGCAAAAGACAGTGTGACTGACATTGTTCATGGCCTTGGTTTGGGGGCAGACGACTATTTGACTAAGCCCTTCGCTTTGGAGGAACTCGTAGCCCGGGTTCAGGCCCACCTGCGCACCAGCGCTCGACTTTGTGTATCTCCATCGGCGAGTGCCGATCTGCCAATCGCCATTGGAGAAATATTTTTGGACCCTCAGTCCCGGACCGTGACCCGAAACGGAAGTTTAGTGGATTTGTCCACGAAAGAATTTGACCTACTTACCTACTTGATGCGCAATGCAGGACGAACGGTCTCCCGGGAACAGATCTTTCACGCGGTGTGGGAAACGGACTACGGAGACATTGGCACCGTAGCGATCAACATTAAAAATTTGCGTGCAAAACTAGACCCAGATTGGGCCTATATTAAGACCATTTGGGGATCTGGCTATCGTTTTGTCACCAAGAGCAGCTATGATGACCAACAGGCAGGAGGAGTTCACCATGTCAGATAAACCCAGAGGCTGGAAACTTCCTGGTGCCGGCTGGTTGAGCGCAAAGCTCTCTCGAAAAATGATTTTTGCTCTACTTGGAGTCGCACTGCTTGGCTGGGGACTTTCCTTCTCCTGGTTTTTGTCCTATCTGCGTGGCTATGTTTACCAAGCTTACGATCAAGCCATTGCCAAGGCTCAGGAGCAGGCCCAACAGGTAGCCTCTTTTTTAGAGGGTAGTCAGGGTTCTTGCCAAGGCTTGGAAGACTACCTGGCCATCCGGCAGTTGGGTTGCACCGTCCAGGATGCCTCTGGTGCAATTCTCTTTTCTTTTACCCCGTCCGTCTGGACCGACGCTCGCTTGGCGGTCTCTGGGACTGCTACCGTCTCCTTGACCAGTGGACAGTCCTTGCGTCTCCGGGTGTGGTGTTCCTCCCTTAGCCGTGAAGATTTGAGTAACGCCGTAAGTCACCGTGCTTTTCAAGGCCTGGCCTTATTCAATTTAGCAATTCTCCTGGTGGCTGGAACGTTGCTCTATCTGCTCCTGGTTTCCCCAATCATGGGACTGCGGCGCACCATGAGAGATTATTGGGAGACTGGGGCACTACCTCCACGAAGTCCTCGAATGGATGAGGTGGGAAAGCTACAAAATACGTTCGCCGACTTAACAGGCGTTCTCCGAGCTAAGGAGCAATCAGAGCGACGACTCATTGCTTCCATTTCTCATGACATTAAAACCCCTCTCACCTCTGTGCTGGGGTACTCCGAGCGCCTGCTTCATGCCAAACTCACCCCAGAAAAGCAAGAGCAGTATCTACAGGGGATTCATGACAAGGGATTGGCAATCCAATCCATTGTCGACGAATTTGACTCCTACCTAGAGGCCGGCTTGCGAGACAAAGCACCTATGGAGTTGACCACTGCCCAGGCACTGTGTGACAACCTCCGCCGAGAGTATCAGGGAGAGTTGCTGGATGCAAACGTATCTTTGAACATTCGTTGTCTGTCCCCATCTGCCCGTCTGTTTTGTAATCCGGCCCATATGCGCCGGTATTTCGGAAACCTCATCAGCAACAGCATTCAACATAGTGCCGCACACCAGCTTCAGCTGGAAATGTTGTGCCGTCAAGAGGGAAAAGATCTTATCTTAGAGTTTTCTGACAATGGCATGGGTGTATCAGAGGAAGAAATTCCCCGCATTTTTGAGCCCCTGTATACCTCAGATCGAGGACGAAAAGTTTCTGGCCTGGGCCTCTCCATCTGCCGCAGTATTATCCAGGCCCACGGTGGGACTTTATCGGCCTATAATCGACCGCAAGGTGGTCTTTGTATTCGAGCGGTCTTGCCCTGTGTGGAAAATCAGTAATAAAAGCAGGCAAAAAAATACCCCGGGAAATCCCGGGGTATTTTCTATTTCTTTGCCGCCAAAATCATAGCCGCTACTTCTTGCCTAGTGGCAAACGCCTGAGGCCGGGTTCCGTCAGTCCATCCAGCAGCAATGGCCTGCTTTAAAACGGGCCCGGCCCAAGCTGCTGAGGGTTGACTAGCCTTTCGTTCGAGCCAATCCTCCAACAAGCGGTCAAACTGTTCCTGCGTCATACCCTCGCCTCCTTCCAGTTCTGTCACAACATCTGCGCGAAACTGATCCATGTCTTTTTTAAATTTGGGGAACCAATGCGTTACATCAGCGTGGTTGGTTGCTATCCCGCGGGCATAACCCTCGCTATGGCAAATAACAACCCCATCTTGCGTGGGATCTAGCTGAAATTCCTGGCATAACTTAGCAGTCAGTTCCACTGCCGCGCGGTAGACGGCCTGAAAATACTTGGGATCCTCCAGGTCATCCTCACAAATTTCAAAGGAGATGTGGGTGTCGTTCGCACTGCCTCGACTGCCTCGGCCTGCGTGCCACCCTCGCATTGTCCATGGGAGCGTCTGATAGACAGCTACCCCGCCCTTTTCCAATTTACCAATAAAGGCGTGGGTGCAAGCCCCTGTACCGGACTGGTTCCAGTGGCGTAGGGCCGGTTCCCCCAACAGTCCATCATTGGGTGCTACATAGCGGCTAAGTCGGGGATTGTTGGCCCCTGTGGAATGGACCATTACCCCTTGGGGTCGGATAGATCGTCCCGACTTATAGCAGTCATTTTCCGTTAGAAGCTGCTGGTGAAATTCCATAGCCTCACCTCCCAACCATTCTATGCAGGATTTCCTTTACAGATTCCAGTTAGGATTTTACCACGACTCAGCACTTTCTTCTTTTCGTTTTTTTGGCTTCTTTTTTCTCCTGGTCTGGTTGGTTTTTCATCCTTGATTTAGAAATTCGCTCTATTTACAGCGGCCCGTTTTCTCTGACATTTAGCGTCTCTGTTTTACCCAACTATTCCGATTTTCCTGGCGGAATACCCATCTTTCCCTATTTTTTAATATCTCTTTTTTCGAACTCCCTTTTGCCAAGGTCTCTCTTCCAACTTCTCCCCATTTTCTTTTCCCAGGAAATTGGATATAATGGAAGTGTTTTGAGAGAGGAGGCCTTTTTTTGGATATTACAACTCTTATCAACGCCCAACGCTCCTTTTTCTCCAGTGGTGCCACTTTGGATTTATCTTATCGCCGGCGCGCTCTGGACAAGCTGGAGCATGCCCTAGATACTCAAGAATCGGAACTTTTTGCTGCATTAAAGTCGGATCTAAACAAATCTTTTGCGGAAAGCTTTTTATGTGAGTTAAGTTTAATTCGTATGGAACTGCGCTACGCAAAGACACATATAACTCGCTGGGCCAAGTCCCGCCGCGTTCCCTCCCCCCTGACTCAATTTCCCGCCAGCAGTCGTCTTCTTTCAGAACCATATGGCATCGTACTGATTATGTCTCCCTGGAATTATCCATTTTTATTGGCCCTGGAACCCTTGATTGGTGCCATTGCTGCCGGAAACTGCTGTGTGGTCAAACCTTCACCCGACGCCCCAGCATCTTCCGCTGCTCTGCAAAAATTATTATCCAGCTGCTTTTCTCCAGAATATATTGCGGTGGTGGACGGAGGACTCGAACAGTCCCAGGCTCTTTTGGAGCAGTCTTTTGATTATATCTTTTTTACCGGAGGAACCCAAGTAGGTCGGGTGGTAATGGAAAAGGCGGCCCAGCACCTCACCCCTGTAACTCTAGAGTTAGGAGGCAAGAGTCCCTGCGTAGTAGACGCCACGGCTCCCCTAGATCTAACTGCTAAACGAATTATTTTTGGCAAACTGCTTAATTCTGGGCAGACTTGCGTGGCCCCAGACTACTTGCTTGTTCACGCTAAAATCAAAGAAAAATTAATCCAGCGGCTCCAGCACTGGATATCTGCTTTCTATGGACAGGATCCTTTGGACAATCAAGGTTACGTCCACATTATTAACCAGAGGCATTTTGACCGTATTATTGGCTTGATTAACCCAAATCAGGTGGTTTTTGGCGGAAAGTACTGCTCAAAAACGCGCGCAATTCAACCAACGCTCCTAGATGGTGTCTCCTGGCAGGATCCGGTGATGCAGGAGGAAATTTTTGGTCCGCTGCTTCCAATTTTAACCTTCACCCACTTGGAGGAAGCTGCCGATTTGATTCGTGCTCGCCCAAAGCCTTTGGCACTCTACTTTTTTTCCCGGGATCGGACTGCACAGAGGTGGTTTATGAAGTCGGTTCCCTTTGGCGGCGGATGCATTAACGACACCATTCTCCATCTCACTTCACCCCATCTTCCTTTCGGCGGAGTAGGGGAAAGCGGTATGGGAGCCTACCACGGGAAAGCTAGTTTTGATACATTCTCACACACGAAATCCATTTTAGTAGGGCGTCCTTGGTTGGATTTACCTCTGCGTTATCCTCCCTATACAGATAAAAATTTAAAACGGCTGCGCCGGTTCTTAAAATAATAAAACACTCTGTCCGTGGCACGCCCCACAGACAGAGTGTTTTTCTTTCTCTTTATAACAGACCCAAACCATAAATCCGGTTGGCATTTTGGAAAAACACTGCTTCCCAATACTTTTCTGGGATCATACCTTGAATAAAGCGAATGTACTCCTCCAAATTAACAATGGGCCAGTCGGTGCCATATAGAAGGTTGTCCCATTGACAAATTGCCGTCACCCATGTCCGCAGCAACCCTACATATCCTTCCTGTTCCTGAAAGTAATGTTCCAAGTCAACTCGCCCCTCTAATAGGCCTGACAAGTCAGCAGCTACATTGGGGTTCTTCTCTACCACTGCAGCAGCACTCTCCAAAAACGGATTTCCAAAGTGACACATCACAAATTGAGTCTTGGGGTGATCTGCAGCTGTTTCATCCAAAACCAGAGGGTGACAGTATTTTAGATGTGCCCGCGCAAAGGAGGTTAGACCCATATGAATTGCTACAGGCTTATCATATTGGGCACATAAGGTATAAATGGGCTCATACATGGGATCACTTAACCACACTCGATTATAGCCAGGGTAGAGTTTCACTCCGCAGCAATTCTCCCGCTTTAGATGCTCTTCCACAATGTCAGGTAAATTAGAGATGAGCCGCTTTCCTCCTTCCATTAGGGAACTATCCAGTCCCACACAGTAATGAAACAGATCAGAGGGATAATTATGATAGGATACCTCTAGACTGCGGTTCCCCATCACTACACCATGTACGATCTCTAATGCACCATATACTTCTCGCAGATGCTCTACAGAGTTTTCATGCCCCACGGCCTGAGCCATGGCATCGGTACGCGGTTCTTTGGGAAATAGATGCAAGTGCGCATCAATGATTTTCATGGGTATTGCTCCTTCCAGGGTCTCTTGCCCGGCTTAGTTCTTTTCTGCATATTATAGCAGAACTGTTGGAATTTTTCTATCCTTCTCTATCTGTTCTCACGTTTTCAATGGTTTACAGCTTAATGAAAGTAGGGATATAAACAAGCGCCCGTCCATAGACGGACGGGCGCTTGTAGCAGAACTCACTTGCTTCAACCGGTTTCTAATTATACCAGCTGGATGATCGCCATCTCCGCCGCGTCACCGCGCCGGGGGCCAATGCGGACAATACGGGTGTAGCCGCCATTGCGATCGGCGTACTTGGGCCCAATTTCCTTAAACAGCTTGTTGGCTACATCTTCTTTGGTGATAAAAGCCAGAGCCTGGCGGTAAGAAGTCAGGCTGTTGTCCTTAGCCAAGGTAATCATCTTCTCGGCCACGGGAGCCACTTCTTTGGCACGGGTTACGGTGGTCTTAATCTGGCCATTCTCCAGCAGGTAGGTTACCATAGCACGGAGCATAGCCTTGCGCTGGTCACTTGTACGACCTAATTTACGATTTTTCAGAGCCATATAAAACTCTCCTCCGACCTCGCGTGGCGAGATCCTACATAAATTCGTTCAATGGATCCTATAAAGACCCGGGACACCCAGAAACAGGACGGTCTACAACCGTACGGGAAGCGGAACGTTACATACCTTCCACGCTGCCCCAAATAGAAAGCAGGATGATGTGCTCTTTGCTTTCCAACTATTATAGCATAACCGGATTCCCCTATTGGGAGATCTGGTTCCCCTTAGTTGTTGTCATCACTGGCAAGGGACAACCCCATCATCGCCAGCTTGTTGATGACTTCTTCCAAGGACTTGCGACCCAGGTTGCGCACCTTCATCATCTCTTCTTCTGTCTTAGAGATCAGGTCTTCTACCGTATTGATGTTTGCCCGCTTCAAGCAGTTGTAGGAACGCACGGACAGATCCATATCGTCAATGGTCATCTCCATGACTTTATCCCGCTGCGTCTCAGCTTTCTCCACGACAGTGGACTTGTTGCCCATAGTCTCGCTAAGATCGGTAAACAGGGTAAAGTGGTCACACAGAATACGGGCCCCCAGGGAAACTGCATCCCGGGCATCAATGGTGCCGTTGGTCCACACTTCCAAGGTCAACTTATCGTAGTCGGTGGCATCGCCTACACGAGTGTTCTCCACCGTGTAGTTAACTTTGCGCACAGGGGTATAAATGGAGTCTACCGGAATAACTCCAATAATAGACTGAGTCGGCTTATTTTTATCCGCGGAGACATAGCCACGACCATGGGACAAGGTTAGTTCCATAGACAGTGTGGCATCTGGGCCAAGAGTGGCAATATGCAAATCCGGATTGAGAATCTCCACATCGGAGTCAGCCTTAATGTCCCCAGCGGTGACTTTGCACTCACCAGCGGCTTCAATATGAACGGTCTTGGTGCCTTCGCAGTACAGCTTGGCAATGATACTCTTCACATTAAGGACAATCTCCGTGACATCCTCTTTGATACCGGGGATGGTGGTAAACTCATGCTGGACACCGGCGATCTTAATGGAGGTCACCGCGGTGCCAGGCAGAGAAGACAGCAGGATCCGGCGCAGGGAGTTGCCCAGAGTGGTGCCGTAACCCCGCTCCAGGGGCTCCACCACGTACTTGCCGTAAGAGGCGTCGCCGGGATTTTCTATGCATTCAATGCGGGGCTTTTCGATTTCTACCATATGCTAGGATACCCTCCTTTTCTCGGCGGCCCTGTGGCCGCCTGATTCAGCTCACCAATATCTGAGGGTTGTCTAAGTCTGTACCGCCCATTCCCTCCGGTGGAAACCGGAGGGTGGGCAGAATAAAATTACTTAGAATACAGCTCGACGATGAGGTGCTCTTCCACGGGGAAGTCGATGTCGTCCCGGGTGGGCATCGCAACGACGGTACCCTGGAGGGTGTTCTTAGCGCGGTCCAGCCACTTGGGTACATTAACCACGGGGGCGTCTTCGCCCAGCAGCCGCTTAAACTTCACAGAAGAGCGGCTCTTTTCCCGCACCTCGATCACATCGCCAGACTTGACCAGGTAGGAGGGAATGTCCACGCGCTGGCCGTTGACGGTAAAATGACCATGGGTGGTCAATTGACGAGCTTCCCGGCGGGTCTGAGCAAAGCCCAGGCGGTAGACTACATTGTCCAGACGGCGCTCAATGAGGGTAAGCAGGTTCTCACCGGTCTTGCCCTGCATCCGGGAGGCTTTCTCATAGTACATATGGAACTGCTTCTCCATGATGCCGTAGACAAACTTGACCTTCTGCTTCTCGGTCAACTGCATGGCATACTCGGACTTCTTCTTGCGCATATTGGTCTGGTTGCGATTGGTGTTCTTCTTGGCATAGCCCATGGCGGCCGGGGACAGGTTAAGTGCCTTGCACCGCTTGGCGATGGGCTGCATATTTCTAGCCATGTGTCAAAAACCTCCTTCTCTGATCAGACGCGGCGACGCTTCGGGGGACGGCAGCCGTTGTGGGGAACAGGGGTCACGTCTTTAATCAGAGTGACTTCTAGACCCACAGCCTGCAGTGCCCGGATAGCAGCCTCGCGGCCGGCACCAGGGCCCTTGACGAAGACTTCTACTGTCTTCAGGCCATACTCCATCGCAGCTTTGGCGGCAGTTTCAGCAGCCGTCTGCGCAGCAAAGGGGGTGGATTTACGGGAGCCGCGGAAGCCCAACCCGCCGGAGGATGCCCAGCTGAGGGCGTTGCCCTGAGCATCCGTTACGGTGACCATAGTGTTATTGAAGGAAGAGCGGATATGCACCTGGCCCTTCTCCACATTCTTGCGCTCACGGCGCTTACGGACAACTTTCTTGCCCTTGGTATTTGCAGTAGCCATTGCTTATCCCTCCTTACTTCTTCTTGTTGGCCACAGTGCGCTTGGGACCCTTACGGGTACGAGCATTGGTCTTGGACCGTTGGCCGCGCACAGGCAGGCCCTTACGGTGACGAATACCACGGTAGCAACCAATCTCTGTCAGTCGCTTAATATCCATGGCCACATTGCGGCGCAGATCACCTTCCACAGTATACTCATGGCCGATGATGTCACGCAGCTTGGCCTCGTCCTCCTCGGACAGGTCCTTCACACGGGTGTCGGGGTTAATCCCGGCCTGGGCCAGGATCTTGTTGGCGCTGGTGCGCCCAATGCCGTAGATATAAGTGAGGCCGATCTCAATTCTCTTCTCTTTCGGCAGGTCAATACCGGCAATACGAGCCATTATTTACAGCACCTCCAATTAACCTTGTCTCTGCTTATGCTTAGGATTTTCGCAAATTACCATAACTTTGCCCTTGCGCTTAATGACTTTGCACTTCTCGCACATGGGCTTCACGGACGGTCTGACTTTCATTGTTAAAACCTCCTGATGAATGCCTTGATGGCCCCGTCGTCGTCGCAAGCTGCGCATCACTCCCTTCCGTTCACAACCGAAAGTTCGTTCCGCTGCTCCTCTTCTCCAATCCGGATCCGTTATGCTGGGCTCCGATTTGGGACGGCCCGTGGCCGCTGAGGGAACACTTCCCCGGAGGCAAGGCTCCAGAGGAACCAGCCTACCACGACGCGGTCGTTTATAGTTACTTTGAACGCCAAGTAATACGGCCTCGTGTGAGGTCGTAGGGCGACATCTGTACGGTTACTTTGTCGCCAGGCAGGATACGAATAAAGTTCATCCGCAACTTGCCGGAAATATGTGCTAGGATAATGTGGCCGTTTCCAATATCCACATGGAATGTGGTATTGGGGAGAGATTCGGTGACCACTCCCTCCAGTTCGATCATATCGTCCTTAGCCAAGTGTGATTCCCTCCTTGAAGGCGGCCAGCGCCCTCCTCAGTTCCCGGTCAGATACCGGTTCTCCTTGTTTCAATTTCCCCATGGCCGGATGGTCAAACCCTTTGTGCTCTAAGGGGGTGACATGTTTGCGTTTTTTTCGCTTCGGATGAAGGATCTTGCGCCGCCTGCCGTCAGCCAGCAGCAGCTGCCCTTCTGTCATCCCCACCACACAAAACACTCCGCCCTTATCTCGTCCGGCCTCTGCACGGACGAGACAGCCGGTGTAGTCGTTCATGGTTCATTCTCCGGTGACGGTGAGAATTTCAGGCTCCCCGTCGGTGATCAGGATACTGTTTTCATAATGGGCGGTCAGCGAACCGTCCAAGGACACAGTGGTCCACTTATCAGAGAGTACTTTGACTTGCCAGTCGCCAGCGCATACCATGGGTTCCACAGCCAAAGTCATTCCTGGCTGAAGTCTAGGGCCGTGCCCCGCAGGTCCGTAGTTACGCACCTCGGGAGGTTCGTGAAGTTTAGCGCCCACTCCATGGCCGACGAAATCTCGAACCACAGAAAAACCGTTTTGCTCCACATAGGCCTGAACCGCATGACCGATGTCGGACACGCGACACCCAGCACGGGCAAATTTCATGCCTTCCCAGAAACTCTGCTCGGTGACTTTGATCAGACGCATCGCCTCATCACTCACCTGTCCACAGGGGTAGGTACCGGCACAGTCGCCGTGAAAACCACCGATGAAAGCACCCACATCCACACTGACAATGTCCCCCTCTTGTAATTTCCGAGGGCCAGGAATACCGTGGATAACCTCCTCGTTAACGGAGATACAGGCTGAGCCTGGAAATCCAGCATAACCCAGGAAGGAGGGCTTTGCCCCATGGCTTTCAATAAATCGGCGTACGGCGGTGTCAATCTCATGAGTGGTCACACCCGGCCGAATCAGAGAAGCGGCCAGAGCCCGGGCCTGGGCGGTTATCCGCCCGGCCCGGCGCATCGCCTCAATTTCTCGAGGCGATTTAAGTGAAATCATTTCCAGCCCCATCAGACGCCCAGCGCCTCCATAATGACTTTGGACGTTGCCTCAATGCTGGGCTGGTTGGCCACGGAGACCAACACGCCTTTATTCTGGTAGTAATTCTTCAGTGGCTCTGTCTCCGTGTGGTAGACTTCCAAGCGATGGAGCACGGTCTCAGCCTTGTCGTCGTCCCGCTGAACCAACGGTCCACCGCAGGAATCGCACACGCCCTCTTGCTTGGGCGGCTTGGCTTTCACATGATAGGGTGCGCCACAGTTCTGGCACACTCTACGCCCTGCCATGCGCTCCACAATCTCCTGATCGGAAATTTCAATAGACAGCACATGGTCAAAGGTCACTCCAGCAGCATCCAGCGCTTCGGCCTGACCGATAGTACGGGGCACACCATCTAGGATGAAGCCCTTTTCACAGTCGGGTTGGCTCAGTCGTTGGGCAACAATGCCGATAATCACTTCATCTGGCACTAACTGCCCTGCATCCATATAGCGCTTGGCCTCCAGGCCGGTAGGAGTGCCGTCTTTAATGGCAGCACGGAGGATGTTTCCGGTGGAGATGGTCGGGATTCCCAGCTTTTCGCTGAGGATCTCAGCCTGAGTTCCTTTGCCGGCGCCAGGAGCGCCTAGCAGAATCAGCTTCATTCCCATACTCTCCAACTCCTTTTTTACTCCAGGAAGCCCTTATAGTGGCGCATCAGCATCTGGGCCTCCATCTGCTTGACGGTCTCCAGCGCAACGCCCACCACAATGATGACGGAAGTACCGCCGATGGCCAGAGAGTGGTAGCCCACAATATTGCCTGTAATAATAGGAGCAATGGCCACCACAGACAGATACAGGGCACCAAACATAGTGATCTTGCTTAGGACCTTAGCAATAAAGTCGGCAGTGGGCTTTCCGGGACGGAAGCCGGGGATAAAGCCGCCATTCTTCTTGAGGTTGTTCGACACCTCAATCGGATTAAATTGCATGGTTGCATAGAAATAGCTAAAGCCCACGATGAGGATAAAATACAGAATGCTGTAGAAAGGCTTTGTGGTATCAAACAGCCGCATTAAGCCGCCACCAAAGCCCTCACTCTCCACCGTCCATCCTGCAAAAGCACCGATGGTCGCAGGCAGAGAAGCGATGGATTGCGCGAAGATAATGGGCATAACACCAGACATATTCACCTTCATCGGAATGTGAGTAGACTGGCCGCCGTACATCTTCCGTCCTACCACACGCTTAGCATATTGAACAGGCAGGCGGCGCTCCGCATTGGAGATATAAACAATGAATACCACCAACAACAGCATCCCAACGAGGATCAGCGGAATCATCCAAGGGGCCAAGGCTGCCTTGTCCAGATAGTTCTGCGCTTCCTCCAGCGTTTTATATGCGGTGGGGTTCCCATCCAAAATCGTTTGGGCGGTAACCGTACCGTTTTGCACCTTGCTCCACAGGCCTACACCGTTAATGCTGTCGGTGACCATGGTGGGGAAGCGGGAGACGATACCAGCAAACAGAAGGATAGAAATACCGTTGCCAATACCGAACTCAGTAATCTGTTCACCCAGCCACATTAGGAAAGCAGAACCGGCGGTAAAGGAGAGGACAATAACCACTCCTACCCACACAGCGTTCATACCGCCTGTTTCAACCAGACCGTAACTCTTAATCAGAGAATAGTAGCCAAAACCTTGCAACAGAGCAATGGCCACGGTGGTATACCGGGTGATGGAGGCAATCTTCTTGCGGCCTTCCTCGCCACCTTCCTTGGCCAACCGCTCCAAGGCGGGGATGGCCACGGTCAGCAGCTGAATGATAATGGAACTGTTGATATAGGGCTGGATGGACAGCGCAAAAATGGTTGCCATAGCAAAGGCAGAGCCGCTCATAGCGTTCATCAGGCCCAAAATGGTACCGCTCTGACTCTGAAGATGGATTTCCAGGGCGCCGTTGTTAATATAGGGGACAGGAATAGCGGAACCCAAGCGGAAAATCAACAACGCAAAAATGGTAAAGAGAATCTTTTTCCGCAGTTCAGGTACCGCCCAGGCGTTCCGGATTGTCTGAATCATCTCAGATCACCTCCGCCTTACCACCCACAGCTTCGATCTTTTCCTTAGCGGAGGCGGAGAAGGCGGACGCCTGGACCGTCAGCTTCTTGGTCAGCTGGCCGTTGCCCAGGATTTTGACGCCATACTCGCACTTGGAGAGGATTCCCTTCTCCAGCAGAGCCTTAGCATCCACCACGGCACCGTCCTCAAACTTCTCCAGGACAGAAACATTGACAGCCTCCAGGGGCTTGGCGAAAATGTTGTGGAAACCACGCTTAGGCAGGCGGCGGGCCAGAGGCATCTGGCCGCCCTCAAAGCCAACGCGTACACCGCCGCCGGAACGGGCCCACTGACCCTTCTGGCCGCGGCCGCCGGTTTTTCCGTTGCCAGAACCGTTGCCCCGGCCTTTGCGATATGCCTTGGGATTGGAGCCGGCAGCGGGGGAGAGTTCATGCAGATTCATAGTAACTCGCGCCTCCTTTTAGTTTTCCTCGGTGACCTGGAGCAGGTATCCGATCTGGGCGACCTTGCCACGAGTGGCCTGGTTGTCAGGCTGCACAGTGGTGTCGCCAATCTTGCGGAGGCCCAGGGCCTCGGCGGTCGCCTTGTGTTTGGCGATGCGTCCGTTCAGGCTCTTGACCAGCTTGATATTCAAATTAGCCATTTGTTAAGCCCTCCTTAACCCACGATCTCGCTGACGCTCTTGCCGCGGATCCGGGCCACCTCTTCGGGGCTTCTCAGGGCCTTCAGGCCTTCGAAGGCCGCGGAGACCACGTTCTGCGGGTTGTTGGAGCGCAGGCACTTGGTACGGATATCCTTGATGCCGATGGCTTCCATCACTGCACGCACAGGGCCGCCGGCAATAACGCCGGTACCGGGGGCAGCGGGCTTCATGAGCACTCGGCCGGCGCCGAACTCACCGATCACCTCGTGGGGGATGGTCGTGCCAGACAGCTGCACAGTAATCATGTTCTTCTTGGCATCCTCAATCCCCTTGCGGATTGCCTCGGGGACTTCGGCGGCCTTGCCCAGGCCGAAACCTACGCGACCCTTTTCGTCGCCTACCACCATCAGGGCGGAGAACTTGTTCACGCGGCCGCCCTTGACGGTCTTAGATACACGGTTCAGATAGACCAGCTTTTCAACAAACTCGCTGGGCTCTCTCTCAAATCTAGCCATTTATCGTTTCCTCCTCCCTTAGAACTCCAGGCCGCCCTCGCGGGCACCCTCGGCCAAAGCCTTCACGCGGCCGTGATACACATAGCCACCGCGGTCAAACACCACAGTGTCAATGCCCTTGGCCTTGGCACGCTGGGCCACATTTACGCCTACCTGCTTGGCGGCATCGGACTTAGTGCCTTCACAGGCAAAGTCCTTCTCCAAGGAAGAAGCAGAGACCAAGGTTACGCCATTGACATCGTCAATGATCTGAGCATAGATATTGGTCTCACTGCGGAATACATTCAGACGGGGACGTTCGGGCGTGCCGGAAATCTTCGCACGCACACGCTTATGACGCTTAAGCCGCTGAGAGCGGGTATCGGGTCTGTTGATCATAGTGGCACACCTCCTTCTTATTTCTTGGCGCCGGTCTTACCAGCCTTGCGGCGGATGACCTCGTCAGTATACTTGATTCCCTTGCCCTTATAGGGTTCGGGGGGACGTTTCTCTCTCACTTCGGCAGCAAACTGGCCCACCTGCTGCTTGTCGCAGCCGTGAATAATGATTTTGTTGGGGCCCGGGACCTCAATGGTGATGCCCGCAACTTCTTCTACGATGACCTGATGGGAATAACCCAGGTTCATCACCAGTTTGTTTCCTTCCTTTGCCACACGGTAACCAACACCGTTGACATCCAGTTCCTTTTTATAGCCCTCAGTCACACCTACCACCATGTTGTGGATAAGGGTGCGGGTAAGGCCATGCAGGGCCCGATTCTCTTTGGCGTCGTTAGGACGAGTGACATGAAGGACACCCTCCTCCATGGCAATGGCCATGTTGGGGTTAAATTGCTGCGTCAGGGTTCCCTTGGGGCCCTTGACTGTGACAACATTGTTGTCTTCTACCTTGATCTCCACTCCGGCGGGAATGGCGATAGGAGCTCTACCAATTCTAGACATTCCTATAACCCTCCTTACCAGACAAATGCCAGGACTTCGCCGCCGACATGGGCCTCGCGAGCTTTCTTGTCGGTCATGACGCCCTTGGAAGTGGATACGATGGCAATGCCCAATCCGCGCAGAACGCGGGGCAGTTCCTCGGCACCGGCGTACACCCGCAGACCGGGCTTAGATACCCGACGCAGGCCGGAGATGACCTTCTCCTTGCCGGCTCCATACTTTAGAGTGATGCGGATAACGCCCTGAGTACCATCGTCGATGAGCTGGAAGTTCTTAATATAGCCTTCATCCAGCAGGATCTGCGCGATGGCCTTCTTCATGTTGGACGCGGGGACGTCCACGGTGTCATGCTTGGCGTTGTTCGCGTTGCGGATGCGAGTGAGCATATCCGCAATGGGATCAGTGATTTGCATGAGTCTTTTACCTCCTATTTAGATTACCGGTTATCCGGTACAGACGGTAAGGTATCGGAGATTAGGTCCTTCCCCGACCTATTAACCGCCTTTGCACCTGGTTGGGGCAGGTGCTTAATCTATCAAAACCGCTGTTTGACCAGCGGAGTTGACCAAAGTGGTCTTGCCCTCAGGAAAAACCCCGGACGGGACGCGGACATGCGCGCCGGTCTCCGGCTATGCTGTTTCCTCCTTACAGGGCAAATCCCCGCAGCCAGCTTCTTTCAAAACCGGTCCCGGGTACGCACTCCCGACAGCGTTGGGAGTTTATTGGAGTTGTCCTTTGCAGCGCAATCGATTAATTATACCCTGAATTTTACAGAATTACAAGGTTTTTTGTATGCGCACACACGAACACGTGGAAAGATTGTTCCGGGAAGGGACCTTTCGGCCCCTCCCCGGGGATCAATTTATCCGGTCCATCCACGACCTCCCCCCCACCTAAAAAGAGCAAGGGGGGCGGGGGAAATCCGTGAAAAAAGTATTTCAAGCAATGTGTGCCGATATCATACGCCGAGTTCGGCAATCAGGTCACGCGCCCAAAATATTTTTCCATCTTCCTTTAAACGGAAGAGATCGGTCACGTCGCTTCATTTGCTAAAGTAAAGGGCATCCACTATTTTATGTGTATGTTGAGCCCGTTCACATGCAACATGAAGAAACGAAAATTACCAAGATGCCTTCTTGACGCCGGGGATCTGACCCTTGTAAGCCAACTCCCGGAAGCAAATACGGCAGATGCCGTAATTGCGCAGGTAGGCGTGGGGACGGCCGCAGATCTTGCAGCGGTTGTAGCGGCGGCTGGAGAACTTAGGCTCAGCCTGCTGCTTGAGGATCATAGATTTCTTAGCCATATTTCTTCCTCCTCCTTAGCGGCCGGCGAAGGGAGCGCCGATCTGCTTGAGCAGTTCACGGGCCTCTTCATCGGTCTGGGCGGTGGTGCAGATCACGATATCCATGCCGCGGATCTTGTCGATCTTATCGTACTCGATCTCGGGGAAAACCAGCTGCTCCTTGACACCCAGGGCATAGTTGCCGCGGCCGTCAAAGGCGTCGGCGGAGATGCCACGGAAGTCACGCACACGGGGCAGAGCCACGTTAAACAGACGATCCAGGAACTCCCACATCTTATTGCCGCGCAAAGTCACCTTAGCGCCAATGGGCATACCCTCACGGAGTTTAAAGTTAGCCACGGACTTCTTAGCCTTAGTAATAATAGCCTTCTGGCCAGTAATAGTGGTCAGATCATTCACTACAGCATCCAATACCTTAGCGTTTTCCCGAGCCTCGCTGCAACCCACATTAACTACAATCTTCTCCAGGCGGGGGATCTGCATAGTGGACTTATAGCCGAACTTCTGCATCAGAGCAGGAGCGACTTCGTCCTGATACAACTTCTTCAGGTTGGGCGTATTAGCCATTTCGATTCACTCCTCCTCTCTCAGATTTCAGCGCCGCACTTCTTGCAGACGCAGACTTTCTTACCGTCAGCCAGCAGTTTGTGGGCCGGACGGGTCGGTTTATTGCACTTGGGGCATACGCGCTGCACCTTGCATGCGTAGAGGGGGGCCTCCTTTTGGAGGATACCGCCCTGGTCGCCCTGCTTACGGGGCTTGGTATGACGGGAGACCATGTTGATCTTCTCCACCACTACCTTGCCCTCCTTGGGCATAACCTCCAGGACCTTGCCCTGCTTGCCCTTGTCCTTACCGGACAGGACGATGACCAGATCGTCCTTTTTGATGCTCATCTTATTCATCTTCCATGCCCTCCCTTACAGCACTTCGGGAGCCAGAGACAGGATCTTCATATAATCCTTGTCGCGCAGCTCGCGGGCCACTGGGCCAAAGATACGGGTGCCGCGGGGGTTCTTGTCCTCCTTGATGAGGACGGCGGCGTTGTCGTCAAACCGGACATAGGATCCGTCGGCACGACGGACGCCCCGGCTGGTGCGGACGATGACGGCCTTAACCACCTCGCCCTTCTTCACGGTGCCGCCGGGCTGAGCCTTGCGCACGGAAGCCACGACCACATCGCCGATGTTGCCGAACTTGCGCTTGGAGCCGCCCAGGACACGGATGGTCTTAATTTCCTTGGCGCCGGTGTTGTCGGCAACCTTCAGATAGCTTTCCTGCTGAATCATACCGACACCTCCTTACTTCGCCTTCTCGATGATCTCAACCACACGCCACCGCTTATCCTTGGACAGGGGGCGGGTCTCCATGACCTTGACGCGGTCGCCCACGCCACACTGGTTGTTCTCATCATGAGCCTTCAGTTTATAGGTTCTTTTAACGATCTTCTTGTACAGAGGATGGGCCACGCGGTCGGCGATGGCGACCACCACGGTCTTGTCCATCTTGTCCGATACCACCAGGCCGACTCTGGTCTTGCGAGAAGAAGTTCTGTTTTCCATCTTCTATTCCTCCTCTTAGCGGCCTGCGAGCTGCTGCTCGCGGATGATGGTCTTGACCCGGGCGATATCCTTCTTGACCTCAGCAATGCGAATCGGGTTATCGAGTTGGTTGGTGGCGTGCTGGAGGCGGAGGTTAAACAGGTCCTTCTTTAGGTCCTTCAGCTTGGTCTCCAGTTCGGCACTGGACATCTTGCGAACTTCGTTGGCCTTCATTACGCTTCACCACCCTTCTCGGTCTCTTCACGCTTGACGATCTTGCACTTGACAGGCAGCTTGTGGCTGGCCAGGCGCAGAGCCTCGCGGGCGACTTCTTCGGAGACGCCTGCGATCTCGAACATCACACGGCCGGGCTTGACCACGGCCACCCAGTACTCGGGGGAACCTTTACCGGAACCCATACGAGTTTCGGCGGGTTTCTCAGTTACGGGCTTATCGGGGAAGATTTTGATCCACACCTTACCGCCACGCTTGGTGTAACGAGTCATGGCGATACGGGCGGCCTCAATCTGATTGCTGGTAATCCAGGCAGGATCCGTAGCCTGCAGGCCCCACTCGCCATAAGTGACGGTGTTGCCGCGGCTGGCCTTGCCCTTCATGCGTCCGCGGTGAACGCGGCGATATTTGACGCGCTTCGGCAGCAGCATTACTGAGCGCCTCCTTCCTTCGGGGTGTTAACCGGACCAGCGGGGCGGGGGCCACGGTTGTTGTTAAAGCCCTGTCCGGCCGGACGGGGGCCGCGGTTAAAGCCGCCGTTTCCATTTTGGCGGTCGCGGTTAAAGCCTCCCGGACGGCGCTCACCATCCCGACGCTCACGGCGCGGGCGGTCACGGCGCTCCTGGTAGGGCTTGCTGGTATCCAAAGTACGGGGGGTGGTACGCAGAGCCTGAGTCAACACCTCACCCTTGTAAATCCAAACCTTCACACCAATGCGGCCGTAGGTAGTGGCAGCCTCGGCAAAGCCGTAGTCAATGTCGGCACGGAGGGTCTGCAGGGGAATGGTGCCGTCATGATAGTGCTCGGTACGGGCAATTTCCGCACCGCCCAGACGTCCGGAGCAGGATGCCTTGATGCCTTTGGCTCCGGCGCGCATGGCACGGCCCATAGCATTCTTCATGGCACGGCGGAACCCAATGCGCTTTTCCAGCTGCTGGGCAATGTTCTCTGCTACCAGCTGAGCATTGGTGTCAATGTCCCGCACTTCCACAATCTTCAGGTCAACCGGTTTGCCAGTGAGTTTGACTAGTTGGGCCTCGATTTTCTTAATGTCCTCGCCGCCCTTACCAATCACTACACCGGGACGGGCGCAGTGCAGGTAGATGCGGACTTTGGCGTTGTCCCGTTCAATTTCGATGGTGGGGATGCCAGCGCCGTAGAGGGTCTTCTTCAGGTAGTCACGGATTTTCTTGTCCTCTACCAGCAGGTCGCCCACCTTCTCGTTGCGGGCATACCAGCGGGAGTCCCAATCCTTAATGACGCCCACGCGCAGACCGTGGGGATTTACTTTCTGTCCCATATTGTTCCTCCTCCCTTAGCGCTCGCTCACGACGATGGTGACATGAGAAGTGCGCTTGTTGATCCGGTATGCACGGCCCTGGGCCCGGGGCATAATGCGCTTAATGATGGGGCCGGGGTTGGCATAGCAGGCGGACACATACAGCTTCTCAGGGTCCATCTGGTGATTGTTTTCCGCATTAGCGGCGGCACTCTTGAGCAGCTTCAGAACTGGCTCAGAGGCGGCCTTGGGGGTCTGCAGCAGAATGGCGGTGGCAGTAGCCACGTCCTTGCCCCGGATCAGGTCCAGGACGATCTTCACCTTACGGGGAGAGATCCGCAAATATTTCAGATTCGCAACAGCTTCCATGCTCTCTCTCCTCCTTACTTACCGGTCTTGCTACCCGCATGTCCCTTAAAGGTGCGGGTGGGAACGAACTCGCCCAGCTTGTGGCCGACCATGTCCTCAGTGACATAGACAGGCACGTGCTTACGGCCATCGTGTACAGCAAAGGTGTGTCCGACGAAGGAGGGGAAGATGGTGGAGGCGCGGCTCCAGGTCTTCAGTACCTTCTTCTCGTTGTTCTGATTCATCTCATCGACCCGCTTCAGCAACTCGGGGGCGCAAAAGGGGCCTTTCTTAATGCTTCTGCTCATCTTTCACTGCCTCCTTACTTGTCATTGCGGCGCTTGACGATGAACTTATCCGTACGGCTCTTCGTCTTGCGGGTCTTGTAACCCAGAGCGGGCTTGCCCCAGGGAGTGACCGGGCCAGGACGACCGACCGGGCTCTTGCCTTCGCCGCCGCCGTGGGGGTGGTCATTGGGGTTCATAACGGAACCGCGGACCGTAGGACGCCAACCCATGTGGCGCTTGCGGCCAGCTTTGCCGATCTGGATGTTGGCCCAGTCGGTGTTGCCAACCTGCCCAATGGTGGCCTTGCAGTTCTCGCGAACATAGCGAACTTCGCCGGAGGGCAGACGGACCTGAGCCATGCCATTTTCCTTAGCCATCAGCTGAGCGGCCACACCAGCAGCACGAACCAGCTGAGCACCCTTGCCAGGGTAAAGTTCGATGTTATGAATCATTTCGCCCACAGGGATGTTAGCAATGGGCAGGCAGTTGCCGGGCAGAATGTCGGCATCGGGACCGGTCATGATAATATGGCCGGCTTTCAGACCATTGGGCGCCAAAATATAGCGACGCTCGCCATCCTCATACTCAATGAGGGCAATGTTGGCAGAGCGGTTGGGGTCGTACTGCAGATTGACCACAGTGGCCTTCCCCTCTTTGTCACGCTTGAAGTCGATGATGCGGTACTTCTGCTTGTTGCCACCGCCGTGATGACGGACAGTAATGCGGCCGTAGCTATTGCGGCCGGCGTGCTTTTTCAGCACTTCGGTCAGAGCCCGCTCGGGCTTAGCCTTCTTATCAATCCCCTCGAAGGCAGACACGGTCATGTGACGGCGGGAGGGGGTTGTGGGCTTATACGTCTTAATAGCCATTTCTCATTCTCCTCCTTACACCATACCCTCGAAGAATTCGATGGTCTTGGAATCGGCGGTCAGGGTGACCATAGCCTTCTTCCAGCTGGGACGGCGGCCAGCAGGCCGGGCGCCCATGCGCTTCTCCTTGCCCTGCATATTCAGGGTGTTCACCTTAGCAACTTTTACGCCAAAAATCTCTTCAATCGCCTTTGCGATTTCAATCTTGTTGGCGTTCTTGGCCACCTCAAAGGTGTAGCGCTTCATCTCCGTCTGCTCCATGGACTGCTCGGTGATGATGGGGCGCTTGATGATATCATAAGCAGTGGTAGCCATTACGCGTACACCTCCTCGATGATCGCCAGGGCAGCCTTGTCAATAACAATCTGCTTGGCGTTAACAATGTCGTAGACGCTGAGGATCTTGGCGGTGGTGGTGACCACGCCGGGAATGTTGCGGGCAGACTTGATCACAATCTCATCCACCTCGGGAGTGATGACCACGGACTTGGTAACACCAGCGGCATTCATAAAGTCCTTCATGGCCTTAGTCTTAATCTCAGGCAACTTTAATTCGTCTACCACCACGATAGCACCCTCGGCAGCTTTGGCGGACAGCGCAGACTTGAGAGCCAAACGCTTGACCTTCTTATTCAAGGTGTAGCTGTAATCACGGGGCTTGGGGGCAAACACAATACCACCGTGGGTCCACTGGGGAGCACGGGTGGAACCTTGACGGGCGTGACCAGTACCCTTCTGGCGCCAGGGCTTCTTGCCGCCACCGGACACCTCGGCACGGGTCAGGGCACTCTGGGTCCCCTGACGGCAGTTGGCCAGGTGGTTCTTGACCACCTCGTGGACCACGACCTGATTGGGCTCGATCCCGAAGATGGCCTCGGAGAGCTCGATCTCGCCGACCTGCTGACCGGCCATGTTAAACACGTTCGCTTTAGGCATGACTCAATCTCTCCTTTCCTTACTTGTTGCGGGCGGAAGCCTTCTGGGGATTGACGCGGGCGGAAGCCTTCTGCGGGTTGACGCTGATGCCTGCGGCACCCTTCTTCTCCGCATTGTGCTTGACGGTGTTCTTTACAAAGACCACACCGCCCTTGGGTCCGGGAATTGCACCACGAACAGCAATAAGTCCCAGTTCGGTGTCTACTTTTACTACATCCAGGTTCAGGACAGTAACCTGCTCGTTACCCATCTGGCCTGCCCCGATCTTGCCCTTGAAAATACGGCTGGGATCGGTACCAGAACCCATAGAACCGGCGTGACGGTGGACAGGGCCAGTGCCGTGGGTCTCCTTCAGGCGGGCAGCGCCGTGGCGCTTGACAACGCCCTGGTAGCCATGACCTTTGCTGATACCAGTGACGTCTACGTAGTCGCCTTCTGCAAAGACATCAGCCTTCAGCTGGTCACCCACTTCATACTTGGAGCAGTCTTCCAGAGGGAACTCTTTGAGTACCTTCTTAAACTCCTCTAGACCAGCCTTCTTCTGATGGCCAATTTCAGGCTTGGTGAGCTTGCGCTCGGGAACAGTCTCATAACCCAACTGAATGGCGTTGTAGCCATCCTTCTCGGCGGTCTTCTTCTGCACCACGGTGCAGGGGCCGGCTTGAATCAGGGTGACTGGCACCACATGGCCGGCTTCATCGAAGATCTGGGTCATGCCGATCTTTTTTCCGATGATCGCTTTCTCCATTTGGATTTCCTCCTATATAAGGTTATTGGTCGGCGTAGTTGACTGAGGTTCCCATTGGGCTGGGACCTGCCACGTCTTACCTGTTGCCACATGAGTTTTTCCACACGGCTCGCGGCTTAACGTTTCGTCATTGCTCCGACGACTTGACCCGTCCATCTCAAAACGCGATGGACTGCGGTACTAACAAGGGGATTTGGGTGAAATTAAACTGACCTCACGTCTCGCCGGTTGGCGGCGCGGCGGCGCGGGCGTTTTCACGCCTCGGTTTCCTCGCGGGCGGGTCACCTTCCCTCCGCCTCGGACTCCAACCGGAACCCGCGGGTTCCTGGCTTGTCGCCCTCGCTCCGGTCCAGGCTCCCCTGCTCGGAAATTCGGCGCTTACAGCTTAATTTCGATTTCCACACCAGCGGGGAGTTCCAGGCTCATCAGGGCCTCCACCGTCTTGGGAGAGGGCTTCACCACGTCAATGAGGCGCTTGTGGGTGCGGCGCTCAAACTGCTCACGGCTGTCCTTATACTTGTGGACGGCGCGCAGGATGGTGACTACTTCCTTCTTAGTGGGCAGGGGAATGGGGCCAGAAACGGTGGCACCGGTGCGCTTGGCGGTCTCTACGATCTTCTCAGCGCTCTGGTCAATGAGTTGATGGTCGTAGGCCTTCAGACGAATGCGGATCATTTCTTTCTGAGTTGCCATTGGGTTGTTCCTCCTTAAATACATACGAAAGTTGACGGTGTCCAGCCTTCGTACGGTGAGAGTTTTCTTTGTCCACGCTTTCGTGCGTATCACTCCTGGCCACGAAAAAACCGGCGCAAAGACAGGCCGGTTTCCTTCTTGCCGGCGATATACGCCGTGGCATAGAAGCTCTCAGCCGCCCGATTTTACGGACATACTCCGCGGAAGTTACCTCATTTTCTGAGCAATCTCCCGCATCATCGCAGACTGCGCCTACAGGCGCTTGACTATGATACATCAACATCCTCGTGTGTGTCAAGAATTTTTTTAAAATTTTTTCCGGATTTTCTATTATTTTATTTTGTATCTTTTGCAATACAATTTCTTGTGGTTCAAAGTTTAGACCGGATACAAGACGCTGGGACGGAAGGGGCCCGGTCCGCAGTTAAAGCGGGCCGGGCAGCGAAAGCTCTTTACCTTAAATATAGAAAGATTATCTCATAATTCCTTTGGAATCGTCCCGCTTTGCTCCAGGAACAGTGTACCTGCTGCATCATAGAGACGCAGAACATAGCTGCCTCCCTTGTACCAGTCAGGGCCATACCCACTCTCAGGTGTCTTGATCCCAGCCATCCAAATTCCACCCCCCAGATCAAAGAGCGGGCACTCTCTGTGGTAATCCCTTCCTCGGTAAGTCACATCCATCTCCAATTCTCCAGAAACGGTATCTTCCGGCATCCGTATCCACAAAAGGGGAGAACCTATCTTAGTCTCTCCTGGAACGGGTACCCACCATAACTGGAGGTGGCCCATAGGGACCGGAGAAGGTCCACTTTCCAAGGGATAGCACATCAGGGTATTGAGTATGGGATGCGCCGCCCGGATCGCATGTCCCAGCACCGCTCGCTCACCATCGATCCCCACTACCGCGGGATGGGAGAGAGCGAGCCAGATCCCATCTGCCGCTTGGAATTCTTCCCCTCTTGGAGTTGCAAATACAATTTCAGACGGCTCCAACAGATAGGTCCGCTCCAAACGCCGAAACTCCATTTTTGCTGTGGGCAGTGGATAGCCATACTGACCCCAGATAAAGATGGCAAAAATCACAGTCAACAGGAGGTTGCGCACTGTCTTCCCTTTTCGCCCCAGGTGAGGGAGAAACCACTTCTGTTTTCTTTTCTCACGCTGCGGCTCCAACTGGTCGTGCTGGACTTGCTTTTGTTCTCCACTCATACGCTCCCCCCCTTTAACTCCACAGTAAAGGAAAATCGTATCTTCCCGGGCCCGTAGTCCAGCCGTACCCATTCTGCATCTGGGGCCAGATCTCCCAGGTACAACTCATACCCCCTGTGAAAAGGCCCATAACCTGCAGCATTACTCAAGCCGTTGAGTAATCCACCACTCTCTGGGTCTTCTGGGGATGCTACACCCAGCCCGTAAGTATTTCCTTCACTATCTGTGACTGTCATCCAATTCTCCTTTAATAACCCTCGTTCCCAGAAGCGCCAAGTATCCAACCGGAGGTAACAATACAGCTTCAGTTGCCCTCCCTCTTCCTGCCACAAGGCCATCCGAAGCAGGGAGATATTTTGTCCTCCCACTCGTTTTGTCAACTCCGGCTCCAGAGCCAACAATTGATTTGGGTTATCCCCTGGCAGATAGCAGATATCGTCTTCGTCTCCCATATTTGCCGTTCTGGGAAGACCATCAAAGTCCCACCACTCCACGTTTGGGTTGTCTCCTAAATAAGCATCCTCTCCAAGGAGCACACCAAAGGATGCCAGCCACAGAAACGACAGCACTGCCAACACCTTGGATGCCGTCCACAACCACCCCCACCATGGACGGTGAAGTTTGGCTAGTTTCCGCCCCAGTTCTGCAGCATCCCCCATTTCTCCTATCGCACGATTCTGGGCATCCTCCATGGTTAGGTCGGAAAAAATTCGTCCTAAATCTTCCACCTTATCTTCCAAATGGTTCTCCAACTCCGTTCGCACTGCCCGGCGGTCGGGCGCAAACCGGATACTTTTCGTAGCGGTGTCCAGCCAACTTTGAACAGGTTTTGTCCATTCTGTCATGGTGCCATCCCTCCCTCATGCTCCTTGAAAGGTGTTTTCTAGGGGGGAGAGGCGCGCCTCACCCACCTCCTGTCCTGCCGCATCATAAAAGGTGGCTCGTGCCAAAAATTCCGGGTTGTTCTCTCGCCCAGGGCGGGCTGAGGTGTATAGGTCCTCCCAGGCTAACTCAGCCAACGCCCTCTGCTCTCCTACACTGTTTCCAGGAGCCTCCTCCCATGGGGTCTGATCATGGGCATCAATTCGAAACAGAAACTCTCCACAGGGCAACCGATCTCCTTCCACAGAATACTCCCAACGTTCCTGCCAATACCGATCTTTCTCTTTCTCAGTAGGTAATTCCAACACGGTGTGGTTCCCCTCCGAACCGATTTTAATCATCCAGGCAGATATCTCTAACTCTAAGCGTGAAGTGACTGCTTCCTCCGGTGCCTTTATGGATAGTAAGTAGGTAGTGGAAACACAGCCTTTCCCGAACCCCACCGCCACCATTAGTCCTGTTCCCTTCTGCGGGAATGGCCAGAATGAGAGCCTCTCTCGCTCCAGATCTCCCACTACCGCCTCTTCCTCAGCAAAACCAATCACAAAAGGATCCCCTTCTTGATCCACTTGGGCCACAATCCGGGACGGCTCCCGCAGGTAACACCGCTCCAAGCGGCGGAAGTCCATTCGAGCGGGCAGAGGGTAGTCCAAGGCCGCCCACACCAGGGCAAAAAGCACCAGGGACAGCACTAGATTGCGCAATAATTTCCCCTTTCGCCCCAATCGAGGGAAGAAGCGCCGAGTCGTTTTCATATTCTCTGCCTCCAATGTCGTTTCAAGAAGAGCAGCCTCTCCCTTTGCCTCATGCCACTTGCGTTCTTCCGCCGACCGCCCCCATCTCTTTCCCCGCGAAGTTCTCCAGCTTTGCTCTCACAGCCCGGCCAACGGAATGGTTAGCGTCCACGTTTCCCCACCCCAGTCGTATTCCAAGCAGATCCATTCCGCCTTTGGAGAAACCCCGTCGATGGACAGTCGAAAATATCGCTCCAATGGCCCACGCCGGGACCGTTCTGAGACCAATATGCTCCTCTGGCCATTTTGCTCCAGCGCCTGCATATCCTTCATACTTAAATAAGTGTTTCCCAGACTATCGGATCCTTGGACACAAGAAACTGCCTGAACATGCAGAGGTTGCCAGGGCAATCCCGCCGCTGCCAGTTCGCATTCCAATACATAGCGGGGCGCCCTATCCGCTGCATTCTGCGCGCTCTTATCTACAAAAGACCACAACACGCTCCGTTCCACCCGCAGGAAAAAGTATCCCGCTGAAATCCACTCGGTCGATCCTATCCGCTGCAGCGGAGTACGCACAATGTCATCCCAACCCTGTGAAATAGGAAAGGCGGCCTCCGGGTCTCCGGCCAGGAAATATTCATCCACTTGTTCCCCATAAGGCACCTTGCCTTGATTGACCTGTTCCAGCATTTGCCTCTCTTCCAGTGTGGAAATCCCCCTTCCGGCCCAGAACAAAAGTGCTGTTGCCAGAGCAAAACCCAGAATCCACTGGCTGGCCTGCCACATCCAACCAAGCCAAGGGCGATAAATCTGGGCCAGTTCTTGTCCAATCCCCGCTGCATCTCCCATTTCCCACAGTGCTCGAGCCTGAATCTCCTCCGCAGGTAGGTCTGGAAAGATACGGGCAAGATCGGCCATCTTATCCTCTAAGTGGCCAGCTAATTCTGCCCGCACATAGATTCGGTCTGGTTTGAAACGAATTTTACGCGTAGCCGCATCCAGCCATTGCTTCTGCGCTGCGGTCTCTTCTCTCACGCTCTCGTACCTCCCCGTTTCCGTTTATCCACCTACCTGATAGGACAGATCTAATTCCCCCTGAGTCTGTCCTCGAGGTGTTCCTTCCTCTCCATAAAAGTCAAGCCGATAGTCCACCTTAGTCAAAACGCAGGTCTGTCGCCAGACACCGTCCTCCCCTCGGTTCCGGCCCCAGCCTCCTAATAACTGGCACAAAATCATGGCCTGCCGCTCATTCTCCGCCTTTACCGAGAAATCATATACTCCCACCTCGCCCGCCTCTGCTTCACTGTAAAATTCCAGTGTACCTGACTGCTCCTCTTGCCGTTGCTCCACTCCGAACTCAGTCTTAGTGGTTAGCCGGTACTGGCAGATAAGCGTAAGGCGGGCCATACTTGCACCGCCCGGCCCCTGAGGGCAGAAGAATTTCCCATTCCAACAAAGGCCTGTCTCCAGGCTCTGTCCAACAAGAGGGAGCAGGGAGATTTCTCCTTCTAGGGAGACTGCCTGGGTAATCGTAGCTTGCTTACCCACCAGACTGCGGCCAAAGTCCCGGTTTCTTACCTTAGCGGTATAAGCGTAGGTATCCCCTAATACAAAAACCGCCTCCCCCCACCCATCTCCGTCGTGGTACTGTGTCTTTCCAGGGGAAAGCAGCATCTCCCGTTCCAGTCGCCGCAATGCTTGGTCCGTCGTCCACGCCACTGGTTGTATCCCGTACCATACCGCCAGCGCTATCGCTCCAGCCAGAGCAAAGTTCCGCACCGTTCGTCCTCGACGGCTCAGGCGAGGGCGTTGCATCCAAACTTGTTTCCACACCACGCTATCTTGTACCCCCTTGAATGGAGATGGGGAGAGAAAAGTCTACCCCCAGGTCGGTATACCGCAGGGTAAGGCGCTCTGCCTGCTGGTCTGGCAGGGGTATAATGTATTCCAAACGCTCCCACTCCCGTTTGCGCTCCAGCTGTACACCGCTTAGTATCCCTTCGTCCCAAGTCCCAGGTGGTACATCCATAAAATGGATCACATTCCCTCGATCGTCTTCTGCCCACAGCCCCTCCCGGACTCTATCAGCCCAGGATTCCCAAGGGCGCCCAGACACCTTAAGTACAAGGTATATCGCCGCCTCTTCCTCTCCATCCAATCCCCGGGCTGTCCACCGTTCCAGTTGATCCACTTGGACCGTGTATTCTCCCACTTGGGCTGTCTGCGTGGACACCAAAGGCTGGCCAGACACCACTTTGTCCGCTCCCAGCTGGTGGGCCATCCAATCCTCCATCCGCTCCACCCCCAGCCAAGAATTCTGTTTTTCCTCCGCAGCCACATTATAGCTGGACGGATCTGTGAGCACTAGGAAAGCCGCTAACCCTACTGCTATCAAAACCAGCCAACTGATACGGCACAGCCATCCCCACCAAGGGCGATAAATCTTTGACAGTTCCCGGCCAATCTCTTCTGGTTTTCCCATCTCCTGCAGCACTCGGACCTGCACCTGCTCTGGCGACAAATCCGGGAAAATTCGCATCAGATTCTCCTTCTTGTCTTCCATGTGACTGGCCAATTCTGTCCATACAGCCTGGCGGTCGGGAGCAAACGAAATACCTGCAGTGGCCACATCCAACCATTGTTCCACACTGCCGTTGTGCTCCATTGCCTCCTCCTCTCTTCGCCTTACACAAGCAAAGCAAAGTTGCAAAAAAATTATTTTTTCTTATTAAGAGAAGGAAAGTGCGTTGGCACCTCCAGACAGCACATCTTCCACCCCCTTATGGAAGGCTGCCCACTCCGTGCGCTTCTCGTCTAGCAATCGCTTTCCTTTTCGGGTGAGACGATAATACTTCCTCTGCCGGCCTGAGGGAGCCTGCTGCTGATAGGAGGCAAGATACTTTTCTTTTTCCAATCCGTGTAGAATGGGGTAGAGGGTGCCCTCCTGCATCTGGAATGTGTCGTTGGACCGTCGTGCCAGTGCTTCAATCATCTGATAACCATACATGTCCTCCTTCTCCAACAGTGCAAGAACCAACAGAGTACTGCTTCCTGCCACCAGTCCTTTGTCAAACTTCATTGCTTACCACCCTTTCTCGTGGAAGATCCCCGTATCTGGATTGATACCTTGACAATCTAGGTATAATATACCTAGATTGTCAAGGTATGTCAAGGGAGCACATTTATTTTTTGCGTTTTACATTTGAAAACAGGCAGGGTGCGAAACCAAAAAAATCATTTTTCGAGATTTCTTAAATTGGGTTCTCACAGAGGGATAAAAAAGCGGCTCCCTAAGGAGCCGCACACGGAAATCTCATATTCTTAATTAAATTTATAAATTTTTCGGGCCACCCGGTATAGGCCCACAGATAGCCGCCGCCCCTGGTAGCCGGGAAAAGCAGTGAATGCAGACACAGCCCGGTACTTCATCTTGTGATAGATGCTTGAATCCACTGTGCGCAGGTATTCCCACAGCTGAGTGCGCTTGCCCAAAGCCTCGGGGGAGTTGTCAATGACCAGGAAAATAGAGGAGATGGCCATCATCATTGCCAAATAGCTGAACATGTATCGGCCCAACTTCTTGTGCTGCTGAGCCACCAGATTGAGATCATGGGAATCAATCATTTGATAGGTAACCCGCAGCTGTTGATCCACCCGGGTGACCATGACTTTTTCATTTACAGATTGGTCGGAGCGTCCGATAAAATAGCGGTACAAATCCACATCCAAATAATAGATGTTCTTTACCGACGGGAGGGGTTGATAGACAAAAATGTTGTCCACATAGAAGGTGTGTTTGGGCAATTCCAGCCCACAGTCCCGCAGAAGCTGAGTACGGTAGATGACCGAATGCATTAACAGGTACTGAGACGGACGAAAACGCCCAATCTGGTCCCAGTTAAAAACCCGTCCCCGGGGGAAGACATTGCGGTAATGCATCACACGCTGCGTGTTGGTCTCCGCGTGCTCGTAGACGTAATTACATACCATCATATCAATGGGCTTTCCGTCCCGCTCAAACTGCCGCAGCTTGTCCAGGGCCTTATGCAGGGAGGGAACGTCCACCCAGTCGTCGGAATCCACTACCTTATAATAAGCACCCCGGGCATTGCGAAGGCCCTGATTGACCCCCTCACCATGGCCACCGTTCTCCTGATGAATCGCACGGACAATATCAGGATACTGCTCCTGGTAGCGGTCACAAATGGCTGGGGTATCGTCTTTGGTGGAACCGTCGTCCACCAAAATAATTTCAATGTCGTCGCCCCCCTGAAGCAAGGTATCCACACAGTGTTCCATGTAGGCCGCTGAGTTGTAGCAGGGGACAGCAAATGTTATCAGTTTATCCATATGGTCTCTCTCCTATAGTTCCTCGGTGGAGGTGTCTCCACATTTATTTGCCCAGCTGCTCTGCCAGCGCCAGCGCACGGGCGGCAATGGCATCCATATTATAATATTTGTATTCAGCAAGCCGCCCCAAAAGATAGAGATTGGGAAATGTGTCGGCCAGTGCTTTGTACTGCGCATAAAGGGCATTATTCTCTGGGTTGATAATGGCATAATAAGGTGTCTCTCCAGGCAGGCCAAAGTAGGTCTTGGAGTACTCCTTAACAATGGTGGTGCGGCCGGGAATCTTTTGACCCGTAAGGTGTTTAAATTCGGTAATACGGGTGTAGTCCTGATCCACCGTATAGTTGACCGTTCCATACCCCTGAAAGTCGTCCTTTTGGAGCGTCTCAAAGCGAAAGTCCAAAGTGCGGTAGGGGAGGGGGCCGTAGCGGAAAGCAAACAATTCATCGGCTTGACCGGTATAGACCACCGCCCCATCAAAGGTCTGACCATCCACCTTCACACAGCCACCGACCAATTCCAACCGGCTCATGGCGTCTATCCCCAACTGCACCGTTAAGTTGGGGTGATCCAGCATCTTTTCAAACATAGGGGTATAGCCATGTTCTGGCATTCCCTGATAGGCATCCTGGAAATAGCGATCATCGCGAGAAAGAAATACCGGCACTCGAGCGGTGGTGTTAGGATCAATGTCTTCTGGTCTCTGGCCCCATTGTTTCATGGTGTAGTGCACAAAAACGTGCTCATAGACATAGTCAGCCAAAGCTGCGATTTCCGGGTCGGAATTCTGGCGCAAGTCCAGAATCGTCACTTTTTTCTCCGGTCCATAGGTAGACACTAGTTTTTCTCCCAGCCGTCTTCCTTCTTCTTGCCCAAACGCAAGTTCCAGAGAGGTAAGGTTAAAGGGGACTGGATAACGCAGACGCCCACCATTTCCGTCGGGAAGATCGGCCACCACTCGGTGCTGATAATCCCGCCAATCCGTGAATCGGGACAACCACGCAAAGACCTTTTTATCGTTTGTATGGAAAATATGGGGGCCATATTGATGAATGAGAACGCCAGCTTCGTCTGGGTGATCGTAGGCGTTGCCCGCTACATGGGGTCTACGCTCCAACACCAGCACCTGTTTGCCACACTCCGCTAGTGCCCGGGCTACAACAGAGCCTGCGTAACCCGCCCCCACCACCAGTACGTCGAATCCGATGCTCAAAGAGGGATACCACCTTTCCAGAACCCCATCTCAAGAGACAGGATCCGTTTTTTGCACACTCTGGAGTGAGTATATCATATTCCCCGGGAAAAAGGAATTAAAATTCCTTGAAGATTGGGTAAAAATCCCCCGGAAGGCGGGCGGATTCCCCTTGACATCCGGAAGAGAACTCGATAAGATAATAAGGTCTATATCGCTTACACGCGTGGATGAGGACCAGTACTCCTTCTAACTCCCCGTTCAGAGAGCCGCCGGTTTGGTGCAAGGCGGACGGGGGAGAGGGCGGGAAATCACCTCGGAGCCGAGGGCAGAACCCTCAGAGATGGGGAAGTAAGCCTTTCCGGTCAGCCCCCGTTATCGGGCCTAACTTGAGTGGCCGGCTGGAGTTCCTGTTTCGGCAAAAAGAGTGGTACCGCAGAGGTTTTTTGCCTTTGTCTCTTTATGGAGACAAAGGCGTTTTTGTTTTCAAGAGAGGAGCGTTTGTTATGAATTGCCCCAAATGTGGAAATGAGATGACCTTTGGTTGGATGATGCCCCGGCGAGCGAGTGCCAATTTGGAGTGGGCCCCTGGGCACGCACAATTCCCTCTCCCTCGTAAAGGCAAAGTTATTCTGAAACCTACCCCACCTCGTGACACCCCCTTCGATTGGTCCGAATATCCAGCCTATCTCTGTGCAGACTGTAAAACTGTTCTCTTTGAATTTGAATAAGCAGGGGAACTCTTTTGGCTGGCTGTTTCAAACCAGAAAGAAACGTTTGCACGCCCTTTGGCTCAAGCGGTTTCCTCTGGACTGAGTAGAAATTGTGATTTCTTCTTTACCAGCATAGCGGCACCGGCCCCTAGAACCATGCCCCCCAGAACATCCATTCAGAACCCAACCAGCACTTTTCCCATCCCGTTTTCTACCAAAATATCTCAGCCGTTTTCCACGGCAAACAGGTCGGGGCATAGAAAATCAAATCACTCATTTTTTGAATATCAATTAGGAGGCACACAAGACATGGATTACAACAAGACCATCCAGTTGCCTAAGACCGACTTTCCCATGCGGGCTGGCCTGCCCGCCCGGGAGCCCGGCATGCTGGAGCACTGGAACCAGATGGACCTGTATCACGAACTGCTGAAAAAGAACGAAGGAAAACCCCGTTTTGCCCTCCACGATGGCCCTCCCTTCTCCAACGGCAATTTGCACATGGGCCATGCACTCAACAAGTCTCTGAAGGATTTTATTACCCGGCTGTACGCTATGCGGGGGTACTACACTCCCTATATCCCTGGCTGGGATAACCACGGCATGCCCATTGAAAGCGCCATTATCAAAGAACAAAAACTTAACCGCAAAAACATGTCTGTTCCGGAATTCCGTACCGCCTGTCACAACTATGCTCAGAAGTATATTGACATTCAGATGGACGGCTTCAAACGCATGGGGGTACTGGGAGACTGGGAACACCCTTATAAGACCATGGATCCCGGTTTTGAAGCGGAGGAAGTAAAAGTCTTCGGGGCAATGTACAAAAAAGGCTACATCTACAAAGGCCTTAAGCCTGTGTATTGGTGCCCCAAGGATGAGACTGCCCTGGCCGAGGCTGAGATTGAGTATCAGGACGACCCCTGTACCACGGTGTATGTGAAGTTCCAAGTAAAAGATGATTTGGGGAAATTGGGGCAATACGGGGATATCTCCAAGATGTACTTCCTAATTTGGACCACCACGATCTGGACTCTGCCCGGTAACCTGGCGATTGCCGTCCATCCACGGGAGAGTTATGTGTTAGTTAAGGCGGACAACGGTGAGCAGTATATCCTGGCTGAAGCCCTATGCGCCAAGGTAATGAAGATTGGCGGCATTGAACACTATGAGATTGTCAAACAATTCCAGGGCGCCGACTTTGAATATATGTTGGCACAACACCCCTTCCTGGATAAGACCTCTCAGCTGTGTTGCGCCGAATATGTCACCATGGACTCTGGTACCGGCTGTGTCCACACCGCCCCCGGCTTTGGCGCTGACGACTACGAAACCTGCAAACGATATAAAATCGACATGGTGGTTCCCGTAGATGACCAGGGCCGCCATACTGATTATGCCGGCAAGTATGCTGGGATGAAAACAGAGGAGTCCAATCCTGTTATTCTGGAGGATATGAAAGAAATTGGTGCTCTCTTTGCCAGCGAGGACATTGTTCACTCCTATCCCCACTGCTGGCGGTGTAAGAACCCCATCATTTTCCGGGCAACTCCCCAGTGGTTCTGCTCCGTAGATGCCTTTAAGGAGCAGGCCTGCGCCGCATGTGATGACGTGCGTTGGCTCCCTGCCTGGGGCATTGACCGGATGAAATCCATGATCCGGGAGCGCTCCGACTGGTGCATCTCCCGACAGCGCCGGTGGGGACTTCCCATTCCTGTATTTTACTGTTCTGACTGTGGCAAACCTATCTGTACCGACGAGACCATTGCTGCTGTGAGCAAACTCTTTGGAGAGAAAGGTTCCAATGCCTGGTATGAGATGGAAGCCTGTGATATCTTGCCTCAGAATTTTGCTTGCCCTCACTGCGGGAGTAAGAACGGCTTTACCAAAGAGGAGGACACCCTGGATGGCTGGTTTGACTCCGGCTCCACCCATTTTGCTTCCATGAAGAAGGATCAGGGCTTCTGGCCTGCCACCTTGTATCTGGAAGGTTTGGATCAGTATCGCGGCTGGTTCCAGTCCTCTCTGCTTACCGCCGTAGGCGCGTTGGGGCAGGGCGCTCCTTTCCAAGAATGTGTCACCCATGGCTGGACTGTGGACGGTGAAGGCAAGGCCATGCACAAGTCCCTGGGCAATGGCGTAGACCCCGCCGACATCTTCAAAAAATATGGTGCCGACCTGCTCCGGCTTTGGGCCGGCTCTGCCGACTACCATGTGGATGTACGCTGCTCGGATGCGATCTTCAAACAACTTTCTCAGAACTATCTGAAGTTCCGCAACACCGCCCGGTACTGCCTGGGCAATCTCAACGGCTTTGATCCCAATCATTTGGTGGCTCCCGAGGAAATGCTGGAACTGGACAAATGGGCGGTCACCCGGCTCAATCAGTTGACCGAAAAGTGTTTTGCGGCCTACGACAACTACGAGTTCCATGTGGTTTCTCATGCCATTAATGACTTTTGCGTGGTAGATTTGTCCAGCTTCTATCTGGACATTATCAAGGATCGACTCTACTGTGACGCCACCGACAGTCTCTCTCGCCGCTCTGCCCAAACTGCTCTTTGGCTTATTTTGGATACCATCACTAAGCTCTTTGCTCCTATTCTCTGCTTTACTTGTGACGAGATCTGGCTGTCTATGCCCCACAAAGCCGGAGACGATGGGCGCAATGTGGTCCTCAACGAAATGAATCAACCCTTCACATCCTACGCTCTAGATCAGGAGAGCATGGCCAAGTGGGAGAAAATTTTGACTGTACGCACAGCCGTTAACGGAGTATTGGAAAGTGCTCGCAACGAGAAAGTAATTGGAAAGAGCCTGGAAGCTGCCGTTACTCTCACAGTTCCCCAGGAAGATGCATTCCTGGCCCAGATGGACGAGGAGTACCTGGCCGATTTGATGATTGTCTCTCAGGTGGCTGTTACGGTGGGAGATTCCCTGAAGATTGACGTGGCTCCCGCCCAGGGAGAGAAGTGCGCCCGCTGCTGGAAACACCACCTTAAGGTGGGCACTGATGCAGACCACCCGTCCTTATGTCCCCGTTGCGCCAAGGTAGTAGCTGCTCTGGATGTGGAGTGAGTTCCACCACTTCACCCATCCATCCCAATCCCTTTCCATATAAATCAAAGGACGCCGCCCGACTTACCATGGGGCGGCGTCCTTTTTTATCTCTAGTTTATTTTTCGTTGGAAAGATACCAGCCTTCCGTCAAATTTCCAGAAGAGAATCCAGGTAATCCCAATCGATTTTCTCTTCCACCAGATAGGCAATATCTCCACGGTTGTCATAGGGGATATCTACGAAAAGCAACCCATCGCTTAGTTTAAGATGCGTAATACTTGCAACTTTTCCATTCGTCAATTCCTCGTACTCCACCTGGAGTTGGCGTCCCTTTTTCGGCACACAGTAACCTACATACACCTGTTCTACCGTCAACGAGGCCAGATACTGCGTCAGCGCTGATGCATCGTATTTATAGATCTGGAACACGCTTTCTCCCGGTTGATTCCAATCTTGTACCAGCACCTGGCTCATAATTATTTCCTCCGGTGCCTGATAAAAAATGAGATTCTGGGCCAATCCTGGGCCATCTTTCAACGCTACAAAACCTAAACTTGCCGTAAGGCCAAAAGCTGCTACCCCCACTGCCAGGCCTCCGGCCAGGCGTTTTACGGGTCGAACCACCCTACGCAACCGGTAGCGTAGGGTGCTGGCTGCAGAAGACAGGCACGTGGTATAGCCCCATCCGGGGGCTGCACTCTTGAGTAACAGCTGTGCGTACTGTCTGCGCACCTCAGCGCTCTCTCCCTCCAATACCGCCTCATCACAGCTAAGTTCAAAATCTTCCGCGGCTTTTTTGCACGCCAACCACCCTAGCGGATTAAACCAACACATGGCCGCACAAAACCCCAAAAACAGCTTTGTTTGGCTGTCGCACCGAACAATATGGCGCAACTCGTGACGAAAAATCAAATCCCATTCTTCCGCCGTATAGGAACATTGTGGCAAAACAAGATACATAGTACGTTCAAAGCAGCCAATGGTCAGGGGAGTGCCCACTGCCTCCGTTACGAGAATCGGGATCTCTCTTTTTATCCCGTGGTATCGGGTAGCTGCTTGCCACCGCTGTAAAATGTCAAAATCTTGGAGGGGGACCCCGCTTCGAAGCAAAAAGCGGCGCAGCCGGATATGGGTCAGGATTTGTCCTCCCATTATCCCGATAAACCCACAGACCCACACCACTAGGGCAGGGAGGAGGTAGCGCCTGGGAAATGGAAGCACAATTTGTGCAGGTAATTCATAGTATTCCTCATTGCCCCACATATAGGTGCAGAGATAAAGAAGCGTTGGAATAAGCCACAATACAGCACAGGCTCCGGCAGAAAAAATATTTCGCAGCAGTGGAAGAACCAAAAGCAGTAGTGCGTAATAAATACTGATGTGACAGAATAATTGAACTAGTTTTTTCGCTATGGTCCCTAAAACTTCTCCTGTGTTTATGGACATCATCGGGGCCAATATCAGTACCATTCCCAACAGGCCCCCCAGCACCATGGGTAGCATCAAGGGAGCCACTATGCAGGTCCTTTTTCCTGGCGCCAAAGGGGTAAGCTGCAGTTCTTTCTCTGTGTCCCGCCGATTCAAAAAACTACAGGTCGCCGCTATCGCCACAATGAGATCCAATACAATTCTCATAGCCCATCCTCATCTAACAGCTGGCGCAATTGCTCCACCTCTTCTCGACTCAATCCGCTGTCACACAGGGCGGAAGCAAAAAGGCGGAGATCCCCTCCGCACAGCTTGCGGAAAAACCGTCCACTCTGGGCGGCAAGGTACGCTTGCTGGGTGAAGGTAGGGGTATACACATTGCTTCTTCCTCGCTTTTCCATCTGCAGTGCCCCTCGCTGGGTCAGACGGGTAAGCAACGTGAGAATGGTAGTAGAGGCCAAAGGGTGCGTTTTAGCAAGTACCGTTTCGATTTCTCCCCGTGTTACCGGTGGTGTGCACCTCCACACCGCTTGCATTACCTCCAACTCCCCATCAGGGAGTCGGCCAATGGGTCGCTCCATAAAATCATTCCTCTACAATTGTAGTATATTTTTATTCTACAACTGTAGAGAAATAAAGTCAAGAGGACTGCTCAGGCTATCCTACCTGTACAGTCCTCTGTCTTCGTAATCTGCTGAAATTAATTTTCCGGTTCGGTGTGGAGATAGGCCTGAAGCACCTTTAAAATAAGTCCAGAAGCACTCAAGTGTTCCTGCTTGGCACGACGCTCCAACTCCTCTTTAAATGCTTTCGTGGCCCGGAAACTAATTTGCGCATCCTGCTTTGCCATAGACCGTTTTTCCCTCCAGCTTAATAAGCGTTTTTCCTATTATACATCTTTTTCCTCTGACTTGTAGATAATTTTTTGGTGTTTTTCCTCCTCTACGTCCCACAACATATGGTAGCTTTTATAAAAATCCAAATTTTTCTTGGAAAATCAGGACTTTTTTCTTTACAGCGGGGCAAAATTGTGATATATTTACCCAGCATGCAAATTATGCTGCAAACACCCTACCGCTTGGTTTCGGGATATGGCCTGTGCAGGTGCACAGGGTTCCCCCGCCTGTTACCCAGCTTTGGGGCAAGACAATTGAAAGGTGGAATTTCCCATGATCCGCAAGGACGAAAAAACGGCCGTAATTGAGGCCAACCGCACCCATGAAAACGACACCGGCTCTCCGGAGGTCCAGATCGCTATCCTGACTGCTCGTATCAACGAACTCACCGAGCACTTGAAGGTACACATTCATGACAACCACAGCCGCCGCGGTCTGTATAAGATGATTGGTAAGCGCCGCAAGCTGCTGGACTACCTGATGGCTAAGGACATTGAGCGCTACCGCGCCATCATTGCCAAGCTGGGTATCCGTAAGTAAGATGTGCTTCATAGGGCAGCGAATAAACCCGCTGCCCTATGTTCGCATATAAATGCAAACAGAAATTTAGAAATTTGCACCTTTTTTCGGGGTCCCGCCGCTTTTTTAGCAGTTGAATATGCGCCGAAACATCCTTTTTCCCTAACCTTCGGTCTATATTCAAGTGCTAAAAGGTTGGCACCAGACTTCGAAGCTTTGAACAAAAAATGAAAAGGAGTAAGGACATGTCAACCATTATTAAGCACAAACAGTTCCCCAAAAATAAAAAGTGGACTATGGACTTGTGCGGTCGCCCGCTGACCATCGAGGTGGGCAAGATGGCCGAACTCGCGAATGCCGCAGCCATGGTCACATATGGTGAAACCAGCGTTTTAGTAGCCGTCACCGTCTCCCCTCGGCCTCGGGACGGGGTGGATTTCTTCCCCTTAAGCGTGGACTTTGAAGAGAAATTGTATGCTGTGGGTCGTATCCCCGGCTCCTTCATGCGGCGTGAAGGCCGTCCTTCGCTGCCCGCAGTGTTGGCCAGCCGTCTAATTGACCGTCCCATGCGCCCCCTCTTCCCCTATGACTTCCGCAATGACGTATGCATTCAGTGCACCGTTATGAGTGTGGATTACGACTGCTCCCCTGAGGTAGCCGCCATGATTGGCGCTTCCGCCTGTGTCAGTTACTCTGAGATTCCGTTCGCCGGCCCAATCGGATGCCTGGAAGTAGGCTATGTAGACGGTCAAATCGTCTTTAATCCCAACCAGGAACAGCGTAAGAAGTCCCGCATGGATGTAACAGTGGCCGCTACCCAGGAAAAAGTGGTTATGATTGAGGCAGGTGCCGATGAAATCCCTGACGAGATTATGTACGCCGGCATTGTAAAAGCTCACGAGGAGATCCGCAAACAGATCGCCTTCATTAACCAGATTGTCGCCGAGATTGGCAAGCCCAAAATGGAGTATGATCACGCTCAATTTAATCAGGAACTCTTTGACAAGATTGTCGCGGAGTTTATGGATGAAGCCAAGGCTGCCATGGACACCGATGACAAGAACATTCGCGAAGAGCGTTGGAATGCTATGATTGACCACTGGCACGAGAAATATCTGGAGGAGTATCCAGATATGGATCAGTACCTGGAAGAGTTTACCTACAAATTCCAGAAGAAGATTGTCAAAGCCTGGTTGCTGGAAGGCCATCGAGTTGACGGACGTGCCCAAAACGAAATTCGGCCCCTGGCTGCTGAGGTAGGCGTACTGCCTCGCGTCCATGGTTCTGGTCTGTTTACCCGTGGCCAAACTCAGGTGCTGTCGGTAGCTACCCTGAACACACTCTCTGCCGCCCAGAAACTGGACACCATTTGGGAAGAAGACGAGAAACGGTATATGCATCACTACAATTTCCCGCCCTACTCCGTCGGTGAGGCGAAGGCCCCGCGTTCTACCAATCGCCGGGAGTATGGACATGGTGCCTTAGCCGAGCGTGCTCTGGTTCCTGTGCTCCCTTCCGTAGAAGAGTTCCCTTATGCCATTCGGGTTGTCAGTGAGGTTCTTTCCTCCAACGGTTCCACCTCTCAGGGCTCTATCTGCGGCTCCACTTTGGCTTTGATGGATGCCGGCGTGCCCATTAAGGCGCCGGTAGCCGGCATCTCTTGTGGCCTTATCCAGGATGATGACGGCGGTTTTACCACCTTCATTGACATCCAAGGTGTGGAAGATTTCCATGGTGAGATGGACTTTAAGGTGGCAGGCACCAAGGCCGGTATTACCGCCATCCAGATGGATTTGAAAAACGATGGTCTGACACACGAAATTATTAAACAGGCTCTGGAGATCACCCGGGACGCTCGCTTTGCCATTTTGGACGAGATTATGCTGCCCTGTATTTCCGCTCCTCGCCCCGAAGTCAGCAAGTTTGCCCCCAAGATGACCACCATCAAGATTGATCCAGACCGTATTCGCGAGGTAATCGGAAAGGGTGGTTCTGTCATCCAGAAGATTACTGCCGAATCCGGTGCCCAAATTGATATTGAGGACGATGGCACCATTCACATTGCCTCTCCCGATGCTGCTTCTTGTGATGCAGCCAAGAAGATGATCGAAACAATCGTCTTTGTCCCTGAGGTGGGTGGATTGTACTATGGTAAAGTAGTGCGCATCCTGCAGTTCGGTGCCTTTGTGGAGTTGGCTCCGGGTAAAGACGGTATGGTCCACATCTCCAAGCTGGCTGATCACCGAGTGGAAAAAGTGGAAGATGTCGTGAACATTGGCGATATGATTTGGGTCAAGGTCACGGACATCGACGACAAGGGCCGTGTGAACCTGAGTTACAAGGACGCCCTGAAAGAAATTAAGGCAAAGAAAGAGGCCGGCGAGTCCATTAAGTAATTTCTCCTATCTTGTTTTTGGTTCCAACGGCGAGGGACGGCTTACATGTCGTTCCTCGCTTTTTCGTCTTTTGGGAGCGGTTGCCAAGGGAGAGGAAATCCAGTATAATAGCCCAAGAAGCGCAAACCAGCGGGCTGGAAGTCCCGCAAAGAAAGGACTTATTCTATGCTGCTAAACATATTGGCTGTAGGCGATGTAGTAGGAGAGGGCGGCCTTGATATTTTGGCCCGACGCCTGGGAACACTCCGTGAGGACACTCAGGCCCACTTTGTAGTGGTGAATGGAGAAAATGCCTCTGGCGTTGGCATCACTCCTGGCCAAGCTCGGCGCATTCTTGACGCTGGAGCCGATGTAATTACTTTGGGCAACCACACCTGGAATCGCATTCAAATTGGGGATTATCTAGACAAAGAGTCCCGTATCCTCCGTCCAGCCAACTACGCGGGCCGAGTCCCTGGCCGAGGATTTGGTATCTATTCCTGCCGGGGCGTGCGGTTGGCTGTGTTGAACTTAATGGGGCGTGTGGAACTCAATCCCAATTTGGATAGCCCCTTCAAGGCTACCCACTTTCTCCTCCGCGGCGTAGACTACGACCTGGCACTGGTGGACTTCCATGCGGAGGCCACCAGCGAAAAAGGCGCCATGGCCTGGTATTTGGATGGCAAGGTGCAGGCCATTTGGGGGACCCACACTCACATCCCCACTGCAGACTGCCGCATCCTGCCAAAGGGTACCGGTTTTGTTACCGACCTGGGAATGACCGGTCCCAGCCGTTCGGTTCTAGGCATTAAACCAGAGCACTCCATTAACCTGTTTTTGGGCGGCCTGCCTCGTCGATATGAGGAGGCAGAGGGGCCCTGCCAACTCAATGCCTGCCTGTTTACTCTGGACACCGATAAAAAACGTTGCACTGCGGTTCGCCGTGCTGATATTCAGGAGTGAAGTCACCTCTCCTCTTACAGAAAGGCAAGGGATTTGTCCATGCTCACCTTTATCCATGGGGCCGATTTCCATTTGGACAGCCCCTTTTCCGGCCTCACCCCAGCCCAAGCCATCCGACGGCGGGAGGAACAACGGAATTTGCTCCAACGTTTATCTGATCTCGCGCGGACGTGCCAAGCTCAGTTAATCCTCTTATCCGGCGATCTCCTGGACGGTCGGCACTGCTTCCGAGAAACTGCCCAGGCTCTCTTGCGCTGTCTAGGGGAAATGCCCTGCCCAGTCTTTCTTGCCCCTGGTAACCACGACTGTGCTACCCCCGACTCCATTTACAATACCTTGGACTGGCCGCCATCCGTCCACATCTTTCGCTCTGACACCATGGAACGAGTAGAGTTACCTCAATTAGGCTGCGTGGTATATGGACGTGCTTTTCTAGGCCCTCGACAAGACACGTCTCCCTTGGCCGGCTTTCATGCCCAGGAGGATAACTTGTTTCGTCTCGGCTGCCTCCACGGGGACCTCACCCCCAACAGCCCATACGGGCCCATTCTTCCACAGGAAATTGCCGATAGTGGATTACATTACTTGGCTTTAGGTCATATCCACCAATACAGCAATCTACAGCAGTCAGGGAACACGTTCTGGGCTTATCCTGGCTGCCCCGAAGGACGTGGGTTTGACGAAACCGGAGAAAAGGGGGTATTGGTTGTCCAGGGGGAGCCAGGCCATGTAGAAGCCCGTTTTCACCCTCTGTGCCAGCGTCGATATCAGGTTGCTCAGGTGGATCTTACTGGGACGTCTGATCCCTTAGCGGCCATTCGTACCGCCTTGCCGGAAGATACCCGATCCGATATTTATCGTATTCTTCTCACCGGGGAAAGCACCCCTTTGTCTTTGCGCGATTTGGAGGAAGCCCTGACCCCCGCCTTTTTTGGTCTCAACCTACAGGATCACACTCGGGTACCACAGGATCTATGGCAGCGAAGACAAGAAGATTCTTTGACTGGCCTATTTCTACAAGAAATGTGGACCATGGCACAAGCCCAGCCGGATAATCCTGTGATTCAGATCGCCGCCCGAATGGGGTTGTCCGCTTTGGAGGGAGGGGAGGATTTATTCCCATGAAAATCCATACCTTGACCGCCACTTTTGGCAAATTGGAGAAACAACGACTGGAACTGGGCCCCGGCCTCAATTTGATCCAAGCGCCCAACGAGGGAGGCAAATCCACTTGGTGTGCCTTTTGGAAGGCGATGCTCTACGGCATTGACACGCGAGATCGGGACAAGAAGGGCTACTTAGCAGACAAGAACCGCTATCAGCCTTGGTCAGGGGCACCCATGGAAGGGGTGCTGGAACTGGAATGGCAAGGGCAGGACATTACCCTGCGCCGAGGCCCAAAAGGAAATGTTCCATTCGGAGCCTTCTCCGCAGTGTATACTACTACTGGCGAGTCCGTCCCCGCCCTAAATGCAGCCACCTGTGGCACTATGCTTACGGGCGTAGAGCGAGAAGTTTTTGAACGCTCCGCTTTTTTAGGCGGGGGAGTCAATTTAGCTGTCACTTCGACCCCGGAACTAGAAAAACGCATTGCCGCGCTGGTGTCTTCCGGGCAAGAGGACGTATCCTATTCCCAGACACTCTCGGTTTTGCGGGAGTGGTCCAACCGCCGCCGAGTGAACCGCAGCGTGGGGTTAATTCCCAAGCTGGAAGGGGAACTTCAGGACGTGCGCAATGCATTAGGAAACTTGGAGGATCTCTCCTCGCAAATTGCTGAGTTGGAAGAGGAACATGCCAAGCTATCTGCACAATACGCCGCACTCTCCGCCCAGGTCCAACTTCATCGCCGCCTAGCCCAACAGCAATTGGACATGCGCTGGGAACAGGCCCAGCAAGATTTAGAGGTTGCGCAACAACAAGTTTCTGCACTAGAAGAGGAGGGCGCTAAGTTTGGCCCTCTTCCCGAAAAAGAACAATTGAAACAGGCACAGGGAGAACTGCAATATTTAAAGGTCCTGGAAGATGAAATTCGCCAGGGATCTCAGGCTCTGAAGCAGGCGGAAGAGGCTTATACCCAGGCCCAGATTGCTGCACAAGACCCTCTTTTCCCAGGGCTTAGCGAAGAAGAAGCTGGGCAGCAGGTGCGAAAGGATTTGCAGGAATATACCAACTATGAAAATACCGCCCGTGCGAAGGACTTGGGCAGTCGATTTTTCCCTCTGTTTGGGTTGCTGATTACTCTGGTCTGTTTGGTAGTAGGCCTGGTACGGGAAGGCAGCCTATTTTCCTACCCGTTGTATGTCGGTCTGGTCGCGCTGGTACTATCCTTGCTGGCAGGTTTGGTCGCCCACAGCAACGCCCGAGACTGGCGACGGCGTGGCAATAAACTGTTGGCCCGCTATCAAGCGCAGACCCCAGAGGAGGTCCAGCGCCGGGTCGACGACTATACCCAGCGCTGTCGGCACGCAGAACAGGCTGCTACCCAATTGAAAACAATTCGAGGTGCCCTTAATGACCGCCAAGCACGACACGACAACAGTCGAGCAGATTTAATGGCCTTTGTCCACCGCTTTGCTCCTCAGGTGCGTGACCTGTTTGGATGCTCCGCCGCCCTGTCCCGCGCCCTTAATTTTGACCATGAGCAGGCACTGGCCAGAGAACGGCTTGAGGAACGTCGGCGTCGTTTGGAAGACCTTACTGCCCAGGGAGCCACTGCTCCCACTAGCACACTAGATCCGCTTCCTCAACCGAATTGTTCCCTTGCCGATGCCACCTTTGAACTTCAACAGGTGACACAACGGCTGGAACAAGTGGGGGAGGACCTTAACCGCGCTCTGGGCCGGCAGACCGCCATGGGAGACCCCGCTGCTCTCAGCGCCCGGCGGGAAGAACTGGAGCAAGAATTGGAACAACGTAACCAGGAACTAGACGCTTTAGCGCTGGCCATGGACACCCTGGCACGAGCCAACACTCGACTGCAGGAACGTTTTTCGCCAGAACTCACTCGACAGGCTGGGGAATATTTTGCCCGGCTTACCGGGCAGCGCTACACTGCATTGACACTAAACCGAGAGTTAGAGGGAAGCGTACTTCGCCCCAGCGATGTACTGCCCCGCAGTGCTCTGTCCTTATCCAAAGGGACAGTGGATCAGCTGTATTTGGCTGTCCGGTTAGCAGTGTGCCGACTGTGCCTTCCGCAGCGCCCCCCCATCGTACTGGATGACGCCCTGCTATCCTTTGACCAAGAGCGTCTCGGCCTGGCTCTGGAACTTTTAGAAGAACTATCCCAGGAACAACAGATCCTACTTTTCACCTGTCAGAATCGAGAAGCCCAACTATTGGGCTCTCGCCCTGGCCTTACTTCTATTTCTCTTTCCTAGTATTTCGTTGCTTTTTTGAAAAAATAGTCTATAATAATATGCCGTATTCCTCATTTTCCATTGATAAGGAGGGCGTACCCTTGGCGGAAGAATTTGAACACAAGCTTACGGAAGATTGCGATCCCAATCCAGTCCCGCTGGACCAGGAACTGGCCCCTGACACAGAACCCTCCGACTCAGAACCGGACCAAGACACTGCTCGGCGCCCAGGCGCAGAACTATTTGAGTGGCTGCAAATGCTGATGGTTTGTATCTTGGCCGCTGTGATCCTCTTCAATTGCTTTGCCCGACTGACGCGAGTAGACGGTCACTCTATGGACAACACCTTGAAAGACGGAGAATTGACCTTGGTCTGGTCCTTAGGCTACCAACCGGAGCAGGGAGATATCGTGGTGATCAATAAGAAATCCACCGACTTTTTTCATAACCGAGCTTTGGTCAAACGGATTATTGCCACTGGTGGCCAGAGCGTAGATATTGATTATGCTTCCGGTCTGGTTTATGTAGACGGCGTTCCTTTAGATGAACCCTATATTAAGGAGGAGATGTTTCGCCCCGGCGATCCGCTTATGCAGCAGACTCACTGGGAGGTTCCGGAGGACTGCGTATTTGTTTTGGGAGACAATCGAAACGGATCCACCGATAGCCGCCATGCAGAATTGGGTACGATTCATCAAGACTATATTTTGGGCAAAGTCGTTTTTGCGCTTTGGCCTCCTTCTAAATTTGGTCCAATGTAATCTCAGGCCTTCCTCAAATCACTATGGGGAAGGCCTTTTTCTTTTTTCTTGACAATCTGTTCTGGTTATGGTATTTTATTTTTACTGGTTAGCCATCGCTAACTTCTGCGTGCAAGCGAATTATTTTTTCTAATTTAGTTAGCTATAGCTAACTTTGTGATCGTTTGGAGGTGCCTATGTCTCCCAAACAAATTCAATTTGAACAAACCTTGGCTTGGCACTGCGCTCCCTCACTTGCTGGAGTAAAGCCAGCGGATTTAGTGACTCTTAACCCTAAGACACTACATCCGGGACTGCTGGAACAGTATATTTTCATGCTGGCCCAGCGGGGCATACGGTTACAGCAACTCGGAAGATATCGGGAGCGAACCCTGTTGCTGGTTTATCGGCCAGAGCCGTTAACTGCCTGGCTAAGGCAAGCGCAAGTAGTAGAAATGCTCCATCAGATGGGCTATCCGGTAGACGGTGGCGTACCAGCATTGTTAAGCCATTTGCAGGAGCGGCTAAAAAGCAAGGAATTCCCCCACGAGATTGGGTTATTTTTGGGCTATCCTCCCGCTGATGTAGAAGGTTTTCTGCAAAACGGTGGTCAAAATAGCAAATTGTGTGGACCTTGGAAGGTGTATGGAGACGTGGAACAGGCTCAACGTCTATTTTCCGCCTTTCATCGTTGCAGAACCACACTGTTTGGACAGATTAAGCAAGGTATCTCTCTGGCACAAATTCTTTCCATCTAAATCTCTTTATTACTACATCTGTCTGCGCCACAGAGCGCTTATCAGAAAAAACAATGTTTGGAGGCTTTTATTATGCAAAACATAGGTGTAATTTATTGGTCTATGACAGGTAATACACAAGCCATGGCCCAGGCCATTGCCGAGGGCGCCCGGAACACAGGGGCTCAGGTAGATATTTTCTCTGTTCCTGATGTAACAGTTGAACAAGCTTTGGCATATGACAAGTTGGCGCTTGGGTGCCCGGCTATGGGCGCTGAGGTACTGGAAGAGTCGGAATTTGAGCCCTTCTTTGCCCAGTTAGAAGGTCGGCTGGGCGGCAAAAAAGTGGCGCTGTTTGGATCTTATGGCTGGGGAGATGGTCAGTGGATGAGAGACTGGCAAATCCGCACAGAGGCGGCTAATGCCAACTTATATGCACAGGGGCTTATTCTCCAGGAAACTCCTGATGCCAATGGGCTGGAACAATGCCGACAGTTTGGTGCGAGTTTTGCCACTGAATAACATCGTTCTCGCGTTCCCTTCGAAACGGCATGGGCCGGAACCAGTTGAGTTCCGGCCCATGTTGCATCTTCTCCAGGGTTTGGTTGCATTCAGGGATATTTTGGTGTAAAATAAGTCCAACTGAGTGCAAATCATTCCCCAATGTGAAAGGAGCATGGAAATGGACGAAAAAGTCAAAACCTTATTGGATAAAATCCGCGGTGCGGCTGATCTGGCTGCTGATACTGCTAACCAAACTGCCCGAGTGGCTGGGCGGCGAGCCGGCCAAATGGTGGACGTAGCCAAACTCAACGTCCAACTCTTTGACCTGAACGGGGAGTTTAATGATATTTTGCGGCAGTTGGGTCAGGTGATGTACGACACCCATTTGGGCCGGGAGAGTGAAGGGGACACCGTGACCACTCTGCTAACCAAAGCGGACGCTGCCGCCGCCCGGGTATCGGAAGTCAAGGCTCGTATTGCCGATCTGCGCCAGTCTCAGACATGCCCCGCCTGTGGTGCCCCCTGTGGGAAAGAAGATAAATTCTGCCGCCGCTGCGGAAATGCCTTGGAATAAATGGAGGGCTGGCGGGTATGACTTATACCATGGACTGTTATATGCACAGCGCCCAAGCTATCCGTGATCGTCTGGGGGATTTTGTTCCCAAGGTGGCCATGGTTTTAGGCTCTGGATTGGGCTTTTTAGGGGATGTAGTAGAAAACGCTATCGTTGTCCCTTACAGTGAAATTCCTCATTTTAAAGCCTCCACTGCCCCCGGGCATAAGGGGCAACTCGTTTTTGGAACACTGGAGGGTCAGGCTGTAGCCGTGATGCAGGGCCGAATGCACCACTACGAAGGCTATTCCTATGAAGAGGTCTCTTATGCCGTTCGGGTGTTGCGCCTATTGGGATGTGACACCCTGATTGTCACAAACGCCGCTGGATGCGTCAACCCCCAGTGGAATGCTGGTGAGTTGATGCTTATTACGGACCAGATTAAACTCTTTTCGGAATCTCCTCTCCGCGGAGAAAATTTGCCTCAGTTTGGTCCCCGCTTTCCTGACTCATCCCACTTGTACACTCCCCGGCTGCAACAACTGGCTCGGGAAGAGGCCAAAACCCTAGGAATTCCCCTGCGGGAAGGCGTCTACTTTTATTGCTATGGGCCTCAGTACGAGACTCCTGCAGAAATCCGTGCTGTCCGAGTTCTAGGTGGAGACGCAGTGGGAATGTCCACTGCGCCTGAGGTGTTGGTGGCAGCCCATTGCGGCATGGAGATATTAGGTCTGACTCTGCTGTCTAACATGGCTGCCGGCATTTTAGACCAGCCACTCAGCGAGGAAGAAGTTCTCTCTGCCGCCCAGAATGCCCAGGAGGAGTTTTCCGGACTCGTCCGCGCGTGTCTACGCAGGCTATAATCGCCTCTGGAGGTCAACTATGTCCATTCTTTTTGAACATGTCACCGCTGTTACTATGGACCCCAGCCAACCTCTGCTACAAGATGCCTATGTGTTGGTAGAGGGGAAACGCATTGCCACCATTGGACTTAAACGCCCTCAAGGATCCTTTCAGCGGGTGGTGGATGGCCGGGGACAGGTAATGCTCCCCGGTCTTGTCAACGCCCATACCCATCTGCCTATGACCTTAATGCGGGGTTATGGGGGTGGATGTGACTTACAGACCTGGCTTAACCAGTATATTTTCCCCGCAGAAGACAAGCTGGATTCCCGCTGCGTTCGCGCCGGCACTGCTTTGGCTGTGGCGGAACTGATTTCCTGCGGTGTCACCTGCGTGGCCGACATGTACTACTTCTGTCCCGACATTGCTCAGGTGGTGGCTGAGAGTGGCATAAGTGCCAATTTATCCCGCTCCGTCACATGCTTTTCTCCTGTGGACAATCCATCCGAATTTGTTTCCTGTCGGGAGATGCAGGCCTTATATGACCAGTGGCACGGCTGGGGGGATGGACAAATCTTGGTAGACGCCTCTATCCATGCCGAGTACACCTCCTATGCTTGCCCTACCATGTGGGAATACCTGGGGCGTTGGGCCGCAGACCGAAATGTGGGGATGCAGATACACATCTCAGAGACCAAGGCAGAGCATGAGGACTGTTTGACCCGCCACGGCAAAACACCCATGGCGCTGTTTGACCAGTACGGGGTCTGGCAGGCTCGCGGTGTGGCCGCTCACTGTGTCTGGGTAAGCCCTATGGACTTGGAAATCATGGCTCAGCGGGGTGTTACTGCCGTCCACAATCCGGTGTCCAACCTGAAACTGGCCTCTGGAGTGGCGCCTGTCCCTGCCCTTTGTCAGGCAGGAGTCAACGTGGCCTTGGGCACCGACGGAGTTGCTTCAAACAACAGCCATGACCTGTTTGAAGAGATTAAATTAGCCGCTTTGCTTCATAAAGGGATTCAACGAGACCCCACGGTAATTTCCGCCCATCAAGCTTTGGAAATGGCCACCGTCAACGGCGCCAAAGCACTTGGTCGACCTGATACCGGCGTACTGGCCCCTGGCAACGTGGCTGACCTTATTCTAATTGACTTTTCTCACCCTGGTCTGACGCCTTGCCACGACACGGAGGAGAATCTTGTCTATTCCGCCCATGGCAGCCATGTCACCATGAATATGGCCCGGGGAAAGGTCATATATGAAAAGGGAAGCTTTTTGACCCTGGACATGGAGCGCATCCGCGCCGAGGTAAAGGAATATGCCCTGCCTCACATGTTCAAAACATAACTCCGGCCCATACCGGTTTTGTAGGAGGACACTATGGCCCATCAACGTCAGGCACCCCGGCGCGTAGCCGGCCAGCAGCCCAAAACCAATACCTTTTTTGGCGGCGCCGCCATCCTGGCAGTGGGCATTATGGTGGTCAAGGTAATCGGGATGTTCTATAAGATTCCTTTGGTCTGGATCATTGGAGACCAGGGAACGGCTGACTTCAATAACGCATACAACATCTATGCCGTGTTGCTAACTATTTCCACGGCTGGTTTGCCAGTGGCCGTCTCTAAGCTGGTTAGCGAAGCCAGCGCTACCGGGCGATACAATCAGGTCCGGCGGACTTTCCGCCTGGCACTGGCACTTTTTCTTACCCTGGGCGTGCTATCCTTCCTGGTAATGTTCTTTCAAGCTGACCGACTGGCCAGCATGATGCACGACACCAAGGCTGCTGCCGGTATCCGTGCTCTGGCTCCTGCCGTAATCTGTGTGGGCTGTCTGTCTGCTTTTCGCGGCTATTCTCAAGGCCGCAGCAACATGACTCCCACCGCCGTGTCTCAAATTATTGAGGCCATGTGTAAGCTCGTAGTGGGCCTCGGTCTGGCCTTTTGGCTGGTAAAGGCAGGTCAGGGAGAAGATATGGCTGCCGCAGGCGCTATTACTGGTGTCACTGTGGGTACCATTGTAGCCCTGGCCTATATGATTCTCTCATTCTTTACTCGCCAGGACCGGGACCCTCTGAGCCGGGATCTCCCGGATCCCTCCGGCTCTATTTTGCGCTCTATTTTACGCATTGCCATTCCCATTACCCTCAGTTCCTCTATGGTTGGAATTGTCACCGTTATTGACTCCTCACTGGTCCAGGGCCAACTGCAGCGGGTATTGCTAGAAAATCCAGACAGCTGGGCTTTATACGCTGGTTTTGTAGACCTGACCCCGCTGCAACAAGCCCTGGATGCTTGGACACCTCTGTTATCTACTGGTGCTTCTGCCGACCTATCCACTTTAAAACAACAGGCTGCCCAAGCCCTTGCCGCTCAAGATGCCGGTACCACGCTCACCGCCCTGGAAACCGCTGCACTTTCCCTACACACCACCCTGGAAGGAATTAGCCGTACACTCTATGGAAATTATTCCGGTGCTCTGAACATTTACAACTTACCCACCTCCCTGATGGCAGCTATGACTTCTTCCGTAATTCCAGCCGTCTCCGCAGCTCTGGCTCGCCGGGACCGCAGAGCCACTGCCCGAATCACCGGTTCCGCTCTGCGCATTACCGCACTGTTGGCATTTCCCATGGGTGTGGGACTGTTTGTGTTGGGCAAACCGATCATGCGCCTGCTTTTCTCCGCCAGTCTTAACGTGGATCTAGCCGGCCCTCTTCTTTCCACCCTGGGATTAGCTACGGTATTTGTGTGTATGATGTTGGTATGCAACTCCATTCTCCAGGCTCATGGATTTGTGAACCTACCAGTTCTTATCATGGTGGCTGGAGGCGTGGTAAAAATTTTCATTAATTACAATGCAGTATCCCTGCCTGGTGTAGGCATTTATGGTGCACCGCTGGGAAATATCTTCTGCTTTGGCCTGTGTCTGGCGCTTGGGCTTGTAGTTATTGCACGTGTCATTCCTCACCGACCAAGCTATATACCCATCTTTGCCAAACCCATGGCCGCATCCGCGCTGATGGGGGGCTCCGCTTGGGCGGTCTATGGACTTGTCTCCCGTCAACTCAGTCATATACCGGAGGGGGAGACCCAACGGGTATTGAGTAACATCGGAAACGCCATTGCTACCCTATCGGCGATTACCGTGGCTATAGCGGTATATCTGGTGCTGGTGGTGGCACTAAAATGCTTGTCCCGAGACGACCTGGCTCTGATGCCGAAGGGAGAAAAACTGGCTCGACTCCTGCGCTTATAGGAGCAAATTCCGTCGAAAAAAAGTTTCTATCCGCCAATTTTTGTATTCCGTAAGCAGATTACGGAAAATTAACTTGATAAGGAAGCGAAACTGTGGTAGATTTTCAATGTGCAGACCGCTACAGCATGAAGGATTTGAGGCAAATTATGGCATTGCTTCGTTCCCCTGAGGGCTGTCCCTGGGATCGGGAGCAAACGCATCAATCCATTCGTCGTAATATGCTGGAAGAGGCTTATGAAGTGGCAGAAGCCATCGATCAGAAAAATTCGGAACATCTAAAGGAAGAATTAGGGGACGTGCTGTTACAGGTGGTATTTCATGCCCAACTTGCCCAAGAGTCGGGGCAGTTTACCTTTGACGATGTGGTGGACGGCATCTGCAAAAAGTTAGTATTTCGTCATCCCCACGTATTTGGCAGTGTACAGGCGGAGGATGCGGGTGGCGCTTTGACCACCTGGGAAGCTCAGAAAAGAGAAGAGAAGGGCCAAAAGACAGCAGGGGATACTTTGGATGCAGTGGCCCGCTCACTCCCCGCTCTGATTCGGGCTGAAAAGATTCAGGACAAAGCCTCCAAAGCCGGATTTGACTGGAGTTGTATTGGCCCGGTATTGGCTAAAATTTCGGAGGAGGCGGAAGAATTAAAACAGGCGGCAGAAGCCGGCATGAATATAGAGGAAGAGTTGGGCGATTTGCTCTTCGTCACCGTGAAAGCCGGTCGTTTTCTGGGCCTGGACAGCGAGGTGGCTCTTCACGCCGCCTGTGAGAAGTTTATTCGTCGATTCCGCCAAGTGGAAGCCTTAGCGGACAAGCCTCTCGATCAATTGGACGTTCCCACCTTAGAACAGCTGTGGCACCAGGTTAAAGCGCAGGAGACATCAACGACTTAAAGTCCCCTTCGGGTGGATTTAAGTATAAATTTGACGGCTTTTGCCTGCCGTCTCATTCACACAGGAGGAAACAACCATGAATAAGACCGAACTCATCGCCGCTGTTGCCGAAAAAGCCGACCTGTCCAAGAAGGACGCCGAGGCCGCCCTCACTGCCGCCATCGACGCGATCACCCAGGCTCTTAGCCAGGACGAGAAGGTACAGCTGGTGGGCTTTGGTTCTTTTGAGGTGAAGGCTCGTGCCGAGCGGGTAGGCCGCAACCCTAAGACCAAGGAAACCATTAAGATCCCCGCCTCCAAGACCCCCGTATTCAAGGCGGGCAAGGCTCTGAAAGACGCTGTGAAGTAAGGTTATGCCATGAAACTGGGGACGCTGAGTACAGCGTCCCCAGTTTGCTTGTTTGCCTCTTCTGAAAAGACAAGGAGAATGCACGATGCGATTGGATAAATGGCTCAAAGTGTCCCGCCTCATTAAACGCCGTACGGTAGCAAATGAGGCTTGTGACAACGCTCGGGTTACCGCCAACGGTCGGCCAGTAAAGGCCAGTTACGAAGTCAAACCTGGGGATCGGTTGGAACTAAAATTTGGCGAACGTACTGTTTGTGTAGAAGTGTTGGTCGTGGCGGACAATGTGGGCAAGGCGGATGCCGGTGCTATGTACCGGGAGGTTTTATAGCATGCCCGGCCGCAAATTTTCTCGGACTGTCTTCCTTCTGGTGTCTTTTGCTCTTATCCTCTCCTTGAGCAGTTGTAACCGGGAACCTTCAAAAGCAGAGACTCAGATTTTCGCCATGGACACAGTGATGACTCTCACACTCTATGGCCCCGACAGGCAGACAGACCTCTCTTCTGCACTCGATGAACTCGTCAACACCATTTACACGCTACAAAACTTGCTTTCCGCCACCGACCCAAACAGCGAACTGTATGCCTTAAACCATGCCGGCGGCCAGTCCGTTGCGCTTTCTTTAGAGACTACGGACTTGCTATCCCAAGCTATCGACCTGTGCCGCCTTACGGATGGTGCACTTGATCTCACCGCCTATCCCGCTGTGCAAGCTTGGGGATTTCCCTCTGGGGAATATCGGGTGCCAGGGGAGGAAGAATTAGCACAGCTAGCCTCCAAGATTGATTACACCCAACTGCAGGTAGACACAGAGAAATGCAGTGCCCAGCTTCCTCAGGGCATGGAAGCAGATGCCGGTGCTGTGGCAAAAGGATATGCCGGAGACCTGCTGGCACAACAGCTAGCGCAGAAGAATATTTCCAGCGCCCTACTGGATCTAGGTCAGAGTACGATTCAGGCCGTGGGAAACAAGCCAGATGGTTCCCCTTGGCGCATTGGCGTTCAGGACCCAGCGGGCGATAGCTATTTAGGTGTTATCGAACTCTCCGGTCAGGCCATGGGAACATCTGGAGGATATCAGCGCTTTTTTGAGAAGGATGGCGTACGTTATTGGCACATTTTAAATCCAAACACCGCTGCCCCTGCCCGATCTGGAGTGTCTTCCGTAACTGTGGTAGGGCCGTCCGCTCTGGTGTGTGATGGGCTATCTACCGCCTTATTCGTACTAGGGGTAGAGGATGGGTTGGCATTTTGGAGAAACCACCCAGAATTGAATACAGAGGTTCTCTTTGTTTTGGAGGATGGCTCTCTGGTTCTTACGCCCGGACTAAACGATCAATTTACCCTTTCCGACAGTGAAAAAGGGCGGGAGGTGACCGTTGCTTCATGAGTCGAGGCACCAAATTGACCTTGGGCCTGCTGCTGGCAGCGGCCTTGGCTGCCACGGTCGCAGTGCTGGTCCCGGCAAAAAAGTTTGTCCATCCGGTAGCCAAAATTACCCTGGACGGCGCGTTGATTCAGGAAATTGATTTGGAAAAGGTGGGAGCCTCCTACTCTTTTACGGTGGAGGGCGCCACGGGTCTCACGAACACCATTTTGGTGGAGTCCGGCCGGATTCGAGTATTGGAGGCCACCTGCCCCGACCAGGTCTGTGTGGAGCAGGGCTTTATCTCTGATGGTACCGTCCCCATTGTGTGTCTACCCAACAAATTAATTATCGAAATTGTAGGGGGAGGGGAAACCTTTGACGCAGCCACCGGTTAACCATATCAAACGGCTGACCCGCCTAGCCTTACTCACCGCCATTGCTTTGACCATCTTCATGGCCGAGGCCCAATTGCCTCCTTTGGTGCCGATTCAAGGAGTAAAACTGGGGCTTGCCAACATTGTCACGGTCTATGCTGTGATTGCTATGGGACCCGGAGACGCCCTGCTCATTTTAACTGGGCGTGTATTCTTAGGGGCCGTCTTTTCCGGACAGATGATGACGTTGCTCTACTCCGCCGGAGGCGGTCTTCTTGCCTGGCTGATTATGGTGGTTCTTTCTCGATTTCTAACATCCAGCCAGATCTGGCTGTGTAGCCCGGTAGCTGCTGTTTTCCACAACCTGGGCCAGCTGCTGGTAGCCGCAGGAGTCATGAGAACCTGGGTGGTAATGGCCTATCTGCCCTACTTGATTCTCTCCGGCATTCTTACTGGGTTATTCACCGGCCTGTGCGCCCAATTTCTTTTAAATCGTTTAAAACATTTCTAAGTATAGAGGAGGGCCCACTGTAGAACACAGTGGGCCCTCCTCATTCTATTTTAAGGCAGCACTTCCGACTGCACAATATCCCAAAATGTCTCTACTCTCCAGCCTCCCTCGGCTCCCACTCCAACCAGTTCAACTACAGGCTGGGTATAGGTGTTCCCCAGGGCATCCCGAAATAGAGCGCTGATGGTCAGATACCGCCCGTCCGGGCACTCCAATTCTACTTCTCCGGTATAGACCGTCCCACCCGCCACTGTTAAGGGCAGCACGTGGACCCCTCCACCTTGATCCACCACTTGAAGTTCTACCTCCAACCCTTCCATTTGTCGAGCAACCGTAAGGCGGAAGGTGTAGCCAATGTGGGTCTTGTCCCCCCACAAGTCAAAGTCATAGTCAAAACCGGCAATCATCGGCATTTCCGGATTTAGCGCCTGCTGTTCCGCCTGCAGGCGTGTTTCCACTCCTGCCAGCCGCCAGCCCAAGTAGACATTTGCCCCAAGAGACAAAAGTGTGAGCAGGGACAGGACTACCACTCCCAGTCGCCACGGGCGCGGGAGCGCCAGCACCACTTTGGACTGGGAACCAGAGCCTCCCTCTTCTACCTGGAGCAAGTCATTCAGACTTACCCCAAAGATGCGACTCATAGCAATCAGTTTATCCACCTCGGGCACAGCCCCATCCATTTCCCAGCGGGATACCGCCTGGCGAGACACCCCTAATTTTTCTCCCAGAACCTCCTGGGACATTTCTTTCTCTTTGCGCAGTTCCTGAATCCGCTGACCTAACGTCATCTTCTTCCACTCCTTTGCGTTTTGGTGGATTTAGAATAGCAAATAGGACGGGCGGTGGCTACCACCCGTCCCTGTCAAGCTGTCAATCCACAGTTGCATCCTTTGGGGCGCAAAGGTTTTCCGGCCTCAACACTTGAAGGGCCACCCCAGATCGAGGGGGTAAGGTAAGGACTAAACTGTCATCCTTCATCTCCACATGAGCACGACCCAACAGAGGAATAAGTGCCCCCTCCCCAGATAGGGAGAAGGTCTCCGGCGCCTCTCCCGCATTACAGGCACACAGTACCTGCTCTCCCTCTCCAGTACGTAGAAAGGCCAACACCGGTCCCTGGCCCGCCACGTAGCGGATATCACCCCGCCGCAGAGCAGGATGATTCCGACGAAGGGCGCCCAGGGCTTTAAACCAATCCACCAGTTCTCGGTCTTCCTTCCCCCATGGGTAGGCTTGGCGGTTAAATGGGTCCTCGAACCCCTCCATCCCGGCTTCATCTCCATAATATACCGTGGGAGAGCCTGGAAAACAGAACAACAGCAGTGCAGCGGCTCGCAGCAAATCTTTTCCCCGGCGGCGTTGCTTGGGGGAGAGGTGGAACTGGGCTCTCCAATCACGAGATTGATCCCGGCACTCACTCCCCACCCCTAATAAGGTGAGGATACGCGGGGTATCGTGGGTTCCCAGGGAATTCATAGCCGAATAAAAAGCATAGGGAGGGTAGTTCTCTCGAATCGTCTCCATAGCCTCCACAAAGTGCTCAGCGCCCTCGCCCCGAAAGAAGGCGAGGATCGCGCTGCGCAAAGGATAGTTCATCAGTCCGTCACAGTGACCTCCCAGGATATGTTTCCTCCGCACACCGTAAGCGATTTTGGTGGATCCGTCCTCCCACACCTCTCCGATAACAACTGCATCTGCTTTTTCTTCCCGTGCCGCCACATGAATGCCATGGACAAAATCGTCGGGCAATTCGTCGGCCACATCTAGTCTCCAACCATCTGCTCCCGCTCGCAGCCATCGGCGTACCACACTGTTCTGGTCTCCGAAAATAAAGGCGCGATAGGAGGGGCACTCCTCGTCTACGGCTGGTAAGGAGTAAATTCCCCACCAACTCTCATACTGCTTGGGCCATTGGAGAAACCGAAACCAAGGCCGATAGGGAGAATCCCAACTTTGGCTAGCTCCCACATCGGGGTAGGAACCATCTCCGTTAAAGTAACGGCTAACATATCCTGTATGGTTAAATACTCCATCCAGCATGACCCGCATTCCTCTTTGATGGGCCTCCTGGCACAGGTGGACAAAGTCGTCGTTGGTTCCCAACATAGGATCAATATGGTCGTAGTCAGCGGTACCATAGCGATGGTTTTCAGCTGCTTCAAAAATAGGGTTGAAATAGAGGGTATCCACTCCCAGATCCTTCAAATAATCCAGTTTTTCCAGTACCCCGCGGAAGTCTCCCCCAAAGAAGTCTCGGTTTCGAATCTCCCCTCTGGGATCTGGACGATACTCCGGCAAGTCTTCCCAATTCTGGTGAACCGTACGTCCCCCCACCATCCCTGCAGGATCTGGAATGCGGCTGCGGCAGAACCGGTCTGGAAAAATTTGATAGGTAACTCCCTCTCCAAACCAGGTTGGAACTTTCTCTCCAGTCTGATAAACAGTCAACTGGTGGACTCCCAGATCTCGCTTTCGTCCGTCAATCCCCTCTAGAGTCAAGGAGTACCATACCAATCCCACATAAGTCTCGGTATTCAAAGTGGCCTGAAACTGATCTCGTCCCAGTTCCATCCCTACCCAAGGCATTGGCAGTTTCACCGTTTTGTCTCCCCAACTCTCAAAACGGGCAGTGAGCCAGGCTCTGGAAAACCCCTCACTCCGTGGGGGGCGAAGGGTAAATTCCACTGCCGTCCCAGAGGGCACGGCTCCGTATGGCCGTTTATAACGTAAATCTCTTGAATCAAAGGTAGGCTGATACAACACAAATCACTCCAACGTCAAACTTGCGTGCAGAGTGGCCGGACCTCGGGCGACCCGCCAGGCCCCCGGCCGCCGGTAGTGCAATCAGTGGTATTTATAGCTGCCCCCACCAATAAATTCCCGAAGCAGGGAGTCCCGAGCCACCAATTCTGGGTCGATAGGCTGGAAGTACTGGAAGGCATTAATTAAATCCATAAGTTCGTCGTGACGCTCGTTCTCTTCAGGAACCTCTCGGAGAATGGGCAGGGCGTAGTTACGCATTACGGACACTTCATAGGGCAAGGAGGAGTCAAAAATAATATCCGCCCTGTTCTTGTAGGGGGAAATATATAACTTCTCTCCTCGCCGCACATTGGCCCACATCTCCAAAGTCTCCGCTACGCCAGTCCCGCGGAAATTATAATCCCGAACCGCTCTGCGAGTCAGCCGCATCCAGGTCCCTTTAAAGCGCAGTGCTGCCCCGTCGTTGACATTGGAACGGGCGGAGATGTAAAACTTGGTAGCCTCAGGATGCCGTCCGGCGATGTCGTCGTTGAGCGCATGAATACCTTCGAAGATAGCAATCTCGTTTTTCTCCAGTTTTAGCGGAGTGCCCAGCGAATCATTGCGCATCTGGCGGGCAAATTCAAATTTAGGTATCATAATCTCCTCTCCTCGAGAGAGGGCATCAAAGTGGGCGTCTAACAAATCCATATCCAGACACAGAGGGGACTCGTAATCCAATTCTCCCTCCGGTGTTCGGGGTGCAGTCTTGCGATTCAGAGTCTTGAAATAGTTATCCATGGCCACCGCATGAGAATTGACCCCTCGGCGCTGCAACTCCTCGGCGATTTTCATGGCGGTGGTGGTCTTCCCAGATCCCGACGGGCCGGACAGTAACACAATCGGGCTACGCTCTAAATTTGCCAAAATTTTGTCCGCCGCCAGGGAGACCCGCTGGGCATATGCCTGGTCACATTCGGCCAAAAACTCCGCCACATCGCTCTGGATACGTTTGTTAATTTCCTGCAGTTGGTACGCCATAGATTACTCCTTTCCTCTGCCAACCAAAGTTCGGTTTGAACATATGGCTGGACGGCTTTCTCCGGTTTCTTACACCGGAGAGGTTTCCAATTTATGTTCCTGATAAAAGGCAGGGATAGCCTGCTTTTGGGCCAATACCTTTTCTAGTCCCGCTAGGTAGTCCTGAGGGAATTTGGGATTGGCCAAGCGGAGAATTTTACCCTGGTGCGGGTGGATTAGCTTCGTGACCCCACCACCACCAATGGACACCACCGTGTGTAGTTCCTCCATCATTACGATATTATAAAGGCTCTCATGCCCTGGCTTGCTCCAACCTACATTTTCCAATGCTCCAGACATGTATTTCTGTCGATAGAGGTAGTAGGGGCGGTAGCCAGTCCCCCGCAATTCGTTTAGAGAAAACTCCAACATTCGTTCCACTTCTTCCCCTCCCGGGACAGCCCCGCCCTGTTCCATTAAGGTAGATCCTTTTTTCATGGCCAACGTGTGGACGGTAACATTCTCCGGATCCAGCGCCAGCACCCCATTTAGGGAACGGCAAAAGCCAGCAAAGCTGTCCCTTGGCAGCCCTGCAATGAGGTCCATGTTGATGCAGGAAAATCCCACTGCCCGCGCTTGGGCATAGGCATCTAAAATGTCCTGTGGGCTATGTTTTCGCCCAATAGCAGAGAGGACCTCCCCTTCCAGGGTTTGGGGGTTTATGGAGATGCGGTCAATCCCATTATTGCGCAGTACCTCCAATTTTTCCCGGGTAATGGTATCCGGCCGTCCCGCTTCTACCGTATACTCAGTACAATCTGACAGGGGTAAATGTTCCCGGCAGACCCTCAGCAGCCGATCCATTTGGGAGGCGGAGAGGGTAGTGGGTGTACCGCCCCCCATGTAGAACGAACGCACAGTAAGTCCCGCTTGCGTCAATGCTTGGGCGGTAGCTATAATCTCTCGCTCCACCCCCTCCAGATAGGGCTCCACTAAGTGTAAGGTGCGCCCTACATCGGCAGAGACAAAAGAGCAATAAGCACAGCGGGTAGGACAAAAAGGAATGCCCACATACACCGATACCTCCCGCTCTCTTAGGGACCTCTGGACATCCAGACTGGCCTGGGCGCAGTCCAGAGCCAACTTTGCCCGGACTGGGGAGACTCGGTAGACCTCCTCCAATTCCCTTCTGGCCTGCTGAGGGGACGCCCCTGCCTGCAGTGCCCGCGTGGGCAACTTTACCGGCCGCACCCCGGTAAGCATTCCCCATGGCATTGTCCGTCCGGTGACGCCCTGGGCAGCCAGAAAAAAGCAGCGTCCAATGGCCCGGCGGCGCTGACCTTCCCTCTGATAGGCCGTCCCGTCCAAGGGCACCTGCAACTGATGGCAGGCTGTCTTACCCTCCCAACACACTTCCACCTGAACCTGGCATACCGCGGCTTCTTCCTTCAGTTCTACTACCGCCCATGTGGTATCCTCCGGCATCAGCTGGCCATATACTGGTTTCTCCTGCGGAAATAGGTTCAGCATCCCCTGTTCTACTACATACCGCTCCTCATGCCCTTTTAGAACCAGTTTCATACCTATTCCTCATACACGACCCAGTGCTTCCCGTAAAAACGGATTCTGTCGCCGCTCTCGCTCCAGGGTAGAGGTGGCTTCGTGGCCAGGGCAAACGTAGAAATCTCCCTCCAACTCCCCAAGCCGCTTTAATGACTGCATAATTTGCGCATAACTACCCCCTGCCAGGTCAGTACGCCCACACGAGCCGGCAAACAGGGTATCTCCAGTAAAGAGCACGTCACCCACCTGAAGTGTTACCGACCCAGGAGAGTGACCAGGGGTATGATAAACTTGGATGGTCAAGTTCCCCAAGGGCAGGGTATCTCCTTCTCCATAGTATTTTAGGCCTTCCACCTGTCCTGCCAGGGGAAAAAGTTGGCCTCCCGCTCCGTTTGCATCTGCTTGATGGATGTAGACCTCCACCGAGTTTAGCGCTTTTACCAGTTCTGGCACCGCCGTGGTATGGTCATAGTGGCCATGGGTAAGGAGGATATACTTCACCTGCACCCCATCTTCCTGAAGCGCCGCCAAAATCCGGTCCGCTTCTTCTCCTGGATCAATGACCGCAGCTTGCTTGCTGTCCGGATCTTCTAGGAAATAGCAGTTGGTACCAATGGGCCCCACCTGCATTATTTTCACTTCCATATTTGTTCCCCTTTTCTGTCCAACGCCATTGGCGCTCTTCTTACTTACCACTCGATCCCGGTCCCTGTGTATCAAAGAGAATGGTGACCGGCCCGTCATTAACCGAAGATACCTGCATATCCGCTCCAAATTCTCCGTGCTCAACTCGGAAACCTCTTTCTCGACACCGGGATAAAAACCGCTCATATAACGGGATCGCCTGTTCTGGCTTAGCTGCACCGCTAAACCCAGGTCGACGGGAGGATGTATCCGCATACAAGGTGAATTGGCTAATGACCAATAGGGCACCTCCCACTTGCTCCAGGTTCAAATTCATCTTCCCGTTCTCATCTTCAAAGACCCGCAAATTACAGATCTTCTCAGCCAACTTGTCGCACACATCCTCTGTATCCTGAGGACCTACTCCCAGCAAAATCAGATACCCTCGTTTAATGGCGCCCCTCACTTGGCCACCAATGGCAACACTGGCAGAGGATACCCGGGTAACTACCGCTCGCATAGGATTCCGCCTTTCTTTTTCCTTTTGAGTGTTCGCACACGCAAGGACAATCTTTTGTCTACTCCATCATAGCCTTCCGTCTGTTCCCAGTCCGGTTGCCCATAACGCCTGTATATCTTTATTTCCCGCTGGCTCGGGCCACATAGTACACCCCTTGGATGTTGTTAAGTTTATTAATCACTCCGGAAAGTTCGTCCTTGTCTTTGACTTCCACCACAATATTTACTGTAGCGTGTCCGTCTGGTTGAGAGCGTGCAGACAGAGCCGTAACCTTCACTTTAGCAGAGGATAGTGCCATGGCAATGTCCAACGTCAAACCATCTCGGTCTTTGGAGGACAACTCCAACGCCGTTTTGTAGTTCGGCAAACTACTCTCCACCCAAGACACCTTCACCCAGCGATCTGCCTCCTCAGGTTTACGCTTTTCAGGGGCAGCATTGGGGCAGTCCTGCCGGTGTACCGAGACCCCATATCCTTTGGTGATAAATCCAATGACCGGGTCTCCAGGAACGGGGGTACAACACTTTGCAAACTTCACCAGGCAATTGCCTAGCCCCTCCACAATAATGCCGGAGTCGGAGCGTTTGGGTTTTACCTGGCCTGCCGCAGCAGGAAGAGGTTGGACGGGGGCTCCAGGAACGATAAGGCTCTCCGCTGTCGTTTTAGAGGCAGCAGCCGCCTTTTCCGCCTGAAGCCGGCCCAGCCGCAGCAGTTCATCCTTTACTCGGGCAACCGCTTTTGTGGCTGTGGTACCGCCGTAACCGATGGAGGCATATAGTTCATCTAACGTGCCAAAGCGCACCTTACGCAGAATATAGGGGAGGACTTCCTCCGTGGTAATTGCGGACATGGGAATTTTCACATGTTTTAGTTCCGCCTCAAACAGAGCCCGGCCAGTAGCAATATTTTCTTCTCGGCGTTCCTTCTTGAACCATTGACGAATCTTGTTTCGCGCTTCATTGGATTTACAAATCTTTAACCAGTCCCGGCTGGGACCCTTGGCCGCCTTAGAAGTCTGCACTTCTACAATATCACCGTTTTGCAGCTGGAAGTCATAGGGAACCATCCGGCCATTGACCCGAGCACCAACCATGTGGTTCCCCACAGCCGAGTGGATATTATAAGCAAAGTCAATGGGGGTCGCTCCGGCAGGCAGGCTTTTCACATCGCCGTTGGGGGTGAAGACAAATACCTCGTCGGCAAACATATCCACCTTCAATGTGCGGACAAACTCTTCGGCATCGGTATCCTGCTGACTCTCTAGCAATCGACGCACCCATTCGAAGTCCCGCTCACTGCCTAGTTTTTTGTTCGCCATACCTTGTTTGTATTTCCAGTGGGCAGCAATGCCGTATTCCGCTGTTTGGTGCATCTCCCAGGTTCGGATTTGCACCTCAAAGGGAATTCCCTCCCTGCCGATGACAGTGGTGTGTAGGGACTGATACATATTTGGTTTTGGCGTGCCGATATAGTCCTTAAACCGGCCCAACACCGGTTTAAACATATCATGGATACACCCTAAAACATTGTAACATTCAGGGATATCATCTACAATCACCCGGAATGCATACAGGTCAAAGATCTCATCCATGGTTTTGTTTTGTGTAAACATTTTGCGGTAAATGGAGTAAATGTGTTTCACCCGTCCATAGACGGTACAGTGAATTCCCTCTTGCTCCAATCGCTGCTGAATGCGGTGCTGAATCGCTGCCATAAACTCTTCATGAGCAGAGGAGCGCTCGGCCAGTTCATCTTCAATCTCCTTGTACCCGATGGGGTCCAGGTATCGAAGAGACAGATCTTCCAACTCCCACTTTAATTTCTGCATACCTAGGCGGTGAGCAATGGGGGCATAAATCTCCATGGTCTCCAAGCTCTTCTCCCGCTGCTTACGAGGAGACTGGTACTCCATGGTGCGCATATTATGGAGCCGATCGCAAATTTTGATAAGGATCACCCGAATATCCTGGGCCATTGCCATGAGCATCTTACGCAGGTTCTCCATCTGCTCCTCTTCCTTGGAGACATATTGTACCCGCGTCAGTTTGGTAACCCCTTCTACAAGCACCGCCACCGGTTCACCAAATTTTTTGGCAATCTCCTGATGGGTAGCGGGGGTGTCTTCAATGCAGTCGTGAAGCATGGCAGCAATAACGGAATCCACATCCAACTCTAAGTCCGCTACAATTTCCGCTACCGCCAGAGGATGGATGATGTAAGGCTCGCCGCTTTTACGCAGTTGTCCCTTATGAGAAGCGTCGGCAAAAGAAAAGGCGTCAAACAGCCGTTTGGTATCTAAATTAGGGGTATAGGCAGCTACTTTATCTTCCAACGCATGATATCGCTCTAAGATTGGGTCCATACAATCTCACCTCGGTGACTTGGATAACAAAGTTCGGTCTCCTGGATGGGAATCTTGGCTTGCCTCCCGTAGGCGGCGCAGGATGCCCGATTCCTCCAAATCCACCTTCTGCTCCAGGTGGTGGATGGTAATCTGCATCCGTCCCGTATTCCGGCTCAAGTCAATGAGCCCTTGCTCCTCCAGTACCTCTAAACACAGCATAGTGCGGGCAGGAACCTCTCCGCGGCCTCCGCACCGACCTACACTCCGAGTAATGCGGACTAATGTCTCCTCTACGCGGTCTCCCGCTGCCGACTGCCGCTCCAGCCAGCGCCACAAACTGACAAAATCCGCCCGTTCCGGCAATAAAAACCGCGCCTCTTGGGGAGATAACGCTTCCCCCCGACAAAACTTCTCATAGATTGCCCGCTCCAGTTGGGCACGGGAAGGTGCACGACGCAGATCCACCACCTGTAGCTGCACGGTGCGCTGACCGCGAAACTCGTTGATCTGAGGATAGAACGCAACATCTACCCGGCAGCCGGGAACTAAATCTAGCCCGCTTCCATCGGCGGAAAACCAAATTGCTTCCAGCCCTATACCCCGGGACTCCAAACGCAGTTTTAGATGTCGGCCACGGCCTACCTGAGTCAGACTGGTCACCTGAACTCCCTGAAGCACCAATACCGGGCGTGGATTCCCCGTTCCCCATGGTTCCAAACCTTCCAGGGCCTCCACTCCTTCTACCGTCAGTTCTTCCGGCCGCACGAGAGCGTCTGCTTCCAATGTGCAGGCCTCCTGATCGTTTCCTTGCTCCGCCACTGCCTGACATAGCGCCTGCTCCAGCGCCGGGAGATTTTTCTCACGCACGGTGAAGCCTGCTGCCAGCGCGTGTCCTCCGAAACTCTCTAACAACGAGGAGCAACTTTGAAGTGCAGCAAACAAATTCACTCCGCCCCAGGATCGACAGGAGCCTTTTCCCAGTCCCTGATCCAAACAGACCATAAATGCTGGCCGGCTATATTTCTCCGCTAGACGAGAGGCCACAATGCCCACCACTCCCTGGTGCCAGTTGGCACTAGAGAGCACAATGGCAGGACCTAAGTCCACCTGTTCTAGCCGCTGTATACATTGCTGAAAAATATCCCCCTCAAGGACTTGACGTTCCCGGTTAAGTTGGCATAGTTCCTCCGCCAACTGCTCCGCTCGGATTGGGTTCTGTGTAAGCAACAACTCCACTGCCACCTCTGAGCGCCCCATACGCCCGGAGGCGTTGATACGAGGGGCCAAGGTGTATCCCACCGCTACCGACGTTACCGCCTTCTCCTCCAACCCCGCACAGGCAATTAGTTTCTCCAACCCCAGACGCTTGGGAGGATTAAGGTCCCGCAGACCCCGGCGCACTAAGTAGCGATTCTCTCCGGTCATGGGCATCACATCGGCAATTGTCCCCACTGCTGCCAGGTCTCCGTAACAAGCCAGTATCTCTTCCGCGCGTGTTATCCCTGCCACTGCCATAGCTAGCTTAAGCGCCACGCCCACGCCAGCCAATCCCTTAAAGGGATAGCGGCAATCTGGTCTGTGGGGATCCACTACCGCTACCGCTGGGGGCAGCGTCTCCTTACAGGCGTGGTGGTCAGTGACTACCACATCCATTCCCAATTGGGCGGCATATTCTACCTCGTCCACAGCAGTGATACCGCAATCCACTGTAATGAGCAGCGTGACTCCCTGTTGGGCAAGCGTCGTTACCGCTTCCCGGTTCAGACCGTATCCTTCCTCCAGTCGCCCCGGGATATAGGGGACAACCCAAGCCCCTTCTCTCTGGAGAAATTGGGTAAGCAGGCAGGTAGCAGTGATCCCATCTACATCATAGTCCCCGTAGACAGCCAGCCGCTCGCCTTGTTCCAGGGCCATTCGCACTCGCTGAACAGCTCTGGACATATCCTGCATAGCCAAAGGAGAGAGCAGTTCCTCTCCCTGCGGTTCCAGCAGCGCCCAAGCCTTCTCCGGGTCGGCTACGCCTCGTGCGGACAACACGGCTGCCAACAATGGGGATACACCGGATTTTTCCAGTTCCTGTCGGGACTCAGGACAGGGAGGGGCTATCTTCCACTCCGGATACTTCATGATTGCCCCTCCTCTCTAATCTGGCCCCAGGGCATACTGGGGCAGTATTAACTGATCTAGTATACCATAATTCTTCCCCTTCCTTCAAGCTTAAATCCCTCTCCCCGTCGTGAAAGGCCAGCAATACCCTTGCGAGGGTGGAAAAATCGTGATAAAATACCCCGCGTACTAGAAAGACTATTTCCTTTTTTCGGTTTAAGTGGGATGTTTCCCGTCTAAATTGGCTTCCAAGCGAGATTTGGAGGCTAGGAAGCAAAGCAGAGGGATTGGAACTATGACCTATTATGATGCTGGAAGCTACGACATCGCAGTAATTGGAGCCGGCCACGCAGGGATTGAAGCGGCACTGGCTGCCGCCCGTCTAGGGCTGCGCACCTTGTGCTTTACCGTCAACCTGGACGCAGTAGGCAATATGCCCTGCAACCCAGCCATTGGTGGAACCGGGAAGGGCCACCTTGTACGAGAATTAGACGCTCTTGGCGGAGAGATGGGGAGGGCTGCCGACCGCGCGTGCATTCAGTATCGCCTGCTCAACCGAGGGAAAGGTCCGGCCGTGTGGTCCCTGCGGGCCCAGGCCGACCGACGTGAGTACCAAAAGGTGATGAAACACACCTTAGAGCAGCAGGAAAATCTGTGGGTCAAACAAGCAGAAGTGGTGGCTATCCGCACCCGTCAGGGTGCAGTGTCTGAAGTAATTACCCACACCGGAGCGGTTTACCAGGTCCGAGCCGCAGTGGTGGCCACTGGCACTTATCTGGGCGGGCGGACAATTGTTGGAGATGTGGTGCGAGACTCCGGGCCGGATGGTCTGGCAGCTGCCTTGCCGTTGACACAGTGCCTGGTGGATTTGGGGCTGTCTATTCGACGCTTTAAAACCGGAACCCCTCCTCGGGTAAACGCCCGCAGTGTGGACTTCTCCAAAATGGAGTTGCAGGCAGGGGATGAGGATGGCTTGGCTTTTTCTTTCCAAACCACTGTACCACCGGAAAACAGAGCGGTGTGTTACCTCACTTATACAAATGAGCGTACTCACGCCATTATCCGTGCCAATCTGGACCGGTCCCCCCTCTACGATGGAACCATTGAGGGAATTGGTCCCCGGTACTGCCCCTCCATTGAGACGAAAATTGTCCGCTTTCCCGATAAGGAGCGCCACCAGTTATTTATTGAACCCATGGGGTTAGACACAGAGGAACTTTACATCCAGGGTCTGTCTTCCTCCTTGCCCGAACAAGTACAACTCGAGATGCTTCACACCATTCCTGGTCTGGAACACGCGGAAATGACTCGGTGTGCCTACGCCATTGAATATGACTGCGTGGACCCCACCCAGCTTCTGCCTACCTTGGAATGCAAAATGATAGCCGGCCTGTATGGAGCAGGGCAGTTTAATGGTTCTTCTGGATATGAAGAGGCAGCCGTGCAGGGATTTGTGGCCGGAGTAAACGCGGCTTTGAAACTACTGGGTCGCCCACCTTTTGTACTGCGTCGGGACCAAGGGTACATAGGGGTGCTGATTGATGATTTGGTGACCAAAGGGACCAACGAACCTTACCGGATGATGACCTCCCGCACGGAGTATCGGTTACTCCATCGCCAAGATAACGCCGATCGGCGTCTTACTCCTATTGGGTATGCATTAGGTCTGGTGTCCCGGGAACAATATGATCGTGTTTTAGAAAAGTACCGTCAAGTGGATCAGGAGGTCGACCGGCTGGAACACACAGGCACCCCTCCCTCTTCCGCCCTGGATGAACTGCTTCAAAGCAAAGGCGAGCCGCCTGTCAAAGATGGTGCCCGAATTAGCGACCTGTTACGCCGTCCCCGGCTAACCTACGATGACTTGGCCCCCTTTGATCCCACCCGGCCATCTCTGCCCTCCACTCTGCGCCGGGAGGCAGAGATCACTATCAAGTATGCCGGTTATATTGACCGACAGCTGCGCCAAGTGGAAGAAATGCGGCGGCTGGAGGAGCGTCCCTTACCCGCGGACTTGGACTATCTGTCTATCCACGGCTTGCGCATGGAAGCTCGACAGAAGCTACAAGAGATCCGGCCGGGTAATCTAGGCCAGGCTAGCCGGGTGTCTGGAGTGTCTCCGGCAGATATTGCGGTATTAATGGTCTATTTGAAACAGCAACAGAGCAATACACCGCCGGTTAAGACAGACTAGGAGGCTGCTATGAAACTCACGCAAGTGAAAGGAAACACCTGGGTAGCAGAGGGGATGGAACTCATCCCCTTCTATCAGTTAGACCGCCACCACTGCATTTTGCTGGACTCCGGTCTGCATGTAGAGCAAGAGGAGTTGGAGCAAGCCCTGCTAGGGGCCGGGCTTACCCCTGTTGGCATTCTAAACTCTCACGCCCATGTGGATCACTGCGGCAATAACCGCTATTTTCAAGCTAAATATGGTGCTCAGGTGGCTCTCACTGCTCCAGAAGCCGGGATGTGTTGCAGCCTTCTCAATTTAAAATGTTATTTTCTTCTCCTCCCACCCGGTCTAGTAGAGTCGGAGTCCTCTCATATGATTCACACTCCTGATGTTCTTATTCCGGCCCAGGATGGCCCATTCTCTTTTGCCGGGGCAGAGTTTCAAATCCTCCATACCCCTGGCCACTCTTCTGGTCATGTTTGTATTCTTACTCCTGATCGGGTTTGCTACGCTGCCGACGCCTTGCTTAGTCAAGAGTACTTCAACTCCAAATTGCCCTATAACCTTAGTCACGCCATGGCAAACGCCAGTCGGGAAAAGCTGCGAGATCTTGACTGCGACGCTGTTGTTATGGCTCACCGTGGTGTGTGCCTACCAGACGAATTGGACGAACTAATTGACGAAAATCAAGCCCTTATTCGCCGGCGAACACAGGAAATTTTAGATCTGGTTGATCACCCCATGACGGCGGGTCAAATTGGGCTGGCTGTATGTCGGCTGCACCAGCTGTTTACCCACAAACCACCCCGCGCCTTGCGATTCGAGCGCAACATCCGCTTTTTTCTTGAATATTTGGTAGACAACGGACAGTTGGAACTTTGCTGCCGTAGTGGTGTAACTCTCTATCACCGCCCAGTGCATTAGCCTGTCTTTTTGAACCTCAAGGAATAAAATGAAAGGAGCACCTTTATGGAGAAAGCAGTTATTTCCACGCAACAAGCCCCATCCGCCATCGGTCCATACTCTCAGGCAATTCGGGCAGGTAATTTCCTGTTCGTTTCCGGTCAAATTCCTCTTGACCCCTCCACCGGCACCATTGCCCCTGCCAACATCCAAGATCAAACCACTCGAGTCCTGGAGAATGTAAAGGCCATTCTTCAGGCTGCCGGCGCAGACCTAAACCAGGTCGTTAAGACCACCGTCTTTTTACAAAATATGGATGACTTTTCCGCTATGAACCAGGTCTATCAAACTTTTTTTCCTGCCCAATGTCCTGCTCGATCTGCTGTCCAGGTCTCAAGGTTGCCCAAGGATGTACTTGTGGAAATTGAGGCCATTGCCATAGTATAATAGCACCATACCCGTTTCCTTTTTTCTTTGCACAGGCCCTAATGTGTCCTGCGCTCCATTTGGGTATATGCATCAGAGCTATCTTGTGCCTAGTTTCTTTGTCGTCTACAACTTCCAGTATTCACCCCATTTTTGAGGATGAATAAGGTTAATTTTTCCGTGAAATTCCCAAAAAGGCTTGCATTTTGGGCAAAAGTATGGTATCTTATACTCTGCGTCCGGACACCCCGGGCGGATTTCTGATTTTTCGCCCGACCGGGCTTTGAAAGGAACGATGCTTGTTATGAACCTGGCTGTTACCATTCTTCAGGTGCTGCTTTCTTTGGCTCTTGTGGCCATTGTTATGCTCCAGTCCGGCAAGAGTGCAGGCCTGTCTGGTGCTATCTCCGGTGCCGCTGATACCTTCCTGTCTAAGAATAAGGCAAAAAGCGTAGACGCAAAGTTGGCCAAGATGACCAAGTGGGTTGCCATTCTTTGGGTTCTGCTAACTTTGGCTCTGTGTGTTTTGTAAGCAAATATAGTTATTTCGCCCCAACCAGTTTTGGTTGGGGCATTTTTTTGCTCTGAACCCAGAGCAAGACCACTGCGTGTTGCGCCCCAGAGCATTTTATGGTATAAGTAACCTATGTAACTTCGCATGTCGCACGAATGTAACCCAATTTGGAGAGGAGGCCTGGTCTATGGCCATGGCCGAAGAGAAAGTTCGCCGCCTGGCTCATGTAGCCCGGCGCTACTATTTGGAAGACTGGAAGCAGCAAGACATTGCTCGGGAATTGGGCGTGTCCCGCCCCATGGTCAGTCGCCTGCTGGCGGAGGCCCGAGCGCTCGGAGTAGTGGAGATTACCATTCATGATCCCGACACTGGGCAAGACATTCTTTTGGATCGCCTGCGCCGCATCAGCCCTTTGCGAGGAGGTATCCTGGTAGAGGATGATGAAAATGACCACCGAACCAATCAAAAGCTTTCCCAGGCCGCAATTCAATTGCTTCACCGACTGAATACTAGGCGATTGGGTGTAGGTTGGGGGCACTTTGTTGGCCAGCTTGTAACGTGGCTAGAAGAGCACCCAGATCCCAATAGTCCTGTAGCGGCTGTATGTCCTCTGGTAGGAAACGCCAGCTTCCCCATTCGCAACTATCATTCCAACGAAAATGTCCGCTTACTCGCCCAGCAACTGGATGCTCAGCCACACTTTCTTTATTTGCCTGCTCTTCCCGAAAGCCTAGAGGAGCGAGATGTGTTGTGTTCCACCGAACTCTACCATCAGGTCTACCAGGAATGGGAACTTATGGACACTGCTTTGGTCAACATTGGCAACTATCCCTCCACCCCTGACTTTGCCTCTGTCGCTCGGTACGGTGACCGGTTACAAAAGGAACACTGTTGTGGCCGTCTACTGGCTTATTATTTTAATCCATCCGGTCAGATTATTTCCTCCCCTCAAGACTTTGCAATTCAAATCCCCCTGGATCTATTATCCCGCTGCCCCAATGTGGTCGGAGTTTGTTCTGCCAATACAAGTACCAGAGCGCTCCTTGGTGCCCTACGCACAGGTCGCTTTACTCACCTGGTAGCGCGTACCGGTCTTATTCAAAATCTCTTAAACGAAAAGTAACATATGTAACCGCCTACTCTTATTTTTATTTTTGAGTAGGCGGTTTTTGTATGTTTTTTCTAAATTATTATAAAATATTTTAATTAAAATGTAGAATTTATTCTTCTTTATTGACATTTGTAACTTCTTTTATTATCTTTTACTTACATACGTAACTTTTATAAACTTCTAAGAGAAAGGGGACTGATACAATGACCTTAGATCGCAGCGCAGTAGGAACCATGCTACTCAACGCAGCCCAGGTGTTAATGGATCACGCCGAGACCTTGAGTGAAATTGATTCCCGCTTTGGAGATGGGGACCACGGAGTCACTATTGCAAAGATTTCCAAACTTATTCAACAGCAAGTTCCTCAGTGGGGTGAAGCTTCCATTCGAACTTTTTTCGACGATTTAGGAATGGCAGTCATGGAAGTCAAGGGAGGATCTGCAGGTCCACTTTATGGCACCTTGATTGGAGGACTGGGCGTACAACTGGGGGAAGAGGAAAACCTATTGGATGTTGACGGTGTACGTCGGATGTTTGCTGGGGCACTGGAAGAAATGGAGGGCATTACCACCGCTAAGGTAGGCGATAAAACCATGATGGATGCTCTAATTCCGGCAGTTCAGGCCGCGCAGCAGACCCAGGGCGATATATCGGATGTTCTCAATGCCGCAGCCAAAGCCGCAAGAGAAGGAGCTAAGGCCAGTGAGGGCTTTGTGGCTAAGTTTGGCCGGGCTCGAAGCTACAAAGAACAGACGATTGGTACTCCAGACGCAGGGGCTATGTCCACCGCTCTATTTTTTCAGGGATTAGCAGAAGGAATATAAATGCTTTGGCATAAGGACAAATCATTTTATGGATATGCAAGGAGGACAACGCTATGAAGATGAAAAAATTTATCAACAACCCAGAAAATCTAACTGATGAATTATTAGATGGTTTGGTTGCTGCTAACCGCGATATTCTCTACCGCGGCGAAGAAAACATGATTATTAACAAAGAATTGGAACACGCCAATCGCGTGACCATTGTCACCCAGGGCGGCTCGGGTCATGAACCAGCCATTTCCGGCTTTGTAGGCGAGGGCATGGTGGATATCTCGGTGGTCGGAGATATCTTTGCCGCACCTGGACCTCAGGCCTGTGTGGATGCGATTAAACTGGCAGACAAAGGAAAAGGTGTTTTGTACATCGTGTTAAACCACGCTGGCGACATGCTCACCGGCAACCTTACCATGAAACAGTGTAAAAAATTGGGGTTGAATGTGGTGAAGGTGGTTACCCAGGAGGATGTATCCAATGCTCCACGTTCCAACGCAGATGATCGCCGGGGGCTGGTAGGCTGTATTCCCACATATAAAATTGCCGGTGCTGCCGCCGCAGAAGGGAAGAGTTTAGAAGAAGTCGCTGCCATTGCCCAACGTTTTGCCGACAATATGGCGACCCTAGCGGTAGCCGTCCGGGGTGCTACTCATCCGTCCACCGGAGCAGCCCTGGCCGATTTGGGAGAAGACGACATGGAAATTGGCATGGGACAACACGGTGAGGGCGGTGGTGGCCGCCAGAGTATGAAGTCCGCCGATGAGACGGCCGAAATTATGGTAAATGCTCTCGTCAAGGATATCGGCATCCAACCCGGCGAGAAGGTCATGCTCATCATCAACGGCTCTGGTGCCACCACGCTTATGGAGCAACTCATTATTTACCGCAAATGTGAGCAAATTCTCAAGGAGCAGAATATCGAGATTGTAGCCAATTATGTGGGGGAACTGCTTACCGTGCAAGAACAAGCTGGTTTCCAGATGTTTATGGCCCGGATGGACGATGAATTGCTGCGGCTGTGGAACGCTCCTTGCCGCACCCCCTACCTGACAAAGAAATAAGGAGGCCGTTCTTCCATGGCTGACAACATCGGCAACAAAGCTGCCCATGACTACCATTTAGATATTCCCCCTGTGCAGGAAGGCTTTTTTGTGAAAGGAGCTGCTCACTGCGATTGGGGGATGAAAAACCGCATGGCCAGGCTTTTTGATCCCAAGTCAGGAAACACTGTCATGCTGGCCTTTGATCATGGTTATATTATGGGTCCTACAGCTGGGCTAGAGCGCATTGATTTGGTTATCCCGCCGCTGATTCCCCACGTCAATGTCCTTATGGGCACGAAAGGCGTCATTCGTGCCTGTATTTCGCCCGCAGCACAGGTGGCCAAGTGCGTCCGTGTGACTTATGATTCCACCGTACTCTATGATGACATGTCCAATGGGGGAGGCATTGCCTGCGACTTGGAAAACGCCATTCGTATGAATGCCGACTGTGTGGCGGTACAGACCTTTATTGGGGCGCCAGGGGAGTCCCGGTCTTTGGAATTACTCTGCCGCACGGCCGACGCCGCCACCCGCTACGGGATTCCCACCCTGGGTGTGGTGGCTGTTGGCAAACAGATGGAACGAACGGAAAAGTTCTTTCAATTAGCCACCCGAGTGCTGGCAGAAAACGGAGCTAATATTGTTAAAAGCTATTACTGCGAAGGATTTGAGCGGGTAGCTGCCGCCTGTCCGGTTCCTATTGTAATCGCTGGAGGCAAAAAGTTACCAGAATTGGATGCGTTGGAGATGGCCTACCGCGCCATTCAGGAAGGCGCTCACGGGGTGGACATGGGACGCAACATCTTCCAGTCCGATTGCCCCTCCGGTATGGCTCAGGCCATCGGTGCAGTGGTTCACCAAGGGTACAGTCCTCAACATGCCTTTTCCCTCTACCAAGCTGTTAAGCAAGGAGAATTATAATTTATCATTGGATAAGGAGACGGTACTATGTCCGCTGAATATATGCACATCGGCATACCTATCACCAACCGCAAGCCTGGAATGACCTATAATGAAGGGGCCAAATTCTGGGTAAGTAATGTGGATGACTATGATTATAAAATTGAGTATCTAAAATTCGAAGAGGGCACTCCTTTCCCGGAAGAAATCCATCGCAACCCACATGTGGCCTATAAAGTGGACCATCTGGAGCCATATATGGCCGATGCCGACCAAATCATCTGCGGTCCCATGGATGTAGGGGAAAAGGATCGTTTGGCTTTCGTTTGGAAGGATGGCGCCATTCTGGAATTGTACGAAGCAAACTAATTCTCTTTTCTTTCAACCTGCAACGCCCTCCAGCCCCAAATTTGAGGTTGGAGGGCGTTGCACTTGTCCCTGTATGTAGAAAAACGAGCGTCCCGTTTTGACAGGGACGCTCGTCATTTTATGATTTACCCTTGGAGCCACTCTAGTAGGCGCTGCATTGTGACAATGCTTTGTTCCCGCGTATAGGAACCGGTGGGGGAGAAGAGGTTATTCCCAGTCCCAGACATAATGCCAGACCCTTGTACCTGTCCCACTGCATCCACGGCCCATGCAGAGATCTTGGCCCGATCTCCAAAAGTGGCTGCATGCGCAGGCAGAGGTTTCCCCATTACCTGAGCCAACTTGACCAACATCAGTGCCGCCTGTTCTCTCTGCAGCTTCTGATTTGGTGCAAAACGTCCGTCACCCACACCACTGACCACTCCCAGTGAGGCCAACTTCTCCACATTGGGATCGGTGGTGTCTAGGAACGTCTGCCGCCCGGTAATCGCACTTCCAGTGACTTTCTCATACAGCGCCACCCCTAAGGCACAAAATTCCCCTCGTGTAATAGTTCGAGTATACTTCCCCTGGAGGGAGACTGGGACGATACCGGCAGTGATGGCCTGCTCCACCCTCCGCTCGGCCCAGGAAGATGGGATATCCTCTGGGTCGGTAGGGACTACCTGCCCAGGAGTGGTAGACACTCCAGAAAGGATTTTGGTTGGCGTCATGTTATAGTAACTGCCCCCAGAAGCAGCCGTTTTTCCATCGCCTAGCTCCCCCTGGTGGCCCGCTCCCCAGGTCCATAGACTGCCATCGGTTTTGACCGCTGCCGCCCGAGTAGGGCCGGCAGCTGCTAAAGACACTCCGGTTAAAATCTGCACCGGGATACAGTCGCTCTCCGTAATTACATTATCGCTCTGGGCAGTACCCCACATCATGTCACCCCAGATCCAGAGGGTACCATCCGCTTTTACTGCCAGAGAATATCGTTCCTCTGCACTGGCCCAGGTCACATGATCCAAAATTTTTACTGGTGTCAGGTAACCACTATCGGTTGCTGTGCCCTTTCCCATCTGTCCCAGAAAGTTGCTTCCCCATCCCCACAAACTGCCGTCGCTCTTAACGGCCAGGGCATGGGACCCCCCAACACAAACAGCTGTCACATCAGAAAGTATCTGTACTGGCTTCACTCGGCCCTGGGACGTGCCATCGCCCAATAGAGCGCCCCCCCAGGCCCAAAGCGTGCCGTCGGCTTTGATTGCATAGGTCCGATTGGTCCCGGCATAAGCCGCCGTCACTCCACTCAGCACCTGCACTGGGGTAGCCTCATCTACACCAGGTTGAAAGGCGACTCCCTCTGCTGCTGTACCGCCGCCGCTCTTACCCGTCCCAAGTTGGCCCCAAGCGTTGTCGCCCCAGGCCCAGAGGGTGCCATCCGACTTTACCGCTACGGCATGGTTTGCCCCTGCACTCATGGAGACGACTCCACTCATGATTTTCACTGGAGCGGCTTCATCCACCCCTGCATCAAAGGCGGTGGCACTGCCGCCACTTTTCCCAGTCCCCAATTGGCCACAGCTATTCTCTCCCCAAGCCCAGAGCGTACCATCGGTTTTCAGTGCCAGAGAGTAGGCATTTCCTGCGCTGGCATACTTCACTCCACTGAGCACTTTCACCGGTCGAGACTGGGGTTCGCCGGCCTTTCCGGTCCCCAGTTGTCCCTGGCTGTTGACACCCCAGGCCCAAAGAGTCCCGTCTGTTTTACATGCCAAAGTGTGGCTGCTTCCCAGGCTTACCGACACCCCGCTGTCGCCTAATGCATCCGCCGGCAACACCGTTAAACACAGGACGGTGCAGATGGATACACTCAGGGCCAGCGCCCGGCTTTTGATGCTCATTTTTTTCCTCCTTGCTGTAAAAAAGCGGGGGTCGGTTTCTTTCTTCTGCTGAAACCGTCCCCCGCCCAATTATGTCATATCATGGCTGTTTAACAGGGACTGCTTAATATCCCAAAGTTTCTGAGACAAATCCACGTAGTAGTTATGGGGATTTTCGAACCGTTTTACCTCGTCCCACAGCGCATCTACCTGTCTCTGGCAGTAAGCACGACTGGCCTGCAGATCAGGGATCTGATATACCAATTGTCCGCCCTGGAAGATGGGTTCCAGTAGTTCCCGGACCTCAATATCGGTAAATATTTTCCGTTTCCACGTAGCATCTGGGTCAAAAAGTTCCAGCGGTTGCGTGAAGTCAATTTGTTCGTCATGTAAACAAATGAGATCTGCCTCCGCCTTTCCGGTGTCCTTCGAGTAAATGCGGTACACTTTCTTAAAGTGAGGCGTTGTAATCTTGGCAGCATTCTCACTAATTTTAATTTTTGGTATAATGTTCCCTTTTTCATCTTCAATGGCTGCCAGTTTATACACCCCGCCAAACACCGGCTCGGAACGGGATGTAATGAGTCGCTCGCCCACGCCAAAGGAGTCAATTCGTGCACCCTGACGCACCAGATCCCGGATGATATACTCATCCAGAGCATTCGAGGCCACAATCTTACAGTCGGTCAGCCCAGCCTCATCCAGCATCTGTCGTGCCTTCTGGGACAGATAGGTCAGATCCCCAGAGTCCAATCGAATCCCGCATTTCGTAATCCCCTTGGGTAGTAGAACCTCTTGAAAAGCGCGAATGGCATTGGGCACCCCAGACTTAAGGACATTATAAGTGTCCACTAGGAGGGTCGCATTATACGGATAAAGTTCACAGTATGTTTTAAATGCTGTATATTCATCCGGGAACATCTGCACCCAAGAGTGGGCCATGGTACCAGTAGCTGGAGAGCCATAGCGTTGGTCGGCCATGGTGCAGGCGGTGGCGGAGCAGCCGGCAATATAGCTGGCCCGGGCGCCCAACAGTGCGCCGTCGGCCCCCTGTGCTCGCCGGGATCCAAATTCTGCCACAGGGCGCCCCTCTGCTGCCCGGACAATCCGGTTGGACTTAGTAGCAATCAAACTCTGGTGGTTGAGTGTCAACAGCAAAAATGTCTCCACAAACTGAGCCTGAATCGCTGGGGCCCGGACGGTGAGCAGAGGCTCGCCAGGGAAGACCGGTGTTCCCTCTGGCATAGCCCAGATGTCTCCGGTAAAGCGGAATTGGGCCAAAAAGTTCAGAAACTCCTCGCTAAAACAGCCCTTGGTCCTCAGATAGGCCAGGTCTTCCTCATCAAAGTGAAGCTCTTGAATGTACTCAATGACTTGGGCCAATCCCGCTGCCAGTGCAAAACCAGCTTTATCCGGCACGGAGCGGTAAAACACATCAAAGTAGCAAATCCGGTCTTTTAACCCCGTCTGAAAATAACCGTTGGCCATGGTCAATTCGTAAAAGTCACACAGCATAGTCAGGTTGGTCTTCGCTTTCATCCCTGGGGATGCCTCCTTCAAGGGGTGACAAGACACCCCTAATTTCTCCATATTATACCCGCTCTCGGGGAAAAAGGCAAGGAAAAGCCAACCCAGGCCGCTGTGGGAAGAGGCCGCCCCGACGGGCGGCCTCCCTGGGTGTGGGGTATCCGGTTACCGGCTATTGGCTTATGCCGGCTTATTTAATTTCGTAGTCCCGGCCAAATTGCAGTTTTCCAAAATCAATTCGGCTGCCACGGGCAGGGGGGAGGTCCTCTTCTTCCTCCTCCACATCATCAACCTCATCCTCCACGGTGGCCCGGTCCGTTACCGGATCAAACTCCGCCGTGTCATCTAGATCCTCCGCTTCCGGCTCCGACTGGGAGGCAGCCTGGCTCTTCCGATTCTCTGCCGCCGCCTCTTTCATGGCCTGGGCCAACAGTCGTTGGACACTATCGTCAATTTCCGACACCGTCTCCTCAACAGGATCTGCCGCAACGGGTTCCGCTGGAGGTGGGCACAACTGGCCAAGTTTAGACAAAAACTCCTCTTGTCCCGCGTGTAGCGCTCGCACTTGCTCGACAAAGTGGGCTGTAGCCTGCTTCGCCTGCTCCAGTCGATATTCTTCCGCCTGCAACTGCTGCTCCAGTTCTTCCTTCCGCCGCAGGGCCTCACCCTCTGCCTGCTGAAGAAGCTGCGCTTTCTTTTGCTCCGCTTCTTTTACCAGATCATCTGCCATTCGCTGCGCTGTCATTAGCGCTTTGCGCATGGCTTCTTCCGTGGAGCGGTACTCCTCCACTTTGTCCACCAGCACTTTCATCTTGCTTTTCAGTACCGCATTCTCACTATACAGTGTGGAGTAATCCTCTGTTAATACATCCAGAAACTCATCCACCTGCGCCATATGATAACCTCCGAACGACACCTTTTGAAAGGCACGCTCGGATACCTCCTGCGGAGTCAACATAATCTTCCACCCCAATCTTCTGCCCGTTTGAACCACCCGCAAAGGCGGAAATTGGTCCGCTGTTTCCTCTCTTGCCGCTTACCCACGCGGCAATCATTCTTCCTCCTCAACCACTACAAACGGTTAGGCTTGCTGCGTTGAGGGACCTTAACACCCTTTAAAAATAAAGTCCGTTATTTTCTAATTCGTCAATGAGATCCCCTAAAATATCCACATTGTAGGGAGTAATAATGTAGGTGGAGATGGCCACCTTCTTGACCTTACCTTCATTGGCGTACGCTGCACCGGATAAAAAGTCCAGAACTCGGCGAGCAACTTCTTTATTCGTAGATTCTAAATTTAGTACCACGGTACGCTTCTCTCTCAAGTGGTCGGCGATGGCAGAAGCATCCTCAAACCGCTCTGGCTTGACCAGCACTACCTGTAACTGAGTGGCCGCCCGAATGTTCACCACTTTATTACTGCGGCGGTCCTCTTCTTGCACAGGAGTTGAGTTATAAAAGGAGTCACTGCGCCCGCTGCGCTCTCGACGTTCGGAACGCACTGGAGGCTGAGCGTCAAAATCATCTTCAAAATCATCCTCTTCCTCATCCTCATAAGGATGGGCCAGGCGTTTAAACTCATCTAAAATTCCCATGGTAAATACCTCTTTCCTTCCGGGTATTATCCGTTGTTCGGCCTGTCTGCATGACCGACTGCGCCGCCCATCGGCGGCCGGGGGCCAAATAGCGCAGTACCCACCCGAACCAGAGTAGCGCCTTCGGCGATTGCGTCTTCGTAGTCTCCGCTCATCCCCATCGACAGGCAGTCCATATCATCTTGATTATCCGACATTTTTCCTCTTATGTCAACATAAAGCTGTCGCATCGCTGCAAAATATGGCCGATTTTCCCCCGGCTCTCGGGCAATGGGCGGAATCGCCATAAGGCCACGTAACCGCACCCCAGGCAGGCTCCGTGCCAGTTCTGCCAAGCTTTCCACCTCTGACACTGGACAACCTCCTTTGCTGGCCTCTCCTCCAATATTTACCTCCAGCAAAATGTCTTGCACCAGGTGCAGCTTGTCCGCCTGAGCCGCAATTCCCCGCAACAAATGCTCTGAATCCACAGACTGAATCAATGAGACCTTTCCTACTACTTGTTTCACCTTGTTGGTTTGCAGGTGCCCAATAAAGTGTACCTCCGCTCCAGCGTAAGCATCTGCCGCTAGGTGTGCCACCAGTTCTTGCACTCGGTTCTCCCCGCATACACGGATTCCTGCAGAGATCGCTCTTCGAATGGTTTCATCGGTCTGTACCTTGGTCGCTGCACACAGGGTAATTTCCCTGGGATCTCGTCCCGCTGCCTGTGCCGCCGCTTCAATCTTTGCTTGGACCGCCTGTACATGCTGCAATACGTCCATGGTTTTCCTTCTCTCTTTCTTTCGGGCTTTCTGCCCTCCTTGCTTTGCCAGCACTTAACTTATCATTTTCCTTCCCCTGTGTGGGGAATCATCATTCCTTAGAATTCCAGCAATTGGCCGTCATACAGACCCACACCCTGGACAATGACTTCATCTCCTGCCCGCAGGCTCCGGCTGTCCTCTGAAGCTGGCCTTACCACATAGTAATCCGTACCTTCAGTCACAATCTCCACCTGCTTAAATTCTGTCTTCCCACTCACCAGTACATAGACCCCAATTTGATTCACTTCTTGGGCCTGGCTCGTGTCCGGATCAGTATAAGTCTTCTTTTCCAGGCGCAACGCCTGCTTTGGGATACGCAGGCCGGTCCAACTGTCAAAAATCAACTCCGCTGTCTGCCGACGCAACAAAGTGGTCTGAGCGAGATACTCATCCGCAGAAAAGACAACGACTGCTTTGCCTCCTTCCACAGCGCCTACTTGCTCCACCTGCATGTCCACATCTTGGCTAAAATCGCCTGTAAAGCGCATGGTTACGGTATCTCCCTGTCGTAGCCGCTGGGTAGCGTCCTCTGGCAGTGCCGCAGCAAAATACCAGCGATGGCCAAAAATTAATTTTCCGAGTCCGCCGCCTACCGTCATTGGTTGAGCCATCTGCTCCGACAGAGTGGATACCGTCAATTGAAATACACTCTCTGGGGTTAACGTGCTCTCAAAGCCGTCCACTTGGTTGGAAAAGGTCCCTGCTCGCTCTGCTTTTACCTGAGTGGTAGCAGAGGAGGCCTGGGTTCGAAGCGCAGAATATTCTCCCTTCAACTCGTCCAGCCGCTGGGCAAGACTCTGACTGTTGAGCCCATCCCCATAGGTGTACCCCCGCTTGAGCACGCCGCTTTTTAATGCCAGTACCTGCTCCTCCAACTGATTAAAGTTCCCCAGGGCGGTAGAGGCCCGCAGATCCACCACCGCCTGGAGAATCTCTTCATCTAACTTGGCCGCCGATTCTACACCATCTGCCCCAGCCGCTGTATCTTCCAGCAACCGGATCTCTACCGCGAGCCGGTCCAATTCCGCCTGGTCCGCCTGGGCCTGACTGTCCCGGTATACAAGAGCAATGGTCTGACCCTTTGCCACCTTCTCTCCCTCGCTGCAGATTACGTCCAAAATCCCGCTCTGGGCAGGCAACACCTGTTCCTCGCGCACCAATAGGCCGTCCGCCTCTACACTGTCGTTCACCGTATAGGAGTAGGCCAACGTGGTGGTAAAAGGATCTTGAAGCGTATTAAGGGCGTAGCATCCCAAATATATGGTTAGTGCCACCGCCAGAGCCGCAATTACAAATGTAATAACTGGTTTTCCTTGCTTCATGTGGGTTCTCTCTTTCTATTCCCGCGCCCTGCGGCCCGGGCCGCAGACAGACGTTTTTCTTCTTTTGTTTTGCTCCTTCTATAAAGCCGTCTGTCTTTGTCTTTCTTACTCCTCGCCCCCCGGCTGAGTTAGGGGAACTGGCCGTTCCGGTGTAATGGTAGAGATGGCGTGTTTATACACAAACATCTGCTTGCCGTCACTGGTCAACACCACAGAAAAGGCGTCAAACCCTGTTACATATCCCCGCATCTGAAAGCCATTCATCAGAAATACGGTGACGCCCCGACGTTCACGCCGCAGCTGGGTGAGGAAAATTTCCTGGAGATTATTGGTTTTCTGCATATGTAGCACTCCTTTTTTCTTTACGGCCCGGAGGCCTGAGTGCTTTTATACTATACCAAATTCTTCCAGATATTCCGTCGAATCCCGGCAGGCCTGTGCAAAATCCGGCTCTTCCTCCCAGAATAGCCACTTGGCCTGTCCATTGCGACGAAACCAGGTCAACTGCCGCTTGGCATATTGTCGGGACCGGAGCTTAATCTCCTGGGCAGCAGCTTCCGTGTCCCCATCTCCTTCCAGTGCCACCGCCATTTCCTTGTAGCCGATGGCCTGCATCGCGGTGCATCGCCGGGGAACACCTGCTCGAAGCAAGCCGGATACTTCATCAACCAGCCCCTGCTCCATCATGGCGTCTACTCGCCGGTCAATTCTATGCCACATATCTTCCCTTCGACGGAAAGCAAGCGTGAGGGTAAGGGCTTCGTACCGGGGCGGGATCTGCTTAGTCTGGGCATTGTGCCAGGTAATGGTCTTCCCTGTGGTGCGGTATACCTCCAACGCTCGGACAATCCGTTTCCCATCATTGGGATGCAATCGCCCTGCACTTTCTGGATCCACCCGCCGCAATTCCTCTAGCAGCGCCTGCCCTCCTTCCCGCTCTAACTGTTCCTCCAGTTCTCCCCGTATGGGGCTGTCCGGAAGAAAGGCAGCAAAGGTGCGCCCGGAAAGGAGGGAGTCAATGTATAGGCCTGTTCCCCCTGCCACAATGGGCAACTTTCCTCGGGCACGAATGTCCTCCACGCACTGCACTGCCTGCTCCACATAGCGGGCCACTGAGTAATCCTCCCACGGATCGGCTACATCTAGCATATGGTGCGGCACTCCTCGCATCTCTGAAGGGGTGGGCTTGGCGGTGCCAATGTCCATCCTTCGATAGATCTGCATGGAATCGGCAGACACCACTTCTCCATTAAACCGCAAGGCCAATTCCACCGCCAGAGCCGTCTTGCCTGACGCGGTGGGGCCATCCACAACCAACAATTTCTGGGGCATTGTATCACCTTCTTATCTCCCTGAGAGTCCGTTTTCCAGCTGCACCTAGACGGCCTTTATGCCCGCTTAAACTGCTTTTCCAAATCTTTCTTAGTTAACTCAATGGCTACTGGGCGTCCATGAGGACAATATTTTACTGCACCTTCCATCACTGCCCGAACCACTCGCTCCAATTCCTGAGGGCTGGACTTCCATCCTCCCTTGATCGCCGCTTTGCAGGCCATGGTGTGCAGCAACTCGTCTCGGGCTGCGGTTGGATCAGCCTCTCCGGTGGCCAACAATTTCTGTGCAATTTCCGTCAGTGTAGCCGGAATATCCTCCACCGCTACATCAAAGGGAGCCTGGCGCACCGCCAAACTACCTCCTAATTCATCCACCTCAAAGCCGAATTCTTCCAGCAAGTCCTGATGGCGCAAGAGTTCCTCCTGTTCCTCCACCCCCAGCCGAAATACCACTGGTGCCAACAAGGTTTGAGCCATGGGATCATATCCCTGCGCTTTCATGCGATCAAAGTTCATCCGCTCATGGGCAGCATGCTTGTCGATAAAATAAATCCGATCTCCCTGCTCCACCACAATATAAGTATTTAAAACCTCCCCTGCCATGCGCCAATCCTGGGGTTGGGGGGGCAGCAAGGACGGGTCTTTCATTTTGGATACAGAAGTAGAGCCCTCCTCAACCAAGCGCTCCGAAGGGACTGTTGCGGCATCGGATTGTATTCCTGCATCCAACTCCTGCTGATTCCCTTCCAAACGTTTGGCCGGTTCCAAAGTGCGTGCACAACCCTGGTCTTTGTCCAGAGACACCGGGGTGGAAGAAGGGGTTACAACAAGTTTTTGCACGTTTGGTCGATATTTCTTTTCTTCCTGCTTGCCATCAGGTGGCTCCCAGAACACATCGACTCCCCGATTTCCTCGGTAATAAGAGCCGGTGGAATGCGTTGGAACAACAGCGGAACCACATTTGCTGGCTTCGACATCTACGGGCGAGACAGAAGTCGCTCTTTGCTCCCGCTCCGCCACCGACTTGGGCATAAAAGCTGTTTTTGGGGGCTCTACGCTAGGTAGTGGATCTTGGGATCGGAGCGTAACGCGAGTAGTCTCAGGGGTTGCAGGTGACTCCAGCCCCGCTTTTCCCTCCAAGATGGCTGCCCGCTCCCGCGCCTGGAGAGGTAACTGAAAGGTAGGGTGGGTCTTATCTCCGTCCAGGGTGGACAAGACCGCATGGAACACGGCGGAGAACACTTGCCGTTCGTTTCCAAATTTTACTTCAGTCTTGGCCGGGTGGACGTTGACATCCACTGCATTTAACTTAGTGGTGAGGTGGAGGATGCAGGCCGGGAATTTACCCACCATGCGTTGGTTCCGGTAAGCTTCCTCTACGGCAGCAGTCATCAGAGGGCTTTTTACCTGGCGGCCATTGACAAAGAAAAACTGTCCACTGCGGCTGTTTCGGCAACAAGCGGGCAGAGAGACAAACCCTGTCACCATCATGTCTCCTTCACCACTGCCCTTTACTTCCCGCAAACCAAGAGCCAGATCCCGGCCTAATACTGCGTATACGGCGCTTTTCAATTTTCCATCTCCGGGTGTGAGCAATTCTTGTTTGCCATCTCGGAGAAATTTTACACTGATGTCCGGTCGGGACAGAGCCAGACGCTGGACGGCAGCAAAAACTGCCGCTCCCTCAGAAGAATCCTTCTTCATAAATTTTAATCGAGCAGGTGTGTTATAAAAGAGATCTCGGACCACCATAGTGGTTCCCAGTGGGCAGCCCGCTTCCTCTAACTCTCCCGGCACCCCTCCTTCCAGCCGCAAGGCACACCCCAGAGTCGTATCGGGCGTTCGCGTCATCACTTCCACCCGAGACACCGCAGCAATGGCAGCCAGCGCTTCCCCTCGGAAACCCAGTGTGCCGATGGCCTCTAAGTCATACTCAGTGCGCAGCTTACTGGTCGCGTGACGGAGGAAGGCTGTCTTCACTTGGCCAGCAGGGATGCCCTGGCCGTCGTCGGTAACTCGGAGAAACGTCATCCCTCCATGGCGAATTTCCACCGTTACTTTGCTGGCGCCGGCATCCACCGCATTTTCCATTAGTTCTTTGGCTACACTGGCTGGTCGCTCCACCACCTCGCCAGCGGCAATCAGATCAGCCACGTGAGGGTCTAAAACTTGAATGTTGGACATAATTACCTCCAAACGCGGTGGGCGACCAGTTGGGTCTGGTCGTTCTTTTCAGACCAGACGACCATCAGCCGCCATTTAAATCCTGTTTGAGCTCATTGAGTAAATTGAGGGCTTCAATGGGAGAGAGGATGTTCACATCCGTCATGCGAAGCTTTTTTAGGACTGTCTCACCACCCAAATCCGTGAGAGATACCTGCCCGTCAGCAGGGGATAGGGGGGTAGGAACAGCTGTTGTAGCGCCACTCTCCAACTCCTGAAGAATTTCTCGCGAGCGTTTAATCACCCGATCAGGCACACCGGCTAATTTTGCCACCTCAATCCCATAACTCTGGTCGGCTCCGCCTCGGACAATCTTCCGCAGGAAGATGACATCACCGCCCCGCTTCTTGGCGGCAATGTTGTAATTTTTCACTCCAGGAATACGACCTTCTAAGGCAGTGAGTTCATGGTAGTGCGTGGCGAACAGAGTTTTACATCCCAGCCGCTTAGGGTCGGCACAGTACTCCAACACCGCGCGGGCGATGGCCATTCCATCATAGGTGGAGGTACCTCGGCCAATTTCATCCAAAATAAGCAAAGATTTGCGGGTAGCGTTCTTCAACAAAGCAGCTACCTCGTTCATCTCTACCATAAAAGTGGACTGTCCGGAAGCAAGATCATCGCTGGCCCCTATACGGGTAAACACTCGGTCCACCACCCCAATGTGGGCCGACTTCGCAGGGACAAAAGATCCCATCTGTGCCATAAGAACAATAAGGGCCACTTGTCGCATATAGGTGCTCTTTCCTGCCATGTTTGGTCCGGTAATAATGGCGCACAAGTCACTTGAACAGTCCATGTGGGCGTCGTTTGGAACAAAAGGAGCCCCTTTCAGCATCTTTTCCACCACTGGATGGCGGCCCTCCACAATGGTAAGGGTGTCTGAGTGGTCCACTTGCGGCATACAGTAGCCATTGGCAGCGGCAGCTTGGGCAAAGGAGGTAAGCACATCTACCTGGGCCACGGCACTGGCGGAGCGCTGCACTTGGCGCATCTGAGCACACACCTGTTCCCGCAAACGGCAGAAAATCTGGTACTCCAGTGAAGTGACGGTGTCCTGAGCGGAGAGGATGGCGTGCTCCAGTTCCTTCAATTCCTGGGAAATATAGCGCTCACCATTAACTGTGGTCTGCTTTCGCGTCCACTGATCAGGAACTAGACCAGTCTGCGACTTAGCCACCTCAATATAATAGCCAAAGACTTTGTTGCTCTTCACTTTCAGATTCTTAATTCCCGTCTCCTCTTTGGTGCGCACTTCCAGATCAGCCAGCAGTTCGGCAGAGTGGTTCAAAATGTTGCGCTGCCGATCTACCTCTTGGTCATAGCCATCTCGAATAAGGCCACCCTCCCGCACAGAAAAGGGAGGCTCATCCACCAAAGCGGCCTGGAGAGTCTGTCGCAGCTGAGGTAAGTCGTCCAACTCCTCCCGCAGGTTCTGGAGCAAGGCACTGGAGCAGTGCCCCAATAACTCCCGGATTTGGGGAAGTTTCCCCAGCCCCGTACACAGAGCTACCAAATCCCGTCCGCCGGCAGATCCGTACACCACCCGGCCTATCAGTCGTTCTAAGTCAGTGACTTCACGCAAAACCGCAGAGAGTTCCTCTCGGGTAATGATGTCCTCCACCAAGTCTCCTACCGCCTGCTGTCGCCGAGCAATTTGGACAGGGGAGAGGAGAGGTCGTTCTATCCAACCCCGAATGAGTCGGTGCCCCATCGCGGTTTTGGTCTTATCCAGCACCCAGAGAAGGCTTCCCTTCTTCTCCTGTGTGCGCAGGGTAGCGGTAAGTTCCAGGGTCTGCCGCGCGGTGAGATCCAACTCCATAAACTGGCCGACGGTATAGTAAGACAAGGTTGATAGATGGCTCAAGTCGGTTTTTTGGGTCTCATACAGGTAGGACAAAAGCCCTCCCACTGCCGGAATCACTCCCTCGTCCTCGGCAGGTAAGTTTTCAAGACCTTTCTGGAACTGCTTCTTCACCAGGGCTCGGGCCGTGTCCAGTTGAAAACGGGCCTGGCCACCATTTTCACACAGACAATCCAGCCGCTCTTTCAAAAAGGACACCAGCCCCGGCAGGTTCCATGCCTCTTGGGATAGTACCGCCTCTGCCGGATGGAAGCGTCCCAGTTCGTTTTTTAGGTGCTCCAGTCCTTCCTCCCCTTTGGGAAAGGAGGTAGCATATACTTCTCCAGTGGAGATGTCACATAGACATAGGCCCAGCTGTTCCGCCTGAATTGCCACCGCGCACAAATAGTTGTTCTTCCCCTCCTCTAACATAGAGTCAGAGGTCACCGTCCCCGGTGTGATAACTCGAAGGATATCTCGGTCTACCAATCCCTTGGCCAGAGCCGGGTCCTCCATTTGTTCGCAAATGGCTACTTTGTACCCCTTGGCAATCAGTCGGGCGATATAACTGTCACAGGAATGGTAAGGCACCCCACACATGGGAGTACGCTCCTCCGGCGGCTTGTTTCGGTCCCGTGTTGTCAGGGTCAAATTCAATTCTCGAGATACCAATTTGGCGTCCTCGAAAAACATTTCATAAAAGTCCCCCAGCCGAAAGAAAAGAATGGCATCGGGGTAGTGGGCCTTCATATTCAGATATTGTTGCATCATGGGCGTTAACTCTGCCATGGGTTCACCGTCTTTCTATCTGATCGGGTTGTTCAATGACACGTCAGTCTCCCACCAATTCTCCAAATAGAGACCATTTATTGGCGTCGGTAATTTTCACCATACAAAACTGGCCTACCATTTCTTTTGGGCCAACCACCCGCACCAGACGGTTACCCGGTGTACGAGCGGTGAGATCATAGCGGGCATCGTCGGATAACCCGTCAATAAGACATCGCACGGTCTTCCCCACATAGGCAGCGTGCTTTTCTTCCGAGATAGTGTCCTGCAATTGCAGCAGGCGGTTAAAGTTTGCAAGCTTCTCCTCCTTAGACATGGGATCCTCCATGCTGGCTGCCGGAGTACCTACTCGTGGGGAGAAAATAAAGGTAAAAAGCGCGTCAAAGCGTACCTCTCGGAGCACCTTTAGCGTATCTTCAAACTCTTGGGTGGTCTCCCCAGGAAAGCCAACAATGATATCAGAGGTGAGCACAATATCGGGAATAAGGGCCTTCAAATCCCGGATTTTTTCCAGATATTGTTCCTGGGTGTGGCGACGATTCATCACTTGAAGTACACGATCGTTCCCCGCTTGGAATGGCAGGTGCAAAACTGGGGCTACCTTTTCGCACCGAGCCATGGTTGAAAAGAGTTTGTGTGTGGCATCCTTTGGATGGGAGGTCATAAAGCGGATGAGAAAATCCCCCGGAATGGCGTTCACTTGCTCCAACAGGTCGGCAAAGTCCATAGGCTCATCCAAGTCTTTTCCATAAGAGTTGACATTTTGCCCTAGAAGGGTGATATCTTTATACCCCTCTTGCACCAATTGCTCTACCTCTCGAAGAATATCTTCCGGTCGGCGGGAACGCTCCCGACCTCGAACATAAGGGACGATGCAGTAGGAACAGAAGTTATTGCACCCGTACATGATAGATACCCAGGCCTTCACCTTGTCCTGGCGCACTACAGGGATGCCTTCGGCAATAGAGCCAGCCTCATCTGCCACGGAAAAAATCCGCCCCCGCTGTTTCAACAGATCCCGGACCATCTCTGGAAATTTCCAGAGGGCATGAGGTCCGAACACCAGGTCCACATGGCGATAAGACTGACGAATTTTCTCCGCAATGTGGGGCTGCTGCATCATACACCCACATAAACAGATCAGTTGCTGGGGGTGCCGCCGCTTGACATGGACGAGCGCACCCACATTGCCAAGTACCCGCTGTTCCGCGTGCTCGCGGATGGCACAGGTATTAATGACAATAATCCGGGCCTGCTCCTCATCTGAAGTAAAGTCAAAGCCCATCTGCGCCAGGTAACCCCGGATGCGTTCAGAATCAGCCTCATTTTGTTGACAGCCGTAGGTATCCACAAAGGCCAGGGGTTTTTCCGGCCACTGGGCCGTCATCTCAGCAACTTCCCGACAACAGTCCAATTGTTTTTGGACCTGCTCTTGGGAGATGGCGGTGGTTTTTGAAGTCATGGTTTGCCTCCCGTCTCTGGGGGAGTCCCGCCCTCGTTACAAGCGGCGGCAACTCCTTACATCTTGAACTTTTATCATATCAGTTTTTTATCTAAAACTCAAGTAAAACCCCGTTCTTTCCCTGTTCCGGATTTCCCCAGAACAATTGCCTTTTCTCTTTCAAAGTGCTAAAATAAAGTATCTATGGCTATACTATCCAAATCGACCTTTTCCCGCCGCCCAGCCTGGTGCCCGAGAGAAAGAGAAGGGAGCGTTTCCCATGCGCAAACTGGTCATTGAAAAATCCGCTGTAAAACAAAACCTCTCGATTATCAAACAGAGGGCTTCTGGTGCGGTTCTTTATGCCGTCCTTACCGGCGACGCCGGAGGTTGTGGAATTGTTCCCATGGCTCAGCTGCTTCGAGATGAGGGAATCGGCCATTTTGCTGTCAGCGAAGTGTCTGAAGTAGAAGCCCTGCGCAAAGCAGGTTTTGTCGATGAGGAGATTTTGATGCTTCGTTCCACCACCGATCATGAGCAATTACAGCGTTTAATCGACCTAAACGCTGTGTGTACCATATCCTCAGTCGATACCGGTATGGCTCTTAATGCCTTGGCAGAAAATCGCTCCACCGTGGTAGAGGCTCACATTCAGGTAGACACCGGCATGGGTTATGGTGGTTTTCTGGTGGGGGAGCCCGAGAAAATTTTGCTGGCTTACCGCTCCCTGCCAAACGTTGCCCTCTCCGGCATTTACACTCAGCTTCATGCTGGCCGCCCCAATGATCCCCAAACCAAAGATCAACTGGACCAATTTCGTCGGGTTTTGGCCACCATACACACCGCCGGATTTGAGACAGGAATCGTCCACGCTGCTGGCTCCTTTGCGTTACTCCACGACGATAACGCTCGATTGGACGGAGTGCGGGTGGGTTCCGCTATTCTGGGCAGGTGTCGCCGCACCCGCGACGACGGATTGCGGACGGTAGGTTATGGCCAAGCCCCCCTTTCTGAAGTTCGATGGCTGCCCAAGGGCCATACTCTGGGTAAAGATAAGCCTTTCGTTCTCAAAAAGCCGGCCCGGATTGCTGTAATTCCGGTGGGCTATCAAAACGGTTTTGGCGTGATTCGACCCCAATCCCAGGGATTTTGGGCTACCATATTGCGTTGGCGAAATCAACGGCAACGGTACGTTCGGATTGGCGAGCAGCGGGCTCGTGTTTTGGGGGCCATTGGTGCTACCCAAACCCTTCTGGATGTTACCGGCCTGCGCTGTTCTGCCGGAGACATGGCTCTATTTGATTTGGATCCCCTGTTTGCCAAAGGATTTGTGCGGGAATACCGCTGACTTTCTCCCTCGGTGTAAGATTTTACTTTTGATATAAAGGACGGTTCCATTATGCAACCCACTCTGTCTTTTCAACCACTGCTCTTTGGCGGTGATATCAACGTATACAGCGTAGCGCGTGCCTTTCACGAGGCCTACGGCGTGAAGAGCGTAGCATTTGGTAAGTATCCCGCCTTCCCCTGTTATGGCAGTGCCATTCTGGACTACCGGGTCTGTCCGGACAACGAAAGCCAGGATGCCTTTTTGCGCAATGTGTCCGCAGTAGCCCAGGAGTTTTCGGATAAGAAAATTCTTCTGCTTGGGTGTGGGGACAGTTATGTCCAGCTGTGTGCCCACTGCAAGGATATCTTGCCTGCCAATGTCATTGCCCCCTACATCGATGGAGAACTGCTGGATACCCTCATTAACAAAGAGAAATTTTATCAGCTGTGCGACCGTTACCACATCGATCATCCTGCCACTTTTATCTATGATAAATCTATGGGCCATAACTTTACTTTACCTTGGGGCCCACCTTATATTGCCAAGCCTGCCGACAGCGTGGCATATTGGGCCTGCGGAGATCATTCATTAGCCAAAGTGTACATCTGCCAGAGTTGGGAGGAATTACTCCAAAGTTTAGACCATGTCTACGCCGCTGGCTACCCGGATCATATGGTCCTGCAGGAATTTATCCCTGGGGATGACAGCTACATGCGCGTTTTGACCAATTACTCCGACCGAAACGGTCAGGTAAAGTTAATGTGTTTGGGCCATGTATTGTTGGAAGAACACTCGCCTCACGGCATCGGAAACCATGCCGTCATTCTAACTGAGTGTGACCCGGCATTGGAGGAAAAAATTCGAGGGCTCCTGGAAGCGCTCCACTTTACCGGCTTTTCCAATTTCGATATTAAATACGATTGTCGAGACGGCAAGTACAAGGCTTTTGAAATTAACTGCCGGCAGGGGCGCAGCAATTACTATGTCACTGGCGCCGGGTATAATATTGCCCGCCTGTTGGTGGAGGATCGCGTGGAGGAGAAAGACCTGCCCTTTCAAATGGCCGAGAACCGTGCGCTGTGGCGGATGGTTCCCCGCAAAGTGGCCTTTCGTTTTACTCCAAAGAAATACCACGCGACGATGCGGGCTCTTATTCGCGCTGGAGCCGACTCCCACTCACTGGTTTACGCCGGAGATAGCGGCCTTAAGCGTCGCTTGCGGGTGTGGAAAAACCACTTGGGTAACCTGAAACGCTTTCAGCGCTACAATAAAATACCTCAGGATTGATTTTTTAGACTAAATTTCCCTTTCGTTTGTTCTCCGTCTTATCTGTGATAGATCCCTACCAATGATAGGAGCGTTTCTATGCCTGACTACCGTCTTGGTGTCCTGGGCGGCATGGGCCCTCAGGCTACCAACACCTTTTATCAATTTGTTATCGATCGCACGGACGCCCGAACCGACCAAGAGCATGTCAATGCCTTGATCCTCTCTGACAGCGGGGTGCCCGACCGCACTGGCGCTATTTTAGGTAGCCCAGAACAGCGCGAAGCAGTGTATCAGCGACTGCTTTCTGATGCCAAGTTATTGGAACAGGCTGGCTGCACAGTTTTGGCCGTCCCTTGCAACACATCCCACTATTTTCTCGATCAGGTTCAGAAGGAAATTTCCATTCCCATTCTTCACATGATTCGAGAAACAGCCAAACTTCTCTCTTCCCAGGGCCGCACTCGACCGGGTATTCTAGCCACCGACGGCACCATCTCGACGGGCCTGTATCAGAAAGAGTTTGCCGCGTTAGGAATTCAGGCTGTGGTGCCCTCCCTCTCTGCGCAAAAACAAGTGATGTCCCTCATCTATGACGATGTAAAGGCTGGCCGAGATGGAGACCCAGAGAAATTTGCCGCTGCCCATCAAGATTTGCTGGCGCAGGGCTGCGATTGTGGCGTGTTGGCTTGTACCGAACTGTCTGTCTTTGCTGCCCAGCACCACCTTCCTCCCTTCTACACTGACGCAATGGCAGTGCTAGCAGAGCGGGCTGTTCAAGCCTGCCACCGACCTCTGCGCACGATTTTTATTAAGTGATGTTTCCGAAAGAGGTGACTTTGTTGGATCCCATTCTTCATCCCATGAGGGATTATCTACATCTGTTAGAGGAATCCAATTTGCTGTGTGCCCCGGTCCCTGATACTTTAGATCTCTCTACTCCCGTGGAACTCGTATCTTATGACTCTCGACACGTGGTGCCCGGTACCCTTTTTTTGTGCAAAGGCGCCCATTTCCAACCCCAATTTTTGGAACAGGCCCGGCAATTAGGAGCAGTTGCCTATGTCAGCCAGACGCCCTATCCACAGGTCGATCTGCCCTGCCTACTGGTATCTGACATGCGCCGCGCCATTGCGCCCCTGGCCGATCTCTACTATCATCATCCTTCCGGATCGTTGAAAGTCATTGGCATCACCGGCACCAAGGGAAAATCCTCCACCGCTTACTACCTCAAGTATATTTTAGACGAATTCCAAGCTGGGACAGGGAAGAAGGAGACCGGTATTCTCTCTTCCATTGATACCTACGATGGTGTAGATCGTTTTGAATCTCACCTCACCACACCTGAACCCTTGGAGTTGCAGCGACACTTTTCCAATGCCCTGACTGCTGGATTGGAATACCTGACCATGGAGGTATCTAGCCAAGCACTGAAGTATCACCGGACACTGTGTACGGATTTTGCAGCTGCCTGTTTCCTCAACATCGGCACCGATCACATTTCCCCCATTGAACACCCAGATTTTGAGGATTACTTTTCCTCTAAGTTGCGTATTTTTGCCCAGGCCCGGGTATGCTGTGTTAACTTGGACTGTGATCATGCTCAGCGGGTGTTTCAGGCTGCCCAGGCGACTGGAAAACCAGTGATTACTTTTTCTCAAAAAGATGAGCAGGCGGATGTTTTTGCCTCTCAGGTACAAAAAAATGGGAACGACATCCTGTTCCGAGTGCGCACACGCCGCTTCTTGCGCCAGTTCCGCCTAACAATGCCCGGATTGTTCAATGTAGAAAATGCTTTAGCCGCCATTGCAGTGTGTGAAGCCCTCTCTATTCCCGAGCGCTGCATCTATGTGGGGCTGATGAAGGCCCGGGTTCCCGGTCGAATGGAGGTATATGCCAACGCAGACAACACCGTCACCGCCATTGTGGACTATGCCCATAACCGTATGTCTTTTGAGACACTTTTTCACTCCGTTCAGGCAGAGTATCCAGGACGTCGTATTGTCACCGTCTTTGGCTGTCCTGGTCGAAAAGCTCTGGACCGGCGGCAGGATTTAGGTGAGGTAGCCGGGCAGTACGCCGATTTGGTGGTCCTTACCGAGGAGGACTCCGGAGAAGAAGATACTCTGGCTATCTGTCAGGAGATTGCCAGCCATGTGGCCAAAGCGGGTTGCGAATATTCCATTGAACCAAATCGGGGAGAGGCCATTCGCCAAGCGATTTTAGGCTGTACGGTCCCCTCGGTACTCCTTATCACTGGCAAGGGAGCAGAGACTCGGCAGAAGCGGGGGAGCGAATATATTGACACCCCCTCTGATGTGGACTATGTTCAAACCTTTTTGCGGGAATATGATGTACAGCACGGATTGGACGGATTGGAAAAAGTGCGCGCACTGCTCTCTTTGCTCCCTGTTTTAAAGCGGGCAGAAGGCCAGACGGTAGTGGTTAAATACGGCGGTGCCGCCATTGGCGCCCAGGCCGACGCCGACACCACCCTGCAAGATGTGGCTGCTCTGCGCATGGCCGGAGTCCGAGTGGTGCTGGTCCACGGAGGCGGCAAGCACATTACCGCTCTGCTTACCAAGCTTCAGGTACCCACTCACTTTGTAGATGGCTACCGTTACACCGATACTGCTGCCCTGGAGTGCGCAGAATTGGCTTTGTCTGCCCAAGTCAACAAAGCCATTGTTCAGGAGTTAACCCGCCTGGAGGTATCCGCTGTGGGCATCTCCGGTAAAGATGGACGGCTTATTACTGCCGCAGTGAAAGATCCGGCTCTGGGCCGGGTTGGAGCCATCACCCAGGTAGAGCCTAAGGTATTAAATACTCTGCTGGATGCCGGCTTTTTGCCAGTGGTATCCCCCATTGCTCTGGGGGAGGACGGTCAGGGCTTAAATTGTAATGCAGACGATGCGGCTCGGGCAGTGGCAGAAGCCATGGGTGCCGATAAGCTTATTTTCCTCACCGATATCCCCGGCGTACTCATTGACAGCCACAATGCCAAAACCGCCATCCCCCGCATGGATGTCGGCCGAGCAGAAGAGTTAATTGACACTGGTCTTATTGCCGGCGGTATGGTACCCAAAGTCCGGGGCTGCATCCACGCAGTGCGATCCGGTGTAGGAGAGGTGTCCATTTTGGATGGACGCGTGGAGCACGCACTTTTGCTGGAAGCTTTGGGGCAACGGTTTCAAGGTACCACTATCACTGGATAAGATTTCTTCTAAAATAAGGGGTTGTTTTTAGCAAAAGAAATCTTGTAAAAATCCAAGGGAGAAGGCAATCGATCCAAGCCCTTGGCTTCTACCGAATTCAGAACAACCTATTTATCACTTATAAAACGGTTCAAATAAAATAAGGGGCTCCCTGTACGAAACAGGGAGCCCTTTTTTAGTTTGCTTTCTTCGGATCCTGATACAATCCTTAATAGACTAGTTTCTCCTCCAGCCAGGCCTTCAACTCAGAGATGGGCACTCGAACCTGATCCATGGTATCCCGGTCCCGAATGGTAACGGCATGGTCTGCCTCGTCCGTGTCACTCCCCACAGTCTGGAAGTCCACTGTGATACAGTAGGGAGTACCAATCTCGTCCTGACGGCGGTAGCGCTTGCCAATGGAACCAGCATCGTCATAGTCCACCATAAAGTATTTGCTGAGTTCCGCCTGGATTTCACGCGCTTTGTCTCCCAACTTCTTGGACAGAGGCAAAACCGCACACTTAAAGGGGGCCAGAGCAGGGTGGAGGCGCAGTACGGTACGAACGTCGTTTTTGGCCTCGTCCACTACTTCCTCATCGTAAGCATCCACTAGGAACGCCAGTGTCACGCGGTCCGCTCCCAGCGAAGGCTCCACTACATATGGGATATAATGCTCATTTTTCTCCTGGTCAAAATAGGTCATATCCTTGCCGGAGGTATTTTGGTGGGCAGTGAGGTCAAAATTGGTGCGGCTAGCCACCCCCCACAATTCGCCCCAACCAAAGGGGAAAACAAACTCAAAGTCGGTAGTGGCGTTAGAATAGTGGGAAAGTTCTTCCTGTTCATGGTCCCGCAGGCGCAGGTTCTCGTCCTTCATTCCCAGGCCAAGCAACCACTTGTGGCAGAAGTCCTTCCAATAAGCAAACCACTCCAATTCGGTACCCGGCTTGCAGAAAAACTCCAGTTCCATCTGCTCAAACTCTCGGGTGCGGAACGTGAAGTTGCCCGGAGTAATCTCATTGCGGAAGGATTTTCCCACCTGGCATACGCCAAACGGAAGTTTGCGGCGCGTGGTGCGCTGGACATTTTGGAAGTTAACAAAAATACCCTGGGCAGTCTCCGGACGCAGATACACCGTATTCTTGGCGTCCTCAGTGACCCCTTGGAATGTTTTAAACATTAGATTGAACTGGCGAATATCTGTCCAGTTGTGTTTGCCGCAGGTGGGGCAGGGGATGTTGTGTTCCTCTACAAACTTCTTCATCTCCGCCTGGCTCATCGCATCCACACTATGGCCCAGTTCGAACTGATTTTCATGGCACCAGTCCTCAATAACCTTGTCGGCACGGAAACGCTCCTTGCATTCCTTACAGTCCATCAGAGGATCGGAGAAGCCACCTACATGCCCGGAGGCCACCCACACTTGGGGATTCATTAGAATAGCAGCATCTAGCCCTACATTATACGGATTCTCCTGAACAAACTTCTTCCACCAGGCCTTTTTCACATTATTCTTCAGTTCCACACCCAGAGGGCCATAGTCCCAGGTGTTAGCCAGACCTCCGTAAATTTCGCTACCAGAGAAGATAAACCCCCGGCCTTTGCACAGGGCCACAATTTTTTCCATGGTCTTTTCCGTGTTTTTCATATTCACTGCTCCTTCTTTCCTGGTTGTGCCACAGGGCCCTGTTCATCCGCTGCTGAGGCGGGTAAAAACAAAAACGCCCTGGGCCGCTTGTGTTCGGCTCAGGGCGAACAGAATTTTCTGTCCGTGGTTCCACCTGAATTCGCGTATGGTGTACGCGCACTTCCTTCCCGGTAACGGCGGGGACCGGCGGGCCATTTCCTGCCCACGCTGGAAAAGCGCCTTCCCACCACGCCTTTGAAGGGTTCGCACCAACCACCCTCTCTCTTCTACTCCAGCGTGGAGTACTCCTCTTTCCCATAGCTGTGCCCCACATTGTATTACACAATTGGCCTCTTTGTCAAGGCCTACCGTCTCTTTTCCTCTCCTAAAACTCCATCCCTTTTCTTTTTTGGCAAACTGTGGTACAATGGCGGCAAAACTGCGTGATTTCATGGGACGAATGGTTGGCTGTATAAAATTTTTGTCCACAAAAGAAGGTTATTGCCATCATGAAAACTCTTTTGACCATTTTTCGCCTACCCCGGGGAAGCGACCCACGTTGGGCTCCCTGGCACACTCTTTGGCTGGCTGTGGCTCTCACCGGTTTGGGCTGCTGTGTGGGGGGGCTAGCCCTGTTTTATGCCGCTACCGCATACCTAAAGCTTAATAGTTTAGCCCTCCTCTATTCCTACCTCACTCATCCACTCATCCTTTTTTTAAATCTGTTGCCTCCTGTGCTGCTGATCTGGTTGGGTTATTTCCTAACTCGACGGGCCTGGGTCGGCTTTCTTTGTAGTTTCCTGCCCGTAGTGGGCCTGGCTATGGCCAACTACTTTAAAATTCGCCTGCGATCTGACCCCTTACTGGCCGCTGACCTGCGCCTAGCTGCTGAAGCGGGCGGGATCGTGGGGGGATACTCCCTAGACATCAATTGGCTCACTTGGTTTACTCTGGTTTGCTTTTTTGCTGGGTTGTTATTTTCTATCTTCTTAATGCCCAACGGTCTCCAGGGCAGATGGAATCGACTCTTTGGTGCCACCTCCTGTCTGGCACTCATGGCAGTGGCTATGGTCACTCTCTATCTCAATCCTTCTGTCTATAACAAGACAGAAAATAATCGCTTTATTAATCAGTGGTCTGATGTAGAACTCTACCTCTCCAAAGGTTGCACCTATCCTTTTCTATATTCTTTTAAAGATATGTTCCCAACCCCACCTCCCGGTTATGACGAAGCTGCCGCCGCTGCACTGCTGGCCTCTTTTCCGGATGAAGATATCCCTCCGGAACGACAAGTCTCCGTCCTCGGCGTCATGCTGGAAGCTTTCTGCGACCTCACCGATTTCCCTGCTCTGGGAGAAATTCCCGCTGTAGAACAAGTTTATGCTCCTTGGCATCAGCTGGAGGAAGATGCGGTATCCGGAAATCTTTTAACCAACATCTTTGCTGGCGGAACTGTGGACAGCGAGTGGGCATTTCTTACCGGTTACTCTGAGCACCAAGAATTCCGAAAAAACACCGACTCTTATGTCTGGTACTTGCGGGATCAGGGCTACCGCACACTTTTCAGCCACCCAGGTTACGGCTGGTTTTATAATCGACAGAACGTAGTGGAATATCTGGGTTTTGAGGAGAGTTGGTTCACAGAAAATCACTACGGCGACCTAGTGGATCCTACCTCTGCCATCTACCATTCCGACCACATTTTAGCCCAGGAACTGCTTAAGCAGTTAAAGACGGAGATTATGCAGGGCCCTTGCTTCTCTTTCGCCGTCTCCTATCAAAACCACGGACCTTATGAGTCTACCTACACCGCTGGAGCAGAATATCTTTCCCTTGACACCACCGGTTTTTCTCCGGAAACTTGTAACATTTGGAACAATTACCTCAGCGGCGTAAGCGAGACGATCGACGCTATGACAAATCTCGCTCAGGGCTTAGAAGAGATAGAGGAACCGGTAATACTGGTACTCTTTGGGGACCATAAGCCCTGGGGAGGGAATGGAAATGTAGGCTATGCTCAGCTTGGAATCGATTTTGATCTGTCTACTACACAGGGATTTTACGACTACTATTCCACCCCATACCTCATCTGGGCCAACTCCGCAGCCAAAGCTGCCCTGGGGTATGACTTCATAGGGGAAGGTGGGGATTTCTCTCCCTGCTTCCTTATGCCTAAGCTTTTTGACTTATGTGACTGGGAGGGACCTAGTTTTCTGCAACTCTCCCGCCAAATTCGTCAAATTACCCCCTTGCTCCACGTACAAAACCTCTACTGGCAACAGGATAGTCTTACTGACATGCTTTCCCCTACAGATGCTGATGCCATTTCCTCTTTCCTAGGTGCTCAGTATTACCGGGAAACTCAGATTTCCCCAGAAACATAATCATACCTTCCACATTTTCCACCATTTTTTCTACAAAAATGCCCCCACAGGCTAAGAATTAAAACCTGTGGGGGCATTTTCATATCATTACTATCTCAAGTAATTCAAGGGATTAACTGCCGTACCCCGTACTCGTACCTCAAAGTGGCAGTGGGTACCAGTGGACCGGCCAGTACTTCCCGCTTTAGCAATGGTTTGCCCCTTATACACTTTGTCGCCCGCTGACACTACCAGAGACGAGTTATGGGCATAATAGGTTTGGGTCCCATTGTCGTGGGTAATAATAACCAATTTTCCGTAAGATCCCTTCCAACCAGCAAAGGTAACAGTACCGCCATCGGCCGCTTTGATGGAGGCGCCGTAGGAACAAGTAATATCCAGCCCAGAGTGATAACTATAGCTGCCGAAGATATATCGGCCACCAAAGTAGGAACTAATCCGCCCAGAAACAGGCCAGGAATAACTTCCCGTAGAGGCCGTTTTCGGCTTTTCTTTCGTCCCCACTGCCTTAACCGTTGTGGTAGGCTCACGCAATGTAGTGGAAGAGAGTACCTCTCGCTCTCGCTCATAGCCATTGACATAGGTTACATTGGCCTCAATCTGTGCTTCGCCCTCTACCCCTTGGGTCAAAATTTTGGAGTCCCCTTTATACATGGAACTGTCTTCTACCGTCTCCACTGGGCATTCAATGGGCTGAGTATACACCTGATGCTCCAGAGTCTGCACCGATAACACCGGTATTAGTTCCTTTACGTTGAGTACATCTCCAATCATTAACCGATTGATATCCACATCTGGGTTTAATGCTTTCAGGTCGCTGACTGACATATCGTTGGCGTAGGCAATAGCGTTAAACGTGTCACCTTTCACTACCGTGTAGGTTGTTTCCCCAGTGGAATTGGCTTGTAGCGCTGCTTGCATCTCCTCCGTAGTAAGAAGATTCTCTGCCGCGTATACATATTCAACCTCAACTTCTTCCACAAAATCTGCCGACACAGTATTTTCATTGACGTATTGGTCTTTGAATTGCTGAAGCATCTCGTTGAGGGCATCCTCGTCTTTAACTACTCCTACTGATTTGCCATTGACCAACACCTCGCACTGGCGAAGGTGTACACTGACCTCATCTAACTGACCGTAGAAATAATTTTCAATGTCAGTAGCTTGTGTAATGTCACTCTTTAAGGTCAAAGCGAACTGATAGTCCACATTTCCCTTTACTTGGTAGTCATAGCCCAGTAGGGAAGATCCAGCCGCTTCCACCTTTTGGATAGCCTGCTCCACCACCGCTTGATCTGCCACAACTCCTACCTCGTCTCCGTCCACTGTAACAGCATAACTGGTGGTGTAAAGTGTCGTTAGTGTCAACGCCACACCAAGGGCGGCCGACACGCCCAAAAACATCACCGGTCCCACAGTTCGATGCACAGCAAGAGCTCCGTGAGCCACATGCGCTGCCCGACGTAGATGGATTCTGGACCACTCTTTCCAGGCTTTCCATTGTTTCGCGGCCCGCTGCCGTCGCTCCTCCCATTCCTGACGATCCATGGAAAAATGGGGGAAAGACCGTTGTTTCTGTTGTGCTTCTGGCTGAGGAGTTTTATCTTCCTCTAGCCGATGCAAAATTGTTTCCATAGCTGCCTCTTTCCCTGTTCGCTTGCCTATATGAAAAAAATGACAATTCATACAAAAGGGTTACAAAACGGTAACAACTGTAATATACACGCTTTTTTTCCGCCCGTCAACCCTTTTTCTTCCTTCTCCTTTTAATTTGGCTTGGCAAAAGGGATGAAACTATTTCCATTACACCTCTATATTTAGTAGAATCGAAAAAAATAGGGGCTAGAAAAAGGGGGAAAAGACAAAACTCCCCGCCCGGAGCACTCCGGCGGGGAGTAAATTTCGTCAAAATTACAACAAATTTTTTATTCCAAAATTTCTTTTCTCACTTCTTTTATGCCAGAAGTAACCGCAGCGTAAAACTCACCGTCATCACAATGACTCCCGCGCTAGCCCATAATTCCAACGCTCCAGCAAAATCTATTTTGGGGTGGCTATTTCGAATTTTGCAATGTGACACAGGTGCCCACGGTCCAGGAATTACACTAGAAGGCTTTACTTGATGGGAGGAATAGAGAGGTGCTGACCTTTCCCAAAAGGTTTCTTCTTCCACTTCTTTGCTCCAATTGTCTTCTGTCCACGCCGTATTGTGAGACTGGGGCGCCAAACTCCCCGTTTGAACAAAATCCAACTCCTGCCGATAAGTGGCTAAATCCACCACGTTGTTAGGTTGGCTGGTAATATTTGCTGTTTGATAAAAAATGGTTCGCATGTTGACTCCCTCCGTCCTTTGTGCATGTGTTCCTATGCAAGATTTATAAGCAGAGGATAGCCTTTTTTCCGTCCAAAAAACCGGACTTTTCTGGCTCCCACAAAAAATTAAGAACGAATGTTCTGTTTCTAGACTATAACATTTGTTCGATTTTGTCAAGTCCTATCGAACAGTTTTTCGACTTTTTTCTCTTTTGCTTTTTGAAAGGAGTTTTTTGTGGGAAAAACATTGCGTTTTTAAAAAAAAGGGGGTATAATACCACGTCTGAATTGTAAATTCAATGATGCGAGGTGCGAAGAACGTGCGCAACGAAAAACTGAGAAATGTAGCCATCATCGCCCACGTCGACCACGGTAAGACGACACTGGTAGATGAAATGTTGAAACAATCAGGGGTCTACCGGGAAAACCAAACGGTGGTAGACCGGGTGATGGACTCCAATGACCTAGAGCGGGAACGTGGGATTACCATTCTTGCCAAAAATACCGCTGTGGAGTATAACGGAGTAAAAATTAATATTGTTGATACGCCGGGCCACGCCGATTTTGGCGGCGAGGTAGAGCGAATTTTAAAAATGGTCAACGGGGTCATCTTATTGGTGGATGCTGCAGAGGGACCCATGCCCCAGACTCGTTTCGTACTATCTAAAGCCTTGGAATTAGGCCACCGGGTAATTGTTGTTGTCAATAAAATTGACCGCCCTGACCAGCGGGTATATGAAGTTATCGATGAAGTTTTAGAGCTTTTGATGGATCTGAACGCCACAGACGAGCAGCTGGACAGTCCCATGTTGTTCTGCTCCGGCCGGCAAGGGACCGCTTCCGTTCAACCCGATGTAGCAGGCAGTGACTTAAAACCATTATTTGACACCATTTTGGAGTATATCCCAGCACCTGAATCCGACGTAGACGCCCCCTTCCAGATGTTGGTGTCCTCCATTGACTACAACGAATTTGTAGGTCGTATTGCCATTGGGCGAATTGAACGAGGAACTGTAAAGCAGAATCAGGAGATCGTTGTGTGCAACTACCATGATCCAGACGCTCCCCCGAAGAAAGCGAAAGCCACTGCTCTGTATGAATTTGATGGTCTGGCTAAAGTTCCAGTCCAGGAATCTACAGCTGGAAATATTATAGCCATGAGCGGTATTGGAGAAATCACCATCGGAGATACCATTTGTGCCCCAACTTGCGTTGAGCCAATTGAATTTGTAAAAATTTCTGCCCCAACCATTGAGATGACATTTTCTGTAAACGACTCTCCCTTTGCCGGGCGGGAAGGAAAATTTGTCACAAGCCGTCAATTGCGAGAGCGGCTGTTTCGGGAAACGTTAAAGGATGTTTCTTTGCGAGTAACTGAGGTTGAAAATTCTACTGACTCCTTTAATGTTGCCGGGCGTGGCGAGATGTCCCTCTCCATTCTCATTGAGACCATGCGGCGTGAAGGATACGAGTTGCAAGTTTCACCTCCCCGCGTTTTGTATCAGGAAATTGATGGAGTAAAGTGTGAGCCGGTGGAGCGTCTGGTGGTTGATGTCCCCGCAGACTGCGTAGGTCCTGTTATGGAAAAGATTGGTGCCCGAAAGGGAGATTTATTGGAAATGAATCCAGTGGGCAACCGGATGAAAGTAGAGTTTTTAGTCCCCTCTCGCGGCCTGTTTGGTTACCGCAACGAGTTTTTAACTGACACTAAGGGTGAGGGCATTATGGCCTCCGTCTTTGACAGCTATCAGCCTGTGAAAGGGGAGATCCAACGGCGAAATACTGGCTCTCTGGTAGCCTTTGAAACAGGAGAAGCAGTAACCTACGGCTTGTTTAATGCGCAAGAACGGGGTCAGCTATTTATTGGTCCTGGCACCCCTGTGTATGCGGGGATGATTGTGGGTGTATCCCCAAAACAAGAGGATATTTCCGTTAATGTGTGTAAGAAGAAGCAGTTAACCAATATGCGGGCCTCCGGTTCCGACGACGCTTTGCGGCTTACCACTCCACGGCAGATGTCCTTGGAGCAGTGCTTAGAATTTTTGGCTGACGATGAATTGCTCGAATGCACCCCAGAAAATCTTCGTTTGCGCAAACGGATTTTGGATCATGGTGACCGGATGCGCGAAGCTGCAAAGAAAAAGGGTTAATCTATTTTTGTTATTGAAACGAAACGCTCCGTATTTTACATCATGTAAAATACGGAGCGTTTTTATTGAGTGGAATCTTTCGTCTCTGTTGCTCAGTTCATCCTCTATCTTCCATGGAACCAACATTATCTTACCGAGCCAGCAGTTTCTTCATCCCCTCTTCCAATCCATCCACAGTAAGGGGAAACATGGGGAAGACTCGAGCAATATCATCATAAGTCTGGGACCAATACTGTCCCCACTGAGGCCGTTGGCTGGGATTGAGCCAAATACACCCAGGGTAGCGATTTCGAAAAAGGTTCAAATAGTCCATACCACACCGCGGGCCATCCTCTCGGTTGCTTCCATAATAGCCTCCCATCAATTCATAAGGAGCCATCTGTGCGTCCCCCACAAAGATCACTTTCCAGTCAGTGGAAATGTTGGAAAGCACCCAGTCGGTGGTTACAGAGTCCCGAGAGAGCAGCATAGGATCGCGGTACAGCCGTCCATAGACACAGTTATGGAAGTAATACACGCGCAAGTCTTTAAAATGTCCTGACTTGCTAACTGCTTGAAACAATGCAGAACATAATTGGGCATAGTAATCCATAGACCCACCGGAATCCATGAGCAACAGTACCTTCACAGTATTTTCCCGGGGGCGTTTATAGCGTACTTTTAATACCCCGGCATTATCAGCTGTGTCTTTAATGGTGTTGTCCACATCAAACTCAGTAGGGGGGAGGTCCACCAATCCAGAAAACTGCCGCAGTTTTCGCAACGCCACCTGAAATTGTCTGGTGTCCAGGGTATTATCTCGGCGAAAATCTCGGAACTTTCGCTCTCCCGCCACTCGAAATGCTCGCTTATACATGGATTGTCCACCCACTCGGATTCCTTTGGGAGCCAGACCGGAATTACCAAAGGTAGACATACCATGGGTGCCAACCCAGTAACTGCCCCCGTTGTGCTCCTCTTTCTGCTCCTCCATACGTTCTTGGAGCATCCGCTCAATCTCCTCTTCCGATAGTCCCATAGCTCTTAGTGCTGCTGCTTCGTCATAGTTGGCATAGTCGTTGAGCACATCTGGACGGTTGAGCCAGTCCATTAACTCCTGAGAAACCTCTTGCTGGAATGGAACATCCTTAAAATATTCTAAAAAACAGCGGTCAAACCGATCAAAATCCGCCTCGCTCTTTACCAGTAGACACCGGCACAGGTGATAAAATCCCGTGAAACTGGCCCCGTGCAGATTTTTTTCCAATCCTTCCATCAGTGCCATCCACTCGGTAAGCGAAACCTTTAGTCCGTTTTTCCGCAGAAGATAAAGAAAATCTTCAAACATGGTGCTTCCTTTCCCTCCACGGCTTATGTGCAAACATATCTGATCCCATACCTATTTCATTTGAAGTATTATACTCACTTGTAAAGCCGTTTTGTTTTTAGGCATGCTTTTTAAAATTCTCTCAACGCCAGGCCCGGCGTAAAGCATCCATGTCCTCATTCTTTTTTAGCAAAACCCCAAGATAAGGCACTTCTTTGACTACTCGCTTTGGATCTACCCCCCCGTGGACAAGTGCCTGGATCCAGTCAATAATCTCACTGGTAGATGGTTTTTTCTTGATTTGAGGCAGCTGACGGATCTTATAAAATGCCTCTAGAACTTGGGTAAGTAAGCGTTCATCTAGGTCCGGGAAATGAACTCGAACAATTTGTGCCATAAGTTCCTTATCTGGGAACGCAATATAGTGGAAGACACACCGACGTAAAAAAGCATCGGGCAGTTCTTTTTCTGCATTTGAGGTAATAATAACCACAGGTCGGTGGTTGGCTTTTACAGTTCGACCTGTCTCTGGAATATGGAATTCCATCCGGTCCAGTTCCCATAACAAATCGTTTGGAAACTCCAAATCCGCTTTATCAATTTCGTCAATGAGTAAAATTACTTGTTCTTCCTCTGTAAAAGCTTCACCCAGTTTTCCCAACTTAACGTATTTCTCAATATCGTCCACCCCTTGACCACCAAATTGGCTATCATAGAGCCGCTGCACTACATCATAGACGTATAAGCCATCTTGAGCCTTAGTAGTAGACTTGATATTCCAAATAATTAATTTCTTTCCCAGCGCCTGGGCAATGGCCTCCGCCAACATGGTTTTACCGGTTCCCGGCTCTCCTTTAATCAGCAGGGGCTTTTGCAAAACCATAGCAATATTTACTGCCTGGAGTAATTCCTGATCGGCCACATAATTTTGACTTCCGTGAAATTCCTTCATCCTAAAATCCTTCCCGGCCCTTTATAGGCCTTTTAAACTCATGTCCCGAATTTTATAGCCTTTTGCTCGGAATTGCAAGCCCTTTCCCCCTTTTCTCCGCTGCTTTATCTTTTTGCTATTCTATTCATTTCTACTTTTATTTTGTTTTGACAAGTTTTCTTATTTTTTTGATAAGTTTACTTGACATTATTTTAAGATGGTGATATGCTTTTCACTGTTCAGGAAAAACTGGCCCGTATGTAGGCCCACGAAGAAATGGAGCAAACAAGAATGGAAAAAGATGATATTTTGGAAAAGAGTCGGAGAGAGAATCAATTTCAAGATGAGCGGGAACGCACCATTCGTATTCAAGGGGAGTCTTTTAGTTTAATCTTTGTATTCGGTATAGGACTTTTCCTGAGTACTTATAAAATTTTGAATGACATTCCAGTTGGAGATACATTGGCCATGTTTTGGTGTTGTTCTTTTGGATGTGCTGTCTATAAGGCAGTTAATTTAAAGCAGAAGTCTCAGGGTTTTATCGCGCTATTTTGTCTTGCCATGGTGGTATATAATCTGGTAAGATATGTCTCAGGGTGGTGAAGATATGGATGACCAGCTGGTGCTGAAAAACCGATTAAAGGTGGCTCGGGCAGAGCGAGGGCTTTCCCAAGGGGATTTGGCCAAGCTGGTGGGTGTATCTCGACAGACCATTAGTTCCATTGAGACAGGGCAGTTTAATCCCACAGCAAAATTAGCGCTAATCCTATGTATCGCTCTGGAAAAATCTTTTGAGGAACTGTTCTATTTTTAATTTTCTGCTCAGGAGGGAGATAAAGCCGTTGGAGGACTTCATCCTAGCGTTGTTCGCTGCGATGGTAATTGGGATACCTGCCGCAGTGGTGTTGGTAGGACAGCAAGGGAAGAAACGGGGCTGTGGTCGCGGTTGTTCCAGTTGTGGAAATCGACACCTGTGTCATCCCGGCCAGTATGAGAACCGACAAAAACCAGTTGACAGCAATCGCAGTACCAACAAGTAACCAATAAGTAAAATAGCCGTTAGATCAATTTGTTGATAAAGGTTTTTTATTAATGAATTAAGTGACAGATTTTAGGAAAATAAACGTATTTTAAAAGAAAAAGGGGCTGGGAAGAAAGAATCTTCCCGACCCCTTTTTTTGGTTAAAAGCGTCGGCTCTCCGCTACTGCCAATTCATCACAGCGGTTATTATATGGGTTTTCTGCATGACCTTTGACCCAATGGAGGTTGACATTATGGTAGTCACATAATTCTAACAACCGTCCCCACAGGTCTGGATTGAGGGCAGGTTTTTTGTCTCCTTTTATCCAGCCTTTCGCGCGCCAAGATTTTGCCCAGCCTTTCCCTAAACCGTCAATGACGTACTTTGAATCGGAGTAAAGTTCTACTGTGCAGGGTTCCTTTAGCGCCTCTAGTGCGGTAATCACGCCGGTAAGTTCCATTCGATTGTTGGTTGTTTTCGCTTCGCCTCCGGACAATTCCTTTCTGTGTTCCCCATAGAGCAAAATGGCACCCCAGCCACCAGGTCCCGGATTACCGGAGCAGGCCCCATCGGTATAAATCGTGACAGTCTTCATGGTTATTGTTCCTTTTCCGGTAAATTCATAGTTGATCATAACTCTGCCAAAATCTTCTGTCGTTTCTCCTCATATTCTTTCTGACTGATAAGACCCGCACTTTTGAGGGTCTCCAACTGCTCCAATCTTGCCTTAGCATCTAAGGCGGTGGATGGAATGTGGTCATGGAACTCTTGGGAAGGGGAGGAGGAGTCCTCTTTGGTCACTTCATCCATAAGACCCACAATTGTCTCCTCCTCCACTCCTGTCTCAACATCATATCCCACCCGATGAGCAAGACCATTTTTTGAAAAAACATTGATCAGGCCCATTACCATAGCAAAGCCACCCATGGTTAAAAAAGGTAGACTAAATAGGAAAGAAAGTGGCATAATCTCCCCAATGGCAATACATACAAATACAAATCCAACAATAGCCTGGACTACGCCCCCCATACGCCGAGCGGCCCGAGTAACTCCTGTTGGTTGACTTTGGACCGTAATTCGTCCTCGTCTTCTTCGGCTCATGGTATTTCCTCCTATCTGGCCTGTTTTTCAAGAATTCGTTATAAAACTATTCTTCCGTTACACCAGGAGTAGCTTCCTCTTCTGGAGCTACCTGGTCTTGTTCCATCAGGTCACCTTCCTCGGGTTCCTGTGGTTGGTTAATTTCTTCCTCTTCATCCCGTTCAGCGAGTGCCAGTGAAATAACGCGATCTCCTTCTTCTTTAAACCGCATAACAATTACTCCCTGGGTAGAACGACCTGCCAAACGGATAGCATCCACATGCGTACGAATGAGAATTCCTGCTTGCGTAACCAACAGTAGATCCTCACTGCCGTCTACCACTTTGATACCGACTACGCCACCCGTCTTTTCTGTGACCAGATAGTTACGGATACCGACTCCTCCTCGGTTGGTAATACGATAGTCTTCTACGTTGGTACGTTTGCCATATCCGTTTTCTGTAATGGACAATACCGCTTTTCCTGCCGTAGCACGGGCAGCTCCTACTACATAGTCTCCTTCTCGGAGCCGGATGCCTCGTACACCCACAGCAGTGCGGCCGGTGGGTCGTACATCGTTTTCGTCAAAGCAGACTGCTTGCCCGTCATGTGTCGCAATCAAAATCTTCTTTGTACCATCGGTCTCCCGTACAGAGATGAGTTCGTCTCCCTCCTCCAAAGTAATGGCTCGGATTCCGCTGGAGCGGATATTTTTCAGTGTGGTAACAGGGAGGCGTTTGACCGTACCGTTGCGGGTAACCATTACCAGATAGAGATTTTCGTTGTCTAGCTGTCTGGTATGAACCATCGTCTGAACCCGTTCCCCTGGCTCTACTTGTAGGATATTGACAATGTTCGTCCCTTTCGCTGTTTTACCACTCTCTGGTATCTGGTAACCTTTCTTTCGGTAAACTTTTCCGGTATCGGTAAAGAAAAAGAGGTAGTCATGCGTAGAGGCAGTGAACACATCAGCCACACAGTCCTCTTCTCGGGTAGTAATACCCTTTTTCCCCATACCGCCCTTTGACTGAGCTGCATATTCACTGGCAGGGGTACGCTTGATATACCCTGCCTGCGTGAGCGTAAAGACACACTGTTCCTCTTCAATCAGATCTTCGATGTCAATTTCATCTTCCACATCTTGAATCTCAGTGACGCGCTCATCACCATACTTATCTCGGATTGCAATTAACTCCTCTTTCAGCACACCTCGGAGCATTTTTTCATCAGAGAGGAGTTTTTGGAAGTAAGCAATTCGATCTTCTAACTCTTTATATTCTGCTTCCAGTTTCTCCCGATCCAGTCCCTGAAGGGCTTTCAGACGCATGTCTAAAATAGCCTGTGCCTGAATCTCGTCTAATTGGAACCGTTCCATGAGGCGTTCTTTCGCTTCATCGTAGCTAGTACGGATAATATGGATAACCTCGTCAATGTTATCCTGAGCAACCAGTAAGCCTTCTAACAGATGCGCCCGTTCCTGTGCTTTCTTCAAGTCATACTGGGTACGCCGGATAATAACTTGCTCCTGATAAGCAATGTACTCGTCCAAAATATGACGCAGAGATAAAATTTTGGGTTGAAGTTTTCCGTTTACTTCCACTAGCGCTAACATGTTGATGGCAAAAGTGGTCTGAAGTTGCGTCTGGGCAAAGAGGCGGTTTAATACGACTTGGGGATTGGCATCTCGCTTTAATTCGATCACAATGCGCATGCCATTACGATCCGACTCATCTCGGATATCGGAAATACCATCTAGCCGCTTGTCTTCCACTTGATCGGCCATACTCTTAATAAGCATACGCTTATTAACCTGATAGGGAATCTCTGTGATAATAATACGGGTTCGATCTTTGTTAAATTCCTCAAATTCATGCCGGGCACGGACCATTAGTCTGCCTCGGCCAGTAGCATAGGCTGCTCGGATCCCACTACGGCCCATAATAATTCCACGAGTAGGAAAGTCTGGACCCTTGATATGTTCCATTAGGTCCCCAAGAGTCACGTTGGGATCGTCTAACAAGCAGATAACCGCGTTAATGACTTCTTTCAGATTATGGGGAGGAATATTCGTTGCCATACCCACAGCAATACCGGAGGAGCCATTGACCAAAAGATTTGGGAAGCGGGACGGTAGAACTTTTGGTTCTTTTCGCGTCTCATCAAAGTTCGGGTCCCAGTCCACCGTGTCTTTTTCAATATCCCGAAGCATTTCATTGGAAATTTTACTTAGACGAGCTTCGGTATATCGGTAAGCGGCCGGGGGATCACCATCCACAGAACCAAAGTTACCGTGGCCTTCTACCAACATGTAACGCATGGAGAAATCCTGGGCCAATCGAACCAGAGCGTCATAGACGGAACCATCGCCGTGGGGGTGATAGCGACCCAACACGTCGCCCACGCAGGTAGCCGACTTTTTAAAGGGTCGGTCAGAAGTCAAGTTGTCTTCATACATGGCATAGAGAATACGCCGATGTACCGGCTTAAGACCATCTCGTACATCTGGTAAGGCACGGCCCACAATGACGGACATGGCATATTCGATGTAAGATTTCTCCATCTCCGGTACCAGAGGGGACGAGACAATCGTTTGATCAGGGTACCGAATTTCCTCAGGATCATATTGAGGTTTTTTGCTCATTGAATTATTTCCTCCTTGTTAGAGGCTCATTTTTTCTTCCACTTATCACCCAGTACCAGCCCTGCCAGAGAACCCAGCAGACAGGGAATGGAGCAAAACAGGATAAATCCCATCTCGTGGGGGTGAAATCCTCTCATAATACACATCAGACTTACCCCGGCTATGCAAAGGGCAAGCCATAAAGGAACCAATCGCAGCCATATAGACCTGATATTGCGGCAATATAAAAATTGGACAGCGGTAAAAAATACAGCGACTCCGGCAGCTATGGCTAAAGAGAACGGATAGAGAAATATCAGGTTCGTGTTCTCTAGAAAAGGGGCAGAAAGAAACCTCATGATTTCATAATCTCTCTTCCTTTTTATTCCGTTTTCTTTTTTATCCGCTTCTTAGTAATCTAAATTCACTGCATACTTAGCATTTTTTTCAATAAATTCTTTTCGCGGTTCTACTTTTTCCCCCATAAGGACATTAAAGGTAGCATCCGCTGCCACTGCATCGTCCAACTCAATGCGGCGCAAGGTGCGCTTTTCTGGATCCATGGTAGTTTCCCACAACTCATGATAGTCCATTTCACCCAAACCTTTAAAGCGACTGATTTCCACCTTGGCGTTTGGATTGTCTCCCCGTAGTTCAGCAGAAACCTTATCTCGTTCCTCATCGGAAAATGCCACCCGAACGGTTTTCCCTCTGGTAAGTTTATACAAAGGAGGAACTGCGGAGTAGACGTACCCCCCCTCAATCAGAGGCCGCATAAAACGGAAAAAGAAAGTTAACAGCAGTGTTCGAATATGAGCACCGTCTACATCGGCATCAGCCATAATAATAACTTTATGATAGCGTAATTTAGCCGGATCAAATTCTTCCCCAATACCGGCACCTAAAGCAGTAATAACGGGCTGGAGTTTATCGTTTCCATACACCTTGTCTGCTCTGGCTTTTTCTACATTCAGCATCTTACCCCACAGAGGTAAAATCGCTTGAAAGCGAGAGTCTCGGCCCTGAGTAGCCGAACCACCAGCGGAGTCTCCCTCTACGATATAAAGTTCGGTAAGTTCAGGATTGTTCTCATTGCAGTCTCGTAATTTATCTGGCATAGCTGCTCCGCCAAGAGCCGTTTTCCGCCGAATAGATTCCCGTGCCTTACGTGCCGCTTCCCGAGCACGATTGGCAGTAAGTGCCTTATCCAGAATAGCCCGTCCTACAGCAGGATTTTCCTCCAAATAAATTTCTAACTTTTCGGAGACAATGGAGTTGACCAGAGTACGCATCTCACTATTTCCCAATTTTGCCTTCGTCTGGCCTTCAAACTGTGCTTCTGTAAGTTTCACAGAAATTACTACTGTAAGTCCCTCTCGGCAATCCTCTCCGGAGACTTTTTCATCGTCCTTAAGCAATTTAATTTTTCGACCATATGCATTTAATACGTTGGTCAACGCCCGTTTAAATCCCTCTTCATGCATACCACCCTCTGGAGTATGGACGTTGTTGGCAAAGGAAACCATAATCTCATTATAGCCGTCATTGTACTGCATGGCCACTTCTGCCATAGAGTCTTCTTTGGCTCCAGACATGTAAATTACTTGGTTATGAAGGGGATCTTTATTACGATTAATAAAAGAGACGAACTCTCGAATACCTCCTTCGTAACACATGTCGTCTTCCTGTTCTTGGCCTGGACGTAAATCTACGGTCTGAATCCGCAATCCGGCATTGAGGAAAGCTTCCTCCCGCATCCGGGTATGCAGTGTCTCATAGTTATACTCCAAAGTATCAAACATTTCTGGATCAGGTTTAAATGTAACTGTGGTCCCCGTGTGATCGGTACGGCCTACTACTTTCATTTCCTGGGTAATTTTGCCACGGGCAAATTTCATTTCATAAATTTCGCCGTTCTTATGGACCTGTACCTCGAGCCACTCACTCAGGGCATTGACTACACTGGCACCCACACCGTGGAGGCCGCCGGACACTTTATAGCCGCCGCCGCCAAATTTTCCTCCGGCATGCAAGACAGTAAAGACTACCTCTAAGGCAGGTCGACCGGTCTGCGGCTGAATATCCACAGGAATACCACGTCCATTATCCGTGACCGTTATTGTATTTCCAGGATTAATTGTCACCGTAATATCCGTACAATAGCCGGCTAATGCCTCGTCAATGGAGTTATCTACAATTTCATATACCAAGTGATGCAGACCTGACTCTGAGGTAGAGCCAATGTACATTCCGGGTCGTTTGCGTACCGCTTCCAGACCTTCCAACACCTGGATTTCTGATCCGCCGTATTCGTGCTCCACCTGCGTGGAACTGAGTTGATTGCGTTCTTCAGACATAGCTTACCTCCGGTTTTCTCGCGGTGGAGTTTGGAGAGGAAAAACCTCAGTTTTCAATTGAAATACTTTGTATTTCACCACTCTGAGGTGCTTTCTCTCCACCCTCCACTAGTTGACTTATAACTGTTATGCCAGGACATTCTGCTCCAGCCGTCGCACCAGCGTGGCGGAGGAGAGTTGAGAAATATAGACTAAGGGAGCTTCAGACTGTCGTCCCACTACGACAAACGAACGGGGTAAATCGTCTCCAAGCCAGATGGCTCGTCCATCGGCTTCCGCCTTTTCTAAAAATTCCCGTGTTTTATAGGCCCAACTTGCGTTATCCAAATCAAAAATACCTATGATTTCTCTGTGGGGTACTACTACTGATTGACCTAAATGGAGATACATGTTTTTCCCCCTTATATCAATTTCCCGTTTTGAATATGAAAGGCCTTTCCTCCTTCCAGGCCATGAAGTTTCTCTTCTTCGCAGCAGGTAATAAATACTTGTCCTCCTTGAATACGGTTCAATACAAAGGATTGCCGTTTTCCATCCAATTCAGACAATACGTCGTCCAATAGCAGCACCGGCCATTCTCCCGTTTCAGCTTGAAAAATCTCCCGTTGCGCTAATTTCAAAGATAATGCTGCAGTACGGGTCTGACCTTGAGAACCATACAATTTTGCAGAAGCTCCATCAATATCTACCACTAAATCATCTTTGTGAGGCCCAGATAAGCACTGGCGGCTGTCCAGTTCCGCTTGTCGGTGGGCCTGTTGATGATCCAAAAGTTGAGGAAAAATCTCACGAGGACTTGCCAAGGGATCCTGCACTGTGGACACCGTCTCATAACTTAACCCTAATTTCTCCTGTCCTCCCGAGAAATCACTGTGGATTGTTGGAGCATGTTCTTGTAACCGCTTAATAAAATGAGCGCGGTAATGAATAATAATTGCCCCTATCTGCGCTAAACGCAAACTAAAATCATCCAATGTTTGAAGAAGAGAGGGGTGTTCTGGCCAGTCGCGTAAAATTCGCGTCTTATGTTCATAAAGGCGATTGTACTCCCCCAATGCAGCGACATATCGAGGTCGCAGTTGACTGATCGCAAGGTCCAAAAACTTCCGTCGTGCAGCCCCTCCCTCCCGAATTAGGTAGAGATCCTCCGGGCAAAACAGCACTGTAGTTAAAATACCAGATAACTCCGCTGCTCCCTTAAGTCGTACTCCATTGGAATACAACTGCCTTCCTTTTCCACGAAAGAGCTTCGCTTCTAGGGTAAAGATACGATCTCTGCTATCCACTTCCCCCTTAAGAAAAGCACTGTCCACTCCCCGAAAGATCATCTCTCGATCATAACGACATCGATGAGAACGAGTTGTAGATAAATAGGCAATGGCTTCCAATAAGTTTGTCTTTCCTTGGGCGTTGTCCCCATAGATCAGATTTACTCTTGGGTCAAAAGTAATTTGTGCATGAACATAGTTGCGGAAAAAGTCTAATTCCAGCCCACGGACCATCATTGGACTACCAACTCCGTCTCCTGATCAATGGCCGCACGGTCTCCAGACCGCAATTTTTTCCCTCTTTGTGTACACACTACTCCATTTACTGTGACTCGTCCCTCTTGAATAATCAGTTTTGCATCGCCGCCGGTTTCTACAGCCCCAGCAAATTTCAGTAGATCTTGAAGTTTAATAAACTCTGTATGAATTGTCACCACTTCCGTCTGCATCAAGAAAACCTCGCTTTCGGAATTTAATCTATTTCTTATATTTTTCCCTTGATTGATCCTTCCCAATTGGTGAATAGCGGATTTCGTCATTCACTTCTTAGGTAGGCTGAGGACCAGTCTCCTCTGCAGTAGGGTAGACACCTTTTTCCCATTGATGATTTGTAATCGCCATAAATTCATCGGTCACATTTAAGAAAGTGTAGGGCCAAAACCGCCCTTTTTCCCATGAGACATCTACATGGTGCCATTTTCCGTCCAGATGAATCATATTCCAAGCATGAAAGTCTTCCGACTGACTGCTAGCTCCGGCTACCAGAATACATTCTTCTCCCGCCAATTTCATCAGAAGTTGAAACGTAGTGGCAAATCCCAAGCAACTAGCTTTTCCTTGGACCAGAGCCCCATAAGGGGTATTTACCGCCTCGTCTTCCAATAAACTTCCTCCAGAGGACACTCCAACGTGTTCTAACATCCAATCGTGAACGGACAGTTCTGTTTCGTAGCTACTGAGATCAGAAGAGAATAGTTTCTCTTTCAAAGATAAGCAAACCTGATAAATCTCTTGGTCCCGAAGATTTAAACGTTCGGGGTTTCCTTCTTTCCATGCATCCAAAATAGGTTCACAGTCATAGATATGATCTGGTTTTTCTTGTGGTGGAAGATAAGGATATACTGTACCTAGTATCTTTTTCTCATCTTGCCACACTGTATGAAAACCATCACCAGAAGTAAAGCAGGAAAAGAATACCTCTGCCGCCTTTTCTTTATCAGGACAAACTACCATTGCGGCATAAGGTGGTTGGAACAAGACATAATTATAATCTCGGATATATAAAGAAAATTCTGGAAGAAGGGAGTTCATCCGATCTACATCAAATTGGATCATATCTAGGAGACTTTGTTCCATTTCTTTTCTGGTAATATTGTCTTGAAAGCGAAGAACCAAGATAGAAAAAGGATACTTCCATCCCATGGTCCGATTGGCCCAAACCCCCTGGGTCCACTCTTCCTCTTTCAACCCGTAGATTTCTAATTCTTCTACTAGGCCATCATCTTTCTCCAGACCAAGCCATAAAATTTCCTGATCCGCTGGCCGGTCGGGTTGAGTGTAAAGAATTTGCTCTACAATTTCTTGAATAGAAAAATTTGTCTGGGCTGCTTCTTCTCTGGATTCACACCCGGAGAGAAAAAAGACAAAAATCAGAAAGACAAAGCAAAATGTTCTACAACAGAACTTATTCATCGCAATTACTTAATTCGCCTTTAACCGCACAGGAAGTACCATATAGACAAATGTTTCTTCTCCTTCGGCAGGCAAAATTACACAAGGAGCCACCCCCGATGTAAACTCAAGTCGCAGTTTGTCTGATGGAGCATTTTTTAACGCATCCATCAGATATTTATTATTAAAACCGATTTCCAACCCCTGACCATCTCCTGTGATAGGGCACTGATCAGCAGCATCTCCAATAGCAGTTTTCGTAGTAATAGACACCATTCCATCACCAAATACACAGCGCAGGGGAGATTTCAATTTCTCACTAATAATGAGAGAGACCCGTTCAATGGAAGATAAAAGCGCACGGGTATCGCATTCTACCGCAATGGTATTGTTTCGAGGAATGGCATTTCGATAAGGAAGAAATTCTCCCTCCAGCCGACGACATACCAACACAATGTCTCCAGTTTGAAACAAAATATGGCGTGCCCCCTGAGTAATGGTAATTTTTTCCTCATCCGTACATATTTTTTCTACTTCACTCAGTGCTGAGCCAGGCACAACGAAAGAAAATGATGAGGCACCTTTCTTATCCGATACGGCTTCTCGACGTAGGGCAAGGCGATATCCATCTACCGATACAACGGTCAAATTTTCTTCTTCTACATCAAAGAGAGATCCTGTATGGACAGGACGACTTTCGTTATCACTAACAGCAAAAAGGGTCTGGGAAATCATGGATCGCAAAGTTGATTGTGGTAATGCGAGAGAATTCTGCTGGTCAACAGTAGGTAATTCTGGGAATTCCTCTGGATCCGTTCCTAGGATGTTAAACTGAGATAAACCACACTGAATGTTAACCATATATCCGTTGGAAGAAAAGGTTACTACATCGTCCGGCATTTTGCGAACAATTTCCCCAAATAATCGTGCGGATAAGACTAGGGAACCTTGTTCCCTAATTTCAGCTGGAACAGTAGCTTGAATTCCGGTTTCCAAATTATAACCCGTCAGGCGTAACTGATTCCCCGCTTCTACTAGGATGCCTTCCATGGCGGGAATGGAACTTTTTGCTGCAACTGCTCGAGACGTGACAGAGACCGCTGCAGAAAGAAGGGCCTTTTCACAAGAAAATTTCATAGGAGTTCCTCCAGTCTCTCTCTTTGTTAAGGAGAGGTTTGGTTTATTTTAGTAATAACAGCCGTAGGCAAAAAAAATGTGGAAAACCGCGGAAAAGCTTAGGGAGAGAGTCGATTCCTTTTTCACGTAGAGTGTGGAAAAATGGGGCTGAAGTTTCCACATGGAAAATGAGTCTTTTGTTTTCCACAGCTATCCACTCACATTGCACAGGAAAGTGTGGAAAATGCTATTCATATCGGATATTGATGTTGGCAGTAATATCTTTAATAATCTCTGACTTTTCGGGGTTATTTTTTGTGAGATCATCAATGCGTTCCAAGGAATGCAGTACAGTGGTGTGGTCTCGACCAAACTCCTTGCCAATTTTTTTTAGCGAAAGATTTGTCATACGTCGAATGAGGAACATGGCGATTTGGCGGGCCATAGAGATATCTTTGGATCGGCTCTGACCTCGGAGAACGGAGGGTTCGATGTTATAGAATTTACATACTTCATCAATAATGACATCAGCGGTTGGCACAATATCAGACTTATCTTTGAACATATCCTTTACGGCGCGAATTACGGTATCTTTGTCTACCGCGTCTCCTATCAGATCCTGATAGGCCATAATTTTGTTGATCGTTCCCTCAATCTGCCGGACATTCGCAGTAATATTTTCAGCAATGAGTTGTAAAAGAAATTCAGGCAATTCCACCCCTGTACGGATCGCCTTGTTTTTAATAATAGCAATGCGTGTTTCATAGTCTGGAGGTTGAATATCTGCCAGTAGGCCCCATTCAAATCGCGTTTTTAATCGGTCTTCTAGTCGAAGCATTTCTTTAGGAGGTCGGTCAGAAGTGAAAACAATTTGCTTTTTTAGTTCATACAGTGTGTTGAACGTATGAAACATCTCTTCCTGAGTAGAATCTCGACCAGCAATAAACTGAATGTCGTCCATTAAAAATACGTCAGCGCCTCGATACTTTTCTCGAAATTCTGCGTTACGTCCCTCTCGAATGGCTTGAATGAGTTCGTTGGTAAATGTATCACCCTTAATGTAGACCACTTTATAATCGGGGTGGTTGGCATGAATGGTGTGGGCAATAGCATAAAGTAAATGCGTTTTTCCCAAGCCGGATTCCCCATAAATAAATAAAGGATTATAACTTTGACCCGGATTATCTGCTACTGCGCGAGCAGCAGCGTGAGCAAATTTGTTAGAGGAACCTACTACAAAGCGTTCAAACGTATATTCCTCTGTACCAGGTAGAAAATTTCCTTTTGTAGGTTTTTGATAACTGCTTAATTCATCCTCCGTGAGAACCACTACCTCCAAATCGGCAGAAAATAGTTCATAGAGGGCCTTTTGAATAAAGGGGACATAACGAGAGGCAATAATATCCCGTTTAAAACGAGTGGGAGAATAGAGAATAAAACGATCTTCCTCCAATGCAACAGCGGAGGCATCGTCAAACCAAGTATGAATGGTAGTGGAAGTCATGTCCGGTTGCATCAACTGAACCACTTTGTCCCATATGTCGGCGGCAGGATTCATGGTGTTCCTCCTTAAAAAGGTTTTATAACTAGGAAATCGCCTTCTCCTGCCTAGGGCAGGGAAGGCGGAGAAAGGGAAGCAAAAGAAATAAAACTTATTTCCTTCATTATACCAAAAAAGCAGGGTTGGAGCAAGAAAATCCCACATTTTTTTATTTAAATGTATAGTATAAATGGTAGGCAAATAATTCTAGGGGCACAAGATATTGAGTTTGTTCAGAAAAAAGAAAAAAAGAGCAATCAAAGACAAAAAAATATAGTTGACAGGGGCCGTAAAAATCGTCTATAATGGATAACGCTTTCTTGAAAAAGGGATTTTTGTGCCCATTTTTTGGAAAACACATCGGCAAATGATTATAAAAGTGGAGACCGCAGCTGAAACAAGCTGTTGTTGAGCCGGGCAAGCCGGCTTTAAATTGGATTAGGAGGTGTCCCCCATGCTTCGTACCTATCAGCCCAAGAAGCGCCAGCGTTCCAAGGAACATGGTTTCCGCAAGCGTATGGCCACCCGCAATGGTCGCAAGGTTTTGGCCCGCCGCCGTGCGAAGGGCCGCGCCCGTCTGACCCACTGATGGTTGGGAGGGCCAAGCCCTCTGCCCGTCCGTGTGCCGGACAAAACCGGATTTTTTTGCGATACGACGAGAGGACACAGTTGGTATAAGGTACACAGCCAGGGGCGTGGGAACTTTTCCCCCGCCCTATGTGTGCATATGGAACTTTTATCCTGTGCAGCTGGGAGGCTTATCATGAAACATACGGTTTCTTTGAAACAAAATCACGAGTTTCGCCGGCTGTACAATAAAGGAAGAAGTGCAGTTTCGCCCTATTTTGCCATCTATTGTAGAAAGACTGGCCGACCATATAGTCGTTTAGGAATTACGACTGGGGTGAAATTAGGAAAAGCTGTAAAACGCAACTTTGTACGTCGCCGTATCCGGGAACTGTACCGCACAAATGAATGGAAGTTTCAATCAGGATATGATCTTGTAGTGGTAGCTCGAACTAGGGCAATCTTTGCTCCCTATGGAGAGTTGGAACACAGTTTCTTGCAGTTAATGAGAAAATTGGGCTTATTTGTTCCTAAGGAGGAAAATGTATGAGAGCCCTCTTGTTAGCAATGATCCGGTTTTACCGTCGCAACATCTCACCCCTGCGCCCTCCGTGTTGCCGCTTTATTCCAACCTGCTCCCAGTATGCGCTGGAGGCGGTAGAGAAATACGGTGCAATGAGAGGAGGCTGGTTGGCTCTGCGGCGTGTGCTGCGTTGCCATCCGTTTCATCGGCAGGAGTCCATCGAATATGATCCCGTGCCTTGAAGGTGGACGGGCCTGCGCCTAAATTTGAGTTTGCGGAGGTACCATTGTGGAAATTTTGCTAAAACCATTTGCTTGGCTGTTGCTGTTTTTTTATGATGTTTTTCATAGCTATGGCCTGGCGCTGATTTTATTTGCTATTGTTATTAAATTAATTTTATTCCCCGTTACTTTAAAGGGAAAAAAGAGCATGATTCAAACCACCATGCTCTCTGGAAAAATGCAGCAGTTACAAAAGCAGTATGGCAAAGATCGTGAGCGTTACAACTTGGAAGTACAGAAGTTGTATGCCCGGGAACATGTCAATCCTATGGGTGGCTGCCTGTGGTCTATGATCCCCTTGGTGTTACTCATTGCCCTATATGCCATTATTCGGGAACCACTGACCAACTTAATGGATCTTTCCAAAGAGATGGTTGATCAGGTAGCAAATATTACTGGCATTGCCAATACAGGCGCGTACCCGCAAATTGCCATGGCTGAGGCATTAAACAATCCAGCTACACTGGAAGCAGTCAAAACTGCCCTTGGAGATGCTGGATCCAAGGTATTTGCCATGGATTTTACTTTCTTGGGCATTAACTTAGCTGATATCCCCACCTGGAAATTTTGGGAAGGCGGTCTGAAGTGGGAAGGAATTGGACTGTTTCTCCTTCCCTTGGTGTCCACAGCAGTGTCTTTCCTGTCCATGAAGGTATCTTTTGCCACCAATAAAATTAATAATCAAACTCAGAGCGAACAGATGGATCGAACCAACCGGGTAATGATGTTTACCATGCCATTGATGTCTTTGTGGATTGGCTTTACGGTTCCTGCAGGCTTGTCTATCTACTGGATTGCTCAGTATTTTGTCACTATGGCTCAAGAAGTGATCTGTTCTCGACTACTGAAAAAAGATTATGAGGCTGCCCGCGCTGCCGCGGAGGAACGGGAACGTCAAGAGAAAGAGGAAGAGAAAAAACGCAAGGAAGAGGCCCGCTTGGAGCGTCAGCGTCGTCTGGAAGAAGAGAAAAAGAACCGAGGCAAAAAGAAACTCGGACAAAAGAAGGACGAGGATTCTCAGCAAATGGGTGTCAATAAAGATGACAGCCGAGAGGGAATTCGGGCTTATGCCAGAGGGCGAGCCTACATTCCAAACCGCTTTGGAGAAGTAACTCCTTATACGGATCCCAATGAGCTTTTCTTGGCGCAAGCGAGAGAACAGGCAGCCAAAAAGGGAAAAGGAAAGACAAAATCTGTACCGGAATCGGAAAAACCGGTGGAAGAGAAGCCGGAAACAGAAGTAGAAACGAATGCTTTGCCCCAAGAGGTAGAACAAACTATGGAGTTACCAGAAACTCCTGATTTAGAAACAACAAAAAAACAAGTATCAGAGGAATCGATTTCAGAAGAGGAAACCTCTGTACAAAATGATCAGGATACAGAGCAGAATGAAGAGGAAAAGGAGGTCTAATGAGTCATGACAAAGTGGATTGAAACCACCGGTCGTTCAGAGGAGGACGCCATTGCTGCCGCCCTGATCCAGCTTGGTCTAGAACGGGACGACGTTTCCATTGAAGTATTAGAGCGCGCAAAGTCTGGCTTTTTGGGCTTCGGTGGAAACCCGGCCAAGGTGCGAGTAAGCTATGAGGTAAATGAGGAGGATGGTGTGCCCCAACCCCGAAAAGATTTGATGGAGGAGGAGTTACACACCGATTCTTCTGTAGCAACCGCTTCATTGAAGCTAGAAACAGAAATGGAAGAGACAAGTTCTGAGCCGGAACAGGTACCAACTTTTGTAGAAGAAGAAACGATCTTGTCGGCTAAACCAGGTTGGCAAGCCGCTCGTCCCCAACAACCAGTTCGTGGAGAACGCCGGGAAGCAACCTTTCAGAAAGCGACACAACAGCTGCAAGAAGGGGACGAAGTACTCATAGGAGCCCATTCAACACCCGGATCTGTGGATAATACGCTGTCCCCAGTGTCACCGGAAGACGAAAAGGGAGTTAAAATTCGAACCTTCTTAACTGGTTTATTGGAACGGTTAGATGTTCAAGCAGAGCCGGAACTCTATATGAACGCTGAGGGGAACTACAAGGTTGTTCTCCAAGGAAAAGGATTAGGAGCTATTATTGGACGTCGAGGAGAGACGTTGGATGCGATCCAGCAGCTTACCAACTATTCCGTGAATCATGGCCAATCAAAGCGAGTACGAGTGCACATTGATGCCGAAGGCTACCGAGCCAAGAGGGAAGAGTCTTTACAGCGTCTGGCACTAAAGATGGCGGGAAAAGTGGTTAAATATCACAAGAACATGACGCTGGAAGCTATGAATGCCTACGAACGCCATGTAATTCATACCACTCTGCAGGACTACCCCAACGTCACCACTTATTCAACCGGTGTAGAGCCCAATCGCCGTACTGTGGTGGCTTATGCCCCTGGGCAGAAGTAAGCAAGAAAAGAAAAACGGGCGGGAGCGCGCAGGCCTCCCGCCTAATTTTTTTAAAGAAAGGTGTCCACTATGCCTACCCCTCTCTACAATGCGCTGCAGGCCTATGCGGATCAAATCCCATTACGTTTTCATATGCCAGGGCACAAAGGGAAACTACAATTTGTGCCGGAATTTGTGAGTATGGCCAAGTTGGATGTGACAGAATTGGAACCCACCGGAAACCTCTATCTTTCTGGCCCTCCTTTTGACCAAGCGCAACAACTGTGGGCGAAAGCTTTTGGTTTTGAACATGCACAGTTTCTTACTGGAGGTTCGACACAGGGAATGTATACTGCCTTGTCCCTTTTCTGTGCTCCGGGGGATCAAGTTCTACTGGATCGGGGCTGTCATCGCTCAGCCTATCATGCCTTAGCTCTTTTGGGATTGGAGCCAGTATATCTACCTCGGCCTTGGTTAAAGGAGGAGGCTCTCACTGGTCCATTTTCCTGTGAAGAGATAGAGCGAATCCTGGATATCCACCCGAAAGTTAAAACTATTTGTATTACATCACCAACTTATTTTGGTTTGTTATCAAATATTTCGGCTATTGCTCAAGTGGTACACCAAAGAGGTGGAAAATTAGTCGTAGATGGGGCTCACGGTGCACACTTACCTTTTTTGGAAAAAACAGTTTTTGCTGGAGCAGACGCAGTGGTGGTGTCTGCACACAAAACATTACCTGCATTGGGGCAAGGAGCAGTACTGTGTTTTAACAAAGTTGAAGTGGACCGAGGGCGGCAAATGGCAGCACTGTTTGGGACTTCAAGCCCATCCTATCCTATTTTGGCTTCTCTAGATCTGGCACGGGATTGGATGGAGGGCGATGGAAAATTAGAATATGAGCGGGTTATTCAACGGGTGACGGCCTTGCGTCGCCGTTTCCCAGGTGTAGGGAATCAATGGAAATTGGACCCAGGTCGTTTTACGATCCGGGCCAAAAATGGCTTTACCTTGGCACGGGAGTTGGAAAAAAGGGGAATTTACCCGGAGATGGCTGATCAAGATCATGTCGTATTTATCTGCACTGGTTGCGACAGCGATGCGGATTTAAATCAATTAGAGAAAGTCCTGACGGAATTGGAGGAACTGTTAGGCCCGTCTGGACAAATTCTACCGGCTCCTCCGCTACCTTCTAAGGTAATTTCTCTGCGGCAGGCTCTCTTTGCTCCAACGCGACAATTGCCACTCACACAATGTGAAGGAAAGATAGTGGCTCAAACCCTAGCTCCTTATCCTCCTGGTGTACCAGTAGTGGCGCCGGGAGAAGTAGTGACGAAAAAAGAACTTTCCTATTTTAAAAAAATAGGATATAATAATACAAACGTGCAAATTGTAGACACAACGGGGCCTTTTACTGCCTCGGGAGAGGGAGAAAGATGGATTTAACGTCCCTTGCAGGCAACGAGCGACTTAAGGAACAACTGGTACAACGCCAACATTTTAGAGGATTAGCACATGCCTATTTGATTTCTGGTCCAAAAGGATCAGGTCGTCATACTCTGGCCCGGTGGCTGTGTGCAGCTATGTTGTGTACAAGTGTCGATCTGTCCCATCCCTGCGGCCAATGCTCTGCTTGTAAGAAAGTTCGGGCGGGAATTCATCCTGATGTGCAGGTGTTTGCAGGGGAGCGACCGGGAAAAGCTTTGGGAGTGGACCAAATTCGACAGCTGCGAACCGATGCCTTTATTCGACCCAATGAGGGAGAACGAAAAGTGTATGTGCTGGAAGGGGCGGATGAGATGAATCCGTCATCCCAGAATGCCATGTTGAAACTGCTTGAGGAAGGACCCTCTTATGCCGCTTTTTTGCTCTTAGCGGAAAACGAGGAGGCGGTGCTGCAAACGGTACGTTCCCGTTGCGAGACTCTGATTCTTGCTCCTGTACCACTGGAAACTTGCCACCGGTATTTGCAAAGTCGCTTTCCAGATTGTAGTGAGGATGGAATCCGCCAGGCGGCGCAAAATTGTCAGGGAATTCTTGGTCGGGCAGTGGAGCAACTAGCAGGTAATCCGGCTACGCAGAAGCAACGGGTAGAAAAACTCTGCCTTGCGTTAGAAACGGGATCTGAATTAGATGTATTTGAGGAAGCACTGGTACTAGAGAAGCAAGAAAAAGAGCAGATACCCCAATTATTGGATGCCTTGGAAGAGGCGCTGGTTGAGCGCATGGCACAAAGTAAAGCACAGAAGCGACTAAACCGGGCAATTGACTTAATACGCCAACTGCGGGCAGCGGCCCGACTTAATGTAGGCGCTGGGCCGCTGGCGGGCTGGCTATGCGCCGGATTATTTGTTCAAGAAACTTAAGTTGGGGAGGCCTCTTTCCCCGCCTTTTTTAAAAAAGGAGAACCGCATATTATGGTAGAGATCATTAGCGTCCGCTTTCAAAGCGGTGGCAAATATTATTATTTTAACCCAGAAGGTCAGTCTTTCCAGGAGGGGGACGGGGTCATTGTAGAAACCTCCCGAGGTACTGAATATGGGTTGTGCGTCCAGGGTAATACAATGGTAGATGAGATGGAACTCATTGCTCCACTGCGCCCTGTTGTGCGCAAGGCTACGGAAGAGGACATCGTGACACTGGAAAAAAACAAGGAAAAGGAAGCGCGGGCCTTCCAAATTTGCCAGGAGAAGATTGTCCAACACGGATTAGATATGAAGTTGGTCAGTGCAGAGTACAGCTTTGAAGGAAATAAGGTATTGTTTTTCTTTACTTCCGATGGGCGGGTAGATTTTCGTGCTCTGGTAAAAGATTTGGCCAGTGCCATCCATGCCCGTATTGAGTTGCGACAAATTGGCGTACGCGATGAGGCTAAGATGTTAGGAGGTCTTGGTATCTGCGGACGTCCCTTCTGCTGTTCTCAGTTTTTAGATGAGTTTCAACCGGTATCTATTAAGATGGCAAAAACTCAGAATTTATCATTGAACCCCACAAAAATTTCCGGGACCTGTGGGAGGTTGATGTGCTGTTTAAAGTATGAGCAAGATGCTTATGAGGATCTTGTAAAACGAGCGCCCAAGCAGGAGTCCTTTGTGGAAACGCCGGATGGAGCAGGAACGGTTTCCAGTGTGAATCTGCTTCGACAGACTGTGCAAGTGCGGCTGGAATCAGCGCCAGAAACGCCCAAGACCTATCACAACTGTGAATTGTGTGTAATTCGAAATGGGAAAGGAAAACGGCCAGAGGGTTATGTGGAGCCGCCATTGGAAGAATTGGCCCGCTTACGTCGAGCCCAGGAGGAGGAGACAATAGCCCAACCTGCACAGGAAGATGCATTGGCTGCAGCACTAAAAGCGGTTTTACTGCGCAATGAAGGGGAAAAGACAGAGAGTGTGGCACAGTTCGAGGGGGAAGAAGAGCGCAAGCCATCCCGTAACCGAAGAAACCGCAATCGTAATCGTCGACCCAAAGAAGAAGGGGCTACTAACCAAGCAGAATTGGCCGAACGCCCTGCAGGGAAGAATTCTCGTCCAACTCGAAATGAACGAGGAGAAGTACAAAATCACTCTTCCCGGAACGAAAAGAATCTTTTCCCTCGACCAGAGGGAGAAGAACAAGGGGCTAGTTCTGTTCAAGATGGAGAAGTAGGGGAAAAGAAAGCCCCCCGCCGTCGCCGCCGTCGTTCCAGAGGAGGCGGGCAAAAATCTGCACCGCCCCAGGAATAAGATAGGCTACTGGACAAAAGGGTACGAAACCAACCCAAAAAAATCCGGGACTCGGGCACACCGCTGCTCTGAGTCCCGGTTTTTTAAAAGAAGGGGGATTGGGCTTTGGAAGGATTTTATCACTCGGTATCTGCAGTGCTAGTGTTAATTATTCTAATGCTTGTGGGCTACTTCATGAGTTGGCGGGGTTGGATGGGACCGGATGAGAAGCGGTTTTTGGGAAAGTTTATCTTCAACATTGCCATTCCCTGCAATTGTCTTTCTGGTGTGCTGGATCGGCTTGAGCGAGAGATGTTGGAAGAGGCAGTGGGTCTGTTGGCTTTGGCTGCTGTTTTGATGGCAGGGACTGTGCTATTATCTATGGCGGCGGCTACTGCTCTCCATTTGCCTCGGAACCGGTGGGGAGTTTTTGTAGCCATGGGTGGAATGTCCAATTGCCTGTTTGTAGGATTGCCTATGGGTCGGGAAATTTTCGGAGACATCTGTATCCCATACATTATGGTCTATTATCTGGTGAATGCTCTGTATATCCAGACAATAGGTATTTCTGTAATCCAGTGGTCGGGAACAGGTATAGGGACGTCCAAGCGGGGGATATGGCCCTTTATTAAGCAGCTATTAAGTAAACCACCGGTGCTGACTATTTTTGCCAGTGTTGCTATGCTGTTGGCGGGAATTCGTCCACCAGAAGTTATTATGAGTGTATCCGGATACATTAGCAGTTCAGTGGCACCTTTAGCCCTAATTTATATTGGATATGTGGTATATGAGTTGGGACTGAAGAATTTACGCTTGGAACGAGGATTATCCACCATGCTGGTTATCCGTCTTGCAATTGCTCCGGCTATGTGTTTGTTGTTGTGTTCTCTTATGGGGGTGGAAGGGCTAGCGCGGGATGTCTTTGCCATGGAAAGTGCCTTGCCAGTGATTAGCCAGGCCCCGGTACTGGCAGGAAACTTTGGTGCTGACGATCATTACGCTGCCATTGGTTCTTGTTTATCCACTTTGGCCTGTTTTATCACTATGCCAGTACTTATGCTATTTTTATAAGTCATTTATTTTTAAAAAAGGCGGCTCCTCCAAATGAAGAGGAGCCGCCAATTTTAATTGTTTTATTTAATAGCTTCAGTTTAATGTCAGATCATTTATAGGGAAAAAATAATCCATAAGGCAGGAGCGCTAATTGCTATTGGAAACTTTGTTGAGAAAAGTTTCTGATTTGCAGTTGTTACCTTTAGCAAAAGGTAGTGGTAAGAGTGCCGATTCCTTGAATGGTGACATCTACTTGATCGCCTGGTTTAAGCCAACGTTTCTGGTGAGCAGGATAACCCTGCATAACTCCCTGAGGGGTACCAGTAAAAATCAGGTCGCCGGGCTGAAGGGTGAAGTGATGGGACAGGTCAGAGATAATCTGAGCTACAGTAAAGATCATATCTCCAGTATTGGAATTTTGCCGCAATTCTCCGTTGACAGTGCTGGAAATGTCCAATTTCTGAGGATCCAGTTCTGTGGCAGGGATCAGGCAGGGGCCCAGAGGGGCGAAGCCATCAAACGTTTTGGACAAAACCCACTGCCCGCCCCGTGCAAACTGTAAATCTCGAGTGGACAAATCGTTGCCGCAGGTGTATCCAAAGACATAATTTAAAGCATCTGCCTCTGCTACATTCCGAGCAGGCTGACCAATAACAGCGACCAATTCTGCCTCATAGTCGTATTCCTTATAGGTGGTGGGTAAAGTCACACAATCGCCGTGAGCAGCCAGTGCGTTGGAAAATTTATTAAACAACACCGGCCTTTCCGGTAGCGGTAAGTTGCATTCCTTGGCATGTTGGCGATAATTTAGTCCAATACATAAAATACGTCCAGGTTGGGTTACCACCGGAGCCAGAGATCCACTCAGAAAACAGGTGGATCCTGCTTCCAGTTGTTTTAACGTAGTCAACCCTGCCTGCCCTAAGGTAATCGCTTGGGCCATGTCGCCAGGGACATTCAATCCTCGACGTTTTCCCTCTTCAGGAATGTCTACAATTCCCTGAGGGGTTTGGAGACCAAGCACAGGATGCATATTCCGCCAAACTTGTACTAGCTTCAAGGGGATGACGCTCCTTCCATGGTGTTTTGTTAAATGGATAGAAAAACACAGGATACAGGGGGCAAAAAGGTTAGTCCTGGTTTTCTTCCTGTTCCTTCCGAGTAACGGCAATAGATAGATCATCTAGTTGCTTATCATCCACAAAATCTGGGCAAGCCATCATTAAATCGGAAGCATTTTGTACCTTGGGGAAAGCAATAACGTCACGAATGGAGGGAGCGCCAGCCATAAGCATACACAGACGGTCCAAACCATAGGCCAAGCCGCCGTGAGGAGGTGCACCAAACTTAAATGCACCCACTAGGTGGCCAAATCGCTCTTGGATATCCTCTTCGGAAATACCCAGAGCCTGGAATGCTTTTTCCTGCATTTCAGGAGTATTAATACGGATGGAGCCGCCGCCCAACTCGGTACCATTTAACACGATGTCATAGGCTCGGGCCCGGCAGTGGGCCTTATCCGATAAGATCTTGTCTTCGTCCTCTACCATGGGGGCAGTAAAGGGGTGGTGCATGGCTTGATAACGGCCCTCTTCCTCGCTCCACTCGAACATGGGGAATTGAGTGACCCACAGGAACTTGAAATCCATGGGGTCTAGGATGCCAAGCTGTTTGGCTACCTCGCAGCGCAGAGCACCCAGAGCGGCCCAAACCACCTCGTTCTTCTCATCACCTACGATAAGAATGAGGTCCCCATCTTTGGCGCCTGCTCGGTCCAAAATAGCTTTGTTCTCCTCTTCCGTGAGGAACTTGGCAAAGGAGGAGGTCATCTGGCCCTCATGGAGGCGTGCCCAGGCTAGGCCCTTGGCCTTGTAAGTCTTGACGAAGTCCACCAATTTGTCAATCTTTTTCCGGGGAAAGTCGCCAGCATGACCGCTGACGTTGATGAGGCGCACGGAGCCTCCTGCTGCCACGGGATTGGCAAACACACCAAAGCCGCAACCTTTCACAATGTCGCTAATATCCGTGAGTTCAAAACCGAAGCGCAGATCGGGCTTGTCGGATCCGAAGCGGTCCATGGCTTCCTGCCAAGGCATGCGCAGAAAAGGAGTCTGGACATCTACATCCAGTACTTCTTTAAAGACTCGCTTTAAGAAACCTTCCTGAATGGTCATAATTTCATCCTCATTCAAGAAAGACATTTCCAGGTCAATTTGGGTAAACTCAGGTTGGCGGTCCGCCCGCAAATCCTCATCCCGGAAGCAACGGGCGATTTGGAAATAGCGATCAAAGCCGGACAGCATGAGCAGCTGCTTATACTGTTGGGGAGACTGGGGCAGAGCATAGAACTTGCCCGGATGGACTCGGGAGGGCACCAAATAGTCCCGAGCGCCCTCAGGAGTGGATTTGGTAAGAATTGGAGTCTCGATTTCTAAGAACCCATTTTCGTCGAAGTAGTCCCGGGCAATCTTGGTAATCTTGTGGCGGGTAGCGATGGCCTTCTGCATTTCGGGGCGACGCAAGTCCAAGTAGCGGTACTTCAGGCGAAGCATGTCATTGGCTTTAGAGTGCTCTACAATTTCGAAAGGAGGGGTCTCTGACTTGGCGAGAAGACGCAACTCGGTGACGTAAACCTCAATATCACCGGTGGCAATCTTGTCCGTTTTGGACTCCCGTTCCCGTACCAGACCGGTAGCTGCTACTACATACTCCGCGCGTAGAGAGGCAGCCTTTTCAAAGATGGACTTGTCAGTGCTATCATCAAAGGAGAGTTGGATTAACCCTGTGCGGTCGCGCAGGTCTACGAAAATCAAGCCGCCCAGGTCTCGCTGCCGCTGGACCCAACCACATAGGGACACCGTCTTACCCGCATCAGCTAGGCGCAGATCGCCGCAGTAGTTCGTGCGGTGGAAATTTTGCAAATTATCCATATTAATTCACTCCATTTTGTATTCTTTAAAAATAATATTATGATTTGTATTGATAAAGGAGGATATCATCCGAAAGGGGGATTGGCAAATAACACTATTCTCCTTGATCCAGGATGGGCTTGCCCTGATTGCGCTGCTCCAGCCCCGTCTGAATGTGGGTCACGGCATCAGTGGGAGAAAGTTTCACCTGCTCGCCAGTAGACAAATCCTTCACTGCACAGACTCCGGAGGAAATCTCATCTTCTCCCAGGAAAATGGCATAGGGGATGGACAGTTTATCGGCGTATGAGATTTTTTGTTTGAACTTCTTTTGCTCTGCGTGGATTTGTGTGCGAATGCCTGCCTGACGCAGCTGAGTGGCCAGAGCAATGGCAGGGGAGAGGTCGTCGGTCATTGGTAGAATGAGAACGTCAGCTGGGGCGGTGTTCAGATTGTTGTTGAGATAGCCCTGGTCCTCAAGAACAAAGAACAATCGAGTCAGGCCAATGGAAATACCAACTCCAGGGAGTTGTTTATCCGTGTAATATTCCGCTAAGTTATCATACCGGCCGCCAGAGCAAATGGAGCCGATTTCCGGATGGTCCAGCATAGTGGTCTCATAGACGGTACCAGTGTAATAATCCAGACCTCGGGCAATGGTCAGATCCACGGCAAAGTGGCTTTCCGGTACACCAAAAGCAGAGAGATATTTCACCACTGTGTTCAATTCATCCAGTCCCTGGTCAAAGACCATATTACGTCCCCGGTAGTTCTCTAGAGCAGTAAGCACAGTTTTATTGGAACCAGTGATGGAGATAAACGTAAGAATTTCATTGGCTTGCTCTGGAGAGAGCCCAATTTCCTCGGTGAGCAGGGCTCTCACTTTTTCAGCACCAATTTTGTCCAGCTTGTCCACCGTGCGCATAATGGCGCCAGACTTATCCGTGAGACCCAGCATATCATAAAAACCATTCAGGATTTTTCGGTTGTTAACTCGTATCTGGAAGCGGCGCAGGCCAAGTGCGGTAAAGGCGCGGTAAATGATAGACGGAATTTCCGCCTCGTTAGAAATATCGAGTTTGCCGTCACCGATGACATCGATATCTGCCTGATAAAATTCGCGAAACCGGCCGCGCTGAGCTCGTTCTCCTCGATAGACTTTTCCAATCTGAAAGCGGCGGAAAGGGAAGGTGAGGTGGCTATAATATTGAGCGACGTACTTGGCAAGAGGGACTGTGAGATCAAAGCGTAAGGACAAGTCAGTGTCCCCTTTTAAGAAACGGTAAATCTGCTTTTCCGTCTCTCCGCCACCTTTGGCGAGCAGCACTTCGCTGGCCTCAATGAGGGGGGTGTCCAGAGGAGTGAAGCCATAGAGCGAATAGGTATTGCGGAGAATTTCCACCATACGGTCAAATTGTACTTGTCGGGCGGGGAGTAGTTCTAAAAAACCGGACAGGGTACGGGGCTGCACGTTACTCATAGTATCAAAACCCTTTCTGTAAGTGATGGATTTTTCGTTGTCCTTTTTAAGGTGTAAGCTAAGATAGAGAAAAAATACGCTCTCATCCCATAGCTTGGGACGAGAGCGTTTTAAAACACTTCGTGGTGCCACCCAAATTCAGACGCCATTAGCGTCCCTTTCAACCTTCTGGTGCGGGAAGGGGACCGCGCCCGTTTCCGGGCCCGCTGGTAGTGCTGTCTTCTCCGGGGCGCAACCCTAAGACCCTCTCAACCGTGGGGTCCCTCTCTGTCGGGCGGCTGGCCAGATACTCTTGCACCGTCATGGCGGTGGACGGGGGATATCCTAAACCAAAGTGGAAAAAAAGTCAAGAGATTACAAAGAGAACGGTACTCGGTTGGGATTGACTACTTCTCGCCAGTCCAAATCACCTCTGGCCAGACCGTGAATCAATAATTCAGCGGTGGCTACGTTGGTGGCAATGGGGACGGAATGCTGGTCGCAAAGGCGGCAGATATACATTACGTCCTTATCCATCTCATTATCTAATGGAGAATTAAAGAATAGGACCATATCGATTTCGTTGTAGATGATACGCTGACCAATCTGCTCAATACCACCGTGCTCATGAGAAAGAAAGAGGTTGACAGGCAGGCCAGTGGCTTCAGCCACCATGCGTCCGGTGGCATTGGTGGCGCAGACGGAATGTTTGGATAAAACACCGCAGTAGGCGGTGCAGAACTGAACCATTAGATCTTGCTTTTTTGTATGGCTCATAATAGCAATATTCATGGTGGCAGTGACCTCCTTATAGTTATAGTGGACGGTTGCCGGTTAACGGATGTGCATGATGGGTACTTGGCGGCCCTGAAGCCGCTGGGCAATATTCCAACAGGCTAAAGCCGCTCCCCGTCGCCCCTGACTCGTCAGAGGCAGACCCTGATTTGCACATAGCATGACTTGCGGATCTTCAGGCACTACACCAATGAGGGGCAGGCCAGCGGCATTCATGGCATCATCAATGGTGGTGCGGAGTTTGCGCAAGAGTTTGGGTTGGATGCGGTTCATTACCAGATGAATCTGGCGCAAGCGGGCCAGTTCCGCAACCGTGCGTTGAGCATCACGTAGGGAAGAAGCGTCGTTGGTGGCTACTACCAGGCCACGATCTGCTCCACAGGTGGCCAGGTGGAAGCCCGGGCCCAACCCGGCTGGGGAATCAATGAGGATGTAATCGTAAAGAGAACGTGCAGTGTCCAATAGGGCCTCAATCCGATCCGGAGTCAACCCTGCTGGAAGAGACATGGGTGCAGTAAGCAAAGCAAGATTTTTCCACTCCGGATGAGTTACAGCTGCCCGAGCCAAAGGACAACGGCCCAGAGCTACATCAGAGAAATCCATCAGTGCCCGGTCGTTAAGTCCTAGGGAGATGTCCAGGTTACGCAATCCTATGTCCATGTCAATGCATAAAACGGATACACCCATGGCAGCCAGGCTGCTGGCGACGCCACCGGTGATGGAGGTTTTGCCGGTGCCTCCCTTACCGGAGGTTACGGCAATTACCGTTCCCATGAACATTCCTCCCAATCTACAAATTTAGTGTACCACAAATTTAAACTGCGTCAATGGCAGAAGAGAAAAATTCCAAAAAAGTTAAAAAAAGGCCATTATTTTTTGTCGAATCCCCCAGGATTTTCAGAGTTAAAGTGGTTCCTTCTGTATCTTAGCCCAGCGCCTAGGATACCCTTTCAAGGTGGGGGCTACCTTCTCGATTATTACTACCCGATGAGTCACTTGGGTGTCTGGAATGGTGTAATCCAGACAGTTTCGGATCCGACCACCCAACAGCTGGATGGCATGGGCTGCTCCTTCGACTTCCGAGGTACAATCTATTGATTTCATGGCCAAGAATCGCCCGCCTACCCGAACAAAGGGCAAGCATAATTCAGTCAAAATGCGAAGATCAGCTACCGCACGGGCCGTGGCAAAGTCAAAGTGATCTCGCCAACCTTTTACATGAGCTTGTTCTTCTGCTCTCGCGTGTATGGCAATTACATCAGAGAGATTCAGAGTTTGAGCAACTTCTTCCAGCCAATCCACACGCTTGCTTAGGCTGTCTAGCAAAGTGACCTGAAGGGAAGGAACCATAACCTTTAATGGAAGTCCGGGAAAGCCTGCGCCCGTGCCTACATCGATAAGGGTTTTCCCTGTAAAGGTTTCTATGCCTAACCCGGGACAGGAGAGAAGTCCGGCACAATCTAACATGTGCAGTCTGGCTGCCTGGAGGGGATCTCGAATAGCAGTAAGATTCATCACCTGGTTTTTTTCCAGTAGCAACCGAACATACTCTGCTAGCTGTTCTCCTGTTGTTTCAGGTACCTGGCCGTTAAGCCCTAGAGTCTCTAAGCCAGCTTCGATGACGCTCTGCACGGTTGCTCACCTCCTAAAGTTGGATAACAGTCCCACAATCCCCAAAGGAAGGGTAAAAGCGGCCAGAGCAAAGCAGGCAAGTGCTACCACAATCGCCACAGAAGTGCGGGGCGTGCCAGTGGTACGCCAGCTGACGAGGGTCAAGATTCCAAGACCAACTAGCCCGGGGAATGCCAATAGCGGCCCCAAATTTCCAAGAGTGGTACCGGTGTAAAAGAAATAAGTGGTTAATGCCAGTAAAATGAGAGCATAAGCCAGACCGATCCAAGCTAAAGTGCGTTTTACTGGGGAAGCAGGGGTGTATCCTTGTTCCTGGTCTTCTGGAGATTTGCTTTTCTTTTTGTCAGCCATAAAGCCTCCTTATTGCGGATGGGAGTGAGGGGAAAAATGTGTTCTGGTCCAGGTCCATAGGGATTGCCACAGCACAGATATGAGCGGAGTGGCTGTATAGACAAACAGCACGCGCAGAATAAACAAAATGCTAACACGACCGCCGCCGCTAAGGGCTGCGTGGTAGTCAAAGTAGGAGATGGCAAGACAGTGGTAGAGATAAATTAGATAACTGGCTTTGTCAATCCGCTGCAGCCATTTAGGAAGGGTTTTTGGAAGGTAAGTGGCAACTAGGAAGCAAGCTAAAATTGCGCTGAGGAGGTAGAGCATATGTATTTGTTCCAGAAAGGGGACAGGTCGTCGCCCGGAGTAGTTGAGCCAACATAGCAGCAGATTTCCACCAGAAAATAGGATGAAAAGGGACCAAATTAACAATGCGTTGGTACGTAGAGCGGCAAGAAAGGCCTCATAATGTCGACCAATGTAACATCCGGCGAGATAATAGAAGAAGTAGGTAGTAAATACCCGGTCAGCGTAGCGGAAGTTAAGACTAGGCCAAAATACCCGCAGCAGATCTGGTAAATACTGGGCGCTCAGCCAAGTTATTCCCAAGGCAAAGGGGAGAAGGATTGCTGGCGCCCAACGGCGGGATAGCCACTGAAACAGAGGGGCTAGAGCTACAAACTGAGCCAGGGCAATGACAAAATAGAAATGGCTGGATAAGTCCCCTCGCAACAAATAACCACCAAAATCCCGCCAGGATAGGGGAAAGTAGAGTAAATACTGACTAAACCACAAATAATACAGGGCTACTGCTAGCATGTAGGGGAGAAAGATAGATTTTATGCGACCCCAGTAATATCGGCTCAGGGAAGTGGGGTGAGAACGGGGAAGGGTTAACTTAATTCCACTAAGTAGGAAAAAGCCGTATACAGATACATAACTTAGCCGTTGTAACAAATACACCAGGGCATATTGCCAGCCACTGGGGTCTAGGTGGGTAATGGGGTGAGCAGAACAGTGACTCCATAGCACCATGGCACAAAAGAGCAAATTTAACCATGGCAACTCAGTTTTTCGATTGATGGGTGTCATTGTTCTGTCACCTCCTCCTTCTCGTTGCTGCAACTCCTAGGGCCCCAATGGATTCCGACGTTTTCCTGTTTAGAGCCGTTTTTGAACGTCAAAATGACCTTAGGATAGATTCTTTGCAAGAAAACGGCTCTAGACGAATAAAACATATAGTATTAAAACATATCAAAAATACCAAATATAATTATATTATGATTTTTTCGGAACTAATAATTGGGTGCCGCCCATATAGGGTTGGAGAACGGCAGGAATTTTCACAGAGCCATCGGCCTGTAGGTTATTCTCTAGGAAGGCAATGAGCATGCGAGGAGGAGCTACTACAGTGTTGTTCAATGTGTGTGGGAGATAAGTCCCTTTCTCACTCTTGACCCGCATTTTTAGGCGTCGAGCCTGGGCATCTCCCAGGTTGGAGCAGGAGCAGACTTCAAAGTATTTTTGTTGCCGGGGAGACCACGCTTCAATATCGCAGGACTTTACTTTCAGATCAGCTAAATCACCGGAGCAGCATTCTAGTTGCCGTACAGGGATATCCATGGAACGGAATAACTCCACAGAATAGCGCCACATTTTTTCATACCAATCCATGGAGTCCTCAGGTTTACATACCACTACCATCTCTTGCTTTTCAAATTGGTGGATACGGTAGACCCCGCGTTCTTCAATTCCGTGCGCTCCTTTTTCCTTGCGGAAACATGGGGAGTAGGAGGTGAAAGTTTGAGGCAGCTTGTCCTCAGGAATTATCTGATCAATAAATTTACCAATCATGGAGTGTTCGCTGGTGCCAATCAGATAAAGATCTTCCCCCTCGATTTTATACATCATGGCATCCATTTCCGTTTGAGACATAACTCCTTCCACCACGTTGCCATGAATCATAAAGGGAGGGACGCAGAAGGTAAATCCTTTTCCAATCATAAAGTCACGCGCATAGGCTAATACGGCTTCATGAAGGCGGGCAATGTCTCCCATCAAATAATAGAACCCGTTTCCGGAAACTCGGCCGGCAGAATCCATATCAATTCCATCAAAAGATTCCATAATCTGAGTGTGATAGGGAATTTCAAAATCGGGGACTTTGGGCTCGCCAAAACGTTCCACTTCCACGTTGCAGGAGTCGTCAGGGCCAATGGGAACGGAGGGATCAATTATGTTAGGGATTGTAAGCATAATTTTCCGAATTTTTTGTGCCAATTCCACTTCTTTAGCTTCCAGTTGAGCCAGGCGGTCGGCATTGGCTTTTACCTGAGCTTTTACCTGTTCCGCTTCAGCCAGCTTGGAAGGATCTTTTTTTGCCTGCCCCATAAGCATTCCAACCTGTTTGGACAGGGTGTTACGACTGGCTCGTAGCTCGTTGGCCTCACTGACAGCGGCTCGGTTCTCTTCGTCCAAAGCAAGCACTTCGTCCACCAGAGGCAGTTTCTCCTCCTGGAACTTTTTCTTAATGTTTTCCTTTACTAAATCAGGGTTCTCACGAATAAATCGGATGTCAAGCATACCAAATTCTCCTTTATTATATTTTTGCCACACTTTTTCTGAAAATTGGCGGAACACTGTGTGTTTCACGTGAAACAAAAAGGATAATTTTTATTTTAAAAGGGGTACATATAGGTTACGTTCTTTTTAGAAAAGGGTTAACGTCAAAAGACAGCATTATAAATTTCCTGATAACGGTCGTAGGGGGAAAACCGCTCATTATCTGTGTAACTTTCCTTAGGTAGGAATTCCACTAAATTAGCACTTTCTAAATTGTTAATTAGCTGTCGGCATAGGCTCCAGCGATTGCGGACATAGGCTTCATTAATCTGCCAAAACCAGTCCATAGCCTGTTGAGTGGATTCGGATTGTTCCTCTAAGGTTTTCATCGTTTCATTGAGGTTTTCCAACTCGTTTTGCGCATCCCCAAGCTGCTTCTCTAGATCTGCTACTTGCTGTTGCAGAGACTCATTTTGATCGTAAAGATTTTGTAGAGACTGCACTGCAGTAACAGATTGTTGCAGATTGTCAATTTGCTCTTGGTTTTGCTGCTGTAGTAAATCATTCTGTCGGCGTTCCATGAGGAAGGTATAGAGTAGCAGCAAAAATGCGGCAGCAAACAGAATTGTGATATATTGAAAGACAGATTTTTGTCGTCTCTTCCGTTGCCCTGGGGTAGGTTGCGTACGGTGGAAATGAGAGGAAAGCGACGGAGTTGGATTATCCGTGTGGTTTGTTTCAGAATGGGCTTCTAAATTTTGGACAGATTGGCCTTTATCACGGTTCGTTTCTGCTTGAGTCTCACAATCCACCTCAATATGTTTAGAATCTACCTTTGTGGTAAATTCATCGAATACAGGACCTTTTTGTTCAAAGGTTGCCTGCTCGAAATTCTGATTTGTTTTTTTTGAAGAATCCTCAGCCATGATATCCGCTCCTCTCTCCACGTAGACTTTCCAGAGCGGCCAATAGGTGCTCTAAATCTTGATCATCATAGTATTCCAATTCAATTTTACCCTTTTTGCCCTTGTGAGCAATATGCACTTTGCGTCCTAGGTGGCTGGAAAGTGACTTTTCCAACTCGCCCAAATAGAGGGATAAGTCAGGTTTATCTGATTTGGGCTTTTCTTTTTGGCTTCTTTGCAGGGATTTAATTAAGACCTCGGTTTGACGTACAGACAGTTGTCCCTGAATCACGCGTTTGGCCGCTTCTCGTTGAAGAGCGACAGTGGGAGCAGCTAGAATTGTACGAGCATGGCCAGCAGATAACTGTCCTGCCTCTACGAAAGCCATTAAATCGTCTGGTAAGGCCAACAGACGCAAGGTGTTGGCAATGGCAGGGCGAGATTTACCCATTTGCTGAGCAACTTGCTCTTGTGTGAGTCCATATTCCTCCATTAAAACCTGATAGCCTCGTGCTTCTTCTGCAGGATTTAAATCCTCGCGCTGTAAATTTTCAATTAGTCCCAATTCCATTACTTTACGGTCGTCTGCTTCTATAATAACGGCTGGAACCTCTTCTAAACCTGCAGCTTTGGCGGCTCGCCAGCGACGCTCACCAGCAATAATTTGATAATAGCCGGAAGCCAAACGGCGGACAGTCAAAGGCTGAATTATGCCATGTACACGAATGGATTCCGCTAAATCCGCCAGCGCCTCTTCGTCAAAGCGTTTCCGCGGTTGATTCAGCCCGGGTTCAACTTGGGAAATGGGCAGAGAAACAGACCCCTCGCCCTGAGGAGAGAGGTCGGGATCACCCAGCAGAGCGTTTAGACCCCGCCCCAATCCCAAATCACTCTTACGTTTTGCCATATCAGTGACTCCTTTAAACAGGTAAATGTCTAAGCTAATTCTTACAGTGAATAGAGAGTATCTCCTGAGCTAATGCAGCGTAAGCTTCGCTGCCTCTGGAATAGGGATCATAAGCAGAGACTGGCTTCCCATGGCTGGGAGCCTCTGACAGTCGCACATTTCGTGGAATTACTGTGGCATAAACTTGACCAGGGAAGTGTCGTTTCACTTCCTCAGCTACCTGCAGAGATAAATTGGTCCGACTGTCAAACATGGTTAACAATACCCCCTCCAGGGTCAACTGTGGGTTCAGTTTTCGCTTCACCAACCGAACAGTAGATAGCAAGTCGCTCAGACCTTCCAGCGCATAATATTCACACTGCACAGGCACCAGTAAAGAAGCAGCGGCACATAAGGCGTTGACGGTAAGCAACTCTAGAGATGGTGGGCAATCAATAAAAATGTAATCATAACTTTGAGTTAGCTGTTCCAAAGCGTGCCGTAACAGATTCTCTCTGTCATTTAAACCAATTAACTCCACTCCGGCGCCAGCTAAAGATTTATTAGAGGGAAGTACATCCCCATACTTGGTGCATACTACCGCCCGCTGGGGATCAGCTCCATTAATCAATACGTCATATACATTAGGGGAAGCGGTGTTCTTGTCCACACCCATTCCAGAAGTGGCATTGGCCTGGGGATCAAAGTCACAAAGAAGCACCCGCTGTCCCAGTGCAGAGAGAGCAGCGGTTAAATTAACCGTGGTGGTAGTTTTACCCACACCACCTTTTTGGTTGACAACAGCAATAATTCTGGCCATGAAATGCCTCCTTGTAGGTTAACAGAAGCTGTCCACAGGGGTCAACTTACAGAAAACTATTATAACAATTGCACCGAGGCATTTCAACCGTTTCCTCCCTTTTTCTTAATTTTGACCAAGCAACTGTTTCACGTGAAACTTTTATATATTATATAGTTTTAAATAGTTTCACGTGAAACAGTGAAAAAAGACCCCCCGTAACCCAGACGGACTACGAGGGGAAGGGGGGAGGGGAAAATAAACAACTCCTTATGAGGAGAAACCTAAATGTCGCACATGAACTTTAAGAAATAAAATTAAAAAACCACACTTAAATCTTTAATAAATAACATCAGGCGCGGCTACGCCGAGGAATATGGATGGTAAGCAAAATTTCCTCTTCCGTATCCTCACGACGGCATTGTGCATCCACACCAGCGGAACGCATTAAATCTAAACTTCGTGTAATGGTGTTCAAAAACAAGCGCACATCTTTCACAACAAAAGTAGGACGCTTGCCCTTTGGTGCTGGACGCGCCGCTAGGAGGGAGTCAACAAATAGTTCCGTCTGAGCGACAGTCAGATTTTGCTCGACGACTTGCGTAGCAGCTTGACTTTGGAGCGTTGGGGTATCCAGCCGCAATAAAGCCCGTGCATGGCGTTCTGTGGCTCCGCCATCTCGAAGGGTGGACAACACTGCGGAAGGCAATTTCAAAAGCCGTAGTTTATTTGCTACAGCGGATTGACTTTTTCCAAGACGGCGGGCAACTTCTTCTTGGGAGAGGTGATAGGTGTCAATCAGTCGCCGCAGAGCGGATGCTTCCTCCCAAAAATCCAGATCGCGACGCTGTAAGTTTTCCACTAGGGCCAAAAGAGAAGAAGATTGACTGTCCGTTTGAATGGATAAACAAGGCACCTCTGCTAAGCCTGCTTGCTTTGCTGCTCGCAGTCGCCGCTCTCCAGCGACCAATTCCCAGGCACCATCCCTACGGCGTACTGTCAGAGGCTGGAGAACTCCAAGAGCCTGAATAGAGGCAGCTAACTCATCCAACTCCGGTTGGCTAAAGTGTTGCCGAGGCTGGTCAGGATTGGGGTAAATAGCGTCAACCGGAAGAAAGAGCACCCGTCCAGTGTCGTAAATTCCCTTTTTGGCCAAAAGCCGCATAAGAGGTTCCTGCCTTTCGTTGGTAGATTCTGGATATAGTTTACCATATTATGGAAAATAAAAAGTCGAAATACCGATGATACAAAAATTTTTTATTTCCCGGGACAGGCGCAAGGTTGGAATTTTCTAGAAAATAGCAAAAGAAACTGGCAAAATTGCCTAAATAGAAGAAATAAAATAGAGATACCTTGTGTTAATTGAGACGAGAAGCTATAATAAGCAGCAGGAAATAGGAGAACTGAGCAAAGGAAAAGTGAGGACCTTTCTGCATCGGTGATTCCTAGGTTTGGTGTGAAGCAGTACCTAAGACAAATAGAATAACCATTGGGCGAGGAAATGGCTGACCACCAACCAAAGGCGAAAACTTGAGGAAATCCCAGAAGCAAAATCCAACCAGAAACATAAAATAGAATAAGGAGAGGATGCAAATATGAAGCAAAAGCGACTGCCTTTAGCATTTTGGATTTTTATAGGACTTATAGTGGGTGTAGTGGCTGGACTGGCACTGATGAATATTTCAGTGGCAGGAATGGAGGGAATGGTATTTGCCAAAACCTACATCAAACCATGGGGCGATATCTTCTTAAACTTATTAAAGTTTGTAGTGGTTCCCATCGTACTATTTTCCATTGCATCTGGTGTTATTTCTATGCAAGATATTGGACGGGTCGGTTCTGTAGGCGGCAAGACTATTGTCTATTATATGTGTACCACCGCCTTTGCAGTGGTTTTAGCCTTAATTTTGGCTAGCGTCGCCAAGAGCGCTGGACTGTTCGTGGAATTGAATACCTCGGGACTAACGTATACTCCGCCAGAAGGTCAGAGTATCATGACGGTGATTGTAAACATCTTCCCGTCCAATGCTGTGCAACCGTTAGCAGACGCCACCATGTTGCAGGTAATTGTTATTTCTTTGTTAGTAGGATTTGGCGTGTTACTAGCCGGCGAGCGTGGGTTGGTCGCCGCTCAAATAATTGACAGCTTCAATGAAGTGTTCATGAAAATTATGGACCTAATCATTAAGCTTTCCCCTGTCGGTGTGGCTTGTCTAATCTGTCCGGTGGTAGCAGAAAACGGACCGGAAATTCTACAGTATATGGTGGCAGCACTTGGTGTAGCCTATGTAGGGTATGTGGTCCATGCACTATTGGTTTACTCCACCACGGTGCGTTTAATGGGAGGAATCTCCCCGCTGGCATTTTTTAAAGGAATGGCACCCGCTATGATGATGGCGTTTTCTTCCGCTTCTTCAGTGGGGACATTGCCGTTTAACCTGGAGTGTGCAGAGCGGTTAGGTGCTCGGAGAGAGGTTGCCTCTTTTGTGTTGCCCCTTGGGGCCACCATTAACATGGATGGCACCGCCATTTATCAGGGCGTATGCGCCGTATTTATTGCAAAAGCATATGGAATTGATTTGACCATTGGACAGATGCTCACCATAGTTTTGACAGCGACACTAGCTTCCGTAGGAACGGCTGGAGTTCCTGGGGCAGGAATGGTAATGCTGGCTATGGTTCTCCAGAGTGTCAATGTGCCAGTGGAGGGAATTGCATTAGTGGCCGGTATTGATCGAGTATTTGATATGGGACGTACCACTGTAAACATTACTGGGGATGCAGCGTGTGCCATTATTGTATCCCGGTTAGAGGATAAAAAAGAGAACCGCACCCGCAGTGCTATAGGTTAATTGAAAGAAAGCCACAAAATAGGAATTTAAAGAGGAGGCTGTGCCGACAGGTACAGCCTCCTTTTCTTGGCATAGAGGGAAAAGAGACAAACGGAGCAAAAGTAGATAGGAAAATTGTGCAGAATATCCCGAAAAAAAATAAAAAAAGGGATTGCAGGGGCGAGGAATTTTTTGTAGAATGAATGTGTATCTTCAAAAGAGTGGGTGGCCCGGAAGTCGGGCCACTGTCATTTTCAGGAAGGACGGAGCGGGATCAATATGGAACTTCTCAAACAGCGCATCCGACAGGATGGCGTAGTCAAAGGCACAGATGTGCTCAAGGTAGACAGTTTTTTGAATCACCAGATGGATGTCGCTCTTTTTGAGGAGATCGGCAGGGAATTTGTGCGGCGTTTTCAGGGCTGCGGCGTGAACAAGATTTTGACCATCGAAGCTTCTGGCATCGGGATCGCTTGTATCACGGCGCAGTTTTTTCACTGCCCGGTCATTTTTGCCAAGAAGAGCCAGACAAAAAACATTGCCGGAGAGGTATACACCACTAAGGTGGAATCTTTCACGCACGGCCGGGTGTACGACGTGATCGTAGCCAAACAGTTTTTAGGGCCAGAGGATAAGGTACTTATTATTGACGACTTTTTGGCCAACGGTGCTGCACTGGAGGGGCTGATTGACTTAGTGACACAGGCTGGAGCCCAGCTGGTAGGGGCTGGGATTGTCATTGAAAAGGCTTTCCAACCCGGTGGAGATCGTATCCGCAGCCGTGGTGTTCGAGTGGAATCTCTAGCCCGGATTAAGGCAATGAGTGAGGCAGACGGAGTGACGTTTGCCGATGACTGATCTCCGGAATGGGAAAAATTCATGGTTAAAACCGGAGGCGTTCGGTTTTAATATAGAAAGACGCAAAGGAATGAAAAGAGTTATTACCAAAACACAAAGGAGGACAAACCAAACATGAAGAAGATCCTTGCAATGGCACTGGCCCTTGCCATGACCATTTCTCTGGCAGCCTGTGGTAGCAGCAATAATTCTGCGGGCAGTGCCAGCAGTACTGGCGGCAGCGCATCCAGCGGAAATGCCGGCAGTGCCAGCGAAAGCGACAACAGCGATTTTAAGGTGGGTGCCATTTATATCAACAGCAAGAACGATACCGCCGGCTATACCTATGCCCATAACCACGGTATTGTTACAGCTATGGAAGACCTGGGGCTAGATCCCAACACGCAGTTAGTGGTACAAGATGAAATTGCAGAAGACTATGACCAGGTAGCTACCGCTGTGGATACCCTGGTGGGTGAGGGTTGCAACATTATCTTTGGTATTTCCTTTGGCTACATGGATGCCCTGGCGGATAAGGCCGAGGAGTATCCTGATGTGATTTTCTCCCATGCCACTGGATACAAGAGCAATGAGACCAACTTCAACAATTACTTTGGCCGTGCGTACCAGGCCCGTTACTTGGCCGGTATTGCAGCAGGGCTGAAGAGCCTGGAGACTGGCAACAACAACATTGGCTATGTGGCCGCCTATGGCCGGCAGTATGCCGAGACCTGCTCCGGCATCAACGGTTTTGCACTGGGTGCCCAGGCAGTAAATCCCAATGCTACTGTATATGTGAAAGAACTGGGATCTTGGGCTGACGAAGTCAATGAGTCCGCATTTGCCAAGGAATTAATTGATTCCTTTGGCTGTGGAGTTGTGTCTCAGCACTGTGACTCCGCCCAGCCGCAGATTGCCGCCCAGGATGCTGGCGTGTTTGGCTGTGGCTATAACTCCGATATGACTGCCGATGCCCCCGACGCGCATCTCACTGCGGCCATCTGGAACTGGAATGTGTATTATCAGACTGCGATTGAGGCGGCTATGACTTGTGGTGGAGCGGAGAACTTTGTTACCGCTATGGGTGGCCCGGCCTACTATGGCGGATTGAAAGAGGGCTTTGTTGGCGTTTCTCCTCTGAACGAGACCACAGTGGCCGCTGGTACGCAGGAGGCCATTGATGCAGTTACCGACCTCATTGTTTCTGGCGAGTGGGATGTGTTCTCCGGAGTAAAACTGCACATCACGGTAGCGGAGGATGGTACTGTTTCTGTGGAGCAGGAAGAGGCTCCTCTGATGAGCGATGGCTTTGAATTAAAGGACAATGAGTTGGTAGAGGTGAACCCCGAAGTGGTAGCCGCTGGCGGCCCCTCGGTGGAGGATGCTGTCATCACCGGCCAAATGAACTACTTTGTCCAGGGTGTGAAGGAAGCGTAAGCATTTCGTCCAACCCCAGAGACCCGAAGGACACCGGGCCGGCCGGGAAACCGGCCGGCCTTTTCTTTCCGTAAGGGGCAGGGAAGAGAACAGATTGGAAGGCATTAAGCCCAAGGGAAGAAGGGCTGTGGGATAGGAGACTGGTAGTAGGACCGGCCGGCTATCCCATGTCTCTTACACGAAGGATGAAGGAGGAAACAGCTATGGCGCAGCGACCAAACGCCATTGAGATGCGTGGGATCACCAAAACGTTTGGCAGTGTGGTGGCAAACAAAGATGTGAATTTGACCCTGCGTCAAGGGGAGATCCTGGCCTTGCTGGGGGAGAATGGGTCGGGAAAGACCACACTGATGAATATGCTCTCTGGAATTTATAAACCGGACGCAGGAGAGATTTTGGTGGAGGGTAAGCCGGTGGTTATCGATTCCCCCCAAGACGCAAAGCGGTTAGGTATTGGAATGGTCCACCAGCACTTCAAATTGGTAGATGTATTTACAGCGGCAGATAACATCTGGATGGGGAAGGAAAGAGCGGGGTTTCTGCTAAAAAAGGACCGCGATGAAGAGATTCGGGCCATGGCGCAGAAATTTGGCTTTATCTTGGATCCAGAGAAGAAAGTACGGAACATGGCAGTGTCAGAAAAACAGACACTGGAGATTGTAAAGGTGCTCTATTACGGAGCGAAAGTAATTATTTTAGACGAGCCGACTGCCGTACTTACTGTGCAGGAGATTGAAAAGCTCTTTGAAGTATTGCGGAGGATGAAGGCGGAGGGGCACTCCATCATTATCATCACCCACAAACTAAATGAGGTGCTGGAAATTTCCGATCGGGTGGCTATTTTACGAAAGGGAGAGTATATCACTACTGTAGATACTTCCCAAACCAACGAACAGCAACTTACCGAGTACATGGTAGGGCGTAAGGTGGATTTGAACATCCAGCGACCGGTGGTGGAAAAGACCCGGCCACTGCTGGAGATCCGAGACTTAACCATTCAAAATGATGAGGGTGCAATAGCCATCGACCATGTCAACTTCTATATCCGAGGCGGGGAGATTCTAGGGGTAGCTGGAATTGCCGGCTGCGGGCAGAAGGAACTGTGCGAGGCGATTGCTGGATTGCGACCAATTCAGTCAGGATTGATGATCCACAAAGGGGATAACATCGTGGGTCTATCCCCCAAAGCCATTTTGGAAAAGGGTATCTCCATGTCCTTTATTCCAGAGGATCGGTTGGGAATGGGGTTGGCTCCTTCCTTGTCCGTCACCGATAACATGATTTTAAAAAACTATGCCACTGCCAAAGGTCCCTTTGTAGACCGGAAGGGAGGACGAGAGGATGCCCTACGCGTCATCGAGGAACTGGAAGTGGTAACTCCTTCCACCGAGACACCTGTGCGCCGGCTGTCCGGAGGCAATGTACAAAAGGTATTACTAGGCCGGGAGATCAAAGCTGGCCCAAATGTCATTGTTACAGCTTATCCCGTGCGAGGGTTGGACATCAATTCTTCTTATGCAATTTATCACATTCTAAATCAGCAAAAGGAAAATGGGGTAGGCATCCTCTTTGTAGGGGAGGATCTAGATGTGATGATGGCACTGTGTGATAAGATCATGGTGTTGTGTCACGGGAAAGTAATGGGAGTCGTCCATGCCCACAAGACCACGAAGGAGGAATTGGGGCTGATGATGACCGGGGCGCTGGATTTAAGCAACAAGTATGAGGACAAACCGGCTGGATATGCCAAAGATACAAATATTACCCCAGAAGAATTAGAAGAACTGGAGCGACAACAGGAAGGAGAGGAGGAGTGAGATGCGGTTTCATGTAGTAAAACGGGACCACTGTCCCCTGTGGAAACGGCTAACACTCTATCTGCTGGCGGTGTTGGTTGCCCTGGTACTGGGAGGCATATTGTTAATGGCCATGGGAGTGGACCCCATAGCCTATTACAAGCGAATGTTTACCATGGGTATGGTAGGGAATAAAATAGCCTACAAGTCTTTTGAGAACTATTTAAAAGTATTTGTTCCTCTGGCGATGACATCAGTGGCCTTGTCCCTAGCTTTTAAGATGCGATTTTGGAATATTGGAGGAGAAGGCCAATTTATTGTAGGATCCATTGCTGCTGCGACGGTAGCCTTTCAAGCTGGGCCATTGTTGCCCCAGGGGATAACTCTGGTGCTAATGTGTCTGGCGGGCATGGTATGCGCTGGACTGTACGGATCCATTGCCGCAGTGTTAAAAGTAAAGTTTGGAACCAACGAGACCTTGATGACCCTGATGCTAAACTATGTTGCGTTGTATTTCCTCACCTTTCTGGGAGAAACAAAGGCGAGTTGGAATTTCTATCTTGATGAGACATCGGTGCGTCCTATTTTTGCTAGTTTTGCGAAGATAGTGGCCTTTCCAAAGTTCCCCATTGGAAAGTTTGGTTTAAATTTGTGTGTAATTTTAACTTTTATCGTGGGAATTTTGGTGTTTGTCTACTTAAAATACACCAAGCACGGCTATGAGATTGCAGTAGTGGGAGACAGTGCTGGGACTGCCCGCTATGCAGGGATGAAAGTCAACACCATCGTCTTGCGCACGGTATTCCTCTCTGCTTGTCTTATCGGGTTGGCGGCTGCCTTTAAGGTAGGCACTGCCGGGATTTTATCCACCGCCATTACGGACGATGTAGGTTGGACGGGCATCATTGTAGCGTGGCTGGCGAAAATGAATACTGCCGTTATCTTTTTGGTTTCGGCTTTGATTGGAATGCTGCGCTATGGTTCTACAGTGGCAGCGGCCACCTTCTCTCAGGTGGATTCTAGCTTTGCGAACATGCTACAAGGCGCTATTTTGTTTTTGGTACTGGCGGCAGATTTTCTCATTCGCTTTCAAATTGTTCCGGTAAAGAAGGGGGGACAAGGACATGGAAATGGATAAATTAGGAGTAGTCACGTCCTTTCTACACAATATAGTCGTATACAATATCCCTCTGCTCTATGGAACCACTGGAGAAATTGTTGTGGAGAAATCTGGGAGCCTGAATCTGGGCGTGGAGGGCATCATGGCGGTGGGAGCCATTTTTGGCTATATCGTGGGTTGCTACACCAATAGCTTGGCAGTGGGTATCCTAACAGCGTTTCTGGCAGGCGCTCTGTGTGGTTTCCTCTTTGCTGTTCTTACCGTTTCCCTCCAGGCTAACCAGAACATCACAGGCTTGACTCTGACCACATTTGGTTTGGGCGTCTATTTCTTTGTAGGAAATGGTCTGAAATCCATTGCCTGGCCGGTGATGAACGACTATCCTAATATCAAAAATGGCTTTGCCGACATACCCATTCCTGGACTGTCTCAAATTCCAGTGATTGGTTCTGGCCTGTTTTCCCACAACTTATTGGTCTATTTGGGAATTGTGATTGCTCTTTGTATGTGGTTTTATCTGAACCGTACTGATCCAGGTTTGCGGTTGCGTGCAGTGGGAGAAAATCCGGCTGCCGCTGACTCTGTAGGCATTAACGTCAAGCGGTATCAGTACGTGCATATCTGTCTAGGCTGTGGAATTATGGGAATCGGTGGCTACTACATGGGACTAAATATGTCTGGTTCCTTCAATAGCAGCTGCTGGATCAACGGTTATGGATGGATTGCAGTGGCACTCGTTATCTTTGCCAACTGGAATCCAGCCCTGGCTATTTTAGGTACCTTTGTGTTTGGCTTTTTCAATACCTTGCGAGTGTCCGGCTCCAGCTTGGCTGCCGCTTTTCCGGAGGGACTGGGATGGCTGGCAAAAGTTCCTACGCAACTCTATCAGGCCCTGCCCTTCCTTATTACAGCCATAGTGTTGGTTGTTACATCGGTGCGTAAGAGGGAAGGCTCTGGTCTCCCTGCTGGCCTGGGGCTCAATTACTTCCGGGAAGAGCGATGATAAACGGAAAAGTAGTTTGCTCTTTATAAATTGTGTCTGTAAGCCGATGTATTGTCCTATCCGTGCAGGATTCTTAACAATTGCAAAAAGCATCGGAACATTACGATATTTTGCTGTCTACAGATGGCAGGCAACTCTGTAAGAAAATTTGAACAGGAGAAGGGATTGATAAGCAAAGGGCCGCCCAAACTTTGGGCGGCCCTTTGCTTATTTGCTGTAGAAAAAAGAGATATTAGTCATTCCAATCGGTTTCCCACTTCAAAATAGTTCCAGAGACAGCATCGATTTCAAATTCATATTCCATCCGACCACTGCGCAGTTCCCCTTCGTAGACAGCCCGACCGTCGTCCCAGTCCAGCTTAAATTCGTGGTAGGTACCGCTGGTTCCAGCTTTAGATTCTACAATCTGCTTAGCCTTAGATTCACCAATATAACTGGTTGTATTTTCGGATGGAGTATAATACTCGGCGTCGTAGTCGTAGCTAATAATTTTTCCAGTAGCGGCTTCAATTTCGTAATCGTATTCTTTATTTCCACTATAAAACTCTACTTCATAGATTTTGCGACCATCGTCATAGTCAGCCTCTACCCGGACAAAAACTGCCTTAGAGTAGGAAACACCGGCGTGATCTAGAGCAATATCCTTGGCTTCTTCACTTCCGATATCCTTTTGTGAGGTAGAAGGAGTATATTCCTCGATATCATAATCATAGTCCCGAATAGCACCAGTAAGAGCATCAATTTCGTAGTCATATTCTTTGTTGTCTCTCCAGAATTCTACCTCATATACTGGCCGGCTATCATCCCAATCTAAAACAGTCCTGTAGAAGGTCACTTGGGAAGCGCGCAGACCGGCGTGATCTAGGGCAATCTCTTTGGCCTTGCTTTCTCCAATATAGGTGGATGCGCTGGTAGAATCGTCAGTAGTAAGCACTACAGTCTTAGTGGAATCGTTCCATTCTACATTGAGATCCAATGCCCGGGCAATGGCAGCTAGAGGCAGGTATGTGGTGCCATCAATTGTAAAGGGCTCAATCCGATTGCCTTTGCTATCACGCAAAATCAATTCTGTACCATCAAGGGTAACCTTCATATTCTGATAGTCCAAGTTTGCGGTTTTGCGCCCCTGGGCGGCAAAGGATGAGACTGTCATTGTTCCCACTAACAGGGCAAGTGCAGTTCCGCCCACCAAGGTTGTTTTCCAATTCCGTTTCATAATCGCTTCCTCCCATAATTTAAATTTGTATCCCCACATTAGGGTGTTTGGTTTGTGTTCAACTGTATAATGCAGGAGTGAGATTGTTTATTGCATGCCAGGAAAAAATTTTTAAAAAAATTTTTTTAAAATCATTTTGGGCGGGCATCAGAGCAAGGGTCATAAGTTTCTAGGGCAACGCATAAGATATTGGTACAAGCTGTACGGAGGAGTGGTAACGTGAAGGGGAAAAGGCCATATCGGACTGCCTTGCGTCGAGGAATTGGATTGGGCCTAGCCCTGGTTGCCGCATGGGGAGTCAGTTTAACAGCAGATCCTGTGCTTTTAGGAGAGCGTTTGACGGAATTGGGAGAACGTTCCGGGTTGGCAGTCCATCTACTTTCTGGTCAGCTAGGATACCGTCCGGCGGGGGAGGAACAGGCTTTAGAGGGCTGGGGAAGGCTACTATTAGGACAGTCGGCTTTTCTTGCGGCGGGGGAGAGTGCCGTGGTGGAGCGAAGAACGCAGCAAGGCAGGCAACCAGAGGAACCGCTACCGCAAGAGGGAGATGGCGACGATCAAGAGGAGCCTAATTTGAAACCGCAAGCGGAGGAAGATGGCATTGTAGAAATGACAGCACAGGGAAAAACAGGAGGCCAGTACCTCTACGGGGCGGGGGTCTATCTCTATAACCGCACGGGGTACGACTTAGATGCCTCGGTACTAGAGCAGGGAGAAGTACAGGTAGAGTTAGGAGATGGACCTCAAATTTTAATTGTACATACCCATGGAAGTGAAGCCTACTCCCAAACAGACGGGGATGTTTATGAGGAGAGTGATCCTTATCGTACTACCGATTGTACCCATAACGTGGTGAGAGTGGGGGAGGAGATGGCCACCGTGTTTCGAGCCCATGGCTTCCAAGTGCTCCATGATACTACGCTCTATGATTATCCAGCATATAACGGTGCCTATGAGCGATCCAAAGCAGCAGTAGAACAGTGGTTGGCAGACTATCCATCTATCCAAATTGTATTGGATGTCCATCGAGATGCCCTGGTGGGGAGCAATGGGGAAGTCTATAAGTTAGTGAGTACGGAAGCGGGACAAAAGGTCTCCCAAGTGATGTTAGTTGTAGGGACAGATGATGGTGGGGCCAATCATCCAAACTGGAAAAATAACCTCTCTTTTGCCGTAAAGCTACAGCAGGAGTTGGTACGTGGATATGCTAGTTTGGCCCGCCCGATCGTGCTCCGCAGCAGCAGTTATAATCAGCAACTTGCTCCGGGGTACTTGTTGGTGGAAGTGGGTGGCCATGGCAACACCCTGACAGAGGCATTGGACGGAGCACGCATGTGGGCAGACAATGTGGCACGAACACTTTTAACATTAGAGAAAAAGTGACCTTTTCAAGAAAAAGAGGTCATTGCAAAATTCGCTGCCCTCATGTAAACTGAAAAAAGATGTTGAGTTCTACAAAGGAGCAGGAGTTGACATTTAAATCCAAACATTTTCAATGGGCATTGATTGGAATAAAACCGAGAACATTGGAAAGACAGTTTGATAGAAAAAAGAATGGTGTATTGATGCTTGGGTGGAGGTGAGGAAATGGGCCATGAAGATTATATGAGAGAAGCCATATCTCTGGCGAAACAGGCTGCAGAAGACGGGGATGTGCCAGTTGGTTGTGTCATTGTCCGAGAGGGCGTGGTGATTGGACGGGGACGCAATCGACGGGAGGAACGAGGAGACGCAACGGCTCATGCAGAGATAGAGGCCATTCGAGATGCCTGTCGCCGAATAGGAAGCTGGAGACTTCATGGCTGTACGATGTATGTTACATTGGAGCCCTGTCCCATGTGTGCTGGTGGGATCATCAATGCCAGAATTGATACCATTCGTTATGGGGCCCGAGATGCCAAAGCTGGGTGCTGTACATCGGTACTAAATTTGTTTGAGGAGTCCTTTAATCACCGACCGCGGATCTATCAGGGGCCGCTGGTGGAGGAATGCGAAGGGATTCTCCAAACTTTTTTCCAGAATTTGAGAGATAAAAACCAAGAAGATGAAAAGATTTAATGCTTTTGTAACAATTTCCCTGAACTTTTGTAATATCACGTGGGTATACTTATACTCGCAAGGCAAGACATCTTTTCATTCTATCCTCCAATTTCTTGGGCCGCCGACGGAATGCATCCGTCGGCGGTTCCTTGCGTTTCAGAAGAGATTTAAAGATTACGTAACAAATACCGTTGGATTTCTTAATATCTCTCTTGTAAGATTAAAATCGCAAGAGACAGTTCGTTTCATTTTAATCCTCTTTTTCAACGAAAGGACCCGGATGCCGTGGAGCAGGTATCCGGGTCCTTTCGTTTTATGTTGCAGCTTTTAAATAGAGGGTAAATGGAAAGCCAGAGAGGTCCCACGGCTGCCGCGCCGTGAGACCTCTCTGGATGTATTGGGATCCTTCCAAATCACCAATAGCTGATCTTAAATCAGCACTTTTCAAAAATGGTGGCTACACCCTGGCCGCCGCCGATACACAGGGTAGCAAGACCCTTCTTGGCCTCGGGGCGCTTAGCCATCTCATGGAGCAAGGTGACAATGATACGGGCACCGGAAGCACCAACAGGGTGACCCAGAGCAATGGCACCGCCATTAACATTGACTTTGCTCATATCAAACTTCAGTTCACGAGCCACAGCGATGGACTGGGCAGCAAAAGCTTCATTGGCTTCCACCAGATCCATATCCTCAATCTTCAGCCCAGCCTTATCCATAGCCTGGCGAGAAGCGGGGACGGGACCCACACCCATGATCTTGGGATCCACACCGCCCTGACCCCAGGAGACCAGCTTGGCCATGGGCTTCAGACCATACTTTTCTACAGCCTCACCGGAAGCCAAGATGATGGCAGCGGCGCCGTCGTTGATGCCAGAGGCGTTAGCAGCAGTAACGCGCTGCTGGCCCTTGTCAGGAGATTCCTGAATGCCAGTGGGCTCAAAGGTGTGGGTGACCACAGGAGCGGGGGATTCAGGACCCACAGGGAAAGCGCCCTTCAGTTTGGAAATGCTCTCGGGAGTAACGCCAGCGCGGGGGAATTCGTCTACTTTGAACTCCACCATCTGCTTCTTCTGCTTAACCATGACAGGGACAATTTCGTCGTTAAAGCGGCCAGAGTTGATGGCAGCCTCAGCCTTGTTCTGAGAAGCGGCGGCAAACTCATCCAACTCCTGGCGGGAGATGCCCCACACATCACAGATATTCTCTGCAGTGGTGCCCATGTGATAGTTGTTAAAGGCATCCCACAGGCCGTCCTTGATCATGGTGTCCACGACCTTCTTGTCGCCCATGCGGGCGCCCCAACGCTCAGCAGGCAGAGCATAGGGAGCAGCAGACATGTTCTCAGTGCCACCGGCTACAATGATGTCAGCATCGCCGGCCAAAATGGTACGGGCGGCTTCGATGACAGATTTCATACCAGAACCGCACACCATGCCCACAGTGTAGGCGGGGACAGAAGTGGGAACACCGGCCTTGATAGCGGCCTGGCGTGCTACGTTCTGGCCCAAAGCGGCGGTAAGAATGCAGCCGAACATCACCTCGTCCACCTGCTCCGGCTTCACGCCTGCACGATTGAGGGCCTCTTTGATAACGATGGCGCCCAGGTCAGCCGCAGGGGTGTCTTTCAGGGAACCGCCAAAGGAACCAATGGCGGTGCGGCAGCAGTTGACAACATAGATTTCCTTCATAGTGTCTTTAACCTCCAATATTTGGTTTTGGCGTCCCCAATGGACGCCCTGGTTTTTCCGCTCTTACGACGATTATATCGAAGCGTTTTAAAAAAATCAATAAATAATTTTGCGCTTTCTGGCCGTGTTTCTGTCTGAGAGTGACAAAATCTGAAAGAGAAAGGAGGTGGTATGCACTTTTTTCTGCAATATTGTTAAAGTTTTGACAAAATCCCGGATTCGAAAAAGTTTCGAATCCGGGGAAAAATTAAGCTGCAGGGACAGAGTGGGACGCAGAGGTGTCCGTCGAGTTCTCGGGAGAGAGAGCAGAGGTGTCTTCGGGGGTAGTTGCTTGTTCCACTTCTTGATTGACGGTATTGGGCAAAGCAGCACCGGACACAGCGTGTATCTCCCTCTCATAGGGATCTTCATAGGTATAAGGAAAATCCGCACTGGCCACTTCAAAGTCATGGTATTGCAGAGAGTAACCATCGCCAGGTAAGTTGTGTTCCTCCAGCCAGGCCATGGTATAAGTGGCGTTGGGGGAGAGTGTGATGGACAGTTCGTTGGTAGTAGTACGATTGGGGTTACGGAGGGTGGGGGCGGGCAATTCAAAGACAAAGACCAGGTCGGTGACGAGGGTATTTTTCTGCCGCTCCTCGTCGCTGAAGAGGTAGCGTACCCCGATGGTGCCCGCGTCAAAGTCAGCGCGTACCGCCTGCCACAATTGCTGTAAATCCTCTTGGGTGACCCCTTCTAAATAAAGGTCGGTGGAATAATTTCCTTGGTTATCCAAAGCGTTGTAGAGATAGGCCTCTACCAGGCGGCCCTCCTCCAGACGGTCAAATCCGTAGCACTGCTCCACCAGGTCTCGGTTATCCACCAGCTGCTTGGCGCACCAGGTGACAGAGCCCAGCAACTCGGTCTCACCCTGGAAGATGGGAACGGAGGAATAGCGCCGGGTGAGTGTGGAACCGTTGTTTAGTGTGTAAGTGAGCGAAAGGGAGAGGTAGTTATCCCCCGGTTCGTAAGTGACCGTATTATAATTGCTGCGGTCCCGGGCCTGAACAATGGCGTAGTGTAGATCAATAAACTGCTGGAGAATTTCCGGATCGGTGATATCCGTCAAGTACATATCACCGCTATCATTGGGGTAGGACATACTGCCGCTTACCGACAGGCTGGCCACGTCATCGGCCTGGGGCACCCGCTCCACCACACCAAACAGATCCAGGAAGAAGGATAGGCACAACAGTCCCACCAGGGCAGTAATGACCAGACCGCCCCGCCAGGCGGAGAAGACCCGGAAGGACTTTTTCAGCAGCATCTCCGCCACAAACCAACCTAGACAGGTCCAGATCATTACGCACACCGACAGAGGAAGGGAAGACCAGGACCAGTTGAAAAACGTTGCGGTGAGTACACCTAAACACAACCCGGAGCACAGAGCCACTCCGCATTGGAAAAAGGGACGGACAATGGGAATGGAAATCACGTCTCCCGCAGACTCCACATGGCGCACTCGATAAATGAGTAGCGCTAGCACAGTCAGGACCACGCCGGCGGCGGCATAGCCCGCTACCATAACGGGGGAGTTAAGGTACCAGGTATCGGTGGTCATGGTGTAGCCATTTGCCATTACCTGGCCTACGTTCCAGCTGCATGCTTCTGTGAGTGTAAATAGAGGGGTACACCAGCGTACCAGGGGCAGGTTTAAGGGATTGCCATAGCCCACGGAGGGGAAGCCGTAGAAAAAGCGGCTCATCAGTTCAACTACTAAGGAGTAGATAACCAGTACCAGGGCGTTGAGAATCCCGTAAAAGGCAGGAAGGGCAAGAATGTGACCGGTAAACATGGCGCAAAAGACGGCGAAAGAGAAGAAGAACAGGCAAGTAGCACTCTGTACCAACAACCACACCCCTAGGGAAGGGAAAATGCGATACCACTGCTCCGAGGGAATCAGGGTAAGTTCCAAAGCAGCGGTGAGAATGGATACCACTAGATGAGGCAAGAGGAAAAAGGATAGTCCGGCTAGATACTGGGTGGTGAATAGCCCTTCTCGACGCAGGGGGAGGGCGTGCATCATACAGGCGGAGCGATTATTATAGAGATAGCTGAAGCAGGCCATGGCCGCCAATACCCCAAAGAAGGCAGAGGCCCATACGCCAAAAATGAGAGTTTCCGGAATGTGGTAACAGCGCTCGGCCAGCCACTGCTGGGCCTCGGTGAGGGTGGAGTCCCAGCGGAGCATATCAAAGTAGTCGTTCAAGAGCCGCAGAGGGAGGACAAATAACCACAGCAGGCCATACAGTCCCCACAAAGGCCAAAAGCGGAACAGGGTTTTGCGGTAAAGGGTGGAATTAAAGCACGATGTCATGGACCGCATAGTCTTCACCTCCCAATTCATAAATGAAAATCTCTTCCAGAGATAGAGGCAGGGCCTCCATGAGGATAGGGCTATATACCGCCATCCGGGTCTTAATCTGGGCAGGGTTGCCCCGAACAATGAGGGTATAGACCCGCCCTACCTGAGAGGTGTGGAGAATTTCTAGGTCGTCGGGAAGGTGGGGTAGTCCAGGCTCCTGGAAAGCCAGCTGAAGTTTAACCACGTTGTCTTGTAAGTCGGTGAGGGATCGTTCCAGAAGTACTTTGCCGTGGGAGAGGATTCCCACATGGTCACACACATCTTCTAGTTCCCGCAAATTGTGGGAGGAAACCAAAACAGTAGTTCCTCGCTGGGCTACATCGCCCATGAGCAGGGACCAGACCTGGCGGCGCATTACCGGATCCAGGCCGTCTACGGGCTCATCCAACACAAGAACTTGGGGGCAGCAGCACAGAGCTAACCAAAAAGCGCTCTGCTTCTGCATGCCTTTCGACAGGCGGCGAATGGGTTGTTTTTCGTCCACTTCAGGGAAAGCGTCCTTCAGGGCCTGATAACGCTTATCGTCAAAAGCGGGGTAAATGCCCCGGTAAAATTTCATCATATCGCGTGTGGAGGCGGAGAGAAAATAGTACAACTCGTCAGGAATGATGGCCAACTTACTCTTCGCTGCGGGGTTCTCATAGACTGGTTGTCCGTCCACAAGAACCGACCCAGAGTCGGGACGGTAGATCCCCATAATATGGCGTAAAATAGTGGACTTACCCGCTCCGTTTGGCCCTACTAGGCCATAAATAGAACCGGGAGTCACGGTCATGGTCAAGCCATCCAGAGCACGAAACCCATCAAAAGACTTGACCACATTGTTGACTTTAATCATTGCTCCATTCCTCCTTCCAGACCCTGGATTCGACTGCACAGAGATTCCCTAGGAATGCCTAAAAATAGCAGTTCAGCTGCTGCCTGGTCAAATAGGTGAAACAGGTTCTCTTTCCGCCCCTGATCCACCCCAGTATGGGGCGCAGCAAAAGACCCTTTCCCTGGCACCGAATACAAATACCCCTCAGATTCCAAAGACTCGTAAGCCCGCTGGATGGTGTTGGGATTAATGGCCAGTTGGGTGGCCATAGAGCGTACGGAGGGCAACTTTTCTCCCTCGCGAATTACGCCGGTGACCATCAAACGGCGCAGACCGTCTTTCACCTGTTCATAGATGGGCCGAGCATCCCGGTAGTCCAAACTCAACATGGTTTCCGCCTCCTTTCCCGGCTGTGACCGGAAACTGTATGAAGTGTACTAGTACAATGTAGTATAGTGGAGAGGTGAAGAAAAAACAATTAAGAAGGGTTTAAGATTTTCTTATGTCCTTGGAAAAATGGGAAGCACCGGAGCGGAAAATCCACTCCGGTGCTTCGAAAAGGGAATGAAACAGAAGAAAACAACTTAAGGCTGGGCCATATAGGGGTAAGCAATGGCGGGTGAAGGAGAAAAAGCTTCTTTGACGGCATGGGCACTGACCCATCGAATCATATTCAAGCTAGTGCCCGCCTTGTCGTTGGTGCCAGAAGCGCGGGCGCCGCCGAACGGTTGCTGGCCGACCACAGCACCAGTACACTTGTCGTTGATGTAGAAGTTCCCCGAAGCATTGCGCAGGGCCTTTTCCATTTTGACAATGACCTGGCGGTCTTGGGCAAAAATGGCGCCAGTAAGGGCATAAGGAGAGGCAGAATCGCAGATGGCCAGAGTTTCGTCTAATTTATCATCATCATAGACATAGATAGAGACAATGGGCCCAAAGATCTCTTTGACCATAGACTCGTAAGTAGGCGTTTTACAGCGAATGATGGTGGGTTGAATGAACCAGCCCTTGCTGTCGTCATAGGTGCCCCCAGTAATGAACTCGCATTCTGGAGAGGCGGCAGCCCGATCAATGTAACCTTTGCAGGTCTGGAAAGATGCCTGGTCAATCACAGCGGCCATAAAAGTGTCAAATTCTTGTACATCGCCCACTTTTATAGTGGCAGTTTGCTCTTTTAGGCGGCGTTCTACTGTAGGCCAGATGCTGGCCGGAATAAAGGCGCGGGAGCAGGCAGAACACTTTTGGCCTTGGTACTCAAAAGAGCCTCGGACAATGGCGGCCACCAGAGGCTCGATGTCGGCAGAATTATGAGCAAAGATAAAGTCTTTGCCGCCAGTTTCACCCACTAGGCGGGGATAATTGGCATAATCAGCAATGTGTTCGCCCACCTGTTTCCACACACTTTGGAACACGGCGGTGGAGCCGGTAAAGTGGAAACCGGCCATTTTGGGATGGCTAACCACATATTGTGACATATCGCTGCCGGTACAGGGGACGAAATTGATGACACCAGCGGGAAGGCCGCACCACATCAACAACTTCATGTAATAGTAGTTGGACAAAACAGCGGTGCGAGAAGGTTTCCACAGTGCCACGTTGCCTACAATGGCAGGGGCGGTGGGTAAGTTGCCGCCAATGGAGGTAAAATTGAAGGGGGAAATGGCACAGATAAAGCCGTCTAATGGCCGATAATCCTGTCGATCCCAGATACCAGCGGAACTGGCAGGCTGATCCTTAAAGATCTCCTGGGCAGACCACACGCCAAAGCGCAAAAAGTCAGCTAGTTCTGCAATGTCAATTTCCGCTTGAAATACTGTTTTGGACTGCCCCAACATGGTGGCGGCATTTAAAACCTTGCGATAGGAACCAGTGATATGGTCAGCGGCCTTGAGGAAGATAGCGGAGCGATGCTCCCAGGGCATTTCTTCCCAGGCATCCTTTGCAGCCAAAGCAGCATCAATAGCCATTTTTAGTTCTTTTTCCCCAGCCATGCAGCACTCGGCGATCACATGATGATGATCATGGGGCATGGTAACCTGGATGGTTTTGTCCGTCCAGACTTCTTTTCCGGCAATGATGAGGGGAATCTTTACTACCTGGACGGACTGCTTGGCCAGTTCTTCTTTTAGTGCAGCCCGTTCAGGACTGCCAGGCAGATACCCCAAGAAGGGGTCGTTGGCCGGTCGGTCAATGGTAAAATATGCATTGGACATAGAAACATTACCTCCATAGATTCGTTGTGTCCCCGACAACTTATCCAGGTTGTCGGGAAACGAAAACTTCCGTTAAATGACGTGCAGCTTCTTCATCTCTGCCTGAACCCAGTCCATGGTAGCATCCTTGGGGGCGACGAGAGGCAGCAGTAGCGGCTTACTACCTCCAGGCACCTTTGCCAATTCCATGGCATACTTCAAAGGACTGACGTAATTTTCGCTAAACAGGGCTTTGAATAGAGGGAAGTATTGCAGAGACATCTCCATGGCCTTTTGAATTTCGCCAGCCTGAACCAGGTTGTACATCTCAACCCAGGCGTCAGGTACCACGTTGGCAGTAGCCATAATTGCACCTTTTACACCCATAGCCATCAAACTGACAGCGCTAAACTCATCACCAGTTAGGACATTAATTTTGTCTCCAGCTTTGATGAGAACTTCCATGGCTTGGGTCATGGAAGCACACTCCTTGATTCCAGTGAGATTTTTCATCTCTTTGGTCAGACGTACTACGGTATCGGGCAAAACATTAACATTGGTGCGATAAGGGATATTGTAAATGAGGATAGGCATATCCACTACTCGATCCAGCCGGGTATAAAATTCTACCAGTGCATCCTGGGTGCCCACGAAGTAGAAAGGTGTGAGGACCAACAGCGCATCCACCCCGGCCTGTTTGCAGTACAGGCAGAATTTCTCACATTCACCGATGCCGGTCTCCAGTACGCCCACCAGTAGGGGAACCCGCTTGTTGACCGCTTTTACACTAATATCTACTGCCCGGCGCCGCTCTTCAACGGTCATACAGGTGTACTCGCCGGTGCCACCCATGAGTAACAGGCTGTGGACTTTGTGGTCAATCTGGTAGTTGATTAGGTCGATAAGCCCCTGTTCATCTACAGTACCATCTGGGTTGAGAGGGGTGACCAAAGCGGTCATAATGCCGTTTAATTCCATCATAATACAAAATCTCCTTACTTATGGTTTTTGTATACGAATTATGGAAATTACAATTAAATTTCTCCATCAAAGGAGAATTTCTAAGTTGGGAATACTTTGTGCTTGGGGAAGCAGGGCCTCAGAAATCCAGAATTCATCCAAGGCCAGCGTGCTGCGAATGCGAACAATGCGGGGGCGCATGGGGTCGATACCCCGACAGCAGCGCACGGCAAAGTCGATGGCTTGGGTTTCATTCTGAGCAATAATAGGAATCTGGGCGGAGATGGGATTACAACAGGCTAGACTATTTTTGTACGTGGCTTCCAAATCAATCTGTTCAAACAACTCTCGGGTAATAAAGTCGGCGGCATTTATGGCGATGGCGTTGCCATGACTCTGAGGTGTCAGGTGAAGGACAACGATACGCTGAATAGCTGGCCCTTGGAAACCTTCAATTGGGCCCACACTACGACGCCCAGTGACATTAGGGTCCATTCCGGCCCCGCTGATGTCCTTGCCAAATTGCTCCACCACTAAAACATCAATGGTGGGAAAGGGAATGCGGGGCATTTGTGCCTTTGCCATACGCAGCAACTGGGGTTCGATGTCCATCAACTCTTCTCCACGCACTGCCTGCACATGGGATGTGTGGTCGTATGCGTTTTCGACAATGGCCAGGCCAAACCGCACTTTACCAGTGGACACAACTTTGCGCCCGGCTTCTGGAATAATCTCTGCAAATCGACTGGTACCACATCGATGTAGGGCGCTGCAACCAGTTTCCTTTCCCAAGCCGATGGTGAGCATTTTAATCAGGCCGCTCTCGATGGGACCGGAGAAGTCGGTGTGGGCCTTTACACGGTTAATTGGTAAAATCCAGTCGGCCTCCAGTGCGGGTCGAGCTAAATGGACAGGAATTCCGTGTTCTGTATGGCCCAAAAATACAGTGTCCATGGAATCATCTATGGGTACACCCATTGCCGATTCCGTTATCCCATAAGAAGCTAGAACCTCCCGCTGGCCTGGACCAGTTGCTCCGCCGTGGCTACCCATAGCAGGAACCAGAAAGGGCTGTGCCCCTCTCTGGATCAGTTGCTGCAGAACAGTAAGTACGATTGTGTCAATATGGTCAATACCTCGGCTGCCGGCACAGACAGCGACTCGGTTGCCGGGCTGAATACAAGCCTCAATTTCTGGCCGAGACATTTGTTGGATGACAGCGTGTGAAACATCAGGGAGGGCCTGGTCGGGAAAGGTTTGTCGCACACGGATCATGCAGTTGCCTCCTTTCACCGATACTGTATGGTGAGATAGAAACAAGGGTGTTTCAGGGATTAATCCTTGGCTTCCAGAGCCTTGCGGTTAAAGAAATTGTACGGCTTTTCTCCTTCCAAGGCCTGAACCATAGTTTGGGCTAACTTTTGAGAGCAGCGGCGTTTTGCGTCGATGGTATCGCCTCCAAAGTGGGGTGTAACGATGAGGTTGGAGAGTGCAAACAAGGGATCGTTCGCTTGAGGAGGCTCCTGCTCAAATACATCTAGGGCTGCTGCAGCAATTTCATGCTTTGTCAGCGCATCAACAAGGGCGGCTTGATCCACCACAGGGCCGCGGCCCAAATTGATAAGGCAGGCGGTAGGTTTCATCATTTGGAACTGCGGGGTAGAAAACATTCCCCGTGTCTCTGGAGTGAGTGGAGCGTGGATGGAGATGAAGTCAGCCTGTTTCAGCGCCTCTTCCAAAGTTTCCGCCTTTTCCACCCCCAGCTGCTGCATCCGTTCAGCGGAGACATACGCATCAAAGGCTACGACACGCATATCAAAAGAGAGGGCCTTTTTTGCCACATCCCGACCAATCGTACCCAAACCCACAATGACCAAGGTTTTGCCCGCTACTTCATTAGGAATATTAGTTTCCCGGAATTTCCAGTTACCTGCCCGGACCGCCTGATCTGCAGCGCGCAGATCTCGACTTAAGGCCAGTACGAACATCATGGCGTGCTCTGCTACTGAGACATAATTGGCATCGGGCACGTTTAACACCATAACGCCGTGATCGGTAGCAGCCTGCACGTCGATGTTATCCAGTCCTACCCCGTGTTGACCAATGACTTTAAGAGAGGGACAAGATTGGATGACTTCCCGAGTAATCTGTTCCACCCGGGTAACCACCCCCTGACACTGGTGTTCCCGAATGCACTGAATCAGAGTGTCGGGGTTTCCATCGGGGGCCATAAATACCTCACAGTGTTCCTTCAAAATGTCCACACCGACAGGCTGAATGGTGGGTTGGATCAAAAGGACCTTGGGTTTCATGATGACAGCATCTCCTCATTATGAATGAAATTACCTTTTAAATTGGGTCCATATGTGCAGTTTAGAGTAGGCCAAACAGACGAGGAACCGTCAAAACAAAGACGGGGAAATAGGTAATTAAGAAGAGAACAACAATGCTGCTGCACAAGAAGGGGAATACTTCTTTAACAATATTGCGCAGCGGGGAACCAGTAATGCCGGCAGCCAAATACAGAGCGGTGCCGTAAGGGGGTGTAATCAAACTAATCATGACGTTAACTACCATTACAACGCCAAAGTGAATGGTGCTGACGCCCATCTGGGAAAAGATAGGAGCAAAAATAGGGGCGAAGAGAATCAGCTGGGCGGTATCGGAGATCCACATACCATTAAACAGGAAAAACAGATTCACGAAAAGCAATAGAGCGTAAGGGGAGAGATGATAGTTAGAGACCAGACTGGAGAGCATGCTGGGCACGCCTTCCATAGCCAGGATCCAGCTGATAATTCCGGTAAAGGCGATGATTAAGTAAATGGAAGCAGAAGTGCGAGCCGTTTTTTTCAATGCATCAAACAGAGATGCGGGCGTGATGTTGCGATAGAAAAACAGGCCTACAATTAATGCATAAAAAACAGCCACTGCAGAAGCCTCGGTAGCAGTAAAGATACCGGAAATGATACCGCCGATAATAATTAAAGGCATAAGTAGTGCGGAGGATGCGGTCCAGATGACACTAAGTTTTTCACGGTGGGAAATTTTGAAGTCTCGTTTGGGGAAGTTACGCTTTTTTGCCATGAGGGAAATAATAAGCATTTGGGCGCAGCCCACCATAATACCGGGGACCAAGCCACCTAAAAATAGGGCACCTACAGAGGCGTTAGTAAGGCTGGCGTAGATAACCATTGGAATACTGGGAGGAATAATTGGGCCTTGAATGGCAGAGGAGGCAGTCAAAGCAGCTGCAAAGTCGGCATCATAGCCGTCCTCTTTCATCATCTGCACCTCAATAGGACCCAAGGCGGCCACGTCTGCCAGACCGGATCCGGATACCCCGCCAAACATCATGCTGGCCAACACATTCACATAGGCCAGTCCTCCGCGCAGACGACCCACAAACAGCTGGCAGAATTTAACCATTTTAGACATCATCCCGGTCTGGCTCATTAGTTCACCGGAGAGAGTAAACAAAGGAATGCACAGAAACACGAAACTATCCATACCGGTGAAAAATTTATGAGGGTAGACAATTAGTTCTGCAAGCATTCCGGGCTTGACCAAAAAGTAACTGGCTGCGGCTGTACCAATTGCAAAAACGACAGGGGCGCCGATGATTAACATGGCAAAGAGGATGACCAGCACTAAAACTAAGGCAAAACTCATGTGGGATCCTCCTTTTCTTCTTTTTTCTGAAATGACTTAAGAAAACAAACAATGTACTGGAACAACATCAGCCCTGCACCCACAGGTATGGAGAGATAGGGAACCAGCCAGGTAAAAGGAAGACCCAGCAAAGCAGTGTTTCGGCTGTTATATGCCTGAATGCTGCCATAGACCAGCAAAATCAATAGCAGGATAAAAAACAGTGCCTGGTAAAGGCGTTCCCGGACTTTAATCATGCCTTTGGGCCACAGGCTGTCAAAAAAGTCCACCTTAATTAATTCATCATCTCGGATTAAAGAATTGGCCACTAGCATGACGGTCCAAATGGTAAAGTAACGTGAATATTGGTCTGCCCAAATGATACCTTTGGAAAAAATGTAGCGCATTACCACTTGGGCAAAGATAACCAGGGCTACGGACCCCATTGTAAGGGCTCCCAAAGCCTCGGTAATTTTCGAAACAATATAACTGGCACGATCTAATTTTTCCATTTGTCTCCCCCCTTCGGGTATTTTTGGAACCGGCCGCTGTGCCACCGAACACAGCAGCCGGTTAAGTTGTGCGGTTAGGACATTGCGTCAATTTCTGCTTGCGTGCTATCTACTAATTCCAGGAAGTCACGGACATAGTCTTCGTCCACGCCGATGGAGGCCAGATATTCCACTGCATTGTCTCGGGTAGCAGCACGGAAAGTCTCCAATTCTTCTGCAGAGGGTGCGTAGATTTCCACGCCAGCGGAGCGCAGCTTATCAAAGACTTCTGGTTCATTGGCGGTTGTTATGCCCATCATAGCGCGCTGGGCGTCCCGGGCGGCGGAGAGAATGATTTGCTGATCTTCTGGAGAAAGGGACTGGAAGAATTTTTCGTTCATGGTAACGCAGTTGGAGTTGAGCAAGTGCTGGGTGAGGGAGTAATATTTGGTTACTTCCTGGAGGTTGTTCATGACCATGGTATAGGGGGCCTGTTCCTGAGCGTCCACTACGCCGGTTTGAAGCGCGGAGTACAATTCGGCGAAAGAGATGACGCTGGGGATACCACCCATGCTCTCAATCATGTCCATGTGGAGAGGAATTTCCATAACGCGGACTTTCATGCCCTTAATGTCATCTGCGGTCTGGATGGGTTTGGTGTTGCTGGCAAAATTACGGAAGGCGGTAGGCAGGTAGCTGAGAATGCGCACGCCGGCAGCATCAATTACATCTTGACTCAGCTGCTGGCCAAACTCACCATTGAGAATGGTCAGAGAAGTATTTAAATCAGTAAATACATAGGGAATATCCAAAACCTGGATTTTTGGTAAGTAGGTAGCTAGCAAGCCAGTGTTTTGCCCACCGGTCATCTGTATGGTGCCGCTAACCGTTTGTTCCAGCATAGAGGGTAAGTCACCCAGTTGATTGTTGGGGAAAACCTGGACTCCAATTCGGCCACCGGATTTGGTCTCCACTACGTTTTTAAACACGCGGGAGTAGGCATACCAAGGAGACTCTAGTAGGCCCAATTCGCTGTCGTTGTGGCCAAACTTAATGACAATTTCCGCATTTTCCGGAAGCGTATTGGTAGAGGAGACGGTGGGAGCCGATGCAGAACCACCAGAATTAGCTGCACCGGAGGATCCGCCGCTCCCGGCAGGGGGAGTTGAGGTCACACCACAACCGGCTAAGAGGGACAAGACAAGCACTCCGGAGAGAACATGCAGTGCGATCGATTTCTTCTTCATAATAAATCCTCCTGTTCTTTTTATGTTTGGCAAGGCGTAATCCCTTTTCAGCGTCTATTTAGAGTGCGGGGAAACGAGGTGGCGTTCCACCCACAGTTCTGGTAGAGGGGAAGGGAGAAACGGACCTTACAAAATGCCCAACTTTTTTAATTCTGCATCAATTTCCGCTTGTAGTGCAGCAGAGGGAGCGCGCAGAGGAATGCTTAATTCTCCAGCATCAATACCAATCTTCCCCATGGCATACTTCAGAGGGCCGGGGTTAATTTCTTTAAACATCAGTTTAAATAGTGGGAAGTAGGTTTTCAGCAGGGCGCGCATTTGTGGGATATCCTGACGTTCGGCAGCCTGGTAGACTTTTACCCACACATCGGGAACTAGGTTGGCGGTGGCCATCACTGCGCCATCGGCGCCCAACAACATCTCGCCACCACACAAAAATTCTTCGCCGCTGAGAACGGAGATACGGTCTCCTACTCGGTGGATCAATTCTAGTGCTTGACCGAAACTGGGAGAACACTCCTTCATACCTACCAAATTGGGTAGTTCGTCGACCAGTTTCTCTACAGTTTCAGGAAGAATATTTACGTAGGTGCGGTAGGGAATGTTATAGATGAGGAAGGGGCAGTTCAACTCCTGGTCAAACTTTTTATAAAAGTCAATAATACCGTCCTGATTGGGATGTACATAGAAGGGAGTGAGTACCAACAAAGCGTCGGCACCAGCAGCTTTGAAAGATTTTCCACACTTAATAGCTTCCCCGATTCCTGGGTCTAGAACGCCTGCCACCACGGGTACACGACCAGCCGCTGCCCGTACAGTGGCTTCCACGGCGTGAGTACGCTCCTCAACCGTAAGTGCGGAATATTCTCCTGTACCTCCTAGAACCAGCAAGCTGCTAACTCCATTTTCAATCTGGAAATTCACCAGCTTGGACATCTTGGCCTCATCTACCGTGTTGTCTTTGGTCAGTGGGGTGACTAAAGCGGTCATAATTCCGTGGAACTGTTTCATAATGCGTGTACCCTCCTTAAAAAAATATGTATTTGATCGTTCCTACATGATCTGGGAAAAGCCGTACAAGCAGTGTCGTCACCTTTCGATTTGGAAAAGTGTGAATGCCGGAGCGGGATTTCATCTTTATTATAAAAGTCCTTTGACATTTTGAAAATTTCATAATATTCTATTCTTAATTAAATTAAATTCAACATAAGAGGAAAGAAAGGATGGGAGGAGATCCAGTATGTCTTTAGCCGAATATCGACTTTTTTGCACCATTGCAGAGCAAAAAAGCATGGCAAGAGCGGCGGAAATCCTGCATATTACCCCTTCTGCAGCGACCCATGCTATGAATGCACTGGAAAAAACAACTGGGTTTCCGTTGCTCAATCGGGACCGAGGGGGTATTACCTTAACGGCGCATGGGGAATTATTACTCCCTCGTTTCCGTGCTATTTTACTGGAGGAGGAACGGCTAAAGGAAGAAATCTCTCAGATTAACGGACTGGGAAAAGGGTGCGTGCGTATAGGGGTATTTGACAGTGTATGTACCAACTGGTTGCCTGATGTTTTAAATTCCTTTAATAAAAAATATCCCAATATTGAAGTGCGCGTTTACCAGGGGGGATATACAGATATTGAAGAGATGCTAATGGATTCTATGCTCGATATTGGGTTTGTATCCCTACCTACATCGGAACGCTTTAGTACAATTACGCTGCTGCATGATCGCTTATTTTGCATTGCGCCTTTGTCATTTAAACCCAAGGACCCACCTTATGTCACACCGGAAGACTTGCGTTCCGTTCCATTAATTTTGGCTCAGAGAGGTTATGATCGAAATATTCGAGAATTTTTGGCACAAAACCAACTTGACATTAGCCGACAACATGATATCGCCCTGGAAAGTTCTGCAATCGCACTGGTGGAGGCTGGGATGGGGTGCAGTATTTTCCCGGAATTGGTGCTAAAGCGTCATCCGGGAAACTATCAAGTATTTCCGCTTATTAACAATAAGTATCGAACCATTGCTTTGGCAGTCTTGAAAGGGAAGAGGATGACTCTTGCAAATAGTAAAATGATTCAGGAGATTCGCTCTTTAGTTGAAACAAATTCAATTAAAAATTGAGCGGGATTAAATTGGGAAGTACATAAAAAATATTTGTATAATATTAACAATAACAAAAGAAAAAGCGGAAATAAATTTAATGAATTGGCGGATAAAAAATTATTGTCAGTGGATTTGATTCAAAAAAACAAGAAAAAAATTATTAAAAAAATGAATAATATTATATTGACAGATGCAAATAAAGGAAAGAGAATATGCCAAGAAAAAGCGGTTAGAAACATCTTCACCCAAGTAAAGCAACTATAGATACCGAAAAAAGAACAAATTCTTTACGGAAATAGGAATTGCAATCGGGTTTGCAGGTGTGTATGATAGGAAAAAGAGAATTGGATGCAGAGGAAAAGGGCGTTTACAAGGAGGTAGCAAGAGTGTTTCAATCCATTGGATTTATTGGGACAGGACATATGGGAGGGGCGTTAGCCCGAGGTGCAGCAAAGGGGGCTGCCGGATCACCCATTTATTTGGCCAACCGCTCTCCCGAGAAAGCTCAAAAGTTAGCGCGAGAATTGGATTGTAAAGCGGTAGACAATTTAACAATTTTTCAGCAGTGCAACCTGATTTTTTTAGGGGTGAAACCGCAACGGATGGGAGATTTGTTGGCAGAGTACCGTTCGGTGTTGGCGGAGCGGAAAGATCGGTTTGTATTGGCGTCCATGGCCGCTGGCCTATCTACCCGGACCATTCAGGAAATGGCGGGGGGAAAGTATCCAGTCATTCGGCTTTTGCCCAATACACCGGTGGCAGTTGGTGCAGGAGTGATCCAATACTGTGGTTTAGATACTACAGAGGAGGAATTGAAGGCGTTTGAAGCGCTAATGGCACCAGCCGGTTTGGTGGATCAAATTAATGAAGATTTGTGCGATGCAGCCAGTGCCCTATCTGGATGCGGGCCGGCCTTTTGTGCGCTTTTGATTGAGGCCCTTTCTGATGGCGGAGTAGCCTGTGGCTTGCCCCGAGAAAAAGCCCAATTGTATACGGCCCAAATGGTGAAAGGTGCGGCGAAACTAATGTTGGAGACGGGAATTCATCCCGGTGATATGAAGGATGGTGTGTGTTCTCCTGGAGGTACTACTATCCAAGGAATCCGGATCTTAGAGGAACAAGGGTTCCGGGCGGCAGCCATGAATGCGGTCATTGCCGCCTATGAACGAACCTTACAGTTGGGAAAAAAGGAATAACAGCAGACAGTTGCATTAGTTGCATCACGAGTGCCGAAACGGAATGCTATATATATGAATTGGCATATAACTGCTGACGATGATGTGACGAAATTGTACATGGAAGCACGAACTGGGAAAAGCCAGGGACAAGGAGGAAGGGTCAATGCGGATTGTGGTGAAGGTGGGGACTTCTACACTGGCCCATGCCACAGGGCGGCTAAACATTCGTCATGTGGAGGAATTGGTGAAGGTGCTCTCCGATTTAAAAAACGCAGGGCATGAGGTGATCTTGGTTTCCTCCGGTGCCATTGGTATGGGAGTAGGAAAGTTGAATCTCCCGGGCCGGCCGGCGGATATGCCGACAAAGCAGGCGGCGGCTTCGGTGGGGCAGTGTGAATTGATGTATACCTACGACCGGTTGTTTACTCAATATAATCATACGGTGGCTCAGATTTTGCTTACCGGAGAAGATATCGACCATGCCGACCGCAGACAGAACTTTCAAAACACCATGTTCCGGCTTTTGGAATTGGGAGCACTTCCTATTATTAATGAGAACGATACGATTGCCACCGATGAAATTAAGGTAGGGGATAATGATACCCTCGGGGCAATTGTGGCTTGTTGTGTTCAAGCAGAACTCTTGGTATTACTGAGTGACATTGAAGGGCTATATACCGCAGATCCTCGCGTGGACCCATCTGCTCAACGGATTCCCGTGGTGGAGGAAGTAACGCCTCAGGTGGAGGCGTTGGCAGGAGGGAAAGGGAGCGAGTTGGCAGTGGGTGGTATGAGTACAAAGTTACGGGCAGCTAAACGAGTAACAGCATCCGGATGTGACATGGTTATCGCCAACGGGCAATCGCCACAGGTGCTTTATGAAATTGTCCAGGGGAAGTCAGTGGGCACCCGATTTTTATCCCAGAAATAAAGTTAAATGGATAAAGGGGGAAAGGGCAGTGCTGGAATTTAAATTTGATACCCAGTTGCTTCTAGAGGGCTGCCAGGTGGATGAGGACGATGTGAGTGATTACATCCGCACACATTTTGCTGGTGATTGCTTGCTGGTGGCAGGAGATGTAGATGTCATGAAATTACACTTTCACACCAACCAGCCGTGGCAAGTATTGGAGTATTGTGCAGGATTAGGCGACGTGTACGATATTGTAATTGAGAACATGCAGCGACAGGAGAATGGACAAAAAGGCTGAGGGAAAAGGGGTGGCTTGAGATGACTACAGAGGATCTGCTGCTTCGAAGTAAAGCGGCGAAAAAAGCCATGGCCCGGGCGGACAGTGAGACGAAGAACCGTGCGTTAGAGGCAATGGCCCAGGAACTGGAGACTTCGGAAGAAATGATTCTTGAGGCCAACGACCAAGATGTGATTGCGGCACAGGGGACCATATCTCCAGTGATGCTGGATCGGTTACGGCTGAACAGAGATCGGATCAGAGCTATGGCGGATGGCATCCGAGCGGTGAAGCAGCTACCCGATCCAGTGGGAGAAGTTTTGCAGCGGGTGGAGCGACCCAATGGCTTGGTAATTGAGAAGCGAGCTGTTCCTATGGGGGTTATTGCCATTATCTATGAGTCTCGGCCTAATGTCACCTCAGACGCAGCTGCTCTGGCACTGAAAGCGGGATCAGCTTGTATTCTTCGGGCGGGAAAAGAAGCCCACCGATCGGCGCAAGCAATTGTAACTGCGCTTCGTAGAGGGTTGCAAAAAGCAGGATTGCCGGAGGATGCCTTGGAGTTAGTAGAGGATACTCGCCGGGAAAGCGCCAATCAACTGATGCAGGCGCGAGGGTATGTAGACCTGCTAATTCCTCGAGGAGGTGCAGGGCTGATTCGCGCCTGTGTAGAAAATGCTGCTGTTCCCGTGTTGGAGACAGGAACGGGTATCTGTCATATTTATGTAGATCGAGCAGCTAATTTGGAGATGGCTCTGGACATTGTAGAAAATGCGAAATGCTCTAGACCCAGTGTTTGTAACGCTTGCGAAGTGTGCCTGGTTCACCAGGAGGTGGCCAGTATCTTTTTACCCCAGTTACGCCGTCGATTAGTAGAGGAACGCATTCAAAAGGGACTGCCCGATGTGGAGTTGCGACTGTCCCCAGCGGCAGCGGCCCTAATCCCTGGTACACCTGCAGGGGCGGAGGATTTTGATACAGAATTTTTGGATTACATTTTGGCACTGGAGATCGTACCGGATGTCGACGGGGCGGTAGAACATATTACTCAGCACTCCACGGGGCACTCCGAGGCCATCGTCACGCAGGACGAAGAGGTTGCACGCCTTTTCCAGAGCCAAGTGGATTCGGCAGCGGTGTACTGGAACGCCTCCACCCGATTTACGGACGGTGGAGAATTTGGCCTAGGCTGTGAGATGGGCATATCTACCCAGAAACTGCATGCTAGAGGACCTTTGGGCCTGCGGGAACTCTGTTCTACAAAGTATATGATATCTGGCGCAGGCCAGATCCGGTGAAGGGAATAAGAGCGGGAAAAATTTCCGCCTGACAGATGGGGCGGAAAGCGTTAAGATAGAGGAAACAAGATGCTACCCACGCGTTTGGGAAAGAAAGGACCGAAAAAGCATGAATCGTCATATGCGGGAATTTGTTGAAACGACTCAGGAACTCCTGGGTTCCGATCAGGTGCGCATGATGGGCCGCTGGAAGCACCACGGTCCCATTACCACACTGGACCACTCACTATTTGTGGCCTATCTGTCCTTCCGTGCGGCCCGAGCTTTGGGGCTGGATGCCACGGCTGCCGCACGGGGTGGATTGCTTCACGACTTGTATCTTTATGAGATTCTAAAGACAAATCAGCTCACCCTGGCTGGCAGTGTTTTGACCATCCGCGTGCAGCTGCTCGGAACGCGGCGGAGTTGACGCAGTTGACCGAGAAGGAACATAATATTATTCTGTCCCACATGTGGCCGCTGGGAGGAGCACTGCCCCGTTCGCCAGAGGCGTTATTGGTGGACTTGGTGGATACCTTCTGTGCAGGATTGGAAGTGTTCCGGATTTACCATCCCTCCCGGTTGCGCAAGCGTCTGGGCGTACAGCCTTTGACGGCAACAACCTAAATTAGACCGGCTGCAGCAGGAAAGTTCTGCTGCAGCCGGTTGTTTTTTCAGATAGCAAGAGAGAAAAGTGAAGAGGGAAAGATTGGCGCAAGATTGGGCAATCTTGCGAAGAAATTGCGCTTTCTGGCCCAAAACCAAAAATTTTTTCTTGTCAACGCTGACATTCCCTGGTAATATGCTATAATGTCTGTGAAGAAGAAAAACGAAACAGGATAGCTGGCGTTTCGGCTGCCTGAACAGTTTTTTAAGGAGGACTTGATCCATGAAGGATGTTTCTCAGGCGCTGGCCAATAAACGCCAGGCCTTGCTGAATGCTGGGGTAGAGATGATGGATCCCAGCAGTGTTTATGTGGAGGATACCGTAGAAGTGGGCGCAGGGACGTTGCTACTTCCCGGAACCATTTTGAGGGGAAAGACAGTGATTGGAAAAAATTGTTGCCTGGGCCCGAATGTAATGCTCACCGATTGCACGGTAGGGGATGAGGTGACAATTAATGCTTCTCAGTGTGAGGAGAGCACCATTGAAGCAGGTTGTCAGATTGGTCCCTATACCCATATTCGGCCTCACTGTGTGGTGGGGAAGGGGTCGAAAATTGGTGCCTTTGTCCAGTTGAAAAATTGCAACCTGGGAGAAGGAACCAAGATGGCCCACTTGACTTATGTAGGGGACAGCGATGTGGGAGATCACTGCAATTTCGGTTGCGGTACCGTCACCTGTAATTATGACGGATTTAAAAAGTTCCGTACTACCATTGGCAATAATGTGTTTGTAGGCTGCAATACAAACTTTGTTCCACCCGTAGTCGTAGGAGATGGGGCATATATTGCTGCTGCTACAACAGTTACCCATGATATCCCTGCTGATGCAATGGCGATTGGTCGGACCCGACAGCAGGTCAAAGAGGGCTGGGCTGCTGCCAACCGAGAGAAAAAAGGGAAAAAGTGAGGCACTGCCTCCAAAAGCATAACTGCATAGAAATCCATGAAGCACACAGGAACATGTAAACCGGGGAGAGCGGGGATTGAGGCCCGTCTCTTCACCACAGGGAGGATGTAACATGATCGCACATGGGAAGGACATCAAGGTATTTACCGGCAATTCCAACCCCCAACTGGCTAAAGACATCTGCAAGGAACTGGGGATTCCTCTAGGCAACTCCGAGGTAGGCGCCTTCTCCGATGGAGAGAACTTTGCCTCCATCTATGAGACGGTTCGAGGATCCGACGTTTTCGTTGTGCAGTCCACCTGCTCTTTTGAGAAGGATGGCAAACCTGGTACGGTCAACGATGCGTTGATGGAACTGCTCATTATGATTGATGCCCTGAAGCGGGCTTCTGCTGGGCGTATTACCGCCGTGATCCCATACTTTGGCTATGCTCGTCAGGATCGCAAGACGAAACCCAGAGATCCCATTTCTGCCAAACTGGTGGCAAACCTAATTACCACAGCAGGTGCAGACCGAGTTTTGACCATGGATTTGCATGCGAATCAGATTCAGGGCTTTTTTGATATCCCAGTAGACAATTTGTTGGGATCACCGATCTTTGTGGATCACTTTACAAAAAAGTATGCCGATGTCCATGACGACACCATGATTGTCTCGCCTGACGTAGGCAGCGTGGCACGAGCACGAGCCTTTGCGCAGAAATTAAGTATGCCGCTGGCCATTGTGGACAAACGTCGACAGAAGGCGAACTCCTCTGAGGTTATGAATATCATTGGGGATGTGCGGGACAAGCATGTAATCCTTTTGGACGATATGGTGGATACCGGTGGATCCCTGTGCCATGCAGCGAAAGCTTTGGTAGAGATTGGTGGTGCCAGAGACGTCACCGCCTGCGCCAGCCATGGAGTGCTCTCTGGTCCGGCTATCCAGCGTATTACCGATAGTGTATTAGATGAAGTGATTTTCTTAAATACTATTCCAGCCAAATCTGGGGTGAAATGTGAGAAAATAAAGTATATCTCTGTTGCACACATGTTTGCCGAGGCCATTAGCCATATCTACATGGAGACCTCTGTCTCTCCGCTATTCCTTTAAAACGGAGGCCAGCTACATGGCGGCTCGGACATAAAACGAAGTAGATTCCAATTGAGGGGCGGGTAACGATTACCCGCCCCTGTTTGAACGATAAAGCGAGGAACGTGCATGCTTTTAAAAAGGACAACAGGGGGAGTTGCCTGGCTTCTGGTAGGGCTGGGCAATCCTGGAGAAAAATATGAAAATACGCGGCACAATATAGGATTCCAGGTAATAGATGAACTGGCTGAGCGTCTGGATGTACCTGTACAGAGATTGCGGTTTAAGGCCCTGACAAATCTAGTAACGCTGGGTGGAGAAAAGGTGCTTCTGATGAAGCCGGTAACCTATATGAATCTGTCTGGGGAGGCAGTGCACCAGGCGGCCGATTTCTATAAAATTCCGCCGGAACATGTATTAGTATTTTCTGATGATACCGCCTTGGCAGTGGGCCGGCTGCGTATCCGTAGAGGGGGATCCGCTGGAGGCCACAACGGGCTAAAAAATATTATTCAACACCTGGGTAGCGATCAGTTTCCTCGTATCCGTCTGGGAGTAGGAGAAAAGCCCCACCCGGACTATGATTTAGCCGATTGGGTGCTCGGGAAATTTACTGGTTTGGACAAGACCACTATGGACGAGGCGGTGTGTCGTGCGGCAGACGCAGCCCAATGCATCTTACAGGACGGGGTGGATCGGGCAATGAATCGGTTCAACGGGTGATCGATCTTTTAAAAACTTTAAGAAAAATCCACCTATCATCTTAAATTCTCCAGGATATCCTGACTGCAATATGTTATGATTGATGAGGAGGAATTTGGATGAAGTGGTTTTTGCTCACCCATTTCCGGAAGTTATTTTGGGTGTGGTCCGCTGTAGGAATTGTTTTTTTGGTGGTAGGTCTAAATTTACGACCGGATCTTCCATTAACACTATATTTGCTGAGTGTGATTTGGATCGAGGTAGGAGCCTGGAGCGGAAACCTCCTTGCCCGTTGGATGTGCAGGCAGGCGTTCAGACAGCTGGACGAGGCTTGTGACCCGGAGCCACTACTGGAAGTGAGTCGAGCAGTTTTAAAACAAAATCCAGGTTCGTGTATTTACCGAGTGTATGAGGCTTGGGCCCTGGCACTATTAGGTCGGCAGCAGGAAGCTGAGACTTCCATAGAGTATGTGGAACGGCGCCGACGCCTATGGCGCAACCCTATGCTATTGATGATGTGTGGCGCCGCTTTGTCGGACCAAGATCCCCGGCAGGAGAAAGTGACAGCTGCTCTAGAACGATTGGCCAAGCGAGGCTCCCGGAAACGCCGAGCCCTTATTCATCAAGTTTTAGAAGGGCGGAACTTAAACAGCCAAGTGTCTCAGGCCCCAGCAGAATTGGAGCCTATGCTGTGCGCCGCTCTAGAGCGAGCAAGTTGTACCAGGGAACAGGTGGGTGCGCACTTAGCACTGGGACTCTATTATATCCAACAAAAACGAATGGATCTGGCTCAGGAACACATATCCTTTGTGGCCGCCCACGGCAATAAACTGCAGGTCCGAGTAGAAGCAGAGCGGCTGCTTTGTTGTCTGCCCACAGCCCCTTAATTCTCTGCCGCGATTAAAATCCCGCGGCTGGTCTAGCTGTAAATACCCCCCCTTCAGGCAGAAGTGGGGGGCGCTGCCACGTCCATGGCTTCCAATTTCTGTAAATTATGTATTACATGGAAAGAACAAGAAAGGATGACGTGTGCCATGAAGCTGCTCACTGCGGTCTGTAATCGAATTCCAGAAGTTCAGCAACTCCTGGCTGCTCTGGAGGGGGGACGTAGCCCCGTGGCACTCACTGGAGCGGCGGCGGTGCATCGGGCGCATTTGGCCGCAGGAGTCGGCCTTATTACCCAGCGACCGGTGGTAGTAGTGTGTGCCGATGAGAGTGAAGGGGAGCGAGTGTCTCGCGATCTAGCCGCCTTTACTGGGGAATCAGTTCCTTTGCTGACTCCGCGCACGTTTACCTTTCATAACGCGGCTACTGTGTCTCGGCAGTGGGAACATCGACGGCTGGCCCTATTACACCGGTTGGAAACTAGGGGGGTTCCTGTGTTGGTGGCCACCGTGGAGGCCCTTTTACAGCGCACATTGCCCCCTGAAGTATTGGCGACGTGCTGCCAAGAGTTGAGAGTGGGGGAGAGTTATGATCTCAACACACTGACCGAGAAGCTTGTAGCTTCCGGCTATGCCCGATGCGACCAGGTAGAAGGAATCGGGCAATTTGCCCTGCGGGGCGGCATACTAGACGTGTATGCCCCCGGAATGGAGCAACCGGTGCGGGTGGAATTCTTCGGAGATGAAGTGGACGCTATGGGAGTCTTTGATCCGGGGACTCAGCGGCGTACAGAGAATGTAGAGACAGTGCAGTTGCTACCAGCCGCGGAAACACTGCCCTGGATGGCGCCGGGAGGCCTACTGGCTCTGGCGGATCAAGTGGGCAAACTGGCAGCTAAGGCAACTGGTGCGGGAAACAAAGAACTGGCTTCCACGCTGGAACAGGACCGGGAGGCGCTGTTAGAGGGGCGTAGTTTTCCTGCAGTAGACCGATATCTGCCTTTAATTTATCCCCAGATGGCTACGGCAGCGGACTATCTCCCTCAGGATGCCTGGGTGGTATTTACCGAATGTGTTCGTCTGGCGGATCGGGCCAAGAGTTGGCAGTGGCAGATGGAGGAGGATGTCAAGACTCTGCTGGAGCGGGGAGAATTGGATGGATCCTGCGGTGTGTTGGGCAGAACCTATTCACAGTTGTGTGCATTTTTGGAGCATTGGGGACTGATTTTTCTGGACTCCTTTGCTACTACCTCCTATCCTTTACCGCCTCGGGCACTGGTGTCTATCCAGGCTAAACAACTGCCCTCTTTTGGCGCCAGTTTAGAGACGGCAGTACAAGACCTACAGCACTATCAACATATGGGATTTTCCACTTTGGTGTTGGTGTCAGGAGAACAACGAGCCTTGGATTTACAAGGACTGCTGCGGGAACAAAAGATAGCATCCGCTGTGGATTTCCGGCTCCGGGAACTGCCTGCCCCAGGGCAGGTGGTTATCACTGTGGGAGGACTCTCCGGCGGTATAGAGTATCCGGACATCAAACTTGCAGTACTAACAGAGGGCTCCAACCAGACGGCCCGTCGCCCAAAAGGGAAGAAGAATGCCACCAATCGACAGAAGCTAAAATCTTACGCCGACCTGTCTCCTGGAGATCTCGTAGTCCACGAGCATCACGGAGTTGGCCGGTATGTGGGGATGGTAAAGATCCCTGTGGAGGGTGTAGAAAAAGACTATGTAAAAATTGCATATGCCGGCACCGATGTGTTGTATGTTCCGGCCACTCAGTTGGATTTAGTAAGTAAATACATCGGCGGAGGAGAAGATGGGAACCAGACAAAAAAACTCAACCGCTTGGGCGGGACAGAGTGGGAGAAGGCCAAGACCCGGGCAAAGAAAGCGGTGCAGGATTTGGCCAAAGGGCTCATTGAACTCTATGCTCAGCGACAGCGTCAGCCAGGGTATGCATTTTCTCCAGATTCTCCCTGGCAACGGGAATTTGAAGAGCAGTTTGAATACACAGAGACGGAGGATCAACTGAGATGCATCGGGGAAATTAAAGGGGACATGGAGCGACCGGTGCCCATGGACCGACTTCTGTGCGGAGACGTGGGTTATGGTAAGACGGAGGTGGCATTTCGGGCCATTATGAAGTGTGTGCTAGACGGCAAGCAAGCGGCTATTTTAGTGCCAACTACTGTCCTAGCCAGACAGCACTATCTTACCGCGCTGCGCCGGTTTCAGAAGTACCCTGTAAACATTGATGTGGTTTCTCGTTTTCGTACTCCCGCCCAGATGAAGCAAACATTGGAGAAGGTAGCAAATGGTGGAGTGGATGTGCTCATCGGCACACACCGGCTATTTAATAAAGATGTGCGTTTCAAAGATCTAGGCCTGTTGGTAGTGGATGAGGAGCAGCGTTTTGGGGTGGGACATAAGGAAAAACTGAAAGAGACATTTCGACAAGTGGATGTACTCACCCTCTCTGCGACTCCAATTCCCCGCACCTTGAATATGGCACTCTCGGGCATTCGAGATATGTCTACTTTAGAGGAACCACCCGCCGACCGCCAGCCGGTGCAGACCTATGTACTGGAACACGACTGGAATGTACTGGGGGATGCCATGCGCCGGGAATTGGAACGGGGCGGGCAAGTGTATTATCTACACAACCGAGTTGAAACCATTGATCGCTGTGCCGCCCGACTACAGCTGCTCCTGGGAGAGGATGCAAATATTGGAGTAGCACATGGGAAAATGCCCCAGGAAGCCATTGATGATGTGATGAGTCGAATGACCGATGGGGAACTCAATGTGCTGGTGTGCACCACCATCATCGAAACCGGGATTGACCTGCCAAATGCCAATACCCTTATCATCGAGGATGCTGACAAGTTGGGATTGGCTCAACTTCACCAGATTCGAGGCCGAGTGGGGCGATCGAGTCGTAGAGCTTTTGCTTACCTTACGTATCGTCGGGGAAAGGTACTTTCAGAAGTGGCGGCCAAGCGACTGGAAGCAATTCGGGAATTTGCCGAGTTTGGCTCCGGATTTAAAATTGCCATGCGGGATTTGGAAATCCGGGGTGCAGGCAATGTGTTGGGACCGGAGCAATCGGGCTTTTTGCTATCTGTAGGCTACGACATGTATCTGAAGCTACTAGAAGAGGCGGTACTCCAAGAACAGGGGCAGACAGCCCCACGGCGTACAGAGTGTTCCGCGAATCTCAGTGTAGCTGCCTCAGTGCCTGATCGGTATGTCCCGTCTGCTGAGCAACGAATGGATCTGTACCGGCGTATTGCCGCCTTGCGCACGGAAGCGGATGCCGATGATTTGGTGGATGAACTTATCGACCGATATGGAGAACCGCCCCGTACAGTGAACAATCTTATCTCTGTGGCCTTGCTCCGGGCAGACGCTGCCGAGGCGGGGATCACTGATATTGAACAAAAGAATGGAAGCCTGCTGCTGACGATTCCCTCCTTTGATTTACGGCAGGTATCAGAACTGTGCGGAGGAGAAAAATATAAAGGGCGTCTGTTGTTTTCTGCTGGAGAAAAGCCGTATTTGGCCTTAAAGTTAAAAAAAGGAGAAGATGCCTTGCGTGCCGCGCGTACCCTTGTCGGTGACTATGCAGCGGGGTTAGGAGAGGAAGCAAAGGAGCAATAGCCTAATGAGACAAAAGACTCCCTGCTCACGTCTAGCAGGGAGTCTTTAAAGCAACTTGTTTGGGTCTAATTTGAAACCGGGAAGAGAGGGACAGCTTACTCAGTGATGGCCCATACCCGAACTGGAAGTCCGGTGGCCCCTTTGATATTGGGCCAAGCTGCCACTAAGATGGCCCCTGCAGGGGGAACCTGATCCAGATTACACATAACTTCGATCTGAAGTTTTCCCTTGCTCAGGACATATCGCTCGCAGGCCAAGTCGCCGGCAGCGGCAGCCAGAGCAGAAGCGTCAGTATCCAGCGTCTCATGGCCATTTGCAGCAGCGTTGCGTACTTCATAGAGGTATTCTAAGGCATCCAACGACCATCCAGGAAAGTTTTCGCTGCCATCAGGAGCAATGCCTGATAGAGCGTTCATATCCGGCCACCGGCTGGACCAGCCGGTGTATAATGCCACAAACGCACCTTCCGGGATGGGGCCATACTTAGCCTCGTAGTCCAAAATATCCTGTCGAGTCACAGCATAGCAAGGATTTTGGGCCACCTGAGGAGTAATATCAATGACGCACAGGGGGAAGGCCATGCTCTCAACGCCATAAGCCTCTGACAACGCACCGCCTTTAATAAAATGGCCAGGGAAGTCAATGTGAGTTCCAAACTGGCCGGGGAATTGGAATGTCTGAATTAAACAGTCCAACATGGGCTGTCCCCAGTCATAGACGGTGCGGCACAAATCTACCGAACCGTCGGGAATACCAGACCAATAAGGACTAGTATTGTCCAGGGGGTGGGACAGATCGATCCAGCGCAGGCGCTTAGTCTTGGAAAGCGATTCCCAGAGTGGATACATGGCAAATACCTCCTGAAAAATTTTTTGTACAGTGCTAGCATAGCAAATCCCATTCTCCCTGTCAACGCGACAAAAAAGGGCTGGTGTCACCTTGCTCTAGGGGAGAAGTTGTGCTATAATACTACCTTGAGGCCGAAAAACGGCCTGCCTTTCCCATGCCTCTTCTTTGGCTGGGCGGAAGATTTTTAACAGCGAAAGGATTAATGTCCATGAGAGTCCATACCAAATTGCTCTCCGCGGTCTTGGCGCTTTCACTTACAGCGTCGTTAGCGGGCTGCGGTTCTAAGGAGGGAGCCTCTTCTAGCGCTTCTTCCAGTTCCAATTCATCCGCGTCATCTGCATCCAGTTCCTCTCAGACCACTCAGGTGGAGGCTATGGATCTGACTGGAGTTACAGACCCCTGCCTGGCCACGCTGGGCATTCCTGGAGACACTGTGATCGCTACAGTGGGGGAATATGAGGTGACCGCCGACAGCCTGGCCTATTGGCTCAATTACAACATTACCTACATCCTGCAGCAATATAGCATGTTTGGAGTTAGTGAAATCCCATGGGACAGCGATGCGGGGGACGGAGGCACCCAGGAGGAGTCCATTCGCAATGTGGCTTTGCGTCTGGCAGCCAGCTACCGGCTCATTCCAGAGATTGGTGCCAAGGAGGGGTTGAGCCTTGCTTCGGACATTGATGCCATGCTAGATGCCGACTTTACTTCACTGGAGGAGCAGCTGGGCAGCAAGGAGACGGTGGAGCACTATTTCTGGTTAAACATGTCAGGCACCAAGCTGTTCCGGGAATTGTACCGCTCGGCAGAGATGAGCAATCTCTTACAGGAGAAGTATTTTGGAGAGGGAAGCCAAGGTTATCCTACCGATGCCGAGGTCCTAGCCTATGCCCAGGAAGAATTGGGTATGTATCGGGCGAAGCATATCTTACTCAAGACAGTGGATACCACTCAGACTGTGGAGAAAGAGGACGGCACCATGGGCTATGCGCCTCTGGATGAGGCCACCATTGAAAAACAGTGGGCCAAGGCAGAGGATTTGCTGGCACAGCTAAAGGCGGCGGACGATCCGGTGAGTCTGTTCGACACCCTGATGAAGGAGAACAGCGAGGATGAGGGGCTAGCGGGAAATCCCGACGGCTATACCACATCCAAAGGGGAAATGGTTCCTGCGTTTGAAGAGGCGGCTTTGGCTCTGAAGGACGGGGAATTCAGTGATATTGTGGAGAGTGAATATGGCTTGCACATTATCCTCCGCCTGCCCCTGGATCCGGCAGATTACCGCAGCGAGTTAGTGGCGAAAAAAATGGAGCAGCAGCGGGAAACGTGGTTGGACGAGTATGGCATCCAGACTACCCAGGCGTACGAACAGGTGGATCCCTCTGATTTCTGGGATAAGGCCCTATCTTTGGAGATGGCGGCTTACCAAGAAATACAGGCCATTCAGGAACAATTGCAGGCTCAGGAGGATACCTCTGGCACAACATCTTCTGCTGCCGGCTCTGTGTCGTCTCAGGCAAGTAATTAAAACAGACAGGATAAAAACATCCCCGCACCTTCCGAAACGGGAGGTGCGGGGATGTTTTTATTTCTAGTAAGAGAAAGTTCAGCCCACCCCAGCAATCAACTGTACCTCCAATGGGGCGTTGCCCGGGAGTGTGGCCACACCGACAGCGGCTCGAGGACCAATTCCAGCATCTCCCAGCTGTTCAAAAAGGTATTCAGAGACCAGATCTCCAATTTTGGCGTGGGTAGTGTAGTCAGGACTGGCGTTGACATAGACAGTGAGAGAGAGAATTTGGGCAATGTGTTCTCCATTCGCCAAGCAATTTTTTGCTGCGGTGAGGGCGTTGGCGGCAGCTTGTCGGGCGGCAGCGCGATAAGTTTCTAGGGATTGATCGGGGGTAACTTTGCCGGTCATCTGCAACGCTCCGTCCTTTCGGGGAGTCATCCCGGCGGTATAAATAAGATTACCAAACCGAACAGCGGGGCGGTAATTCCCCTGAGGCACAGGATTTTGGCTCATAAGAATACCTCCTATAGTATATTGATGTGACCATGTAGGAAATATCGCAGAAAGAATGTCCTTGTCACAGAAATGGCTAAATTTTCTGGGGGAATTACCTTTATTGTATCGGCGCTATGGGGATAAAGCAAGCAAAAATTTTCGATAAGGAATAAAAAGACAGGCGAAACGCAGCGAACAACTTTTTGCTTTTCCCCCATAATCCCCTAAAAAACAGGACAGGCCCAGCGGTATACTGGCAGGAGAACAAAGGAAAAGGGGGAGTGCGACCATGCAACCATGGCACGCTATGCCGGTGGTGAAATTGTATGAAGCCCTGACAAGTCGACCTGGCGGCCTGACAGGAGGAGAGGCAGAGCGCCGACTGGAGAAGGTAGGGCCCAATGCCCTCCCGTCAGCGCCGAGGCCGTCATTACTTCTGCGGGTTCTAAGCCAGTTAAAAGATCCTATGATTTTGGTTCTGCTGGCGGCAGCAGGGCTTTCGTTGGCGGCCAGCGGTGGGGAAGATTGGCTGGATGGGGCAATTATCTTAGTTATTGTGGTTGTAAACGGAGTATTGTCCATTACGCAGGAGGATCATGCACAGCAGGCATTGGAAGAACTGCGACGACTATCCACTCCCATGGCTCGAGTACTGCGAGATGGACGGGAGGTGCGTATTCCGGCGCGCGAACTGGTGCCTGGGGATGTCATTGTTCTTCAGGCAGGAGACCAAATTCCCGCAGATGCCCGAATTTTAGCATGCAGCCGACTCCAAGCGGATGAGTCAGCAATGACGGGCGAGTCTGTTCCTGTGGAAAAGCAGGTGCGGGACACGCTTCCGCCGGAGACGCCTCTGGGAGATCAGGTAAATATGCTTCTTTCTGGGACAATGGTCACGGCAGGGAAAGCCACTGCTCTGGTGGTAGCCACAGGGATGGACACCCAGATGGGCCATATTGCCCATCTGCTGCTGGAGGACAAGGAGGGCGATACTCCACTGCAGAGAAAGATGGGCGAAATCTCCAGCCGATTATCCTTTTTGTGCCTGTCAGTGTGTGCTGTCATGTTTGGGGTAGGACTGCTCCAAGGAAAAGAACTGCTGGATATGTTTCTCACTGCGGTCTCCTTGGCGGTAGCGGCCATCCCGGAGGGATTGCCGGCCATTGTTACCATAGTGCTGGCGCTAGGAGTGCAACGTCTGGCCCGGCGTGGTGCTATTGTGAAAAAGTTGCCTGCTGTGGAGACGCTGGGGTGTGCCAGTGTAATCTGTTCCGATAAGACAGGTACTTTGACACAGAATAAGATGACGGTGCAAGAACTGTGGATTCCTGCGGGGGGACACCGACGGGAGGCGTTGTTAGCTGGCGCACTGTGTTCGGATGCCAGGTTGGAGTGGCGGGCGGGTGCACCGGAGGCAACGGGAGACCCCACCGAGGCCGCCCTGGTGGTGGCGGCGGCTCGAGAGGGAGTGGATCAAGCGAAAGAGGAAGAGGCAAATCCCCGGTGGGGGGATATCCCCTTTGATGCTCAACGTAAACTCATGTCTACCTTACACCGAGGAAAAGACGGCTGTACGGTATACATAAAAGGAGCCCCGGACATTTTACTTCAAAGATGTACGGCAACGCCAAACGGCCCACTTACCCCTCAAGTTCAAAGACAGGTGCTTCAGATCAACGAGGATATGGCGCGCCGAGCCCTGAGAGTGATTGGTGTGGCGCGGCGAGATATGGCGGCTCCGCCCCAGCGATTAGAACCGGGAGAGGTAGAGCAGGGACTTACATTTCTTGGCCTGTTTGGACTGATGGACCCACCCAGACCGGAAGTGCGTGCAGCAGTAGGACGGTGCCATCTGGCAGGGGTTCGGCCGATCATGATTACAGGCGATCACCGAAGTACTGCCATGGCGGTAGCTACGGCTCTGGACATTGCCCGGCCGGGGGATGCAGCGGTGACAGGGGCGGAGTTAGATTTTATGCCTCAAGAAGTCTTGGAAGAGGAAATTGCCTCCTTTTCGGTTTTCGCCCGGGTGACACCGGAGCATAAGATGCGCATTGTGCGAGCCTGGCAAAAACAGGGACATGTGGTGGCCATGACCGGGGACGGAGTCAATGATGCGCCGGCACTCAAGGCTGCCGACATCGGTTGTGCCATGGGTCGGTCCGGTACGGATGTAGCAAAGGGCGCCGCCCATATGATTCTTACCGATGATAATTTTTCTACAATTGTTGCTGCCATTGAAGAGGGGCGAGGGATTTATTCCAATATTAAAAAGGCTATCCACTACTTGCTCTCCTGCAATATTGGGGAAATCTTGACCATCTTTGCCGCTACCTTGCTGGATTTGGGGCAAATGCCCTTGGTGCCCGTACAATTGCTTTGGCTCAATTTGGTTACCGACTCTCTGCCTGCATTGGCATTGGGGGTAGAGCCGGTGGAGGAGGGTGTAATGGAACAGCCGCCCCGGGCAGCCCATGCTCCGCTATTTGACAGGGCTTTTTCGATACGTTTGGCTTGGCAGGGCCTGATGGTGGGCGGATTAACCTTGGGAGCCTACTTCCTGGGACTAAGGATGTTGGCAGCCCCTGGTTTGGAGGGGGCGGTGGCCAACACTATGGCCTTTGCTACTTTGACCCTAAGCCAATTGTTCCATGCCTTCAACGTGCGTAGCGAAGAACACTCCCTGTTTGCCCAGGGGGTATTGTCCAATTCCGCTATGAACAAGGCGTTCCTAACCGGTTTGGCACTACAATTGGCGGTACTGCTGGTACCGGTGCTCCAGGGGGTGTTCTCTGTGGTTCCTTTGAATACGGCGCAGTGGTTGACGGTATGGGCGCTGGCCATCGCGCCCATACCGATCTGTGAGGGAGCAAAAGCACTGGCGTCGCGCAATATGTCAACTTCCTCTACTACAAATGCTCCAGAATCCATGTGTAGTGGGGCGGAAGTGGGAAAATAAATCGTGATAAGCTGCATAACTTCCCCCCTTTCTGGCAAACTATGCCGGAAGGGGGGAATTCTTATGCCTAATTTCCGCAAAGAAAACGAACCCCATCCCCGTCGGCAACCGCAGTATGACCAGCCGCTCTCCCTGGAAAATTTGGAGCAGGTGTTTGCCGGCTGCGCTGACTATATGGAGCGACAGGTGCGTCTCCACGGGGACCGGGAACGCACAGTGACGGTGTGCTTTTTATTGGGAATGACCCGAAATGAGCGGCTGTGCGACTATGTATTGCGGCCGCTGGCCCAGGATCCGGCTTTGAGCCAAGTGCCGGAGGGGGAACTGTTTTCACGCTTACAGTATGGGGCACTGTATAATTTGGCGGCGCAGCGGCGTACCACCTTAGATGAGGTGGCGGCGGATCTAGTGACTGGTAGTTGTGCGTTGTTTTTTCCGGATAGGTCCGATGCGTTGACACTCCCGGTAGTGACGGAGGAAAAGCGTGGAGTAGGGGAACCAGAGAATGAGCCGGCCTTAAAGGGTGTGCGGGAGTCCTTTGTAGAATCCATTCGTACCAATACCGCTATGCTCCGCCGGCACCTTCGAGCGCCGGAATTGAAAATTCAGGAGCATATTGTAGGTCGTCGATCCCGTACTCCGGTAGATGTGCTCTATTTGGACGGCATCGCTGACCCGGACACGGTACGACAACTAGAAGAAAAACTGGATGAAATTGATATTGATGGGGTAGAGGCAACAGGAAATTTAGAGGAATATCTTACGGACGCCCCGCGCACACCGTTTCCTCTCATGGCCTACACCCAGCGACCCGACCGTTTTTGCCAGGAACTGCTGGAGGGGCGGGTGGGGCTAATAGCAGATGGCATCCCTCTGGGCTGGATGGTACCTGGGACGATTGATCAATTCTTCAAGACTAGCCAAGACAGGGCTTACCATTGGATGGTGGCCTCGGCACTAAGCGTGCTACGGTATGTGTGTGCGGTGGTAACTCTATTGCTGCCGGGGCTATACATTGCTCTGGTGACCTTCCATCCAGAGGCTATACCGGTAAAGCTGGCGCTGTCCATTGTGGCAGCCAAGCAGGAGGTGCCTTTTTCCACCATATTTGAGGTACTCATTATGTTGTTGGCTTTTGAAGTCATTCAGGAGGCGGGCCTGCGTCTGCCTGGCCCTATTGGAGCTACCGTCTCCATCTTGGGAGGGCTAGTGGTAGGCAATGCAGCGGTAGAAGCCCACATTGTCTCCCCTGCGGTGCTTATTGCGGTGGCCATTGCAGGAGTAGCGGGCTATACGCAGCCATCTCAGGATTTTGGAAATGCCCTGCGGCTGTGGCGTTTCCTGCTGGCAATAATGGCCAGTGTGGGTGGCCTGTTCGGACTAGGCATGGGGTGTGCCGCACTCCTCTACCATCTTGCCGGATTGGAAAGCTTTGGGGTGCCTTATTTGGCCCCTTTTACTACGGGAACACAGGTACGTCGGGGGCATCCCAGTCTATTTCGCTTGCCTCTGAGTCGGATGAAGTGGCGGGACGGAGCGGTGCAAAGTAAGAACAGGAGGAATCAGAAATGAGAGCGGGGATTGGCATACTCGCCCTGCTGTGCATGTTGCTGAGTGGATGCTCTGTTTTACCCTATCCCAGGGAAATGGAGGACATGGCTCTTCTGCGCACCATGGGGGTAGACCGAGAAGAGGATGGCCTTTTAGTGACAGTGTCCACTGGCCCCAGGGCCAGAGGGTTGCAGGGAGAGCAGGAGCCGGCATTAGTGCTTTCGGCTCAGAGAGGTTCTTTAAGTTCTGCAGCTTTGGCAATTCAAGCCCTCAGTGATAGCTATGTCTTTTTTGGCTATATTGACCAGCTGCTTTTAGGAGAAGAGTTGGTAAAAAGCGGAGTGGTGCCAGTTCTGGATTACTATGCCAGAGATGTGGAATTGGGCCTTGGGGTACAACTGTGGGTGGTACAAGGCGCTATGGCGCAGCAGGCTGTAGAGTCCGGCGGGGAGGAGGGGGTAGACCAGCGTCTATCTACCTTGCGTACCGACGGGGAAATGGGAGTGGCCGCCATTTCCCGTACAGCGCTTGACGTCTATTCTGATTTGTTGGAGTTGGGGTGCTGCTATATACCGGCGCTGGTGCTCTCCTCTCAAGACGGAGCAACGCTAATGGAAAGCGGCTATGCGGTGGTTCAAACAGAGGGACTGGCAGGTTTTCTGGAGGGTGAGGCGGCCCGGGGACTGGAGTTGCTTGCCGGTAAACCATCGGCAGATGTGTTAGAAATGGAATTGCCACAAGGCATAGTCACAGTGAGAGTCTCCAAAGCGGTGACCGTGTGCTCGTTGGACCGTAATGGACGGTTGGAGTTGTCCTGCCGTGTATCCGCTCACTTGGTGGAGAGACCGGACACTGTACGTGACGAGGAATTGGAGAAACTCCGAAAAGCGTTGGAGGAGCGGGAACTTGGACGGGTCCAGGCGGTGTTGGACCAGCTGCGGCAGTGGCAGACGGATTGTTTAGGGCTTGGGGCCAAAGGGTCGCTGCGTACACCGGGGGTTTGGCGGGGCATAGAGGAGGACTGGCCGCAGCAATTTGCCAACCAGACACCCAATGTTGACCTAAAGGTGGAAATCCACCGGTAGCACACAAAGGGGGAAGGCGAAGATGAGATTGGAACCGGATCGGATATCCCACACCCAACTGACCGCACTGGTGTGGGCAGGGGTGTTGGCGCCGGCGGCAGAACTGCTTCCATCATTGACGTTGCCGGTAGCGGGACGGGGGGCATGGCTGGCGCCGGCAGCCGCTATTCCGTTGGTGCTGCTAAGCGGGTGGATGTTGGGACGGTTGTCCGGTGCACTAGGGTTGGCCCAGTCCCTTCTAGACGGATTCGGAAGAATAGCTGGAGGCGGCATCCTCTTTATATATATGGTATGGGGAGAACTGTTGCTGGCGTTGCGCCTACGTCTGTGTGCCCAAAGGCTGCTTGCTTCGGGATATCGGGATGGGACCTTGTGGTTTTTTTTAGGTAGTGTGTGTGCGCTGGCCTTGTGGATGGGATTGGGAAAGTTGCCTGCCTTTGCACGGGCGGGTCAGTTTTTTCTCGCTATCCTACTGGCGGCAGGAGGCATTGTATTGGCACTATCTATGTTTCAAGTGAAGATCCAGAGGGTACTTCCCCTTTGGAGTCAAGATGTAGTGCCCGTTCTGCGCTGTAGTCTCCCGGCGGCTGGGGTGCTTGGATGGGGCCTGTATGCCGCTTTCTTAACTGGACAGGTACACCCACTCCAATCAAAAGGTAGGTGGTATGGTCGGTTTTGGGGAGTTGGCGGCTGTCTTCTCCTGTGCTTTGCCCAGTGGATTATTCTGGGGAATTTGGGCCCGGAATTAGCGAGAAGATTGGACAATCCTTTTTTTGCTTTGGCAAAAAGTGTGGGTGTGGACGGGGCATTTCAACGTGTGGAGAGTGTTATCGCAGCCCTTTGGACACTGGCGGATTTATCTATGGCTGTTCTACTTCTATTTGCATTACGAGCAGGAGGTCAAGCCCTATGGCCAAATCGAAAACAGACCAAAGGGGTTATTGCTGCAGTAGTAGGAGCGGCAGTATTGGCGGGAATTTTACTTCAGGAGGGAAACAGCTGGGTAGTCAGTCGTAATTTAGTGCCAGTAGGCAATCTTATTCTGGGATTAGGTGTTCCTTCTCTCCTAATGATACTGCGCGGTCTTTGTGGAAAGAGACCAACAGGGGGCACATCTTGTGGTGAAAACGGTGCGGAAAACCACAGATCTTGTTGCCTAAAAAAACAAGAAAAAAAGCAGTAAAAAATCGAAAAAAAGTGTTGACAAGTGGGGAGTGTTTTGATAATATAAGCAAGCGCTCTGCAAGAGGGAAAACCTCCCAGGGCAAGGGCCGCAACGATTTGCCGCGAATGACAGAACAAGCGAGAAAAAATCTCGAAAAAAGTTCTTGACAAAGCGAGAAAGCTGTGGTAACCTAATCAAGTCGCCCGCGAGAGCGGAAAAGACTGCCAACGGAAAACCGGCGGATGAGAGAACGAGGAAAAGTTTTGAAAAACTTGAAAAAAGTTCTTGACAAAGGGAAAACAAAGTGGTAAAATTAAAACCCGCTGCGGAACGGGGACGAGCCGCGAGGCGTGTACCTTGTAAATTAAACAACGTGACAAACACGAAGCACCAGAAGGATTGGTTGTTTCAAAGCTTTGAAAAAAGCTTGTGGAGACAACGTCAATTATTTCTTTGAAGCTTGAATTAAGCTTCAATAAAATTGATTTAATTGACTGCAAGGTCATTTAAATACCATTTTATTGAGAGTTTGATCCTGGCTCAGGATGAACGCTGGCGGCGTGCTTAACACATGCAAGTCGAACGGAGTGCTCATGACAGAGGATTCGTCCAATGGATTGAGTT
>JBMNQA010000002.1:0-253488 GCA_050943895.1 Lawsonibacter sp.
GGCAGAGCGTCTCAACTCCTGCTGGAGTTGGCTGAGAAGTACCAGGTTTACATTGTTGCCTCTATGCTGGAGGAGGCCGGTCCCGATCTCTTCAACACCGCGATTCTAGCCGGGCCGGACGGACTGGTGGGCAAGTATCGGAAACTCCATCCCTGTGAGGACGAGGTCTATTGGTCCGAACCAGGAGATCTTGGCCTTCCTGTCTTTCACACTCCCATCGGGCGGATTGCCATTCTCATTTGTCTGGATGCCTATTACCCTGAGACATCTCGGATCTGCGCTTTGCAGGGAGCGGATATCATTTGCGTCCCTTCCAACTGGTGCGATGTCAAGGAGGACCGCGCTCTGCCGGATCCGTTCTGGACCATGGCCCCTGCGCTGTGTATGGCCAATGCACTCTCCAACCATGTGATTGTGGCGGCAACCAATGCAGTGGGACAACTGGGGGCGATGAATCTTCCGGGGCAGAGCCTGATTGTCAGCCAGTGGGGGGCCCCCATCGCCGGCATGAAGGCCTGGGAGGAAACCATCATCTGGGCCGATGTAGATCTCTGCGACAGTCGCCGCAAATATTTCCATCCCACCAACTCCCGCCTGGCCAACCGGCGCACCGATGTTTACAGCGCCGATTTGGGCTATGACCCGAGTAAGTATCCCAAACCGTGATGGTCCAGTCCCTGTGTAAGGACCAGCAGGAGGCAAAGGCAGGTTTCGGGAAGCCGGTAAAGAAAAGTAAGCGTAACAACAATTCTGGGTAGCTACCTGTTGTAGCTACCCAGAATTTTATGGGAGAGAGAAAAACGGGCTCCCACCAATTTTGCAGTCGATGAAGCATGCAGGTGCTTCCAATCCCGTGTTGTTCCGAAAAGGGCAAACTCCAACGGCATTGCGGAGAAAAAGATTGAAAGATCGTTCTAGTAAAACACATGGGGATGATGTATAATACATCCGTTATGAAAAGAAGATGGAGGGATCCCAGGGGATCCATCAGTTTGCTGTGCAGCGGAGGAAAGCCTTACCATGAAGGAACTGTTTCAAACCATCCAGGGATCATACGAGTCTCTGTCCCAGGCACAGAGAGTGGTGGCGGATTATATCGTCCACCACTATAAGAATATTCCCTTTCAGTCGGTGACTGAACTGGCCGACACCATAGGGGTCAGTGACACAACCATCATCCGATACTGTATGCAGCTGGGGTTTAAGGGATACGGGGACTTCAAGAAAGCCATTTCCGAATACGTTCAGAGCCATTCCAACTGGTACGACCATCTGGAGCGGAGTCTGGAGGAGATTGAATCCCAGGACTCTTACACCAAAGCGTACAACCAGGAACTAAACAACCTAAAAACTACGGTAGCCAGCCCGCTGAACCGAGCCAGCTATCAAAAACTGTTGGAGATGCTCAATCAGGCGGAGAATATCTATGTCATGGGCTTCCGCACCTCTGCCATAGCAGCCCAGTTCATGTCCCTGGGGCTGGGGCAGCAGGGGTACCGCTCCTGTGTGTTGGCGCCTGGTGCGGGGGACTATCAGGAGGTCATCTTCCGCATGACGCCCAAAGATTTGTTGATTTCCTTTTGCTTTTCTCGCTATGCCAAAGAAGGAATCCGCATCATCCAGAGAGCGGTGGAGATGGGGGTCCCCCATGTGACATTTACCGATTCCCAGCTGTCTCCCTCTGCATCTATGGCAGATGCGGTGTTTACCTGCTCGGTGCATTCTTACATCACGACGCCAGCACTGACCGGCGTATTTGCACTGATTGACGCGATTCTCACGGGTTGCGCTCAGTACAGTCCCAAAAAAGTAAAGGAACATATGCGCAGCATGGAGCAGTTTTTGATGGATGGCGGATTTTATTATTGATACAAGGCGAAGCGGCAGTTTGCCAGTGGTTTCCCTCCCTGACTGGGTGGAATTCACGGGCCGTACTGGTGCAAAACGAGGCAAACGAGCAGTCTCAAACCAAACGCTAGCCCTGTGCTCAGACGCTGGTATGGGACGTAAGCGCTTCCCTCGAGAAGTTGGGAGCCGCTCCTTTTTTGTGAGAGCGGGCGTTTCCATGCCGCCTCTGCAAAACTTTATGACCCCCAATTCCGAGGAAAACCACCGCACTGTATGTGCCAATGTCATCAAGTTAAGACAAAATAGTCAGCATTAAGGGATGAACCAGCGTGTTTCTTTCTTAATGGCTGACTCATTTTTCTATTGTGACTTTAGTGAATCGGCAGTTTCGATTTTTTTACTTTGATTCTTTCCGCATATCAACTTTTCCTACTATGATGTGTGCTCGAAACGAAGTGCATAGCAACAAGGCCAGCGCGACCTGCGGGGAAGGGGATTCCCCGGTTTTGTGTACCGGATAACCGCTTGAAAAACTGAGAGGGTGGGGTATCCACTCAAGTAATAGGATGATATCATATGATCCAAGAGGTTAAACAATGCGACAACTCGGAATTTGGATGAAAGAGGGGGATTGTTTATGGAACGACAAATCTTGCTGCTGGGTGACCCGCAACTCTATGAGACTTCCGAAAAAGTGACCCGAGAAGAACTGGAAGAACTCCGTCCCGTTTTCACGGATATGTTTGACTGCATCAAAGGGATTCGCCGTGATTACGGTTTTGGGAGGGCGATCGCAGCCCCACAAATCGGTGTAATGAAACGCCTCATATGCATTCTCACGGATAAGCCTTATGTGATTATCAACCCTGAACTTGAGTTTGTCGGTGACGAAATGATGGAACTAATGGATGATTGCATGTCGTTCCCAAAGCTGCTTGTGCGTGTGCGCCGTTATCGCCATTGTATACTGCGCTATTTGGATGAAAACTGGGAAGCGCAGGAAATGCGAATGGATGATGATATGTCTGAACTTATTCAGCATGAGTACGACCATCTTGACGGTATTCTTGCGACGATGCGTGCCATTGACAATAAGTCTTTTGTGATGAAGAAATAAACAACTTCCAGTTTGTCCAACCGATTTGCCTTTGTTTTTCCGGGATATGATATCAAGTACGACATTATGCAGAATAGTAGCCTTGGCCACATGAAAAAGCACCCATCCCATTCAAACGGGGTGGGTGCTTTTTCGTGTTTGCCAAAAATCTTAACTTAATGACGTTGCTTTATATGCGGTGTTTTTCATGGCTGTTGGGGAAACAGGGCTAGATTGTCCTGTAGCGCGTGTAAAAACCGCTCTGCCGCTTTGGAAAAAATTTGATATTTTTTCCACACCAAGTACATGCCCAATTCTAATTTTGGATTCAAAGGACGAAAGCAGAGACGACTGCCGGTGGTATTGATTAACTTATCCAGTGAAAAGGCATAGCCCATCCCTTCCTCCACCATTAAAGAGGCGTTATAAATCAGGTTATAGGTTGCCACAGTATGCAGCTGGGTGGGGTCCTTTTGAAGCCAGCGGTATAGATCGCTTTTATTTCCCACCTGGCGAGAAAGGATCAGGGGCTTGTCCCACAAGTCCTGAGGCGTGACGGAGTCTTTCTGAGCCAGGGGGCAGCTGCGCGGCATCAAGACCCCCCATACATCCTTCATGGGCAATTTCATGTAATGATACTTTACCTTATCAATGTCCCCAAGAAGGACGCCAAAATCCAACAGCCCTTTGTCCAGGCGTTCGCAGACATCTCCTGCATCTCCACTGACAATATGGAAGTGGATCTCAGGATAATGTTCTTGCAGTTGGTATGCCGTTTTTGCAATTTGACGAATCCCGTCTGTCTCACCGGTCCCGATGTAAATATCGCCGCTGGCGGTTTCATCCCACTGCATCACTTCCCGCTGGGTACGTCCCACCAGATCAAGAATTTCCTCAGCCCGTTTTCTTAACAGCATGCCGTCTTCGGTCAGTGTAATTTTTCGATTTCCTCGAATCATCAGCTGCTTGCCCAACTCTTCTTCCAAGTCTTTCAATTGCCGGGAGAGCGTAGGCTGCGTCAAGTGCAGGGATTGCGCTGCCGCTGAAATATTTTCCTCTCTTGCAACAGCCAGGAAATATTCTAGTACCCGAAGTTCCACAAAAACACCTCCCAATGTGGCTAGGATAGCACAAGTAGCTATAACTTTCAAGCATAGCAAATTATTCTTTATAGGTATTTGCTATTAAATGGAGGGGGTGCTACAATGACACTAAAGAATTTCATTGAGTGGAAAACAAATGGAAATGCAGGGACTGGTTGAAACACCGCAATGGATTTTCCAGAGTGGCATTTTGCAATGGAGCCTGCGTCTGAATGGAAAGGGGTAATTTTGTATGGGGAAGCGTGTAGTTGTCATTTCCACCAGTCCGAGAAGGGGAGGAAATTCCGATCGGTTGGCAGATGAATTTGTGCGCGGGGCGCGGCAGGCGGGAAATCAGGTGGAAAAGGTTGCGCTTTATGAGAAAAACATCTCCTTTTGCAGGGGCTGCCTGAGTTGTCAAAAGACCGGGCACTGTGTCATTGGGGATGACGCCAATGCCATTGTGGAAAAAATGCTTGAGGCGGATGTTCTTGTTTTTGCTACACCAATTTATTACTACGAGATGTGTGGCCAGATGAAGACCATGCTGGATCGATCCAATCCGCTGTATGCCTCCGATTACCGTTTCCGGGAGATTTATCTGTTGGCCGCCGCTGCAGAGGAAGGGAAGGAGACCATGGATGGAGCCATCAACGGGCTGCAGGGCTGGATTGCCTGCTTTGAAAAAGCACATCTGGCGGGAACCGTTTTCGGCGGGGGAGTGGGCTGTGTAGGAGACATAAAGGGCCATCCCGCATTAAAAGAGGCCTATAATATGGGCGCAGCCATTCAATAAGGAGGGAATCGAAGTGGAAGAGCAGTTGCAGTTCACACAGGAATGGGATAAGACCTTCCCACGAAGCGAAAAAGTCGATCACAGAAAAGTTTCCTTTCACAACCGCTATGGCATTACGTTGGCTGCAGATCTGTATATACCGAAGCATGTGTCGGGAAAGCTGCCGGCCCTCGCGGTTTGCGGTCCATTTGGTGCCGTAAAAGAGCAGGCTTCCGGATTGTATGCACAGACAATGGCAGAGCGGGGCTTTTTCACCATGGCCTTTGACCCCTCTTATACAGGGGAAAGCGGCGGCACGCCGCGCTATGTGGCCTCTCCGGATATCAACACCGAGGATTTCCAGGCCGCAGTTGATTTCCTGTCTGTGCAGGACGAGGTTGACCCGGACAAAATTGGGGTAATCGGAATTTGCGGATGGGGTGGAATGGCGCTCAACGCTGCCGCGCTGGATACCAGAATTAAAGCCACCGTTGCCTCCACGATGTATGATATGACGCGGGTCAATGCAAAAGGGTATTTTGATGCGGAGGACAGTCCGGAACAGCGGGATGAGAAGCGAAAAGCACTCAATGCCCAGAGGACCGAGGACTACAAAAATGGGACCTATGCCAGGGCTGGTGGCGTGGTGGATCCGCTGCCCCAGGACGCGCCTAGCTTTGTAAAGGATTACTATGCTTATTATAAGACGAGCCGTGGTTACCACGCCCGGTCTTTAAATTCCAATGATGGCTGGAATGTGACCTCAGCCCTTTCCTTCCTCAACCAGCCGATTTTACAGTACAGCCAGGAAATTCGCAGCGCAGTGTTGTTGGTTCACGGGGAAGAAGCCCATTCCTGCTATTTCAGCCGGGATGCCTTTCAGAATCTGAGGGGAGAAAATAAGCGGTTGCTGCTGATTCCCGGCGCTGTGCATACCGATTTGTATGACCGGATGGATGTTATCCCCTTTGATGAGATAGAGCAATTTTTCCGCACATATATGAAGTAAGTCGGAGGAAAGGAAGGGGAATTTATGGTGCGATTGCTTTGTGCAGTTCTTGTAACCCTTGGCCTGTCCGCCTGTGGCGGAAATGACGTGGCGGGGGCAGACCCGAAACCGGATCCGTCTCAGACCATAACCGGGGAGCAAAGTTCCGCCTCCATCCAGGAAATGGGGCAGGGCAATGGGATGGAGGAACATCTGCAATCGGAATCCAGCCAAGAAACCCAGCCCAGTCAGGAGAATTCGATTGTGAAGATAACCTTTGGAGAATACGAACTTCAGGCCACATTGGAATCCAACCCATCCGCGGAAGAATGGAAACAGCTGCTGGCGCAGGGGCCCATAACCATTTCCATGGAGGATTATGGTGGCTTTGAAAAAGTGGGAGACCTTGGCACAACCCTGACCCGCAGCGACCAAACCATTACAACGGAGCCTGGCGACATCATTTTATATCAAGGCAATCAAATTACCATCTACTATGGTACAAATACCTGGAATTTTACCCGACTTGCAAAAATTCAGGATGCCGCCGACTTGAAAGAGAAGTTGGGAAAAGGGACCGTCCAGGTGACCTTTTCGCTGGAATAGGGGGACAAATACATGGCAGAGGCGTCGGATGCCTGGGCAATTCTGCACCAGAATCTGATGGATGCCGGATGCAATACAGCCATGATCCGGCAATGTATGGCGTTGGTGCAACAGGCGAAAGAACCGGATTTGCTGCAATTGCTTTCCAGGTATCGGTTGGACTTGCTGGATGCCGTGCACGAGCAGCAGCGAAAGATCGACTGTTTGGATTTTTTACTCTATCAGTTGAAAAAGGGCTGCCTTTTCACATCAATCAGAAAAGAAAGTAGGGTGGAATTGCAATGGCCGTGAAGCAGACAGCGGGCAGAGATACACTGGGAACCTTTGCCCCAAAATTTGCACAACTAAACGATGATGTATTGTTTGGAGAGGTTTGGAGCCGTGAGGATAAACTCTCGCTGCGGGATCGCTCCCTGGTGACGGTGGTATCCCTTATGGCTCAGGGTCTGGTGGATTCCTCTTTTCGTTATCACCTCCTCAATGCAAAGAAAAACGGAATTACCAGGCAGGAAATGGCAGAAATTTTGACCCATGCGGCATTTTATGCCGGGTGGCCAAAAGCTTGGGCTGCGTTTTACCTGGCAAAAGAGGTCTACCAGGAGGAGGGGGAAGGGGACGAAAAGACGGCCCATCAAAACAAGATGGTGTTTCCCATCGGGAAAGAAAACGATGGATTTGCCCAGTATTTTTCCGGACAGAGCTATCTGGCCCCTCTTTCCACAAGCCAGGTATCGATTTTTAATGTGACCTTTGAACCGAAGTGCCGCAACAACTGGCATATCCATCATGCCCAAAAGGGTGGCGGTCAAATTCTGATCTGTGTGGCCGGGCGCGGCTATTACCAGGAATGGGGAAAAGAGGCCCAGGAGTTACACCCAGGTGATGTGGTAAATATTCCGACAGGGGTAAAGCACTGGCATGGGGCGGCCCCGGACAGCTGGTTCTCCCATTTGGCAGTGGAGGTGCCGGGAGAAAACAGTTCCAACGAGTGGCTGGAGCCGGTGTGCGAGGCGGATTATGCGCTGTTAAAGTGACGTTACACCTCCCATAGAAATGCGATAAAAATCCGTAGAGATTTTTCCCAGAGAAACATGCGTTTCCCCGCAAAGGGCTGGTTCGATCCAGCTTTGCGGGGAAACTTTTTGTAGTTGGGGGAATTGCGTCCGGAATAAAAGTATGGAGGACAGGAGCGTGCAGAGGCATAATAAGGAAAAAAGATACAGCAAGAAAAAGAGGGCGGAGAAAAAGCAGCGGTTACCGGAAAATCAGGTGAGGAATCTGGTGAATCCCTTTTGGTGTATCTGGCCAGAGATGACAAAGTAGGCCACAGCTGGGCCCAAAACTGCAAAAAAGAGAATTTGGATGCGCTGGTGGAGCGCTGGGGAGCAAAGGGCAAGAAGATGGGGGAGTTGGAGCGCCAATGATGAGCAGGAATATCTTTTTTATTGCCAAGAGGTGGACGGGGAGCAGAGGACCGATGGGGCCTGAAGCCTTGTCAATGTTGCGCAGTACCAAATGTCACAAGAGATGATGGAGGAGGAGACAAAACTTCGCTATCATTTATTTCCTCAGGAGAAACAGAAAGAGGTACCGATGTGGCGGCGGAAATCGGAGAGGGGATGAGAGAACGTTGCGGCAGGATGTGTGGAAGGAATGGGTGGTTTGGTCCCATAGGAGCCGGGAAAGAGAAGAAAGGGAAAAATATAGAAAAGCCGATCCCTTATGGAACCCATAGGGAATCGGCTTTTCTTGTGTAAAGGGCGAGGGAAGAGAGGAAAATTAGTATTTATCGCTGGCGTAATCCCCGTGGAAACTGGGGATTGGCTCCAAAGCGGCGGAAGCAGCAGGGATGGAAGTGTGGGAGAGTTTGAATTGATCCAGCAGGTTTTTCATGATTCCAGCCTGCCCGCTTAGCTCTTCACTGGCAGCAGCGCTTTCTTCCGAGGTAGCGGAGTTGGTTTGTACCACCGAGGAAATTTGATCAATCCCCACGGAGATCTGAGAAATGGAGTCCGCCTGTTCGTGGGAAGCCTGTGCAATTTTTTCAATCATACCCAGGATGTCCTCAGCAGCGGAGGCGACGTCGTTAAAGGCGGCGTCGGTACGGTGTGCAATTTCTTCTCCTTGAGAAACATGCTGGAGGGAATTTTTAATCAGCTGGGTGGTTTCTTTTGCGGCGTCGGCGGATTTCTGGGCGAGGTTGCGCACTTCGTCTGCCACAACTGCAAATCCCTTTCCGGCGCTTCCGGCACGGGCAGCTTCAACGGCGGCATTTAGGGCGAGAATATTGGTCTGGAACGCGATATCGTCAATGACTTTGATAATACTCTGGATGTTGTTGGAGGCGTCTGCAATATCCTGGATGGAGGCGAGCAGCTGCATCATTTCTTCTTTCCCGCGGTTGACCGTTTCCCGGGCGCTCTTTCCAAGGCTGTCAGCCTTTTTAGAGAACTCAGCGGTATCGGAGATGCGGTTGGAAATTTCAGAGATGGAGGCGGAAAGTTCCTCGATGCTGCTGGCCTGCTCGGTAGCGCCTTGTGCCAGGGCCTGCGCGCCGTCAGCAACTTGATCGGCACCAGCGCTCACCTGGGAGGAGGAGGTATCCAGTTCGCTTAGAATGTTGCTCATCTTACTCTGGAACTGCTCGATGGACTGCTGGATATTGGCAAAGTCGCCAATAAACTGAATGGGGCACTCGCAAGAGAAGTTTCCGCTTGAAAACTCATTCATGCCGTAATCAATGGCATCCACATATTTGGAGAGTTCCTGGAAAGAGAAATTCATGTGGTCGGCCAGTTCGCCAAATTCATTGTTTGCATGATAATCGATGGAAGTTTTGAGGTTCCCCTTGGAGAGTTCCGAAACAGCTTGCTTGAGTTGTGCCACGGCATTGGTGATGGCGCTGGTGGTTTTAAATGCCACAAACAGGCTGAAGATCAAAGCGACCACAAAAATAGAAGAGGAGATAATGATAAATACCTGCAAGGTGGTGAGGGTATGCTGTTCCAATTGGGTTTTTTCCTGGCTGATGGCTTCATCAATCTGGGTTGCAATTTCGGCTAGATTGTTCATAGCTGGAGAGCATTCCTGAAGCACGGTGGTGGTGGCGCCTGCGCGATCCCCCTGATCCAGCTGTTGGATGACTCTGTTGGCGATGTTAAACCAATCGTAAAATGCATTTTCGTAGGATGCTGCCAGTCCGTCTTCCGTGCCGTGGGTAGCTTTGAAGATGGAAATCTGGTCTTCAATGGAGGCCATACTGTCCGAAATGGCGGTTTTCATCTGTGCGATGTCTTGTGCATTGGTGGTCAGCAACATTTCGCGCAAATTTCTTGCGGCAACGTTTGCTTGGATGCGGCAGTTTTTCACAGCGTCGTTGGCGGCGAGAGTCTGATTTACCAGCTGATCGGTGTTGCGGCTGGTCTGAAGCAGGCCAATGATTCCACTGAGGGTGATGATGCCCGCCAGCACGATGACGATGGAAAAGACCATCAATAAATAGGATTTGAGCTTCATCTTATTAAACATAGCAATTCTCCTTTGCTTAAAATAATGGGAAACACACAGTAAGGATGCAACTGCCAAATGCGGAGAAGAAAGAAAACGTACTTAGAGAGGAGACACATCCTCAAAAAAGACAAAACGATTTTTTCCCCGCTTTTTGCTCTGGTACAAAGCAATATCCGCCTCTTCCAAGGACTTGTCGTATTGGAAAGAGGGACGAAAGATCCTTGTGACGCCAATGCTACAGGTCAAGGGGAGAGCGGTCTTTTGGTGTAAGATTTGTAGAATTTCTTTCAGCCGTTGGAGCAAGGCCTTTTTGTCAATGGGAGCACGGACGTAGATCAAAAACTCGTCTCCGCCCAGGCGACCGATGAGGTCGTGTTCACGGAAGGAAGTGCGCAAAGCTTGAGCAACTTCCATTAAGGCGTGATCTCCCTTCAAGTGGCCGTTTTGGTCATTGATCTGTTTGAAGTTGTCCAGGTCCAACAGCATTAAAAATCCGCAAAAATCACTGGATGCTTGCTGCACATGCTGACTGACAATTCGTTCAAAGGCGGCACGATTATAGATGCCGGTCAAGGGATCGCGTTCGGCTGCCATAGCTTGGGCCAGGGAGCGTTCCTTTTCCGCATGGATGTCTTTGAGGTAGATCAGCGCGTAAACATTTTGGGTGATGGACTCGCGGAAAATGTGGAGAACCAACTCCACCCACCGCATTTGCCCTCCAATGAGTCGCTGGTAATGGAAGCGGTGACTGAGTTCTTGCTGGAGGGGGAGCGGGTCCCAAATGGCGGGATTGCAGTAGTGTTGGAATAGAGCGAAGTCCTCAGAGGAGAGACATTTTTCCAGCTGTTGGGAGAACTCCTGGAGAAAGGAAGGGGCATTTTGGTCGCAGCTGCGTTGGTAGCAACTCCACAGACCACCCGCCGATTTCAGCTGGCCGCTTTCCAAATCCACCTCGGCATGGGCAATGGCCTCAGAGAGCAGCACCTGGTAAAAACGACGCATCCGCATCGCTTCCAATTCCTTTACACGTTCCGGCTCAGTCGGTTCTAAGATTGCAATCACTGTGTCGGAATCCTGGTGGCCGTCATCCATATGCCACAAAATCAGCTTAAACCACGTATAGATCCCGGCTTTGGACTTTAAAAGAATCTCTGGGAGAACAAAATTCGGTTGGCTTTGGATCTGAGAAAACGCTTTTTCAAAGGCGGAGGCAAAGTGGGGATGGACGAGTTCCGAATCAATCCAGCACTTTGGGAAATTGTCTTGACGGGTCTCATCACCAAGGATAAGATCCCGATGGCTGTGAAAGAAAATGGACTGATTGACTCCATTGTACTCAAAGACATCCCGAAGATAAATTTCAGGCAATGGGGAGGGGCTCTCAACGTCGCTGATGATGCGGTGATATCCCTTCAAACAGAGCGGGTTTTGTTCCTCCGGCGCATGGATACCTGTACAGCGCACAATCACTTTGCCATAAGTAGGATGGTTCCAGGTGTATTGCAGCTGCACCACCCGATTGCTTTGGACCATAGGTGATGGAGTACCAGTCTTCCAAGGAGCAGCAGTCGGAGCCATCCTGCATGATGGAGTAATCTTGCCCCATTGCGCGGGGAAAATAGAGCGTTTGGGGCTCAATGTCAAAGAGGAAAAAGGACTCGTCAATGTTTTCGCTCAAGTTGTCCAGAATGTCGTGATAAATGGATAGGACTTTATCCAATTCCAAGGTGTCGTCCATGCTTGATTTCCTCCAGTGACCACAAATGATAGGCATCTTCCCGACCGGGCACAGACGCAGTCGCCTTTTGGCAACCGCAGCGAACCGTTAGACCCATGCAGGAAGTCCGTTCAGGCCGAAGAACATACGGCCCAGACGCGCAACAGGCGGCTGAAAGGAAAAAGAGAATTCAGCCGCCTTGTTGCAGAGAGATCAAGAAAACTTATCGATTTTCTTGTACGTGCTTTGCCAATTTGCGATCTTCGGTCCGGATGTGTGAGATTAAAACGCCAACCATTTGGTTCAGCCGTCCCAGCGCTTTCACCGAAGGGCCTTCTGCCATCAATTCTTCGGTGGCTTGAAGCAGCTGGCGCCGATAGCCGTCATGAAATATCTTATGGGAGGAATAGCCGGGGTAACGGCTGCTCTGCTGTAACTTTTCCTCATCGCCAAAATGCTTGTTTACATAAGAATTTAAAAATTGGGTGGTTTCCACCAGCTTATCCCGCCCCTTGCCCTGGGCGCAAGCGTCTAACAGGGTGTTGATTGCGGCAAACAGCTGCTTGTGTTCCGAGTCAATAAGAGCGTTTCCTGTGACAAGGTCTTGAGTTAATTCGTAGCGCATAGTTGATCTCCTGTTCTTGAAAATACTTGTCCTGATATCCAAAACGAAAATAGACTGTCTTTACTCATATCGACAGGAGTTGAAAGAAATTAAGAGTAGAGTGAATTGTTTTCCTGGAATGGGCGCAAAAAAGAATTTCATAGAATTGGAATTTAAGTCTTATTTTTTTGGGAGTAAGGACGATAAAATAAGTAATAAAACGAGTTGTGGGTCAAAAAATTAGAAAGGGAACGGTTTTTTGACCCCAAAAAGGATTTTTTTTCGGCCCCAAAAGACTGGCATCGGCTTGTGTTTTTTGGGCCCTGATGGAAAACGGATGGATCGCCAAAGGAGAATGAACGATGGTTTTTGGAATCAAACCGCCGGGAATGGGGCCGGTGAATGGAAGTAACCCCACATATAATATGACAAATTCCACTGCGAGAAAGGGGTTGCAAAAGACGCAACAGCAAAACTGCGACCAATTTCAGTGTTCCCTCCGCCCCAGTGGAGAGGAGAGGCAAGTGCAGGAAATGACCAGTCAGATCACCCAGCAGATTCGGCTGCGTCCCAGCAAAAGTGAACTTGCTCAGTTGCAGCAGCAGGTTCAAAATGGCACTTACCAACCGGATGCCCGGGAAATAGCGGCTCGGATGCTGCTAATCCACCAGGAGGAGTGAAAACGTGTCCACAATGGGGAAAGAAGAATACCTCGCGTACTTAGAGGAACTGAAGGAAACGCTGGGACGGCTGGTGGAAATTCAAAATCGAAAAGTAAAAGCTGTGCGCGCCCATGATCTGGAACAGCTGGACGAATGTATGAAGCAGGAGCAGGCAATTTCACTGTCTCTGCGTGGAATGGAACACCGGCGAGATAAATTAACCCAAGAACTTGGACTAAAGGGTGTGCCGCTGCGGGAGGTGCCGCGCCGATGCCCTGCGGAATCTTATGGGGCGGTGAGCCAGGTAGTGGAGGACATACTCCGCCAAAACCAGTTGCTGCGCAGTGCGCAGAAGGCGGCCCGTACCATCATGGAAAAAGAACTCCGGGCAGTAAACCGGGAGTTGGAGCGCCAGGGAGTTGACGTGGGCGGGGGAGAGAATTATCCAAGTCCCTCCGGACAAGCACTCCATGGGATGCATACCGATTTCCGGGCGTGAAGAGGAGAAGGTCATGAGCAGTACATTTGGAACATTTAATACGGCCCGTCTGGGCATTTATGCAGCCCAAAAAGGCCTGGACGTAACGGGAAATAATATCACCAACATCAATACGCCGGGGTATACCCGACAGAGACTGGAACAAACCAGCCTGGTCACCACGGCGACGGACAAATATTTTTCCCAGTATAAAACCCGAGTGGGACAAGGCGTCTTGACCACTGGGGTGAGTCAGCTTCGGGATCCCGGCCTGGATCTTCTCTACCGGGAAACACAGACCGATCTCTCTTCTGCAGATGCCAAACTCAAGGGGGTGCAAGACCTCGCCTCGATCTTGGACGAGGTGGGGAAGGGAGACGGCGAACAGGATGACGGTGTGATTCTGAGCCAACTAAATGACCTGCGGGATTTGATCAGTCAGGCGGTAACCAATGGCATTGATGGATATGACGGTTTGATTCAGGCCTCTGCCTCCGCACTGTGTACACACTTTAACCAGTATGCCAAATTATTGGAGTCCTTAAAGGGGACTTACGAGACCTATTTGGAGCAGGATGTAAGCCAAGTCAATGCCCTGTTGACCAACATACAGCGATTAAATGTCTCCATCCGAGATGCGGATATCCGAGGGGACGATGCGCTGGAGTTGCGGGATGAGCGCAACCGCTGCCTGGATGAGTTGAGTCAGTACATGAAAATAGATGTGAAATACACCACAGAGGACGTAGGAGCAGGCCTGGTGGTGGAAAAACTGACGGTGTCTTTGTCCAATGAACCGCCCCACAACCATACGCTGGTAGATGGGGAGTATGCTGCACAGGTGGGAGTAGACTTAAACGATCCCGATTACGGCGTGAATCTATATGCCCTGCGGGATCTGGACGGGAAAAAGAAAAATGACCAAGATTGGGACCCCATGCAATTGCAGGACAATGACTTATATGGTTCCCTTCAATCGCTGCGGGAGATGCTCACCGAAAAAGGAGAGTATGCGACCCAAGGGGATGTGGACAAAGACAGCGATGCACTGATTAAGAGGGGAATTCCCTATTATCAAAATGCCCTGGACAATTTAGCTCGTGAATTTGCAGAGCAGATGAACGAACTCAACAAAGGCCCCGATGGGACAACGGTAGAGGGGGCTGGCGTGCTGTTCAGCCAGGGGAGCAACAACAATGATACCGACCACATTACGGCGGCCAATATCTCTGTCTCCAAAGCCTGGGGCGAGCACACGGTGTCTATGGTCGCTACCTGGAATCCGGATGCTTCCAGCGGGGACACCAGTAACTTGGCAGCATTTTTGGATGTGTTCAGCAAGAAACACGCCTTTAATCCCGGCGACATTGTAGCAGGCGCGCTGGGAGAAGAAGCCCCGTATGAGGGGACCTTTGAGGACATGTTGCTGCGCATTGAGTCTACTTTGGCGGAAGATCAGATGGCCACAGAGTCGGTGCTGAACAACTACGCCATTACCTACGATGAGGTCTATACGGATCGGGACAGTGTGTCCGGAGTCGATCTAAACGATGAGGCCACAAATCTGATGGTCTATCAGAAGGCGTATAGCGCGGCGTGTCGGCTGATGACAGTGCTGGAAGAGGCTCTGGATGCGCTGATGGCCATGTAACAGCAGGGAAACGAGGGAATTATATGGTGCGAATTACCACAAACGGGGTAATGTATAACTACCGTTCCAATTTAAGCAAGACCACCAACAATTTAAATAACGCAATGACAAAGGTAATGACCCAGCGGAATTTTAACGACTATTATGCGGATCCGGCTGGGGCAACGCGGGCTTTTAAAATCCACAGTTCCATCAATGCCATTCAGGTTCAATATGCCAACAATACCACGGTGAGCAGTAAATTCCAGTCTGCCTGGAGCGTGATGAAGGGCGTATTGGATGATTTGACTGAGGAATTGGGGCAGGTGCCTGCCCTGAAGGGGCTGAATGAGCCCAATTTGGATGCCTTGGACACCCAGGGACAGATCCTCCGGGAAGGTGCGGAGGCCCTGGTTCAGAGCATGAACAGCCGATATGACCAGGACTATATCTTTGCTGGGTCGGATAACCAAGAGCCCCCATTCGATATTCAAGACGGCCATATCACCTATCGCGGGGTGAAATTGGATGTAGATCTGGATCAGCCATACACCGACAAAAACGGCAATCAAGTTCTGAAAGAAGATGGAAAGCCCATGACCAACCAGGAGATGTTGGATAAGTGGGCAAACGAAGACCACCTGTATGTGGATGTGGGGTTAGGCTTTGAATTGGATGAGAACGGAAAGGTCATTGATTCCACAGCGTTTGACGCGGCCATCTCAGGAATCTCCGTTTTGGGGTATGGTGTGGATGAGGATGGTGACCCGAAGAACTTAGCTTCCATCATGCTGCGTATGGCCGAGATTTTTGAAGGGTATACCGAGGGGGCTGCCGATCCCTGGAACGGAAATGAGGAGGAGGCCAAGCGGCTTCTCAATAAGTTCAACCAGTCCAAGGAAAATGCAATTGAGGCCCATTCCCAACTGGCTGCACAGGCAACTTTCTTAGAGAGTAATGGAACTCAGTTGCAGTCCACATTTGACTCCATGAATACCGAGTTGATTGATGTTGAGATGGTGGATCCGGTGGAGGCCATCCAGCAGTTGGTCTGGGCACAGACGTGCTACAGCGCGGCACTGCAGGTGGGAGCCAATGCCGTGCCGCAGTCTTTGATGGATTACATGAAGTAAAGCGCAGAGAAGTATGGTACGGATACATAGGAAGGAGCGGTATTCGATATGGATCCGTTAATCGAAATTCAAACAATCCCCATTCAAATTCAGATGAAAGTGACAAATGCGCATTTGGAGTATGCGCGGGGGACGGCACAGATGGAAATCACCAGGGAGCGGGGTGGATTAAAAATTCGCAGTCAACCCATCCAGGTTCATTTGGATACCTTTGAAGCCCGCAGTTCCGTTGTACCGACTACGGCACAGAGCGTTCAGCAGGGGGCTCAGCGCGGGATCCAGGCGGCATATGAGGCCACTGGAGTGCTGGCGCGGGAAGGGCGGATGATGATGGAGGCAAAAATTGGGGGAGAAGTAATCCCTGAATTGGCACGTCAGGCTGCAATGCGCCAGCCCACGAACCTGAACATCCAGTTTTTGCCCTCCGTAGGGCCGGACATTTCCTGGAGCGGCGGCGAGTTGAGCATCCAATACGAAATGGATAAGTTGAATTTTGACTGGCGGATGGGGCAGATGGACTTTACATTTGTACCAGGGGACATTGAATTTACAATGACCCAGCGTCCAGATGTGGTGATTAAGTATGTGGGCGGCCCGCTCTACGTTCCACCGTCGTCCGACCCTGACTACGAACCGATTGACGTGAAAGCCTGATGGGAGGAACCATTTTGGAGACAGCAACGAAGTATTTTGGAACGGTACAATATGCGCCGGAGGACATCATCTCATTTCCCAATGGATTGTTTGGCTTTGAGGAGGAGAAACAGTTCTTGTTGCTCCCCTTTCAGGGGAGCCAGGGAAACCTGCTCTGCTTTCAGAGCCTAGCCACTCCGTCGCTGGCATTTGTAGCAGTCAATCCCTTTTCTCTGGATCCCGGATATTCCCCCGAGTTGACAGAGGAAGAACTGAACTTGATGGGCGTCAAGCGCAGCCAGGATCTGTGTTATTATGCGCTGTGTGTGGTGCGGGAACCGGTGAGTGAGAGTACGGTAAATCTGAAATGCCCGGTAGTCATTCAGGACGAATCCCGTAAGGCGGTCCAGGTGATTTTGGAAACCAAGCAGTACCAGATGCGCCATCGTCTGGGAGAATTCTCCAATAAGGGGGCGAATGCCTCATGTTGATCTTGCGCCGGAAAGTGGGAGAGTCGTTTTTGCTGGGGGATCAAATCAGTGTCACGATATTGGAACTAGAGTCCAATGGCACGGTGAGCATTGGAATTAATGCGCCCAAAGATGTTTTGATCTTACGCAGCGAATTGCAGCAAGCGGCTTCGGCCAACCAGGATTCGGCCAATGCCCTGTCTAGCCCGGAGATGGTAAAGGAATTGGAAGAGGCCCTGTTTCAGGAGCACACCTGAACTTAAATCGAGGAGGAATTACAATGGGAATGATGGATCAGATTGCCGCTTCCGCCGTATCCATGGCATCGGCACAGTTCCAGCAAAATTACTCCGTTGCGGTGACCAAAAAGGCCATGGATTCACAGGAACTGGCCATGCAAGAACTGTTGAGGATGCTTCCCCAGCAGCCGGCTGTGGCGCAGGGGAACTATATCGATACTTATGCATAACAGATTTGAAAAATTTTTTCAAATCTGTTATTTTTTGCGCAGATAAGACGATATAGCTTTTGTAAGGTTTCTGCCCCTCTTTCACGAAGGCCTGTGAAGGAGAGAAGGAAATTTGGTTGGACGAGATGGAACTTGTCCAGTAACATTCAAGGAGGAACAAAACTATGCGTATCCAGCACAACATCATGGCGATGAACGCCTACCGCAACTACACCAACAACGCCAGTTCCCTGTCCAAGAACCTGGAGAAACTGTCTTCCGGCTACAAGATTAACCGCGCCGGGGACGACGCTGCAGGTTTGGCCATCAGCGAGAAGATGCGTGCCCAGATCACCGGTCTGGACGTGGCTCAGAAGAACGCCAAGGACGGCATCTCCCTGGTGCAGACCGCTGAAGGTGCTCTGACCGAGGTTCACGACATGCTCAACCGTATGGTGGAGTTGGCCGACCAGTCCGCCAACGGCACCTATGACGACAAGGACCGCGACCAGCTGCAAAAGGAAGTCACCGAACTGAAAAACGAGATTAACCGCATTGCCGACTCCTCCAACTTCAACGGCATCAACCTGTTGGACGGCAGCCTGGCCGGTGGCGCTTCGGTCTCTGCCACTCTGGGCACTACAGATGTGACGTTTTCTGTGGGTACTTCCAATGAGAAGGCCCTCAACGGTACCGATGAAATTGCGGTAGAGATGAAGGCGGACAGCAGCAAGGGTGCTGGCACCATCGAAGTGGATATTACCGATGCCGGTGCTGTGACCATTACTCTTGGCTGTGATGCAAAAGCGGAGTACACGGCGGAAGAGATTACCCAGGCGGTCCGGGACAAGGCCAAGGAACTGTATGAGGCGGCTCCGGATGATGCAGCCAAGCAGAAGATTAACGACGTGTTCTCCAGCTTCAAGGTTACCACCAGCGGTACCATCACCTTGGATACAGGAAACAATGGTGTCACCACTGGGGCCAACGATATGGCCGCTGGCACCGGAAAGGGCCTGTCCCTGCAGATCGGCGACACCAGCGACACCTTCAATCAGCTGAATGTGGCCATCAAGGACTGCCACGTGGGTAGCCTGGGCCTGACGTCCATCGACATCTCCAACCAGGAAGACGCCCAGGCTGCTGTGAGCGTGATCAAGGCGGCCATCGACTACGTGTCGGATGTGCGCGGCACGCTGGGTGCAACCCAGAACCGTCTGGACCACACCATCAACAACCTGTCTGTGATGGAAGAGAACATCCAGGACGCCGAATCCACCATCCGGGACACCGATGTGGCGGAAGAGATGATGTCCTACACCAAGAACAACATCTTGGTCCAGTCTGCCCAGGCGATGCTGGCACAGGCCAATCAGGTGCCTCAGGGCGTACTGCAGCTGCTGCAATAAAACCTGGAAACGCGCAGGTTCATCGAAAAAGATGGGCTTTAAGCGTACCACGGTTGCGCATTTCACAAAGGCGATTTGGAAAAAGAAACTCAAACCGCGAATTAACCATTTCAAGAGGACTACGCTGCCTGCCCGCGAAGGCCTGTAGGGGAGGCAGAACAAGAAAACCGGGCGAGATGGAACTTGCCCGCGTAACATTCAAGGAGGAACAACATTATGCGTATCCAGCACAACATCATGGCGATGAACGCCTACCGTAACTACACCAACAACGCCAGTTCCCTGTCCAAGAACCTGGAGAAACTGTCTTCCGGCTACAAGATTAACCGCGCCGGAGACGATGCTGCAGGTTTGGCCATCAGCGAGAAGATGCGTGCCCAGATCACCGGTCTGGACGTGGCTCAGAAGAACGCCAAGGACGGCATTTCCCTGGTGCAGACCGCTGAAGGTGCTCTGACCGAGGTTCACGACATGCTCAACCGTATGGTGGAGTTGGCCGACCAGTCTGCCAACGGCACCTATGACGACAAGGACCGCGACCAGCTGCAAAAGGAAGTCACCGAACTGAAAAACGAAATTAACCGCATTGCCGACTCCTCCAACTTCAACGGCATCAACCTGTTGGACGGCAGCCTGGCCGGTGGCGCTTCCAAAGCCGGCACCTTCGGTACCACCGCAGTAACGTTCTCGGTGGGCTCTTCCGATGAAAAAGCAGTGGATGGGGCCAGCACCATTTCGGTGACCATGACCGCAGATAAGAGCAAAGATGCCGGCACCATCGAGGTGGGCATCACCACAGCCGGCGCTGTGACCATCACCCTGGGCTCCAAGGCTGCGGCAGAATACACGGCGGAAGAGATTACCCAGGCGGTTCGGGACAAGGCCAAGGAACTGTATGGGGATGACCCTGTAACCAACCAGAAGATTAACGACGTGTTCTCCAGCTTCAAGGCCACTACCAGCGGTACCATCTCTGTTGCGGCCAATGACGCCTCTACCACCAATGCGTTGTCCTTTGATGCTGGCACTGGAAAGGGCCTGTCCCTGCAGATTGGCGACACCAGCGACACCTTCAATCAGCTGAATGTGGCCATCAAGGACTGCCACGTGGGTAGCCTGGGCTTGACGTCCATCGACATCTCCAGCCAGGAAGGTGCCCAGGCTGCTGTGAGCGTGATCAAGGCGGCCATCGACTACGTGTCGGATGTGCGCGGCACACTGGGTGCAACCCAGAACCGTCTGGACCACACCATCAACAACCTGTCTGTGATGGAAGAGAACATCCAGGACGCCGAATCCACCATCCGGGACACCGATGTGGCGGAAGAGATGATGTCCTACACCAAGAACAACATCTTGGTCCAGTCTGCCCAGGCGATGCTGGCACAGGCCAATCAGGTGCCTCAGGGCGTGCTGCAGCTGCTGCAGTAAAACGGAGAAGCGGGAACGTTTCCACGCCAGAAAAAACAAAAAGGGGGTCGGTTCGAGAGAACCGGCCCCTTTTGAAGAAAAGGAAGAGATGGCAATGGCCTTGGGAAACCAAGAACAAATACAGATCCAAAATCGACTGTATCCCGCCTATTACACGCAGTTTCACTGCTTGGCGGACCGCTGCCGGGATACTTGCTGCTTTGGTTGGAAAATCCAATTTAATAAGCGGGACTATCTGAAAATTAAGCGGGCACCTAAGACACCGGAACTGGTGGAATTGACAAAGACTGCTGTGACGCGTCTGCCGGATGGAAAACGCAGCGAAGAGCATTATGGGGAATTTGTGGTAGGACAAGGGAAGCGGTGTCCATTTCAAAATGAGCAAAGCCTGTGCCGTCTACAGTTGGACTGCGGGGAGAAGGCACTGCCCGCAGTCTGTCAGGAGTTTCCCCGGGTCCATGGGTATACGCCCATGGGACTGGAGGAGAATCTGTCTACCGCCTGTGAAGGGGTAGTGGAGTTGTTGTGGAACCTGCCGGAGGGATTGGAGTTTGTGGAGGAGCCTCTGCCCCGGGAGAAATGGCGCAGCTGCAAGGATTCACCCAACAACCGAACGTTTCCCGTTTTGCGGGAAGCGGTCATTGACCTGCTGCAGGACCGGAAATACACACTGGGACAGCGTATGATGATGGTGGGCCTGGGGTTGGACGATATCCGAAAGAGTTGGAGTACCTTTGATCTGCTGGCCTGGCAGAGACGTATGGATTTGTTGCGCTCCAACCCCTCCTTGCTGGAGCAGCTGACGGTTGGAGATGGAAACAAGGAGAAATTCCTGGCCGAAAATGTAAGGCTTGCCCTGTCTCTGAAAGAGGGGGGAGACCCCATTGACCGCGAATTGGAGGAAATTGGAGCCCGGCAGAAGCAGACAGACGCGGGAGAACAGGAACTGGAATTTCACTTAGAGGGCTATCTGGCCGCAGAGCGTGCGTTCCAGAACTATTTTGGCGACGTGGAGTACTTTTTTGAGAACTTGGTGGTCAATACTGCGTTCTGGATGCGAATTCCAGATCTGCAGAGCCCGGAAACCCTGTGGAGAAGATATGTGAGTTTATGCAGCGTGTATAGCTTTTTCCGGTTCTTGGCAGTTTTGTGCTGTGGAACACAGCCCAGCCGGGAAAAACTGTTTCACGGGGTTGTGCTGGCAAGCCGAGCCCTGATGCACAATGCGAGGCGACAGAGTGCATTGCGGGAGCAGTTTGTAGAAAACAAAAGCGACTCTCTGGCGCATATGGCTGTTTTGGTGCAGGCAGGTGCGGTATAAACAGAGAACAGAGAAAAGAAGCGGACGACTTGGATGGATTACCGTCCAAGTCGTCCGCTTTTTTGTCTGCATTTACATCGAAAAACCGCTGATAGAAGGGTTAGACATCCCGCTTTAAATAATTCATGAGAACGCTGGCAATGTTTTCACAGGAGGCCTGAACCGTCACGGCCCCAATCTCCTGGGCAACGCAGGGCATGCCATAGACAACACAGGAGTCTTTGTCCTGACCAATGGTGTATGCCCCGGCACGGCGCATTTCCAAAAGACCGCTGGCGCCATCCCGCCCCATTCCAGTCATAATAATGCCAACCATAGGGCACTTGACCACATGGGCCATGGAGGAGAAGAGAACATCCACCGAAGGGCGGTGGCCGCTGACTTTTTCTCCGGGTTGACAAGAGACGGTGTAGCGGCTTCCAATCCGAACCAGACGGGTCTGATAATCGGCGGGGGCAATGAGGACAAGTCCACGGTGTACCTCGTCTCCATTTTTTGCCTCCCGTACCTCCATCTGGCAGATGCGGTTGAGGCGGTCGGCGTACATTTTGGTAAATCCAACGGGCATATGTTGCACCACAACCATACCTGGAATGTCCGCAGGCAGACGTTTGAGAACTTCCAGAGTTGCCTCGGTCCCACCCGTGGAGGCACCTAAGCCGATAATTGTGTGGTCGAGGGTGTTGGATGCGTTGGTTCCAAGGGGAGGGATGGGCTTTGCGGCGGCGCTTGCGGGAGAAGGTGCAGTTCGATGAACCTTAGCGTGGGAGGCTACCAAAATCTTTTGTGTCAGAGAGCGGAGAAAGGAGTCTCGGCTTTCGGTGCCGTCTGGTTTGCGGACAAAGTCCACTGCGCCGGCAGCCAGGGCATCGAATACCCGCAAATTCAGCGAAGAGACAAGGATAACCGGAAGCGGATGCTGGGGCAGATATTGTTTTAAAAACTCAATTCCGTTGGTGCCCGGCATCTCCACGTCCAGTGTCATGACGTCAGGGGACAGGCGAGCAATCTTTGTCTTTGCATCGATGGCATTAATGGCTGTGCCCACAACCTCAATACGAGGGTGTTTGGCCAGGCCGTTGGTGATGAGGCTGCGCGCCACCATTGAGTCATCTACTACAAGAACGCGGATGGGTTTTAGAGTGGAAAGCATAAAAATGGATCCTTCCTTTTATATCGTAACCGGAAACCAGCTACTTCTTTTGATAAACTGAGGGCGCCACCAATCGGAACAAAGGCGTTTGCCCCAAGGACTCCGAGTGGCTGATGAAGAGATAACCACCTGGCTGAATTGCATCCCAGAAGCGCCGGACCAAGGCGTCTCGCGTGGATTGATTGAAATAGATCATCACGTTCCGACAAAAGATGACGTCAAATTTTAATCGGAAAGAGATGGGATCCATTAAGTTAAAGGGGCGAAAAATAACGTTTTGCCGAATGGCGGGCGAGACTTCATACAGGCCGCTGGCGCTGTCCCGAACAAAATAGCGGTCCAGCCAGTCCAGTGGCATATCGGCAGGGACTTGATAACGGCCGGCCTTGGCTTTCGCGAGAGCTTGCTGGGAGATGTCCGTGGCCAGTACACGCGTGTCCCAACTGGAGGGCTTGGAAGCAAAGAATTCTTTCAGGTAGATGGACAGCGTGTAAGGCTCTTCTCCGCTGGAGCAACCGGCACTCCAGATGGCCAGGACGCGGTCCTGTTGATGGCGACGGACCAACTCAGGCAAAACCGTGTTCTGAAAATAAGTGAAGTGGTCCTTTTCTCGCAAGAAATAGGTGTAGTTGGTGGTGAGTTTGTTGAGAATCAACTCCAAATCCTTGGGATCCTTTTTGGAAAAGAGATGTTCCAGAAAAGAATCCAGGTTGGAATATCCCTGGGCTTTCAGAGAGTGGGACAGCCGTGTGGTAATCAGTGTTTTTTTCTTGCTCAGGTCGATGCCGTAGTTGTCTTGGATGAACCGGACAAGGCGGTGAAAATCCTGGTCTGAAATGGTTAAGTCGTGAAAAAAATCCATAGCTTCACACTTTCTGCCGTATCATCAGCGCAGAAGTTGCGGGCAATCCAGGACCAACATGGTCTGCCCATCCGCTAACGAGCACATGCCCGAAACCAGTTCCTGATTGCTCTGAGGGGGGGAGGGGAGAATGGTTTTGGCATCGATATCCAGCATTTTTTCCACCGAGTCCACCAAAATACCCAAAAGAGTACCGTCGATGTTTAAAATGATGGTGCAGGTTCCGGTGGAAGCCTCCTGCCCCAGGAGCAGACGGATATCCAAAATAGGGATGATCTGTCCGCGCAGGTTGATAATGCCCCGAATTTTGGGGGGAAGTAAAGGCAAGGGCGTGATGTCATGATTGGTGATAATTTCGACTACCGATTCGGCAATGACGCCAAAGAGGAGTTGATTGGATTGGAAGAGCAGATATTTTTGGGTCTCCAGGTCAGCAGTCACATTTTCCCCTGGAGCCAGATCAATCTCTTCCTTTGAAAACAGCGGATTTGTATCCACAAAAATCCCTCCTGTGGTTTTACATATGGGTTGGAGCATATAGGGTACCCACATCCAAAATAATGCTGATGTTTCCGTCCCCTAAGATGGTGCATCCGGCAATGCCGCGGCTTTTAATATTGAAGTTGTTTAAGTAGCTGGGGAGAGGCTTGACCACTACTTGCTGCTCGCCCAGCAGTTCGTCCACAAACAGGCAGTAGGAAAGTTCGCCGGATTCCAGCCAGATCAAGATCCCATCTTCAATTTGTGTGTGGCCGGACTCGATGTGGTAGAGATCGCGCATCCGGACAACGGGATAGAAACTGCCAAGGCATTTGAACAGTTCGCCGCCCGCAGCGTCCCGAACCAAATCGGAAGCTCCAATTTTAAAAGACTGGCGAATGTTGTGGATGGGGATGGTAAAAATCGAGTTTCCTACAGAGACCTCCATGCCGTCCATAATTGCCATCGTGAGAGGAATCTTCAGGGTGGTAGTCATTCCCTTGCCGGGTTCACTGGAGATGGAGACGGTGCCGCCCACATCTTCCACGTTCTTTTTCACCACGTCCATGCCAACGCCACGCCCGGAAAATTCCGTGACTTCTGTGTTGGTGGAAAATCCAGGAGCAAGCAAAAAGTTCAGGATATCCTTTCGGGAGTAATCTACATTGGGCTGCGCCAGCCCCTGCCGAATGGCTTTGTTCAGTACGGCGTCATAATTGACGCCTTGTCCATCATCCCGAATTTCAATGATGACCTCGCTGCCGGTGTGTCGGGCAGAGAGGACGATTTCGCCCACTGGATTCTTCCCGGCATCAATGCGCTCTTGTTCCGTCTCCTCAATTCCGTGGTCCATGGAGTTGCGAACAATGTGCATGATGGGGTCGCTGATGCTGTCCACAATGGTTTTGTCCACTTCCGTGTCTTCCCCAATCAAGGTCAGCTTGGCCTGCTTATTGAGTTTTTTGCACATGTCCCGCACGATACGGTTCATTTTTTGGAAGGTTGCCGAGACGGGTACCATGCGCAAGGACATAGAGACATCCTGCAACTCGTCGGTCAACTTGCGCAGTTGGCGGGCAGAGCGTGTGAAGGCGTCCAGTTTTAAGCCCTTCAGGTCGGGAGAAGCGGTTACCATGGACTCTGTGATAACAATTTCTCCCACCACAGCGGCTAATTGGTCCAGCTTGCTCAAATTGACACTGATAAGGCTTTCTTTGTGATGGGGCACGCTTTCCGGTTTGGGCTGTGCAGGAGGATGTTCTGCCGGAGAGGGAACTGGAGCGGCAGCGGACTGCGGTTTGGCGTCGTTTTGCTCCGAGGTGGAAGGTTCCGGCTGCGGAGAAGGTGCAGGAGGAGCGGCGGGAGCCGCCGGGTCAATGGCCTGATAGGTCCGAGCAGAGCCGGAAGCGGTGACAATATGGATGGCGTTATCGCGGTCAGTGGCATTCTGGAAACGAAGGAGGAATCCGTCCTGCGCAATGGTCGCTGCGGTGGAGGGATCGTGCTCCACATCCGCCGGTTCAAAGGTGAATTCCGACTCTCCACAGATTTCCCGAATCGAGGTGACGAGCATGTAGGCGCGCAGATGCTCCATCCCACAGCCTTCCTCAAAAAAGACTTGCAGTGCATAAGGAAAGTCCGAACTTCCCTGGCCTTCCGGGGAAGAAGCAGATGAGGCGCCGTTGGGAAGGGAAGATTGTTGGGAAGCGGTGGAGGAAGGGGATTGAATTTGTTGAATAAAAGTATTAATTTTTTGTACAAGAGTGTCGATATTTTCAGTTAGAGCCTGATTGTTCTCGATATGGTCTACTTCCTGCCGGAAAAAGTCGATGGTCTGAAACAAAAGATCAAACAGTTCCGGACGAAGCGACTCTGGAACAATGTCCATGGACTTGTCCCGGATGATGGAAAACAAATCTTCTGCCCGGTGTGCCACGGTCATCAACGAGTGGAAGTCCATCATAGCGGAAGAACCTTTGATGGTGTGCATGATACGAAAGATCGTATTGATGTCGTCGTCGTGGAATGTATCTTCTTGTTCCGCGGCAAGTACGATACTATCAAGTTGTTCCAACAGATTGTTGGTTTCATAGAGGTACGCATCCAGGATGCTGTCGTTGCCCGTGCTCATAAGTAGAACCCTTCCTTTTTCTGTTCTTCTGATACTTTATCGGCCAAAAATCAAAAAACATAAGGTCTTGGGAGAAGAAAATCCAGAAATTAGGATGTATTTCGCACCGTTGGAGAGAGGGCGACAGCCAAGCGGTGTGACAGCAGGAATTCTGTGTGAATAAAGGTGATGGAAATGGCAAATTTGATGGGAGTGACCAATCCCGTTCAAGGATATGATGGACCCAACAATGACCGGGCACTGTCCGGAGTACAAAAGCCCAATGATACCCGGGTCCAAAATGTGTCCGATCCAACCCGAGTGGGGCGAGCAGATAATCGGACCGATCAAAAGGGAGCGGAAGATGCTCTGGCATCGGATGTCCTTCGCTATGATTCCAATCTGCAAGTCTTTCTCCAGGCGCTGCGGCAGGCGCCGGATTTGGGAGTGGAGTTGTCCCGCTTGATTGCGTGGATGCGGGGGAGCATCTCTACCCCTGGGTTGTCGGCTGGAATCGCGGAGGAGTTGTCGGCTTTTTTAGAGATGCTGCGACTGGATAGCGCCGGTTTCCGAACGTTGTTTCTAAACCAGATGGCCACGGGAAATCGGTTTTCAGGGCCGCTTTTGTCGCTGCTGCGGCAGGCCTATCAAAAGATTCCCAACGAAAATGTTCGAGAGGAAATTCTCACCTTTTTGAAGCGGTATAGCGATTTTTCCTCCACCGAACACGTTGCACGGAATATGGCTCAAATTTTGGAGCAGCTTCCGTCCTACATGCCCAAAAGTTGGCGCGGACAACTCATCGACCTGTCTGCCCGACTGCAAAACAGCCTCCAGGGAGGAACGCGGGAGGAGACGCTGAATTTGCTGGAAGGGGAGATCGTGCCCTATTTGGCCTCCTATGTAGAGCGGACCCATGACATGGGAAGTTCCCGCGGGTTAATCCGGCTGCTTTTCCTCAATCTAACACGCTATGAAAACGGAGGAGAAGAGGGCTTGCTGCGTGCCTTCCGGCAATTGAGCAGTTACGGGGATATCTTGGGTGGGCTGAACCAACTGGACGATGAGGCCCTGCTGAAGCTGCTGAAGGAGAACGCATTTACCCAGGCGGTCAGGCAGGACAATTTTTCCCAGCAGTTTGCGCAGCTGGCGTCCCGGGCGTTGCGGGGAGAGTGCGGCACCCAGGCGCAGGAGGCGTTTGAAGAGATTGTGCGGGCAATTTTGATTCATGAAAGTGTGTTTATGCCCCTGCGCCACGGACTTCTTCCAGTGGAATGGCAAGGGAAGATGACCTATTCGGAATTTTGGGTGGATCCAGATGCCCAGGACCGTCGCTCCGACGGCGAGAGGGAAGAAGACGGCACCGCTCGCTTTTTGTTTAAGATGGACATCCAAAACTTGGGTTTTTTGGAGTTTGTGCTCTCAGCGCGGGCGGAACAGGTGGAATTAAATGTCTATGCGCCGGATGCGGTAGCAGGACAAGGGAGTATTGTTGCGGAAGACCTGCGTGAAATATTGGCGACCCACGGCCTGGAGGGGAAAGCGGTCCGTGTTTTAAAAGGGGAGAAACCGCTGGCCATCACCGATGTGTTTCCAAACCTGTTTGAAGGGAAGCGAAGTGTAAATGTCAAAGTCTAATGTCAGCGGTGGGCCGGCAAAGCGTGCGGTGGCGCTGCGCTATGGAGCCGATGACAAAGCTCCGGTCATTGTAGCCTCCGGAATGGGAAATTTGGCGGAAAAGATTGTGGAAGTAGCATCGGAACACGGTGTTCCGGTATATGAGGACAATTCCTTGGCAACGGTGCTTACACAAATGGAATTGGGACGTGAAGTTCCCGAAGATTTGTATGAGGCCATTGTGGAAATCTACTTATATTTTTTAAACTTCGATCCCAATGACCCGGAAAAGTATCGGCGGGAACGGCAAAAGAGCCGCGGAGAGCAGCAGGAAGAGGGGGAGGCCCATGCAAGCGCGCAATAAATATTTGATTTTAGACAGCCGAGGCGAGCCGGTAGCCCATTGCACCTCACCAGATGAACTCCGATCCCCCATGTGGCGGCTGGAGATTGACGGCGGGGATCTAAACCGGGTGCTAGAGCATGAGTATGTCAGCATTGTCGGCACGTCGGAGCGATGGGCCGCAGCGGAAGGCAGAATCGTGCGCTGGGAAGATCATGTGGTTTGGGTCAAGGCAGTGCGGGAATTGAGGGAAAATTTACGGGAGAACTTGCGCATGCCGGTCTCTTTTTCCAGTTTTCTCTATCCAATCACTGGGAGTTGGAGCGGACGTGTTGCCATCCAGAGCCATGACCTCAGCTGCGGTGGGGTGGCATTTTTCTGCCAGCAGCCGCTGGAAATTGGAGAACTGGCGCAAATTGTGATTCCAGTGACGACACAGCCCCTGCTGTTGCAAGTCAAAGTGCTGCGCCGCCGCCCGTCTGTACAGTCAGTCCCTCTGTACGCTGCTCGGTTTGAAGGGCTGTTGCGGGAGGAGGAAAACATGGTACGGGAAGCGGTCTTTAGCCTTCAACTGCACCACAGGACGGAAGAGCAACGCTAAAAATGGGTGAGGAAGAAAGGAACAAGAGCATGAAGACAACGCAGTTAAAGATTCGATCCGTTCTACGGCGTGCAGGGGCGTGGCTGCTGCTTGTCGCTGTACTGGTGGGGCTGCCCGGGTGGGTGGTGCCGGCACAAGCAAATTACATGGAGCCCTATCTCAATAAGATGGTAGATTGGGGCTTTATGCGTGGGGATTCGTCAGGGGATCTGCGGGAAAACAGCAACATTACCCGTGCAGAGTTTGTCACCATTATCAACCGGGCTTTTGGATATGAAGAATTGGGGAGTAACCCCTTTCAGGATGTGAAGCCAAAGGACTGGTTTGCAGAAGATGTGGCCATTGCCTATGGGACGGGCTATATTGCTGGTACGTCGAAGACCACGTTTTCCCCCAACCGGGAAATTTCCCGGGAAGAGGCGGCGGTTATCCTTGCCCGAAACCTGATGATGCAGGCCGGGGTAGGGGAGAATATGAACTTTACCGATGGACGGGAACTGAGTACATGGAGCAGTGGGTATGTTACCACCGCGGCCAACTACCACTTGATTTCCGGCTATCCGGATGGCAGTTTCCGGCCACAAAATCCCATCACCCGAGGGGAAGCTGCGATTATGGTGGTGAATGCCATTGGCACCCCGGTGCAGGAGCCGGGGGTACATACCCTGGGCAGTGTGTACGGAAATGTGACCATTACCACCTCGGGGGTCACACTGCGGGATACCGTAATTGGCGGTAACCTCTACATCACTTCAGGAGTGGAGTTGGGGGATGTTCTGCTGGAAAACGTGACCGTTCTGGGAGAGATTGTGGTCAGCGGTGGCGGCGTGAGCGAAGGGGGCGAGGACAGCATTGTCCTTCGTAACGTGGATGCTCCGAAGCTGATTGTGGACAATCTTGCCAACCAGCAGGTTTCGTTGAAGGTGGAAGGTGACGGTGTCATTGCGCAGACCAGCGTTCGCACCGATGCTTACATTGCAGATAATACCCCCAGCGGTTCCGGCCTGAGTCGGATTGAATTGGATGGAGAGGATGGCAGAGTCCTAAAACTGGCGGGAAATGTGAAAGAGGTAGTCAACCTGACCCCGAAATCCTATATCGGAGTGGGGGCTGGAAAAGTTGACGTTTTGACTGTGGACGAGCGGGCCACGGGGTCCACGCTGAATATTGCAGCAGGAGCAGAAGTGGGGCAGGTAAACCTGGATGTAGGTACCACAGTGACAGGGGACGGAGATATAGAAAATTTGACGGTGAATGCATCGGGCAGCACAGTGTCCATGCTCCCGGACCAAATTGTAATCCGGCCCGGCGTGGAGGCCACCATCGATGGAGAGCGCATGGATAGCGCGGCGGCAGCAGAGTCGTCGGCAGACCCGCGGCTCCTGGCCGGATATCCCAAGATTACCGATTTGGCACCCAGCAGTGCCGCCGCGGAGTTTTGTGGGAACAAGGCGGGCACCGTGTATTGGGCGGTGACGTCGGTGACGGACGGCTCTGTAGGAGTGGACGACTTGATCAATCCCCAATCCTACACCACCAAGATTGTAAAATCGGGTACGGTTTCCCTCAGTGGAGGCGGAAAGCCGTCCACAGCAAAAATCAGCGGATTGACTTCCGATGGCTCTTACTACCTCTCCTGCGTTCTGGTGGACGCACGAGAAGATCAAAGTCCATTAAAGGTAATTTCCTTTACAACACCGGATAACACTGTACCGAATTTTGCTTCCGGCTACCCCTATCTCTCCAAGGTGACCAACCTCTCTGCCCAGGTGACCACCATGGCGACCAAGACCTGCCGGCTGTACTACGCAGTGCTGCCCAAGGGGTCTTCGGCCCCCAGTAAAGAGGACTTTAAGGCGGCGGCTGTAACAGGGAACTTGGGATTTGGCACCTTGGATGTGCAGAAGAATACCCCTTACACCTTTGATGTAAACAATGTGCCGCTGGAGGAGTTAGAGTCCTATGACCTCTATTTGTGGCTGAGCGATGTGGAGGGCGGACAGAGTTCTGCTGTAAAGAAATTAACCTTTACAACGGTAGATAAGACGCCTCCTGTTTTCCAGACGGAGCCGACAGTCAACAATATTAAAGAGACATCGGTGGGACTGTATGCCAATTTGAATGAGGCGGGGACCTTATATTGGGTGATCGTTGAACAGGGGGAAGAATACCCCAAACCCCTGGCAGGTCAGTCCGGACAAGTTGATCTGGCCAGTGATACCGCCAAACTCCAGGTGGCAGCAGGTATGAACGCCAAAAAAAGCGGAAAGGTCAGCATGACCCAAAACAAAGATGTTTCCTTTAATGTCAGCGGGCTGGATAAGGAAAAGGCCTACGACTTGTACTATGTGGCCCAGGACAAGGCGGGCAATTACTCAGCTGTGGTAAAGAAAATCACCATTCATACTTTGGACCCCAGTGCACCTACGGTGACTCAGGAGTTTACCAAGTATAACGGAACCGAGAGTTCTGTCCCGCTGCCGGAGACCGACATCCGATTGGTGTTCAGCGAAGCGGTGCAGGATGCCCAGACCAACACCGCCCTGGTAAAATTATATGAAGATGTGACATCGGCAACCGGGGCGGCCAAGGATACAGCCAGAAAACAGATGGAGACCATTCTCCGCAGCGAAATTACCCTCTACTGTGACACTGGTTCCGGTCGACCGGAACCGGTACCGGTGGCGACGGAGGGGACGAACAAGAATGTGGATGACTGGATTGTGGACTTCCGCTATGCGGAGATCCAGCTGGAAGAGGGCAAGACCGTCATCACCCTTCCCACCAAATCGGTGAAAGAGGAAAGTGCGTTAAATTTAAAGAGCGGTGCGACCTATTATTTTGAGGTGCAGGGAATTGCAGACACCTCTGAGGCAAAGAACACCATGGGGGTAACCACCCTGGAGGAGTTTACCACTGTGTTTGCCCAGATCAACCTGTCTGCAGGCACCAATACGGAGGACAGCATCGCGGAGGGAGTTCCCATCGACCTGTACTGGCGGCTGGATCCGGTTTCCACCGATAAAGTGGGGGATTATATCCAGTGGGATATGATTATGTGGTCGGATACCGCCGTGGACTATGACCTATACTATCGCACCAAGGGTGGAAGTTGGGAGAAGCTGGGTTCCGCCAGCATTATGGTCTCGGAGGATATGCCCAGAAATGCAGCCAGTTTGCAGATGGATATCCGCTTCCCGGATAGTTCCACTCCAAGCTTTGATCCCCTCAATACGTTGAAGACGGACCAGGCATATGAGTATGCAGTGAGTTTCACCAAGGTGGGCGATGAGACGGATCGGACCGCTTGGAGCGGGACCATTGGGTTTGATGTCAATGTAGTGGCGGGCCGCGGAAACGATTTGGCACGCTTGGGAGCCAATGGCTGGGAGCAAGATTGGGACCAGCTGGTGGGAAAGGAGATTACCAACATCGGCGTGCCCTCCACCTTGGCGCTACATAAACCCTTCCGCGATCAGGCAGCCCCCCACTTTATTGGAGACCGACCGGAGTTTACCGTGGGGGATTCTACCGTGCGTATGGACCTGATGCTGGATCGCGCCGGCACCATCTACTGGGCGGTGGCCAAGCGAGGGGATGTGAGTACCATTGGCCCCAATGGAGAGGATTACAGCCCCAGCGGAGAGGCTCTGAAAAACTACGAAGATCTGCCCCAATCCGGTCTGGACGACGGCCTGGACAATGACGGGGAAGGGGTGTTCAAGACCCCGGTGGTCACCCCGCCATATAACTGGATTGTGGATGCGGGCCGATATCTGGTCAGTGACGACGTACAGTACGACTCCCTCACCTGCGGTGCAAGTGTGAAGTCGGTTACGGTGGAAAACTTAGTTCCCAATCAGGACTATGTCGCCTACTTTGTCATCCGGGGAACTTCCCAGGTGTATTCAGAGGTGTACTGCTATCGCTTCCGCACCGGAGATGTGCAAAAGCCGGCCATAACCCTCCAGGAGTTGAGTCCCAACGTGTCCTTTAAGACATCGGAGGATTCCAACTTAAACTACGTTCTCTTTGCCGATACGGAATTGCCTACTATTTTCCGGCAGAAGTTCCGAACCTATGTGGATGAGGCGAAGTTGGATGAGTTTGATGCGGCCGCAGGGGACAAGAAGGACTCCATGACAGTGCTGGAGGCCATGCTTCAGACCGGTACGGGCGGCTACTCCTGGTTTGACATCTACGCCCAGCCTCCGGCCAAAGAAGGGGAGGCATCCAAGATCCGGGACCAAGTGGAGCAAATCATCCTGCGCGGACAGGGCAGCGGCGGCTCCCCCGGAGCCACCGGCAGCGATACCACTACGGCAAATAAAGAGATTCTCCACGATTTTACAAAGGACATGGATCCGGCTAGCGCCACCCAGTACTACTGCCTGGCTGCCGCAAAAAACGTGCTGGGAGGCGAGTACGCGTTTAAGGCGGTGTCCAATGTACATATCCCGGATACCACGCCCCCCGTTCTGGCGGCCCCCGGAGCGAACGGAGTAAAGAAATCGGACGGAACCTATTATGGTACCTTGACGCTGTCCTTCAGTGAGATTCTCTATTGGATTCCAGAGAGTGGAGACACCACCAAGTTGTGTGCTGCACTCAATAACACATACAGCACCAGCGAGAAACCGGCCACCATTGACGATAAGGGCAATGTGGTGCCGGGCACCATCTCCATTGTCAAGCACATGGGAGGAAATGTGGATAAGCTGACCCCGAATCCATCCTCCACCTCTCCCAGTAGTTCCTTTACCTTCTCCTATTCTGGCGTACGGGTTGGAGACACGTTGGAGTTATTTGTAGACGGCTTTATTGCCGACGGCAACGGAGTCAGTACCAAATCCAAAATTCGTCTGGAGTATCAAGAGGTAAAAGGCGGACTCAACGGCGCCATTATGGGCGGCTGGGTCATTGTATCCTGAACAACCTAATGGACAGGGGCGGGGCGGCCTGCCCCTGTTCCAGTTTGAAAGACAGGAGGAAGAGATGATGAATAAGATACGCAACGCGTGCAGGCGGGGTGCCGGGCTGCTTTTGGCGGCAGTTACCCTATTTTCCACAGTGCCTGCGGTGGTTGCGGCGGAGCCGGAGTATCAGGCGTCGCTGAATCAGCAGAGCCTGTCCATGAAGGTGGGAGAGGATAAGGTACTGACCATTGTGGTAACCAAGACGACTCAGCCGGAAGGAGCGGGAGAGGCCCAGACGACTGCTATGACTTGGGAGGAGTTTCAGGCCGATTCCGGCCGGATTGAGTGGAAGGTGCGGGAGGAGTACCGCCAGCAGCTGCGGGTCACCCCTGCTCAGGAGGGGTTTTCCGCCACTGTAACCGCCATTGGAACGCCCGAGACAACCCAAGAGGACACTGCTGTGGTGGAGGCGACGGTGACGGTGGGGGCGATGGCCCAGTCCATCCCGTTGGCCTGCCAAGTGACCGTCTCTCCTTCCGATCCGGCGGGGGTAACTGTGACTCCTCTGGTTGCAGAGGTGGCACCGGGTAAAACGGTGCAACTACAGGCAAAAGTGCAACCGGACACCGCCCCTCAGGAGGTCACTTGGTCCAGTGAAGATGCATCCATTGCCAGGGTGGATTCCTCCGGGCTGGTAACGGCTCAGACGGCCGGGCAGGTGAACATTACGGCCACTTCCGCCACCAAATCGGCCTCTTGCCTGGTGACGGTGCAGGGCATTGTGCTGGAAGAGATGGACCGCGATACGCTGTATCTGAAAGAGCGGGACACACATACCTTGGATTATCGGATCTACGGAGATCAGCTGAGCAAGACTGTGGAGTGGGCCAGCAGTGACCCCACAGTGGTGGAGGTGACCAACGGTTATCTCTATGCGAAGAAAGAAGGAACCGCAGTGGTCACTGCGAAGGTGGCCGGTTCTACTTATACCGATTCCTGCACGGTGGTGGTAGAGCGCAACACAGCGGATGTCATTTCGGAATCGGTGGAGTCGGGAGAGCCGTTAAAGTTCTCCGATGTACAAGATGAAATTGCACAGCAGTGTAACAATGTTCTGGATCGCTCCCTTCGCTATATCAGCGGTCTGTCTGTGGATACCCGGCAGGGGACGCTGTATTACCGTTACCAGTCAGAAGATGACACCGGGGCTGGAATCGGAACCGGGGAGTGCTATTATGTAAACCCAACACTGGGCCAGATGGGACTCTCAGAAGTGACCTTTGTCCCGAAGCCGGAATTCAGCGGGACAGCGGTGATTCAGTATACCGGATATGCCGACGGGAGCAGTTTTTTCCAGGGCACCATTGAGGTGCGTGTTGCGGAAATGGAGGAGATCTCCTACTCCGCTGCAGGGCAAAAGCCGGTACAATTTAACGTGGATGATTTCAACCGCCTGTGCCAGAACCGGACGGGAAGGGAATTGAACTACGTCATGTTTTCCTTGCCGGATTCCAACCGGGGGACGCTGTATTACAACTATCTCTCTGCGCAGAATCCAGGCAGTGCGGTGGATACCGGCAAGGAATACCGCCGCAACGGATCCCCAAATTTAGGGGATGTGTATTTTGTGGCAGAGAGCGGGTATAGCGGAGAGGTCGTGTTGTCCTATACGGCATGGAATGTCAATGGGGAATCCTTCCGAGGCCGGGTGAAGATTCGGGTATCGAAAGTGGAAAGTACCGGCGACTTAAATTATTCCATTGGACAGGGCGGTCAGTTGACCATGGACGAGGATGATTTTAATGACCTGTCTTATGAGGTAACAGGCTATGCCTTGGACTATGTTCGCTTTTCTCTGCCGGGCTCCAGCCAGGGAACCCTCTACTATAATTATACCGGAAACGGAGAGTATGATAGCCGTGTAGAGGAGCGATACAATTATTACCGCACTTCCTCGCCCTATCTGCGTCGGGTGACTTTTGTGGCAGCCGATTCCTTTACCGGTACAGTGGAAGTGGAGTTTTCCGGTTGGGATGTAAAGGGCAATCAATTTTCCGGATGTGTGGAGATTTCGGTGGGAAAGACCGGGCGGGGCGATATCCGTTACTCCACTTACCGCGGTGGGAAAGTGACCATGGATGACAATGACTTTAACACCCTGTGCCGGAAACTGACGGACAGTTCCCTGAAATATGTCCGCTTTACACTACCCAATACCGCCCAGGGGACCCTGTACTATAACGATTCCAACGGCAGTTCTGGCAATAAAGTATCTGCATCCAAAAATTATTACCGAGCAGCCAGTCCCTATTTGGATCGGGTGACCTTTGTCCCGGACGAAGACTTTGTCGGAACGGTCTCCATCCCGTTTACCGGGTGGAGCACATCGGACCAGTCGTTTGAAGGGACGGTGGAAATTGGGGTAGATTCCGCTGGAAACCAGGAAATCATATACCATGTTCGCTCCGGAGGGGCCGTTTCTTTCGACGAGGACGACTTTGACGATTTGTGCGAATATCTGACAGGGGAATGGCTGCGGTACGTGCGCTTTGAATTGCCTGCATCGAGCAAAGGAACCTTGTATTACAACTATAAAAATGGTTCCTATGACAGCAAAGTGACGGAGAATCGCAGCTACTACCTCTCCTCAAGCCCTTATTTGGATCGAATCAGTTTTGTAGCGGACGCAGATTTCTCTGGAACGGTATCCATTGCTTTTACCGGCTGGAATACAGAAGGAGAGAAATTTGAAGGGGAAGTATCCATTGTGGTTCAAGCCCCTGCCGCTCCTTCGCTGATTACATATACGGCCTATCGCGACGGGGCCACCTTCCGCAGTCAGGATTTTGAAAATGCATGTCGGGATCGGGGCCTGGGTACGCTGGAATATGTTCAATTCACCAATCCCAATACAGCCTCTGGTACGCTGTACTATCGCTACCAGGGAATTGGGGCCACCGGGACACCAATTGGTACGCAAGAGCGGTATTACCCAGATGGGGCACCAAGTATTTCGGAAGTGACCTTTGTCCCCAAAGCAGGGATCCAGGGATCGGTGGTGATTCCCTATAAAGGCTGGGACAGCCAAGGAAACACCTATCAAGGACAGATCCGTGTAACGGTGCAGCCCAGCAACACCTCCGTGTACTTTAACGACCTGGGCAATTATGCGTGGGCAGCCGCTTCGGTGGACTTGCTTTATCAGAAAGGTGTCGTGAGCGGTGTGGGTGCCGGCGCTTATGGCCCTGGGCAGCCCATTACCAGAGGAGATTTCATGTTGATGCTTTGCCGCGCATTTGACTTGTCTGCTTCCGGGTCTTCCACCTTTGTGGATGTTCCCCCCACTAGCTACTATGCACAAGCGGTGGCAACAGCACAGGCCCTTGGAATTACCTCGGGCTATCCGGATGGGGGATTCCATCCCCAGCAACCGGTTTCTCGTCAGGACGCCATGGTGTTTTTGAAGCGAGCGATGCAGGCGGCTGGATGGAATTTCGGAAGCGGAGATACTACATTGCTCAACGGGTTCCGGGATGGAGGACAGGTGTCTGGATATGCCAGAGATGCAGTGGCCACCATGGTAACCTATGGAATTATGGCCGGAACGCCGGAAGGGGATATTAAGCCCAACCAGCCCATGACCCGCGCGGAGATGGCTGTGGTATTGGCCCAGGCACTGACTTTATAGAACGTGTTTTTATCAAAAAAGTCCGATTCAGATATCTTTTCTGAATCGGACTTTTTTTGAAGTAAAATTATGTGCAATGTTCTATATTTTTTTACTTAAAAGAAGAAAAACATGGGCAAAAAAGAAAAGAACCTGCAAAAAGAGGCAAAAATGAACGGATAAAAACCAATTTTTTACAATTTATTTTAAAATTTGAAAGAAATCTTTTAATAAGTTGGAGAAAAAACCCTTGAAAAAGTTACGAGAATGGGATAAAATGAACACCAATGAAAAAACTGTAACCGCAACTGCTCGTTCAAGCAAACAAAAAGTGCGCTTGATCGCATTTTTTGCCACAAAATGTCGAAAAAGGCAAAATTTTAGGAAATTACGGAAACAGAGGATAAAGGGGGCTCAGGGTACCATGGAAGCAATAACAAATAATTCGCTACTGATGATGCAGCGATCGATGCATTATCTATGGCAAAAGCAAACATGCATATTAGATAATATAGCAAATGTAGAGACACCCAACTATAAAACAAAATACGTGACATTTGAAGAATCACTGGAGAACGCCATCCAATCCGCAGCCCAACAGGGGAACCAAGGTACAACTGCTGACATCCGCCAGGCCATTGAGTCGGCTCAGGTAGAGGTAAAGGAAGCACAAGAGAGTACGCGGATGGATGATAACGGAGTAAATATCACAGAGCAAGCCATTGAACTGGCCCGAAACGGGTACCAGCTGCAGTATGTGATGGACTCCATATCCAGTGATTTTTCCATGCTGCGAACGGCGATACGCGGATAAAGGGAGCGAGAAACATGGCCTTTTTAAGTTCGATGAATGTAGTCGGGTCCGGGCTGACGGCACAGCAGCTGCGGCTGGATGTCATTTCGGAAAATATAACAAATATGAATACCACTCGGACGCAAGCGGGAGGGCCTTACCGCCGTAAGATGGTGGTTTTGGAGGCAAACGGCGAACAGACCGCCTTTCAAGCGGCATTGGCCCGGGCACGTGGAACGGCAGATGAGGAACCAATGGGCGGTGTTCGCGTGACAGAAATTGCAGAGGATCTCTCCGATTTTAAACTGGTCTACGATCCGGAACATCCAGATGCCAATGCGGAAGGGTATGTGGAGATGCCCAATGTGGATTTAATTAAGGAGATGGCGGATGCGATGGCAGCAAATCAGGCATACTCCGCCAACGTAACGGCATTTAACGTACTCAAGCAGGTAGCGGCAAAGGGATTGGAGATTGGAAAATAAAGTTCGGTTCTAAGGTGTGGAGGAGAAAACAATGGATATGCAAGCAATTCATCCGCTGTGGAACGTGAGTTTGGCGGAGGAGGAGCAGAAGATTCAGAGAGAAGAGGGGCCTGAAATTCCCTTTGCAGATATCTTCCAAGATGCGGTGGAAAATGTACGGGAGACCGATGCAGCCAAAAATGAGGCGCAATACCGCCTGGCCACAGGTCAACTGGACAATCCTGCAGAACTGGTCATTGCATCCACCCAGGCCGCCATTTCGGTGGAACTGTTGGTACAGCTGCGGAATAAGGCGTTGGATGCGTATAGTGAACTGATGCGGATCAATATGTAATAGAATGATGGAATTTCGTCCGGAGCGGGGGCAAGTAGTGTGCAGGAGAAGGCAAAAAGTTTCCTGACAAAAGGAAAACAGTGGTGGGGAAGCACCACCAAAAAAAGAAAAATATGGTTGGGCTCCGGTTTTTTGGCAGTGTTGCTTGTCGTACTGATGATGGCGGCCATCAACTTAAATCGGCCCTATGTGACTTTATTTACGGGACTGAATCAAACCGATATGTCCTCCATTCTCTCCTATCTCTCTGATGCTGGCATAACGGACTACCAAATCAAAGGGGAAGACACCATTTTGGTGCCGGAGGACCAGGAGGTATCGTTAAAAGCGGCGTTGTTGTCCCAAAACTATCCCAGTTCGGGCTTTGCATACTCCACTTATTTTGATCATATTGGCAGTTTGACCACGGAATCCGAGCGCAACACCCTAATTCTTTATGAACTTCAGGACCGTACGGCGGCGGTAATCCGCAGTATGGAAGGTGTGCAGGATGCGGTGGTCCAATTTACGCCTGGGGAAGATCGTACCTATGTGCTGGACAGCGGCAATGTGGTGGAGGCGTCTGCCTATGTGATGGTGACCATGGAGCCGGGGAAGACGTTGGAGACCATGCAGGCGAAAGGAATTCGGAACCTGCTCAGCCGTTCTCTGCAGGGACTGAGCGTAGAGAATATCTCCATTGTAGATTCCTATGGGAATCCTTATTTGACTGATGATGGGCTTTCCAATATTCAGGACACCTCTGCGCTGAAGATGCAGCTGGAGGCCCAAGTGGATAACAAAATCCGCACGGAAGTGATGAAGGCGCTCTTACCTTTGTTTGGAGAAGGAAACGTACAGGTGAGCGTCAACAGCATTGTCAACGTGGACCGCACCTACACCGATTCTACCGACTACAGTCTGGAGGACTGGGCTGCAGACGGAAGTACCGGTGGTGAAGGGATTATTGGGAAGAAAATCTATGACCAGGAAGTGGTCCGAGAGGATGCAGATGCCGCAGGAGGAGTGGCAGGAACGCAGAGCAATGCGGATGTTCCCACCTATCCCGAAGATGAACTGCAAACCGATGGAACCGAAGCGGTGAGCAGTTCATCCGGAGAAAAAGATTATCTGGTGGATGAGACCAATCAGCAGGTGGAGCATGTGGCGGGGACCGTCAGCGATGTGATGGTCTCGGTGACCATCAACGAGCGTGCTGCTACCTCGGTGCAGGAAGAAGAACTCTACCCCCATGTCGCGCGGGCTGCGGGGATCGGAGTGGCGGACCAGATGGAGAAAATTCACATTTTAGTGGCGCCCTTCTACCAGGAGGAGACCGCCTCTGTGATCTCCAAAGACTGGCCAGCTTGGGTGATTTATGCGGGAATCGGCGGTTTGGTCCTGTTCCTGGTGATCTTGATGCTGATTTTGCTGCTGGTGGGCCGGCGCAAGAAGAAGGGAAGAAAACAGGCGGTGGTACCGGAACCTGTTGTGGTACAGAAGATGCAGGAGGGTGCCAATATTATGGATATGCGGACGGAAAAGAGCGTCGAATTGCGAAAGGACGTCCGTAAATTTGCAGAGGAAAATCCGGAGATTGCAGCCCAGATGGTGAAGAGTTGGCTGCGAGAAGGGAGTGGGAGAGAATGAGTGAGGCAGTGCCGAACAAAACTTCAACTCCAAGCCAATCCAAGTTGACCAAGCAGCAAAAAGCAGCTGCGGTGATTGTCTCGCTGGGGACGGAAAAGGCCTCTCAGTTGTATCAGTACATGGATCCGGAAGAGGTAGAACAGCTGACGCTGGAGGTAGCGAAGCTGGGATATGTAGACTCCAATACCACAGAGGATGTGCTCAATGAGTACTACCAGATGTGTCTGACCAACAAGGCGGTGACAGAGGGGGGCCTGGAGTACGCCCGGGCTGTGTTGGAGAAGGCGTATGGGGCGCAGGCGGCGGAAACTTTGCTGCAAAAGGTGACAAAGACGCTGAAGAACCGGGAGTTTTCCTTCCTGGACAAGGCGGATGAAAAGTCGCTGTATGCCGCGCTTCAGCATGAGCGCTCCCAGACCATTGCTTTGGTATTGTCCTATGTAGAGCCGGAAAAAGCGGCGGCAGTGATCGAAGAGTTGGGGCCGGACCAGCAGATGAAAGTGGTGGAAAATATCGCTCATATGGAGAGCGCTTCCCCCGCAGCCATCAAAATCATTGAGGCAGAGATGGAGAAGAAATTCACCAACTTGATGTCTGCCAACAATGTTCGGGTGGGCGGCGTGGATTATGTGGCGAAGATTATGAATAATCTGGATCGTTCCAGCGAGAAGAGCATCTTTGACCGGCTATCCGAGCGCAACGCAAATCTGGCCGATGAGATTCGCAAGCGGATGTTTGTCTTTGAAGACATCATTACAATGGATGATCGTTCGGTGCAGCGCTTTGTCCGGGAGTGCGATCCCAGGGACCTGGTGCTGGCGCTCAAAGGGAGCAACACCGATGTGGCCAACAAGATATTCAGCAACATGTCCACCCGAATGGCCCAGAGCATCCGGGACGATTTGGAGATCACCACCAACGTGCGCATTCGCGATGTGGAAGAGGCGCAGCAGCGCATTGTGGGAATTATCCGCAGCTTAGAGGAGAAAAACGAGTTGATTATCATCAAGGGCGGAAAGGACGATATCATTGCCTAATCTATTCAAGAGCCTGCGCAAGTCGCCCATAAATCCATATCGATTCCCGGAAATCGCAGACGAACCGGAGGAGAGTCGAGAGGAGCCGGAGGAAGCGGAGAAACTGGGCGAGGCAGCGGTGGAGGAGTCTTCTCCCGAAAAAGAGGAAGAGCAGGCAAATGCCGCCGGAGTAATCAGCTACGCCAAAGTGCAGGCAGATGAAATTGTGGCGGACGCCAAGCGGCAGGCAGAAGAGATACTGGAGCAGGCGCGTCAAAAAGGGGAAGAAGAGGCGGCCCGTGCCCGGGAAGAGGCCCATGGAGAAGGGTACCGGCAGGGATACGGGGAAGGCCTGAAGCAGGCGCAGTTGGAGAACCAGACCAAGCTGGAACAGTTACAGCGGGAACAGGCCGACCAACTACAGCGCGTTTTGGAGCAGGCCACCCAAGCCCGAGAAGAAATGCTTCAAAATACCCAGGAAGAATTGCGGGATCTCAGCATTGCCATTGCGGAAAAGGTGATTCATGTCAGCCTAAAAAGCAGTCGAAGCGTCATCGCCCGCATGATACAGGCATCAACCGAGAAATTAAGACGCCGCGAATGGGTTCATATCTATGTGGGAGGGGTTCGCGCAGGGGAGGCCGCAGAAATTACGCCCGACCTGGTGACTGCCCTTTCCGGATTGAGCGAACACATCAAAATTATTCCCATGCCGGAGGACGAGCCTGGCACGTGTATCATTGAGATGCCGGATGAAATTATTGATGCCAGTGCCTCGACACAGATACAAAATATCCGTCAACTGTTAAGTGAGTCGTAGCTAGAAACGAGAGGAGAAGATGGATGTTTCAGCCGTTGATTCAGCGGGTCCGCGAGGCGGAGACGGTCAGTTATACCGGGAAAATTGAAAATATCGTGGGAATGTCCATTGAGGCCTCCGGTGGCCGGGCAGCGGTAGGGGATATCTGCCAAATCTATAACGGCAGTTCTGGCGGCCAGGTGATGGCAGAGGTGGTTGGATTTAAAAACGACCACATGCTGCTGATGCCATACTCCGATATGAACGGAATTTCGGCAGGGAATTTTGTTCGCAATACGGGACACGGCCTTCGTTTGCGCATGGGACCTTTTTTGAAGGGTCGGGTAATCAATGCGCTGGGCCAGCCCATTGACGGAAAGGGACCCTTTCACGGTGGAACCCTGTTCGGGGTAGGGAGCAACCACTATGTAAACCCCATGGCGCGTCCCCCCATTCGGGAGCGTATGGAGTTTGGCATTAAAGCCATTGACAGTATGCTCTCCATTGGAAAGGGACAGCGTATCGGAATCTTCGCCGGCTCCGGCGTTGGAAAAAGCACGCTGATGGGAATGATCGCCAAAAATGTGAAGGCAGACATCAACGTAATTGCCCTGGTAGGGGAGCGCGGACGAGAAGTTTTGGAATTTATGCAAAAAGATCTTGGCCCGGAAGGAATGAACCGCTCCGTGTTGGTGGTGGCCACTTCCGACCAGCCGGCAATGTTGCGGAAACAGTGTCCCTCTGTAGCAACTGGAATTGCAGAGTATTTTCGAGACCAGGGGCTTGATGTCCTGTTGATGATGGACTCCCTGACCCGGTTTGCAATGGCACAGCGAGAGATCGGGTTGGCGGTGGGAGAGCCGCCGGTGTCGCGAGGATATACCCCATCCATTTATGCGGAGTTGCCCAAACTGTTGGAGCGCAGTGGAAATTTTCAAACCGGTTCCATAACAGGGGTGTATACCGTTTTGGTGGAAGGGGACGATACCAATGAGCCCATATCCGATACGGTGCGAGGAATATTGGACGGGCACATTGTATTGACCCGAAAGTTGGCCAACAGCGGACACTTTCCTGCCATTGATATCGGAGCCAGCATCTCCCGTCTCATGACGGATTTGGTATCCGATGAGCACCGCCGGATGGCGGCGCAGATTCGGGATATCATGGCGGTGTATGAAAAGAATGCAGATTTGGTATCCATTGGAGCATATAAGGCTGGAACAAATCCGAAGCTGGACTATGCGTTGGGCAAGATGGATGGGATCAATCAATTTTTAACCCAAGGAATTGATGAGTCCTTTTCCTATGAGGAAGATCTCCAGCAAATGCGGCACCTTGTACAATGAGAGGATGGGTAAGAGATGAAACGCTTTCAGTTTTCCCTGGCCACTGTGCTGGATTATAAGCAGCAGGTGCAGGAAGAACTTCAAAATGAGCACACCATCTTGCTACAGCGTGTCCATGCACAGGAAGAACTGCTGCAGCGGCTGGAGGAAAAGTATCAAGCCTGCAACCGGGAATTTCGTGCCGCGGAGCGAGAAGGGATCACGGTGGCGCAGGCCCTCAGTTATGAGTCAGATCTTCGGTACTGGCAGCGGGAGATTGAGAAGGGGCAGAAGCTGCTGGCACAATATGAGAAGGAAGCGGAAGAGAAGCGAAGCCAGGTGGTAGCTGCACGGCAGGACACTTCCAGTCTGGAAAAGCTGCGGGATCAAAAGAGAGAAGACTATCGAAAGAAGACGGAGAAAAGTCAAGAGGTTTTCATTGAAGAACTGGTGAACGCCAAACGAATTATGGCAATGGAAACCATGTAAAAAACGAAACAACCGGGCTGGAAATCGGCCAGCCATTGAAAGGAGGTGAGAACCATGAATATGAGCATGAACGAATTGGTCCTGCAGATGACTTATGCGGCCAGCCAAGCGGTTTCTGCCAGTATGCCGGAGTTTCATCGTGACACGCAGACGGAGGAGACAACGCAAGATTTTCGCTCGCTGCTGGAAGAAAAACGGACTGGACAGGTCCAAGGGGAGCAGGAGACATCAAGTGGCGGAAAACCGGAGCAGACGGAACAGGCGGTTGCTCCGCAGCTGCCCACATCTCCGGTATCCGTACCGGTAGCGGAAGGACAAGCGGCGCTTCTTTTGCCCAATTTATTGTCTGCGCTAAGTGCGGGTGGGCAGATGGGAGCCGATGAAGGCGGTGTTCAGCCGGTGCAGTTGCAGGGTGGGTCCACCCTTCCGACCGTGACGGTGCCGCAAGACCTGAGTTCGAAGTCGGATGTTCTGCCAAACCCCAATATGGAGTTGGAGCAAAACCCGACGCTGGAAAATCCACTGGACAGTCCGAAAGCACCTCAGCAACCGCTGTTGGAAAAGACGCCTTCCGGACAAACGCCTTTGACGGTTTCCAAAGAGAACGTGGCCGCTGTGCAAGCGGAAAAGCCGGACAGCGACCCAACGGGAACGAACTTGCAAGAGGTGGAACAGACGGTGGAACTGTCTGCCGGAGCAGAACAGGCTCTGTTTCCAGACCAGGAATTTGTACCGCAACGGGTAGGAGATACTCCGGTGCTGGATACCCAGTCAGATGGGTTTGAAGGCAAATTGGCCGGACAAATCCAAAAAGCTGTGGAACAGGGGGAGCAGCGCATTCAACTTCAACTGACACCGGAACATTTAGGCCGGGTGGTAGTGGAGATGAGCCGCAGTCCGGAGGGAGTACTGCATGTGGTATTCCATGCGGAAAATGAGCAGGCGCTTAAAGTGCTCAGCGAACACTCCAATGCTCTGAGTTATATGCTCCAGGGCGGACAGCAAAGCGAAGTGCGGGTGGAGGTACACAGTTCCCAGTCGGACGAACAACCCTGGCAGCAACCGGACCAAGAAGGGGGACAGCGGCAGGGAGAACGCCAGCAGCAGGAACAACGCCGCCATTCCCAGGATTCGGAAGTATTTCTACAGCAGTTACGCCTGGGCCTGCACGAGATGGAATTGGTGTAAGAGAGGAAGTAGACCATGAGCAGTGAATTTATGCCGATGTCGCTGGATTCCCTGACGAGGGGAGTCAGTACCTACACTTCAACTGGAACCACCACGGTGGAAGAGTTGACCCGGCAAGGGATCAACGTGGTAAATCCAGGGGAAAACATGGGTCTGGAATTTGAAGATTTTCTTCAGCTGATGGTACAGCAACTCCAAAATCAGACCATGGACAACACGGCGGACACCGGAGAGATGCTCAATCAGTTGGTTCAGATGTCCACAGTGGAAATGCTTTCAACCGTCAAGGACAGTATGGAGGCGCTGGTCAATGCCAGTACCTTAAACTACGCAGCTTCGCTGGTGGGGAAAACCGTAACGGTGGGCAAGCTGGACGACGATGGAAATTTACAGGAAATTGTGGGTACGGTGACCGGTACCGGTACCTATCAGGGGACAGCGGTGATTTTTGTGGACGGTGAAATGTACGCCTTAAACGACATTATGGCGGTAGGCACCTTACCGGAATTGCCCCAGGAACCAGATGAAGGGGGAGAAGAGCCGGAAGGCGGCTCGGAAGACCCTGGAAATGTGACCTGAGTCCCGGTTAAACAGGAAGGAGGCTATCGGTTATGATTGAGGCCGTTGGCCAACGAGTAACAGTAGGGCCCAGTCAAAAGGCAGCCGACGAACGGAAAAACACAGGAGGGTTTGCCGCAGCGTTCCAAGCAGAATTGGAGCGGACCACCCCCAGTTCAGTGGCATTTTCCAAGCATGCCATGGCACGGGCGGAGGAGCGAGGAATTGAAGTGACCCCCCACTTGTTGAATCGGCTGACCGATTCGGTGGAGCGGGCACAGGCAAAAGGCGCTACGAATATTCTTGCCCTGGACCGAAGCCTGGCTTTTATCATCAATGTGCCAAACAGCCGGGTGATTACTACCATGTCCCAAGAAGAGATGAAAGAAAACATTTTTACCAACATCGACGCGGCCGTGATCCTATAACAAAGTAGAGGGCAGGACCGACAGGATGCCCTGAGGACCGTCCGAATGACGGTTTCTCGGCGGAGCGTACGGTGTTCCGATGAAAAAAGGAGAATGTAACAATGGCTTTAACAGGAGCGATGAGTGCCGGACTTTCCGGTATGAAGTCCCAAATGGATGCCTTAACCGTTGTGGGAAACAACGTGGCAAACGTCAATACATACGGTTACAAGCCGGGACGAGTGACTTTTAAAGAGAGCATTTATTCCACCCAGGCTGCCGGTTCCGACGGAACGGCTCTGGTGGGAGGAACCAACCCGAAGCAAACCGGCTATGGGTGCAGCGTGGGCACCATTGACCTGGACATGTCCACACAGAATATGGAGTCCACCGGTGTGGCGGCGGATGTGGCCATCCAGGGAGACGGCTTTTTCCTGTTGGGGGACAAGAATGGAGTAAACCTGGGCAGCTATGACTCTTTGATGCTGTCCAAAGTGGGGCAGTTCCGAATTGACAACAACGGCTATCTCACCGATAACTACGGCAATATTGTCTATGGGTTTGTCACCTGCAACGGGACCAGCACCCAGAATGCCGACGGGAGTACCACGGTGACCAAAGAGGGAGAAGCGGGCCTGAACGGAAACGCTATCAGCACCCAACTGGTTCCCATTCGTCTCCCTCGGGCAGCCAACGGTTCGGATTCCGACCCGGATAACGCAGAGGTGGGAGACGCCATCTTCCCCGGTGTGGACGACGGTACGGGGGAAAACGTCTATGGCGATTATGAAAACTATGAGTGCATCTCATATCGAGACTTGAGCATTGGAGCGGACGGCAAAGTCATCTGCACCAACGGAAAGACGGGAGACCCGGTGACCATCGGTTATGTAGCGCTGGGGACTGTGCCCAACCCCTCGGGCCTGACCCACACGGAGGGTCCCTATTACCAGGCACTGGAGGGCTGCGGAGATCTGAGTATCAGTGCCCCTGGTGGTTCTCTGAGTGGACAGTACCTCAATAATATCGAGGCCGATGAGGATGGCGCTACCCTGGAGAACTTGCTGGGCGATGGCGGCCCCAGCCTGTTGCCTGGATTTTTGGAGGCATCCGGTACGGATTTGGCCACTGAGTTTGCCAATATGATCATTTATCAGCGCGGCTATCAGGCGAATACGAGAATTGTCACGGTGACCGACTCCATGCTGGAAGAGTTGGTCAATATGAAGCGTTAATTGGTGGTAGCACGGGGATCCAGCGGGCCGAAAAAATCGGCCCGCTGGAATAAAATGGGAGGGACGGACCCATGATAGTATTACAAAAAATGAATGGGGAACGATTTCTAATCAATCACAACCAGATCGAATGCATTGAATTAATCCCAGAAAGTAAAATCGTCATGATGAACCATGATTATTACATTGTGCGGGATACGGTAGATGAGATTATCCAGAAAATTGTGGAGTACAACGCAAAGGTTCAGGATGTTCATCGGGCGATTACAGTAGCAGGCCAGACGGTCTGAGTTGGTGAAGAAGCACAGGGGAAGAAGGGAATTTAACATGAACATCGTGTACCTGGCCGGTGTGCTGCTGGCGATATTCTTTGTCATGTTTGGAATTGTCATTGATCTGGGGAATACGCCCTGGCTTAATCTTGACGATTTAAAGCTATTTCTGGATCCAGCCAGTGTGCTGATTGCACTGGGCGGCACTCTGGCAGTTGTGGTGGCCTGTTATCCAAAAGAGGTACGCAGTGTAATCAAGCACTTTAAAATCATGTTGCGCACCAAGGCATTTGACCCGGAGGCAAACATTGAGGAACTGATTGAGTTGGCCCAGATTGCCCGAAAGAATGGGTTGTTAGCGCTGGAAGAGAAGGCAAACGAACAAAAGGACCCCTTTTTTAAGCAGGCGATTATGTTGATTGTGGATGCAACAGACCCGGAGCGGGTACGCAGTATCCTCACCAATGACATTGAGCAGACTTCTGAGCGGCACCAGGAAGTTATTGCGATGTATGAGCGTGGTTCCAATGCAGCGCCTGCATTTGGTATGGTAGGTACGCTGATCGGCTTGATTAAAATGCTGTATAACCTGGAAGCGGCAGATATGAGTTCCATCGGACCGGATATGGGCGTTGCACTGATCACCACGTTCTACGGCTCGTTGTTGGCGCATGTGGTGTTCAATCCCATTGCAGCCAACCTGACGGCGCGGGATGAGGAAGAGGTTGTATGCCGTGAGATTATCATGGAAGGGATTATGGCCATCCAATCCGGCGAGAATCCGAAATTTTTACGGGAGCGACTGATGACCTTTATGAACCAGACCCGGCGAGACGGAGAGTCAGGCCGGCAAGAGGGTGGTCGGCGCAGAGGCGAGAAACGCAGCCGAGAAAAGTAACGGGAGCGGAATGCCAAGAGGTGGGAGTCAATGAAGAGGAAAAAGAAAAGCGGCAGCGGTGGAGCAAATTGGATGGATACCTATGGCGATATGGTTACGTTGCTGCTGTGTTTCTTTGTCATGTTGTACTCGATGTCTACAATGGATAAAAACAAGTGGATTGCGTTGGTCCAGTCGCTAAACCCCAGTGAGTCGGTGCAGCAAATGCAATCGACGGAAGGGGAAGGGGGAGAACTGACCCAGGCGGAAGTGGACCAGAGCATGGAAGAACTGTATGAGACCTTGCTGCAGTATGTGTCTGATTCCGGTCTCAGCGACAAAGTAAGTTTAAGCAAAGGCAGTGGATATGTCTTTATATCCTTTGACGATACGGTGTTTTTTGATGGGGATCGCTACCAACTGCGGGAAGACGGAAAAGCGGTGTTGGACAAAGTAGCCCAGCCGCTGGCGCAGGCCAGGGACTCCATTAATGAAATCCGTGTCTTGGGGCATACGGCCCAGGCAGTTGGGGACAAGCCCAACGACGTGACCGCCGACCGGTTCTTAGCGTCCAATCGGGCCACGGTAGTCACAATCTATTTGCAAGAGAAAAATGTCATTGATCCAGCCAGGCTGGTCAGTGTGGGATATGGCCAATGGCGTCCGGTGGCAAGCAACGATACACCGGATGAGCGGGCAAAGAACCGCCGTGTTGAGTTAATTATCAGCGGTTTGGAATTGGATGACGCTATGGGAGACAGCGTAGAGAAATATTACACCATCCGAACAGATGAGAATCTCCAGGCAGATCAGACAAATGGATAGAGACAGTACCTGACGCACCGCTTTCGGGGGACCGAGGAGGAAGGAAAGCGCTGCGAAACTATAACTCCGGGCGGGAGGAACAAAAATGGCGGAAGTTTTATCGCAAAGCCAAATTGACGCCCTGTTGAATGCCGCTCGCAACGGCGAGATGGACTTTACAGAAGAGAACCAGCAGAGCAACGAGAAAAAGTACCGGAAATATGACTTTTACAGCCCCAGAAAGTTCACCAAAGACCGCTTAAAAATACTCAGCAGCATCTTCGAAAATTATACAAGAATTATTAATTCCCGCATGAACGGGCTGCTGCACACAACGTGTGAAATTGAAGTGGAGTCGGTGGAGGAGCAGCGGTATTATGAGTTTTCCAATGCTCTTTCAGAGGGGGATGTCCTAGCGCTGGCGGAAGTGTCGGTGGAACACCAATCCCAGTCGGAAGATCCGCCCACGTTATTCCACTATACCACAACATTGATGCTGAGCATGATGGATCGCCTGATGGGGGGCGATGGAGACTTGGATGCAAAAGTTTCCGGTGGTTATAGCTTTACAGATCTGGAACTGAAGCTGTATGAGAGTATGGTCAAAGACATGATCCAGACACTGGGTGGAAGCTGGGAGAACTACATTGATGTAGAATTTCGTTACCGGCGGGTGGAGCCAAATCCAACCTTGGTGCAGTTAATCGGGGTGGACGAGACGGTGGTCATTGTTGGGATAAACATTCGCTTTCCCAACAGTTCCGGCCGTATGAATATCTGTCTGCCGGGAACGGTACTGACCAATATCTTTGCCAAGATTACGGCGGAAAGCCAGGAGGGGCGAAAGCGAGGAGAGGATAACGCAGAAGAAATACTGGATATTTTGCGGGACTCAGATTTAGAGATCACTGCGGAGTTGGGGCGTACAACGCTACAACTGCAGGATATTTACCATCTGCGGGTGGGCGATGTAGTTGATCTAGGTCACCCGGCTACCGATCCGGTGCAGCTTTACATTGGAGGGCAGCCCTGGTTTAGCGGAATAGTGGGAACACAGAACAACTGCATGGCGGTTAAAATCACAGATACCTACGAGAGTCAGGGAAGAAGGGAAAAATAAAGGCGATGGAACAACATGTATTTAGCGCAATGGAATTAGATGCCATTGGCGAAGTGATGAATATCAGCTTAGGTTCCTCGGCCACCGCGGTATCAAACCTGCTGGATCACCGTGTGGATATCACTACCCCCTCTGTGTCGGTGGTGCCGGTGGAGGAATTCAGCCTGGGAGATTTGGAGCCGGCCATCGCGGTGGAGATCAAGTATGTGTCCGGGCTGGGGGGCAGCAATATCATGCTGCTCAAGCGCAACGATGTAAAGGTCATCGTAGATATTCTGATGGGGAGTGAAATTCCGGACGAGGAGTTTGAACTCAACGAATTGACCATCAGTGCAGTCTGCGAGGTCATGAACCAGATGATGGGAGCAGCTTCCACCGCACTGTCCGACTTTTTGGGGAGAAGCGTCAACATCTCTACGCCCCAGTCTTTTACATTGGAAAACTTGGCCCAGTTTAAAGACGATCACTTCCATACACAGGACGGACTTTTGGTTGTCGTTCGCTTTACACTGGGAATTGAGGATATTCTGCAAAGCGAGTTTGTCAACGTCATGTCGGTCAAGCTGGCGCGGGAATTGCTGGGCGGCTTTGGAATGGGCCTGGATGAACTTTCCTCTGAGCCAATCCCCCAGACAAAAGCGGAAGAGAGCCATCCCCAGGAGGCGGAGCAAGCTTCTACACAGGCGGGGGGCGGCAGTACATTAAGCCAAGATGAAATTGAGCGGTTGATGGCAAGCATGGCCGCACCGCAGCCGGAGGCCGGAACGACCAGTGGTTTGCAGGAGCAGCCGGCGGTTCAGACGCCACCGCAGCCCATGCAGCCGCAACCGGTTGTCCAACCGCAGCCTGTACAGCAGCCGACCATGCAGCCGCAGCCTGCTGTCCAACCGCAGCCCATGCAGCAGCCGACCATGCAGCCGCAGCCTGCTGTCCAACCGCAGCCCATGCAGCAGCCACTTTCGCAAATTCCGGTGCAGCCGCAGCCTGTTTACAGTTATGCACCGCCCGTAGCACCGGAGCCGAGAGTGATCAATGCACAGCCCCTCCCATTGCCGACTCTGGATGTCACCAAAGAGTTGGGAGAGGAACGGGCTCAAAACTTGGAACTGATTATGTCGGTGCCCTTAGAAGTTTCCGTGGAGATTGGACGGACAAGGCGGAAGGTGGAAGATATTCTCACGTTCTCCAAGGGGTCCTTAGTCGTTCTGGACAAGTTGGCAGGCGATCAAGTCGATTTGTTTGTCAATGGGCTTTGTGTTGCACGGGGCGACGTTGTAGTAATTGATGATAATTTCGGCGTACGTATTACAGAGGTATTAAAACAGCCGGGCCTGATGGATCTGGCCAAACGCCCCTGAGGGGAACAAAAAAAGTAAAGGGTGATAAAAAATGGCGAAGATTTTGATTGTAGACGATGCAGCATTTATGCGAATGATGATTCGGGATACTTTAAGTAAGAATGGATATACGGATTTGTTCGAAGCGGTGGATGGAAAAGATGCGGTAGAGAAATACTTTGAAATCCAGCCGGATTTGGTGTTGATGGACATTACCATGCCCAACATGGACGGCCTGGAGGCACTGAAAGCCATTCGCTCCAAAGATGAAGGCGCAAAAGTGGTGATGTGTTCCGCCATGGGGCAGGAAGCAATGGTGGTGGAAGCCATCAAAGCAGGGGTGAAAGACTTTATTGTAAAGCCCTTCAAACCGGATCGACTCCTGAAGACCGTGAGCACGATTTTGGGGAACGGTTAATCCCATGTGGGAAGAACTGTTTCATGTGATCTGGGCCCTTGGAGTCATTGCAGTGGTTTTGGCTCTGGCCTACGGCTGCACACGGATGATTGCCGGGCACAGTGGGACGCGGTGGATGACAAGTTACCAAGGCCGAAAAATCCAGGTGCTGGAAAAGGTTGTTGTGGGGAAAGAACAACAGCTGCTTTTGGTTCGGCTGGGCGAAGTATACTGCTTCCTGGGAGTCAGTCAGGGAAACATCACCTGTTTGCGGCAGGCGACGGAAGAGGAGATTCGACTCTGGGAGCAGGAAGATACAAAGCCGTTGGAGGCAGGAGAGACAATGAATTTCGCATCGGCGCTGCGCAAAGTGATTCGGCAGCGAAATGGCAAGGAAGAGGGGTAGATTTTTGGATGCATTGATCAATGTAAACGGGGATCAGGTGCAGACCCTCCAAATTATTTTCTTAACCACAGCCATTACGCTTCTTCCCTCCGTTGTGGTCATGATGACCTCGTTTACTCGGTACATAATATCCTTTTCATTTCTCCGTTCCGCCATGGGGTTACAGCAAAATCCACCGAATATGGTTCTGATTGGGATTGCACTGTTTTTGACGCTGTTTACCATGTCTCCGGTGACAGATGCCATCATCCAACAGGCTTATGAGCCGTATGCGGCGGAGGAGATTAGCCAACAGGAATTTTTGCAGCGGGCACAGGTGCCTTTGAAAGACTTCATGGCCAAGCAAGTGGAAAATAGCTCTTTAAAGCTGTTTTGCGATCTGGCCCACATGGATACCCCCCCTGCAGAAGAGGCATCGGAGTTGCCATTGCGCATTTTAGTGCCATCGTTTATGACCAGCGAATTGAAGCGGGCTTTTTTGATTGGGTTTTATCTCTATATTCCGTTTGTCCTAATTGATGTTATTGTCGCCTCCACGCTGATGTCCATGGGAATGATCATGCTGCCGCCGTCCATGATTTCCATGCCGTTTAAGCTTCTGCTGTTTATAGCCCTGAACGGGTGGGAATTGCTGTTTTCCACCTTGGTACAGGGGTTCCGATAAGGGGGAAGCAAAATGGAAGTGGTAGATGTTATGCGGGAAGGGGTTGGAGTCGCCTTAAAAATTGGAACTCCACTTCTCCTGCTGAGCATGTTGGTGGGAATTGTGGTGGCAATCTTTCAGGCGGTGACACAGATCCATGAGCAGTCCCTCTCCTTCATTTTAAAGTTACTGGTTGTGGTAGGTGTCCTCCTGATTGGAGGCGGCTGGATGATGGAAACGCTGTTGGAGTTTTCTAGGTATCTTTTCACATTAATGTAAAGACGGGGTCATGGTGAACTGGGAGGAACTCTTTTTATTTGAATTAATTGTCATGCGGATGACAGGGTTTGTGCTCTTCAACCCAATCTGGGGACGCGGCAGCGTACCCGGCATGGTAAAGGCTGGATTTGTCCTGGTGCTGTCGGTCTTTACCTATGGGGTAGCCGATGCACCCGCTGTGGAGGTACCCAGCCAACTGCTTGTGCTCTCCGTTTTGTTGATGATGGAATTGGGCATTGGGCTGACCTTAAGTGTGGTGATACGGCTATTTCTCTCCGTGGTTCAGCTGGGGGGAGAAATCATTGATACACAGATGGGCATGACGATGGCTCAGATTTATGACGCCAGCAGCCAGAACAACATGACCGTCAGTGCATCCCTACTGAACATTCTGTTTATTCTGACCTTCTTTGCTGAAAATGGCCACTACACGCTGATGCGGATTTTGGTTACGTCAGGGGAAGTGCTGCCCTATGGCGCAGCGACATTCGGTCCGGAAGTGGCGTCCCATGTGGTGGAGATTTTCCTCTCCTGTATGATTTTGGCGGTGAAATTGGCGTTGCCGATTTTGGCTGCGGAACTCTTGGGAGAAATTGGAATGGGCATTTTAATGAAAGCCATTCCGCAAATCAACGCCTTTGTTATCAATATGGAATTGAAAGTCATCATTGGTCTGGTACTGCTGTTTTTCTTCTTGACCCCCATCCATGAATTTCTGCTGGGTGCAGAGGTCCAGATGCTAAATCAGTTAAGTGCCGTTCTTGGCACCATAGCCGGAAACAATTAGTGCCACCGCCGGGTAGAAATGAGGGATCCCAATGGCGGACAGTTCAAAAACAGAAAAAGCCACACCGAAAAAACGACGTGATGAACGGAAAAAGGGAAATATCTTCTTCAGTAACGACGCCGTTTCGGTGGCGGTTCTTCTGGCCAGTTTTGGTGTGATCCGACTGACGGCGCCTGGGATGGTGGAACAGCTTGCCCGCTTTTTTCGGTACTGCATGAATCTGGCCTCCACCGGATTCCAACAGCCGGGAATTGAAGTGGGCGACGGGTTGTTGCTAGAGATGTTTCTGGTGTTTCTAAAGGCGGCTGGCCCGATTTTAGCCGTGTGTGTAATTTCGGGGATTGCAGTGACCTTTTTCCAGACGAAGTTGTTGGTGTCTGGGGAATCGTTAAAGCCCAAGTGGAGCCGGCTGAACCCAATTCAGGGAATCAAACGGCTGTTTTCTTTGCGCAGTGTGGTGGAGGCGCTAAAAGGTCTTCTGAAGATCACATTGCTGCTCTACTTAATCTATCGCTTTATTTCCGGGCTGGTGGATGTCTTTACCCGCTATCTGTATACCGATCTGGTGAGTGCCTGCGTCCATCTCTTTCAGGAGAGTTTTACACTGGTCCTGCAAGTGATGTTGGCCTATCTGGTGTTAGCTGGTGCAGATATTTTTTACCAGTGGTGGGATTATGAGCGGCAGATTAAGATGTCCAAGCAGGAGATCAAAGAAGAGTTTAAGCAGATGGAAGGGGATCCGCAAATTAAGGGGAAAATCAAGGAGATGCAGCGCCGCATGGCCCAATCCCGGATGATGCAGCAGGTTCCCAGTGCAGATGTCGTTATCCGAAACCCCACCCATTTTGCAGTTGCCTTGCGTTATCGGCCGGATCAGGATTCTGCGCCCATCGTCTTGGCAAAGGGGCAGGACTCCCTGGCCTTGCGCATTGTAAAGGTGGCAGAGGAGCATCATGTTGCAGTGATTGAAAATGTCCCATTGGCGCGGGCGCTGTATGCCTCTGCGGAGTTGAATCGAGAAATCCCACCTGAGTTTTATAATGCAGTGGCAGAGGTTTTGGTCTACCTCTACCGTATGGATGAAACGTTGAAATCAGGCAGAAAGTAGGAAACAAATCGCAATGAAACGGATCTTGAACTACTACGCCATATCCCTTCTGGTGGTCATCGTGGTGTTGTTCCTGGTGATTCCACTCCCACCGGCGGTATTGGACGTTCTGATTGTAGTGAACATCTCCCTGTCCATTATGATCTTAATGATAACCATGAGCATCTCTGAGGCGTTGGAGTTTTCCATTTTCCCCTCTCTGTTGCTGATTACCACTCTGTTTCGGCTGGGCTTAAATGTGTCGTCCACGCGCCTGATTCTTTCCAATGGTGGGTATGCCGGAACGGTTATCAAATCCTTTGGACAGTTAATTACGCAGGGCAATATTGTCATCGGGGTTTTGATCTTTTTCATCATTGTGTTGGTGCAGTTTATCGTCATTACCAAAGGCGCCGAACGCGTGTCGGAAGTGGCGGCTCGCTTTACACTGGACGCCATGCCAGGCAAGCAGATGGCCATTGATGCCGACCTGAACTCCGGATTAATTGATGAGAAAGAGGCGCGGATGCGCCGATACAAAATACAAAAGGAAGCGGACTTTTATGGTGCCATGGATGGCGCCACGAAAATTGTCAAGGGCGACGCAGTGATGTCCCTGATTATCACAGCGATCAACTTTATTGCAGGACTGATCATCGGTGTGGTACAGGGGGGCGGAGATTTTGCGTCGGTCCTCAATCAATACTCCATTGCCACCATTGGCGACGGTCTGGTCTCCCAATTGCCCGCCCTCATGATCTCCACGGCTACCGGTATGATAGTGACCCGTTCGGTATCCGACGGCAGCTTGAATACCGATGTAATCCAGCAGTTTAAGGCACAGCCGCGGGCGATTTTGTCAACGGGGGTCATTTTGGCGCTGCTTGCATTTGTCCCTGGTGCGCCAACCCTTCCGCTGCTGCTTGTGGGCGCTCTGCTGGGCGTAGGGGGCTATCTGGGTGAGAAACAGATGGAACGGGAAAAACTGCAGCAGATGCAGCAGGCAGAAGAGAGCAGTGCCCCCAGTTCTGAAATACAGGCGGCCAGTGAAACGGATTTCTATAAAGACATTAACAATGTATACAGCTTGCTCACTGTGGAACCCATCGAGATGGAATTTGGTTACAGCCTGATCCCACTGGTGGATGAGAGCAGCGGCGGTAAGTTGATTAGTCGAATCGTGATCTTCCGCCGTCAATACGCCCAGGATATGGGCTTTGTGATCCCGTCCATCCGACTCCACGACGGTGCGGCGCTGGGCACCAACCAATATGTGATAAAGATTCGTGGCGAAGAAGTGGCGGCGGGAGAAATTTTGGTGGATTATTATCTGGCCCTTGAGCCGGCAAATCCAAGCGGTGAAATTGACGGCATTGAGACCATTGAGCCGGCGTACGGGATTCCGTCTCGGTGGATTTTGCCGGAGAACAAGGAGATGGCGGAGATCTATGGATACACGGTTATCTCCCCGCTGACGGTGATGCTGACTCATTTGTCGGAGACCATCAAAAAATACGCCTATGAACTGCTGGACCGCAGCGAAACCATGCATTTGGTAGAGAATTTGAAACAGACCCAGCCGGATTTGGTTGCAGATGCCATTCCCAACATTGTAACATACGCCAATCTGGAGAAGATTCTGCGTAATCTCCTGCGGGAAGGAATCCCAATCCGGGATCTGGGGACCATTTTGGAGACGATTGTAGACGCCAGTGCCACTTCCCGAGATATGGATATGATTACCGAGCAAGTCCGTGGGGCGCTCAGCCGCACCATAACCCGGAAGTTCTGTACCGACGGACAGCTGCGTGTCGCCACGCTGGATGCGGATTTGGAGACGAAGATTCTTTCTGCCCTGACGAAAAATGACCACGGCGTCTATTTGGCCCTCAGTCCGGAAATTATGCAGCAGGTTATCGCCCAGTTGGGAGAGTTGCGGAAGAAATTCAATGAGTTATCTCAAACACCCATTTTATTGACAAGCCAGGTGATTCGAGTTTATGTCAGCCGGATGGTGGCACAGTTCTATCCGGATGTGTATGTGTTGTCCTTCAATGAAATTGCGAGCAATGTACAAATCCAGGCGATAGGAAATATTTCGTTGTCTGTCCAGGAGAAGCATGGATAAAGGCGGTAGCAGGTATGAGCGTGACGAAACAATCGAGTGTGGCGCAGATAGACGATGCGTATGGGAATGAGATTTCTTCTCTGGATACGCAGGAGTTGATGCTGCGCTACAAAGAAACTGGAGATGTGGAATTAAAATGGGCGCTGGTACTGCGCTTCCAGGACCAGATCCGGCGGATTGCCCTGCGAACCTTTGGAGCCGGAAATGGAATCAACCAGCTGGAGGATGTGGTACAGGAAGGAATCTTGACCTTGTTGAATGCCATTGACCGGTTTGATCCCACAAAGGGAGTAAAGTTGGAGACCTTTGTGGCCAAACGGCTGCGAGGCATGGTCATCGATTTGGCGCGGAAACAGGATTGGCTGCCCCGTCAGTTGCGGCAGAAGTCCACCCGAGTCAACCACGCCGTGGAGGAACTGTCCGGGCAGCTGGGCCGTATGCCGGAGGGCCGGGAGGTGGCGGATTATCTGGGGATCAGCCTGGAGGAATACGAGCAGACTGTGGCGGATACCGCGGGAGCCAATTTAATTTCCTTTGAAATGTTGCTGGACTCCTATGGCAGCGGTGTAGGGAAAGGGCAAAGCGATATCACCCACGATGACCCGCCGGAGGAGTTTTGTGAGGAACAGGAACTACATACCAAACTGACCCATGGAATTGAAAAGCTGCGTCCAAATGAGCAGTTGGTGCTCTCCCTCTACTATGAAAAGGAACTGACGATGAAAGAAATTGCCCAAGTGCTGGGCATTAGTCCGCCTCGGGTTTCGCAGATTCACAGCCATGCCATTGAAAAGCTTCGAGCAGATTTGGTGGGGCAAATGGAGCGATAGAGACACAGGAAAGGAACGAGCACAATGACAAAAGGGTTTTATAATCTCACTTCTGGGATGCTGTCACAAAGCCGCAGATTGGACGTGGTAGCCAACAACATGACCAATGTGACAACGCCGGGATACAAGCAGGAGCGATATACCGATACCACATTTGACGAGGTCCTGATCAGCCGCGTTGGGAACAAGGAAAAGCAGGGGAGTACGCCCGTCGGCCAGGGAAGTTATATTCTGGCACCCAGCCAGCTGTATGTGGATTATGACCAGGGAGCAATCGAGGAGACAGGCCTTAATTTGGACTTTGCTATCCAGGGAGAGGGGTTCTTTGCCGTTGAGACGGCAAACGGGGTGGAGTATACCCGAAACGGAAGCTTTTCCCTGGACGCCGAGGGCTATCTGTGTCTACCCGGGCACGGGCGTGTGCTAGGTGCGGATGGAGCACTTCTTGCGCTGGGAAGCGACCAGATCCAGGCAGATGACTATGGACGGATTTATGCCCAAGAAGGGGGCGGACTGTTTGGCCAGATCGGAGTATATACCTTTGGGGATAATGAGCAGCTGACCAAAGGGGAGAGCGGATTGTTTGACGCCAATGGCCAGGTGCCCCAGGCAGTGGAGGCCAAGGTGACATGGCGGAGTGTAGAGAACTCCAATGTCGATATGCTCCAAGAGATGAGCCAGATGATGACGGCACAGCGTGCGCTTCAAAGCGCAGCGCAGGTACTTAAGCTGTATGACGGTGTGTTGACCAAAGCCACGACGGAGATCGGCCGCCTGTAAGGATAGGAGGAAAAAGAGATGCTACAGGCATTTTATAATGGGGCGCTGGGTGCACAGCAGCAGATGGAGCGCATGGGAGTACACGGCAACAACATAGCCAATGTGAATACCAATGGATACAAGGCGGAGAAGCCCGCCTTCGGCACACTGATGTACCGTATGGTGGAGGGAGCGGAAGGAGACCAATTGCCCAAGGGAAGCGGGGTACGGATGATATCCACTGCCACCGATTTTCGGGCAGCGGACCTGACACAGACGGGGCGAGATCAGGATTACGCCATTGTGGGGGAAGGTTTTTTTGCCCTGTATGATCCCACCAGTCAGGGGATCACCTATACTCGGGACGGAGCATTTTCTCCGGCATTGTTCCAGCGGGAGAATGAGGACGGAGAGTTGGAAGAGGTGCTGTACCTGACGGATGGAAATGGGCGGCAGGTGTTGGACACCCAGGGATACCCCATCGAGGTGACGGATGTGTCCCAGAGTCTTCCGGTTGGTGTGTTTTCCATCCAGTATCGCGACGGACTGGAGCATGTGGGGGAAGGCCTGTTTCGAATGGGTGAAAAAAACGGGGCGGTATGGATAAGTTCCTCTCCGGTGCGCCAGGGCTATTTGGAGACGTCCAATACCGATTTGGGCTCCGAATTGGGAAAAGTGATCGAGACACAGCGGGCATACAGCTACGCGCTGCGGATGGTGACCACAGCCGATGAGGTGGAGACAACGGTAAATAATCTGATCAACTAAAATGGATGGGGATAGAGCGATGAAAGGCTTTCATGAGTTAAACGCTCTGGAGTTGGACACGATCCGAGAGATTGGCAGCATTGGAACAGGAAATGCAGCCACAGCGTTATCGGGAATGCTGGGGAGTAAAGTCAGCATTGAAATGCCCCAGGTGCGGATTATGGGGTATAACGAGGCAATCGACTGGATTGGCGGTCCAGAGGCGGTGACAGCGGGTGTTTTGGTGCATTTGGAGGGAGAGATCAACGGGATCATGCTCTGCGTGCAGCAAATGGACTTTGTCAACCTGATGCTGGAGCGGATGGTTGGCCGCAGGCTGGATGGCTATGAGCAGCTGAAGGAACTGGATGTATCCGCATTGCTGGAAGTTGGAAATATCATGATTTCCGCCTTTGTCAATGCTTTGGCGGGTATGACAGATATGACCATTCGGCTGACAGTACCGGCCTTTGCGGTAGATATGCAGGGAGCGATCCTTGCCGTGCCCATGGCAGAATTTGGTGGGCAATCGGATTATTTGATGACCATAGGGACGCAGTTTGTATGTGAGGGGCATGCAGTCCCCTGCCGGCTTTTACTCTCGCCGGATGTGCGGTCGTTGAATTTCCTATTAAAGAGGCTGGGGGTATTGGATGAGCGATAAGCTGGTGGTGGGAATCGCGGATATGAAGATGGCACAGAGCAGTGGCGAATTGATTACCTACGCGCTGGGTTCCTGTGTAGGAATTTGCCTTTATGATCCGCTGATTAAGCTGGCGGCGCTAATCCATATTATGTTGCCCCTTAATATGGAACCTGGTCGTAAATCCACCATGAAATATGCAGACACTGGGATTCGAGAGACGCTGCGACAAATGGAGATGTGGGGAGCCAAACGCAGTCGGATTGTGGCCAAAATTGCGGGAGGCGCAAAGATGTTTGAGATTCCAGGCAGCAAAAGCCTGGGCAATATCGGACAGCGGAACATCGAAAGTGTACACCTTATTCTCAAGCAGGAGGGGATCCGCCTGCTCAAAGAAGATGTGGGAGGAACCACAGCGCGAACGCTGCAATTTGATGCAGCCACAGGACAAGGTCTGATCCGAAGAGTTGGAAAAACGGATACGATCTTATGATAAAAACAGAAAGTGGGGGATATGACGTGGTAGAAGATGGGAAGAGTGGAATTTTGCTGGAGTCGGGAACAAATGAGATTGAAATCTTGGTGTTTACCGTGTGCGGAAATCTTTATGGGATAAATGTGGCGAAAGTGCGGGAGATTATACTCTCTTCTCCAGTGAGTCCGGTACCCCATGTACATCCGGTGGTGGAGGGAATTTTCAAGCCACGGGATCGGGTCATCACGGTGGTGGATCTGCCGAAGTATTTGGAGCAAAAAGAGGTGGAGAAGAAGGAGAAGGACCTGTTTATCATCACCAACTTCAACCAAATCTTCATCGCTTTCCGTGTCCACACCGTAGAGGGCATCAGCCGCATTTCGTGGACCAGCATTCAAAAACCGGATAAAACAGCGTCTGGCGGGCCGGACGGTGTGGCAACGGGGATTGCGCAGTGTGGGGAGAACTTGGTGACCATCTTGGATTTTGAGAAAATTGTGGCGGAAATTGCCCCGGAAACCACCATTCAGATGAGTGAAGTGGAAAAGTTGGGGCACCGGGACCGCAGCGATAAGGCCATCTGGATTGCAGAGGACTCCATTTTGCTCAGCAAAATCCTGCAGCAGGCTCTGAATCGGGCCGGTTATGAAAATCTCACCCTGTTTTCCAACGGACAGGAACTATGGAATGCCATTCAAGAACTGCACGGAACAACCGAGTTGGAGAAGAAAGTGGCACTGATCATAACCGATCTTGAAATGCCTCAGATGGACGGGCACCGGTTAACCAAGCTCATTAAGACGGATAAGGAATTCCAAAAGGTTCCTGTGGTCATTTTCTCCTCTCTGATTACGGAAGAAATGTACATAAAGGGGAAGCAGCTGGGAGCAGATGAGCAGCTGAGCAAACCGGAAATTGGACATTTAATTGGCGTGATAGACCAACTCCTGGAGCGAAGCCAGCGAGAAGGAAAATAGGGGGAATGGGAATGGGCAGCAAGTATATCGTTCGGCAGCCAATTAAAGATCGAGAAAATAAAATCATCGGCTATGAGATCCAGTATCATGGGGAAAATCAGGCATTTGGCGGGGAAAAAAATGTACCTGCCAACGACTTTGCCGCGGCAGATACCATCTATAGCTTTCTCACACAGAATACCGATAAGGTGCTGCGGGGCGCGCTGAATTTTATGACGTTTACCACTACCTTGCTGATGAAAAAGACACCGCGTCTGTTTGATAAGGACGAGTTGGTGATCCAAATCGACGACAGCGTGATCATTCATCCGCTGGCGATGCATATTGTGCAGCAATATGTCAAAGAGGGGTATAAGGTTGCAGTCAATGAGTTTCAGTTTGCCCCCCGTTATCTGGCGCTGTTGGACAGCATTGACTATATCAAATTGAATTTGGAGAATACCTCTTTGGTGACGCTGAAAAATATCATCGAGATTGCCCACAGCATGAATAAAAAGTGTATCGCGATAGGGGTCAATCGGGAGGAACTCTACCAAAGAGGGCTGAAACTTGGTGTAGATGCCCTGGAAGGAACCTATGTGGCGGCGAAACTGACCACAAAGGCGCATAGCAGCGGCTACCTGCAGAGCAACTTTTTCCGGCTGATTATGGCCATTACCCGGGATGAGCCGGATATGGAGGAGATTGAGAAAATCATCTCGGTGGATGCCACGTTGACCTATGGCCTGTTAAAGATGGTCAACTCCTGTTACTTTGCGCTGCGCAATGAGGTGACATCCATCCGCCAGGCAATCGTCATTATGGGATTGGGAGAATTGCGGCAATGGGCTTATCTGCTCAGCGCCAGCAATGCCGAGCACCAAATGGAGGAGGGCGCAGAGGAATTCCTGCGGCTATCCTTTATGCGGGCCAGCTTTTGCAGCAGCTTGATGAACTATGCAAGAGAGATGCCCATTTCCAAGCCGGATGCCTATTTGATGGGGATGTTCTCTACACTGAACTACTTAATCGACGCCCCCTTGGAGGAGATTTTGGCTCAAATTCCGCTGCGAGAAGAGGCGAAAGAGGGCCTTTTGTACCACAAGGGACGCTGTGGAATGTTGTACGACTTGGCTTTGAGTTATGAACAGGCAGACTGGGGGAAAATTGACGGCCTGGCTGGAGAACTGGGAATTCCCACGAACTTGCTGACCAGTGTTTACTTCAGCTGTATGGAAGAGGTCAACCGGGTTTGGGAAGAGATCACAAAGCCGGCGCCCCGACCTGTGGCCAAGGAAATGGAACCGGCGGCGACCTGAGAAAGCACGCCAATCCGTGCAAAATCAATTGGCTGGAGGATTCAGAATTGATTCTGAATCCTCCAGCCGATTTTTTATGGTCTTAATGGCGGGGAAACTCCAGCACTTGCTTGCAGGCAAAGACCACTTGGGCCGATACCTCGGAGTCATATTTCGCCCGGTAAAAATTCAGCATAGGGGAACAGGTCGCTTTTGGCAAGACCACATATTTTGCCGGAAGACGGGAGAGTGCCAGCGCTTCGGCGTCGGCCAGACAGCGTGGACAGTTGCATAGCTGAAACAGTTTTACGTAGCGTTCCAGCTTTTCCTTCACCAGTACTTGCATCACATTGATGAATTGGGCGTGGTCTGGGGGCAAATCAGGTACTTCCGCGGAAGAATCTGGCTGTGGGGAGGGGGGTGCAAAGGAGTCGGATGGCTGGGCAACATCCTGGGGTTCTGCGGGTTCCAAGCAAGCATCCGAGTCGCTCTCGTCTGAATGGGCAGAAGAAGGGGACGAGGTCTCCGGATCGGGAGAGAAGCTGTCTGCTGTTGGTGGAGGAGAAGGAACGTCCGCTTCCGGTAGTGGGGAGGCAGGGGGCTGTGGCTGTTGTTGGGAGGAGGCTGTATCCAGTTCATCGGCCAAAGCCTGTTCAAGAGCGGATTGGATGGTGGCTTCCAGCGCTTCGTTGTTGGTGCGTGCGACTTCCAAAATGGGAGAAAGCGGCCGACGGGAAGCAGCGGCATCACCGGAGGAAGGTGGTTGGGAGGGAGAAGCCGGCTGGGGAGGAGGGGGCGTTTGCCCAGCTGCAGCGGAAACATCCGGCTGCGGGTCGGTGGGGTGAGAGAGTAGATTCAACACATGTTCCGTTTTGCTGCTGCGGGCGTTTTTTCGTCCGGCCATTAGTTCATCCCTCCGTTCGAATGGGATTGGGAGAACCGATGAAAGCCCACAATCTCATCGCACAGGGCCGAAAAATCAAGGGCAGGCTTAGAGTTTGGTGCGTAGTCCATCACACTGACTCCGTGGGCAGGAGCCTCGGCTGCAGCGACGCTGGTGTGAATTTTTGTTTCAAATACTTTGGAATCCAGTTGTACGGCAATTTGTTCTGCCAAATCCAACATCTCACGGCTGAGATTCAGTCTGGGGTTGTAGCGATTGAGAAGAATGCCCAACACGGACAACCTGGAATTATAGTAGCCACGGACACTGTCAATGGTCTCTTTGATTTGAGATACCCCCAGCAAACTCAAAACTTCGGGGGCCATTGGAATGATAAGACTGTCCGCCGCTACATAGGCATTGACTGTGAGGATGTTCAGTGCAGGCGGGGTATCGACAATGATGTAATCATATTGGTCCAAAAATCCGGACAGCGCCGTTTTCAGTAAAAACTCACGTCCGGGTTTATTAAATTCCAACTCAGCTGCGGACAAAAGAATATTGGAAGGCAAAAGATCACAGGTGTCTGTGTGAGCCAGGACAGACTGTGGGGAGTGGGTGCCGCGGAAAACATCGTAAAGGGTGGAGCAGTGCTCAATGTCTAATCCCAAACTGAAGCCCAGGCTGCCCTGAGGATCCAAATCTACACCTAAAACACGAGCGCCCCGCTGATGTAGGCAAGCTAACAGAGCAGCGGCCACAGTGGTTTTTCCCACACCGCCCTTTTGATTGGTTATAGCAGTAATGGTGGCGGGCATATATGAACCTCTCCTTCCGTCCAGCAAAAACGCAACCAAAATAAAGCAATAAAAACGGATGAGAAGGCTTATTTTTGGCCGGTGTTGGACGATATTATCAATTAGAAGCAAACGGTTTTATTACATGTATTTTACTGAAAAGTGAAATGTTTGTCAATTAGACCAACGGTACAGGGCAGCCGTCACCAGCCGGAGCCATGAAGATAAGGAGTGAAAGAAAATGGCATCGATATCCAGTTTGATGGGGAACAGTTCCTCCAGTAGCATATATGGAAGCCGAAATACCAATATTATTTCGGGTTTGGCCAGCGGCATGGATACGGAGTCCATGATTGAAGGAATGGTACAGGGGTACCAGCAAAAGATTATCAAGTTGCAGCAGGACCGCACCAAGTTACAGTGGCAGCAGGAGGCATACCAGAGTATCTCGGATAAATTGGTGGAGTTTTCCCGCAACTATATGACGTTTGCTTACTCCAAAAACAATTTGATCAGCAGCAGCTTTTTTAACAACGCAGTCATTACCTCTGCCCAGGGAACCTATGCAGATATGGTGACTGCCACGGGGAAAAGTAGCAGCAACATTGTCATTAATGCGGTGGCGCAACTGGCTACTGCCGCGCGTGCCAACAGTCAGGCGTCGGATTTGGCCCATGTGAAGGTGGAAAACGGGACCATCAGCGCCTCCGGATCAGCTGCACTTGACTTAAAGGGAAGCATGCAGGTCAGCACGCTGGAAGGGTCCATGACGTTGACCTATGGGACAAAAGAGGTCACCATTGAATTTGGTGAATTGGAGTTCCTGGATGAGGACAAGACAGGAACTGGTCAGGTCACGCCGGAGCAACTGAAGCAGGCCATTGAGAAGAAATTAGGAGAGACCACCATCTCCACCTCGTCTGGGGATCGGGTGGCGGCCAACAGCCTGATTGATGTTTCTGTTGGGGAAGATGGCACCATCTCGTTTGCGGATAAGAAGGGCAGCAATTCGGTGTACATCAGCGATGCCAGCGGGAAATTAAAAGATACACTGGGGTTGGGAAGCGTAATCAACCAAAAGGGGAATTCCTTCCAGGTGAGTGAGCAGGTCTATTCCGAATCGGTCCAGCGGGCAGAGTATCTCTCGGATAAGAGCATACAAGTGACGCTGGATGGAGTGACCAAAACCATTTCGCTAAAAGATGTACTGGTACAGAAAGACAGCACTGGAAAAGAAACGCTGGTAACGGACCTGGATACATTCCAGAACAATCTGAACCAAAAGCTGGATACGTTGTTTGGAGCGGGAAAACTTACCGTCTCCAATGAGGGCGGTGTGTTAAAGTTCTCAGGGAAAGACGGTTCAACCTTTTCCGTTCAGTCGTCGGTGGACTCTGCTCTGGGGCTGGATGGGGGAGTTACGTCTTACTTGGATACCGGGAAGTCCCTGCGAGAGTTGGGGGACTACGATGCAGAGCGCGGAATTCTGACCTTTGCCGGCGGGCAGAGCATAACCGGAAAGGCAAAACAGACCACAGTTCCAGGCAGCGGTTGGACCCAACAAAGTGATGGGACGTATGTGGATGCCGCAGGAAATCGAGTGGATAAAGATGGGTACTATTTGGATTCCAATGGGGACCGCATATATGAATTTGAACTGCAAGTCAATGGGAAAAGCTTGACGTTTACTCAGAATTCCGCCATGGAAACTGTGCTGAACTCCATCAATTCTGCCGATGCCGGCGTGACCGTATCTTATTCGAAGCTGACCAATCAATTTGTCTTTACGGCCACGGAGAGCGGAGAAGGCGGACAGATTTCCATCGGCGGGGACCTGGGGAATGCGCTGTTCCACCAGAACTGGGAGGAAACGGCGGGCCAGGACGCCGTTTTTCAGGCGACCATCAATGGCGAGACAAAAAACTTTACCCGCAGTTCCAATACCTTTGATTTGGATGGAATGAGCGTGACGTTGAACGGACTGTTCAACAATGTAAAAACAGACAAGCCCATTCAGAGTGCGGATGTGACCAGCCAGGGAAACGGGACATGGTTTACCGAGGGGGACGACGTGACCTTTACCACCAAGACGGACACGGATACCTTGGTGGATGCCATCAAACAGATGGTGGATGACTTTAATACGCTGGTCACTGAGGTGAAGAAAGCCTATTCGGATATGCCATTGCAGCAGAGCAATGGGGAGAAGTATGAGCCGTTGACTTCGGATGATAAGGCCGACATGACGGAGAGCGAAATCAAAAGCTATGAAGAAAAGGCAAAGACCGGTATCTTGTTTATGGACCAGGATCTGTCTTCGCTATATAACGCTCTGCGCAATGCAGTGGCGCCAGGTGGGGCGGACGGCTCCTATCTGCGTTCCATTGGCATTGAAACCAGCTATGAGGACGGACTGACCACCATTAATTTAAATGAGACAGCACTGCGGGAGGCGCTGGAGACGGACCTGGAAGGGGTCAAAAACGCCTTTATCAAGAGCAAAGAAAATGGAGCGGCTACAGATGGGCTAATGGCTTCCATACAGAAAGTGACAGACCGCTATGCTGCCACAATTGGCGAAACCAAAGGAATCTTGATTGAGAAGGCGGGTTCGAAGTACGTTCCCACAGCGGCAATGGAAAATATCATCCAGGATAAGATGGATGATATTGATGAGGAGATTGCCAGCTGGCAAGACAAGATGTCCAATAAAGTAGATTACTATACCAACAAATTCACGCAGCTGGAGATGCTGATCAATCAGATGAACTCCCAAAGTTCGGCGCTTGCCGGGCTGACAGGCGGATATTAAGGGAAAGCGGCAGGAAAAGGAGTTTAAACCGATGGACATGCGGGGCTATCAGAGTTACCGGGAGAATTCGTTGAATACCATGACGCAGGGGGAACTTCTTCTGCTATTGTACGATGAATTGGTCAAACGGTTAAAACAAGCGGACCTGGAGTTGGAGCGGGAGCATTTTGACACGTTTGAAGCGGCGGTGGACCGGAGTGAACGTATTATCCGGTATCTGTGGGATACTCTGGATCATCAGTATCCCATTAGTGCCAATCTAAGCCGGCTCTATGAATACTTCTGTTACGAACTCAGCCGCGTGAAGGCGGGGAGAAATCGAACCGAATTGATGCGGGTCACCCGCATGGTCAGCGAATTGCGGGACAGTTTTCGACAGGCAGAAAAAAGCGAAGCGGTGCGATAAGGGGAAGAGCATGAAAAAAGAGGATATGGATGCGATTCTGGGACTGGTACGCAGGATGCATACCGCTTTGGATGAAGTGCTGGAAGTGACTGGAGAGTTGGCAGATGCGATACAGCGGCAAGACCAAATTTCAGTACAGCTTTTTTTGAAGCTGCGCCATGATCCGATACAGCAGCTTCAAACCTATCAGGCTCAACTTCGAAATCAATGTAGCCGTCTTTCTCCCGAAGAAGGTACCTGCATGCAGCAGATTCTCTCGGGCAAAGGAACTGGGGAGCGGCCGGAATTGGCCTTGCTGGAAAAGCAGGTGCGGCAAAACCAGGAGTTACTGGCAAGGATTCTTCGTGCCGACCGGCGGATCAGTCAAAGGATGGGTGGGGACAAGTCGTTCTATTCCCTCCACCCGGAGTTTGGGGTATAATAAAAAATTCCTCTGCCGGGGTGTTTCGGCAGAGGAATTTTGTGTTATGATTTGAGTTAGCTGGAGGCGAGTGTGGAGAAACACCAGAGGGGAGCGCCGCTGCTGCGGGTTGCGGAAAGTTCATCTAGAATCAGCTGCGGATCCCAGGCAATGAGACTGCGGTCCCGGCTGTTGGGATCGGCCACCAGTACCTCCCCCTGCAAAGTGATTCCTCGCAGAATGATAAAGTGTCCGTTGGAAGTGAAGTGCCCTTTTGACATGAGGGCAACAAAAATTTTCCCGGAAGCCAGAGACTGGGACAGTTGTTCCGCAGACCAATCCGTCCAACCTTCGGCCTCAAGGCCAAAAGCATCGGCCACCCCCAGGATAAGAGAGGGATAGGAACCGCTACCTGGTGCGCAGTAGCCCGCTTGATCGGCCCAATCTGCCATTTCTGCCGGGTCTACCAGTTCTCCGGAGAGAGAGGAGACCACCATGGCCATAGCGGTGGGGCCGCAGCCATAGCCTTTGATGGGGTCAGGTCCGAAATATTCTTCTGCCCAGGGAGATTCAGACTGGTTAAAATACACCAGCGGAAGATTGCCGCCAGTTAAAAATTCCGTCCCGTCCTGAACAGTAAACTCCGTAACGGCAGGGTCTTGTGTGGATCTGTCGTCTTCCAGTTCCGGGTTGCTGGCCAGTTGATTGTCGGGCAGTTCCTTGTTGGAAGAATTGGCTGAGGCGATGACGGGGAGAATGGCCTGGTGTATGGAGTGAAACGCGGAGGAAACGGGCTGCGTCACCTGCTGAAAAAGGGCGGGATCGGCAAAGCGGCATACGGCCAGTTCCACCCCCACAATACAGACAATTGCCAGTCCAAGGATTGCTCCAACAATCCGGCCGATTTTTGGCTTTTTATTCACAGGGGAACACCTCAGAAGTAAAATTAGTTTGCACGTGATATAGTATACCGTTTTTTTGTCCGGTTGTACAGGAGAAGGAGCGCCATATGCCACAAATACAATTAAAACGAGTCAGTAAATATTACGTCCAAGACGGAAAACGAACGGCTGCCGTCGAGGAGGTGAATCTGACCATTGAACAGGGAGAATTTGTATTTATCACCGGAAGTAGCGGGGCGGGAAAGAGTACGCTGCTCAATTTGATCTGCGGAGAACTCCGACCGGATCGAGGGGCCATATACCTAGATGGGTTAAATGTAAGCGGTCCGTTTCGAAGAAATTGGGAGCGTTATCGTCGCCTATTTGGGTATGTGCCCCAAGCGACGCAGCTGATGCGGCAGCGGACCATTAAAGAGAACCTGGAATCCATTGCCATGTTGGATCGCGGTCGAGGTCAGGGGACAGTGGCCCAGCGGATCGAAAAGGCGCTGGGAATGGTAGGACTACCTGGAGTAGAGGGGCGCTATCCGGTGGAACTGTCCCAGGGAGAGTGTCGACGGGTGGAATTGGCCCGGGCGATCATTACCAGTCCGCCAATTTTAGTGCTCGATGAGTTGACGGCCAATTTGGATGAAGATACCATCTGGGACATTTTTCACCTTTTGGAGGATTTGAATTACCGAGGGACCACAATTCTAATGGCAACCCACGCCAAGCCGTTTGTCAACATGCTGCGCAAGCGGGTGGTAACCGTGGTGGATGGGCAAATCTATGCGGATGTGGAAAAAGGCCGCTACGGGGATGTGGTAAGTCGGCGTCCATAGTAGTAGGAAAAGGAGGGGCGGTATGTTGGAAGAAAGAAACGGGCAGACAGAGGAACAGCCTCTGATCTATGCGTTGGATATTGGGACAAGAAGTATTATTGGTATGTTGGGCCGGGTAAATGCCGGTAAAGTGGAAATTTTAGAGGTAGAAAAACAGGAACATCCCAAGCGGTCAATGATGGACGGCCAGATTGAAGATATCGCCCAGGTTGCACAGGGGGTGGCGGCAGTGAGCCGACGCCTGGAGGAACGTCTGGGATGTAAGTTGACAGAGGCGTGTGTGGCGGCGGCAGGGCGTGCACTGCGCACCGAAAAAGGGCACGGGGTGTTAGACTTGCCGGCTCCAGAGGTAATCCGTCAAGCGCAAATTGGGCAGCTGGAAGCGGCGGCAGTTTTCGATGCGGAGCAGGCGCTACACCAGGGAGAGACAGAAAACAGCCGCCTGTTTTTGGTAGGCTATACTGCGACCAAACGGTTGCTGGATGGCTATGCAATGACAAGTCTGCTGGGGCACACAGGGCAACATCTGGAAGCGGATGTAGTGGCGACCTTCTTGCCCAGTGAGGTCATTGACAGTTTGTATGCCGTGATGCGCCAGGCGGGGCTGGAGGTATCCAGCCTGACGCTGGAACCCATTGCGGCGTTAAATGCGGCCATTCCGGAAGATTTGCGGCTGTTAAACCTGGCGCTGGTTGACATTGGGGCAGGGACCTCCGATATTGCAATTTGCCGGGATGGAAGTGTTGTGGGCTATACCATGGCCACGGTAGCCGGAGATGAAGTTACCGAAGCGTTGATGCGGGAATATTTAGTGGATTACCACACGGCTGAGCAGATGAAAGAGGAACTGGGCCGGTCAGAACAGATATCCTTTACGGACATTTTAGGCATGGAGCAAACGGAGACAGCGCAGAACATATTAAACGCTGTGGAACCGGCAGCGCAAATTCTGGTGGAAGAAATTGCTCAGCAGGTATTAAAGCTAAACGGCAACGCGCCTTCCGCACTTTTTTTGGCCGGTGGAGGCAGTAAGCTAGTGGGATTGCGGGAGAAGCTGGCGCAACGGCTGGGAATGGACGCCAAACGGGTGGCGCTGGCCGGGGCACATTTCAAGGCGGGGGCGTATTCCCAGTGTGTGAAATTGGAGGACCCGGAGTTTACCACCCCTCTTGGAATAGCCATTTCTGCGGGCTTGGGACTCATTCCAGACAGCTACCGCGTATTTCTCAATGGAAAACCGGCAAAGCTCTTTCGAAGTGGACAGGTAACGGTGATGGAACTGCTAATGATGAATGGATACGGTTACCGGGATTTGCTGGGACGAAGTGGGAAAAGCGTTATGCTAAAAGTAGATGGGAGACGGGTGGTATTTGGAGGGGAACCGGCGCTGCCTGCGCAGCTAAAAGTAAATGGGGCGGTTGTGCAACCCACCGTACGGATCCATGCAGGGGATCATATTGAGTTTGTCCCGGCTAAGGCAGGAAAAGATCGACAGGTGCAAGTCCGAGATGTCATGGAGAAATTAGGAGTGGAAATCCTTTACCGAAAGGGAGTCCCGCTGGAAGCGGAGGAAGAAGTCGCAGCAGGCGAGGAGTTTGAGACGGGGATTCAGATGGAGTTGGAAAAAAAGAGGACGCTCCATGCGGAAATTCCAGAGGGACAACGACCTGACCAGACGGAAGTTGCCCCTGGGCGTCCCTGTCGGATCCAATTTAATGGAGCCCCTGTGGAACTGCCTGGGAAGGCGGATGGAAACCCCTATTATATGATGGATCTCTTGGAGCGATCGGGAATTGATTTTAAACACTTGGAGCGCCCGGTGATTCTGCATGTTAATGGAAAGAGTTGTCCATTTCAACAAATACTAAGTGACGGAGATGAAGTTGAAATCCGGTATGAAGCAGAATAAGAAACGAAGAAAGCAAGGGGAAGTCAAATGCATGTAAGACCTTTGGCATTGGCGGCAATCCTTACCTTGGGAATGGTAGGGTGCGCCGGGAAGCCTTCGCTGCCCGAGAATTATACCATCGGGGAAGACGGTTTGCCTGCGTTGGGGTCGGAAGAGGTGGAACAAAATTGGGCCTGTACCACCGAAACGGACCAGGACACGGATGAAACCACCTATGTATATACCGAGGTAGGATCCGGGAAAGATGCCGTACGGGAATATGTGGATGTACTGGTGAAGGAGTACGGGTGTTGGGTGGTAGATGAAGAGGGCGTGAAACAGGAGGAACCAGACTTTGCCCAGACCTCTGGCACGGTCTTAGTGGGGAAGGAGACGGCGGCAGAAGATGGTGTGTTTCAGCTAAAATTACAATGGGATGAAGATTCTTGTTCTGTGACCCCGACGGTGCAGGAGGGGGAAGTGCTAAAAGAAAAGGCTGCGCCGGAACCTCTCACCATGGAACAAGCAGCACAGCAGATAGAAGAGTTGGCATCCCGCGGGGATCTGGGAACAAGTGGAGATTTGTCCGAGTATAGCGTAAGTGTGGAAGAAGGCTATGTGATGGTCGATGATCAAGCGTGCTTCCGGATTAACTTATACGATGAGGAGACTCACTCCATTCAAGGGACGTATTTACTCACATTGGATGGAGAGCAGGTGTACGTTCTAGACCGAGACAGTGGCCAAGTATCTCGTTTGATTCCTGATTAAGAAGAAAAAAGATCGCCGTGTCACTCCGATTTTGGAGTGACACGGCGATCTTTTTTCTAGCAGAAAATCAATGGACTGCGGAGGAGTCATCCTGCTGTAATGTAAATTTATCCACCAGTTCTTTCATAATGTGGGCTTGTCCGGACAACTCCTCGCTGGCAGCAGCGCTCTCTTGGGCGGTAGCGGAGTTGGTCTGCACCACGCTGGAAATCTGGTCAATGCCTTCGGTGACTTGTGAAATGGAGTCGGCCTCTTGAACAATGTGTTCCACCACTTGATCGATATATTCCACAGCAGCTTGGGTCAATTCTGCCGTATGCTCCAGTGCAGCGCTGACTTCCTCACTCAGGTGGCTTCCATTTTCCACATTCAGGGCCGAATTTTCAATCAGTTCCTTCGTCTGCTTGGCAGCCTGATCAGACTTGGAAGCGAGATTGCGCACTTCGTCTGCTACAACTGCAAAGCCCTTTCCTGCAGAACCGGCTCGGGCAGCCTCTACCGCTGCATTAAGGGCCAAAATATTTGTCTGGAATGCAATATTTTCAATGGTAGCAATGATTTGGCTAATTTCTTGGTTCCCTTGTAAAATGACTTCCATCGCTTGGCGCAGCTGCTTCATTTTTTCGTTGCTCAAAGAGACCTGGGTGCCAGCCTGATATGCTTTTTCCTTTGCTGTTTTTGCGGCCTGGCTGTTGGCCTGCATCCCGGTGTTAATTTCGTCGGCGGTGGCGGAGAGTTGTTCGACGGCGCTGGCCTGTTCCGTAGCACCTTGGGCCAGTGCCTGGGCGCCGGAGGAGACCTGTTCTGCTCCCGAGGAAACCTGATCGGCGGCTATATTGATCTGCTGCAGGGTATTGCTCAGACTGTGGTTGATGTTGCGTAGGGCGTCCAACACGGAGGACACGTCTCCTCGATAAATCTCGTAATTTCTGGAGCGTACGTTGAAGTTTCCTTTTGCCATTTCATCCAGCAAATATTGGATGTCTCCAAACAATTCTTTTAGCGACTCAACAATGCGGATGGTGGCGTTGGATAGAATGCCGATTTCATCTTTGCGGTCAAATTCGGGGGACGGGCTGGTTAAATCACCTTGCATCAGCAGGGAGAGCCGATCGGCACAAGCATGAATGGGACGGCTGATTCCCCGGGCAATGCGAAGAGAAAAGAGAACGGAGAGCAACAGAATTGCAGCCAAGAACAGCAGGGAGAGCAGGATGCTCTGATAAGTAGCGCCCAGCACGTCGCTGGTATAGGTGTTGACGGCGATGCTCCAATTATCGGTTCCTGGAACCGGGGCATACCCCACATATTTGGCAGTACCATCCAGTTTATATTCTCCACAGCCGTGATTGCCGGCCCGCATGTCAGCGTGGATTGTGGCCAAGGTAGCATAGGAGGGGTCGGTCTGTGCCAGTTCCTCCACATTCTGTACGGCGACAGTTTCCAATGTAGTGTCAGCAATGGTGGTGCCGCTCTTATCAATCATGTAAGCATTGCTGTGTTCAGTAATGTGGATGGTAGACATAATGTCGTTCAAGAAGGTTTCATGGGGAACGAAATAGACCACGCCGGAGACTTGACTGTTTGGAATGCCGTTTTGCCATACGGGGGCGGCGACCATAATGGACAGTTCCCCTGTTATTTTACTGATGGTTGGGGTGGATATCCATAAGTTGCCCTGGATGGCCTGCTGGAAATATTCCCGGTCGGAATAATTATTGCCATCAAATAAGCTGTTCCCGGAGCGATCTAGCAGGTTGCCGCGTTCCATATCGTATTGGCTGACCCAGCGATCGATAATGGCTTGCTTCTCTTCCGCAGAGATCGTGCTGTCGCTCAACTCAGGCACCATACCTAAGGCTTGGACCACATTTTGATAAGAGGTCAATTCATAAGACACGCGTTCTGCGGCCAATGTAGCTGTGGTTTTGAGATCGTCTTCCAATAGAGCGTGGGTGTTTGTGTAGTTGGTGATGATACCAATTCCACCACATAGTAGGGCTGCGGCACAGGCCAGTGCCAGGGTGCTGATCATGATCCGCTGCTGAATGCTTTTCATAACGGTTCCTCCCAAACCAAAGTAAACACAATGAAATGATAAATCCACTTTACAACATCGACAACTACCTGAAAATCATAAGGGTAAATGGGAAATTTTATCGAAAAATAGGGTAGGAGTAGAAAAAAAGAAGGTGGAAAGTGTATAAGATTGTGAATGAAACTGTGCAGTCAGCAATGAAATCTGGTTGGAATAGAGAACCGCTGTCTTTGCAGATCGAATGCAACGCTGAAAACAAACCCATTATTTAGGAAAGACGAAAGGGCAAAGAAGCACACACACTGCGAAAAAGAGGTTTGAAAGGTTTGTTGTTTTATGTTATCCTATCCCAAAAGATATCCCGAGCACTCCGGGGAATCGCAAAGCGACAGACCATGCAGGTCTTTATCAGGAGGAGCGTGTTATGCGGATCATCCTATCGCCGGCAAAGAAGATGAAAACCGATCTGGATGGTTTTGCACCAGAAGGGGTTCCAAATTGGTTGCCGGAGACAACCGAAATTTTGGCAGAGTTAAAACGGCACACACCAGAGCAGCTGCAGGCGCTTTGGAAGTGTAATGCATCCATTGCCAAGGAGAATGTGGAGCGGCTGGAAGGGATGGATTTGTCCAGAAATGTGACGGCTGCCATTTTGTCCTATGAAGGAATTCAATACCGTTATCTGGCGCCAGGGGTATTGGAGCAGGCAGGACTGGATTATTTGCGAGAACATCTGCGCATCGTCTCTGGATTTTACGGGCTGTTGCGCCCCTTTGACGGGATCGTCCCCTATCGCCTGGAGATGCAGGCGAAACTCTCTGTGGGGGGCGCAAAAGATTTATACGCTTTTTGGGGAGACAAGCTGGCAAAGCAGCTGGCCGAAGAGAGCGATGTGGTGGTCAATTTGGCCTCAAAAGAATATAGCCGGGCGGTTTTACCCTGGCTGCCCAACCAAGTGCGTGTGATAACCTGCACCTTTGGAGAGGAAAAGAACGGAACCGTGGTGGAAAAGGGTACTTTATGTAAAATGGCGCGGGGACAGATGGTTCGCTGGATGGCCCAGAGCGGGATCGAGCAACCGGAGCGGATGCAGGAATTTTGTGATTTGGGATATAGGTGGTCGGCGGAGAAATCCACACAAGACCACTATGTATTTTTGAAAGGAGAGCGGTAATATGCTGGAAGTAGGGGGATATGCACCGGACTTTACACTGCCGGACGCAAATGGAAATTTGGTCTCCCGGTCGGACTTTTTAGGCAAGTGGGTGGTGCTCTACTTTTACCCCAAGGATCAGACTCCGGGCTGTACGCGGCAGGCCTGTGCCTTTGCGGGGCTGTATGAGGCGATCAAGCAACAAAATGCAGTGGTGATTGGAGTCAGCAAGGACTCCCAGGCATCCCACCAGAAATTTGCAGAAAAGAACCATCTGCCGTTTATCCTCTTGTCCGACCCGGAGTTGAAGGCCATTCAAGACTACGGTGTATGGCAGGAGAAAAAACTGTACGGAAAGGTGAGTATGGGGGTAGTTCGCACCACCTATATCATTGACCCCCAAGGAAAAATTGACAAAGTCATGCCCAAAGTAAAACCGGATACCAATGCCCAGGACGTGTTGACCTATTTGCAGACCAAATAAATTCATAAAAAGCCAAATGAAACTTCGACCAAGGCAGAGGGGAGGGGCCGCTATGCAGGAATTCGCCTATGAAATTCAAAATCCCGTTGGCCTTCATGCCCGTCCAGCGGGTGGGCTGGTAAAGGTAGCCACAGAGTTGGACAGTGTGGTGACGCTGGCCGTAGGGGAGAAGTGTGTAGAGGCTACCCATCTGTTTGGACTTCTCAAATTAGGGGTCCGAAAGGGCGATGTGGTGCGTGTTTCCGTTTCAGGTGGGGCGGAGGCGGCCAATCTCCAGACCTTGAAAGAATTTTTTCAAGCCAATCTCTAAGCAAAACCCGAAAAGGGGGTGGAACGATGCACACCATATATGGGACAGCGGTCAGCCCCGGCGTGACGGTGGGCCGGATCTGGGTGAAACCGGAGCGGGACCAGGTGCAGATGGAGACTGAGGGCGTGGAGAGAGCGCGAGAGCACCTGCGCGCTGCACTGGTCACAGCCAAAGCGGAATTGGAGGAGTTATATCGGCGGGAACTGCCACAGACCGGGACGGAGGGCGCCCTGATTTTCGAAGTGCAGCGGATGATGCTGGAGGATGAAGATTACTTGGCCGCCCTGTGGGGGCACCTGGCTCAGCAGGAAGATGGGGCAGAGCGGGCAGTGCAGGATACGGAGGAGGAATTTTCCGCTCTGTTTACCCAGTCGGAAGAGCCCTACTTACAGGCCAGAGCCCTGGATGTGAAGGATATTTCCCGACGACTGCTGCGCGTCTTGCGCGGGGGTCGTCCGGTGGGATATGAAGGGCAGGAAGGGGTGATTGTGGCCGCGGAGGAGTTGCTGCCCAGTGAGGTGGTAACGTTGGATGGTGCAAGCGTGGTGGGACTGCTGTCTCGCCGCGGTTCTTACCACAGCCATGCTGCGATTTTGGCCCGCATGCGGGGGATTCCCATGCTCATTGGTGTGGAGCCGGAGGCGGACTGGGCCGGACGACTGGCTGTGTTGGATGGAAATCGTGCCTGTGTGTATCTTGACCCCACGCAAGAGGTGCTGGGCCGCATACAGAAGCAGGCGCGTCAGGAGCAGGATGGACCAGCGCGGCCGGATACCACCACCCAAACTGCCCGTTGTCATGGGGAGGAGAAGGTGTACGCCAATGTGGGCAGCGCCGCGGAAGCGCTGGAGGCGGCGGCCCTTGGCGTTTCGGGCATAGGCCTATTTCGCAGCGAATTTCTCTGCATTGGGGCGGGGGAGGAGCCGTCGGAAGAGGAACACTTTTCCCAGTATAAGGCTGCAGCGGAGGCCATGGCCGGCCGGCCGGTGGTAATCCGCACGCTGGATCTGGGTGGGGAGAAGCGGCTGGATGGTGGAACAGGCGGGGAGGAGAATCCGGCCTTAGGCTGCCGTGGAATTCGGTATTCCCTGTCCCATCCGGAGGGGTTTCGTCGGCAGCTGCGGGCCATTCTGCGAGCCGCCGCCTTTGGTAAGGTAGCGGTTCTTTTTCCCATGATTACTTCGGTGTGGGAGGTGCGCCAGGCCAAACAGCAACTGTCGGAGTGCCGGGCAGAACTGCTGGAGCAGGGAATTGCAGTGGGAGCGGTGGAAGTCGGGGTAATGATGGAAACTCCGGCGGCGGTACTTTTGGCAGACGAATTGGCGCAGGAGGTTGACTTCTTTTCCATTGGGAGCAACGATCTGACCCAGTATACCTTGGCGGTGGATCGCCAGGCGTCGGAACTGGAGCGCTACTTCGACCCGCACCACCCGGCGGTGCTGCGCCTGATTGCATTGGCCGTGGAAGCCGGCCACCGACATGGCTGCCGGGTGGCCATTTGCGGCGAATTGGGAGCGGATTTAACCCAGACAGAGTTCTTTCTCCAGCTTGGGGTAGACGAGATCTCCGTTGCTCTGGGTGCCGTTTTGCCTCTGCGTCAAAATATCCAGTCCCTGACACAAGGCGGCCTGCAGATGCAGGCGGGAGAGAGGGACCAAGGGACGTCCGCTGCCGCCGTGAGCCCGGAACGGCTGGGGGTTTAAAGTGGAAGGAGAGGGAGAAAGGATATGTTGGCCTATACTTACGTATCAAAGGGAAACTTTCAGCTTTTAGAGAAGCCCCGCCCTGTTTTGCAGGATCCACGAGACGCTGTGGTCCGGGTGACGCTGAGCAGTATCTGCACCAGTGACCTGCATATCAAGCACGGCTGCGTACCCCGGGCGGTGCCGGGGGTCACAGTGGGCCATGAGATGGTGGGCGTGGTGGAAGAGATTGGAAGCCAAGTCAAGACGCTACAGCCCGGAGACCGAGTGGCGGTAAATGTGGAGACCTTTTGCGGCGATTGCTTTTTTTGCCGGAAGGGGTGGGTGAACAACTGCACAGATCCAAATGGTGGCTGGGCTTTGGGCTGTCGCATTGACGGCGGTCAGGCGGAGTATGTCCGTGTGCCGTATGCCGATCAGGGCCTATCCAAAATTCCCGCCGGGGTTTCCGACCAACAGGCGCTGTTTGTGGGAGATATTTTGGCCACTGGATATTGGGCAGCTGACCTAGCGGAGATTACGCCGGGAGACACCGTTTTGATTCTGGGGGCTGGCCCCACTGGAATTTGTACCTTGCAGTCCGTTCTGTTGAAAAAACCGGGGCAGGTGGTGGTATGTGAGCAGCAGGCTGCCCGGCGCGCTTTTGTGCAGGAACATTTTCCACAGGTACTCACCGTTGGGCCGGAAGAGGTGGAACGTGCGGTGCTCCAGCACAGCCGACACGGGGGAGCGGATGCGGTGCTGGAAGTAGCGGGGAGTGAAGAGAGTTTCCGCCTGGCCTGGCGGTGCGCCCGCCCCAACGCAGTGGTGGGGATTGTGGCGCTGTACGACGCGCCCCAGTGTCTGCCTCTGCCGGAGATGTACGGGAAAAATCTCACTTTCAAAACCGGCGGAGTAGACGGATGCCAGTGCCGGGAGATTCTGGAAAAAATCCAGCAGGGCCTGTTGGACACCACCGCATTGATTACGCACACCTACCCTCTGCAGGAGATTGAGGCGGCCTACGATCTGTTTGAGAGACGGTTGGATGGAGTCATTAAAGTGGCCATCCGCCCATAGAAATAGGGAATGAGCGGTATATTGGCACAGGGGGACCGGTTGCCCCGATCAAGGAGAGAGCGATGGGGGAGATAGCCGGTTTGGTGCGTAAGTCACATACAACGCCCCGCATCTCTGGTAATCTATGAACCAGAGTGCGGGGCGTTTGTATGCCCTGACGGAAGCAGAAGGAGGTTCCAGAATGGGAGCAAAGCGAATGGCCCAGGTAGAGGTTGCACGGTGTGTGGCCTGTGGGTCCTGTCAGAAGGCCTGTCCGTGTCAGGCAATTCAAGTGGTGCGGGGATGTTATGCCCAGGTAGATCCGGCACGGTGTGTGGGGTGTGGGCGATGTGCCCGTGTCTGTCCGGCAGATTGTATCCAATTGCGGGAGCGGGAGGGTCAGCTATGAAGGGAAAGCACTGGTACGACTATCTGTGGATCTGGTCCATCCTGTTTTTTGCGCTGGGTTTTTTCAACATTCTGTTTGCTTGGCTGGGGATGATTGACTTTTTGCTGCCTCTGGGCTTTGCGGTATTTGGGGGAAATAAATATTTCTGTAATCATCTCTGTGGGCGCGGTCAGCTGTTTGCCTTGTTGGGAGAGCGGCTGAAGGGCTCTAAATACCGCCCGGCGCCCCGCTGGATGTCCTCCAAGTGGTTTCGCTTTGGCTTCTTGGCCTTCTTTTTAGCCATGTTTGGCAATATGTTGGTGCAGACCTGGCTGGTAGGAGCGGGAGCGGAGAATTTGCGGGAGGCCATCAAACTGTTCTGGACCTTTCGGATTCCCTGGGGCTGGACCTACACGGCGGGAATGGTCCCCGACTGGGTGGCTCAATTTAGCTTTGGGTTTTACAGTCTGATGCTCACTTCGCTGTTGCTGGGACTGATTGTGATGGTGCTTTATAAGCCCCGGACATGGTGTTCCTTCTGCCCCATGGGGACCATGACCCAGGGGATCTGTCAGTTCAAGGCTAAGAAAATGGAATAAGAGCGGAGAACGGAAAAACACAATCCAGACGGAACCGGCGGTGCGGTCAAGAAATATTGTGGCGACACAAGATTTTTGCTATAATTTGCAATGATGGGTACAAAACACTTGACGGTGGAGAGAAAGGCGGGACGCCTATGCACATTTGCTGTCCGCTACTGTGGAATACCTTAAAAGCGTGAAATGAGGAAAGAGGCTTTGCGGTTGTCTGTCAATCTGACCACAAACATGATTGCTAACATGGGCAAAGGCAAGCATATCAATATGGAAACATGGTTGCGTATTTGCTGAGCGTTGTGCTGCGATATTGCCGATGTGATTTTGCTGGAAAAAGATGAATGATTTTTAGAGAGACAGATTTTCTTGTTTGTGTAGGTGATGGAGTTGAAAAGAATATATATCATTGGTGGCACGATGGGGGTTGGAAAAACAACAGTTTCCCAGCTAATAAAGAAAAATTTGAACAATAGCGTATTTTTAGATGGAGATTGGTGTTGGGATGCCCATCCTTTTCAAGTAACCGAAGAAACCAAGAAAATGGTTCTGGAGAATATTTGCTTTTTGCTCAATCAATTTATTCATTGTTCTTCTTACCAGAATATTATTTTTTGCTGGGTACTACATGAACAAAACATCATTGATACCATTTTGGCGAATCTTGATAAGACGGGTTGTGAAGTAAAGGTAGTATCTTTAATTTGCAGCCAAACAGAGTTAAGAGCAAGGCTTATGAAAGATATAAAGAAAGGGGAACGGACTGAAGATATAGTAGAAAGAAGCATAACACGAATCCCAAACTATGTGGGTCTGCATACAATTAAAATCCATACGGATCACAAAACCCCGAAAGAAATTGCGGATGAAATTATTGCTTTATAAAAAGTCGTTTCAGGAGCCGATCTTGGAACGGCTTTTTTCTGTTTAGCAATCAATCGATCGAGTGTATTTTCTCTCGAATACTTAGAAGGTAGTGTTTTGAAGCTTGTTCCTCATCTGCGGAATATGTAAAATTAAAGTAATTTGCCACAAGGAGAGCTGTTTTACGAAATAATTTGCAGGCCATATCAATAGAATCCCAAAAATGTTCATAGTTTCCGTCTGAATATGTTTTATCATGAATTGTTCAGTTTTTCCACTGAATTTTGAAACCCGCTGGGAACCGGGGAAGCCTGTAATTTCAAGGGTTTTCAATATTTCAGTTCACAGAACCCCCGTGGGATTTGCTGGGGATTAGTAACAGTTAAATAACACGGTTTTTCTTTTGAAAATTAACTTTCAAGGTTAGTAATCACAGGTAGGATCAGGGTATAAATCCACAGCGGGAAAGGTTTTGATCAGAAGGTTCTTCCCCTGTTCCAAGCTGGCCTTCATGGTGGCTTCAGGATCGGCAATACCTTCATCCAAATGGTAATCCCGGCCCCTGTGGGCATAAATGGGCCAACCGGAAGGGCAAGCGTAAAACAGCCGCCCACCAAAGCGATCTATGAAGTTTTCCCCGGTCAATCCATAAAGCATCTGATCACCTTTCAATCTATAAATAAGCCCTGATCTTCCTGATAGCCGTGTTCCTTTATGTAGGCTTCAAATTCTTTCACCACTTCAGGGGGTGCGCCTTCCTTCAGGTGCCAGTTATCAGGTTCAGGAACGAAATATTCACTTGTGAAGAACTTGGGTATCATTTCAATCCCTCCCAAAGTGGGAACATTCGCAACCGTTCCATCAGGGTAAACGGCCATCAAAGGAAGGTTCCCCGTGACAGCATCCAGCGCATCATAATCCACGCCTTCAACCTTGCACCGGAAAACAAATCCATCACCATCAGTGCCGCAACATTCTTGGATAACATAACCGTATTTTTCACCGGTATCATCATCCATTTCACGGTAATCCTGAAGTATCTTCCTTGCTTTATTTTCGGTCATGCTATCACCCCGCTTCCGGTTCTTTTCTTACCAACAGCATACCACAGGCGGCAAGGGAACGCAACGGCCACAAAAGGGGCGCTTTTATGTTCATATAAACTGAACTTCCTTGAAAATGCTGAACAAATGAAGGCTTTTGTTACTATCATGTTATCTATCTTTTTCTTGCCTTGCACATAAAAAAGTAGTATAATAATTTTAGGTATATAGAAGATCATCAGGGACAGTTATCCTTTGCAAAGAGAATCCCCGCCACGAAAAATGGCGGGGGTTTTTCTATGCCTTCAGATCATTCCATAGCCCATTGAAACACTGTTTGGATGAAGTCAACCATGGCCCCACAAGAAACTGTTGCCCCCGGGTCAAAACCATCCGTGTATTCAATCCATCCAAGGGAAATGGCCGTGTTTATGGAATCCTTGGCCCAATGTTCCCCGGTATAGATTTCAGCCGGTGGTTCATCATCCCCGGCAAATCGGGCAAATACTGTGATCAGTTCACCCCATGTCAACAGGCGTTCCGGGTGGAAGGCTCTGTGGCTATGACGGTGGTTTCCGGGTTTTCTTCCAACTCCACGGCAAAGGCCGGGGTGATCTGAACCATCAGCAATGCCACAATTAGGAAAGCGGCTAGCAGACGGTTCCAAAGGTGCTGTTTCTTGTTCATCGTGTGAACCTCCTAAAAAATGATTTACGGCTTTTGCCGCAATCCAATTATAAAGGATTAACGGTGAACAAGAAAACAGGGATAGAACCTATTTGAGCGATCTTATAAAGTAGCACAATATTAGCCTTTCCAAAAAACAGATCAATAAGAAATGCCCCGGATCATCCTACTTGATCCGGGGCAAAGTGAAAGAAGGTAATTTGAAAAATTATGCCATTAGCTGTTCAAAGGGGGGTGGGCGTGCTTTTTCTGTGGCTCCGATCATTACTCATGCACCCCTTCTTCAGAAACATCCAGCTTTTCAGCGAAATCATTCGCCCAAGCGTCCATGATCCCATCCACATCCATTGTGGAAGAAATATGGTTTTCGTTATGCTGTTCAACATGGATTTCAGCAGTTGTGAACCGGTTGATTGCTTCACGCTCTGCAATATCCTTCAGATAGGCCAAATCTTCTTCCGTATAGGAAAGAGCATCAGCGGCGGCGGCAGTATTGGCGGCTGTATCGCCGGTGTTGCCGTAAATGCCATCAAGGGTGTTCCCAATGTCAAAGGCTTCCAAGGAATCACCAACACCGAACGCACTGGAAATTTTGCTTGCAATTCCTTCTCCAAACTTATAGCCAGCGGAAGCCGCATCGGAATAATCAATGAAATCCATACGCTGAACATATTCCACCCAACCGGATTCATCCTTTACTTTCTGCTGGGCTTCCTCCAAACCGGCATAGAAATTATCAAGGCCGCTGGTAATATCCACAGTTACACCGGGAATTTTATTCAGCAAATCTTCAATAGCATGGGCAAGGTTCGCAATATAACCGATCACCGTCAGGCACATATCATAGAAAAGCACCTTCACAGCGGCAACCGGGTTATTGAATACATTGCCAAAAAAGTTGGCGATCATGGCAAAATCGTTATACAGCGGAATCACAAAGGAATTCAGCAGAAACGCTCCAAGGACAGCGAAAGCGGCCCCAACAATTCCAGTGGCTGAAACGCTTGCCACGGCAAATCTGTTATAGGCGGCTACACCCGCATACAGCGCCCCAATCAGAACCATGATCAGCATAACCACCCATACAATAGGGTTGGCAAGCAAGGCAGAATTGAAGGTAAACACCGCCGCTGAAGCCGCCGCTGTGTTGCCGGTTAAAATGCCAAAACCAATGGAAAGAAAGTTCACAACCCCGTGATAAATGGCCGTTGCCGCCGCCGCAATCTGCGTCCAATGGGAGGCAATTTGAAACACCGTAAACGCCCCAGCCAACCCCAGCACAGCGGGGCTAATGATGGAAATGTTGTTGGCAAGCCAATTCACAGCGTTCAACAAGGGCTGAAGCGCCTGAAGGCCGATATTGGAAGCCTTTGTGAATATCTGCCCCCAAGTCATGGGCATAGATTCAAACCGGCTGTTAATATCATCTGCCGCCGAAAACATAGCGTTCTTTACAATGGCCGCTGTAATCTGACCTTCAGAAGCCATAGATCGGATTTGACCAATAGGAACATCCATATACTCGGCAATGCTTTGAATGATTGTGGGAGCCTGTTCAAAGATGCTGTTCAATTCATCACCTCGAAGAACACCGGAAGCCATGGCCTGTGTAAGTTGAAGCATGGCGGCGCTTGCTTCCGCTCCGGTGGTTCCTGCAATAGTGAATTGCTTGTTCACAAGTTCAGAGAAGGCAATCAGTTCATCATTATTGACAAATGCATCACGAGCGGTTAGCCCCAATTTGGACACCGCCGCCGCTGTACTCTGATATGCGGCTCTTGAACGCTGGGCGGAAGCCATGATCCGCTTTTCAAGATCCGCCACACTTCCACCATCATCAACAATCAGGCTCAACCTGGCCTGTGTGCTGGTCATATCATCAGATAGTTGCACCAGCTTTTTCACAGCGGTCAACCCGCCCATTGCAATAGCAATATTCTTGATCTTGTTCAGCAATCCACCAGCGGCGGTAGTGCCTTCACGAACAGAATTATTGAACTGATTTTGGGCGTGTTCCGTCTGTTTAATATTCTGTTCCATCTGATCAAATGCCACAGTTGCTTCAGCAATATCTTCCCGGACTTGCTGAAGAACAGTAGGATCAAAGCTATGATCAAAGGTTCCTTGGGCGGTTTCCATGACATTGACCAAGGCACTTACACCCCGGCTCATGGCCTGAAGGGGGCGGCTCATGCCATCATACAGGGAAATAGCTGTTCTAATCGTTGCCATTATGCCACACCACCTTTCAGCCTCATTTTCCTATGCTCTTTCTTGACCCGTCTGCGTTCCAATTCTGCCTTCAGGCTATATTGATACAGAACATGAACAACATTATTGGCCGGGGCCTTTCCCATTTCTATGATTTCCTTGCGGATCACCCGATCCTTCATTTTCATGACATTTTGGGTGATCTTCAGCAACTTATCATAAAACTTGAAATCTTTGTTCAAAATCATTAACCCATCTGGGGTAAGTCCGCCTGGCAAATCAACCAAAGGAACTTCCGGATCAGGTTTATAGCTGATTTGCGGGATCAATGGGATCAGTGCAAAGCGCACCGTCCACAAATTTCCATTGATAATCTCAATGTTTGGGTTTTCGTGTTTCGGCATAGAATTCACATCCTTTCTAATTGAAATCGAATTGTTCAGTGATTAGCTTCACCTGTTTGGCCGGGATCAGATGGGCCTTTGCATCCGGGCCGATAAAATAGCGTCTGAAGGAACTGGCTTCATTTTTGCACCGGACAAGGCCAACATGACGGATGTTCGGTTGGAATACGCTGTGGATCATGCCGCAATCCGGGCAAACATACAGCCAGTGCATATTTGATGTACGGCCAAGGGCATGAACCACATCAGGCGTGGGATCGGGATTGTGTTTGGTTCGCTGATCTATGTAGAACTTTCGGCCAAACCGGGAACCGTAAAAGATAACATCATGGCCCGATGGGTAATCTTGCCATCCTTCAGAAGAATCCGGGCGGCATGATAACCCATGGTTGGGGGAACAATGGGAAGATTCATTTTTTACCACCGCCTTTTCCGTTTTTATTGTCCAGATTCGCTTTGAACAGCGCTTCAGCTTCAGCGTTCAGATCCATCAGGCGTTGAACGCCAATGGGAATATAATGATCTTCTTTTTCTTGAAAATGATTTGCAATCACTTTGGTTGTGGAAGAAAAATCTTCAAGGCGATCTGTTAAACTTTGCCGATGTTCTTCTTGCTCTATGTGCTTTATAGCTAAGAACTCTGTTGAAGAAGTATGGGTATCGTTGAAACGCCTGATTCCCCAATGGTACGCTTGCCCACAGCCATAACCATAAATATCAGCCGCTTCATGAACCTTTTTGCTTTTTCTTAATGCGCTCAAAGCCCGGTTTCGTAGAAACCGGACACGCTCTTTTGAGATTTGCAACTGATCCCCAAGATCACCTAAAGTTTCACCTTTTCGGAATTGCCCTTCAATGATTGTGGAATACCTATCACCAAGATCAGAAACCGCTTCCCACAGCAAAGTTTCACCAACGGAGCGGGAAAGCTGTTCTGTTACGGTTTCTTCAAGATCAAATTCATCCGGGATGGTATCACCAACGGTAAAATCGTCGGTTCCCGTTAATACCTCATCCATGCTGACGGGGTTCATTTCGTGCATATACTTCCGTAGCGTTTTCAAACCCGCCAAAGTAATTGGGATGTGGTGACAATATTCTTGATCACTGGGTTCTTTACCAGTTGCGACCAACACATCAAACTTGAATTTTTGATGCTTTGAAATTTGATGAATGATTTGTGAGGGAAGTTTCTTCTGTTGGCCGGTTTGCTGGCAATATCGTTGAATAGCATTTCTGATAGGCCATTCGGCATAGGTGGTGAATTTGAACCCTTCTTCCTTTCGGAAACCCTGTGCCGCTTTATATAAACCAAAGTAGGCTTCTTGCATCAGATCATCCATTTCACAGCAAGACGAAAACGGGAATACCACCTTTCGGATGAAGGTTTTATTCTGTTGGTAAAGTTGGGCCATATTATCAGGAACATTTACCCCCGCTTGGATTTCTGCAACTAATTCTTCATTGGTCAATGGTCCACCTACTTCCTAATAAATGTGTCCCCCTGAAGGCCGGTGTTTATAGCCTTCGGGGGGGCACCACCGGAGATCATTTCAGATCAGAATTGATGAAGGTGTATAAATTCATTCCGGGATCAGCCCCCATTTCAAACAAGCGGTTCTTAAAGCCGATCATAGCCGCCTGAACTTCATTCCAACTGGAATATGTGCCATCATAGCGGAAATTTTCAGGGGTCAGCAGAATCGCCTTTTCCTGAAGCGCCAACACACTGAAAATAGAGTAGAACCGCCGAGCGTCCACTACCATATCAATGTGATTCAGCGCCGTTTCCATAGCGGGAGCCAATTTGTTCAGATATTCATCCTGTTCAATATCGGCCACAGCAGTAATGTCGGAAGTAACAGTGTTAACGGCTCTAACCATCCGGTCTGCAATCAGTTTGTTTTCAGCGTCCGCCTTACTGATTCCGAGATCACGGCCAGCAAAAACATAAATCCGGGCCAAGCGGGTTTCGTTCTCCAAGTGGAAATCTCGCTGTTCAATGAATTCCCGTTCTTTGTTGGGCTTGTCGGAATGGGTATAGCGGTAGATCATCGACTGAACTTCCGCATATTCATCAGCGGTGGGGCGGGGCATGGCGGAAGCGTATTCCTGATTGGCTTCCTTCTGTGCGCTATCCAGTGTGGACGCAATTTCATCATGGATTGCCTTAATCCGGGATTCATAATCAGCCTGAATTTCCTTTTTCTTTTCGGCCCAAATTTCAGCGCCAACAAAGAACTTGTTCCCGCTGATCGTGGTATACTTGCAATCAGCAATCTTCTGATTCTTTTCCAGTTCAAGATTTACAATCTTCTGAAGCTGGGCCTTTACATAGGCTTTAAGGTTTTCAAACTTTGTCATATCAATCATCCTTTCATTGTTCAATAATTTCAAAGTGTTGATTTTACAGGGTTTTCAGGCCCTTTTGTTACTAATAGGGGTCTACTTTGCAGTTCCAGTGAACCATTTCTGATCCTTATAGCGTTCCACCAATTCTTCCACCGTATAGTGAACATGGTTGATCATCAGATCCTTCAGGGCCGGGTTATCGGCCAGATCGTCAGGCAAGGGAAATTGATGTTCCTGAAGGCCCTGGATCAGATCAACATATCGGGCCATCCATGCGGCATCATCATTGGCATCCGCAAAGGCCACGAATTCCCGGATTTCTTCAGTTGGGCAGAAGCAGAAGATCAGTTCATTGGGAAGGTAAATATCAGGCCCAAAACCAATATCATCCCAAAGAAGGCGGGTGTTGTTGGTAATGCCCGGATGATCCAGAAGATCATACAGGGAATTGAAGCGCCGAACTTCATGTTTGCCGGTGGCTCCTTCACCAATATGGATTGTGGCCCTGATCGTTCCATCAGGTTCCGGGGAAGCACAGATGATAGTAACAGCTTCCTTGTTCCCCTGAAGCCGTTTCAATTCTTCAAGTTGTTTCCGGGCATCGGTCAAGTTAATTCGTTTCATTCTCCCATCACCGCCTTTCTCAATTCAGCCAATTCAGCTTCAATGGCTTCCAGCCTGTGGGCATCGGCACCAAATTCAAGAATGGTTCTGGCCGCAGATACACGGGCCGATTCATTCAAAGCGGGATTGCCCCGGATTTCATAAAGGGTATCTAATGCCCCCAAGGTCATTGCCTGAACCTTCTGCATGGCCGTTTCAAAGCTGGCCTTTTTCACACTCTGAAGCACTTCCTGAAATTCAGGGTTCTTCCGATAACGCATCAAAGTACAATAGGCAATACCGGCTTTTTCAGCCGCCGCCTTCAGATTGGGTGTAGTCAGTACACACAGGGCGATTTGTTCATAGTTCCGTTTTGCCACTGGCCCACCCCCTTTCAAAAAGTAATCACATATATGGCTAAAACGGGCATTTCCCATACTCCTATTTTACCATTTTCATAACCCGAAATCACTATATATGGTGCATTTGTGGTTATTTTCTGCGTATATAATTCTATATATCGTGTTTTTTTGAATTTTGTATTTCAAAAAAGCGGCCCAAGAATCATCTTGAGCCGCCTGCAATGATTTTTCTGATTCGGTCTGTGCTTAACCCATACCGTTCAGCCAAAATGTGATATACTATGCCATTAGGCATTCCAAAGAATTCTTCGGAGTAGAAATCAGCCCGGATAGAAATGTCCCTTATTTCCCGCCTTGCTCTGCTAATATCCTTGGGAAAGAATACATGACCGGGGCCAATTTCTTCGATGATCTTCATGAATAACCCCGGCCCGGTCAGATCATAAAGCGCTTGAAGTTTTTGTTGATTTGTCATGATAGGTTTTCTTCAATGACTATGGGATCACGCTGAATAAAAATGTAATCATTTCCAATGCGCTGAATCCGGCCATAGTCAGTATCATTACAGCATCCGGTTTCACGCTTACCATATCCATAGGCCGGGTGAAGCTGTCCACAATCAGGGCAGATATACCAATCAAAGCCCCCATGATAACAGATTGGCAATACAACTTTCAGGCCATCGGCTCTTGTCCATGTGCGGGGATCAATATAAAATTCATCTGAACTATCCTTGTTGGCAATCAGAATTCTGGTAAAATATACTTCAGAATTGCGGGATTGCATGGCGTTTGAAATTAAGGTTTCAAACCTTTCATAATTCGGTTTCATGATTCGCCTTCCTTTCATGTGTTACCTCCGTTATCACCGTTACAAGTGTTATATGATGTATCACAAATAACACATATTAACACTTGTAACGGTAGTTGCGTGGGAGACTATTTTTCATTCTTTCGGAACCCATGTTTCCGCCCACCCGAACCGCCATTTCTTCCGGGCGGGAAGTAGAAAATGCTATCCCGCAACCACAGCATATTTGCAGTTGCTTTGATTTTTCTTCCCAAAGAATCCGGGGATTTGTCGGGCGGAATTCCGGTAAGGTCAATACAGGCATTGAAAAGATCTGTTGCCGTACCTTCCCAAAACGGGGTTTCACTCAAAAGGTGCTTGATCGTGCGAACCACCGGATCATTTTCATATTCAAGTGTCAGGCGGCGTTCTTCTATTTCATCCACGGAACCTTTACATTCCCATCGGCAAGAATCCTTGTTGAACTCAATAACAGAATCATCCGCAATTACATCACGCCCGGTAAGGTGTAATGTAGTTTCTTTATCTGTGCGGTTTGTTTTCTGCAAAACGATTGCCGTATCTGCGGAACCAAAGATACCATTTGTACCTGAAATGCGTTCAAACGCATCACCTTCACCTTTGCCTTTTTTCAGATGATGAACCAGCAATACAGCGATTGAATGATCATCTGCAACCCGCTTAATAAGGCCCATTTGCCGGTAATCATCCGAATAGGCGCTATCATTTTTCACGGGCTTTCCCTTAACCTTCTGAAGTGTATCAATCACAATTAGGCCCGTTTCCGGTTTCTGATCAAGATAACCTTCAAGCTGATCAATTAAACCTTCATCAATCGTGGCCGCTGTGATCGAATAATCAAACCCTTCAGGGGCTGGGGCATTATAAGTCAGGCGGTTAATTCGATCCTGAAGGCGGTTTTCACTATCTTCCAAAGCAAGGTACAGGCAACCGCTTTTTTCGGTGTAGTGGCCCATGAACTTATCACCGGCGCAAACGGAAAGACACAGATCAAGAACCCACCAACTCTTACCGTATTTGGGCGGGGAAGCCAACAGTGTAAGCCCCTGTGGAATCATATCAGATACGATCCAGCGGATAGGCGGAAGCTGTTCTTCCTGAAGTTCACGGGCGGATTTGATTTTCAGTTCAGGGGTTTTCACTCTTTTTGAACGGGTTGAACCTCGCTCATACTTACCAACAGATTTGCAGATTTTTTCAAGCTGTTTATCCGTCAGAGGGGGAACACACCGGCTTTTATTAACCGTCTGAAGCATGGAAAGGATCTCTTCTTCTGTGTACTCTTGCGCTCGAAGGCTGGAAGCCATTTTGAACAATGTGCTATCCCGTTCCCCATCTGGAATCTTATCAGGCAATTCAAACAGGCCGTTGGTAGTTGAACCCTTTTGTGTCAGCAACCGCAACAGACAGGCGGGAAGATCGGCGGGGCCATCTGGCATAGTGGAAGGGTTGCTTCCTTCAAGCCATTCATATTGGTTTCCGTTGGGGTGTACGCTGGGCGGGAACACGGCATAACCACCATTGGCCCGAACATCTACGCCGGGAAGGATTGCGGCACCACTTGCAATAGGCTGATTACATCGGAAAAGGCGGTGAATACCGCCGCTTCCACTTTTGAAAGTCCATGTATCAGGAAGAATAATCCCGGCCTTTTTTACAAAGTCCATCAGGGAATCTTCACCATTGGTATCATTATGGTTGTCGGTTTCTATGTCGATGATCCCGGCCCGATCTCCCATGACAACACCGATATTAAACAGGCGATTTTTACCACTCCACCATTCATGAGCCACGGCGGGATCTGTGGTTGCAACATTGGGCCAATCGGTCATAGCGGAAACTTTATCCTTAACTTTCACCATGATTACCGGCAAACCCAAAGAAGCATATTCTTCAGCATAAGGCGCAAAGCTGAATTGTGCCATCCGTTCCCCACCCCCTTTCTTTGATCTGCTTCATAGTTCAGGCCCCCTTTTCAGCATCAGGGGTCAGGCTGTGGATCACGCTGACGGCCACACCAATGATCTTCATGCGGTTACTTTCTGCGGCGCTGATAAAAATAGGGGCAATCTTACCGGAACCGCCTTCAAGGTAACAATCCATACCGTCACCATAATAGGAAATACGCTTCAGGGTAGTGGGGCCATTGTCAACGGAAACGGCCACAAGGGAACCATTGGCGGGAACATCCTTACAGGATTCAAAAGCGATCACATCACCGGCGTTGATCCCAAACAGTTTGAAACCATTATCAGTGGCGGTCATGCCAAAATCGGCTTTCAGGGTAAATTCGTTCATCATGGTCAGTACATCCTTTCTTATTCTTCAATCAGGTTTTCAACAGGTACATTCAGGGCCTTGGCAATCTTGCCGATGGTAGCGGGGCGGGCGTTCTGCAAGCCGTTCTTAATTCGGCTTACGCCAACTTTAGAAATACCGGTTTTGTTGGCAAGATCAGAAACAGTAACGGACTTTTCTGCCATTACCAATTCAAGTTTTGCTTTGCTGATTTTCATTAGCTCAACTCCTTACAATTAGAAATTTTCTAATCGCATGATAGCACAATAATTCTAATTTTGCAATAGGTTTTGTGAAGAAAATTAGATTATTTTTAATTTCGCTATTGACTGTTAATGTTTTCCGTGTTACTATTGGGATGTCCTAAAAGACACACCGGACTTGAAAGGGGTGATGGACTTGCCTACCGGTGAAAAGCACGATCAGAAATACAAGGCTGATCTTGGCAATCGAATTATTGAAATGAGAAAAGCCAAAGGAATGAATCAAAAGGAATTAGCTGAAGCACTGGATATATCACCAACCAGATTGAATTACTGGGAAAAAGGAAAATCTGCCCCTTCTGCATTTTTTATTGATCAGATAGCACAGGCATTAGGGGTATCGGTTTCACAATTCCTTGGTTGGGATGAACTCACGGGGTTTGAAGATTACCTTTCATCTCTTGGATATTCTGTAAAGCACGAAGTGACAGAATGGCATACAGAATCTGAAGAAAATGGAGAAGTTCAAATACCGGATGAAGTCACCATTGAAATTCATTCCTTATCTGATGGGAAGAAATATATCTTCACTTCAGAAGAATTTGATCGGTTCCGGTTGAGTATTAAACAGTCTGTTGAATTCGCCTTGTATCAAAGTGAAAAGTAAAAAAAAGAACCGCCCCGGTGCTGGAACACCGAAGCGGTTTGAAGATACCATAGGGCAAGCCCTGAATGATACCCTACCAAGAATCATTCTATCACTTGCCCTTGAAAAAGTCTACCCATTTTCAAGAAAGGACAGGTGATTACCATTCGCAACCCTAATGGATATGGTACAGTTGCCAAGTTATCAGGCAACCGGCGCAAACCATTCATCGTGAAGAAAACCATAGGTTGGAAGGATAACGGCCAACCTATATTTGAGATCATCGGCTATACGGCCACACGGGAAGAAGGCAACATTATGCTTGCTGAATATAACCGTGATCCGTGGGATGTGGATAAGGTCAAAATGACACTTCAACAGCTTTTTGATCTATGGAAAGAGAAGAAGGCCCCAAAGCTGGGATCTTCCAACCGGGCTTCCCTCTGTTCAGCCTACAAATACTGTGAACCCCACGCCAAGCGCCCATATAAAACCATCAAGGCTTATCAAATGCAAGAAACCATTGATACCTGTGGGAAATCCTATTCCACCCAAGCCGCCATCAAGAACCTTTGGGGCCATCTTGACCGGTTCGCTTTGGAACTGGATGTGATCAGCCGGTGTTATTCTGAACTTCTCACTTCTGATCCCGTGCCGCCCACACAGAAGGAACCGTTCACGGATGATGAAGTGAAGAAGGTTTGGGAACATCAGGCGGAAGAATGGGTTGATTCCGTTCTTGTGTTCCTATATTCCGGTTGGCGTATCAGTGAACTTCTTGCCCTGAAGAAAACAGATATTGACCTTCAGGCCGGGGTGATGAAAGGCGGCACCAAAACCAAAGCCGGTAAGGGCCGGGTTGTTCCCATCCATCCCAAGATCAGGCCCTTCATTGAACGGCGCATGGATGAACCGGGAACCTATCTTTTCGGCTACAACGGAAAGCAATGTTCCCAATCCCAATACCGCCTGTTTTGGTCTGACTTCATGAAGGCTTGGGAAATGGATCACACCCCGCATGAGTGCCGCCACACCTTCAGAAGCCGCCTTGATCGGGCCGGGGCAAATCAAAAATGCTGTGATCTTCTCATGGGTCATGTGTCCAAGGACACGGGAAACCGGGTCTATAATCACAAAACCCTTGAAGAACTGAAGGCCACTGTGGAACTCATAAAAAACTGAAAAAAGTTCAACACAGGAAGTTCAAGGAACCCTTCATAGAACCACATTAGTAACACACAACCCCGGAAGCCCTGTAAAATCAGGCTTTCCGGGGTTGATTATTTTTATTTTAACATATTCTTCATAAAAGTCTGCTGGTAAGTATTTTTTCAGATATTTGTGCAATTTTCCACTGGATACAGAGTAATTGGTATAGGTTCCTATATACCAATCTAGCATTGTCTCTAGCATATCCCGAACAAGAGTATTATAGGTAGTCATAGCAAAAGGCAGTTCATCTCTTACAATACCTTTTGCTACATCACATAGACACCAGTAAAATTCATTGCAACAGCCGTGGAACTTTGCAGCAGAAGGTTTTTTTATATAAAAATCTTCATCCGTTGGTGGGGGCAGTTGAGGCAAACATCCTATTTTATCTAAAAGAGGAACAAAGAGTTTGTTTCTATTGCGCCCTTCTTGCATTACTTTCAGGAGTTCAACTCCTATGTCGATACGGTTTCCATCTTCAAACAATAATAGCCAAGAATAGCTTTCATCATATTTGTTTTTTATGCCAAACCGTTCGCCGTATCCAAACTCATCATTTTGCTCTTGTTTTAAAATAATTTTTCCGAATTTTTCCAGCCAACTTGTGTCTTGTATAAAACTTTCTGTTTCTTGTACAACATACATAACATCAAAATCTTGGTAAATGTCTTTCGGAACATTTGGATTTGCTCTTGAACCTTTTAAGTATACGGCAAAAACCCTATCATCTGATTTTGCTGTATTTATGATAATATCAAGTACTTCATTTTCATTGCGCATAATAAATTTCTCCTTTGACATGAGCATTATATTAGTTCCTTCCACCCTCTGCGTCGGAAGTTGATCCCAGAGTTTTTAATCAGCGGCGATCTTGTGAACCGTTTTTCAGGGTCGTTCTTTCCTTGTCTGTGAGCCACTTACATTTTAGCTGGAACGCTTTGCAGAAGGTTTCCAGAAATTGTTGCACCCTATCGCCAGTGGATTGCAAGGCCTTCCTGACTTTCTCTATTCGTTCATCGGTGGGGGTGTATCCGGCGCACTCCCCATGTCATTCTCATGGGCTTTGCGTATGTCGTGGAGGATAGTGTCCCGTGTTTTGTGTATCACATGGCAGAAAAAATCTTCTTTGGCTATCTGACCGACTTTCAGAATTTTCAGAGAAGGGTCTGCGGCAGTTTCGGGACGCTTTTCCAATATCATTGCTCGGGCAGCGGCCAGCACACGATTGATGTCATGGAACTGCGTGGCAGCCGTCCCATTCACATAGGTTTCTGCGTTAACGATCCGTTCCGCAAATTTTTTGTGGGACATCATCTCGCACAACCATCAAGTATTGATCCGTCCACTTTTCAGAAACAACACGGTTTCATTGGTCAAATACAATTCGGACAGCGGGGTGTTGATCGACTCCCGGTTCTCTGTCCGGCAAAACAGATAGGAAATGGACACCTGATAAAAGCCTGCCAGTGTGATAAATTTGCCGTAATTGATCTCCCTATTTCCGTTTTCTTCATTTTCATAACTGGCTAAGCAGATTTTGAAATGCCGGTCTTTTTCGCCGGTTTTCCAGCTTCAAGTCTTTTCCAAACTGTAAATCTTTCAAGCGTTCTAGCAAGGAAACACGGCCTTTTATTGGTTCGCCACTCCCTTTCTATGTGGTTTTCATTATACCATACCGTTCCGAAATCGTGGAAATTTTCGATTTTGGGGCAGTATTTCAATTTTCTGGACATATCTATCGAAATTCATTTCAATCTCAAACCCATTCCGGAGATGGAACAGGTCATGGACGAACCTGTTCCCACCGGGGCGGTTCTAAAACAATTCTATCTATTTTTTGACACGCCGCAGTGTTCACCTTTGAGCTATGTTTTACTGTTATTTAGGGATAAAACAGTTGCCACAGGTGGGGGGAAAGGCGATATCTTCCCAGCAGAATCAGGTGAAGTGAGGAGAAGGAACGCTGGAGAAAAATCCGGCGGGAGTCTTGACAAAGGGGCGGTTTTCTCGTATACTTACGCCTGTCATGTGATATGAGTTTTTTACAGAGTATCCATGCAAATATTTCTTCTGACCACCCGTTTGAGCGGGTTAAGGCCATACGGACAGCCGGGTCAACTGCCGAAGGCAACTGAGATGTTGCCATTATTGATTGAGTTAAAAGCTCAATTTTATAAGTTGGTTGGAATTTCCAGCATTGAAACACGCATCAACTTGTAAAACGGTCAATAAGAGTAGGAAAAGTAAGTATTTGCGATACGACTCTGTAAGAAGCGGTATCAAAAAGAAACAGCACTGAGCTGACTTTTATTCCGGAAACAATCTCCACGGGATTTGGTAAATTCTGAGGAAGTGGAACGATTTCGGCCGGGTCTTCTTCTCTTATCGGACTCACGTTTTTCGATTACAGGTAATGTGTGTGGACACATTACCTGTTTTTTTATGGCGGCAGCCAATTTGTGCCCTGGAGTGAGCCGGGCAGAATGCGGGGGAAGAGCACTATGGGGGATAAGTTAAAATTATACGGGTTTAATAACCTGACCAAAGCGCTGAGTTTTAATATCTACGACGTCTGCTATGCAAAGACGGCTCGGGAACAGCGGGACTATATCGCCTACATCGATGAGCAGTATAATTCCGAGCGATTGACCAGCATCCTGACCACCCTCACCGATATGATTGGCGCCCGCGTGCTAAACATCGCCAAGCAGGATTACGAACCGCAGGGGGCTTCGGTGACCATTTTGATTGCAGAGGGCTCCATGGTTCCGGCGGGAAGGACGCAGCTGGCCCATTTGGATAAGAGCCATGTCACCGTCCACACATATCCGGAGTATCACCCGGAGACCAGCCTGGCCACCTTCCGGGTGGATATCGACGTGGCCACCTGTGGAGAAATTACCCCGCTGTCCACCCTGGACTACCTCATTGGCTCCTTTGATTCGGATATTATCACCATGGATTATCGCGTGCGGGGCTTTACCCGGAATGTGGACGGGGTGAAGGTATTTATGGACCACAAAGTAACCTCGATTCAGGACTACATTGATCCGGCAATCCTCCGCCGGTATGACGCGGTGGATGTGAATGTATACGGTGCCAATTTGTTTCACACCAAGATGATGGTCAAGGAAATTGACTTGCAAAACTACTTGTTTAAGACAGACGTATATGAATTACCGCCGCAGACCCGGCTGGAGATTATGAGTAACCTGCGCCGAGAGATGATCGAAATTTTCAGCGGACGGAATATCTACTAAGGGGGCAGAAGAAGATGGATCAGACCAGAGCGCCCATCTACGAGGCCCTGGAAGAATTTCGCGCCATGCGGGTAGTTCCCTTTGACGTGCCGGGGCACAAGCGGGGACGAGGAAACCCGGAGTTGGCCCGGCTGCTGGGGGAGGCCTGCGTTGGGATGGATGTCAACTCCATGAAGCCGCTGGACAACCTGTGTCATCCCGTCTCCGTTATCCGCCAGGCGGAGGAGTTGGCGGCCCAGGCATTTGGCGCGGCGCACGCCTTTTTAATGGTGGGAGGTACCACCAGTGCGGTGCAGAGTATGGTGTTGTCGGTGGTACAGCGGGGGGATAAAATCATCCTGCCAAGAAACGTACACCGCAGCGTTATGGGGGCGCTGGTGCTGTGTGGTGCGATTCCGGTTTATGTAAACCCGGAGTGCGATCCAAAGCTGGGCATTCCGCTGGGCATGAAGCGCTCGGAGGTGGAGCGGGCCATTCGGGAGCATCCGGAGGCAAAGGCCATTTTAGTCAATAATCCCACCTATTACGGTATTTGCTCCGATCTGCGCGCCATTGTCCAAATGGCCCACGCCAACGGGATGCTGTGTCTGGCAGATGAGGCCCACGGGACACATTTTTACTTCCACCCAGACTTGCCGGTGTCGGCTATGGAAGCCGGGGCAGATTTGGCGGCGGTGTCCATGCACAAGTCGGGGGGCAGTTTGACCCAGAGCAGTCTGCTGCTGGCGGGGCCGGGGGTATCCCCGGGCCATGTGCGGCAGATGATCAACTTAACCCAGACCACCAGTGCCTCTTATTTGTTGCTGAGCAGTTTGGATATTGCCCGGCGGAATCTGGCACTGCGGGGGCGAGAGGAATTTGGTCGGGTGATTGAGATGGCCCGCTATGCCCGGCAGGAGATCAACGCCATTGGCGGCTACTATGCCTTTGCCCGGGAGATGATAAACGGGGACAGTGTGTACGACTTTGACGTGACCAAGCTGTCGGTGAATACCCTTGCGGTGGGATTGGCAGGGATCGAGGTGTACGACCTGCTCCGGGATGAGTACGACATCCAGATTGAATTTGGAGATCTGGGAAATATTCTGGCCTATCTTTCCATCGGGGATCGGCCCCGGGAACTGGAGCGGCTGGTGAGTGCGCTGAGTGAGGTGCGCCGCCGGTTTGGAAAGCAAGGGGCGGAACTGATGCAGCAGGAGTATATCGACCCCCAAGTGGCGGTGTCGCCCCAGGATGCCTTTTATGCCCCAAAGGAGTCCTTACCCATTGACCGGACGGAGGGACGGGTGTGCAGCGAGTTTGTCATGTGTTACCCGCCTGGTATCCCAATTTTAGCGCCGGGAGAGCGGATTACCGGTCCCATCCTGGAATATATCCACTATGCCAAGGAGAAGGGGTGTTCCATGACTGGAACGGAAGATCCCGATTTGCTCCATTTAAACGTTCTGAAAGGGGAGGGTTAACGGATATGGATTTGTGGTTTTCAGAGGCCCATTCTCCCGATGTGAAGTTGTCCATCCGGGTGGACCGGCAGCTGTACAGCGCGCAGAGTGAGTTTCAGCGCATCGACGTATTTCATTCCCCGGAATTTGGCCGTTTTCTTACTCTGGACGGCTACATGATGCTCACGGAAAAGGATGAATTCATTTACCATGAGATGATTACCCATGTGCCCATGGCAGTCCATCCCCGGGTGCGGGATGTGCTGGTGATTGGTGCCGGGGACGGAGGAGTCATCCGGGAACTGTGCCGTTACCAGGAAATTGAACGGATTGATATGGTGGAAATTGACCCCCAGGTGGTGGAGGTGTGCAGGCAGTATTTGCCTCAGACAGCCTGCTCGCTGGATGACCCTCGGGTGACCATCTACTATGAGGATGGACTGAAGTTTATCCGGCGGAAGGTGGACTGCTATGACCTGATCATTGTGGACTCCACCGACCCATTCGGGCCGGGAGAGGGACTCTTTACTCGGGAATTTTACGGCAATTGTTCCAAGGCACTGCGGAAAGACGGGATTATGGTCAACCAGCATGAGAGCCCCTTCTACGCTGAGGATGCCCGGGCCTGCCAGCGGGCCCATAAGCGGATTGTGGAGACGTTCCCCATCGCCAAAGTCTACCAGGCGCACATCCCCACCTATCCGTCGGGGCACTGGCTTTTTGGATTTGCCAGCAAGACCTACCATCCTCTGCGGGATCTGGATGAGGTGCGGTGGAATCGACTGGGGCTGGCGTGCCGGTACTATACCACCACCCTGCACAAGGGTGCCTTCTATATTCCAGCTTATGTGGAGGAGTTGTTGAAACATGTTGAAGCCGCAGATTGATGTCTATATGGCCTGTGATACGCCCTGGGAGCAGGCCCACACGGTGCTGTTTGGCGCTCCGTTTGATTCCACTACCTCCAACCGTCCCGGCACCCGCTTCGGCCCCAGTGCGCTGCGGCGGGAGTCCTACGGCTTGGAGACCTACAGCCCTTACCAGGATCGGGATCTCACCGACTGTAGAGTGCTGGATAGCGGGGACCTGGAACTGCCCCTGGGGGAGACGACAGGGGTACTGGCAGCCATTGAAGCGCGGGCAGCGGCGATTATGGAGGCGGGAAAGCGGCCCTTCCTCCTGGGGGGAGAACATCTGGTGACACTGGGGGCATTTCGGGCGGTCTTTGCCCGGTATCCAGAGGTTCGGATTCTCCATCTGGATGCCCATGCCGATCTCCGGGAGGACTATCTGGGGGTCCAGCTGTCCCACGCCTGTGTGCTGCGCCGGTGCTGGGAATTGACGGGAGACGGACGGATTTTCCAGTTTGGGATTCGATCCGGCGACCGGGAGGAGTGGCAATGGGGCAGGGAGCATGTGACCTGCCACCCCTTTGATTTGGCGGGCCTGGAGGAGCGGGTGGCCGCATTGGGAGACGTGCCGGTATATGTGACGGTGGATTTGGATGTTCTGGACCCGTCTGTGTTCCCCGGGACAGGAACGCCGGAGCCGGGAGGAATCTCTTTTGAAGAACTGCGCCGAGGGGTGACGTGGATGTGTTCCCACTGTCGGGTGGTGGGCTGCGACGTCAATGAGTTAAGTCCCCACTATGACCCCAGCGGCGTCTCTAATGCGGTAGCGGCCAAGGTGGTCCGGGAAATGCTGCTGGCCCTGCCGGAGATAAAACCGTAAACCATAGACTTGAGAATATTTTCTGAATGAGATAAGAATTAGAAACCATTTTAGGAGGAGAAAATTGTGGGAAAAGCATTGATTATCGGCTGCGGAGGGGTGGCTGGCGTTGCCATCCACAAGTGTTGCCAAAACAGCGCGGTCTTTGAGGAAATCTGCATTGCCAGCCGCACCAAGTCCAAATGTGATGCACTGAAAGCGCAGTTGGAGGGGAAAACGCGCACGAAAATTACCACCGAGCAAGTGGATGCGGACGACGTCAACCAAGTCATTGCCCTGATTCAGAAGGTGCAGCCAGACCTGGTGATGAATATCGCCCTGCCCTATCAGGATCTTACCATCATGGATGCGTGTCTTGCCTGCGGTGTCAACTATATGGATACCGCCAACTATGAGCCCGAGGACATCGACGACCCGGCTTGGCGCGCAGTCTACGAGAAGCGCTGCCGGGAAGAGGGATTTTCCGCCTACTTTGATTACTCCTGGCAGTGGGCCTACCAGGAGAAATTTAAACAGGCCGGACTCACCGCCCTCTTGGGCTCCGGTTTCGACCCCGGCGTCACCCAGGCCTACTGTGCCTATGCGCAAAAGCACCTGTTTGACCAAATCGACACCATTGACATTTTAGACTGCAATGGCGGGGACCACGGTTATCCCTTTGCCACCAACTTTAACCCCGAAATCAATCTCCGAGAAGTGTCCGCTCCCGGTTCCTATTGGGAAAACGGCCACTGGGTAGAGGTGCCGGCTATGTCCATTAAGCGGGAGTACCACTTCGACCAGGTGGGGGAGAAGGATATGTACCTGCTGCACCATGAGGAGATCGAGTCTCTGGCGAAAAATATTCCGGGGGTAAAGCGCATCCGCTTCTTCATGACCTTTGGTCAGAGTTACCTCACCCACATGAAGTGTTTGGAAAATGTAGGGATGCTGTCTACCACCCCTGTGGAGTATGAGGGGCATTCCATTGTGCCCATCCAGTTTTTAAAGGCACTGCTGCCGGACCCGGCCTCTCTGGGCCCCCGCACAGTGGGGAAAACCAACATCGGCTGCATCTTCACCGGGAAGAAAGACGGTGTGGAAAAGAAGGCCTACCTCTATAACGTCTGTGACCATCAGGCCTGTTACCGGGAAGTGGGGTCCCAGGCCATCAGCTACACCACCGGGGTGCCCGCTATGATTGGAGCCATGATGCTGCTCACCGGCAAGTGGAACAAGCCGGGGGTGTACACCGTGGAGGAATTTGATCCCGATCCCTACATGGAGGCCCTGAACCAGTGGGGGCTGCCCTGGCAGATCGACGACAACCCCGTTTTGGTGGACTAAGGCCATGGCGGAGTTTCCAACCCCTTATTTTGTGGTGGATGAGAGCCGGCTGACGGCCAATTTGGAACAACTCGCCCAGGTACAGCGCCAGGCCGGGTGCAAAATCCTCTTGGCGCAAAAGGCCTTCTCCATGTTCTACTGCTATCCGCTGCTGCGCCGCTATTTGGCTGGGACCACCGCCAGCGGCCTTTACGAGGCCCGGCTGGGAAAGGAGTCCTTTGGGGGAGAGACCCATGTCTTCTCGCCCGCGTACCGTCCCGACGAGTTCGAGCAGCTGCTGGACTATGCCGACCACCTGGTATTTAATTCCCCGGCCCAAGTGGAAAAATTTGCCCGCCGCGCCCGGGCAAGAGGGAAGAGCGTGGGTCTTCGCATCAACCCCCAGTGTTCGACCCAGGAGGGACATGCCATCTACGACCCCTGTGCACCCGGTTCCCGGCTGGGAACCACCTGGGCCAATTTTCGGCCGGAACAGATGCCTTTGTTGGACGGACTACATTTCCACACTTTGTGCGAGCAGGACGCCGATGCATTGGAGACCACCCTCCAAGCGGTGGAAGAGAAGTTTGGACCTTACTTGCGGCAGATCAAATGGTTAAACCTGGGGGGTGGACACCACATCACCCGCCCCGGTTACCAGATCGAGCGGCTCATTGCCCTGATCCGCGGCCTAAAGGAACGCTACGGAGTGGAGGTCTATCTGGAACCAGGCGAGGCGGTGGTGCTCAACGCAGGGTTTTTGGTCACTTCGGTGCTGGAAGTGGTGCACAACGACATGGAGATCGCCATCCTGGACACTTCTGCGGCCTGCCACATGCCGGATGTACTGGAGATGCCCTACCGTCCTCCCCTCCAGGGAGCGGGGGCGTGGGGGGAGAAAACCCATTCCTACCGTTTGGCCGGCCCAACCTGTCTGGCCGGAGACGTCATCGGGGACTACTCCTTTGATACCCCACTGCAAGAGGGTACACGGCTGGTCTTTGAAGACATGGCCCTTTACACCATGGTAAAGACAAACACCTTTAATGGAATGGGATTGCCCTCCATTGTTTGGCGGGATCGGAATGGGAAAGAGACGCTGGTGCGCGCTTTTGACTATCAGGATTTCCGGTGCCGCCTGTCTTAGAACAGGACAGGGGAGAACGAAAGGGGCCTCTCCCGGAGACAGCGGGAAAGACGCTGGAGAAAACCGAAAAGACTTCCCATGAAAAAACACCTCCAGGACGTGGAACGAGACGTCCTGAAGGTGTTTTATGCTATCCATACTGTCCCACCCATGTGGCAGGGAGCAGGAAGAGCGGTTGGCCCGGTTTCCATCTGTCCAGGCAGGAAAACCTCACCTCAGTTTTGGTGGGAACGGGTGGTTCCCTGGGGCAGGAAGGTGGAAGAGCGGCCTATTGGACCTGGAAGGAAAAACGAGTCACGTCCTGGCGAGGTACCCCTGGATGGAGCAGACAGGAGGGGAAAGCATGCTGATTGGGGGAGTCGGGGAAAAATTGGGTCTCCAGGCAAAATGCATGTCGGGGTCCGTAGCAGGCTCCGCCTTTCCCGGCACGGCCCTGATTCAGATAGTTGGCGGTATAGAACTGCACGCCGGGAGAGGTGGTGTCCACCGTCAGCGTGATGCCCGTTTGGGGGGAGTAGACGCGAGCGGCAGGGCGAAGGGTGCCGGCCTGTCCATCCACAACATAGTTGTGGTCATAGCCCCGTCCCAAGACCAGCTGGGGGAAGGAGTCGTCTATGTGGGCTCCGATGGGGGTGGGTTGGCGCAAATCCATGGGGGTATCTTCTACCGGTGCCACAACGCCGGTGGGAATGCTGTTAGCATCGGTGGGGGTATAGTGTTGGGCAAAAAGAGTCACCTGCTGGGTCAACACCGGGCCGGAGCCGTGGCCGGAGAGATTAAAGTAGGTGTGATTGGTGAGATTGCAAGGGGTATCCTGGTCACACAGGGCACGGTAGTGCAGTACCAGAGCAGGTCCCTCCAGCTGATAGGTCACGGTAGCGGTGAGATGGCCGGGGTAACCCTCCTCCCCATCTGGGCTGTCCAGGGAGAGGACAACTCGGGTGTCGGTGAGGTCCAGCACCGTCCAAACCCGGTGAGAAAAGCCAATCCGCCCGCCATGGAGATGGTTGGGGCCGTTGTTACAGGCCAGGGTATAGGTGGTTTCATGGAGGGAGAACGTTCCACCGGAAATTCGATTGGCAAATCGCCCCACCACAGCACCCAGATAGCCGTCCTGGGTCTCATATTCTGACAGTGTGTCGTAGCCCAAAACCACGTCGGTGGCTTGTCCGGAGCGGTCGGGAACCAGGAGGGAGCGCAGGGTGGCCCCAAATGTGAGAATCTGACAAGACAACTGCCCGTTGTCCAAGGTGATCAGATCCACCGCTTCCCCCGCTGCGGTCACACCAAAAGGTTGACGGTTCGGCTGCATAAAAAAGACCTCCTTTGGAAACAATCGATATCTCCTTTAGTGTAGCAGATAGGCAGGAAAATGCAACGAAAAGTTGTCCGTTTCCCTTGCAGAAACGGGAGGACTGTGGTACTCTATTTTCAGTAAAATTATGGAGGAGTACCAGTGGCAACGTTAAAGGAACTGGCGGAGCGAACGGGATATGCTCCAGCTACCATCTCCCGCATTCTAAGCGGGGATCCCTCCCTTTCGGTGACGCCCGAGGCGCGGCGAAAGGTGTTGGAGGAGGCGGGACGGCTGAATTACAGCGCCACCCGCAGCCGGCGTGGGCGGACACCCAAGGGGATTTTGCGCGTAGGGGTGGCGGAGATGCTCACCCCGGCCCAGCAGTTGGATGACCCCTATTATCTCTACCTCAGTGGTTTTGTGCGGCAGGGGTGTTTGGACAAAAAGTACACCTGCATCCCTCTGGAGAGCCGGGGAGAAGGGTTTCGGGCTCCCACTGGGGAGGGACTGGATGGGATTGTTGCCATCGGGGTATTTAGCCCACCGCAGATTGAGGCGTTGGCGGAATTGAGTCCCAATGTGGTTTTTCTGGATTCCTCTCCCTTTGAAACCCGGTTTGACTCGGTGGTGCTGGGATATGAATTGGGGATCTCCCTGGCGCTGGAACATTTGATGGGATTGGGCCACCGGCGCATTGGATTTATTGGCCCGTCCTATAAATTGGACGACCGGCGACAGCGAGCGCTGGAGGTGCGCCGGCAATGCTTCACCCGGCGGATGCAGGAGTGGGGACTGCTGGAGGAAGAACTCCTGCTGGAGTGCCCCATGGAGGCAGAGGCGACCGCTCAGGCCGTGGGTACTTTCCTGTCCACCGGAGCTATACCTCCCACCGCCTTTTTGTGTGCCAACGAGGAGGGGGCCATCGGTGCGCTGCGGGCTCTGGGGGAAGCGGGACTGTCGGTACCGGAAGCGGTGTCGGTGGTATCTTTCAATGATACCCCTCGCTCTGCTCTGGTGGAGCCGCCGCTGACGTCGGTTTCCACCCATGTGGAGGAGATGGCCCGAACTGCACTGCGCCTGCTGGGAGAGCGCGTCCGGCTGGCAGGTCGAGAGCCGGTGCGTACACTGCCACTCAAGGTAGTGGTTCCTCCCTCCTTGGTGGTACGAAGCAGCAGCGGTGCAGTGGGAGAGCGGTGAAAATGGACAGAAAAGCCGGTGGCTTTTTGTGTACAGCGCCAAAAATGAAAAAAGTGAATTGGAATGGTTGAATTTTTACTAAAAATTAAATATACTGAGGGCGAACAAGAAGGGATGAGGTGACAAGAGATGAGTAGTTGTGAGCAACTGCGGCGGGCACTGGCAGCGGGCACATGCGACGGGAACCTGGCAGGGCTGTATGCACTGGACGGGACGGACAGCAGCCTTGCGGCTGCCCGGGCCCGGGCGCTGCATACCATAGAGGCATTTCAGGAACAGTTTCCCGGGAGTGGGGAGGAGCAGGCGGCGCTGTTTAGCGGGCCGGGCCGTACCGAGATTGGAGGCAATCACACCGACCACCAGCACGGCCATGTCCTGTGCGGGAGTGTAGATTTGGATATGCTCTCCTGTGCTGCACCCAACGGCCAAAAGGTGATCCGAATTGTGTCGGAGGGCTATCCCAAGCTGGAGGTGGAGTTGGAGCAGCTGCTGCCCCGGCCGGAGGAGCGCAACACCTCGGCGGCCCTGGTGCGAGGGGTGGCGGCAAAGGTGCAGGAACTGGGATACTCAGTGGGCGGCTTTGATGCCTATGTGACCTCCAGCGTACTCTCTGGTTCGGGGCTGTCCTCTTCGGCGGCTTATGAGGTACTGGTAGGGAACATTCTCAATTTCTATTTCTGTGACGGCGGACTTACCCCCATCCAAATTGCGAAAATTGGGCAGTACGCGGAAAATGTATATTTTGGAAAACCCTGTGGATTGATGGATCAGATGGGGTCCTCGGTGGGGGGAGCGGTGGCCATTGACTTTGCTGACCCCACAGCGCCGGTGGTGCGAAAGGTGGAGTATGACTTTACCCAGTCGGGACACGCCCTTTGTATTGTAGACACCGGGTCCTGCCACGCGGATCTCACCGATGACTATGCGGATATCACCCGGGAGATGGGGGCGGTGGCGGCCCACTTCGGCAAACAGTTTTTGCGGGAGGTGCCGGAGGTAGAGTTCCGCTCGGCAATCCCTTCGCTGCGCGTACGGTGTGGGGACCGGGCAGTGCTGCGGGCGCTGCACTACTATGAGGATGACCACCGGGCGATGGAAGAGGCTGCGGCGCTGGAGGCGGGGGACTTTGCCCGCTTCCTGGATTTGGTGAATGCCTCTGGAATCTCTTCGGCCGTCCATCTGCAAAATACCTGGTCGGTGGCTGACCCGCACCAGCAGGCCATTCCAGTGGCGCTGGCCATTGGGCGGGAACTGTTGGAAGGAACGGGGGCCATCCGGGTCCACGGCGGCGGATTTGCCGGGACCATCCAGGCCTTTGTCCCCAATGAAAGGTTAGAGCGCTTCAAGACGGGGATGGAAGCAGTTTTAGGTCCGGGAAAATGCCACATTCTCCACATCCGGCCGCAGGGCGGCTGTGTGGTACTGGCTTAAACGAGGAAAGGAAGGAAAGCGAAGATGGCGATTTTGGTATTGGGTGGGGCCGGGTATATCGGCTCCCATACGGTATATGAACTGATTGCTGCCGGCCGGGAGGTCGTGGTGGCGGACAACCTGCTCACCGGATTCCGGGAGGCAGTTCATCCCAAGGCCCGCTTCTATCAGGCAGACATTCGCGATCGGGCCGCTATGGACCGTCTGTTTGAAGAGGAGAAGATTGAAGGGGTCATTCACTTTGCCGCCTCCTCCCAGGTAGGGGAATCCATGAGCAATCCGCTGAAATACTACGACAACAACCTGTGCGGCACCTGTGTGCTGCTGCAATCTATGGTGGCTCATGGGGTGGATAAGATTGTCTTCTCCTCCACAGCTGCCACCTACGGAGAGCCGGAGCGGGTCCCCATCTTGGAGACCGACCAGACCGTTCCCACCAACTGCTATGGGGAGACCAAGCTGGCCATGGAGAAGATGATGAACTGGACCGGCCGGGCCCATGGGTTGCGGTATGTGGCTCTGCGGTACTTCAACGCCTGCGGAGCCCATCCCTCTGGAGCCATTGGGGAGGCCCATAATCCGGAGACCCATCTCATTCCCCTGATCCTCCAGGTTCCCGGAGGAAAGCGGGAGAAAATCTCCATTTTTGGGGAGGACTATCCCACCCATGACGGGACCTGCGTGCGGGATTACATTCACGTTAACGACCTGGCTCAGGCCCACATCCTGGCACTGGACTACCTGTTAAAGGGCGGAAACAGCGATGTATTCAACCTGGGCAATGGGGTTGGCTTTACGGTGAAAGAGGTCATTGAAGTGGCACGAAAGGTTACCGGCCACCCCATCCCCGCTGAAATTTGCCCCCGCCGGGCAGGGGACCCGGCCCAGCTGGTGGCCTCCTCGGAGAAGGCAAAGACTGTGTTGGGCTGGAAGCCGGAATACGCCGATCTGGAGACCATTGTCGCCACTGCCTGGGCCTGGCATAAGGCGCACCCCAACGGCTTTGCGGATTAAAAAGGAAAAAGAGCATGGAGGGGAGAGACATGATTGACGCCGCTGTTTCCAAGCTGGCAACTTATGCGCTGCGCACGGGACTGATTGAAGCGTGCGAGTACACCTGGGCCATCAATACCATTTTGGATGTGCTGAAGCTGGATAGCTATACCGACCCCGGCCAGGAATGGGGCGAACTGTCGTTGGCGCCGATCCTGGATCAGCTGCTGGATGACGCCTATGCCCGGGGCGTGCTGACGGAGAACTCGGTGGTTTACCGGGACCTATTTGACACGGAACTGATGGGGCGGCTCACCCCCCGGCCCGCCCAGGTGGTGGAGAAATTCTGCTCCTTGGCCAAGACGGACCCGGTGCAGGCCACAAACTGGTATTACCGCTTCAGCCAGGATACCAACTATATCCGCCGGGATCGAATTGCCAAGGACATGCAGTGGAAGGCGGAGACGGAATATGGGGAACTGGACATCACCATTAACCTCTCCAAGCCGGAGAAGGACCCCAAAGCCATTGCAGCGGCCCGGAATCTGCCTGCCTCCAACTATCCCCGGTGTCTGCTGTGTGTGGAAAACGAGGGGTATGCAGGCCGAGTGAACCACCCGGCCCGGCAGAACCACCGCGTTGTCCCCATCACCATCAACGGCTCTCCCTGGTTTTTGCAGTACTCCCCCTATGTCTATTACAACGAGCACTGTATCTGCTTTAACCGGGAGCATACCCCCATGAAGATTGACCGGGCGTGCTTTGGTAAGCTGCTGGACTTTGTGAGCCAGTTCCCACACTACTTTGTGGGTTCCAACGCCGATCTGCCCATCGTGGGAGGGTCCATTCTGGCCCACGACCACTTCCAGGGCGGCCGGTACACCTTTGCCATGGAGAAGGCACCGGTGGAGACACCTGTGACGTTCCCTGGCTTTTCCGATGTGGAGGCGGGCATTGTGAAGTGGCCCATGTCGGTGCTGCGCATTTCTGCCCAGGATCCCCAGCGGCTGGTGGAGTTAGCGGACCGGATTTTGACCGCCTGGAGGGGATATACCGACGAGGCGGCGGTGATTTACGCCCAGACGGAAGGGGTACCTCACAACACCATCACCCCCATTGCCCGGCGGCGTGGGGAGCGGTTTGAACTGGATTTGGTGCTGCGCAACAACTTAACCACCCAGGAACACCCGCTGGGATTGTATCACCCCCATGGGGAACTCCACCACATCAAAAAGGAGAACATCGGCCTGATTGAAGTGATGGGACTGGCGGTACTTCCGGCGCGGCTGAAGGAGGAGTTGGCGGCGGTAGCGCAGGGGCTGGTGGCCGGAGAAGATTTGCGCGCCAGTGAGTTAACAGCCAAACACGCACCCTGGGCGGAGTCCTTCCGAGACAACTACACCTTCACCCCGGATAACGCGCTGGAAATTGTTCAAAAGGAGACTGGACTGGTCTTTGCTCAAGTATTGGAACACGCCGGAGTCTACAAACGGACGCCCCAGGGAAAACAGGCCTTCCTCCGGTTTGTGGATGCGGTGCGCTGAAGAAACCATAACACCAAATAACATAGAGTTGATAGGCGGCCCGTCTGTCCCCGGTTTGGGGGATGGACGGGCCGCTTACTGGCAAAAAAGAGGGGGGGGTTGCCAAGAAGTCCGAAATCGGATAAAATAGAAGGGCGCGGAAGAAAAGGAGTTGTTATTTTGTTTTCCCGATTAAAGCCCAGGCAGTGTGGGTTGGCCCTGTTGGGCAGCGCCATTTTAGCTTTTGGGCTGTATCATGTGCATGCTCTGTCCGGTGTGACGGAAGGGGGCGTACTGGGTATGACCTTGTTTCTCCACCACTGGATGGGGTTATCCCCGGCGGTCTCTGGATTGGTCATGAATGGGGCCTGCTACCTGCTGGGATGGAGGGTTCTGGGGCGCGGATTTATTGGCTACTCTATTCTAGCCGGGGGCGGTTTTTCCCTGTTTTATGCCCTGTTTGAGCAGTTTGATCCGCTGTGGCCCCAGTTGGCAGATGCACCGATGTTAGCGGCGATAGTGGGCGCCGGATTTGTTGGAGTAGGGGCTGGGCTGAGTGTCCGGGCAGGGGGCGCTCCCTCTGGGGACGATGCCCTGGCTATGAGTCTTTCCAAACTGACCAGGGCTCGCATCCAGTGGGCCTACCTGATCAGTGATTTGGTGGTTTTGGCGCTGTCGGCCACCTATATTGACCTGGAGCGTTTGAGTTGTTCCCTGGTCACAGTACTCCTCTCCGGCCAAGTGATTGGTTTGGTTCAGCGGGTGGGAAAGGAAGAGCCGCCTGCCCAAGAAATGGGTCCGGAAGGCGGATCAGAGGCGAGAGGTTAATGGTTTCGATTTGATGGAAGATTCCGCGCACAGAGAAAGAAAAAGCAAACCGCCCGGCGAAGACACGCCGAGCGGTTTTTTCTTGTTTTATAATACTTTGGAGAGAAACTCCTGCGTGCGCGGTTCCTTCGGGTTGGCGAAAAAGGCATGGGGTTCGTTTTGCTCCAAAATGTTGCCGCCATCCATGAAGAGGACGCGCGTGCCCACTTCACGGGCAAATCCCATCTCATGGGTCACCACCACCATGGTCATTCCCTCGTCCGCCAGTTCTTTCATGACCTGAAGGACTTCCCCCACCATCTCAGGGTCCAGGGCGGAGGTGGGCTCGTCGAAGAGCATCACCTTGGGCTTCATAGCCAGAGCACGGACGATGGCGATACGCTGTTTCTGGCCACCGGAGAGTTGGCCGGGGTAGGCGTCAGCCTTATCCTCCAACCCGACCCGCCGGAGGAGGGCGGTGGCGGTGTCATCTGCCTCGGCCTGCCCCATTAACTTGGTGCGCACCGGGGCTAGGGTGATGTTTCGCCGGATGGTCATGTTTGGGAAGAGGTTGAAGTGTTGGAACACCATGCCCATCTGCTGGCGCAGGTGGTCGATGTTAGCCTTTGGATTGGTAATCTCCTGGCCGTTAAAGGTGATGGTCCCGGAGGTGGGGATTTCCAAGAGATTGAGGCAGCGCAAAAAAGTGGACTTGCCTGAGCCGGAGGGTCCGATAATGACAACCTTTTCACCCGGAAAGATATGTTCTGAGATATCGCGCAGAACCAAATGGTCCCCAAAGGACTTGGACAGGTGTTTAACGTCGATCACTTTGACGCAGCCTCCTTTCCAGAATACCCAGCAGCCAGGTTAAAATCATAACCACCGCCAGGTACATCAGTGCAATGCCGAAGAAGGGCATAAGAGCCTGGTACACTTTACCCTGAATCTGCATGGCCACCTTGGTGAGATCCACAAGGCCGATGACCGTTACAATCGAGGTCTCTTTGAACAGGGTAATCAGTTCATTCCCCAGCGCAGGCAAGATATTTTTCACTGCCTGAGGGATGACAATAAAACGCATGGTAGTGACGTAATTGAGCCCCAGGGAACGTCCGGCTTCCATCTGCCCGCCATCCACGGACATGATGCCGCCCCGGACAATTTCCGAGACGTAGGCCCCGGAGTTGATGCCGAAGGCCAGCGCTGCCACGCCCAGGGAATTTCGCGTCCCGGCAAAGATGACAAAGTACATGATCAGCAGCTGAACCATCATGGGGGTACCACGGATAGCTGTCACATAAATTTTGCACAGGATGTTTAATACACCGATAACGGGGTTGTGTCGAGTCCCCACGCGCTGCTGGTCGTGGAGGGAGCGGATCACAGCAATCAGCACACCCAGGATGACGCCCAAGATTAGAGCCATGATCGTCAGTTCAAAGGTGGTTCCCAGTCCCTTTAAGTACTGTAGCCAGCGGTCGGCCTCAATAAAACTCTGGTAAAAGTCATGGAGCATGTCCAAATGCCAGGGAATATCGGCCTTCTCCGCGAGCAGGGCATTATACTCCGCCATGGTGGATTCCCAAAAGCCCATGCGATTCTCATCTCCTCTGCGAGAAAAGAGGCGGCAGGTGCCGCCTCTTTTTTTATTGTCTGTTTACAGGTTCCGTTCAGTTTGCGTTGATATACTTATCAATGATAGACTGTACCGTGCCATCCTCAATGAGTTCGTTGAGTGCCAGATTGACGGCCTCCCGCAAGGCGGGATTCTCTTTGGAAACGGCGATGGCGTAATCTTCCACAGCAAACTCGGTGTCCAGAATTTTCAGTCCGGGGTTGGCCTCTACATAGGCCTTGGCAGGCTCGTTGTCAATGACCACGGCATCCACACTGCCGGAGATCAGGGCCTGCACTGCGTTGGCGCCGCTGGGGTAGGCGGTAACATGGTCGGCGCCGTAGCCGCCGTCAGCGGGATCTGCGGAACAATAGGCCCAGCCGGTGGTGGACTCCTGTACGCCAATCTGCTCGGCGTTGGCCAAATCGTCCACAGTAGCAATGGGAGAGTCCTCGGTGACAATAATCACCTGTACGCCGGTGGCATAGCTGTCGGTGAAGTCCACGTTTTCCAGACGCTCCGGGTTAACGGTCAATCCGGCCATGGCGATGTCATCCTTGCCGGTCTGGACGGAGGTGACCACGGAGTTAAAGTCCATGTCGTCCACAACCAGTTCCAGGCCCAACTTCTGGGCGATGGCGTAAGCAACTTCCACGTCGATGCCCTCGTAGCCGGTACCCTGATAGCCTTCGCCATCAGCCACCATCTCGTAGGGAGGGAAGGCGGCGTTGGTGGACATGTAGAGCTTGCCCTCTGCTACGGTGGTAAATTCTCCGTAGTTTCCGGCGGAGGAAGAGGTATCGCCGGAGGAGGAACTGGAGGCCCCCTGAGAGGAATTGGAAGAGGAAGAACTGCCGGTAGAGGCGGAACTCTGGGAATTGTTGCTGCTTCCGCATGCAGCCAGACCCAGAGCCATGGTCATGGCCAGAGCCAAAGCAAGAAACTTTTTCATTGTAAAATCTCCTTTTCAATGGATGCCGGGTATCCGGCCCGGACATTGAAATGAGTATACCCCAATCAATATTCACAGTCAATAGATAAATATTCAAAAAACCAGAGCGGAGACCATCCTTTTTTCGTAAAAGAGACAAGAAAGAGAAACGAAAAACCAAATCATTTGAGAAATATAAGTGGGAGGAGGCGTGAGATGTGGAAAACCGAAATATTCAATAAAATATACATATTTTTTTGAGAGGATCTGGGAACTTGAACTGCGAAATTGCGTCTAAAGAGGAGAAATGAAGTTTAAATATTTTTTAAAGATTTGTAAAATTCTCTTGCAATTGCGAAAGGGACAGGTATACCATAAAGCTTGACTGCGGCAGCAGGTTGGAGGATTGGAATGAAAACGCTGTTTGAAAAAGACACCATATCCCGGCTGGTGTCATCGGTAAAAGAAGAGCCGGGGAAGTGGATGTCCCGGCTGGTTTTTTTGCTGGGGCCATGGGTTTGTCTGTGGATCGTAGAGACGCTGAATGAAAACAATGTTTTTGAGGACTTGTATGCCTGGCAGGTGCTGATGAACATGGTGTGGTATTACATCCTGTTTCTCGCCTGTCGTCTCATTCTGGGACGCAACCGCCGGGCTTCGGCGGCAGGGGTTATTTTGGCGTTTGCAGTAGGGCTGCTCAACCACTACATCCTCCGGTTCCGAGGCCGCATTTTGTTTCCGGCTGATCTGGCAGCCTGGCGTACGGCAGCCAATGTCGCGGATGGATTTGACTATTCCATGGACTGGTACATCGTACAGGCATCCATCCTGCTGGTCTCCTACCTGTTCTTGGTGTGGATGTGTCCGGCGCAGAAGCAGCGTGTGAGGGTGCGGCTTTGGAAAAGTGTTTTGCTGTGGTGTGCAATTGCAGCATACAGCTACGCATTTTTCTGTACGGAAATGCTGCCCAATCTTGGTATTTTCACCCAGCAGTGGGTGACCCAGCGCAATGGGTTTCTTCTGAATTTTACTGTGGCGCTTCGCTATAGTTCGGTGGACGAGCCGGAGGATTATTCCGAGGAAGCGGTGCTGGAACTGATGGAGGAATACCCAGGGACGGCAGGGGATCCCCAGGCATTGCGCCCAGTGAATGTTGTAGTGATTATGAACGAATCCTTTGGGGATTTTTCCATCTTCGACACGTTCCAGCCTTCGGAGGATCCCACCCCGTTTCTCCACTCTCTACAGGAGAACACGATAAAAGGTTGGATGTACTCTCCAGTGACCGGCGGAGGAACGGCCAGCGTGGAATTTGAATACCTGACCGGATTTTCCACTTTGTTTCAGCCGCCTCACACGGTGGCCTACCAGTTGTATGTGGAGGAGGGAATGCCCTCCTTGGCGGCTCTGGCGGGGGAGGCAGGGTACTCCACCACGGCGTTCCATCCCTATAAATCCTCGGGCTGGAACCGGGTGCTGGCCTATGACTACCTGTCCTTTGACCGACAGATGTATGAGGAAGATGTGTTAAATCCTTGGTACATTCGACACTATATCTCTGATTTGTCGGACTATGAGATGATCTTCCGTAGCACACAGGAGGAAGACAGCAGCTTTTTCTTCAATGTAACCATGCAGAACCACAGCGGGTATGCCCAAGGATGGAATAATCTGGAGCGTACCATTTTGCTTCCGGATGAGTTGAAGCGGGCGGATACCTCTGCCGAGCAATATTTTGCGCTCCTCCGGGAGAGCGACTTGGCGTTGGAGCAGCTGATTACTTACTATCAAAATACGGATGAACCTACCTTAGTGGTCTTTTTTGGGGACCACCAGCCTCCGCTGACCAACGCATTTTATGAAAAGCTATATGGAAAGAAGCTGTCTCAGCGCACCACCCAGGAAGTGATGCAGCAGTATGCAGTGCCCTTTTTCATCTGGGCCAATTACGAGATTGAGGAGGAGCAGGATGTGGTGATTAGCCCCAACTATTTAGGGGTACTCACCGCACAGGTGGCGGGACTTGAGTTGACTGGGTACATGGAATTTTTGGCGGAGATGTATCAGGAGTTGCCAGCCATTACACCGGTTGGCTTTGTCACCGGAGACGGCCAGTTTTTGGAGGAGGAGCAACTGAACGACAGCCAAAAAGAGTGGCTGCGTAAATATGAAATTCTAAACTACTGTGGGATGCTGGACCTATTTGAGCAGGCCCGCCCCATGTTCTGTGTTGACGCGCCTTAAAAAGACAAAATAGTGTCATCACGTCACCCGGCAGAATTTTCCGCCGGGTGGCTTTTTTTCTCTCCCTATGATAAACTAAAACGAAAAAAACAAGTCAGATTTTCCTTCGAAATCCGTCTAGAGAGGTGAAACAGGAAAGGAGGGAGTTGTGGTGGAAGATGCAGCGATTGTGGCGCTGTACTGGCAGCGGGACGAGGGGGCGATTTGTGCATCGGAAGAAAAATACGGTCCGACCTGTCGCAAGTTGTCCTATCAAATCTTACAAAGTATTCAGGATGCGGAGGAGTGCACCAATGACACCTGGCACCGGGCCTGGGATACCATGCCTCCCCAGCGACCCCAGTCTCTGCGGGCCTATTTGCTGCGGATTGTTCGCAATCTCTCCATCGACCGATGGCGGACCCGACGCAGCAAGAAACGAGGGGAAGGGTTAGAGGAACTGGTGTTGGAACTGGAGGAATGCGTGGCCACCGCTCCCAGTGCAGAAGCGGTATGGGAGGGAGAAGCTGTGGCAGAGGTGATTGACTGCTGGCTGGATACCTTGGAGGAGATGGACCGGGCAGCTTTTCTGCTACGCTATTGGTATGGCCAGCCGGTGAAGGAATTGGCCCGACGGTTTGGTGGATCGGCCAACGGGATGTCGAAGCGATTGCATCGGCTGAGACAAAGTCTGCGTCAGACGTTGGAGCGGGAAGGGGTGAAGGTATGAGCAGCGAAAGTGAACGACTCTTTTCCATCTTGAGCCAAGTTCAGGATCGACATATTGATCAGGCTGCTCAGGCGGTATCCCCGAAACGGTTGCACTGGCGGCGGTGGGCGGCAGCAGCCTGCCTAACCCTTTTCTTTGGCCTGTGGCTGGTACTGCCCCGGCTTGGAGGCAGCATGGGCGGCTCGGGGAGTGGGGCGAACGGGGCCTCAACCTTTATGTCCTATGCCGGTCCTGTAATGCCACTAACTTTGAAAGAAGAAAGCTCCAGCTTGACTGCCAAGCGGGAACTCACCCTGGACTTTGAACCTTGGGTGCCGGTGTGGATCTCCAATGAGGAGCAGGCCGCAGAGGGGGCGGAACTTACCCAGGAAGAGAGACAAGAGAAACTGGAGTGGTACCAGGAACACTACCCCGAGGGGGGACGATACAAGTATTCCAGTGATATTCTGGTCACCGACTCCTACACTTTGAACAATACCTCGCAGGAAGATCAAACGGTCACTTTGCTCTACCCCTTTACAGGACAGCTAAGGTATCTGAACTCCCAGCAGCCGGTACTGGCGCTGGAGGGGGAAGAATTAGATACGACCCTTCGGATTGGGACCTACTCTGGATCCTTTGAGGGGGCATGGGGGGACACCCTGGAGGAGAAAACAGAGGGAAGTGCTAATTTAGACTACGCCGAGAGTTGGGAGGACTACCGGGACCTTTTGGCCGATGGCAGTTATTGTGCCAATGCCCTAGGAGAACCTCCCGACATCAGTGACTGGAAGGTCACCGTTTATAAATTTACCGATCCCTATGGACCGGAGGCAGACGAAAAAGCAGGGATCCCCAATCCCTCCATCCGCGTGACATTTGATCTGGACTATGATAAGACGACTGTTCTGGGCTATGGTTTCCACAGTGGAAAGTTTGACCAGGAAAACGGGACCATGATCCAAGGTTTCTCCATTCCTGAGGAGAGGGAGTCCCGCTATGGAAAACCTTTTTACCTGCTGGTGGTAGGGGAGGATATCCAGAATATGTCCATAGGGGGCTATGTTACCGGGGGAAGTGATGAGGACACCCCAGTTCTGGAAGGATGCGGAGTGACGGTGGAGCGGTATGAGAGCACTCTGGATATCATGCTTCGGGAACTCATTGCTCAGATGTTGGAGGAGCAGATTCTTTGGGGGGAAGTAGAGACGGGGCTGGACTTTGAACTCTATTATCGGGCCTTCCTGGAGCACCTGCTGGCTTACGGGGTGCTTTCTCCTCAGGGAACGGAGCGGTATGGGGCGGGCTGGTTAGAGGAGTTGGCCACCGATGTACAGTCTGTGGATCGGGTGTGTTGGTTGGAAGCCCAAGTGACCATTCCCGCGGCAAGTAGTACGGTGGTCACCGCCTCAATGACCAAGGCGGGTAGCTATGATTATGCCTGTGCCCACACAGAGAACCAGGGAGTCTACGGCTACGACCTGGTTACCAGCCTGGGGAGCAACCTGGTTTGTACCCAGCAGACGGCTACCCTGGTATCCCGCGACCAAATTGAAATTGTCCGGCAAAATTTTGGCTTTGACCTGTCCAAGGGAATTTCAACCGTGACACTGGATCCAGAGGTAGAACATTATTATCTGGAAGTGCGCCGGTTACCCAAATCCAAATAGAACGTTGCCCTGGTCGGAAGAAGCCGGCCAGGGCAAGTTTAATGTTTGGGTTTTGATTTACACAGTGCGGCCACAAGAAAGCCAAATACAATGGCAGCGGTAATTCCCCCTGCTGCGGCAGTAATTCCTCCGGTGAAAGCGCCCAGGACGCCCTGCTCTTCCACGGCCTTTTTTACGCCTTTGGCCAGTAGGTGGCCAAACCCGGTGAGGGGGACGGTGGCGCCGGAGCCACCCCAGTCTACCAGGGGCTGATAGAGACCAAGGGCGCTTAAAATAACGCCGGATGTGACGTAACCAACCAAAATTTTAGCGGGGGTCAGGGCGGTTTTATCGATGAAAATTTGGCCGATGGCACATAAAAGGCCCCCGCAGAGAAATGCGTTGAGATATTCCATGGAATTTACCCCTCTTTTGATGTGGAGATGGCGATGGCATGGCAGATGCCGGGAATGGACTCCCCTTGGAGAGAGGCTGTGGGGGAGTGGAGGGCTCCAGTGGGACAAAATAGGATACGTTTCCATTTTCCCTGGTTCATTCCGCGGAGCAAAAAGCCGGTCAAAACGCTGGCACAACAGCCGCAGCCAGAGCCGCCGCAGTGGACATCCTGTTGTTTCGGATCAAAGATTAGCATCCCGCAGTCCGTGTGATTGGACAGTTCCAAACCATCTCGATGGAGCAGTTCCAACAGCAGTTCACTGCCCAGCTTGCCCAGGTCACCGGTGACAATTAAGTCATAGTCGCTGGGGGTACGGCCGGTGTCCTTGAGGTGGGTGGAAATGGTATCCCAGGCAGCGGGGGCCATGGCTGCGCCCATATTGTTGGCATCTTTGACCCCTTTGTCCATAATTTTTCCCACAGTGACATGGGTGACATAGGGACCGGCCCCTTCAGCGGCAAGGAGAACTGCGCCGGCCCCGGTCACCGTCCACTGTGCAGTGGGGGTGCGCTGGCTGCCGTATTCCAGCGGAGTGCGATACTGGCGCTCCGCAGAGCAGAAATGAGAAGAGGCCACTACGCCCGCCAACTGGCCAAAACCGCCGTCCAGCACCATAGAGGCCAGAGCAAGTCCCTCACCCATGGTAGAACAGGCACCATACAGCCCGAAGAAGGGGATGTTCTGCTCCCGGGCGGCATAAGAGGAGCCGATACACTGATTGAGCAGGTCTCCGGCAAACAGCCAATCCAACCCGGAGGCGGACAGACCCGCCTTGTTCAAGGCCTGAGCCAAGGCCCGCTTTTGCATGGACGACTCGGATTTCTCCCAAGTGGACTCCCCGAAGGTGTCGTCTTCAGAGATAGAGTCGAAAAAATCAGCAAGAGGTCCTTCACCCTCCTTTTTACCCACCACATTGGCATAGCTGAGGATAGAGGGGGGGAGAGAGAGGGCAACGGTCTGCGCCCCCATTTTTTTGAAAGGCATATTTTTGTAGTACCTCCCATCACAAAACTCAGTGCTAGTTTGACCCAAGGCGAGAAAAAATATGTTATAAAACCAGAGCCGGTGAAAAATAAATATGCAGCGGGTGCTGTTCAAATAGAAAAGGATTTAGTATAATAAAAAAATAAAATAGAACAGCCAAAGGGGAAATGAACGATGCCGCAATTTGACCCGGAGAAATATTCCTATCCTTCCCGTCGAAATGTGGTCTATGGCCGCCGGGCCATGGCCTGTACTTCTGTACCGCTGGGAGCCCAAATTGGTTTGGATGTGATGAAGGCGGGGGGCAACGCCATGGACGCGGCAGTGGCCATGGCGGGAGCTATGCCGCTGCTGGAACCCACGGGAAATGGCCTTGGCTCCGATTGCTTTGCCCTGGTGTGGGTGGAGAAGGAGAAAAAGCTGTATGGCCTCAATGCCAGCGGGACGGCGCCTATGGCATTAAACGCCCAACTGGTGCGGGAGATGGGCTATGAGTCCATGCCAAAATCCGGGTGGTTGCCCACCATGGTGCCGGGGGCTCCGGCTGGCTGGGCGGAGTTAAACCGCCGGTTTGGGACCAAGTCGCTGGAAGAACTGTTCCAGCCGGCGATCCGATATGCCCGGGAAGGGTGTCCAGTATCGGTAAACCTGGCACCTCAGTGGGCGCAGGATGGTGCCCGGATTGCTGCGGCGAGGGAAAAGAACCCTGCTCCCCATGAATATTGGTGGAAGTGTTTCATGAAAGAAGATGGGACAGCTTACCAGGCGGGGGATCTCTTTTTCTGGGAAGAATATGCCCAAACCCTGGAGGAATTGGCTCGGACGAACTGCGAGAGTTATTACCGTGGCGCCCTGATGGAAAAAATTGTGGCTTTTAGTCAGGAGACAGGGGGATATTTTGCCCCGGAAGATTTCCGCAATTATCGTCCCGAGTGGGTGGAGCCTATTACCACGGACTATAAGGGATATACGGTATGTGAAATTCCGCCCAATGGCCACGGGATCACGGTGTTGATGGCGCTGAATATCCTGAAGGGCCTTTCTTTAGGGGAGGAGAAGGACAGCGCCGATACGTATCATAAGATCTTGGAGTCCATCAAGTTGGCCTTTGCCGACACCAAAACCTATGTGGCTGACCCACGGTACATGAAAACCAAGGTTTCCGATCTGCTCTCAGAGGAGTATGCCGCCCGCCGACGTAGCCTGATTACGGATCGGGCACTGCTGCCACAGGCGGGAGATCCCTCTTGTGGCGGCACTATCTATCTCTGCACGGCAGACCCCTGGGGGAACATGGTGTCGTTCATTCAGAGCAACTACACCACCTTTGGGGCAGGCGTTGCAATTCCAGGTACCGGCATCTCCCTGCAAAATCGGGGGGCCAATTTCTCTCTGGATGCAGACAGCGATAACTGTCTTGCTGGAGGAAAACGCTCTTATCACACCATTATCCCCGGCTTTTTGCTCAAGGAAGGCGAGGCAGTGGGGCCCTTTGGTGTAATGGGCGCCTTTATGCAGCCCCAGGGCCATGTGCTGGTGGTGGTGAATACGGTGGATTACCACATGAATCCTCAGGAGGCGCTGGACGCTCCGCGGATGCAGTGGACCGGCGGGCGCCACATTCAGTTGGAGCGAGAGGTTCCGGCGCATGTGGCCCGGAAGTTGGCCGCTATGGGCCATGAGGTGGAAATTTTAAATACCAATTTGACCATGGGGCGAGGGCAGATTATTTGGCGCACGGAAAACGGCATGTTAGTGGGTGGAACAGAGCCGCGGTGCGACGGAACCGTGGCTGCTTGGTAACGGAAAGGTGGGAAAACCCATGGCTTTGAACAAGCAGCAGCCCGCCCATTGCGTCTATGTGGACTGTGAGGAGGGCTGGCCCTATGAGGCGACGCTGAAGCGGGTCATTGAGGCGGCTCTGAACGCGGAAGGGGTGGAAGTGCCCTGCGTGGTGGAGGTGTGCATCACGGATGATGCGGGGATCCACCAGACGAATTTGGAAATGCGGGGCGTGGACCGTCCTACCGATGTGCTCTCCTTCCCTATGTTTGAACTCCAACCGGGGGAAAAGCCCCAGGCGGAGTGGGCGGATCCGGACAGTGACCAAGTTTGGTTGGGGGATATGATGATTTCTCTGGAGCGGGCAGGTGCCCAGGCGGAGGAATATGGGCACAGCTTGGAGCGGGAGTTAAGTTATTTGGCAGTTCACTCTGTGCTGCACCTGCTGGGATATGACCATTTGGACGAGGGCCCCATGAAGCGGCAGATGCGAGCGCGGGAAGAGGCAATCCTAGGAGAATTGGGTATCACCCGGGAAGAAAACGGGTGAGGAGGAGAAAAAATGGGAAAAGTCTTTTGGGGCCTGCTATTTTTGTTTCTGGATGTGCGTGTACAAGGAGTCTTGCTGACGCCGGATTTTGTAGGGTATATTCTAATCGGAGTCGGTGTGGGAGAACTGCCTCCTCTTAAAACGCGGAAGATGATCCGAATTCTGGCGGTTCTGGGCTTGGCGGTGTCGGCAATCAGCTGGCTGACGGTGTGGAGTGCGTCCCGAGAACTGTATATGGTGGTGGACCTGCTCTCCCTGGGGGTACAGCTTTGGACCACCTATTATCTGGTTTTGATGGTGGAGGAACTGGAGAAACAAAGCCAAGCCGTCCTGGGTGCCGGGGAACTGTGCCGGCGCTGGAAGATAATGGCGGTGGGACTGGTGTCCTCGCTGCTGTTGTCCAGGTTGCAAGAGTGGCTGGCGCTGGCAGCCCTGCTGGTGGGATTGGTGGCGGCGGTGGTCTATATTGCTGCCTTCTACCGGAGCAAAAAGCGATTGGAACAAAGCCGTGCATCCGGTTAAAATTGGCGGCAAAAGGGCATAGACAGTGGAGTGTCCCTGTGGTGCCGTTTGCCTGCTCGGAAGGCCGGTGGGCTGTGGTAGAGTGGCCGGATAAGGGAAGAAAGAGAGGAACAATGGATATGGAAATTGAACAGTCGGGTATTATCACCCTTTGCGGCCGACCCAACGTGGGAAAATCCACGCTGGTAAATGCTCTGGTGGGGGAGAAAGTGGCCATTGTCACAAACAAGCCTCAGACCACGCGAAATCGGATCTGTGGGATATTGAACCGAGGAAAGGCCCAGTTCGTCTTTGTGGACACGCCAGGGCTGCACAAAGCGCGCACCCGACTTGGAGACTATATGGTCAACGTGGTTAAAGAGAGTGTGGCGGATGTGGACGGTATTTTGCTGCTGGTGGAGCCGGTGGAAAAGATTGGAGAGGCAGAGCAGCAGCTGATTGAGCGGGTTAAGGCGCAAAAATGTCCGGCGGTTTTGGTGATCAATAAAGTAGATACGTTGGCCCACAAAGAAGACCTGTTGGCGGTGATCCAGCAATACGAGCAAGTTCACAAATTTGATGCGGTAGTGCCCATCTCCGCCAAAACGGGGGATGGTGTAGAGGAACTGTTGGACGTGCTGCAGCCGCTGTTGCCCAACGGACCTCAGCTGTTTCCGGAGGGTATGACATCCGACCAACCGGATAAGCAGATGATGGCGGAGATTTTACGGGAAAAGCTGCTTTTGTGTCTGGACCAGGAAATTCCCCACGGGACGGCAGTGGAGATCACTCGTTTTGCCGAGCGGGAGGATGAGGTGGTGGAGGTAGAGGCCACCATCTACTGCGAAAAAAATAGCCATAAGGGGATTATTATTGGAAAAGGCGGTGGAATGCTCAAGCGGGTTTCCACCATGGCACGCCAAGACATGGAGAAGTTTATGGGGACAAAGGTCTATTTGCAGACCTGGGTCAAAGTAAAGGAAAACTGGCGGGATAACCCGGCAGCAATACAAAATTTTGGATATGTAAGAGAATAATTTACCGCTTATACTTTTCCACGAAAGTCGCCAGCCTAAAAGCAGAGAAAAGGAGGCTGGCGTATGGACGAAGAAGGTGTGTGGAAATTGTTTTTTGCCACGGGACTCCCTCAGGCGTATCTGGCCATTGTAGGTCTGCGCCAGGAGGCGGAACCGTTTTCCAAACCGGCCATGACTGCATTTCGAACCCAGGAGCGCAAGAGCCAGCAGATATAGCCGTGACACGAGAGAAAGCGCGGGATAAGTCGCAAAACGACTTGTCCCGCCGCGTTACATAGGGGAGAGGAAACATGCATACCGCCACAAAGGGATTGGTGCTCCGGGATGTGGACTACAAAGAGTCGGATAAGATTCTGACCATTCTCACGCAGGAGCAGGGAAAGTTGACGGCTACAGCCCGGGGTTGTCGCAGGCGAAATAGCCAGCTGACGGCGGGGTGCCAATTGCTGTGTTGGTCTGAGTTTGTGCTTTACGATTACCACGGCCAGTGGATGGTGAAGGAGGCCACCTCGCTGCGGCAATTTTCCGGCCTGCGCAGTGACTTGGAGAAGCTGGCTCTGGGCTGTTATTTTGCAGAGGTGACCCAGTTGCTGGCTGTAGAAGGACTGCCCAGCCCGGAATTGCTGTCCCTTGTCCTGTATTGTCTGCACGGACTGGACCAATTGAAGAAACCGCTGGTTCAAATCAAGGCGGCCTTTGAGTTAAAGGCCATGTGTCTGGCGGGCTATGAGCCCCTTCTAGACGGCTGTGCCGTGTGTGGGGTGGATACTCCTCAGCAGCCCAGTTTTCATCTGCGGGAAGGGGTATTACACTGTGCCAAATGCCGGGAAGAAGTGGGGGATGGGATATCCATGCCGCTGGAGGGACAGGCTCTGGCGGGAGCGAGGCACATCGTTTACGGCGATCCAAAGCGGCTGTTTTCCTTCCAAGGAGATCCGGAAGCACTGCGGCAACTGGGGGATGTGGCGGAGGCATATCTCCACACTCAGCTGGAGCGGGGCTTTCATACGTTGGATTTTTACAAACAGGTGTCCCAACCGGGAAGCAGGGTGTAAAAAAGCCCGCTGTGGAACTCCACAGCGGGCTTTTTTGTATGCTATGATTACTGCTGGGCCTCGACCTGGCCAAAGGTGTGGCCGTTATAGGTCAGGCAATTTTTGCACATCCGGTGAGGCAGCCGGAACGCCCCACACTTGGGGCAGGTCACGATACCGGGAGTCTCCAGCTTCCAAACGGAGCTGCGCCGCTTATCGCGCCGGGCCTTGGACACTTTTCTCTTAGGAACCGCCATGGGTGACACCTCCTTCGGTTTGCGTGCCAAAAGGCACTTCGACTACTCACTCAGTTTCTTTATCCAACAGCTGCGCAAGGACTGCCAGTCTTGGATCTACTTCAGGTTTGCACCCGCAGGGGCCATTGTTCAAGTCGGCTCCGCACTTGGCGCACAGCCCTTTGCAGTCGTCTGAGCAAAGGTTTTTGGTATCCATCGCAAGAACAAAGGCCTCGGTAACCGCTTGGCCCAGATCCAATTGGGTGCCTTCCAGCAGGAGGATGTCCACATTTTCCTCATCTTCCAGTTCCTGGGCCACTAAGTAGTCCAGTGGAACCACCTTTTCCCGGGAAAAGGCTTTCCCGCAGCGGTCACACACCAAGTCCAACTCGGAGGTGGCCGACCCCTCCAGAACCAGAGCGCCGGCGTGGTTGGTCACGCAGCCCTGAACAAAAACGGGACGGACAATGGGCTTGCGCCCATAAAACTCCAGATCGGACAGATCCAGTTGGAACTGAAACGGCTTGCGCGCGTCGGGAACGTGAATGACCTCGCGTAAATCCAGACGCATGACGTTCCTCCTCAGGGATTTCCCCTCTACTTGCATAATGGTACGGAGAGTATTATAAAGAAAACTATCCCACTTGTCAAACCTTTTTTTCTCATTGACAAATATAAATTTTTGTGGTGGAATCTTGTCAGGCTCCCACATGTTGTATAAAAAAGGAGGGGCAGGGCAATGAAAGAGGTTATCATTGGAAAAAATGACGCTGGGCAGCGGCTGGATCGCTGGTTGGCCAAGGCGTTGCCTCTGCTGCCTGGGCCTTTGGCCCAGAAATATATCCGTTTGAAGCGGGTTAAAGTGAACGGAAAAGGGTCCAAGCGGGACGTTCGGCTGCGGGAAGGCGACTGTCTACAACTCTACATCAACGATGAATTTTTTGACAAGCCTACGCCGGAAAATGCATTTTTGTCCCTGTACCAGCCGAAGCTTAACATTTTATATGAGGATGAGCACATTTTGCTGCTGGATAAGCGGCCAGGCCAGGTGGTTCACCCGGATGAAAATGAGCGGGTGAATACCTTGCTCACCCACATCCAGGCCTATCTCTACCAGAAACGGGAGTGGTCCCCCTATTGGGAAAATTCCTTTGCTCCTGCGCTGTGTAACCGGATTGATCGGAATACAGGGGGGATTGTGATCGCGGCCAAAACTGCCCAGGGTCTGCGGGTGATGAATCAGAAAATTAAGGACCGAGAACTGAGCAAGTATTACCTGTGTGTGGTTTACGGGCGGATGAATCCACCCCAGGGGGAGTTAAAGGGCTATTTGTGGAAAGATGAGGCCAAAAAGCAGGTCTACATCCGTAAGCGTCCAGAGCCCGGAGCCAAAACCGCTGTGACGGTGTACCGGACGTTGGCCGAGAAGGGAGGCCTTTCCTTGGTGGAGTGTGACCTCATTACCGGACGCACGCACCAGATCCGGGCCCAATTTGCTGCGGCGGGGCACCCTCTGTTGGGGGATGGAAAATATGGAAGTGAGCGAGAGAACCGGAAATATGGTCGGCATGGGCAGGCACTCTATTCCTATAAACTCTCCTTTCATTTTACCACCGATGCCGGACCGCTGGAAGATCTGAATGGGCGCACCTTCCAGGTGGAGGATGTAGCGTTTGCGCAGGAGTACTTTCCAGATTTTTCTTGGCCGGAAGAGGAGACGGGAGGGAAACGATGAAAAAGCGGTGGCCTTGGTATGTGTGGCTGTCTGTGGTGGGCTTTGCCTATCTCATGTGCCGCTTGGAGTGGGAACTGGCCCAGTGGGACCAGGAGCAGGGGACAGGGGAAAATCACTGGCTCCCCTTTTTAGGTCGCTGTTTGTACCTGTTTGCCGGCCAGGTGTTGCTTCCCAGCGCTTTGGCGATGGAAGCCTGGCGGCGTGTTGCCTGGTCCAATGGGGAGTGGAGACTGGGAACACTGCTACTGGTATGGCTGCTGGTCTACGCAACCGGCGTGGTGGCAACCTGGCGCCTGGAGTGTTGGAGAAGAGAATTGGAGGAAGAGTGAAAAAGCGCGGCTTAGGCCGCGTTTTTTTATGGGGCGTCTTCTTAAAAATTATTGACAAACAATAATTTTGTTGGTACAATCCGGATAGAATTATTGATTTACGATAATTTTGGAGGGCGCTATGGAAAAGAGAAAATGGATTCTGGTGGCGCTGTGTGGAGCGCTGGGCGGGGTGCTGGCTCTGATTGGATGGGGGATGGCATCTGCCGGAGACATGACGATTTGGGCGGCGCCCTTCCTTTTGGTGGGGAAAGGGCTGCGAAAGCTGGCGTTGGCCGGTTTTTGGGGGAATGTCGGGGCCTGGGTATTGGTAATGCTGGTGTGCCTGCTTCCCCTGGGTGGGCTGCTGGTGTGGAAACATGGGAGGAAGAGATTGTGGCAGGTGGAGGACCTGTTGGCTTTTCTGGCAGCGCCAGTCTTGTTTGCTCTGCTGTATTACGCCGTCAATCCCACTTTGCTGCCGGAACCTCTTGGCCGCCTATACCCAGTGGCGGCCGGGGGATGTGTGCTGTCTCTGGCGGTGGCCTGGGGAGTGTTGAAGCTGCTGCGCGGGATGGAGACCTGTCCGCAGGAGCGGCTGGTGGAAGTTTGCAGCCCGGCATTGATGGCCGGCGGCGGGCTGGTGGCGTTCTCCGCGGTGTATACCCACCTGACCTTGTTTCTGACCGAAAGTCAGTCGGTGTTGCAGGGGAATACCGGCGATCCCCAAGGAGCGCAGTTTACCAGCTTTATGTTAGGGATCCTGGCGGTGCTGGAAGTGACGCCTTATCTGTTGGGAGCGATAGCCCTTATGTGGGGGGCAAGTTTTGTACAGGAATTAAGGGACGGGTTTGGACCTAAGGCAGTGGAGCGATGTCAGCGGACGGCGCTGGGGTGTAAACTGGTGGTTCAGGCATCCGTTATGCTGACGGTATCCACCAATCTGTTGCAGCTAGCGCTGTTTGGCCAGATGCGTAGCACCCATTTTTCCGTCTATATTCCGGTGTTTCCCCTGCTGATCTGCGCGGGGTTGTATTTCCTGTGCCGTCTGGTATACCGTGGCAGACAATTGCAGGAGGACAGCGATTCCATCATATAAAGAGGAAGGAGGGAGGCTATGGCCATCCAGGTCCATCTCAGCGAAATCCTGAAGGAGCGGGGGATGACCTCTAAGGAGTTGTGTGCCAAAGTGGGCATTACCGAGGCCAACCTGTCCATCCTCCGCTCGGGAAAGGCAAGCGGTGTTCGCTTTCACACCATAAACAAAATCTGCTACTACCTGAAGTGCGACGTGGGGGACATCCTCCGCTTCGACGGACGATTGGAGGACGGCAATGAGGAATTGGAAGGGTAAACGGTGGCTTCTGGCTCTGGGGTTGGGCGCAGCGGTTTTCTTGATTGTGCTGGATTTCACCGCAGGTCGATTGGCACAGCCGGAACGAAAAAGCACCGAGGAAGATCCGTGGGTTGGATTTCAAGTCGTGTATGAGCCTATGCCCCCCTCCATGGAGGAACTGGAGGCCAACCCGGAAAAATACCCGCCGGAAGACCGCTCTTTTTGGGTAGAGTATGGAGAGCAGGAAATGCAGGTGGAGGGATTTGGAAACCTGGCCCTGCCCCGGGAAATCCTGATAGGAGAGTATCAGGAGGAGACGGGAATATACCATTTCCCGGGCAAAGAGGGATACAATGCGTTCTTGGTCAAGCGGGAGCAGGAAGATGGAAGTGAATACTGGTGCGGCAGCCACGGCTTGGCGAAGTCCTCCATCCAGGTGGGAGGAGAGGAGCAGTCGCTGAGCGGAACCATCTATTCCGGGCCACCTGAAGGGGCGACAGCTTGGACGGAGCAGGAGCCGGATTATGTGTGGACAGCCTATAATGTCTTCCAAATGGCAGATGGAACTGTTTATCTAGACGGTTCGGGAAACAGTTATGGGGCTTCATCCTCCGGAATGAGCTTTTCTTCTAGCCGGACAGAAACCAAGACAGAAAACGGGGAGAGCCAACACACTGCTTTCACGGTAAAAGTGGAAGTGGAGGTGGTTGGGCGGCTGCGGGAAGTGGCGGTGAAATTCTTCGACCAAGAGGATCAGATGTTGGATCAACTGGTACGCAGCGCCTCGGAATTGGAGGAGAGTACCGTTACCCTTCCAGCGTCATGTGATTGGCTGCTGGTGGAGGAGCAGTACGAAGAGGGGACGGTGGAACGCACGGTATATAGTAGGCAGGATTGGACAGAGCAGGGGGAGGTATATCATTCGCTGGTCCTCTTAGATGCGCAAGGAATGGGGAGAATAACCACGATCCAACTGGTGGCGGAAGAAGTGGGGACGGGAACTGGATACAGCGCCTGACCGTTGCGCTCAAATAGAAAAATAACCGTTCCGGAGTCGTTTTGCTCCGGAACGGTTTCGTATGGGGAAAAGTGTGTAAAATCGGCGAAAATTTCCCCAAAACCAATTGACAATTTGAAGGTAAACGGATATAGTTTATCTCGCTATCCGTGAAAGCCCGGCCCCCCGGACGTCCTTGTATGCAGACGCCGACCCGGGCGAATAAATCGAGGGAGCTGACAGAGCAAACATACATAGAGATGGGGGGAGGACATATGTCCAAGGAGTTGATTCGCCTGGCCAATTGTACCATGGCGTTTGACGACGAAGTAGTACTCGATAACATCAATCTGTATATTAATGATAAGGAATTCCTCACGCTGCTCGGTCCCAGTGGGTGCGGGAAAACCACAACCCTTCGTATCATTGGTGGTTTTCAGACGCCTACATCCGGGGACGTCTATTTTGACGGCGTGAGGATTAATGCTGTCCCGCCCCATAAGCGGGCAGTGAATACGGTTTTTCAGAAATACGCGCTGTTTCCTCACCTCAATGTATATGAGAACATTGCCTTCGGGTTGCGGATTCCCAAAACCGATGAGCAGGGCAAGAAGATCAAACTGACTGAGAAAGAGATTGACCAGCGGGTTCTTGAGATGCTGGATGTGGTGAACCTGAGAGGGTTTGAGAAGCGATCCGTGACCTCCCTGTCTGGTGGACAGCAGCAGCGCGTGGCCATTGCCAGGGCGCTGGTGAATCGGCCCAAGGTGCTGTTGTTGGACGAGCCTCTGGGTGCATTGGATATGCGCCTGCGGAAGGATATGCAAAATGAACTAAAGCGTATTCAGCAGGCGATGGAAATCACCTTCATTTACGTGACCCATGACCAGGAGGAAGCCCTGGCTATGTCAGATACTGTGGTGGTGATGGATGGAGGAAAGATCCAACAGATTGGAACCCCGGAGGATATCTATAACGAGCCCAAAAATGCATTTGTGGCCGATTTCATTGGAGAGTCCAACATTATCGACGGCATCATGCGCTCTGACGGTGTGGTGGAAATTTTTAACCGCCGTTTCCCCTGTTTGGACAAAGGATTTGACAAGGACGAGCCGGTGGATGTGGTAATCCGTCCGGAGGATGTGGATATTGTTCCGGAGGATCAGGGGCAGCTGAAAGGCACGGTAACCAACGTGACCTTTAAGGGAATGCAGTACGACATTATCGTGGATTTCTATGGGTTCAAGTGGCTGATTCAGACCACAGATCTGTCTCCGGTGGGCAGCCGAATTGGAATTAAAATTGATCCGGATGGCATCCATGTGATGAAGAAGAGTTCCTATTCCGGAATGTTTGGTGACTACTCCTCCTACTCAGAGGAGTATGAAGAGATCAGTGACGCCACCTATGAGCCCGAAGAGGAGGGGCAGGAGGGCGAAGATGAAGAGTAAGCTCTCGTGGTTTGCAGCGCCCTACGTGGTGTGGATGGCGCTGTTTACAGTGATCCCCATCCTGATGATGGTGGTTTATGCCTTTTCTGCAAAGAACCAAGAGACGGGAGAAATCTACTTTACCCTGAGTAATTTTGCCCAAATGGGGACCTACGCTGTGGTGTTCCTCCGCTCGTTCCAATTGGCCCTCATCGCCACCCTGGTTTGTCTCCTGGTGGGGTATCCGGTGGCCTATCTGCTGGCCAAAGAGGGACGTCGGTTCCAAAAGGTGGCTATGGCGCTGATTATGCTCCCCATGTGGATGAACTTCCTTCTGCGGACCTATGCCTGGATGTCCATTTTGGAGAATACCGGGCTGTTAAACCGACTGTTTGCAGCGGTGGGCATTATTGATCTGGGCAATGCCATCAATGGTGCGCTCAATGGTCTGTGTGCTGCGCTGAACGGGGCCTTTGGCCTGTCACTGAATACGGCCCGAGACACCGCCATGACCTATTTCCCCATGATCAATACCCAGGGGGCGGTGGTGCTGGGCATGGTGTATAATTTCCTGCCCTTTATGATTTTGCCCATCTATTCCGTTATTGTGAAATTGGACAATTCCCTGTTGGAGGCGGCCAGGGATTTGGGAGCGGGTTCCGCCCGGGTTTTCCGAAAGGTGATTTTCCCGCTGTCTCTTCCGGGGGTGCTGTCAGGGATTACCATGGTTTTTGTACCGGCAGTGTCCACCTTTGCCATTTCCCGGCTATTAGGGGGAGACAATCTCATGCTGCTGGGCAATTTGATTGAGATGCAGTTTGTTGGTACGGCATACAATCCCTATTTAGGCAGCGCCATCTCGCTGGTGATGATGGTGATTGTGGTGTTGTGCATGGTTGTGATGAATCGCTTTGGTGAGGGCGAAGAACAGGCGGTGATGCTATGAGCTTAACCCAGCGCCCGTCGTGGCTGAGCCGTATCTTTATGGGGCTGGTCTTTCTGTTTATGTACGCCCCAATCTTCGTGTTGATCGTCTTTTCCTTCAATAATTCCAAGAGTCGTACCGTCTGGCAGGGATTTACCCTCAATTGGTACGTGGAGTTGTTTCAAGACCGGGAGATTATGAGTTCCCTGTACACCACCTTGTTGGTAGCGCTGTTGTCGGCGGCCATTGCAACGGTGGCAGGTACCTTTGCGGCCATCGGATTTTACAACATGCGGCGCAAATGGAGCCAGCCGCTGGTGACGGTGAATAACATCCCCATGATGAATGCGGATATTGTAACCGGTGTGAGCCTGTGTCTGTTTTTTGTGGCGGCATTTGCAGGTTGGAACGGATTTGTCACCTGGATGGAGCAAAACTACCGCTTGACGGCTCCGCGGTTGGCCTTGGGATTTTGGACTTTGCTGATTGCCCATGTTAGTTTTAATATTCCCTATGTGATTTTGTCCGTGATGCCAAAATTGAGGCAAATGGATAAGCACCTGATTGATGCGGCCCAAGACTTGGGCTGTACCTGGATGCAGGCCTTCTGGAAGGTGGTCGTGCCGGAGATTAAACCAGGAATTGTCAACGGGATGCTCATTGCATTTACCATGTCGGTGGACGATTTTGTGATCTCTTACTTTACCGCAGGGGCCAAAACCAGTACATTGGCTATGACCATCTACGGGATGGCTAAGCGAAGAATCAGCCCGGAAATCAACGCAGTGTCCACATTGCTGTTTGTCTCGGTTCTTACGTTGCTGATCATTGTAAATGTCCGAGAGGCCCGGCAAGAGAGAAGTGCAAAGGCACGGGGAGGAAAGAAATAGCACCAGAGTTTCGATCGGGTGCGCAAAAAATACGTTCAGAGGTACAAGCCTGATCATAGATCAATACAAAGAAAGAACAATAGGGGGAAACGGAATTGAAGAAAATCCTTGCCTTGGTATGGATGAGCGTGGCGATGGCCACATTGCTGCTGGCGGGCTGCGCAATGGAGGAACCCGCTGCCTCGGGTAGTTCCGCCGGAGGGGAACAGAGCGGAAACCGGGAAGTTGTGGTGTGCGGCTGGGGCGAAAACATCGATGAAGAATTGTTTGACTTGTTTGAGGAGCAGACCGGCATCAAGGTGATCTACCAAGAGGCGGAGAGCAATGAAATTATGTACTCCAAGGTATCGCTGGGCGGTTCAGGTTACGATGTAGTGGTGCCGTCGGACTATATGGTAGCGCAGATGATTGAGGAAGGGCTGCTGGCGGAACTAAACTTTGACAATATTCCAAACTTTGACCTCATTGCAGATCGCTTTAAAAATCTGACTTACGACCCGGAAAACAAGTATTCTGTGCCTTACACCTGGGGAACCCTGGGGATTATTTACAATCCCAACCTGATTCAAGAGGAAATTACCAGCTGGGGGGCGCTGTTTGATCCCAAATATGCAGGGAAGTCTGCTATGATTGGAAATCCTCGCGATGCCATCGGTGTGGCGCTGATGTATCTGGGCTATTCCATTAACACCACCAATGTAGACGAGATTCAACAGGCGTACCAGCTGATTGCCGACGCCAAGGCCGGAAAAGTTTATCAAGGTTTCTTTATGGATGAGATATACGACAAGATGGAGGTAGGAGAGACCGCCCTGTGTACCTACTATGCTGGCGACTATCTGTCCATGTATGCCAACAATCCGGATTTGAAATATGTCATACCGGAAGAGGGAGCCAACTGGTTTGTAGACGCCATGTGCATCTTGAAGGATGCCAAGAACAAGGACGAGGCAGAGGCCTGGATTAACTTCCTGTGCTCCACCGATGCGTCTTTGCGGAATATGGACTATATCTGGTATGCCTCTCCCAATGAGGAAGCGCTGGAGAAGTACCCGGCCTATTATGAGGAGCAGTACGGAGAGGAGTTGCCTGCGGAAATCTATGAAGTAATGGCGGCGCCCCAATCGGTATTGGACCAGTGTGAAGCATATCTGAACTTGCCGGAAGATATCCGAACCCTGTATAACGATTTGTGGACAAAACTAAAGATTGGCTAATTGGTCTAGAAGTACGTTGCCTGCCGCAAAAGCGGCAGGCAACTTTTTTGACAAAAATATGGGAAAACAGTGGCTGTGTTCAAACATTATTTACAAAAAGTTCGCTGTTTTTTGAAAAACAGATAGGAAAGTTATGGTATGGTATACATGGATCAAGGATCCAGTGTTTTCCGCTAAAAGAGGCGGCCTCCCTCAAACCGCCCGGTTATAGCCTGATGGATTCCGGAACAGGCTTATACCGAATGACCTGACGCCGAGGGCGTCACCACTGCCACCCTGCCGGCGGCGCCCCGGGGTTGGCAGACCAAAGACAATCCGTGCTCTGCGCGGTTGATTATAGAAAGTAGCAAGCGTTTTCAACATCTCTCCTAAAGTACAAAGCGTCTGCGGAACTCCGCAGACGCTTTGTACTTTTGTTTTATGGTTGTCGATTGTTTTCCAGCCGACTGTCATTGGTCCAACCCGGCGTGACTTGAATGGAGAGGGAGGAGTCCTCCTCTTTTGGCGGGCCATTTAAGGCGAGGCGATAATAGTCGTAATCCAGAATCACAGCGGAATAGGCCACCCGATTTTGTACCTCTGCCACGAGAGCAGCGACCGCATCTTCGTCCGGCGGTTGACCGTCCCAACGGGTAAATACGTCGGTGGTAGAATTGTAGTATCCGGTCCGGCTAATAAAGCTGTAGTTGGAGAAGATAACCAGTCCGGGTTTTGAGGAGAGCATGTCCTCTCCCATGAGCAGGCGGGAGTCATATTCCAAGCCGAATAGGTTGGACAAAGTGGGCAATACATCTAAACTGGAGCAATACTTGTCCACATAAACCGGCTCCTCCATATCGGCACTCCATAAGATCAGCGTATTTTCGTAAATTTCAAAAACAGGATCCACGGTGTGTCCCAGCAACTCACTGTATTCCTCATCCGTCAAGCCGTATGGGTAGTGGTCGGCAGAGAGGACAATGACGGTGTCGTCCAGTTGCCCGGCCGCTTCCAGTTGGGAAACAAGGCTCTCAAGAGCCAGTTCTAACTCCATCTGACTGGCCAGATAACATTTTACGCCATCGCTATAGGGCAAATCCTTTACGGTATCCCAGTGGCGTCGGGACATGGCGTTTTCTTCTAAGTTATAATTTAGATGTCCACTGACCGTCAGGCAATAGACCATAAACTGTTCCTCATTCACGAACATGGGGACGATCTGTTCCATCATTTCCAGGTCAGATGGAGGGAAGCTGTCTGCCGACTCCATTTCCAAGCCTTGGCCCAGTGCCACATATTCATAACCCATATTGGGGTGGGAGAGATTGCGGTCATAGTAGTCATAGAGGTAGTCGTGGAACGCCATGGTACGATATCCCAATTTCTTGAACTGATTGCCCAGGGCAAACGGCATGTAATTTTCAGAGGACTGGGAGTAACTCCAGACGCCGGATTTTGGGATCAGGCTGGTGGTGGTGACATATTCGCCGTCCGAAGTGGAGACACCCCAGAGAGGGGTATAGAAATGTTCAAAGACAAAACCTTGATGGGAGAGTTTCCACAGGGTAGGGGTGCGTACAGGGTCCATAGCTAGGGTAGAAAACCCTTCCGCCACAATCCAGACCAGGTTTTTTCCCTGGAAGGCGCCAGTCCACTCGTTTTTGGGGGTAGGGGTACGCTTTGAGAACCACTGGTGTGCTTCCAACAAGGTGGGATCCGTTTCTTGCTGGATGAGGGTTTCAAAATCCAGGTCAAGGACATGGAATTCCTGGGAAGAGGGTGGAGACATCTCCGGAGTGGCAACTCCAGGGTGGACTCCAGCAGGGCGGGACCATTTGATCAGGCGCCGTTGGGAGGGATCGTCTGGATCAATTCCGAAGACAACGCGCCGAATTTCCAGTTGCGTTTGGGTCAGCATGCCAAAGTATTGGGCCTCCAACTCGGGGGTGGCGGCCTGGGTATAGATATAACGAAGAGAGAGGACTCCTCCGCCACAAAGCATGACAATGCCGATGGCTGCCAGCTGAGTGCCAATGGCAAGGAATGCCCAACGCAGACGCTGTCCCTTAGTAGGGGAGGTATCGGGAAGAATCCGGTTGCGCAGGGCTATGGACAAGAGGACAGGCACAAGCATCATGAAAACAGGGAACCAGTTGACCAAGACTTCCGATGTAGCCATATCGCCAAAAGCTCCGGCAACCATGGCCATTTTGGTCAGAGAGAAGATGGTCAAAAAGGTTTTAAACAGGTGGTAGTAAATGGCCTGAGCGCCCAGCCACAGGGAGAGTAAGATGGTACAACCTGGCAATAAAAGGCGGCCATAGCGCGTACGGACCCCACCGCACAGTAGTCCCAGCAAGAGAGCCACAGGGAGGGTGAACAGGGCGGTGAAGATGACCCCGGTGAAGGAGAGTGTGTGGAAACAATAGAGTTTTAAAAAGAGTTCCTCATAATATATGACGAGAAAGAAAAAAAGCGAAGGCAGTACAAAGCACGTCCACGGGCCGCGAAGGGGAGAATGTTCCGGGAAGTGCAATTTGCCGGTGAAAAAGTTCATAACAAAGCCTCCCTAAACGGGAATTTAGCATTTTCTTATTGTAACGGATTGCACGAAAGGTGTCAATGCAGGGAGAAGCGGGTTTGCTTGGTAAAGGGAAATAGGAGGAGTCATTTTACCATTCCTTGGGGAGAAAAAGCGGGGAGATGGGAAAGATAAATGAAAAAAGAGAGAAAAGAGAGTAGTTTTTTGCTATATCAACATAGAATTTTTCTTGCAAAAAAAAGGAGAATCTGATATGATAACCCTGGCCTAGCCTTAATAGTTTGTTCATAATTGAGTCCCGGCTGCTTAGAGTGACGTTGCAGGCGAAGGATTGGAAAAAGAAAAGCAGCCAAAAAAGTGGGGCTGCTTTCCATTTTGCCTGTGAAAGGGAAGAAAGAGAGGATATTTTGTCGCAAGTGAGACAGGCCCTGGTGGAACACCTGAAGGGCGTATATACCGCGTATTACGACATTGAATCCGTTGAGGATGAGACAGGTTTGAAAGCCATATGTGCGTACCATATGCGGGACAGCCAGTATGTCCTTGTAAAAAAGGCGGAACTGTGGGCTGCGGAGAGCCATGAGTATCTATATCTCTGGTCAGTAGATGTTTTAGATGAAGCAAAATTGCAGGAAATCTTTCGTTTTGTGTTAGAGGACGGAGAGCCGCGTGTCCGGCCCCATGCGCAGCATATGTATACCTACTTGACTGCCGTGGTGCTCTATGACCGCGCGGATCCGGAGGCCCTTGCGCAGCTGAAAAAGCTAAAAAAGCGCAGGGAATATAAGCTATCGCTCCATGGATGGATGGAGTTTCGAATAGCCGCCCTGGAAGCTTCCACGGGCGAAGTTGCGGTCAATCGCAGCGGAAAAGCCATCAGCAAAGATTTGCGACGGCTGACGGCGCGTGTGATCGCAAAACATTTAGGAGAGGAGAAAACGCAATGAATGCAATGCTAGTAGTTGTGGTTGGCATTGCCATTTTGGTTGTAGGATATATTTTCTACGGCGGATGGCTTGCCAAGCAGTGGGGCGTGGATGATTCCCGTTCTACACCAGCCCATGAACTGGAGGACGGCATGGACTATGTTCCGGCCAAGGCTCCTGTTTTGATGGGCCATCACTTTTCTTCCATCGCCGGAGCAGGCCCCATCAATGGCCCGATCCAGGCGGCGGTATTTGGGTGGCTGCCGGTTACCCTGTGGGTACTGATCGGTGGTATCTTCTTTGGTGCAGTACATGACTATGGTGCGCTGTTTGCCTCCATTCGTCACAAGGGTCAGTCTCTGGGCGAAGTGGTAGCGCTGAACATTGGCGAGCGTGCCAAAAAGTTGTTTCTCACCTTTTCTTATCTGACACTGGTTCTGGTGGTAGCTGCCTTTGCTTCCATCGTGGCCAGCACGTTCGATGGCTTCCCCATCGACAAAGCGACCAATATGGTCAACCAGAGTGCAGCGGACACCAACGCCTCGGTTGCCATGATCTCCCTGCTGTTCATCCTAATGGCCATTTTGTTTGGTTTCTTCGTCTACCGGAAGGGCGCGTCCTTGTCGGTAGCCACCATTGCCGGTGTCATCGGGATTGTGGTATGTCTGGTCATCGGCCTGAAATGGCACCCCATTTACCTGAGCAACCCGGTTTGGATGTGGATTATTGGTCTGTACATCCTGGTTGCCTCGGTTGCGCCGGTATGGATTTTGCTCCAGCCCCGTGATTACCTCAGTTCCTTCCTGCTGTACGGCATGATGGTCATTGCTGCGGTGGGTGTAATTGGCGCTGGCCTGACGGGAGCCGATGCCGCTCACATGGATATGCCTGCGTTCACCGGCTGGGTAGATACCCTCAAGCCCACTGGAACTTCTCTGGGCTCTGTGTTCCCCGCCCTGTTTGTTACCATCGCCTGCGGCGCCATTTCCGGATTCCATTCCCTGGTCGGCTCCGGTACCACGGCAAAGCAGCTGGACCACGAGCGGGATGCGAAACCCATTGCCTATGGCGGTATGCTGATTGAGTGTGCATTGGCGCTGATTTCTCTGAGCGCGGTATCTTTCATTTGGAATGACTATGCTTCCGGTCAGATTGTGACCCCCACCAATGTATTTGCCACCGGTATTTCCAAGATGGTAGCCACCATCCCCGGACTGGCTGGGACGGAGAAGACCATCAGTTCTCTGCTGGTTCTCACCGTTTCTGTATTCTGCCTGACTTCTCTGGACACTGCAACTCGTTTGGCCCGTTATATGTTCCAGGAGTTCTGGCTCAAACCGGGGGAGACCTATAAGGATGCTACTGGCTTTAAAGCGGTATTGACCAACCCCATTGTTGCTACGGCCATTACGGTGGTGCTGGGGGTAGGTCTGGGCATGACCGGATACTCCAAGATTTGGCCTTTGTTTGGTGCCGCGAACCAGTTGCTGGCGGCTCTGGCTCTGTTGACCGTATGTGCCTGGTTGGGGAATATTGGGAAGAATAATAAGATGTTCTACTTCCCCATGGCCTTCATGCTCATTGTCACCTTGACCTCCCTCTTCCAGACCGTGACCGCGAAAATTAATGTTATCGTGGCTGCCAATGGGGTTCCGCTGGATGCAGCGACTGGAACTTTTGACTGGGGCCCCTATGCACAGGCTATTCTGGGTGCACTGCTCTTTGTGCTGGCCATTGTGCTGGCTGTGGAAGGGTGCCAGACCATTTTCGGCAAGAAGAGTCCGGAAGGAAAGCACTAATTTATCCCCTTGTACATCAGGGAGGACCCAATTTACGGGTCCTCCCTTTTTCTGAAAGCAGATCGATAGAGGGAAAATAACTTGTGTAAGGCGCGCAGATGTGCTATGCTAAAAAACAAGAATTATGAATTGCTGTGAAGGGGAAATGCCTTATGAAAACCAGTAAGCCCCTGTCCGTCTTCCTGTCTCTTTTCACTGCTTTGGCGGTGTTGACAGGGGCGGTGGCGGTCCCTGTGTTGTGCCGGCCATTCTATTATGCACACATTGGACCCTTGAAGCTATCGGAAAATACAGGGCTGACTGTGGAAGAGATTCGCCAGGCGTATGACCAGGTGATGGACTACTGCCTGGGTCTCCGACCTGATTTTTCAGCGGGAGTGCTGTGGTACTCCGAATCAGGGGCCAGCCACTTTGCAGATGTACGGGTGTTGTTTCAATTGGACCTTTTTGTGCTGTGCTTGAGCCTGTTGGGTTTGATGGTTGCTTTTTTCTACTGCCGTGCAAAGAAGGTGCGGCCCTGGTGCTTTCGCGGATTTGGCCCCGGATTTTGGGCGGCAGCCGGTTTGGGCGGTGTGTTCTTGATGGTGGGCGGATTGGCCAGTTTAAATTTTCAGCGGGCTTTTGTCCTTTTTCACAAACTGTTTTTTCCGGGGAAGGAAAATTGGATGTTTGATTGGCAGCAGGGCCCTGTGATTCTGTTGCTTCCAGAGGAATTTTTCCGAAACTGTGCCCTGTTGATTTTGGGAGTTTTAGTGCTCTGGTGTGTCATTGAAGATGATAGAGATAGAAAACGGCCCCCACCAGCATTAAGGTTGTCGGTGGGGGCCGTACTGTTTGAAAAAGGATTAGAAAAATTGTGCGTCGAAAAGGAAGCAAGGGATATTTAAGCTTTTCCTAGTTTTTTACGAGCGGTTTGAAGGACAATATCACAGAACATTTCCAAGAAAATCTGTCCCATTTCTGCAGTGGCCGGGGTGGGATCCCCAATAATTCCACAGGGGGAGAGTGTCGGCATTCCCTCTCGGAACAGCTGCATCGCTACTCCCTCACGGTCTGCATCTACAAGACCGGGAACGGCGCGTTCCATCGTGACATATTCCGGGTGGAGGAACAGCATGATGGATGTCTCCAGGCAGCAGGCGTGGCCGCCACATACGCCGTCCTGGAAATGAAAGCGATGGTCTGCCTCTTCGCACATTCCACGAAATGCGGCCAAATTAATGGTGTTTAAGATGCGGACTCCGGGGTATTTTCCGTTCAAGTCCTTTTCTAAATCTTCCATGGTGGAGAAATTGCCGCCATGGGAAGAGCATAAAAGGATATTCCGAAAGCCATGCTTGACGTAACAGGCGACATAGTCCTCTACAATACCACGGAAGATTTCTGGACGCAAGGTCAGGCTGCCAGGGTGCTCCATATGGTGGTTGGAAAGTCCGGGCCGGATAAGGGGGGCCACCAACGTATTGCCTAGGCGCTGAGCTACCCGCTGGCAGACGGCGCGCCCGATCATATAGTCGGTATTTTCCGCCAGATGGGGACCATGCTGCTCCTGAGAAGAGGCGCAGATTAATACAGTATCCACGCCCTGCTCCATAGCTTGCTTAATTTCCCACCAAGAGAGTTCTTCCATAAAAACGCTGTCCACAGTTGGGTTCATCCTTTCCAGTATCAGAGAATTAGGCTAAATGTTTCGAAACGCAAAAAAACGTTGTCCCATATAGTTGAGTGCGACAAAGAGAACGGAGCCGGCCAACATGGATAGATTGCCCTGCAGTTGGGGAGAGAAGTGAGTGCCGGCCAAAGCCCATGCTACGGCATGCTGTGCGCAGCCATAGGCAAAAAGCATACACACGATAATATTTATAACGAAACGGATGACCACTTTAGGGCCTTTTTCCTTGTTGCGAAACGTAAAATGCTTGTTGAGAAAAAAACTGACGATGCTGCCGATGGTATAATTGGCGGCTGTGGACAACCAGTATCCCAAGTTGCCCCATTGATAAAGCCCAGCCAAATTATATAACCCAAACATAATTCCGTATCCCACCAGGGTGTTGATAACACCCACCAGAAGGAAGCGGAACAGGGTGGGGTCAAGGAGTTTCATCCATTTTCCGCTCATTGGGTGCCTCCCCGCAGCAGTCGGCCACAATGTAACGGGGCCGGTCTTTGATCTCTTCATAAATTTTGGCGATATAATATCCGATGATGCCCAGACAAATCATAAGGATACTGCCCAACACAAGTTGGAGAAGAATCACCGTGGTAAAGCCTTCCAGAGCATGTCCGGTAAACTTCTGCCACAGGGATTGAATGGCCAAAACCACGGAGCAAATAAAGACTACAACCCCCATAAGGGTAACCAATTGTAAGGGCGCCGTGGAGAAAGAGGCGATGTTGGTGACAGCATAGCGAACCAGGCTGCGAAGAGACCACTTAGACTGTCCTTCCAGCCGAGGCTGTACCTCAAACTCTACCTGGGCGGTGGGAAAGCCGATCCAAGAGGACAGGGCGCGGAAAAATGCGTTTTTTTCTCGCATGGCCAATAGAGTATCCACCGCCCGGCGGTCCAACAGCTTAAAGTCGGAAGCACGTGACATATCCACGCCAGTTGCATGGCTAATCATGGAGTAAAAGCTGCGGGCAGCTGCCGTATGAAGGGGATTTTCCTTGCCACGGTTTGTTTTGACGCCCTCCACCACCTGATACCCCTGTTGCCAGAGACGGTACATCTCCACAATTTTCTCCGGTGGATGTTGCAGGTCGCAGTCCAACACCACCACGCAGCGGCCGGAAGCTTGAGCGAGCCCAGCAAAAATAGCAGCTTCTTTCCCAAAGTTGCGGGAGAAACGTACGCCACGAATCTGGGGGCGAAGTTGAGATAGATGCTGGATGGTGGCCCAGCTTTTGTCACGGGAACCGTCATCGACAAAAATTAATTCATATGGAATTTCCGCGTGGTCTAAAAGGGCGGTGATGGTGTCTGCCGCCCGAGGAATGGAGGCCTCTTCGTTAAAAGCGGGAAGTACCACCGAAACAAGGCCCTGCTTTACCGTCTCAGACATGGGTTATCTCCTGTTCTCATAGGCAATTTCGTAGTCCGATTTAGGGGTATATTCCTCCTGAAGCTTTACCACAACGCGCCCGTCCAGAATGGCCACACTGCCGTCAGCCGGATAGAGGGGCATCTCTTGAAATGCTTGAGACTGAGAGAGGTCTAACATCGTCTGCTCCTCGGGTTCCTCGATGGGGACGTTGAGCCAGTGGTTGAGGTAGTAGTAAAGGTGTTTGTTCAGGGGGACTACCGTATTCAGCGGTACGCTGTAATGATCAATGCGGGTGTAAGATGGAATTTGCGAATAGATTTGTTGGGCAGGGATGGTCCCGATGATAGCAACTTCCATGTCCGGTTGGTATCCGGGGCAACTTTCTATCCGGCTGAGTAGACGGGTTATATAGCTTTCGGTGGCGCGATGCGCCTGTGCGGAAGCGGAATAGAGCAGATTGTTGGTGTTCAGTGAGAATAGGAATAAAACGGTAACCCACAAGGCAGTGGCCGGAGCCAGCCCCCTGTGGGGGGTGGAACGGTCTACAATATCTACCACCAAAAGAACCGTGAGGTAGACAGCGACATGGGCATATTTCATCAGCGGAGTGGGCTGGGAGTAGGGGCTTAAAATCTGCATGAAATTCACACCCAGAGGGAGCAGTGCCAACAGTCCCAGGGTGCCCACTACCCGCCAGGATTCCTTCCAGAGACCGCCTTGCCGTAGGCAGCGGAAGAGGCAGTACGCGCCAAGGAGCAAAGCCACCAAATCAAGAGTGACCATCAACGTGCTGGAAAACCCATTGGGAGAGCCTGGCAAAAAGAAGAAAGCCACCACCTGCTTGTAGGTTTCCAAGAGCAGGCTGGGCAACTGGGAAAAGGGAAAGCCGGAACTGGCGGCGTCCATTCCCAGGTAGGAGAGTAATTCCAGATCCTTCCAACGTAAAACCACCAGTAGAATCCCGTAATAAACCGCTGCACCTGCCGCCAGATATGCCACCAGACGCAAGCCTAGGTACAGCGTGGGACGGAAAGAGGCGTCTGGATTTAAAGCCTCCCGAAAGACGCATAACAAAGAGAGGGAGATTGCCACCGTTGCGTAAGCTTGGTAGGTGCCCATGGACAGTGCCAGAGCCAGTACCCCCAGCAGCCAGCCGACTTTACCGCGGCACGCCAGCCAAACGGACAGTACTGCCAGCAAAATAGCCAGGCAATAGGCGGAAGCAGTAAATAGGTAGAGAAATGTATAGCCCAGGCAGGGAAAGGCAGCCATGACAACCCCTACGAATCCGGCCAGGATACTGCTTCGGATAGACAATAAGTCCACGACAAAAGCGGCAGCGAAACTTAAAAAGAGAATGGAGAAAAAGCCGATGACTGCGGGCATCTGGGTGAATTCATTCAGCGCGGATGCATAGTGGAGAAACCAGCGCCCGGAAATGGTCATCTGTTGCAGGTCAAAGACCCGGCTCAAACCATCGGAATTGGGAATCAGATTGGTAAAGGCGTAAAGGTGGACCAGATACCCGGTAACAAAACAGGAAAAAAACGCAGCTTTCTGCGTGAGGGCAATGGTCTGCCACAGGTGGCGGCTTTTTTGGTCAATGGTCATAGTGGCCCTCCAAAATGAAAATAGAACGGCCCAAGGAAATGTTGACATGGACCGTAAGACGGCGGCAATTGCACTGCTTATTATAGGCGGTTTGCCGCAGCTTTTCAAGTCAAGGGCTGGGAAAAGAGTTGGTTCCGAGAAAAAACCTTACTTCATGTTGTCAGTGGCTCTATGCATTTGACTCCCTGTGGGGCGGCTGAAGGTGGAGTGCGGGAGGTACAGACTGGAACTGGGCAAGTTTGGGCGGGGCCGTTTCCGCACAGGCGTCAAACTGAAATTCCGTCATGCACGACCAGTATCGCTTTGGCATATGGGTCATCCGACATTTGGGGTTGTAGCGGGGCTGAATGGCGATGGTGTGGTAAAAGGAACGCCACATGGTGCGGTAGGCCAGTTCGGTGTCGTCTGCAGGCCCCATCTGAAAGTCTGAAACGGGTAAAATGGCCCATTTCCCCGGCCGATGGAAAAGGGCCTCTTGGTGAGTGCGGTCATAAAGTAAAAAGGACTCCTGGGGGTAACGGCTGGAAAAATGGGGACGCAGAAGGGGAAGTACGCGGTTTTTTGGTTCAATTTCCCCTACCAATACGCCGTTGGATAGGGAAAAACGGACAAACCCAGTTAGAGCGTGTGCCTCGTGCTCCAGATGGAGAACGGCTTTTCCCACCCGATCCACCACCGGATCGGTGAGATCGCGCAGGAAGGCAGGACCCATTTGATACCCTTTCTGAATTAGACGCCAGAGCCACAATTCCTTTTCCGGCAGACAAGTGAGAAAGCCTCTGGTTACCATTCTCTGTCCCGGTATCCCCAGTCGGCGGGCCAGGGAGCGGTAGACCCGCTTGGCGTGCTCGGGATGGGATTCCACTGTGCGCACAGGGTAGAGAGAACAGCAGCCATCCTCCGGTGGCCGGAATTCCACCGGCTCCTCATGGTTAACATAACAATCAAAAACGCAGCAAAGAAATCCGGTGTAGGAGCCATCGTAGTGGCAACAGATTGCAAGGGCAGACATAAGTAACTCCTTTCAAGAAGAAAACAGGGAAAGCTGTTCGGGAAAGGGGGCAGCCAAAGCCGGAGATTCCTGCGCCAGTAAGTGTTGGAGCAGGCCACTTTCCGAGACATGTAGGCCGGAGAGGACGCGGCCTGAGCAGGTGAGGAAATATTGGGCTCGTTTTAAAACTACGCCCAGCCGCTTGAGTCCCTCAAAGGTGAGGGGACCGACTCTTCGCGCGGTAAGAATTCGTCGGGCGGAGCGGACGCCGATGCCGGGGACTCGGAGAAGGGCTTCGTAGTCGGCGCGATTGACCTCCACGGGGAAAAATTCCAGATGTCGAAGCGCCCAGCAGCACTTGGGATCCAGGCGCAGGTCGAAGTCCGGCTGGGAGGAATCCAACAGTTCCTCGGCCTGGAAGTGGTAGTAGCGAAGCAGCCAGTCGGCCTGATAGAGCCGGTGTTCCCGGAGAAGAGGAGGATGGAAGGTCTGAGGAGCGGGGAGGAGAGGGCTGGTGGAGACCGGAATATAGGCGGAGTAAAAGACGCGTTTCAAGTGGAATTTCTGATACAAGCGCTCCGTCAGGGTGAGAATTTGGCGATCGGTTTCCGGGGTTGCCCCGATAATCATTTGGGTCGATTGGCCGGCAGGTGCAAAACGAGGGGCGTGGCGGAAGGTTTTCAATTCCTGGCGAGAGGCAACAATACCGTCCCGGATCTGTCCCATGGGAGTCAACACCGCTTCTCGTTTTTTATCAGGGGCCAACTGCTCCAGGCTGGCGGAACTGGGTAGTTCAATGTTGACGGACAATCGGTCTGCCAACAGGCCAAGTTGCTGGGTGAGTTGCGGATCCGCACCGGGAATTGCCTTGGCGTGAATATACCCGCCAAAGCTATACTCTTCCCGCAATAGACGCAGGGTTTGAATCATCTGTTCCGTGGTGTAGTCCGGGCTTTGAAGAACGGCAGAGGAGAGAAAAAGACCTTCAATATAATTGCGTCGGTAAAATCCGATGGTCAACTCACACAATTCTCGTGGGGTAAAAGCGGCCCTGGGAACGTCGTTGGAACGGCGATTGATGCAGTATTGGCAATCAAAGGAGCAGAAGTTGGTGAGCAGAACTTTCAATAAAGAGACACAGCGACCGTCGGCAGAGAAGGTGTGGCAGCAACCGGCCATGGTAGTGCTGCCCAGAGTTCCGGGACGGCCCCGGCGGTTGATACCGCTGGAAGTGCAGGCGGCATCGTATTTGGCGGCGTCGGCCAAAATATTCAGTTTTTCCAGAAGTTCCAATCCAACCCCTCCTAGAATAAAACGTTTGTACGATTATTATAGAACAAATGTTTTTGTTGTCAAGGAAAAAATGAAGTAAAAAGCTGGAAATCCAGGAAGGAAGTTTGTGTGGAATGGTGAAATGTGAAGTGGGGCAAAAATTCGACTTGACTTTTGTGGAAAAGCCCATATAATAATGCTCAAGCATTTTACCTAAAAAAATTTAACTAAAATGCTTGAATGAATTTGTTGAGAGGAAGATTAATTTATGGATATCACGTTTGAAAATGTTCGGGACATTATTGTCAACACCCTCAGCTGCGATGCCGATCAGGTGACACTGGAGACCAATCTGTTTGAGGATCTGGAGGCAGACTCTCTGGAAGCGGTGGAGTTGTCCATGGCGCTGGAAGAGGCCTTTGGGGTCGGAATTGCGGACGAGGATATGGGCAGCATTAAGACCGTAAACGACATTGTGGAGTACATCAAGAACAAGCAGAAGTAATTAGACCGGGAAGTGAGCGAGGAGGAACGCGCGTGGAATTACAGCAACTGTATGATCTGATGGAGCGCTTTGCCCGTTCCGGTCTGACGGAACTGGAGTGGCGGAACAAGGACGAGGAGATTGCCCTGCGCCGTGCGCCCGCTCCCATTGTCCCGGCGGTACCGGTGGCTGCGGCAGGAGCGGTTCCGGCTGCAGCCCAACCCGAAGTTGTCTCTGCCCCAAAGATAGAGGAGGGCGACTGGGTAAAGGCCCCTCTGGTGGGTACGTTTTATGCGGCACCTGCGCCGGGGGAGGCTCCCTTTGTGGTGCCTGGCAAGCAGGTAAAGAAGGGGGATACCCTGTGTCTCATTGAGGCAATGAAGATGATGAGTGAGGTTCCGGCTCCTGCTGACTGTGTAATCGAGGAAGTGCTGGGGCGAGACGGAGAGGCTGTGGGCTACGGGGAGCCGTTGTTCCGCATCCGGAAGGTGTGAGGATATGCTAAGGCGTGTGTTGATAGCCAACCGCGGAGAAATTGCCTTGCGCATTATCCGGGCTTGTCGGGAACTGGACATTGAGACGGTAGCCGTCTACTCTACTGCAGATGAAAATGCGCTCCATGCGCAGCTTGCAACCCGAGGGCTGTGCATCGGGCCAGCAAAGGCGGCGGAGAGCTATCTCAATCAGGATGCAATTTTATCCGCGGCAAAAGCCACGGGGTGCGACGCCATCCATCCCGGTTACGGATTTTTATCGGAGAATCCGGAGTTTGCCGACCGCTGTGTAGAGGCGGGGCTGAAGTACATTGGTCCGTCTGGGGACGTAATTCGAAAAATGGGAAGTAAGGCAGCTGCGCGCACATTGGCGCAGGCAGCCGGCGTTCCGGTGGTGCCGGGTTCGGACGGGCCCCTTTCTGGTGTAGAGCAGGCGCGCCAGCTGGCCCAACAGGTGGGATATCCAGTGCTGCTTAAGGCATCGGCAGGCGGCGGCGGACGGGGTATGCGCCAGGTGGATCGGCCGGAAGACCTGGAAGGAGCGTTTCAGGCAGCCCAGGCCGAAGCGGTGGCTTGTTTTGGCGATGGAGAGATGTACCTGGAAAAGCTGGTACAGAATCCACGCCATATTGAGTTCCAGATTATGGCGGATACCCAGGGCCATGTGGTACACCTGGGGGAGCGGGACTGCTCCATTCAGCGCCGCCGGCAGAAATTGGTGGAGGAGTCCCCCTCCAAAGCGCTGACCCCGGAACTTCGGGAAAAGATGGGAGCAGCTGCTGTGGCAGCGGCAAAGGCTGCAGGCTATGTAGGAGCGGGGACCATTGAGTTTGTCCTCTCCCCTGAGGGGGCATTCTACTTTATCGAGATGAATACCCGAATTCAGGTGGAACACCCGGTGACGGAACTGGTGACCGGCTTGGATTTGGTAAAGGAGCAGTTGCGGATTGCAGCTGGCCTGCCTTTGTCCTTCACCCAGGAGGAAGTCCAGGTATCCGGCCATGCCATTGAGTGCCGAATTAATGCCGAGGACCCGGAGCAGAACTTCCGGCCATGTCCAGGGAAAACGGAGTTTCTCCACCTGCCCGGGGGACCGGGCGTGCGGGTGGATACCGCTTTGTACTCCGGGTATGAAGTCTCGCCGTTTTATGACTCTCTGGTGGCCAAGGTGCTGGTCTATGCGCCCACCCGTCTGGAGGCCATCCGACGGATGCGCCGGAGCTTGGAGGAGTTGGTCATTGAGGGATACCCCACCAATTCCGCCCTGGCCCATCTCATCATGCATGACCCGGAATTTGTAAAGGGACAGTATGATACCGGGTTCCTGGACCAAAAACTGGAGAAATTGCTGGAGTTAGCCCGCACCTGTGACAAACTGACTGGTGAGGGTGTGAAGTAAAGGGCCTGTCGCATAAGCAGGCCCTTTCTGTTGGTGTTTCTGGAAAGGAGCGGCCTTTGAATCGATTTTTTACCCAGCGCCGAGATCGGTTGCTGACTTATCAGGCCATGCGGGAGGGGAAAGTTACCGCTGCCCGTCGTTCCCCCTGTCCTGCTTGTCAGGGGGAGAGTTCGGCTCTGGAGTGGAGCCGGAACCTACAGGTGTGTCCCAAGTGCGGATACCACCGCTCCATCGGAGCTTATTACCGCCTATCCATGATTTTGGATCCCGGTTCCTTTCAGGAACTGGAGGAAAAACTGGAGCCGGCAGACCCGCTGGATTTCCCCGGATATCCGGAGAAACTAGAGGCACTTAAGGAGGAGACCGGACTGCGGGACGCCGCTGTGTCTGCCCTGGGGAAAGTGCAGGACCACAAGGCGGTGTTTGTAGTCCTGGACAGCCGCTTTCTCATGGGAAGCATGGGAACGGCTGTGGGAGAAAAAGTGGCGCGGGCGGCGGAATACGCCGAGCGGCATAAACTGCCCCTGGTGATTTTTGCTGCCAGCGGAGGTGCACGAATGCAAGAGGGAATTTTCTCTCTCATGCAGATGGCGAAAACGGCGGCAGCTATCCAGCGGTTTCAGGACCGGGGTGGTCTATACATATCTTGCCTTACCCACCCCACCACCGGTGGGGTAACGGCCAGCTTTGCCTCGCTGGGGGATATTATGCTCTCGGAGCCGGGGGCCTTGATCGGATTTGCCGGCCCGCGGGTCATTGAACAGACCATTGGGGAGAAGCTGCCGGAGGGCTTTCAGCGGGCAGAGTATTTACTGGAACACGGCTTTTTGGATCAGATTGTTCCCCGGGACCAGTGGCGACATGTGTTGGGTCGTCTGCTGGCACTGCATGAAAAGGGGGGACGGGCATGAGCGTATATACACCGGAAGAAAAGGTGAAAATTGCCCGGAATCCCGGGCGGCCCGGTGTGGCGGACTTTATCGATGCCCTGTTTACAGACTTTTTTGAGCAGCGCGGGGATCGCCAGTGCCGGGAGGATGGAAGTATTCTGGGAGGAATCGCCCGATTCCATGGCCGCCCGGTTACGGTGATCGGCCATCGAAAGGGAAAAAACCTGGAGGAGAACCTCCACTGCAATTTCGGCATGCCTGGTCCGGAGGGGTATCGGAAAGCCCAGCGACTGATGCGGCAGGCGGAGAAGTTTGGGCGTCCCATCATCACCTTCGTAGACACTCCCGGAGCCTATCCGGGAAAAGAGGCGGAGGAGCGTGGACAGGGGGAGGCCATTGCACAATGTCTGGCTCTGATGAGTTCGCTGACTGTGCCCGTCATTGCCATTGTAACTGGGGAAGGAGGCAGTGGCGGCGCTCTGGCACTGGCGGTGGCCAATCGGGTACTGATGTTGGAGCATGCAGTGTACTCGGTCCTCTCCCCGGAAGGGTTTGCCTCCATCTTGTGGAAGGATGCCTCTCGCAGTGGAGAGGCCTGTGGGGTGATGAAACTCACCGCCCAGGATCTGCGCCGAGGCGGAATTGTCCAGGGGGTACTTCGTGAGCCGGAAGGGGGCGCCCATACCGACTGGGAGGCCATGTTCCGCACCGTAGACGCCGCATTGAAAAAGGAACTGGCTGCTTTGGAAAAGGTCAAAGGCCCTGCGCTGGCCCAACAGAGATATCAAATGTTCCGCGCCATGGGGCAGGGGTTGCCCCCGGCGGGGAGGGAGGATACATGAGCGCACCAAAGATCCTATCCACCGGGCGGTGCCTACCGGCCTGGGTGGTGACCAATGAAGAATTGAGTAAGACGGTGGAAACCAACGATGAGTGGGTATACAGCCGTACTGGAATTCATGCCCGACATTTCTGTCGGGAAGAGTCTGGCCTGGACCTGGCCTTGGGCGCCGCGCGCCAGGCCCTGGATCGGGCGGGGCTGAAAGCGGAAGACATCGGGGTGTGTTTAGTGGCTACCTTCACCCCGGACTACGCCAGCCCCTCGATGGCCTGCCTGCTGCAAAAACATCTCGGAATGACAGAGGATACTCTGTGTTTTGATTTAAACGCTGCTTGTGCCGGATTTTTGTATGGTATGAAGACTGCCCACGCCCTTTTGGAGGACAGCGCCAGACCCTACGCCCTGCTGGTGGGCTGTGAGGTCATCAGCCGGGTGCTGGATATGTCTGATCGGAACACCTGCGTGTTGTTTGGAGACGGAGCGGGGGCGGCGGTGCTGCGTCGGGACGAGGAGGCCAGTTGGCATACCGTATTTGGATCCCGAGGCGATGGTGAGAGTATCCGTGTACAAGGCCCTGGGCCGGAGAAGGCTGCCGTCCACATGGAAGGAAAAGCGGTATTTCGCTTTGCGGTGGAGGTAGTGGAGCAATCCATTCGCCAGATGTTACAGGCAGAAGGGTGCCAGATCAACGATCTGGACTTGGTGGTATGTCATCAGGCCAACGCCCGGATTATTGACCACGTAGCCAAGAAATTAAATGCGCGGGAAGGGCTGTTTTACAAAAACATGGAGCGGTATGGGAATACCTCCGCAGCCAGCATTCCCATGGCGCTGGACGAGTTGGTTCTGGCCGGAAAATTGAAGCCCGGTATGCGGGTTTTAACCGTGGGCTTTGGCGGCGGATTGACGTGGGCCGGGGCCCTGCTGAAGTGGTAAGAAGAGCCGAGGCTCCCCGATGGAGAAACGGACGTAAAAAAATACATCATTCAGTCTCTCACGCCGGAGAGCAAGAGAAGGAGACAGAGTATGAAATTGAATGAACTGCTGGGGACAGAATTTCCCCTGATCCAGGGCGGTATGGCCAACATTGCTACCGGCGAGTTTGCCGCTGCCGTATCCAATGCCGGAGCATTGGGCCTCATTGGGGCGGGCGGTATGAATGCGGATACCCTGCGGGAGAACATCCGCCGCTGTAAGGAGCGTACCGATAAGCCTTTTGGCGTAAACATCATGCTCATGAACCCGGCGGCCCCGGAGATGGCCAAGGTGGTAATTGAGGAAGGGGTTCAAGTGGTGACCACCGGCGCGGGTGTTCCCAGCCAGTTTGTCCCCGCCTGGAAGGAGGCGGGCATTAAGGTGTTCCCGGTGGTAGCCGCCACTACGCTGGTGCGCCGTCTGGAGCCTCTGGGGGTGGACGGATTTATTGCCGAGGGCACCGAGTCGGGAGGACATGTAGGGGAATTGACCACTATGGCGCTGGTTCCTCAGGTGTGTGACATGACGGACTTGCCGGTTATCGCCGCAGGCGGGATTGCCAGCGGACGTCAACTGGCGGCAGCCTTTGCTCTGGGCGCCTGCGGTGCACAAATTGGAACTTGCTTGTTGGTGAGCCAGGAGTGTCCAATTCATGAAAATTATAAGCAGGCGCTGCTCAAGGCAAAAGACAGCGACACCACAGTCACAGGCCGCAGCGTAGGGGCTCCGGTCCGAGTGTTGAAAAATCAGATGACGCGGGAGTATCTCAGCCGGGAAAAGGCAGGGGCGGACAAGATGGAACTGGAGAAGTTCACGCTGGGTTCCCTGCGCCGGGCGGTCTTTGATGGTGATACCAAAACCGGTTCCCTCATGGCCGGCCAGGTAGCCGGGATGCTCCATGAGATCCGTCCTCTGCGCGCCATTCTGGAAGAGTTGTGTGGCGACTGCCGGACGACGGCCCAGAAATTAGCGGAGGAGGTCTAAGTATGAAGCTGGCCTTTGTGTATGCCGGACAAGGCAGCCAAAAGGTAGGGATGGGCCGGGACTTCTATGAGAAGTACCCGGAGTTCCGCGAAGTGCTGGACCACGTGCCGGTAGACTTTGATGTCAAGCAGTTGTGCTTTGATGGGCCAGAGGAGCAACTGGCGCAGACCCGGTATACCCAGCCCTGCATGGTGGCCTTTGCCATCGGAGTGACCGATCTGCTGGTGCAGGCAGGAATTCAGCCCGCCGCTGCCGCAGGCCTGTCCTTGGGGGAGTACTCCGCGCTGTATGCCGCCGGGGTCTTTGACCGAGAGACTGCGCTGCAAACAGTAGCACTTCGAGGACGGGCTATGGAGGAGGCCGCTGCGGGACTGGTATGTGGAATGACCGCAGTGCTAGGGCTGGAACGGGAGAAACTCCAACAGGCATGTGACCAGGCTTCCGCCCTCGGAGTTGTACAGATCTGCAACTACAACTGTCCCGGCCAGTTGGTCATTGGCGGAGAAAAGGCAGCTGTGGATCGGGCGGGAGAACTGGCCAAAGAGTTGGGCGCGAAGCGCTGTATGCCGTTAAAGGTGAGCGGGCCTTTCCACACCAGACTGATGAAGCCCGCCGGCGACGTCTTAGCAGCCCATTTTCAGAAAATTTCTTTTGGTAAAATGGCTTTTCCGGTGTATTTCAACTGCAAAGGAGCGCCTATGGAGGAGGGAGATACCATCCCTGCTCTGCTGGAAAAACAGGTGCAGTCCTCGGTATATTGGGAGGACACCATCCGTGCGATGGAAAAGGACGGCATCGACACGATTGTAGAGATTGGGCCGGGGAAAACCCTGACGTCCTTTATCAAAAAAATTGCCCCCTCTATCCAAACGCACCACATTGATACAGCCGCCGACTTGGAGCAGGTGACGGCACAACTGAAAGGAGCAGCCCTATGACCATGAAAGAATCTGTGGCTCTGGTGACCGGCGGCAGCCGGGGAATTGGCCGTGCCATCTGCTTGGAATTGGCCCGCCAGGGCGTCTGTGTGGCGGTGAACTACGCCGGCAACGAGGCGGCAGCGTTGGAGACGGTAGAGGCATGCCGTGCCCTGGGCGCAGAAGCGGAGGCGTTTCAGGCCGACGTAGCCGATCCAGCTGCCTGCGACGCACTGATTCAGGCGGTGAAGGATCGGTTTGGGAAGTTGGATATTTTGGTAAATAACGCCGGGATTACCCGGGACGGTCTGTTGATGACGGCAAAAGCGGAAGATTTTGACCGCGTGTTGGATACCAATCTAAAGGGAGCTTACTTCTGTATGAAGGCGGCCTCCAAACTGATGATGCGCCAGCGGTATGGCCGAATCGTTAATTTGAGCAGCGTTGTAGGACTGCGCGGAAATCCAGGGCAGACAGGATATGCTGCCAGCAAAGCGGGTATTCTTGGCCTGACGAAAGCGGCGGCCAAGGAGTTAGCAACCCGGGGAGTTACGGTCAATGCAGTGGCGCCCGGTTTTATTGATACCGATATGACAGCGGTTTTGCCGGAGAATGCCAAAAACGCCATGCTCTCCACCATTCCCATGGCGCGGCCAGGGCAGCCGGAGGATGTAGCCCATGCAGTGGCGTTCTTCGCGCAGCCGGAATCGGCCTATATTACCGGCCAGGTGCTGTGCGTAGACGGCGGCATGGCGGTTTAACGAGGTGAAAAAGATGGAAAGACGCAGAGTTGTCATTACCGGTATGGGAACGGTAAACCCTATTGGCAATACCGTAGAGGAGAGTTGGCAGGCGGTGAAGGCGGGCAAATGTGGCATTGGCCCCATCACCCGCTACGACACTTCCAATCAGAAGGTAAAGCTGGCTGGAGAGGTAAAGGGACTGGATATTGACGCCCTGCTGGGCAAGCGGGAAGCGAAGAAGATGGACCGTTTCACCCAATTGGCTCTGATTGCGGCAGACCAAGCGGTGGCTGACAGTGGGCTGGACCGGGAGCAGGAGGATTTGACGCGGTGTGGCGTACTGTTCTCCAGTGGAATCGGTGGATTTGAAACGGTGGGAGAGGCCTATGAACGGGGATTGGAGCGGGGATTTGACTCCGTTTCTCCCTTTGTCATTCCCATGATTATCTCCAATATGGCTGCCGGTCATATGGCAATCCGCTATGGATTCCAGGGTATGTGCTCCTGTGTGGTTACGGCCTGTGCAGGTGGTTCCAACGCGGTGGGAGATGCATTTCGCCATATCCGCGATGGCTACGGGGATGTGATGCTGTGCGGTGGAACGGAAGCCGCCATCACGCCGCTGGCCATGGGGGGCTTTACCGCGATGAAAGCGCTGACGGATTGTACCGATCCAAAGCGGGCGTCCATTCCTTTTGATGCTCAGCGCTCCGGCTTTGTGATGGGGGAGGGCGCAGGCGCATTGATTTTGGAGGAGTATGAACACGCCAAAGCCCGTGGTGCCAAGATCTATGCCGAAGTGATCGGTTATGGCGCAAACTGCGACGCCCATCATATCACAGCCCCCGCCCCTGGCGGAGCGGGAGGCGCGGCTTGTATGGCGCAGGCTCTGGCAGATGCAGGAATTGAGGCAGAACAGGTGGATTACATCAATGCCCACGGCACATCAACGCCGATGAACGATTCCTGTGAGACGGCTGCCATCCATACCACGTTTGGAGACCATGCAAAAAAACTGTTGGTCAGTTCCACAAAATCCATGACCGGCCATCTTCTAGGGGCAGCGGGGGCGGTGGAGGCCATCTTTACTGCTCTGGCGGTAAAAGAAGGGTATGTTCCGGCTACCATCGGCTACCAAGAGCCCGACCCGGCCTGTGATTTGGATATTGTGCCCAATCAGGGTCGCTCGGTTCCCATCCAGATCGCACTGTCCAACTCCTTGGGATTTGGTGGACACAATGCCGCAGTGATTTTGAAAAAGTGGGAGGGATAACGGAATGGAATTGAATATTGACCAGATTGAACGTCTGCTGCCCCACCGCTATCCTTTTTTGTTGGTGGATAAAATTGTGGAGTGTGTGCCGGGACAAAGCGCCAAAGGAATCAAATGTGTCACAGCGAATGAACCGTTTTTCCAGGGACACTTTCCGGGATTTAAAGTGATGCCCGGGGTTCTGATCATTGAGGCCCTGGCCCAGGTAGGAGCGGTGGCCATTTTGACGGAAGAGGGAAGTCAGGGAAAACTGGCGCTGTTTGGTGGCATTAAGAATGCCCGCTTTAAGCAGCAGGTACGACCCGGAGATGTGCTGGAACTGGAGTGTGAACTGACAGATCGGCGCGGACCGGTAGGATTTGGAAACGCCATAGCAAAGGTGAACGGAAAGACTGCTTGTAAAGCGGAGTTGACCTTTGCATTAACGGAGCATCCTGCCTCTTCCTGCTGACACATGCAGGGCGGCCTGCCGTAGGAGAAATTGCCTTGTAATTTTAGCAATTCAGTGGTATGGTACACGGTGAGGCGGAAAAGTGAGAGGGAGGAGGAGCCTGTCATGTTGGAGGAGAGTTTTTCAGAGGTGTATACCAAATTTAAGCTGCACTTTTACCAAGAGATCTTCTCCCGGTTCCAAACACGGGAGGCTAGCCTGACGGCGGTGGAGACTTTTTGCATGGAGATTATACTGGCCTTGAAAGAGCCTACCATCAATGAGTTTGCTTCCTTTGTCCACATCTCGTCCCCAAATGCGGCCTATAAAGTAAACAGTCTAATTCAAAAAGGATATGTGGAGAAGGTACAGTCATCCCAGGATCGAAGGGAGTATCACCTGCGGCCTACTCAGAAATATATGAATTACTACAACATCAGCAGTCATTATCTCCAGGAGGTTATGAACCGAGTCAAAGCTCGGTTTACGCCAGAGGAGGCAAAGCAGCTGGATGAGATGCTGCAAGTGGTGGGAGAAGAACTGATGCCCGAAGTGCAACTCAAGCGCGGTGAATAAAAAAAGCACCTGGAATACGTTCCAGGTGCTTTTTTCAATTACGGGGTGTGGTCTGGAAATAAATCTTGTTGTAGAGGCATAGCGGGAATGGCTCCGCTGCGGGAGCATGTAAACGCGGCAGCGCGATTGGCTAGGGCGAGAATGGATTCCAGTTCCGGAATGGTCAGATCGGTCAGTGGACCTGCAGGGCGGCGGGTCAGGGCATAGAGAGTGGCGCCTAAAAAGGTGTCGCCCGCCCCATTGGTATCTACAACCGAAACTGGGACACCGGGGACGGTTCCAGTGTGGGTACCCCAGCGGTAAAAGACGCCCCGCTCTCCTAAAGTGACCAGAATCAGCCGAGGCCCGAGGCTGGCCAGCTTGGAGGAACCTTCTTCCAAGTCGGAACAATGGGACAGGAGGGGGAGTTCCTCTTCGGAAAGTTTGAGCAGATCCACCATGGGCAAGGGAATGGCCATCCATTGAAGGGCCGATTCTGGGTCAGGCCAGAGAGATGGCCGGTAATTGGGATCATAGCTAATCAGCACGCCGTGGGTCCTCGCCTGCCGAGCGGCAAAAATGGTGGCGGTTCGGGAGGGGCCCGCTGTTAAGCTGACGGATCCAAAATGAAAGAATTTGGTGTGTTCCAACGCACTTTCTTCCAACTCCGCCACAGAGAGTTCCTGATCTGCGCCGCGCAAAAAACGGAAGGAGCGCTCGCCGGAGGGAGAGAGGGTGACTACAGCCATAGATGTGGCCTGTACTCCACGCCGTACGCCGGAGGCGGAGACGTTGTTGGCGCGTAGAGTCTGTAAAAGAAGGTCACCCAGACCATCTTGCCCCACCTTCCCCCAAAACGCACATTTGGCGCCCAGACGAGCGGCTGCTACCGCTACGTTTGCTGGTGCACCGCCTGGATGGGCAGCGAAGAGACAGATACCTTGGGGATTGACCTCTGTCTGGGTCAAATCAATGAGGATCTCCCCCATGGAAATGATATCATACATGAAAAAGATGCCTCCTTTGCATGAAGTAGAATAAGGTATGAGAAGAAATGAACAAAAGGACTATATCATATTTTCCGTAAAGGGACAAGAGAAGCCTTACAATCCATTGACCGCAGCGGCAAAATCGAGTACAATGGACAAACGCAGGAAAAGGGAGAAAACAAATTATTAAAAAAGAAAAAAGGAGGATGAATTGTGTGGAGAAACGGGAGAATTTTTCGTCCCGGTTGGGATTTCTGTTGATTTCAGCCGGTTGTGCCATTGGATTAGGAAATGTGTGGCGTTTTCCATACATCACCGGAAAGTACGGTGGCGGCGCGTTTGTCTTGGTTTATCTGCTGTTTTTGGTCATTTTAGGGATGCCGGTCCTGGTTATGGAATTGTCCGTGGGGCGGGGAAGTCAACGCAGCATTGCCCGCTCGTTTCACGTCCTGGAGCCAAAGGGTACAAAGTGGCATATATACTGCTGGTTTGGAATCGCAGGCAACTATCTGCTTATGATGTTTTATACCGTAATTGCCGACTGGCTGCTGCTGTACTGTGCAAAAATGGCGCGCGGTGACTTTCAGGGTCTGGATTCTACAGGTGTTGCGGAGGAATTCACTGCACTGATGGGGAAGCCCGGACTCATGACGGTATTTATGGTGTTGGTAGTGGTGTTGGGGATGGGTGTCTGTTTCCAGGGCCTACAAAAAGGTGTGGAGCGGATTACCAAATGGATGATGGTCAGTCTGTTGGCCCTGATGCTGGTGTTGGCAGTCCGTTCTCTGACCCTAGAGGGAGGCGGAGAAGGCCTGCGGTTTTACCTCCAGCCTAATTTCCACAATTTGATGTATGATGCCCAAGGAAACTGGATTTTGGGGGAGAGCATTTTTGCTGCCATGGGGCAGGCCTTCTTTACCCTGTCACTGGGAATAGGAGCCATTGCAATCTTTGGCAGCTACATTGGAAAGGAGCACTCCCTGGCGGGGGAGGCGCTGCGGATCGGTATTTTGGATACATCGGTGGCATTTGTTTCCGGCCTGATTATTTTCCCAGCCTGCTCTGCGTTTCAAGTGTCTCCTGGAGAAGGGGCGCCTCTGATTTTCATTACCTTGCCCAATATTTTCAATGAGATGTCCTTTGGCCGGGTGTGGGGAGCACTGTTTTTTGTCTTCCTTTCCTTTGCGGCGCTGTCTACGGTAATTGCGGTCTTTGAGAATATCATTGCATTTGCCGCAGATATGTGGGGTTGGAGCCGGAAAAAGGCGGTGGCCATTAACTTTGTGGCGATTCTTTTGTTGGCTATGCCCTGTATTTTAGGCTTTAACCTGTGGTCGGCATTTCAGCCGCTGGGCCCGGGAAGCAATATTTCCGATTTGGAGGACTTTTTGATTTCCAATAACCTTTTGCCCTTGGGCTCCTTGGTATATGTACTGTTCTGTGTAACAAAAAAGGGCTGGGGCTGGGAAAATTTCCTGGCGGAAGCAAACCAAGGTCAAGGATTGAAATTCCCGCGGGGCATACGATTTTATGTCACTTACATTTTGCCCCTCATTGTCCTGTGTATTTTTGCCTTAGGATATTGGCAAATGTTTGCCGCGTGAGAGAAGAGGCACTGCTTCACCAAAAAGCAGTGCCTTTTTCCTGTATTTGACATTAAAAACTGGATAAGATAAAATAAGAAACACGAACAATGGGGTATGGTGGAAAGGTTTAAGGAGGGGCTTTTTATGGAAGAATTGTTGGAACAACTGTTGGAAGAATGCCGCCCATATACCCAACAAGGACAAGTGGCAACTTATATCCCGGAACTGGCCAAGGGAAATCGGGACGAGTTGGGAATTTATGTGGTGCGCAGCGACGGGCGCCACTATCAGGCGGGGGACTACCAAAAGCGATTCACCATCCAAAGTGTGGTCAAGCCAATTCTTCTGCTTCTGGCACTGATGGATAATGGGGTGGACTATGTCCGAGCCCGAGTAGGGGTGGAGGCTACCGGAAAACCCTTTGATGCCATCAATGTCACCGAGCAAACCCTGCTCAGTGAACATTTAAACCCTATGGTCAACATGGGTGCCATTGCCATGTGTACATTATTGAAGGGCTCAGATTATCAGGAGCGTTTTGAGCGTCTGTTGGATTTAACCCGCGCCATGGCGGGAAATCCGGAGATTCAAGTGGATGAGGCGGTCTATCGTTCGGAGAAACGGACTGGGAATAAAAATCGAGCGCTGGCCTTTTTATTGAAAACATATGGGATGATTGAAGATGAGGTGGAAGACGTTCTGGACTGCTATTTTAAGGCATGCTCCATTTCTGTCAGCAGCAAGGACTTGGCAAACATCGGGTTTGTCCTAGCAAACCGAGGGAGACGCCGACAGTCCGAGGAGCGTCTTTTCCCCAGCGAGTATGCGCATTATGTAAACGCGATTTTGACCACTTGTGGAATGTATGACGGTTCGGGGGACTTTGCCGTAAAGGTAGGAGTGCCCGCCAAAAGTGGGGTGGGCGGAGGTATTATGGCTGTGGTACCCACCCAGATGGGAATCGGAATCTTTTCCCCAGGGCTTGACGCAAAAGGAAACAGCTTGGCAGGAATTCAGGTTCTGGAACGGCTGTCCAAGCGGCTGTACTTGAGTATTTTCTGAGGTGAAAATCGGAAATAAGAGTCAGGGGAAAGAGTTAGGAAACGCGCAGGGGCATGCAGTTGGCATGTGGGTTGGGCTTTTGTTGCTGCTGGCTGTGGCAGTTTTCCTTTCCCTGTTGCTGGGATCCACCCAGGCGTCCATTGGTGCTGCGGTGCGAGCAGCTGGAGTGGGCGATTGGGAAAACACAGACCTGCGGATTTTTCTCTACGTGCGGTTCCCAAGAACCCTGGGGGGAGTACTGTGCGGAAGTGGACTAGCAGTAGCAGGGGCGGTATTACAAGTGGTTCTGAATAACTCCCTGGCAGGACCCAACGTCATCGGGGTGAACGCAGGGGCAGGTTTGGCCACCCTATTGGTGATGGCACTATTCCCTGCCTGGGCAGCCTTTTTACCATTGGCGGCGTTTTTAGGGGCGCTGGCCTGTACGCTTCTGATTTACGGGGTAGCCCGGGGAACAGGAGTTTCTCGAATGACGATTGTATTGGCAGGCCTGGCCATAAGCAGCATTCTCAATGCGGCGTCCAGCTGTGTCAAAATTTTATTTCCCGATGTGCTGGCCGCATATAACAGTTTTTCTGTGGGGACACTGAACGGGATAACGATGCGGGAGTTGGGAGCGGCCGTCCCTTACCTGGTATTTGGATTAACTGCTGCGACACTGCTTAGCGGAGACATGAATGTGTTGGGACTGGGGGAAGAGATAGCCCAGTCACTGGGACTCAATGTGGAACGCTGCCGGATGAAGCTGATTGTAACCGCAGCAGTACTGGCAGGGGCGTGCGTCAGCTTTGCCGGATTGATTGGATTTGTAGGTCTGTTGATCCCCCATGGGGTACGGCTGATTTTTGGAGCAGATAATCGACGGGTTGTGCCTGCCAGCGGACTTTTGGGGGCCAGCACGGTGCTGCTGTGTGATTTGGTAGGCCGGGTGATGTTTGCCCCATTTGAAATCCATGTGGGCATTGTCCTCTCTTTGCTGGGTGGATGTGGCTTTGTTTTGTTGCTGCTGCGTTGGAGAGGGGGCAGGCGCGGTGATTGAGTGCAGAGATCTTTGTACCGGCTATTCCACTGGAATTGTCTCCCGGCAAATCAACCTGACCGTACGAGAGGGAGAAATTCTGTCTCTCATTGGGCCAAACGGCTGTGGAAAGACAACGCTATTAAAAACAATTGCAGGGTTACTTCCAGGAAAGGGAGGCCGAGTGGCGCTGGAAGGGCGATCCGTGGATGATTTTTCGGAAGTGGAATTGGCCCGCAAACGGGCCTATCTTCCTCAAATTCGTCGCACACCGGATCTGACCGTTGAGGCTCTCGTAGCTCATGGCCGGTTCCCTTATCTGGGCTTCTCCCGTAAGATGACCGTGGAAGATCAAAAGCGGGTGGAGTACGCCATGGAGGTTACAGGGGTAATCCAGTGGAGAAACCGGAAGTTGAGTAAACTCTCCGGAGGGCAGCGTCAACAGGTGTATGTGGCCATGACGGTGGCGCAGGACACGCCACTGCTGTTGTGGGACGAGCCCACAACCTATCTGGATGTGAACAACCGGCTTTGTATTATGGAGTTGGCGCGTGCATTAAATGCCCTTGGGAAGACGGTGATTATGACGCTGCATGACCTGTCAGATGCCCTTGTGGTGTCCACTCGGGTGTGTTTGATGGACCAAGCGGGGGCGGTGCGGGCAGTGGATGTACCACAGAAGGTATTTGAAAGTGGAGAAATTGATCGTGTTTTTGCCATTGCATCCCAACAGGTGCAGCTGTGCACCGGGGAAGTAGCCTACGTGTTTACCTCGCGGAAGAGAGAAGCGGGGGAGAAATGAGTTTTGATGGACAAGCAAATAGGAAAGAAGAAGGAGAAAATCGTATGCTAAAGTTGTCACCAGAAGAGAAGAAGGCCCTGAAAGGAAGAGGGATTATTTTAAATCGGGATAAAGAAACCTTTATTGCCCGTATTATCACCGAGGACAGCACCCTGACATCCGAGCAACTGGAATGGATTGCACAGGCAGCCCGGCAATTTGGAAGCGGCAGTGTGGCAATGACCGTTCGCATGACAGTGGAGGTGCAGGGCATTCCCTATGAAAACATTGAGCCATTCACTCAATTTTTAGAAGCGCATGGACTGTATACAGGGGGAACTGGGGCCCGCGTGCGCCCCATTGTTCCCTGTAAGGGAACGGTGTGCGTGCATGGTCTAATTGATACCCAGCAACTGGCCCGAGAATTGCATGAGACTTTTTATAAAGGCTGGTACGACGTTACGCTACCCCATAAGTTTAAGATAGGAATTGGCGGTTGTCCCAACAATTGCGTCAAGCCGGGATTAAATGATTTTGGAATTATGGGCCAGCGTGTTCCGCACTACGACCCTCAATTATGTAAAAGCTGCAAGCGGTGCAACGTAGAGGTAAACTGCCCCATGAAAATCTGCACCAAGGGGGAGGACGGGAAAATGGTATGCCGCACTGAGTTGTGTACCAGCTGCGGAAAGTGTATTGATGCCTGTCCCTTCCACGCGGTGGAGGAAGCGGCAGCGGGATATAAAATCATGCTGGGCGGAATCTGGGGCAAGCGGCAGCGCATGGCAACGGTGTTAGATGGCGTGTATCAAAAGGAAGAGTTGGTAAAAATTTTGGAAAAGACCCTCACACTGTGGAAGGAGCAGGGAAAAGCTGGGGAGCGTTTTGGCCTGTTTTTGGACCGGATCGGCCCAGAGAACTTTGTAGAGCAATTAAAGAAAGAGGCATGAATGTGTTAAAACCCATGAAAAAAAAGCGGAACGCCCAAATTTTATGCCTTTTGCTTTTGGTGCTGAGTTTGGTGTGCAGTAGTTGCTCCACGAAAGAACCGGAAGCAAATCCGAATGAATCAGGCAGTGAGGTAGTGGGAGCGGAAAAAACCGTGCAGATACTGGATTGGACCGGGCACGAAGAGAACTTTTCCGCCTGCCCAAAGCGTGTGGTTGCCGTAAGCGGTTCTCTGGGTGAGGTGTGGCTGAATGCAGGAGGGACCTTGATTGGGACAACGCAGGATGCCATTACAGAGCGGAACCTGGATCTTCCAGAGGAGACCGCTATGATTGGTACCATTAAAGAGCCGGACTTGGAAGTCATTTTGTCGCTGGAGCCGGATTTTGTCATCTTATCTGCAGATATCATCAGCCATCAGGATTTGGCAAAGTCTCTCCAGGAGATGGGCATTCCATACGGCCTGTTCCATGAAGAATACTTTCAAGACTATCTGACTTTGTTGGAGCAATTTACCAGCTTGACCGGACGGACGGACCTCTATGAGAGCAACGGACTTGAAGTGGAGCGAGACATTCAGCAAACCTTGGCGCAGACTCAGTCGCTGGAGGACAAGACCGTATTGTTGTTACGGGCCTATAGTTCTGGATTCAAGGCGAAGAATAGTGAAAATTTGACCGGTACCATGTTGAAGGACTTCGGCCTGCAAAATATTCTGGATGTGTACGATTCCATTCTGGAGGAGATCAGCATGGAGGAAATCCTTCGGGTAGATCCGGATTATATTTTCGTCACGGTGATGGGGTCGGATACCCAGGCTGGAATTGACTACTTGGAGAGCCAACTGTGTGAAGATCCTGCTTGGAGCACCTTAACGGCGGTGAAAGAGGGAAACTACCATGTGCTGCCCAAAGATCTCTTTCACTATAAGCCCAATGCGCGTTGGAATGAGGCTTATGCCTATTTAGCCCAGCGGCTGGATGGTTCCGAGATGCAGATAGATGGGCTGGCGAGTGAGCCGGATACTTGATGACGACGTATGTTATTTTGTAAAAAATAGAAAGGAAGCGGTATGGACAATCTTTTTCAGGCGTTTTTTCTCACGCTTTTAGCAGGACTTAGCACAGGGATTGGAAGTTGCATTGCATTTTTGAGCCGAAAAACCAATCGCCGATTTTTGTCAATCAGCTTGGGGTTTTCTGCCGGTGTGATGATCTACGTCTCCATGATTGAGATTTTTGCTCAGGCGCAAAGTACACTGATGGAGCAGTTAGGGACCAAAAGCGGCGGTTGGGTGACGGTACTCTCCTTTTTTGGGGGGATGTTGGTCATTGCAGTCATTGATAAGTTGATTCCGTCAGAGGAAAATCCACATGAGGTAAAGTCGGTGGAGCAGGGAGAGCCGAAACCGGAGCGGCTGATGCGTATGGGCGTATTTACTGCGCTGGCTATTGCCATCCATAACTTTCCAGAAGGGCTGGCTACGTTTGTTTCTGCCTTGCAGCAGCCCAGTGTGGCCATTCCGATTGTGGTGGCCATTGCCATCCATAATATTCCGGAAGGAATTGCAGTTTCCGTTCCCATCTATCAGGCAACTGGCTCCCGCAGAAAAGCGTTTGGATATTCCTTTTTGTCCGGATTGGCGGAGCCTCTGGGCGCACTATTGGGCTGGCTGGTGCTGCGGCCTGTGATGAATGATACGATATTCGGCATTCTATTTGCAGGGGTGGCGGGGATTATGGTCTTTATCTCTTTTGATGAACTGTTGCCAGCTGCCCGGGAATATGGAGAGCACCACCTGTCTCTATACGGATTAATCTGTGGAATGGTTGTTATGGCAGTAAGCCTGCTTCTTTTTCTCCAATAGAGCTGGAAAGCGAACCAGTGGTGTGGGCGGAATAAAGGGGCAGAACTGCCGGAGGAAGACAACGCTTCCAATGGTGTTCTGAGAAAAAAGAGTTGTATTCTCTTTGGGGAGAATACAACTCTTTCTTGTCTTCTAAAAAGCAATTTTATGTTTGCTGTAGAAGGGAAAACCTATATTTAGTGGGAGATCTGGTCCAATTTCCGTCTCAAGTCGGCAAAATAGAGGGACTGTTGACGTCTGAGATAAAATGGAACAAGAGGGCGCATCCACCAGTGCTTACAGCGTACGGTCTCCTGAAACGTCACTGTGGTACTGGAGTTTGTCCCTGAAAAGGTTCCTTTCCAACTGCCTGCAAGGTGTATATTTTCCAAATCAAACGCCCATAGCCGCATCGGATCCAAGGCAGATACCGTAAACTGTGTCGCAAAACCGCTGGTGGTATATTCTACAAAGTTTGTCTCCGATCGTACCTCCACCCGGCTTAGATCTGTGCGCCAAGCAGTATCCTGTAAGTTAGTTACGACATTCCATACCCGCTCAAGAGGATATGGAAATTGGGCCGTTTTCGTTGCAACAATCATTCAATCACCTATTTTTCGGTTTTTTGAATAGCTTGAGGGAAATCCCTTGGCGATCTGCTGCCTGCTGGAGCAGGCTGGCGGTGGTGCTCGCCCGTGCTTTTGCGGGCTGTTCCAGAAGTTCCGGTTGGCTGTGAAGTTGTTGGAGAATGGGTCGCAGTTCCTCTGGAGGGAGGAGGTAGACCGCTGTAGCAAAGAGTGTTTTGTGGCGGTTGTCATTGTAGTGAGCCAGCAATTCCTCTAAAATCGAAATTTTTTCCCGCAGTAGTTGGAGATATGCATCCAGTCCCAGCGACTGGGCGCAGGCAATATCCTGTTTCCGGCTGCGATGGGGGAGGAAGGAATCGAAGGCGTCAAACGAATCGTAGTGGGCACAGGGGTATTGGGGGCAGTCCCAACAGAAGTCTATCCCGCCGTGTTGGAGAGAACAGGCGGCAATGGTACAACTTTGGTTTCCTTTTCCGCCGCCGCAACCGGGACAATAATTGCCCAAATGCATCTGGCAAAGGCCGCAATTGAGGCCGCACAGGGAGAAAAGTGGTTCCTTCCGAGTGAAATTTTTCATCAGGGTACTCCCTCTTAGAACCACAGGGATGGTTCATCCCGAAAAATTGGTTTTTCTCCCTGGGCATAGGGATTATAACGAGCGGAATTACAGCCAAATTCCTGTAAAAAACAGATCTGATTCTCTGGCGTCCAACGGAGCAGAGAGAGCCCGTCAAAAGACTGTACGGTACCGTCCTGCATGGTGCAGCGGAAGGTCCATTCAACGACCGACTGGTTTTCTCGGTGAAAAAATTGCTTTATTTCCCAGAGAAGAACAGTGCCGCGGGTATTCCATTCGTCAAACCAAAGTTTGATCGCCTGATTTCCGTGGTACTCTGGCCCCCAACTCTCAATGTATACGGCATCATGGGAGAAAAGTTCTTGTAGACCGCTGTCCTGCTTTTGAAGCCACATGGCAAACCACGTTCGAACCTTCTCCTCACGATGCTTTTGTGTTGTGTGTTCCATGGAATCATCCTCTCGTTTTTTCGGTAGGTTGCGGGGCAGGAGAGATTTCTGCATGCAAAGTTCCGAGCCTTTTTGTTGAATGGTTTGAAACCCCAGCCGCTGGTAAAGCCGTACGGCGGGGTTTTCTTTTTGTACGGAGAGATGGAGGCTGGGACATCCGTTTTCTCGGAGCAGAGAGAGCAGTGCCTGCAGCAGGTTGTTGCCAATCCCTCGTCCGCGGTAGGCAGGTAGAAGGGAAATGGCCAGGGTAGGGGCGGAACCATTCTGGTTGAGAATCCGGCTCCATGCGGCGCCTACAACTTGGCTGTTTTCTTCTGCTACCAGGCAGTAGTCCCAAGCTTTGGTACCAAAGTTGACAAGGTAAGGTTGCAATTCTGGGTGGTCAACAATGGAGAGAGGGGGTGGTGCAACCCCCTCCGGAAGATAGATTGCGTGATACAGAAAGGTGCGAAGCAATGGGACTTCAGTGGGGCGGAGGGGTCGAATGATCCAACGGTCGCATTGCATTCCTTTCCCTTCTTTCGTGACGAGTAAAGCACCGTTTTGTGCCGCTGTCTGGCAGTGTCGCAGGCCGCCTAGATAAAACTTTTTGACAAACTCGGAGTTCCTTCTTGACAAGTTAAATTACTTGTCATCGATTGATTTTTAACGTATTAACGATTTCTTTCCCTTCCGAGATGTTTGGGTGCCCAGCGATTGGCAAGTGATGCGCGTCAGTGACAGGACCAAATCCCGATTGTCCACATCTTCCACTAAAAAGTAGTCCTTAGCCCCCTCATAGGGAGGAACTTTGGGAATTTGAGGGAAGGTGTTTTCTCCCTGCTCAGTGACTTTTAAGAAGAGTTGGTCGTCACAAACGACAGCGAAAAAAATCTCATCACAATAAAGCCCATACTCGCCAAACATGGGTTTTGCACGCAGGTTGCCTGCGTCCTGTAACTGTTCCATTACATAATTCACAAAATCCTTATGGGATGCCAAAGAAATTCTCCTTTCCACGTTGTAGGACCAGGTGCTTTTCCAGTTGCTGGAGTAGCTGTGGTTCAAGTAGTTCCGTACCTGAAAAAGCGAATATTCCGCTGGAAGGTTCTGCAAGAGACTTTAAACTGTGCCGTCAGTCCGGAAGCAGTCACTGTTTTCCTCATTGGAGCAGAAGAGAGAGGATGCCGATGAGCCGTACTATTTCCACGGGTATCCCCCGTTTATTTTCTTGCCCTTTATTATAGCACAAAAGCCGGGTAACTGTCTGTCCTGTTTTTGAATTGGATTGCACTTTTTCCGGTGTTTTGATACCATAGAGAAAGAAAAAGCAGAGGATAAAATTCTATTTTTTGTTTTATGGAGGCGGCGAGGATGGGAGAAACATTTATAAATTTAACACCAGAAAATTTAGCGAAGGAACATCTTTGCTGCATCATTCGCAGCAAGAAACCACATAGTGGAGTGGAGGCCAAGCGGCAGTGGCTGTCACAGCGGCTGAAAGAGGGGCATGTGTTTCGAAAACTGGATGTCAAGGGAGTGGCATTTATTGAATATGCACCGCTGGAGACTGCCTGGGTGCCTGTGGTCGGGGAGCAATTCCTGTATATTTACTGCCTTTGGGTGTCTGGAGAGTTGAAAGGAAAGGGATATGGCAAGCAATTGATGGAGTATTGCCTGGAGGATGCGAGAGCAAAAGGAAAATCTGGTGTGTGTATGCTAGGTGCGGAAAAACAAAAAGCCTGGCTTTCAGATCAATCCTTTGGAAAGAAATACGGGTTCCAGGTAGTGGATACCACAAAAGATGGATATGAACTGCTGGCCCTCTCTTTTGATGGGACAAAGCCGCAGTTTGCACCCAATGCCAAGCGACAGCAAATTGAAAGTCAGCAGTTGACAATCTACTATAGCGACCAGTGTCCTTATATTGTACAAAGCATTCAAACGGTGCAGAAAACCTGTCAGGAGAGCGGTACCCCTGTGTCATTGTGTCCAGTGGATACTTTGGAAAAAGCAAAGGCGTTGCCCTGTGTATTCAATAACTGGGCTGTATTTTATAAAGGGACATTTGTAACGGTAAATTTGCTGGATGCAGCAAGTTTGAAGCGGATTTTGAAGCAGTGATGGAGGAAGATACCGTGAGAGAGGTGGATCCGAAACAGACGCCCCGGGCTGAGGCGTTTGCATTGTGGAGCAGTGCGCCCATGCCCATGGTGACGCTGATAAAGACTTTGGATGTGACGCGGCTGCTGCGTGCAAGCCGTAGGCAGAGATATAAGTTTAACATGCTTCTATGCTGGTGCATTGGAAAAGCTGCTGCCCAGAGGGAGGCGTTTTATCTGTTGCCCGTTGGAGAGCGCATGATTCAGTATGACCGACTGGCGATCAATGTTGTGGTGAAAACGAAAAACGGGGGCATTAACACCTGTGATATCCCGTACTCAGAGGATCTCGTACAATTTAATCAGGACTACTTAAATTTGACCATGAGAGTCAAAGAGACCGGGGAGGCATATAATCTTGGGGATGATTATATGGTGATTGGGACCTCTGCCCTTGCGGAATATGAGGTGGATGGTGTTGTCAATCTTTATGCCGGTTGCTATAATAATCCATTTTTCATTTGGGGGAAGTATCGCAGAAAATGGTTTCGTGCACTCCTGCCGGTGTCCTTTCAATTTCATCATGCGCAGATGGATGGTATTCCGGCAGCGGAATTTTTGGAGTGCTTACAGCGTGTGTTCAACCAGCTTTAAATGGTCGTCTGCCCTGCAAACTCCATGATTTTAAAATCGAAACGGTTTTATATGTGGGTGAATGTAGGGACATTTGGAGGGAAGTTTTGCTAATTTTAAAAGAAAGTTAAAGCATTCTTTCTGTACATCGGGGAACTGGTTTGGTATACTGCCTTCGTTCAAGGTATGGTCACAAGGAGGTTTCCATGGAATTTACATGTAGAACGATCTATAGCAGCAAGGCACTGACCGCTATGGCCAGAGCCCTGCGGAAAACAACTCGGGCTCAAGTTGCCCGCCGGATCCGTTTTTTTTCCTGGCTTGTGGTTGCGGTTTGTTCCCTGTCCATTTATATTAGCTGGGGACATACATGGAGAGTGGTCGGAAACAGCGCGGTCGTACTCTTACTGTTGTTGTTGAACTGGAAAGAGGATGCACTCAACGGCTACTTTGCCAAGCGCAAGGCAATGCCGGGGATGGAATCTTCCTATATGGTTTTTTCTCCAGACGATTTCCAGGTTCAGATTTCCGGAGCAGTGACCCGGTGGGAATACAGTCGAGTTCTGGCCTTGGCAGAGACGGAGCAGTACATCGTTTTGGCAGTGGGAAAGAATCATGCTATTGCGTTGGAAAAACGAGGACTGGAAGGCGGCAGCATAGAAAGGTTTCGCCATTTTTTACAAGAGAAAACGGGGAAACCAGTCCAAGACATTGGAGGGTAGGTATTCCATATGGATCATATAAAAAAAGGAGTTGTGTTGGGGACTTTGGCGCTGTGCGTGGGGAGCCTAGGTTGTTATAAATGGAATTATCGGCTCCCCATGAAAGAATTCACTCGGTATGCTCTGTATATGGCGGTATTGGATGATGAAATTTGCCGCAATGAACTGGAGGGGAACCAAGTAGCAGGAAGAGTTATCATGTTCCCCTCGAGGCTAGAATCGTTACAAGAGCGCTATCATCGCTTTTTGCGATGGAACCGCAAGAGAAGCAGAAAAAGTATACAAACAGAGACAGCAGATTTGGAACGACGCTTGCAAGAATCAAAACAATATTGCCATGAGCCAAAGACAGACCTGGAAGTATCCCTCTTAGAAACGACATAATGTAGCGGAACCAAGAGAGAGATGTATGAAAAAATATCGTTATCACGTGATGCTGGTGTGTGCGGCCCTGGGGCTTTTAAACCTATTGGTTGTGATTCTGACCGGAGTTGCCTATCCCAATTTGATCTTTCAAGTGGGAACCTTGCTGGGGCTGGGATTTATTTTTTTGGCTCTTTTCCTGCTGGCGCTGAACTGGGGAATGGATCTATGTTACGCAGTGAAAACGCGTCAATGGAAGGAAATCATTTTTTTACTTGTTGTGGCGTGTATTTTGTTGTTTGCCTTTTTCCTGCGGCGTTAGTTTACAGAAGAAGGGGCCGTTATCTGGAAAAGAAAAAAAGAACCGGGAGCACACTCCCGGTTCTTTTGGTTTTTCTGAATGGTTTGCCAGCCTCATTTGAGCCGAGCGCCGTCCTGGAAAGCGTGGCCCACCTTTTCGCCCAGCTTACGGTAAGTGTTGTGGATGGGGTCGAAGGTAATGGGTCGGAGCTTCTCCGGGTCAATCTTGCCGTCTTCATCCAGAACCGATTCGTCGGCGCTTACATTCACGATCTCGCCCACAAGACGGCAACTTTCCGGATCATAACTCACCAGGCGGCACTCGACCGCCATGGGCAATTCATCCACCAGGGGAGCGTCTACAAACTCCGATTTCGTGGTGTGCCAGCCGGCCTGTTCCACTTTGTTTGCCACTTGATTGCCGGATGCAATGCCTACATAGTCGCAGGCAACCGTCTGTTCCGCCGTGGCCATGCTCACAGTGAAGGCTTTTCGCGACAGAATATTGGCCGTAGTCTTGTGGTTAGCGCCGATGCACAGGGTCAATTCCTTATCGTTACTGATACCACCCCAGGCTGCATTCATCGCGTTGGGGGTTCCGTCCTCGCCATAGGTAGCCAGGATAAAGACCGGCTGAGGATAGGTGAAAGGCTTGGCTCCAAAATTTTTGCGCATAAAAAATTCCTCCTTGCGTTGTTTCCTGTTTTTTATGGCGGCGACTGGTCAGGCCGTCCGTTTTGAACGGTAGGCGTCCAGTCGGGCTTCCACATTTTCCTGTAAATTACGGTAAAAGAACTGATAGTCATAGAGGTGATACTCTCCATCGGAGAAGATGGATAATACCGGAGGATAATCCTGAGAGGAGACATCCGGCACTTTTAAAGCGCCACGTTCCAGGTCAATATAGGCCCCTGTGAGTTGAGGAATTTCGGCGACGATATTCCCATCATAGTCGGTAAAACAGGCCCCAATATTTTCTTCTTTTCCGGCGGGGGTGGTGTCGGTTTTCCAATTGAGAGGATTGATGGCAAGAGTACGGGTACCGGCGGGAATGGTTAAGGAATCGGTGACGTATTCGGCCTCACTGTTAAAGGAGATAATGACTCCGGTATCATCCGCGCTGGAAGCAAAACGAAGATGGGGGTATTCCTCCAGTTCTTCCTCCGTGATGCTCCAGCCGATGGCATAACAAGCCACCAGAAGATCATTGACCTCTTCCTTTGCAAAACAGTCCTTCAACAGACGGATACTCATGTCGGCTCCCTGAGAGAATCCCGCTAGAACAATGGGCCGACCCTCATTGTAGTGCTGGAGATAGTAGATGAAGGCGTCCTTCACGTCGGTATAGGCGAGGGAAAGATACGGTTCCCGTTCTGTGATTGGCAGTTCGTAGACATTCAGACCTGCCTGACGATAATAAGGGGCAAAAAAACGACAATCCTCGTCATAGATGCCCTTTTCCATATTTGTGGCGCCGAGAAAATCCTCCTTAGTGGCGGCATCGTCTAGGGACATATTGTACTGCTCGGCCTCGCCGCCGTAGACGGTGGGACAGAGAAAAAATACGTCTGCGGAAGCGCTTTTTTCCGTTTCCAGATAGGCCCAATTTTCTATCTGGGCATAATCCGTCCCGCTCTGTGCTGTTTTTCCGCACCCAACCAGAGTAAATGCCAGGATCAGAAGGAAGAAAAATGTGGCGCTTTTCTTTTTCATCAGTATAAACACTCCTAATTTTATCATAACTGTGTGGCAGAGAGGCTCGCGGCCTATTGAAACACCCCCAACGTCTGGTGAGGATGCTGGACGGTAACATCCAGCAGAGTCTGGGAACATCCAGCAGGGTCTGGGAATATCCAGAGGAATCGAGTGCTTTCAAAAGCTGGGTTCAACCAAAAGAATCCTCCCATATCCGCAGTGCAGCCAGCTGCTGAGGGGTATGGAACCAGTGCTCTCCGCCTTCCATTTTGGTTAATTGTGCGTTGTGCCGTCGTGTATATTCTTCTACGGTTGAAAGGGGAGTGATGTTGTCCCGACTCCCATAGAGAATATAAACAGGGCAGGACCAGTCGTAGACTGGATGCTCCCGCACCCAGCATAGATATTTCCAGGATAGAGTCTGACCAAAGGAGGTAGGGATTTCTCCCTGAGCCTGCAGCTGTTGCTCAGTTACGCCCGCCCAGTCCATCATGGTCAGAATCAGTGCTTCCATGTCCAGAACAGGGGAGACCAGCAATGCATGGTCTGGAGCATGAAAGGACAGCATGGCAAAGTAAGCCCCAATGCTGTTGGCTCGAAGCGAGACTGTTTTCCAGCGGCATCTTAACCAGTCCAGCGTCGCTCGAATTTCCGGTATCGCTGCCCAAGGAGTTAATTCCTCATCCCGATCCTGACGCGCTCCGTGGCCGGGTAGGTCGATGGATAATACTTGGTATCCCTTGGAGCAGACAACCTGGGAAAAGGCTTCTGCCTCCTCCTTGTGGCCCATCTGCCCGTGGAGGAATAGATAGATTTTATCTGTAGGTTCTCCGTATAAAATGGCGGGAATCGTGCCAAGTTGAAATGGTTCTATTTTCATAATATACCTTTCTGTTCTGACCATATCGTAGCCATCCGCTCCAACCCTGTTCCGGTTCCTTCAAAGCCTACGCACCGGCTGGGACGGGTGTTGACGGTATAGTCCAGCAGGGGCTGGTTCTGTCGGCTGAGATCAAGGCACAATTCCGATGCTAACACATCTTCCCATGCCCGATTGAGAAAAGCCACTTCTCGGCGGCCGTGGGTTCGGGTCAGAGCAAAGGGGCCTGCGCCTTGTAAATAAGCTGCCACATTTTTGGGAGAAAATCCAGCGGCAACCAGGCTCTCCACTGCACCCTGTTGAAACAATCCGAAAAGATCCGCCCACTGTATCGGTGTGACATCGTAGCAAACAAAGGTGTACCGACTGTGACAGTGGACAGCGAGCAAACTCTTGCGGCCCCGCAGATGGATGACATGGAGATCCCAGCAGAAACGCCGGTCCAGTTCTGTGCCATAGACTGGTGTTTTTTCCTTCAGGAATCGTTGGAGCGGAAAGGTCAATCCCAGTTCCATCATGTTACCTTGTGGGGAATGGTGACCTTCTCCACCTGAAGTTTTCCGTCAGCCAGTTCCACCATCATCATTGTGATTTCCTGGTGAAAACGCCGGGGGCCACAGGAGCCGGGATTGAGCCACAGTACACCTTCCTTTTCCTCCTGTAGATACTTGTGAGAGTGACCGAAGACCACCACATCTATGCCACTAAGATCTGTGGGAACATCTTTTTTGTTGTGTACCATATAGAATGTCACACCGTCCAAGGTGATTGTCAGGTGGTGGGGAATTTCTGCGGCCCAGGCCTTGTCGTTGTTGCCACGGACGATGTAAACAGGGGCATACTGTTCTAGTTCATCCACAATGGTTTTCCGGTTGATGTCGCCGCCGTGGAGAATGGCGTCGGCAGTCCTTAAATGCTCCACAACCTCAGGCCGAAGCAGGCCGTGGGTATCGGAGAGAATGGCCAATTTCATACATCCGTTCCTCCTGTTATGGTTTGCATGTGGTGGATCTGTCCCAAGTGGCTACGCACAGGGCCTCCAGGTTGTAAAAGAGGTTCTGTGAAGGCCAATTCCACCACGGAAGTGTTGTTTCATGTTTTATGGTTCTGCTGTGGGGATAACAGTCTCTGGGAATGGTGCCTTCTCCGGCTCGAGTTCATCTCAGTATACCAGATTTTTCAGTTTGTCGGAAGAATATATTTTTCTCTTGACTTTGACGCTGCGTCAACTGCTACACTGTTCGTGAGGAGGGATAAAGATGGAGTATTCCATTCAGGAGTTGTCGCGCCTGTCCGGGGTGACCACCCGCACCCTGCGCTGGTATGACCAGATCGGCTTGCTGAAGCCCAGCCGTGTGGCGGAGAGCGGCTACCGCTATTACGGCGGCGCGGAGGTGGATCGACTGCAAGACATTCTCTATTACCGAGCCCTCGGGGTGGAGTTGGCACGTATCAAGGAATGTCTGGACGATCCCTCTTTTGACCGCTTGTGTGCCCTGGGTCGCCATCTAGCCGACTTGGAGGCGGAACAAGAGCGGCTGGAGAAATTGATCCGGTCCGTGAAAGAGACTATCGCGGCGGAAGAAAGGAACGAGATCATGAGCGACGAGAAGAAGTTTGAAGCGTTTAAAAGACGGGCGGTGGAACGAAATGAGGGAACATATGGAACGGAGATCCGTGCCAAATACGGCGACGAGGAGGTCGATAGAGCCAATGCCGCAGTTATGAATCTAACGCAGGAACAGTACCAGGAATGGACCGACTTGGGCCAAGAGATTCAGAGACGTCTAGAAGACGCTGTTCAGGCTGGATTGTCCCCAGAAGGGGAGGAGGGGAGAGAAATCACTGCCCTACATCGCCGGTGGCTCACAGTCACTGGAAACCAGTATGATCCGGCCAAGCACCGTGGAATTGCAAAGCTCTATGGGATAGATGAGCGCTTTACTGCCTACTATGATAAACAAGTCCCTGGTTGTGCCCATTTCCTGCGGGATGCTGTGGTTCACTGGGCAAATTAAAGAGAGACCGCCTGACAATCAGTTCAGGCGGTCTTGTATTTGAAGAAAGAAACGTCGGGCATTTTCCAGATCCTGCGCATCCGGATGTCCCTTGGAGATGCCACCCACCAGTTTAAAAGGTCCAAAGGTGTCGTAACCCTTGCAAGAAAATTCACCAAGTACCGGGCAACTCCGCTCCTTTGCGATCTCCAAGATAGCTTTTGCACCATTGCCTTTGGCGCCACCGTAGGTATAGACGAAGAACACCGGCTTCCCCTGAGGAAGATGCTGCCGGGCATAGTCTACCACAGATTTCTGAAATTCAAAGCCGTAGATGCCGGAGGCAAATCCAATGCAGTCATATTCTCCCAAGAAAAGAGTCCCGTGAGTGGTCACGTCAATCAGGTCGACGTCGTGCCCTTCCGCCATGGCATGCAGTACTTTCCGGGTATTTCCGTGGTGGCGGGAGTAATAACAAATTGCAGTTTTCAAATGGAATCCCCCCCAAGTGTCCAGCCGCAGTCGTTGTGATAGATCATCTGGCGGGTCATGCCGCCGTCGATGCAGATGTTCTCTCCCGTGATGAAGCCTGCCTTGTCCGAGCAGAGGTAAAGCACCATATGAGCGATGTCCAGAGGGTTTCCCACACGCCCGGCGGGATGTTGGAACGCGTCAGGGCCACGGTAATCGAAAAAGTCCGTGTCAATCCAGCCGGGGGAGATGGAGTTTACGCGTACCTTTCCCGCAAGACTGATGGCCAGGGCATGGGTCAGAGCGGTGATACCTCCCTTGGCTGCCGTATAACTTTCCGTCTGAGGTTGGCTCATTCGGTCCCGGGAGGAGGAGATATTCACAATGGCCCCACCGGAGGCGAAGTAGGGGGAAAACAGTTTGGTCAGATAAAAGGGAGCGGTGATCCCCACCCGCAGGGCGTAGTTGAACTCCTCGTAGGTGCAGTCCTCCAGCCCTTTCATCAGAGGAAGGGCGTTGTTAATAAGGTAGTCCACACGGCCATGCTCCGCAATAACTTTGTGGGCAAAGGCCTCCAAAACGGACTGGTCGGCCAGATTGCCTACGTAGTAGTCATTGGGGAGTAAATCAATGATGCACACCGTGGCCCCTGCCTTGCGGAACTCCTCTGCAACGGTTTTCCCGATGCCTTTGGCGCCGCCGGTAACGACGGCAACTTTGTTTTCAAACATGGACAATCCTCCTCAGTTTGCATCCTCGTCCAGGGCCTCTACCAAAAAGCTCACCGGGCGGAATCCGTCGTTGCACGAGAGCATGGCGGACTTGGGATTTTTCATCCAGCCGTCGTAAAAGTTCTCTCCACCATGGCTCAGGGCCAGTATAAAAGGGGAGAGGGTGTCCCAAGCGCTCTGGCAAAAGCCTTCGGGCTTTTCCCAGCCGTTGGCGATAAATACCTGACCCAGTTCCATACTGCAGGCGTGGTCTATGGGGTTTTCGTATTGGGCGATCAGATCCTCATATCGGGTGATGCGCATAACCGTAATCTTACATTTTTTCATATGATAATGCCCTCACAGTGGTCTAATTCGTGTTGGATAATTTGAGCCGTCCAGCCAGTAAAAGTCTTTTGGCGTTCTTGAAATTTTTCGTTTTGCCAGCGCACTTTAATGGATTTCCACCGCTTGGCTGGACGGGTGCCGGTGAGGGAGAGGCAGCCCTCCTCCGTTTGATAGGGTTCGGACTTTTTTGTGATTTCCGGGTTGAACATGACCATATAGGTACCCTCGTTGTCAAAAGCAATGATGCGTTTGTTGACACCGATCATGTTGGCCGCCATGCCCACACAGCCCTTCTTGTGGTGTTCCAGCGTCTCCAACAGGTCGGTGGCTACTTGCAAGTCATCCAGTGTAGCAGGCTCTGCCCGCTGTGCTAGAAATGCTTCATTTTTGCAAATTTCACGAATCATAGTTCCTTCTCCTTGCGTTTTAAAAAGCCGCTGCAAGGGCCATTTGCACGGCTGGCATCTCGTTTACCGATTTGCTTTCGCGGCGCAGAACAACTGCGGCCTGCCCTGTGTGCAGTGGAATTGGCGTTTGGTACACCAGTATTGGGGGAGTCCTTTTCCCAAGAGAATATAGTTTTCCCTTTCGAAATGTACATGGTGGTATAGCCATTCATTTTCCTGCTAACTTGCATTATACATGGTCGCATAGGAGGGAACAACCCCCAGCCAGATGGAAAAATGCAACCACGCAAGGGAGAACAGACTGCCCTTTTGAAAAAACTGACACCGACAAAGTAAAGTGCCAGGCCCCCAACGGAAAATCGGAGGTCTGGCGCATAAAAATATATTATTTTGGTTCCACAGGGATCCAGACCTCACAGTAGTAGTCCTGATCTTGGGTTCCGGATTCAAATTTGCTGGCGTCGCTGTATAATTCCACGTTAATTCCAGCGGCAATTTTATAATCGGAGTTTGTAGGCAGCCATTGGGAGAAAATTTGTTGATTGAGCCCCTGGAGTGCCTGGGGCATCTTGCCGGTGCAGGGAAACACCGCCCAGGTATGGGCCGGAATTGTACGGGTGGTGAAGCCGTCTGGAATCTCCTTGGCGGGATCGTAGCTGTCGGCGATGAGATATTCAAACTCACTGCCGCCCATGCTCTCGTCCAGGTTGATTCCGTACATACCGCACACGACCTTGCCGCCACCTGAGGCAAAATGATCCGCCCAGAACCGAGGAATCTGTGTTGCAGCATCCTCATATTTAAAGGTCTTAGCCCGGCAGAGTACGGTGAACGCATCTTTTTTCATGATCTTGCAGTCCATGTTTTGACCACCTTCCAATGTGACTTTGATTTTCAGCGGGGCAAAGGAACGGACCGCGCCTCCGCTTTTTCGCAGTGCGGCAGGTGTAAGACCATGAAAGCGGGTAAAAGCCTTCGTAAAGCTATCCGGCGAATCGTAGCCGAATTCCAGTGCGATGTCGATAATCCTCCGATCCGTCGTGAGAATCTCCAGCCCGGCGACGGAAAGTCGGCGCTGGCGGATATATTCACCCACCGTCATGCCGCACAGCATGGCAAATCCCTTTTGAAAGTAAAAGGGAGATAATGCTACCTTCTGAGCAATATCATGAACAGTAAGTGTCTCTCGGAGATTTTCTTCGATATACGCAATTGCTTTGTGGATACTCTCTACCCAGTCCATTGATCCGCACCTTCCTTCTGGTTACAGCATAGTCAAAGTCATCTGTTTCCGCCCGACTCTCTTTGCTTTCTTTTGTCTGCCGTTGCATGCAGTGTGCATTTGGAAACTTTGATGCGGAGCAGCTGGGTAGACTTTCTGGAATCCTTGGGTATTGAGGAGGAAGAGATACGTGCAAAGGGGAAATCGTTGGAAGTAAGCGAGCCAGAGTTTGCCTCCGCCACCTGAAAATGTCTCTCTTCCGTTATGGCTCTATGTCATAGGGCCAGGTATTGATACCACCAAATTCATAGATATTGGTATAGCCTAGTTCTGCCAGGGCGGAGGAGGCGGCCTTGCTGCGATTTCCGCTGCGGCAGTATACGAGGACAGAGGTGTCTTTCTCCGGAATAACGGCAGCGGCGGTATCCTCATTGATGGTACCAACCGGCAACAGAACAGCGCCTGGAATGTGACCGCTGTCATATTCATCTTGTTCCCGAACGTCTAGGACGATAACCTCCTGCGTATCCATCAGGTCTTTGGCTTCTTCCTGTGTGATCGATTGATAAGAACCGTCTGATCCATTCCCACTGCATCCGGAAAGTAGCAGGAAGAGTGCGAAAAATAAGGGTAATAATTGTTTCATCGGAGTACCTCCAAAAGCTTGGCAGCAAAGGTCCTGTGGCCCTGTTTTGTAAAATGTACGCCGTCGTAGGAAAGCGCAACATTCCACTCCCCAGCGTTGGCAAAACGGATACCAAGCCGTCCGGCAAGGGCCTGGCAGTATTGGGCAAAGATCCTGGAATTATGAATAAGCTGCTGACTGGGGACCCATTCTCCCAAAGCCAGATGTGGCGGGGCAATCAGAAGAATCTGTTGAGACGGAAGTTGCAGATGAGAGAGAAATTGCTCCAATCGATCAGCGGCATCCTCTGGGTTGCGGCCTTGGAGTAAATCGTTGGTACCCAGCATGAAAATCAGCAGATCTGTATCTGCTGGAAGAGTGGGCGTCGACCTGGGAATTTCCCGGCCGTTTAGACCCATATTGCAGACGGTCCAGCCGGTTTCGGCGGCCAGAATGTCTACCCAGCGGCTGTCCGCCTCGTAGCGTTCCCCGAGCCAAGAGTGAGGATCATAGCCGAACGTGTTGGAATCGCCAAAGCAGAGAATCTTCATGCTAGGCCTCCTATCCAAGTATATCTTATTGGGAGGTTTTGCTGCCTCCAGTTTTAATCCCAAAAATGAATCAGAAACGCATCAGTCGACCTTGTCGTTTGAACTTGTCTCTTGGTCAATGTGTTTGATAATTTCTCGATGAAGGCCAATGCTGTAAAAAACGGAAATGGTAAGTGCAAGCACAAAACAAACCGCAACCCATACCGGTATAACAAGATCAAAGAGAAACCTTATCAATAGAGTGACGGCAAAAAAGACGCCCGTTAGGAGCCAGGGAAGATTTGTTTTTAACCCGGCATATTTCCCAAAGAGTTTCTGGGATACTCTTTCATAATTCATTTCAATCTTGTCTTGTCGCTTTGCTTCTTGTTCAGAAAGCCCGGCAAATAGGAACTTTGCAGAAAGACCAATGGCAAGAAACCATTGCCATAAATCGGCTTTTATGACGCCCAATACAAAAAGTGGTAAGGGAATAAAAAAGAAAATACCCCACAAAAAATATTTTTTATTATATATTTTCATATTGCACCCCCATAAATTCACATTGGTGGGTAGAAATGCAACTAAATTATAACATTCGCCCCACAGATAGACAAGAAGCGTGTTATGCAGGCCGGTCCAGCGGGTTTGGGAGGGAGTAGCGTTGTATTAAGCACGCTGGCCCTGTCACGAGAACGTGTAACGGATAACGGGATGCAGTGGGATAGTTGATACACTGCTTTCGGATTATATGGAGATTGGGAGTATGAAGTTTGCAAAGGAAGGACGGTGGGAAAAGGACAATGTAAAACGGAAGTAATGTGCAAGGCGGGAACATCCACAACGATGTCCCCGCCTTTGTTAATCGACATGAATGTCTTTTTTTCCAAATAGAAGAAAAACATATGGGGGCAATACCCATATAATGGCAGCACTAAGCCATTCGTTTAAGCCAAGTTGAAATAGAATTTGAGAAAATACGCCATCCCATTCGGAAAGTTCGCTCCAAAGCATGGTGAAATATGTAAATGTGCGTTGAGTCATATAGGTAAAGATACCTAATACAACATTTAGGACGACTAAAACAGAGGCAGAATAAAAAATTTCTTTCCGTGTCATTTTTCGGAAGAAGAAAAAACCACCAATGCAAACAATGGCCAGGAAAAGGATGGCAGACATAATCATCCAACGGGTATTATCTGAAGTTATTGTGCCGTCCGGTAAGGTTACAATTGCCCATTTTCCAAAAAGGCGAACCTCTAATTGAAAGCATATCCAACTTGCAATGATGCAATATATAGGTACTTTCCACCACGATTTGCGCATATAGAACGCCCCCTTTTTATTTAGTTTATATAATTATATATGGATTTCATAAAAAAGCAAGAACAGAGACAAAGCCCCAATCTACACTTGCTGTATTATATTCCCAGCAGAAAGGATAAATCCGAACGTAATTTACATATGGATCCAATAATTCGGTTTATCGTTTGCTGATTGGAGTGTTATGAAAGAATTCAACAAAACCGATTAAAATGAATGAAAGGTAGCGGAATATTCTGTGAGGGAGCAACAATTTTCAATCCGGAAGTACAGGAAAAAGTTTTGCTGATGGGAAAGGCTGTATTTTACACGAGAATGAATATGGCCTGAGTAAGGATTGCTTGTTACCCTAAAATATTTAAGTGTTTTTTCTAATTTTACCGTACTATGTATGACCGGTTAATCAACATGATAAGAGGTGACATTTTTGAATGATGAAAAAATGATAACTGCAATTAGAAATAGGAGCGAGCCCGCAATCAATGAGGCTATCAATAAATACTCTAAGCTGTTGTGGTATGTTGCAGGAGCAGTTTTAAATCATATTGGTTCTGTTCAAGACGTAGAGGAATGTGTTGCTGACACATTTATCTACTTATGGGAAAATCCCCATAAGTTTGATTCCAGACGAGGTAAGTTAAAAACGTGGCTCTCTATAATTGTGAGGACAAAAGCGATTGACCGTTGCAGGGAGATTGCAAAGACAAGCACGATTTCGTTGGAAGATACGCTCCTCACTGACAGCCTTGGTATTGTTGACGGAGTAGTGCTAGAAGAAACCCGCTGTGTGCTGATTGCAGCAGTCAATGCACTAGGAGAACCGGATCGTGAGATTTTGGTGCGCCGATACTATTATGATCAAAAGCCTAAGGAGATTGCATTGGCTCTAAATATGAGTGTGAAGCAAGTGGACAATCGTCTGTATCAAACAAAACTAAAATTACGTGAAGCAATTTCAGTTTAAGTAGGAGGAATAGTATGCAGTCGTTTAAAAAATCGAATTTACAAAGCATTAAACATATTTTTACAGAAAAAACCGATGTTATATTGGAAAACACTTCCATAAAGTATCATTTAATTAAAAAAAGCTTGGTACTTGCTACTGTGTTGGTTTGCTGCTTGACCATGACTGCCTTTGGGGTAAGCATGTTTTCTTCGTTGTCGGGAGATGACCTGAGTCTTTCTTCCACCTATGAAGGCAATGGAATTGTATCGATTCAAGTTGAAAACAAGTCAGACAAAGACTTGATTTTTCAAGAACAACTCAAACTGATGCGTTGGTCCACGAGTGAAGAAATTACTCCACTGACGGATCATATTATCTTCCATGGTACTAAAATCGAGGCAAATTCTATGGGCGTTATGACCATTGACCTTTCAGATGCCTATGACTTTTCTAAGTTAGAACAACCGCTTGTGGATGACCATTATTATTTTATTTTGACCAATCATAATTTTCTTTTTGGGCAGGATTGGATGTGCAGTATTGAATTTGCTGAGCCTGTGATTACTCCTATACAGGAGCCTACCCCAATGGCTCCAGCTGAAGCAGATCACGTATCTGTATCCAAAATATCAAAAGAACTTCAGCATTATTTTGATGCCTATGTTGCTGATCCGCTGGAATGGAGAGAGCGAAATGAGCAATACTTGTCCGATTGTGCAAGGCTTCTTAGCGATTTGGATGGGAATGTGATTTCTTCTGTTTCGCCATATCTCCTGGTAGATATGTTGGAGCCGGGTGTTATTTTTGACGAAACAGTTCCAGCAGATAAACAGCATTGGCTCATCGGCGAACATTACAAAACCCTTGATGGATACAACCTTCCGGTTGGTTCATCGACCGAAGAGAAGGCCCTTGTTTTGAGTGCGTATATTCCTCAGCGTAAGGGTGATATTGACGGCGGTGTAGAAATTCCGCTGGTCTATATCATGACATATGAGACGGAGGCCATTCAGAATTCGGGAGACTATGTATTTATCCGTGGGCAACTTCTGACAGTTGAGGAATTGGAGCAATACAAAGTATATGAAGATACGCAGTATGCTTGCTTTAATGTAACAGAGTTGTTTTATACAGATCTGCAACCCCATGTGGAGAGCATGGTAGGTCAGAGAACAGATGTCTATTTCGATGAGCAGGTTTGGGAGCGTGTGCAAAATATTTATAACTATGGCTTGGTGGGAAAAAACGGAGCCGGAAAAACCACGCTTATGCGTATTATCTGTGGATTAACGCAGCAAAGTCAAGGTAGTTATACATTGTTGGGAAAGACAAATGATGATGCGGTCCGGAAAAATATGGGGATGCTGATCGAAAAACCGGGCATCTATGAGCATATGACCGCATTAGAAAATTTAAATTATTTTTCTCTTCTGCTTAGCATCCAATCTCAGGATCATCACAGAATACTGGAAATGGTCGGACTGCAAAATGCCGGAAAAAAGAAAGCAAGTCAGTTCTCTCTAGGGATGAAGCAGCGGTTGGGCATTGCCATCTCCTTGCTGGGAAATCCCGATTTTCTGATTCTCGATGAGCCGATCAATGGTCTTGACCCCGAAGGCGTATACGAGATGCGTAAAATGCTGGAAACACTGAATCGTGAACACGGTACCACGATTATGATCGCCAGCCATATTCTGAGCGAGTTACATAAACTGGCAACGGATTATGCCATCATTGATGGAGGACATCTGATTGATGAGTTCAGTAAAGATACGCTTGAAAGTGCTTGCAGCAGCGGCGTTCAGGTCACGGTCGAGCCGGAATATTTACAGAATGCAAAAACACTCATTGCATCCCGGTATCCGGATGTTCCGTGTGAAATATGTTCCAAACAAAGCTTGCAGCTGCATGAGAAGATCGATCCGGCGGACCTCAACCAATTCCTGGTGGAAAATAAGGTGCGTGTGTGTGGTCTGAGAACAAACGATGGGGACATTGAGAGATTCTTTGTAGAAAAACTCTCGGGGGGGCGAGCGGTATGAAAAATTTAATTCGCGGACATATCTATCAGTTGAAAAAAGACCGTTTCTTTTACGGATGCCTTGCTCTCAGTTGTGCTTTCCTGATTGCATCGATCCGGCTTTCGCTTTCCTTGGCATCTGCATCAAACCCCGTTGGGGGGATAGAGGGGCTATTTGATACATTTTTTGGCGGTGACATAGTCCTGTATATCTTTATGCTTTTGACAGCGAATACGGTTGCAGAATCCTATCACTCCGGCATAATGAAGAATATTGTGGGGCGGGGGATCAAGAAGAAACAATACTATCTCTCCATCGTTTTGACGGAATCCGTCGTGTATGTGTTGGTAATGCTGATCGGCGGCATCGTCATGGGTGTTCTTGCAGGCAGCAGATTTGGGATGGGGGCAATTGCTTATCCTGGTTACTATATTCTTGCCGTAATAGCACGTACACTTTTTGTGATGGCACATATCAGCTTTGCACTTACCATGACGATCTACACCAGGAATGCAATTGCAGGCGTTGTTTTCGGTATTGTAATTCCGAATATCCCGAAAATTTTGGAAATGGTTCTGGGATTTTTGAAAATTCCTGCTGATCTCAACTTTATCAAAATCTCTACATATACACCGTCTGTTTATGCGGCGTCGAATGATTTGTCGTCGTTCTTGCCATGCTTCGCTGTGTTGTGTGGATATTTGGTCCTGTCTGTTTTTGCCGGTTTTAAGCTTTTTAGGCAGCAGGATATTAAGTGATTACGGTTGAATATCTGCTGCGGAAACTGAATAAACAACAAATGCCTCAGCCGAAAGGCTGAGGCATTTGTTCTAAGAAAATGGATTCTCCCGCGGACTAACGAACAGCGGTACGCCGCCCTGTTCTCATCTCCGCCCCTTATATAATATAACAAAACAAAAAATCCCTCAGTCTGAACTGAGGGATTTTGGTCCGAGTGGGGAGACTCGAACTCCCGGCATCTTGCTCCCAAAGCAAGCGCGCTACCAACTGCGCTACACCCGGATATTTAGCTTTCTGCATGATACCATGTAAAGAAGAAAAAATCAAGCTTATAGTTTACTTTTATCTCTTAATTTTTGTCAGTGCCGATAAGATTGTTGGATAGGCAACCATGCGAGCAGCTACATTAGTATAGTATATTTTTGAAAGGATTGCAAGTGTTCCTTTTCTATGATAAGATAAATATTCGAAAAACCACGAGGTGATGGCTATGAGGATGCGGAAAAAACCAAACTTAGGTGCTCGAATGGAGCGCTGTTCGCAATACTTAATTGACAATCCACAACAATACCGTGGAAGTTGGAAAGAATTAAAACCAGATGCAAGCTGTTTATATCTGGAATTAGGCTGCGGAAAAGGTCGGTTTACTTGTGAGACAGCGGAACAAAACCCTGATGTGCTCTACATTGCCATTGAACGGGTTCCAGATGCCATGGTGATTGCCATGGAACGCTGTATGGAAAAAGGGCTGTCTAACGTATTTTTTATTGATGGGGATGCGTCGATGCTCCGCAGCTATTTTGCGCCAGAAGAGGTGGACCGCCTTTACATTAATTTTTGCGATCCTTGGCCTTCACACAAACATGCTAGGCGGCGGCTAACCCACGAGAATTTCCTGGTGCTCTACCGCGGTATTTTGCGTGAAAATGGGGAAATACATTTTAAAACGGATAATCGGGATTTATTTGAATATTCGTTGTTCCAGTTTCCGAAAGCAGGGTATGTATTATCAGAAATTTCCCGCAACTTACATGAGCATGGGGTTCAAGGGGTCATGACCGATTATGAGGAGAAATTTTACAACCTTGGGACTCCGATTAATCGCTGTGTTGGAACAAAGCAAACGATGAATCCGGAGCCGGAATTTCATCCGATCGCTGGCCCAAAGCCGGAACATAAGGAAAAAGAAATAGAAATAGAATAAATAAAAGCTGCCTCCATCGAAGAAGAATCCAGATGAAGGCAGCTTTTTTATTAAGAATCAGAAGCTGAAGGATGAAGCTTATTGCTGGGGGCGGAAGCCAGATCGTCCTGGCGATAGAGCAATTTCAGGAAAATTGGTTTCACAATGGCAGATACTAGGATAAGAATAATCACGCTGGTAAAAAACATTGGATTGAGCAAACCAAGCAGCAGTCCTTTTTGCGCAACAATCAGGGCAACTTCGCCCCGATTCATCATTCCAACTCCAATTTTTAAAGCATCTTTACGTTTAAACCCACAAAGCCGTGCCATTCCACCGCATCCAATGACCTTTGACAGCAGTGCAACAAGAAGGAACGCACCAGTAAAGAGCAATAATTTGGTGTCCATTTCACCCACATCAGTACTCAGGCCAATGGATGCAAAAAAGACAGGGCCGAAAATGGTGTAAGAGTTAACATCCATTTTTCGCTCAATGTATGGAGCATCATTCAAATTGGATAGAACGACACCGGCCACATATGCACCGGTAATGTCAGCAATGCCGAAATACTCTTCTGCGATGTATGCCATTGCCAGACAGAAGGCAAGTGCTAAAATGGGTAAGCGTCTCGTTTTCGGGTGTTTTTCATCCATCCATTCAAATGCCTGGTAGATTAAAAATCCAATTACTCCGGCAAACAGGAAAAAGAGAAGGGTGCGCCAGGCGACCATTACAAGAGAACTGTTGGGGTCTTTCAGACCGCTAATTAAGGTCAAGACAATAATGCCCAATACATCGTCAATAATAGCGGCAGATAGAATTGTGGTCCCGACCGGTTCTTTTAGGTGCCCCAATTCCTTCAGAGCTTCTACCGTGATTGATACGGACGTGGCAGTTAAAATACAGCCAATGAACAGTGCTTCATACATTAAGTTGCGCTGGCTGGATACCCCGCCGTAAAACAAAAGAAACAGTCCAGTTCCTAAAAGGAGGGGGAGTATTACCCCGGAAGTGGCGATTGCCAGTGCTTTTGGACCACTGCGGATGATTTCGTGGGTATCCGATTCGAGTCCGGCCGAGAACATGAGTAAAACAACACCAATTTCCGCCATCTGGGTTAAAAAGTCTGAGGGAGCTACCAGGTGAAATACACAAGGACCAACCAGTAAGCCGGCAATAATTTCTCCCACTACACTGGGCATATGAAACTGACGTGCCAACAATCCACAAAGTTTTGCGGCCACTAAAATGATGGCCATATCTTTTAAAATTCCATATGAATCCATAAGAACACCTCCTAAGTGCCAGAAAAAGTTGCTTTCTAAGGACAAGTATGGATTCCTTTTTCGTTACAACAGGATAGGCTTCTATCCTTCAAAAGTCAAGGGCAATAACGTTTAGATTCTGTTTATTTCCCATGCAAATCATTAATAATTTTCACAATGCTGTAAAGCGTTTCCAGCACAGAGAGAGGTGTTGTATGGAGAGGGAGGAAAATATCCAGTATGGATTGCGGCATCACCATTGACTTTTTTGAAAATATTGTGTATTATATTTTCTCGGATGAGTGAGTGTTTTAGAATTATGAAGTTTCCATTTCTGTTTCCCGTGCCAGTGAAAATAGGACACAATAAAATGGACTGATTTTGCTGGTAGCTTATTTATGCGCCTGTGATGGAATTGGTAGACATGCGAGATTTAGGTTCTCGTGCAGCGATGCGTGTGGGTTCGAGTCCCTTCAGGCGCACCATGCTGGAGCAAAGCCCCGCTTTGCTCCAGCATTTTTATATTTCTTATACCGTTGTTGATCGATTTTTTGCTTTATGTTTTTTGCCAGCAGAAGGGCAAACGAGGAAAGAACACAGATGGAACCGTGTAAGGAAGGCACGAAGGGTGATATGATGCAGACCGCAGCAGATTTAAGGGCTCTGCTGGCACGAATTGACCGCAGAGGATATCCTGCCTATAAAGATACCAAAGGAACCTATCAGTTTTCGGACTATATACTTTCCATTGACCATGTCCAAGGAGATCCCTTTGCCACGCCGTCCAAACTCAGCGTTCATATCCGTGGGAGAGAAGCGGGGTTTCCTCGGAAATTGTATCAGACACGGCACCAACGTGTTGCACTGCAAGATGAGTTGACCCGTCAATTTGGGAGAAGAGCAAGTCAGGTCTCCTTTCAAGCGAGAGGGTCGGGACATAGTGGATTGATTTCAATCAGTCGATGTGGGCAGGAGATTCTGGAACGCACAGCTTGTCAGTTAGACCCTGTCAGCGGAGATCTTGTACTTCGTCTAGAAGTAGGGTTCCCAGCCAATGGCCGTACCATCAACGCCAGAGAATTGGAAAAAATTCTTTTTGATTTTTTGCCGAAGTGTGTACAGACATCTTTACTTTATGTAAACTTAGACGCTAAGCGTTTGCAGGCAGTGTCGGATTTAGCGGAGGATCAACAATATATCCGGCAAGCGTTGCCCCAATTGGGCCTATGTGCATTTGTAGCCAACGGGAGTGTTTTACCGCGCGCGTCTGGGGTGTCATCTCTGCCCATGAAAGGTGCAGTGCCCTTTGTTTCGCCAAAAGAACAAGAAGTGACCCTCCAGTTACCCCACAGAGGAACCGTTACCGGGATGGGAATTCGGAGAGGGATTACACTGATTGTAGGCGGTGGATATCACGGCAAATCTACTTTGCTGGAAGCGCTGGAATTAGGTGTGTATAATCACATTGCTGGAGATGGACGGGAATATGTCATTACAGATGACAGTGCGGTGAAGATTCGAGCAGAGGACGGCCGAAGCATCCAGCGCACCGACATTTCTATGTTTATTCATGATTTGCCCAATGGAAAAGATACAAAACATTTTGTGACAGAGGATGCCAGCGGTAGCACATCCCAGGCGGCCAATGTGGTGGAGAGCATGGAAGCTGGGGCTACACTGCTATTAATTGACGAAGACACCAGCGCCACAAATTTTATGGTTCGGGATGCGTTGATGCAGCGGGTTATTCACCGGGATAAGGAGCCAATTACGCCTTTCCTGGACCGCATTCAGGAGTTATACGATAACGATGGGATTTCAACGATTCTGGTGGCTGGAAGTTCCGGAGCCTATTTTCACATTGCGGACTGTATTATTCAAATGGATCGCTATGTTCCACGGGATATTACGGTCTTTGCCAAGCAGGAGGCTCAGCACTTTTCCACAGAAAGCATTCCCTTGGAAAAGGCTGAAAAGCCGGATTTTGAGCGTAGGCCGAAAGGCTCTCAGGAATTCCGAAGTGGGGAGCGTATAAAGCTAAAAACCATGGGGTGCGACGGAGTTGTACTGAATCGGGAGAACATTGATTTGCGCTATTTGGAGCAGCTGGTGGATAGCGAGCAAACGGCTGCTTTGGGATCTTGTATGGTATACGCCCAAAGGTATCTAATGGATGGAAAGCGGAGCCTGCGACAGATTGTAGCGGAATTGGACGAACAGCTGGATCGACAGGGACTTGTCGCTCTGTGTGAAAATCATTCCAGTGTTGCATTTTTAGCGCGGCCCAGAAAGCAGGAGATTTTTGCATGTTTTAACCGTTATCGAAACTTAAAGCTGTGAAAACAAGAAAATGCCAGCCGGATTTCAAGTCGGCTGGCATTTTTATTTTGGAGAATAAGAGTGGGGAAGAATGCCGATGGTTTGATAGGGCTAAGGCAGCGGAAAAACGATTGCTGGCTTTGAAGTCAATTTGCTTTCGAAGGGCATATATCGATGCCCTGTTGTAGACGTGCTAAAATCGTATGGTCTGCGGGGCAAAAGTCAAAGTTAGGAATCTCGTTTGGCGTAATCCAGCGCAGGTCGCAATGTTCTATTTTTTGCGGAATACCGCTGACAATGTTGGCGTGAAATAGGGTTAAATGCACGGTAAGATCCGGATATTGGTGGGTTACTTCCATGAAAACTTCCCCCACAGAAACGATAACGGCCAATTCTTCCTGGCACTCGCGGATGAGGGCCTGTTGTTTTGTCTCGCCGGGTTCAACTTTTCCACCAACAAATTCCCACAGTAACCCACGGGCTTTGTGAACTGGACGTTGGGCAATGAGAAATCGATTGTCTTTCCAAATGAGAGCAGCGACAACTTCCGTCATAAAAATACCTCCTTGAGTATGCTGGATTTGGCTTCCATTAGGGAGAGGTCCCATGAAATGTGTTTTCTTAGATAATGGACAAGTGTCTCACTAACAAGTTCCAGTGATAAACCACAAAATCACTGCCCATCATTGTGTTGTTTTCCCCATTGGTATTGATGCCCTGAGAAGCTATCCGGGTAGGTTTGATTTTCCTCATTCGAAGATAGGGATTGCATGAGGGAACGAATTTCTCGCATAGACATCCCCTGGATTTCTTCTGGAGTAATGCTGGGGTCGAGGGCCTGCAACGACAGGAAAGCGCGATATTTTCCGTAAGAAAGTCCAAGGCTATGGGCATCAGCCACTTCTTCAAAAGAGGTAGCATAGCAGTAGGTATTTGTCTGTCCTTTGGTACAAGATTGAATGCGAGAGAGAATCTGTTGTCCCTGTGAGTCATTGGAACTGACGACAGCGATGGTCATGAATTCATCCTTTGATAAAAGGGAGTTAATGTGCTCATTTTCCATAATTTGCTGGATGGCCGTAACATAGTTTAAGTTTTGTACGTCCAATGAATCCGCCAGAACTTGGCCGTCTTGGTTATAACTACGGACCGAAATAACCCGATCCAGCCGGTTCACCCCCAATTCAATGGAGGGATTGATGTCAATGCTTATTTCTGTAGTAGGCAGAAAATACATCCAATAACTCCCAAAGAATATAAACAATAAGCATGCAGCGGCAGAGAGAAGTTTGGCATAGGAAGAAAACTTTGGTTTGGCATATTCCCTGGCCTTCTGAGCGAGATATGCACGGGTCTTATCCTTTAATTCCTCTTCTGCATGAATTTGGTCAAAGGCTGTTTTCAACTTATCCTTCATATTCATCACCCCCTAATTTCTCCTTTAGCATTTGTTTGGAACGCGTCAGGAGTGTATAGATGGTGTTGACATTTTTCTTTAAAATTTTACTGATTTGGGGGGCGGTGTAGTCTTCGTAGTAATGGAGGTACACCACATCACGATATTTTGGGGGGAGCGATAGGACGGCCTGCAAGACCTCCAGATGATCCGGCTGCATCTGGGCTGGGATTGTGGAAATTTCGTCTAATGATACCGTACGGCTGCGGAAAAAGCTTTTTAGGAGATCTTTACAAGCATTTATTGTGACGCGGATAAACCAGGCTTTTTCATGTTCTTCGCTGGCAAAGGGTGCGGTATGAAGGACATATTTCAAAAATACAGTTTGAAATATGTCTTCCGTGTCTGCATAATTTTTAAGGTGTATCATGCAAATCCGCCGAATGGTATCAGATTACCTTTAATCCTTTTTCCTTAGCCATGGCGAGCACACCGTCGAAATAAGAGAAATCAAACTGTCCTTCTTGCGGTTCCATTCTGTGCCAGGCAAACTCGCCAATCCGAATTACATTACAACCAAGGTCTAAAATGCGGTCCATATCTTCTGGCATTTGTTCCGCTTCCCATTGTTCTGGGTAATAGTCAACACCAAACAGCATGATGAAAATTCCTTTCAAAGCGTATTATTTGAGATTTATTCTTCCTCGTAGCGGGATTCCTCACCGTGGAGTACAGCAATAATGTGATGGTAGAAGGAATCATTCAAGCGATATCCACGCCGATAAACAACAAGGCACAAAATGGATAAAACCGCAGGGAGCAACAGCATAATTACGCGCATGCCAGCTAGGGTAAAGGACGATTGCTGGACATTGGGAACAAATCCGATGAACTTGAGACCAGCTGCAGCCAGAAAACCGCTAAATGCACCGGCAAACTTAACAATAAACGTCTGAGTAGAGAAAATGATGCTTTCGTTTCGCGTTCCCATACGGAATTCACCGTAATCCACAGCCTCGGACAGAATCACGGTCACCAAAACAAGCATAAATCCGATGCCGGTGTTAATGACTGCACTGCAGAGTCCCACCAAAATAAGATTGGTTGGTGCCAAGTAACCAGCGGCTAATAAAGCGGCAAATCCGATCACAGGTAATAGGGCAGCCAAGGCAAAAAGAAGAGATTTTTTTATTTTTTTAGAAAGAATGGGAAAACAAGCCAGTGCAGCCATTTGAGCAATGCCGGCAACACCAGTATATGTGGCGTACAGGGCCTCTTTTACGCCACAGACATATTCAAAATAGTACAAAGCGAAGCTGTTGGACAGTTGATAGGCCATGTTAAAAAAGAGAGCAATCCCGAGCACCACAAGTACCTGATCATTTTTTACCAAAATCTGAATCATTCGCTTTACGCTGGTCTTCTCCGAGGTGCGAGAGGAGGAAATGGGACGCTCTTTGGTCTGCGTAACCGTAAGCAGGATGGTTACAATAAAAATAATGGCAATGGCAAAGGCAAAACGGGACAGTCCTAAAATTTGATCGCCGTGTCCCAGGTATTTGATAATATATAAACCGCCGCTGCCAACCACAAGCCAGGCCATACTTGCAAAAAAGCGAGGAATTGCACTAATCTGGCTGCGCTCTTGTTCATCATCGGTTAATGCCGGTACCATGCTCCAGTAGGGAATATCCATGATGGTATACGTCATTCCCCAGAGCAAATACATAACCGCTACGTATGCGGCGTATTGATTTGCAGAAAGGTCAATATCCAAATACAGAAGGACCAGAACCACTGCATTAAGTAAAGTTCCAATTAAAATCCAAGGGCGGAATTTTCCCCAGCGAGATCTGGTATTGTCCACCACCATCCCCATAAACGGGTCATTAAATGCGTCCCAGATTCGTGCAGCCACAAATAAAATAGCCACAAACATAGGATCCACAAGTCGGACGTCAGTGAGATATTTCATGAAATAAGTACTCACAATCGCGTAGACTAAATCTTTGCCGAATGCTCCAAAGCCAAAACTAAGTTTGGAACGTAAGGTAAGTTTTGTCTGCATGTTGTTACAACTCCTTTGCGAAGGTCTCAGTGGGCGATCATGGAACTTAGGATAACAAAAGGTTTACAAAATATCAAGAAAATTTAGAAAACTTTTTAGTAAAATTTTTGCCCTTGATTTTGTTGAAAATAACGAAACTCCGCAGTCCATTGGACTGCGGAGTAAATGAATGGTACAAATGGAATTATTCTACAGGGGGAGCAATGCTGCCGCGATCTATGTAAACACAGGGCACCACCGTTTTAAACGGATATTCCCAACCAGAACGGCAAAGTTCCATAGAGGCCATGGCAGCAACCGCCATTTCATGTTGCAGGACGCGAATGGAGGTGAGGGGAGGTGTTGCATTTTGGGAAAGCGGGGTATCATTGAACGCGATAACACTCATTTGCCCAGGAATAGACAGGTGCGCTTCATCCAAGGCACGCAAGGCCCCCTGAACCAAGGAATCCGATGAAAGAAATAGTGCTGTGGGTAAAACTTCCCAGGATTTTAGAGCTTGAGAAAGCGTTTGATAAGCGGCAGGAGAATTCATAGGGCAATCCAAAACATAGGATGGATTGTAAAGCGATTTTGCTTGTAGGCTATTGCGGAAGTAGTAAAGACGAGCGTCTAATTTTAAATCATGTGCCTCTTGCAGTGTGTAATGGCTGCCTAAGAAAGCAATTTTTCGATGGCCAGCTTCCAGCAGGTGGCCCAAGGCTTGACGGAGCCCCAAATGGAAGTTAGGGACCGCAGAGTAGTAGTGTTCATCGTCAGGGGAAGAATCCACAAAGACAATATGGCGAGTCAAGGATTCAAAATTTAAAATCTCCTGACGAGTAAAGCTGCCGATTGCAAAAATTCCGTCTAAATTATCCCCACCTTGGACCGTAAATTGTCCCAAGTGGTTGCGAAATAGTGGGGTTGTTTGAATCCCTTTGGAAAAACAAACTTGCTCAATGGCGTGCTTCATGTATAGGTAATAGGGATCTTGTAAAACTTGTTCGTGCTCAAACATCTGTGCAATACCCATTTTAAGGATGCTGGAAGGGCGGTCTAAATCCGGTTTTGCCCGGTTGCGGATGGGAACATAGCCCATCGATCGAGCCGTGTCGAGAATTTTTTGATGGGTCTGCGGTGTTACACTAATGGTCTCATCCTGATTAAGAACCCGAGAGATGGTTGAGACAGAAATTCCTGTTGCTTCAGAAATATCCTTTAACGTTGCCACAACGGACACCTGCCTTTTGCGTAAATTATACTAAATCAAAAGGAAAAAAGCAAGTGCCGCAGCCTGGATGCAGGAGAAAGCAAATGCCTGTGTAGAAAAAGGAAAGGTTTTCTACACAGGCATAAAACGCAATCGAGCGGGGAAATCGTTAGGCGTAGTGTCGGCCAAGTGCGTCTGCTGTTAAAATAGCGGCATACACTTTTTCAGGCGTAATTTCCATGGGCATATTAAAAATAGTCTCTCCCGGAGCACAAGATGCCTTGGCAACAGCCATAATTTCTTCCAAATCGGGGTTTTCCAGTCCGAGATCGGAAAGCTTGGTGGGCAGGCCGACACTGTTACAGAAGGATAGGACTTCATGAATCTGTTCCATGTCGGCATTTTGTAAAACTAATTGTACCAAAGTACCAAAGGCTACCTTCTCACCATGGTACATACCGTGGGTGGCTGGCGCCACTGTAAAGCCGTTGTGAATGGCGTGTGCCGCGGCAAGACCACCGGATTCAAATCCAATGCCAGAGAGGTAGGTGTTGGCCTCCACAATATTTTCCACGGCTTTGGTGCAGACATGTTGTTCTACGGCCAGCTTTGCTTTCAAGCCATCCCGCAGCAGCGTGTCATAACAGGCACGGGCCAGAACCAGTGCCGCATTGGTAATTTTACCACCAGCACAGGTGGAGGAGTTGGAATCGGAAGTTGCCTTGGCTTCGAAATAAGTGGCCAGCGCATCTCCCATGCCAGAGACAAGGAGACGGGCAGGGGCTTTGCTGATTACGTCGGTATCCACCAAAACCACATTGGGGTTGGAGGGCAACCAGAGATATTCTTCAAAAACGCCTTCATCCGTGTAGATTACAGAGAGGGCGGAACAGGGAGCGTCTGTACCGGCAATAGTGGGGACAATGACGACCGGCTTGTGCGCATAATAAGCCAGCGCCTTGCTGGTGTCATGGATTTTACCGCCACCAATGCCCACACAGACATCACAACCCATCTGATCAAATTCTGATTTCAGACGTTGGATTTCGTTTTTGGAACACTCGCCATGGAAAAATTCAAAGTGTACAGAGCAGCCTGCCTCACGATAGCTTTCTTCCACCAGGGAGCCGACCCGCTGGTGACCTGATTTGCTGATAATAACAAATACGTTTTTACCCAATGGCTTGGTGTACGTTCCAATGTTTTTCAGTTCGCCTTGCCCTTGCACATATTTGTTTGGAGCAATAATGGTTTGTGCCATAGTAAAACCTCCTTTGTTTTGGTCGGGAGTAGTATACAGGTCCAAAATGGAATCTGTCAATGTCAAAAGGTCGAATGGAGTTGAGAAAGTAGATCTGTGAAAAATATATTTTTATTTGGGGCGAAAACTTCCATTTTGTAAAATGTGTGTTAAAATAAAAAAGGGAGGAGGTATACCCTCCTCTGACCGCGGGCAGAAAACTGCCGGCGGTTTTCTTGCGAAACGTACTGGGGGAGGTTGCAGATGGCCCAAACAAAAAATGATTTTTCACAGGGTAGTATATCCAAAAATATCTTGGCTCTTGCAGCGCCGATGACCGCGGCACAGCTGGTCAATGTGCTGTACAGTGTGGTGGACCGAATTTATTTGGGACGGCTTCCGGGAAGCAGCCATTTGGCATTGACTGGATTGGGTATTACAATTCCAATTGTATCCATCATTATGGGGCTGGCCAATTTGTGTGGAACAGGAGGCGCCCCACTGTGTTCCATATGCAGAGGACAGGGAGACGAGGAAGAAGCCGAGCGGATTATGGGTAATTCTTTTTCCTTACTCCTTTTGTTAGGTGCTGCTGCCACCGTATTTTTCTTTTGTTTGAAAACTCCGATTCTGTATCTCTTTGGTGCCAGTCCTGATACGTTTCCTTACGCCAATGACTATATGACCATTTACCTTGTTGGCACCATATTCGTTATGGTCAGCCTGGGTATGAACCCGTTTATCAACGCCCAAGGGTTTGGAAAAATGGGCATGATGACAGTGGTGCTGGGCGCAGTGGTAAATTTGGTACTGGATCCCATTTTTATTTTTGTGCTGGATATGGGAGTTAAAGGAGCAGCGCTGGCCACGGTCATTGCCCAGGGGCTTTCTGCGGCATGGGTGCTCCAATTTTTAGTGAGTCGGCGGGCAATTTTACGGTTGCGGTTGCGTTGCTTAGCCATGGATGGTCGAAGAAGTAAGCGAATTCTATCCCTTGGACTATCTGGTTTTTTCATGAATATGACCAACAGTTTGGTTCAAGTTGTGTGCAACGCTACATTGCAGAGTTATGGCGGGGATTTGTATGTGGGAATCATGACGATCATCAACTCTCTGCGGGAAGTGTTCTTTATGCCGGTGCATGGGTTAACCAATGGAGCTCAGCCGGTAACCGGCTATAATTACGGGGCCGGATTGTATCGACGCGTACGGGAATCGATTCGGTTTAGCTGCGGCTTAACGGTGGCGTATGCTGGTTTGTTCTGGGCAGTGGCCATGGCATTTCCAGGGTTGCTGATCCAGGTGTTTAACAATGAGCCAGATGTGATTGAAGCTGGGATCCCAGCCCTACGCATTTATTTTGCACTATTTATCCCCATGTCATTGCAATCAGCAGGACAGGCGGTGTTTGTGGGGCTGGGGCGCTCAAAGCAGGCGGTCTTTTTCTCTTTGTTGCGTAAGGCGATTATCAACGCCCCGCTGACGATTCTATTGCCCATTTGGATGGGGACAACCGGAGTCTTTGTGGCAGAAGCGGTTTCTCAGCTGGTAGGCGGAATGGCTTGCTTTATCACTATGTATTTGACTGTGTATCGGCCGCTTGGTCGAATTCCGGATGGAACACCATTGCCGTCGCATTTGTAAAAAAACGGGAAGAATAAGAAGGCGGGCATCGGTTATGCCGACGCCCGCTTTCTGTAAAAAGGAATGAAAATGAAAAAATGTGATTCTGGCCACCGGTATGTGGACGGGAGAAAAGTGGTCTCTGCCCGGTAAGGTCAAAGCCACTTTCCCCCGGTAATTTTCGGAGCCTTACAAGAAGCACATCTTTATTGTATGCAAAAGGAGTGGCGGATGCCACCTGATTTCTATAAAATTGAGGTTAAATCCAGTGCAGAGGCGTGACTCTTGTCAGAAAGCGACCTTTGTGAGAAAATAAGAGTATCCTCCCTGGAAAAGGAATGAAATGGTATGAGCGAATTGTTTGAAAAGTCCATTCAGACGTTGGAATTACCTCGGGTATTGGAATTGCTGGCAGGGTGTGCAGTGACAGAAGAGGGGAAACAGCGCTGTCTCGCACTACGCCCACAAACGGATTTCGATGCAGTGGAACGTGCTCAAAAAGAGACATCAGCTGCTGTGAAGATGCTGGTTCTTCGGGGGACGCCAGGTCTTTCAGGGGTTAAACCAGTGGCGGCCAGTCTGCAACGGGCGGATATGGGGGGAAGTTTGTCCACACGGGAACTTCTGGAAATTGCAGTGGTTCTCCGATGCGCCCGAGGGGTGGGGGAATATGGAGAAGGGGAAGAAAAAAGCGCCATTTCACACCTGTTTCAGGCGCTTACGCCAAACCGATTTTTGGAAGAAAAAATTACCAACTCTATTGTAGGTGAGGAGGAGATTGCCGACTCTGCCAGTCCGGAATTGGCCTCCATCCGTAGGCATATGCGGGCTTGCGAAGCAAAGGTGCGGGACATTTTACAAAAGCTGATTTCCTCCAATCAGTCTAAATATTTGCAAGAGTCCATTATTACAATCCGGTCGGATCGGTATGTGGTGCCTGTAAAATCGGAGCATAAAAATGCAATTCCCGGTCTGGTCCACGACGTGTCTTCCTCTGGTTCTACCTTTTTCATTGAGCCAATGGGCGTTGTAAAGGCCAATAATGAATTGCGTGAATTTGCAGCCAAAGAGAAGAAAGAGATCGAACGGATCTTGGCAGAGTTGTCATCCGAGTGTGCGTCACACAAAGAAGACATTTTGGAGGACTACCGAGTTCTTATCTGGCTAGATGAAATTTTTGCGCGGGCACAGTTATCGGTAAAATTGGGGTGTAGCGAACCCAAATTGTCCAATCGCAGCCTGCTTCTGCGGGGAGCGCGTCACCCGCTTCTGGATCAAAAGAAGGCGGTGGCCAATGACCTGGAGCTGGGAGAGCGGTTTGATACACTGGTAATTACTGGCCCCAACACAGGAGGGAAAACGGTCACCTTAAAGACCATTGGTCTCATTACGTTGATGGCGCAGTGTGGCTTACATGTCCCGGCTAAGGATGACTCTACCGTTCGCGTGTATCAGCGCGTGTTGGCGGATATTGGGGATGAGCAGTCGATTGCCCAATCATTGTCGACCTTTTCCTCTCACATGATGAATATTGTTGGAATTTTAGAGGAAGCAGACCAAGATACGTTAATTCTATTTGACGAGTTGGGAGCGGGAACGGACCCGGTAGAAGGGGCAGCATTGGCAGCGGCCATCATTGAATCAGCCCGCGGCCTGGGGGCGCAAGTGGCGGCCACCACCCACTACGCAGAATTAAAAGTGTATGCCATGTCTACTGTTGGGGTAGAAAATGCATCATGCGAATTTAATGTAGAAACTTTGGCACCTACCTACCGTTTGGTTCTGGGGATCCCCGGCAAGTCCAATGCTTTTGCGATCTCTCGTCGTTTGGGTTTGCCGGAATATATCATTGAAAAAGCGGCAGCCCGCTTGGACGCGGAGAATGTTCGCTTTGAGGATGTATTAACCCGTTTGGATCAACAGCGGCAGGCAATGGAAAAGGAGCGAGCGGAAGCAAAGCGCCTGAAGCAGGAGATGGAACAGTCGGCATCCAAGATCCGGGAATATCGGGAGAAATTGGAAGCAGAGCGGGCCAAAGTGGTGGAAAAAGCCCAGGCGGAGGCCCGGCAAATTTTGGAGGATGCCCGAGCCGCCAGTGACTTGGCACTGTCGGAACTAAAAGAACTCAAAAAGCGACAGGATAAATTAGATTGGCAGCAAGTAAATGACAGCCGGGCAGAAGCCCGTCGGCTGCTCAATGAAGCGGAACGGAATCTGGGTGGCCGTGCCACGGAACGGGAAGTATTGCCTCCTACCCGGCCAGCGGTGGTGGGAGATACGGTAGAGTTGGTATCCATGGGGACCCGCGCCACCGTGTTGTCGGTGAATAAAGATGGTGTTCTTCAATTGCAGGCAGGTATTTTAAAGATTACTGCCAAACAGGAAGAAGTGCGAGTGATAGAGGGGGAGACGAAGGCCCAAAAGGAGAAACGAAGAATTGTAACGCAGGCGCAACATACGCTGCGTACTGCAGCAGTTCCCTCCCAAATTGACCTGCGTGGTATGATGACCGATGAAGCGGTTGCAGTGTTGGAACGGTTTTTGGATACTGCTATGATGGGCAAACTAGAGCAGGTGACGATCATCCACGGAAAGGGAACCGGAGCGGTGCGCAGTGCGGTGCGCACATATCTCAAACGAAGCCGGTATGTAAAATCCTTCCGACCTGGCCGTTATGGAGAAGGGGAAGATGGGGTGACCGTTGCGGAATTGAAGTGATAAAACTGCAACGAAGGAATTTTTCGGTAAGGAAAATGGGGAGCAAAACAGGGATGGAGAACTGGATAGAAGAGGCTTGCAGGGCTTAGAAATGGGAAACAGAGATAAAATTTGGATAATATCCGCATAAAGCCTGCGCCCTCCCCGTAATTTTTGTATAAAAGCAAGGTAATATTTGTGAAAAATGTCATTGACGGAAATGGGATAAATCTGGTATGCTAAGGACACACAATACGACGAGGCGGAGGTACAACTTATGTATAGTCAGGAAGCAGTCGTGAATAATCAGGTCGGTCTGCATGCCCGGCCCGCTACTTTTTTTATCCAGAAAGCCAACGAATTTAAAAGTTCTATCTGGGTTGAGAAGGAGGAGCGAAAAGTCAACGCCAAGAGCTTACTGGGTGTACTGTCTTTGGGCATTGTAAAGGGTACCCCCATCAAGCTGATTGCAGATGGCCCCGATGAGAAAGAAGCGGTCGAGGCGCTGTACAAGATGATTTCTTCTGATTTTTCTGAGTAAGCCGACTACGAACGAAAAGGCACCGCTTGGCGGTGCCTTTTTTGATATGCACAAGGGAGGAGGCCAAGCCGTGACGTTTGAGGAATTGAAAGAGAAGGCGCACAGTCTACCGCTAAAGCCTGGCGTTTATATTATGCAGGACGCCAAGAATACGGTGATCTATGTGGGAAAGGCCAAGGCACTGAAAAATCGGGTGTCCCAGTATTTTCAGGATTCTGCTTCCCATACAGAAAAGACGAGAGCTATGGTTTCTCAAATTGACCATTTTGATGTTATTATAGCAGATAGCGAATTTGAAGCGCTGGTCTTGGAATGTTCCCTTATAAAACGGCACCAACCCCGGTATAACATTTTGCTGAAGGACAGCAAAGGGTATCCTTACATCCGTCTGTCCAATGAGGCTTACCCACGCTTTTCTCTGGCTGGAAAAGTAGCAGAGGACGGTGCGCGGTATTTTGGCCCCTATGCCAGTCGGCACAGCACCCAGGGAATTTTAGATGCGCTGCGAGGGGCGCTGCGCTTACCGAGTTGCCAAAAGAAATTTCCCCGGGATATTGGAAAAGAGCGGCCCTGTTTGAATTATCATATGGGAAAGTGTGACGGCTATTGCCGTGGAGATGAGTTAAAGGAACAGCATGACCAGGCCATTGCCCAGGCGATCAGTTTGTTGGAGGGAAGGTTTAAAGATGTACAGGCAAATCTGACCGCCGAAATGGAGCAGGCGGCGGAGGAACTGCGATTTGAACGGGCGGCGGAACTGCGAGATCGGCTGCGCGCCATCGAACTGTTGGGAAAGAGACAAAAAGTCATTGCCGGTTCCCTGGCTGATACAGATGTGACCGGTTATTATCGAGGGACAGCGAAAAGTTGTTTTGTTGTGTTGCATTATATAGACGGGGAGTTGGCGGCAAAAGACTTTGACCTACTTGAGACACCGGTGGAAGAGGATGAAGGGGGCGTTTTGTCTTCCCTGATGCGGGAATACTATGTGGGACGCAACCGTTTACCTCGACAAATCTTGCTGCCTTGCGAACTGCCGGACCAAGTGCCGTTGACCCGCATGCTGTCGGAGCAAGTGGGGTATCGGGTAGAGTTGGTGACGCCACAGCGGGGGGCAAAAGTGGAATTGATTCGTCTCGCCGTTCAAAATGCCAAAGAAGAGGTGGAGCGTGCCACGACCCGAGAGGAGCGACAGAACAAGCTTTTGGAGGCGTTGGGGCGGATGCTTGGAATGGAGAAGGCACCCAGACGCATTGAGTCGTATGACATATCCAATACTGGCGCCAGTGATATTGTGGCCTCCATGGTAGTTTATGTCAACGGGAAACCGCTGAAACGAGAGTATCGTCGGTTTAAACTAAAAGATATGGATGGCCCAAACGACTATGCATCGATGGAACAGGTGCTTACCCGCCGATTTACGCGATATTTTGATGGAGATGAGAAATTTAGCCCACTGCCAGATCTGCTCCTAATTGATGGTGGACACGAACATGTGAGGGTTGCCCAGCGGGTTTTGGAGGCTTTTCAGTTGACCATTCCAGCGTATGGAATGGTGAAAGATGACCGCCACCGAACGCGGGCATTGGTTCACCCGGATGGACGAGAGATTGGAATTCAGTCCATTCCCGCCGTATTTGCTCTGGTGGGGCAGATTCAGGAGGAGACTCACCGATTTGCAATTGAATATCATCGACAACTCCAGGCAGGTCGCGTAAAAACTTCGATCTTGGACCAGATTCCCGGAGTTGGAGAAAAACGCCGTTTGCAGCTGCTGGAGCATTTTAAGAGTGTAAAACGATTGAAAGGGGCCTCTCTGGAGGAACTGAAGGCAGTCGTGCCCCAAAATGTTGCACGGGCCGTCTATATCTATTTTCATTCAGAGGAGAACAAGCCATAAGGAAAGGGAGGGTACCCATGCGTGTTATTTCTGGTCTTGCCCGAGGCAGACGTTTAAAAGAACTTCAGGGGATGGATACGCGTCCTACCACGGACAAGGTGAAAGAGTCTATGTTCAATATTCTCCAGTTTGAGTTGGAAGGTAGGGATATACTGGATCTGTTTAGTGGTACAGGACAGTTGGGAATTGAGGCGCTGTCTCGAGGAGCAGCACGGTGCACCTTCGTGGACCAGAGAAAAGAGGCAATTGCTTTAATTCGAGAAAATATAAAGGTTTGTAACTTTATAGAACAGAGCCGTGCAGTCCAAAGCGAAGCCCTCTCTTTTTTAGCTGGCTGTCGTGAAAAATATGATATCATTTTTTTGGATCCGCCGTACCATGGTTCCTTATTGGAGCAGAGTCTGCAGGCGATTGTGAGGTTTGACATTCTTAGGGAACATGGTATAATACTGTGTGAAAGTGCCGCAGATTGGAGTCTTCCCCCGCTGCCATCCCCCTTTCAAACGGGAAGAGAATACCGATACGGCAAGATTAAGCTGAGTCTGTGTCATCGGGCGGGGAGCGAGGAAAACAAATGAGTACGGCAATTTATCCGGGCAGTTTTGACCCGGTTACTTTGGGACACTTGAACATCATAAAGCGGGCAGCTGCCTGTTTTGATAAGCTAATCGTATGTGTAATGATTAATTCCAAAAAACAAGGGATGTTTACGCCGGAAGAGCGGGTGGAGTTGCTTCGCCGCGCTACGGAACGCTTTCAAAACGTGGAAGTGGATTACTCAGGCGAACTGTTGGCTGCCTATGCCAAACGTCGTCGAGCCCATGTAGTGGTCAAAGGACTGCGGGCGGTGTCCGACTTTGAGCAAGAAGTCCAAATGGCAGTCATTAACCGGAAATTAAATCCAAAGCTGGAGACCATGTTTTTGGCGTCCAGCGAAAAATATACATATCTCAGTTCTACAATTGTGAAGGAGATGGCCCGTTACGGAGCAAATTTGGCGGAATTTGTGCCGCGGGAAATTGTGGATGATGTAAACCGACGCATGAAGGAACTGGAAGGAAAGGAAGGGTAACAATGGCAAGCGGCGTGGAAGAATTGCTGGACATGCTTTTTGAAATGATTGACGAGGCAAAAAATGCCCCACTCTCCAGTGATAAGTGCGTCATTGAGCGAGATCGAGCACTGGATTTGATTGACGATATCCGCAGCCAATTTCCAATGGAATTGGCTGAGGCACGTAAGATGATGGCCAACCGTGCAGAGATGATTGCTTCCTCGAAGCGGGAAGCCGATTCCATTCGCAAAGCTGCAGAGGATAAAGCACGGCAGATGCTCTCAGAGGATGTGATTACTCTCCAGGCAAAACAGCGTGCCAATGAGATGGTCCAGCAGGCAGAAGAACGTAGCCGAGATCTGAAGCGTTCCGCAAATGAATATTGTGAGGATGCGTTGCGCCGCACAGAAGAGGCCATTGCAGAGGCTTATGATGAAATTAAAAAGTCACGCGCCCGATTCCGCGCGGCAGCTGGTGTAGGATCGGCACCTCAGAGTGGAGGGGCCCGTCCCATGTACGATGCGGCAGCAGATGAGGATTAAAGAAAAAAGAATTGCCCTGAGATGATATTTTCATCTCAGGGCATTTTTGTTTGGGATAAAGGGTGTTATAAATCACCAGGGAAGCCAGCTACCCTCTTCTCGGTTTTCCAGAATATCGAGAGCACCGTCCAACATCTCTGCGGCTTCTCCGCGTGTCAGTTGGGTAGAAAGTGCGGCGGCATTGACCTGGTCATCCCGGAGAATACCGGCGGAAGTCAAATTGGCCGCAGGCTGTGCCGCCCAGTGACTCTGACTGTCAGAGAGAAAGACTTCTGCGGGAACGTTGGAAATGTTGAGCAAGTTGTTGAGCATGACAGTGGCTTCTGCTCGGGTCACAGGTTCTTCTGCGCCAAAAACAGGGGCGCCATTGGAATCCTGAGAGCCTTGAATCGCCCCTGCTTTTAATGCGGCAGATACGGCTCCTTTTGCCCAGGTGGGAATGGCTTGGTCGTCAGAGAACCCAGTCATAGTAACCCCTTCCAAGGGTTCCATTCCGGCGACTGCCATGGCCATGGTCAGAAATTGGGCACGACTGACGGGGGCATCTGGGTCAAAGAAATACCGGCCGTCAAAATATTGTCCCACATAGATACCCTCTTCTGCCAAACGGATGGCAGCTTTGTGGGCTGTATGGCCCTCTAAATCCGAGTAAGTGACTTTGGTGTCAGGTTTTTCGATGCGAATGGTAATTTTGGCCTCAGAAGAGGTATTTCCTGCTGGATCCAGGGCCACATAAGTGAAAGAGTCACTCCCGGTTTTGTTCTCGTAAGGGGTGTATACAAACTGGCTGGAACCATCTTCCGCCATGGTGACAGCACCGCGGGCAGGGGTAGAGGTTAGCTGGAAGGTAAGCGTATCTCCTTCAGAGTCTACAGCATCAAAATAGCCAGTAATGGCAACATTTCGATAGGTGGATAAGTCCATGTTACGGGCGATGGGGGGTTGGTTCTCTTTTTCCAGCAGATACAAGGTCACGGTAGTGGTTTGACTGCTTGGGCCAGAGGGGAATGTGGGGGTAGCAGTAAAGGTGGTTTCAAAGACGGTGGGGTTTTGAGATGCCTGAAAACGGAGCCCATCCAAAGCAGTGCGATCGACCACAGAACCAATTTCAAGGGGTTGGCCACCAATCAGTAGTGTACCTGCTCCTGGGTCGGGAAGGGTTTCAATGGTGAGGCTGCTGAGGACTTCCTTACCATTTGTGTCGGAAAAGTCGTCGGCAGAGAAGGTGATAATGGCTCCAATCAAACCGTTTCTCGAGAAATCCGCTACATGGGAAGCCTCTTTATTTCGGTTCCAAAAAAATGCCGATGTTGGGAGTGCCAGGGAACAAAACAGTGCCAGGACCATTGTAGGCACAAGTATTTGGCGGAAAGGAACTGAGCGTTTCATGGGATACCTCCTTGGAATGTTGATGTATCCCTAGTTTTGGCTCACTCAGCCAAATTATGCAGCTTCAAAAAATGGAAATATGCCGCTATTCTGTCCGGAACATATCAGAGGAAAGGTAGCGATCTCCTGAGTCGGGGAGAACGACCACAATCGTTTTTCCACGGTGTTCTGGTTTTTGCGCCAGTTGCTCTGCAGCCCACAACGCTGCCCCGGAAGAAATCCCCACTAAAATTCCCTCACAGCGGACCAGGTCACGGCCGGCTTGGAAGGCATCTTCGTCTCGAACACGGATTACCTGATCGTAAACGGACTGATCAAGAGTAGAAGGAATGAAATTTGCACCAATACCTTGGATTTTGTGGGGACCAGCCGTCCCACCGGACAGGAGGGGGGAAGCATCCGGTTCCACAGCGACCACCTTAATCTGTGGGTTTTGTTCTTTTAAATATCGTCCGGTGCCGGATAAGGTACCACCCGTACCAACACTGGCAACAAAAATGTCTACATGTCCGTCCGTGTCACGCCAGATTTCCGGTCCAGTGGTGCGGTAATGTGCCTGGGGGTTCGCGGGATTTTGAAATTGGTCGGGGATAAAGCTGCCTGGAATCGAGTTGGACAATTCTTTCGCCTTGTCAACCGCCCCTTGCATCCCCTGGGCCCCCGGTGTGAGGACAAGTTTCGCACCGTAAGCAGAGAGCATAGCGCGACGTTCGGCACTCATTGTGTCCGGCATCGTAAGGATCACATGATATCCCCGGGCAGCGGCAATACAGGCCAATCCAATTCCGGTATTCCCGGAGGTGGGCTCAATAATGGTGGCTCCAGGCTTTAGTAGGCCTCGTTCCTCTGCATCTAAAATTAAGGAAAGGCCTACTCGATCTTTTGCCGAACCTGCTGGGTTAAGTCCTTCCAATTTTGCTAAAATTCTTGCACAGAGGTTTTTTCCTGCGCCATATCGATTTAGTTGAAGAAGAGGCGTGTTTCCAACTAATTGCTCAATGCCAGAATATACGGTTTCCAAGTTTATCATCCTTTCCATATACCGATGAAACGATACGCTTATGATAGCCCGGCAAAGAGCAATTTGTCAATCCGATTGCAAAAGTTAGATGATGAGGCTATAATAAGAAAGAAATTGGGATAAAAGAGGACGAAGAGGTATGAAAACTGGAATCGTATTGGAAGGCGGTGCATTGCGCGCTATTTTTTCCAGCGGCGTATGTGATGGACTGTTGGAAGGAAATGTAATGCCGGATTATCTAATTGGAGTATCTGCGGGGATTGCATATGGGGTCAGTTATTTGTCTCGTCAACCCCGTAGAAACCTAGAGGTTGTCACTCGTTTTGCTCCAGACCGCCGGTATATGGGAATGAACAACTTGGCGGATAAGGAAAACCGAAGTTATTTCGGATTGGAATTTGCTTACGAAAAAATTCCAAATGAGTTGATTCCTTTTGATTATGATGCATTTGAGGCGTATCCGGGACAAGTGGAAGCAGTGGTTACGAATTTGGATACGGGTATGGCGGAATACTTGGAGGTTCCAAGGAGAGATTTGCATTCCAAATTGATTCAAGCCTCCTGTGCAATGCCTCTTATGTTTCCCATTTATCATATCGACGGAAAGCCATATTTAGATGGTGGAGTGGGGGATTCCATTCCGTGGAAACGGGCATTGGAACAAGGGTGTGACCGTGTGTTGGTGGTGCTTTCTCACCCTCGCAATTATGTGCGAAAGACGGATAAATTAATGCCTCTGATCCGAAAGACCTATCGAGATTATCCTGCCTTTGTAAAAGCCATGGAGAATCGGGCATCGTTTTATAACCAGAACCGTGAAGAATTGTTTCAGATGGAACGTGAAGGAAAAATACTTGTTATTGCCCCCACATCAACGCTTGGCGTGTCTCGGATTGAACGAAATCCGGAAAAACTCCGGCTTCTCTGGGCCCAAGGATATCAGGCTGCGGTAGATCGGATGGAGGAAATTCAGCAGTACTTTGCTTCCTGAGGAGGCGCCATCGCGACCTTCAACTGCTTATGGTTCGGAAGATTCCAAAGCAAAGACAGCCAGTGTGTCACCTAGTAGAGTGAAAAAAGCGGCCATGCGGCCTATGGTTTCTGGGGATTGCCCTTTGGCAAGTGCGGCTGCTAAGGTGGAAGCCAGCACAATTAATTCTTGGCTGCTGCAATCAAAAGAAGAAGCCATTTTGTATAAACCACCTCCCAAAATATCTTATGCATAGGCTGAGAATATGACGTAATTGTTTCTACTGAAAGTCGTTTGTTTGCGAGATATAGGAGAGAAAAAGAGAGGAAAAAATATGAAACTTGTGATAATTGATGGACAGGGAGGGCGCCTGGGGAAACTGTTGGTGGAAGGTGTCAAGGCACGGCTTCCGCAGGCACAGGTGTACGCCTTGGGAACCAATAGCATCGCGACGGCAACCATGTTAAAAGCGGGGGCTGATTTTGGGGCAACAGGCGAAAACCCGGTGGTGCGAAATGTGATCGATGCCGATGCGGTATTGGGACCTATTGGGATAGTGGTGGCCAATGCAATTTTAGGGGAAGTTACCCCGGAAATGGCAAAAGCGGTGGGAAGTTGCAGAGCGAAGAAGTTCCTGATCCCTATGAATAGTTGTGGAGTAGTAGTTTCTGGAGTAAAGGAATCTCCCTTGTCAAATTATGTGGCACAAGCAATTGAGGATATGATGCAGACACTGGAGGGATAGTGGTGGAACTTTGGACCACAATTCAGGATGATACAAAACCGGCCATCTTGGGATTTGGATGCATGCGATTTCCCTTGGACCGTAAAAGCCACACGGTGGATAAAGGATATGCCAAAAAACTGATTGAAAAAGGAATGGGGCAAGGGATTTGTTACTACGATACCGCTTGGCCCTATCACAATGGGGAAAATGAACCAATTTTAGGAGAACTGTTATCTTCTTATCCGCGGGAACAGTATTTGTTGGCAACTAAACTTCCTTGTTGGGAGATAGAGAGCGCGGAGCAAGCGGACCAAATTTTGCGGGAACAACTGCTCAGGTTGCGGACCGATTATGTGGACTGCTATTTGCTACACAGTCTTACCCGTAAGACCTGGGAGAAAATGAAGCAGCTACACATTCCAGAGCGGCTTTCTCAATATCAGGAAGAGGGATTGGTGCGGCATGTTGGATTCTCTTTTCATGATGAATATGAAGTGTTTACGGATATTGTGGGAAATCGGAAGTGGGATTTCTGCCAGATTCAACTCAATTACATGGATCAAACCTATCAGGCAGGTTTGCAGGGTCTGAAATTGGCACGGGAAATGGGTATCCCAGTGGTGGTTATGGAGCCGCTGAAGGGTGGGGCACTGACCCATCTTCCAGAAGAAGCGGCCCTTCCGCTGCGGGAGATTGATCCACATGCATCGGATGCATCTTGGGCGCTGCGATGGGTGGCAAGCCAACCTGGTGTCCGTGTGGTACTGAGTGGGATGGCGGATGAGTCGGAAATCGAGGAGAATATGGCACTTTTTTCTCCTTTGCGCCCTTTGAATCAGGAGGAATTTGCAGCTGTGGAGGAGACAGCCCGTCGGTTGCGCCAACGCATAAAAAACGGCTGTACTGGGTGCCGGTACTGCACACCTTGTCCCAAGGGAGTGGATATTCCGAAGGTATTTCAAATCTGGAACCAGATGGGAATGTATCAGAATCAAAGGTTGATACGCCGTGCCTGGAAAGGTGTAGAAGAGCAGGCAAGGCCAAAACAATGTGTAAACTGCGGACGATGCGCATCTCTGTGCCCCCAGCACCTCCCTATTCCACTTCAACTAAATCGGGCGGAGGAGGAACTGGAATCCTTTGTGAATCGTCCCTGATATCGTTCTAGCTTGGCCAATGGCGAAAGAAACAAGATAGGCTTTGGCCGTTACGTGAGTCCTCTTACATGCTTTTTGTGTTTTATTTTTCAAAAGAGTAATTGGAAACGGAGAAAAGTGAGATCCCGGCACAGCCGGAGATTAGCATATTAAGCATATGAATAACAATGCCCGGCTCCTCTTTTGTGGGAGTCGGGCATTGTTATAGTATGAAATGATGAAACAGGAGAGAGCACTTGGGTGAGAAGAAGGGAGGCGTCAATAAATTCCTTTTCCGCCATTCCACTTCCAATCCCGAACTTCAGGTAAATCTTGGCCGTGGGTATTGATGTACTGGCGGTGTTCCACCAGCTTATCCTTCATTTCCTGGATCAAATAGGAAGCACTGTTTCCGAGTTGAGGGAGGCGTTTAACGGTATCCATCACGAGATGGAAGCGGTCAATGTCATTGCGTACCCGCATATCGAAGGGGGTGGTAATTGTGCCCTCCTCTTTGTATCCGCGGACATGAAGCTTTTTGTTGTGGCGGCGGTAGGTTAACTCGTGAACTAGGGTGGGATACCCGTGGAAAGCAAAAATAATGGGTGCATCTGTGGTAAAGAGTGCGTCATAGTCCTCGTCTGTCAAGCCGTGGGGATGTTCTGTGTGAGGCTGCAACTTCATAAGGTCCACCACGTTGATGACACGAATTTTTAAGTCCGGTAAGTAGTGACGCAGTATGGTCACGGCGGCTAACGTTTCCAGCGTTGGAGTATCACCGCAACAGGCCAGTATAGCATCCGGTTCCGCCCCTTGGTCGTTGGAGGCCCACTGCCAAATGCCAATTCCGTGGGTGCAGTGCTTAATGGCTTCATCCAAGTTGAGCCACTGAGGGCGGGGAAGTTTGGAGGCAACCATGACATTGATCTGGTTTCGGCTCTGGATACAATGATCGAAGCAACTGAGGAGGCAATTTGCATCCGGCGGGAGATAGAGGCGTACCACATCCGCTTTTTTGTTGGCCACATGATCCAAGAAACCCGGATCTTGATGGGTAAAACCATTGTGATCCTGTTGCCACACGTTGGAAGAGAGTACGTAATTGAGAGAGGCGATGGACTGTCTCCAGGGCAATTGGCTGCAAACTTTGAGCCATTTGGCATGTTGAGAGACCATGGAATCCACAATGCGGATAAATGCCTCGTAGCTGTTCAAGAATCCGTGGCGTCCGGTGAGTAGATATCCTTCCAGCCAGCCCTGGCACAAGTGCTCGGACAACGCCGCATCCATTACGCGGCCATCGTGGGAGAGATTTTCGTCCGCTTTGGGATCGATGGAGTCGGCCCAACGTCGGCCAGAGGCGGAGAATACTTGGGAAAGTCGGTTTGAAGCGGCCTCATCGGGAGCAAAAATGCGGAAATTCCGCCCCTTTAAGTTCCGAGCCATCAAATCACGAGCATAGTTGCCCAAAACTTCCATATCCTCTGCTTCTACTGCACCGGGCTGTGGAACATCAAGGGCGTATTCTCGGAAATCGGGGATCCGCAAATCGCGTAGCAACAACCCGCCATTGGCATGGGGGTTTGCTCCCATACGATGCTCCCCCTTAGGGGCAATTTCCTGTAGTGCAGGGATAGGAGCGCCATTTTCGTCAAACAGTTCTTCCGGCCGGTAGCTGCGCAGCCAAGCTTCCAATTCCTGAATCCGGCCCGGCTTTCCGTCGTGGACAGGGATGGGAGCCATATGCGCGCGCCAGCTGCCTTCCACTTGTTTTCCATCCACCGATTTGGGACCTGTCCATCCTTTGGGGGAACGAAGAACAATCATGGGCCAGTGGGGGCGCGTCACATCACCGGTGGTGCGGGCATATTCTTGAATCCGCTGGATTTCGCGGATTGCCCAATCCAGGGCTGCAGCCATCTTTTGGTGCATGGCTTTTGGCTCGCTGCCTTCGACAAAACGGGGCTCCCAGCCACAGCCTTTGAAAAACATCTCAATCTCTTCGTGGGAGATACGAGAAAAGATAGAGGGATTAGAGACCTTAAATCCATTCAGATGGAGAATGGGAAGAACCGCACCATCGGTAATGGGATTCAAAAACTTATTGGAATGCCAGGCGGCCGCTAAGGGGGCTGTCTCCGCTTCTCCGTCGCCTACAACGCATGCCGCAATGAGTTCCGGATTGTCCATGATTGCACCGAAAGCGTGTGCCAGCGAATACCCGAGTTCACCGCCTTCGTTGATAGAACCTGGCGTCTCAGGGGCTGTATGGCAGGGGATTCCACCAGGAAAAGAGAATTGTCGGAACAGGCGCTTCATGCCACCTAGGTCTTGGCTAATGTTGGGATAAATTTCGCTGTAAGAACCATCTAAATAGTCCTGGGCAACTACAGCATTTCCACCATGGCCTGGGCCACAGATGTAAATCATATCCAAATCATACTTGACAATGGCACGATTCAGGTGTGTATAGATAAAGTTTTGGCCTGGACAAGTTCCCCAGTGGCCCACTATATTGTGCTTTAAATGCTCGGGTTTTAAAGGTTCCCGCAGTAGAGGGTTGTCCAGCAGGTAGAGTTGACAGGCGGACAAATAGTTGGAAGCACGCCACCAGGCATCAATGACGTTTAGCTGCTCTTTGGTAAGCGGATCTTTTTTTGACATGCGGGCAGGGGCTTTGACAGTGGCTTTGGCTGCAGGGTCTGCGGTTCTTGGCATAAAAGTACCTCCTTACAGTTGCATCAAATCAGGATGCCGTGATGCCGTGTAAAGAATATTAGATTTAAAATAAGTATACTCTAAACATGAAAAAAGTCAATTGAAAACGATATATTTCCATGTTAAATGATAGATAAAAGCTAGAAAGTGCTAATAGTAAAGAACTTAGATGGGATAAGAAAGTGCTAAAGAGGAACGTAGAGGGAGGTAAAGAACAAAATATGGCCCATAAGGTAAAAGATTCCCCCACTCGACAAGCTGGAGTGGGGGAAGAGATATTAGTGGTTGCGCTTTGCGCGGTTGATGGCAGAGAGGATGGCGCGCAATGGGGCGAGGTTGATGTTGTGTGAAAGGCCCACACCCCAATATTTTTTCCCATCCCGCTGGTCTTGCAGGAGGATATACGCCACACCTTGCGAGTCGGAACCATCGGTAATAGCGTGAGAAGCATAGTCCAGGAAAGAGAAACGGGCCATTTTTTCCCCTTTAATGGCATTGAAGAAGGCGTCAATGGGGCCGTTTCCTTCTCCGGCGACGTCAAAGATGGTGTCGGTGTGCTGAATGGTGCCTGAGAAAGCCACGTGGGAATGTCCCTCTGCGTCCAAAGTCTCCTGGAAGGAGTGGCGCAGGAGTTTATAGGGCTCCTTGGCCTCAATGTATTCCTGGTGAAACAGTTCGTTGATCCGTTCGGGGGATATTTCGGTTCCAACAGCGTCGGTCTCCTTCTGAACAATGGCGCCGAATTCGGGGTGCATGGCTTTTGGCAGATCGAAACCAAAGTTGTGTTCCATGATGTAAGCTGCGCCGCCCTTGCCCGACTGGGAGTTGATGCGAATAATAGGCTCATATTCCCGACCCACGTCAGCAGGGTCAATGGGCAAATAGGGGATTTCCCAGAAGTCAGAGTTGGACTCTTTCATATACTGGCTGCCCTTGTTAATGGCGTCCTGATGACTGCCGGAGAAGGCGGTAAAGACTAGCTTGCCGGCATAGGGCTGGCGGTCCCCCACAGGCATCTTGGTACACCGTTCATACATCTCCTTAACCTGATTGATGTTGGAGAAGTTCAGTTGCGGATCTACGCCTTGGGTGTACATATTCATTGCAAGGGTGACAATGTCCACATTACCGGTTCGCTCGCCATTCCCAAACAAAGTGGCTTCCACCCGGTCCGCTCCAGCTAAAAGTCCCATTTCAGCGGTGGCCACGCCACAACCCCGGTCATTGTGGGGATGGAGAGAGATGATGGCGCTGTCGCGGCCGGGAATCTTCCGGCAGAAGTACTCCAGCATATCGGCGAATTGGTTGGGCATACAGTTTTCCACCGTGGTTGGGAGATTGAGGATCACTTTGTTGTCTGGGGTGGCGTGGAGGTGTTCCAATACTGCCTGGCAGATATCCACAGCAAAGTCCATTTCCGTGCCCATGAAAGACTCGGGAGAATATTCAAAGCGTAAATTCATGCCGCTTTGAATGAGAGGCTGAGACATTTCGTAAATCAGATCGGCAGCGTCGGTTGCGATTTTGGTAATCCCGTCGGTGTCCATGTGAAAGACGACTTTGCGCTGTAGGGTGGAGGTGGAGTTGTAGAAGTGAAGGATGACATTTTTTGCGCCCTGAATGGCCTCAAAGGTTTTCTTGATGAGGTGTTCCCTGGCTTGAACCAAGACCTGGATGGTGACATCGTCAGGGATGTGGCCGCCCTCGATCAATTCCCGGCAGATTTCATATTCCGTTTCGCTGGCGGAAGGAAAGCCAATTTCAATCTCTTTGATGCCGATATCCACGAGGGTATGGAAGTATTCGAGCTTTTCTTCTAAGTTCATGGGGTCTACCAGAGCCTGATTACCATCGCGCAAGTCCACGGAACACCAGATGGGAGCTTTTGTAATCACATGGTCCGGCCAAGTGCGGCCTACAATTTTTTGGGGTTGGAAAGGAATGTACTTCTTGTAGCCTGGATTCATGGTGTGTTCCTCCTAATCAAAACTTGCTCCGCTTTTGTTGGCAGCGGAGTGGGAATAGAATCAGGGGATAGAAAAACGCCCCTGACTTTTTCAGTCAGGGGCGTGAAAAACACTCACGCGGTACCACCCTGGTTCAGCTGTTCGTTTCCGAAACAGCCCTCAAAGCCTCCAACAAGGCCGCAGCCGGTAACGGGGCTAGACGTTCCATCCTACTAAACCATGTTCGGAAGGACCGCTCGGGGACCAGTTATACATGGGGACACCACACACCGGTTCGCACCAACCACCGGCTCTCTGAAGGGGTGTTTCCCATCTTTATTCCCTTCATCGCGTTTGCTTGCACTTGATTGTAAAATAAGTGAAAAGGTTTGTCAAGTGGGAAAATTGACGGGCTGTATAGGACTCAGTGGAAAAAACTACTTTTGGTAGAAAGAAAAATGGGAAATTTTGAAAAGGAAACGTTGGAATCAACCATGAATATACTTCAATGGCAGATGTTATACATTTTGTGTGGAGGGGATGAGGCACAGAGAGAAACTTCCCTTAAAGTTGCATATGTTAAGAAAGGAGGGGATAGGATGGAAAAACAATTTTCGATGGCAGGCGGTGGAATTTTACGTGCGGTGATACAGCATGAACAGTGGGTAGAGTTTTATGCGCAGCGAGAAAAAGACGACCGTGGCCTTTATAAAGTATGGCTGGGTGGGGCAGGAGGAAAGCGCATGCTACTTGGAACACTGGTACCGGAGGACGGAAAACTGTGTTTAAAAAGAAGATGCTCTCTGGACACACTTTTAAAGGCCGGATGCTGGCCGATATTGGTAGCGGAGGCAGTGATGGCGTTTCCATTTGATCAGCGGACAGACTGGTATTGTGAAGCAACTCCACAAAAGTTGGTATCGGACCCGGTCCTGCGCCGGCAATTGGAAAGCCCTATGCTCTGTTGTAAGGAAGAAGACGGTTTTTTTCTTGCTACCCCGTTTCGAACCGAGAAGCCGGTGGCACTTAACGCTCTATTCTGCCTGGCAAAGCTGGAGCAAATTAATGGGACATTGTGTTTGGTTTGGTCATTTGATGGGCGCGGACTACCCCGGTTGTTGCATGGAATGGAATGAACTTAATATGAATCAATAAAAGATAAATACTTGCAAAATTAAAAATAACACTTGACAACGAATAAAATAAGGTTTACAATAACAGAAATTAAGAAATGGGAAAAATGCTGAGCAACATCGATGAGGAAAGAGGTGGCACAGAATGAGATCCGAGCATTATGTAACTCAGGGCGGCTCAATTGGCTGCAAGCGGTGGAGACAGACTGTGCGCGTTGAAATGGCCTAATGGCAAATCAATCGGACACAAACATTTCCTCCATCGTTTGCGGCGCAGACGATGGCATTTTTATACCCATTTTCGAGTAGAAAGGAGGGATTTTACATGACGATGCTCAAACGAGAAGTGAATAATATTTGGGCTCGTGTTCGTTCGGATGTGGATATTGATGATCTGATTTTTGATTATGAAGGCACACATGCCCGGGAGGATGAACTATGCAGCGAACGGTAATTGGAGATACATCCACAGCCGAGTCTAGCATAAACGAGTAGTTGCCGCAGCAGAAGAAGAAGTCTGCTGCGGCATTTTTTTATTGTCTTTGCCAGAAATCCTATATAATAATGTAAGAAAAATAAAATGTAAAAATAAGTCCATTACAAGATTAAAATAGAATCGACAATATTTCCAAGAGAGGGGCTTGCTTTATCGGAAAAGTTATACTAAAATGTTAGCAAGTGACTTTGCGGCGGCAGGTCCGGAAGCCGCCTTTCCGGGGATCCCCCCATTAAAAAAGGAACATGGAGGTAGATTGACATGAGAAAAGTACAACTGACAGAGACCGTCCTGCGCGATGCAAACCAGTCCCTGATGGCGACTCGTCTGCCCTACAGCAAGTTTGAGCCCATTCTGGAGACCATGGACAAGGCCGGTTTCTATTCTGCGGAGGTCTGGGGCGGTGCTACATTTGACGTATGTCTGCGCTATCTGCAGGAAGATCCCTGGGAGCGTCTGCGCAAGATTCGTGCAAAGATGCCCAATACCAAGCTTCAGATGTTGCTGCGTGGACAGAATATTTTGGGCTATAAGCACTATCCGGACGACGTGGTGCGCAAATTTGTTGAACTGTCTGTGAAAAACGGAATTGATATCATCCGTATTTTCGATGCACTTAACGATGTGCGCAATCTTGAAGTTGCAATTGACGAGACGGTGAAGCAGGGTGCCCAAGCCTCCGGAACCATTTCTTATACAACTAGCCCAGTTCACACCCAAGATACCTTTGTGGGGATGGTAAAAGATCTGAAGAGCATGGGCGCTTCCTCCATTTGTATTAAGGATATGTCGGGCATTATGGGGCCGCAGGAAGCCTATAATTTGGTGTCGGCCATTAAGGATGCCGAGCCGGATATGCCAGTGATTATCCACACTCACTGCACGACGGGCTTGGCGTTTATGACATACATGAAGTGTGTAGAGGCTGGCGCTGACGTGTTGGATACGGCGATTTCGCCCTTGTCCGGTGGCACTTCTCAGCCTGCCACAGAGACTATGGCTTATGCGCTGCGTGAAATGGGATATCAGGTAGATGTGGACGACAAGCTGCTGATTAAGATGGCAGATTTCTTCAAAGCCGTTCGTGCAGAGTACTTAGCAAATGGGACGATTGATCCGATTTCCATGGCCACAGATACCCAGTGCCTGACCTATCAGATTCCTGGCGGAATGCTCTCAAATCTGATCTCGCAGCTGAAGATGATGAATGCCATTGATAAATTGGACGAAGCACTGGCCGAAACTCCCAAGGTGCGCAAGGATCTGGGGTATCCTCCGCTGGTTACTCCTACCAGCCAGTTGGTTGGTTCCCAGGCAGTGCAGAACGTTCTGGCTGGCGAGCGGTATAAGGTAGTTGGCAAAGAGATTAAAGCATACTGCCGTGGCGAATATGGCCGGACTCCTGCTCCCATTGATCCGGCAGTACGTAAGAAGATTTTGGGCGACACGCCATTGGTGGAAGGCCGGTATGCCGACACGTTGAAGCCCGAATTTGAGAAAGTAAAGGCGGAACTGGGTGCTACAGCAAAGTGTGATGAGGACGTGCTGTCCTACATCGCCTTCCCCCAGGTTGCTATGGCCTTCTTCAAGGATCGTGAGGCTGGCTTCCCCAAGAAGGAAGAGCCCAAGAAGGCGGCGCCAGCTGCTTCTGCCCCGGTTAAGAAAGAGACTGCGCCAATTCCCGCTTGGCAGGGACATGTGTACTACACGCACACCCCGGCACCTGTGATGAATGGGTATACGGCCCGCCCGATTGAACCCTTTGCAGCCTCTTATCAGCCGCCTCATCTGGTGATGGGCACGCGGAATGACTGTACGGGAACCTTTACCATTACCATTGATGGAAAGCCGTACCAAGTGTCGGTGGAAAAGGCGGATGGCCCGGCTCCTGCTGCTGTTGCAGCTGCCCCTGTTGCAGCCCCGGCTGCTCCTGTTGCGGCTCCTGTCGCTGCTCCGGCTGCGACTCCCGCTCCTGCACCCGCTCCGGCTCCTGCTGCTGCTCCCGCTGCCGTTGCAGCTGGAGAGACTCCGGTAAAGAGTCCTATGCCTGGCAATGTGTTCAAAGTGGAATGCAAGCCAGGCCAGGCGGTCAAAGCTGGCGACGTGCTGGTGGTACTGGAAGCTATGAAGATGGAGATTGAAGTTTCCGCTCCTGTGGACGGCACGGTGAAGTCGGTGGCCGCTGTTACGGGATCTACGGTTAATACGGATGATCTCCTGGTGGTTCTGGGTTAACCTTCAGCTTGCTTCTGTAGAATCATTTCTCCCCGGAATGTGGTACCTCACCATATTCCGGGGATTTTATTTGGAATAGCCAGGGAAATGCTGTTAAAATTTGTTTAAAACGACGGAAGGACTCTTGTCAAGCGCTGGCCAACATGATACACTAAAGAGCAGAAACCGACCCAAAGGATATAACGGTGAAATAAACAAGAATCAGGAGGAGCCTATGAAAGGAATTGTCCTGGCCGCGGGCAAAGGGACCCGCTTGTACCCAATGACAAAACCGGTATGTAAACCTTTGCTTCCAGTATATGATAAGCCGTTGATTTACTACCCCATCGCAATTTTAATGCAGGCGGGGATTTCTGAAATCTTAGTGATTGTTCCTCCAGGAGAGCAGGATACATTTGCCGCATTGCTGGGGGATGGGAGCCAATATGGGATAAAGATTGCCTTTGCTGAGCAGCCGCAACCGCGCGGAATTGCGGATGCCCTCCTCATCGGACAAGAGTTTGTAGGCTGTGACCGTGTTTGCCTTGTTTTGGGGGATAACATCTTTTATGCACCTACGTTAGGAGCAACGCTGAAGCGGGCAGCGGAAAATGACCGAGGAGCCACAGTTTTTGGCTACTGGGTGGAAGATCCACGCCCCTTTGGTGTTGTGGAATTTGATAAGGCAGGACGGGCTATCTCCATTGAAGAGAAACCTCGTTACCCGAAATCCAACTATATTGTGCCAGGTCTGTATTTTTATGATCACCAAGTGATGGAGATTGCCAGGAATTTAAAACCCTCTGCAAGAGGGGAACTGGAGATCACAGACGTAAACTTGGAATACCTGCGCCGAGGGGAATTGCAAGTAATCCCATTAGAAAAGAATTTTACCTGGCTGGATGCAGGCACTGCAGATAGCCTGCTGGAGGCGGGCCAGACCATTAAACACATTCAGGATAGTACAGGCCGGTATGTGGGTTGTTTGGAGGAATTAGGTTTGTATGAAGGCTGGGTCAGCGAGGAACAGGTCCATGCGATTGGAGCGGAATTAAGTATGACACTGTATGGGAAGTATTTGCAGTGCCTATAGTGTGAGGAGAATCCTATGGAATAAGGGGCTGGAAACGGCCCCTTATTCTGTTCAATAGGGAGAAATGGGCGAAGCGACGGTCTGTGTAATCCGAAGAAAATGCAAGTTATTGTTAAAAAACTGTCAAACCGAATGGGAAAAATGCGTTATTTTTTGACGGATTGATGGAAAAAGCACCGATTCAGCAATAACATGGCACGATATGAGAATCCGAAAGGGCTGTTTATGTGGCAAAATATATAGGTGAGAGTTGGGAGGGAGTAGCGTGAGGTCCCTTCGAATTCTGTTTGCAATGATCTTGGCAATTTTTCTGATGGGTACGGCAGCTTACGGGCTGCCGGCAGATGCAGGACAGGTTTGGGAAACCACCATATTGTTTACCCATGACCTGCATTCTCACTTTCTGCCGCAAAGGACAGAGAGTGGGGGGACTTCCGGCGGGTACGCCAAATTGAAAACTGTGTTGGATCAGGAGCGTTCCCGCTATCCAGATGCCCTTGTGGTAGATGCAGGGGACTTTACGGTAGGTTCGCTCTTTCAAACCCTCTCGCAAACCCAGGGAGCGGAGTTGCGCACCATGGGAGCTATGGGGTATGACGCCTGTACTGTGGGAAATCATGAATTTGACAGCACGGGGTTGGGTTTTGCACAGATGCTCAATGCGGCTACTCTGAGTGGAGATCGGGTACCTGCCGTTCTGATGGCCAACTATAAACCGTCGCCCGACAATCCCAATGCCCTAGACATTCAAAGAGCGATGACCTCTTACGGGGTAAAAGATGGTATGTTGTTGGAACGGGGCGGCGTGACCTATGGAATTTTCGGCCTCATGGGGACAGATGCATCTGCCTGTGCCCCCTCTTCTGGATTTACCTTACAGGATCCAATTGAGAGTGCGCAGCAATGTGTGCAAAAATTAAGAGAACAGGGTGCTCAATTTATTATTTGCCTTTCCCATGGAGGGACAAATGAAAAAGAAAAGCACTCTGAAGATCAGCAGCTGGCCCAAAAAGTAGACGGAATTGACCTTATCATTTCTGGGCATACCCACACAACTCTCCCTGAGCCCATTGTAGAAGGGGATACTTATATTGTCTCTGCTGGTGCATATTGTGAGAACCTAGGGACAATTACTCTGCGGTGGGATGCGTCCGGAGAAAAGACATTGGTGGATTATCATTTGACTCCGATTTCCGAAGATGTATCGGAAGAGCCAGAGATTGCCACTCTGGTGGAAAGTTGGAAAAAACAAGTTAATTCCAGCTACTTGTCCGCCTATAATTTGACTTATGATGAAGTGCTGACTACCAGTGACTTTGACTTGATGACCCCGGAGAAAGGTGTTCAAGAGGGGAATGCGCTCGGTGCACTGGTGGCAGATTCCTATTTTTGGGCGGTTTGTAATTTAGAGGCAGACTCTCCAAATACAGATACCGTGACCTTGGTTGCTGATGGAGTGTTACGTGCTCCGCTCTATGCCGGACCCATTACCACCTCTCAAGCATTTGATGTGTTGTCCATGGGGGTAGGGGAGAATGGCAGTGCAGGATATCCGCTGGTCGCTTGCTATCTCACAGGGAAGGAACTGCGAGCGGTAATGGAGATTGATGCCTCCGTGACCCCACGAATGCCAGAGGCACAACTCTACTTTTCTGGTGTGGCTTATTCCTTTAATGTACATCGTTTTCCGTTTAACCGTGTGACGGAGGCGTACCTTCATGAGCCGGCGTTTTCCGATGGTGGTCTGGCAAAGCTGGAAAATGACAAACTTTATCGTGTCGTTTCTGGCATGTACTCTGCGCAAATGCTCTCTGTTGTGAAGGAGAAATCCTTTGGGCTTTTGTCCATTGAACCAAAGGATAGCCTGGGGCGGCCCATTACCGACTTTTCCCAGCACATTCTACGGGATTCAGCTGGGAATGAGATAAAAGAATGGTATGCACTGGCAGCATATCTACGCTCTTTTGGAGAGGACGGCGTACCGGAGATCTTTCGAACCTTAGGAGGAGGAAAGACCGTAAGCCAGAGTTGGAATCCAATCGAGTTATGGAAGAATGCAAACTGGATTACCTGGGTAGGAACTGGGTTGTTGATACTGGCGATTGCACTGGCAGTTGTACTGGTAAAGTGGGTGCTGCGTCTACGCCGGAGGAGGCGTTATGGCGGTGGGCACCGGAGCGGCTGGTTTGGCCGCTGGTGAGATGTGATCTACACAGCGATGCTGTGTTTAAGATTGAATAGAAAAAGGGATGTCGGGAGCAATTCCGACAAATCAATTCAACTTGAGGAGGATCAGCAGTGAAGAAGTATGAAATCGCAAAGAAAAAGACGCTGACGCCGGAGATCGGACAGATCTCGGTGTATGCGCCGCTGGTGGCTGCCAAAGCCAAAGCGGGACAGTTTATCATCCTGCGCGTGGATGAGGAAGGGGAGCGCATTCCTCTGACCATCTCCAGTGCAGTAGATGGACTGGTTACTGTGATTTATCAGAAGATCGGTGGTACAACGCTTGCGCTGGATCAACTCAATGAGGGCGATTGCCTCCACGATTTTGTGGGCCCTCTGGGTGTTCCCACTGAAGTAGAAGGCTATGGCCGCGTCGCCGTTTTAGGCGGTGGCCTGGGCTGTGCCATTGCGCTGCCTGTGGCTCGTGCCCTGCATGAGGCCGGTAACCAGGTGGACCTGATCGGCGGCTTCAAGACCAAAGACATTGTTATCTTGGAAGAGGAGATGTCCAAGGCCTGTACCGATCTGCACATCTGCACCGATGACGGTACCTATGGTTACCACGGGTTTGTCACCGGAAAGTTGGAAGAACTGATCAACAGTGGCGTGAAATTTGACCATGTTTTTGCCATCGGTCCTCTGCTGATGATGAAGTTTGCCTGCAAGCTGACAGAGAAATATAATATTCCCACCACAGTGAGCATGAACCCCATCATGATCGACGGAACTGGTATGTGTGGCTGCTGTCGTTTGACGGTGGGTGGTGAAGTAAAGTTTGCCTGTGTGGATGGCCCAGACTTTGACGGCCATAAGGTGGACTTTGACGAAGTGATCGCCCGCAACGCCACCTATAAAGAGCATGAAGCAAAGGCGAAAGAGAAGCATCTCTGCCGCCTGGGAGGAGGTGCCATGAATGGCTAATATGCAGATGAACAAGACTCCGATGAAGGAGCAGGACCCGCAGGTCCGTAGTGCCAATTTCCTGGAAGTAGCACAGGGTTACACCTTGGAAGAGGCCATGAATGAGGCACAGCGCTGCATCCACTGCAAAAATCCGGCCTGTGTCAGTGGTTGTCCGGTGGGGATTCCCATTCCAGACTTCCTGGCAAAGGTAGCGGAAGGGGATATTGCCGCAGCCTATGAAATTTTGTCCAATGCCAACGCGCTGCCCGCCATCTCTGGTCGTGTCTGCCCCCAGGAGAACCAGTGCGAGGGTAAATGTGTCCGCGGCGTAAAGGGTGAGCCGGTGGCTATTGGCCGCGTGGAGCGGTTTGTGGCAGACTGGGCAGCAGAACACGGTGTCAGCAACGTGGCCACTGCCCCCAAGAACGGCCACAAGGTCGCAGTCATCGGCTCCGGCCCGGCCGGACTGACCTGTGCCGGCGAGTTGGCCCGCATGGGATACAGCGTCTCCGTGTTTGAAGCATTCCATACTCCCGGCGGCGTGCTCAGCTATGGTATTCCAGAGTTCCGTCTCCCCAAGGCTATCGTAAAGCGCGAGGTAGAAAACCTGCAAAAAATGGGCGTAGACATTGAACTCAACATGGTTATTGGCAAGGTACTTACCATTACAGAACTGTTTGAGATGGGATATGAGGCAGTCTTTATTGGCTCCGGCGCCGGTCTGCCCATGTTTATGAAGATCCCAGGGGAATCCCTAGTAGGCGTGTACTCTGCAAACGAGTACTTGACCCGTATCAACCTGATGAAAGCCTACAAGCCGGACAGCGAGACCCCCATCTTGCACAACAAGAAGGTGGCGGTTGTGGGCGGCGGCAACGTGGCCATGGACGCAGCGCGGTGCGCAAAGCGGTTGGGCGCCGAGGTCCATATTGTCTATCGTCGTTCTGAGGCGGAACTGCCTGCCCGTGCAGAGGAGGTCCACCACGCAAAAGAAGAGGGCATTATCTTTGATCTGCTCACCAACCCCATTTCGATTGAAGGGGACGAGAAGAATCACGTCCAGTCCATCACCTGCATCCGCATGGAACTGGGTGAGCCAGATGCCTCCGGCCGCCGCAGCCCTGTGCCTGTTAAGGGCAGCGAGTTTAAGGTGGAAGTGGATGCCGTCATCATGGCGCTTGGTACCCAGCCCAATCCCATGAGTTATGACGGAACGCCCGGTCTGGAAAAGACACGGAAGGGCTGTGTTGCTGCAGATGAGAAGGGCTGCACTTCCTGCCCGGCCATCTTTGCAGGCGGTGACGCCGCTACAGGTGCTGCCACCGTTATTTTGGCAATGGGCGCCGGCAAACATGCTGCTAAGTCCATTGATGAGTACATCAAGAATAAGCAGTAAAACTATGAATCCCCCCTGGTGCAGCACAAACTGCGTCAGGGGGGATTGTGCCCATAAATAGAATGGAAAAACGGCCAGTCAAATATAAGGAAACAGGGGAAGGGGGTACAGGCAGCTGTGCGCTATCTCGAATCGTTCGCGCTTCCAGACCAAGGGAGTGAGTTGGCTTTTTTATCGCGAGACTCAGAAAATAAGCGAACTTGCTATACAAGCCGGTATCCCTTTGGAGTGTTTCTGAGCAAGGAAGTGCCCACCCTAGAATTCGAACCTGTAACCATTTTCTGCGGAGGAAACGGTAGTGGAAAGACGACACTTCTCAATTTGATTGGAGAAAAACTGGGCATTTCCAGGGGGGCTATTTTTAACCGCAGTTCTTTTTTCTCCAAGTACCTGGCGTTATGTCGGGCGGATTGCACCACGGCTTTTAATGAACGGGTGCGGGAGAAAAGCCGAGTTATTACCAGCGACGATGTCTTTGACTTCCTGCTGGATTTCCGATATATGAATGAGGGAATTGCAAACCGACGTCAGGAGTTATTAGAAGAATATGCAGATGCCCGGTATGCTAAATTTCAACTTCATTCGTTGGAGGATGTGGACCGTCTTCGCCAGGTGGTAGAGGCCCAGCGCAGGACAGGTTCCCAGTATGTCCGCAATCGGCTGATGCAGGATATACCCGGGAAATCCAACGGAGAGAGTGCATTTTTATACTTTACCCGGGAAATCCAGGATGGAGGGTTATACCTGCTGGATGAACCGGAAAATAGCTTGGCTCCAAACTTGCAGGAGGAGTTGGTGCAATTTATATCCGATTCTGCCCGCTTCTACCGTTGCCAATTTGTGATATCAACCCATTCCATCTTTCTGCTTTCCATGAGAGGGGCTCGTATCTACAATTTGGATGCCGATCCAGTTCAACAACAGGTGTGGACACAGTTAGATCATGTTCAGGCGTATTACCGATTTTTCCAGGAGAAAAAGAGAGAATTTGATAAAGACCAATGACTAAGAAAAAAGTGGCGAACGAGAGAGGTCTATCTCTACGTTGCCACTTTTTTATATTTTATATAAGTTGCGTGATTAGAGTTGAAATTCTTCATCCCCGAGACCCACGCCAGCCAACTTAACAGGGCGGGGCGGAACCCGCTTAAGAGGGTCGTAACGGAAGGAGCGGCAGTGAGAGCCGGCAGCCATGACGCCTTTTTTTGGACAGATGACCTGATCTTCCCCTAGGGCACGACCATGGGCACAATATGTACAGCGCGGTTCTATTTTCTTTTGAAATAAATTCATAGTAGGCTCCTCAATCTGGCGTTATAGGTCGGATAATCCATAGAAATTTTTAAAATATCATCTCTTTGCATTATACTCCATACCGAAGCCTTTTTCCATAGTTTTTTTTCACCATCCAGGCAGCCAACAGAAGGAAGGCCAGCCAAATCCCCCAGGCGGCGGCAGCTGATAAGGTAAGAGCACGATGAAAATCCAGCTGGGCGATGGCTTCGGTCTGTTCCGTAAGATAGACGGAGACTGGACAGTGAATGGGAAACACCCTTACAAGGGCAGACACCAGGGCAGCCGAGAAAAGGCCGTGGAGCAATTTCCCTACAACATAGGTACGCAGAGACAGCCCACTGTCCCCTAAGAAAGCTAGGACTTGGCAATGAACGGATACGCCGGCCCATCCCAGCATAAAAGCGGCCATAGACAGCCGCCCACTGACTGCACCTTGTGTGAGGGATGCAACACCAGAAGACATTTCCAATAGCCCGGTGAGCAGTCGTTCTGCCCAGATTTGAGAAACTCCAAGGGGACGTAACAGGCCAGCGAAGGCAGTCATGCAGCCAGACAGAACCAAAATGCGGACAGCAACGGTGAAAAAAAGAATAAAGGCACAGATATTTAATAGGGATTGCATGGCGCCTGTAACAGATCGAGTAAATGCAACGGGGAAGCTGACTGTTTGAAATTGGGCCCCCAATCGACCGCCTGAGCGAGGGCCTTCCTGGGGACGGTAAAAGCGAAATAGGATTCCTACCAGCAAGGAGGCGGCAAGGTGACCAAGATAGAGGAAGAGCCCCATCTTGCCACTTCCGAAAATACCGGCACCAACAGCACCCAAAATGAAGGCGGGGCCGCAGTTGTTACAAAACGCTAGGAGCCGCTCCGCCTCGGTCTTGGAGCACTGTCCGTTTTGGTAAAGGCTTATGGCAGTCCTGGCCCCAACCGGGTATCCTCCCACAAATCCCAGGGCAAGGGCAACGGCACAAGTACCATTGACGCGGAAGAGTGGCGCCATGATGGGCTCCAACAGCTTTCCAAAGTAGCGAGACAACCCCAGTTCTACCACTAAGGAGGAGAGAACAAAGAAGGGAAACAGAGATGGGAGAATGACATTCCAACACAGATCCAAACCGTCACGCATGGCAGACATGGCTTGTTGTGGCCAAATTACAAGGGCAGCGGCGGAACCAAGCAGCCCAATGCCTAATATAAGATCCCGGTAGGTCTGTTTTCCCAACAGTCGGCCCACGTTCATTTCCCCCTCTCATTCCATGCTGCTACAATATGGGAAATTACTTGGAAATATGTTATTTTAATTGAAGGAGAGAAAACTGCGAAGGCAAAACCTTGCCATTTCAAAGTCAGCTTGCTATAATAAATCAAAATTTGAGTCGAATGGAAAACAAAAAAGTGATAGCTAGTAAGTAGGAAAAGCGGAAAAGGGTGTAATGTTATTTTGCCTTACAATATAAGGGAACAAAGGACAAAGCAGCAGCGAATACTCCAAACGCCAGAAGAAACCTGGACTTATTTGTTATGCCACAAGTCCATTAAGAATTTGAATCTCCGGGTTACACCCAAAGGGGAAATTGTTGTGTCGGTTCCCATGCGCTGTTCGGTTCAACAAGCGGATGCCTTTGTGCTGGGAAAGAGTAATTGGCTTCGTAAGGTGTTAGCGCGGCAGGTGCGGGAAGAACTGTTGCCAGAGCCAGCGCGCGAGGTGAGTTTTCAATTGTTGCAGCAGTCTGTGGAACGGATGTATCCATTGGTATCTCCATTTGGGGTACCTTTCCCGATGTTAAAAGTAAGGCGGATGAAAAGTCAGTGGGGGAACTGCCATTGGCGCCAAGGGTATATCACATTAAATTTGGCCTTGATACGCTGCCCGGAGGAATTGCGGGACTATGTGGCGCTCCATGAATTGGTTCACTTTCTATACCATGACCACGGGGCAGGTTTTTACGCCTGTATGGGGCAGTTAATGCCGGACTGGAAATTGCGGCGTCAAAAATTGAAGGGCTTTGCTCTGGCATTGGACCGGAGTGGGCCAGCCTCTTTCGATGGCGATTAACAACAGAGCCGGGAAGTTCTCCCGGCTTTTCTTCATAAAAATATTTATTGATAAACGATAAAAATATATTGACAATCGGTTTTTGCAATGTTAGATTAGAGAAAAAAGGAGGGACAGAGATGGAGGGTACTGGAGTACAACGTCTGGCGAGGATACTACGCGGGCTTGTTTTGACGGTATTGGCAGCGAATATGGTCGGGCTTCTTCTCGTGCCGGGGATCGCAGCCTACGTGACCGATGGAGGTCCGGGGATATTGTTGCAGGCTTTGCAAGGGGAAGTGGCCCGGTGGATGGGAGAGGAGGGGAATTTGCCCATTCTAAAAGTTTTTGTGGTGTCCTGGTGGATGGTATGGACACAATGGCATCCCGCATTGGTGACGCTGTTTTATTGGTTGTGCGGGGGATGTACGGCAGTTATTTTATGGCAAGCAAAGCGAATTTTGGATACCATATTAGCTGGAAATCCATTCCGAAGTGAGAACAGTATCAGCATGAAGCGCGCAGCGGCATGTTGTTGGACGGTATCTGCTGCAGCCTTGGTGCGCATGGTGATTTGGCTGAATATAGAGGGAAATTTAGCTCCTCTATTTACTTACAATACTTTGTTTGTTCCAGTTTTTTTATGGCTGGACTGCTCTTTTATGTGATGTCAGCCCTCTTCCGTCAGGCAGCGGAATTGAAGGAAGATCAGGATCTGACTATCTAAGGGGGCACAGAATGAAAATTGTAGTGAATTTAGACGTAATGATGGCCAGACGCAAGATTTCCTTAGGGGAGTTGGCGCAAAAAGTCGACATTACCCAGGCAAATTTGTCCATCTTAAAAAATAACAAGGCCCGGGCAGTTCGATTTTCCACGCTGGCGGCGATCTGCCAAGCTTTAGATTGCCAACCAGGGGACATTCTGGAATGTGTTCCAGGAGAAGAGGATGAATAAGAGCGTCAAAAGTAAGAGTAGATAAGGAGGACGTATTATGCTAAATTTGGGCAGTATTGTGCTGGGGCTGTTGGCCTGGAGTTGTCCAATCTGGTATTTGACCAGACGTACAAAAGGGCAAAATCGGGGCGGCTGGGCCTACCTGATAAGTCTGGGCTGCTGTACAACTGCATTGTGGTTTCAAATTTTATATGATGCACACCTGGCAAAAATCCAGGATGTATCTGCATGGATGGACACCATTGACGCGGTGGCAAAAGTTTCTGGGTTTCTTCTTCTTACGACGTTGTTAGTAAATGTATTTGTATTGTGGATGGATGGAAAATTGGAGATGGAACTTCAGCAAGAAAAGGAAGAAAAGCCCAAAGAAGGCTAGAAGCTGGAGAACTAAAGAGTCAATATGGAATTGAGAGGATTATTTGCAGGAGGAGCAGGCCTGCTTATTCCCTGTTGGTATATGTCCCGCCGTATGAAAGAAGTGGCAAGGCAAACGTGGCCCGTGTGTGTCAGTATGGGCTTCTGCGGAATATTTTTGTGGGATCAAATATTGTTTTCTGAGTATCTTGCGTCCCGAGGCAACATTTCCACTTGGCTAGATACGTCGGAAGCTGTGGCTGGTATATCTGGTGTTTTGATGATTTTTGTTTGGATTTTGAATGGGATGACATTGTGGATTGATAAAAAGCTAGAGGAGGAAGAAAAGCTGTAGTTGGCACAAAGCATGGCAGGTCAGTAATATTAAGGGACTTCCAGCAAAAAGAAACGCGAAAATGAAATGTAGGAGGTGTTTCTAGTGAGAAGAAAGCGATTTATATTATGTGCAATGGCAATTTTCTTCGTAGCGATTCTCTTTTATACTAACGTTCAAAAGCAACATACCTTTACACTTTCAAATAATGATGGTGCAATTAAGACAGAACAAATACAACCACTATTTGGAACCGTAAAAGTAAGTGGGGATTGCGATACGGATGTGATCTTTACGGATATTGAAACGGGAGAAAAATATATTGTAGGTTATATTACATCTGGCATGTCGGAAAAGATAAAACTGGAAAAAGGAAAATGGTACACAGTGGCGGGAGGAGGAAATCTTGTGGTAAGTCCAGTGAATGTTAGGGTTTACTAAGTTCCAGCAGATCTACATAAAACTATATACCGTCTAAAATATCGCAGGACAAGAGAAAAATATACCTTCTACATTACTTTTTTATTTAGCAACAGTGCGCATGTAAAATAAAAAATAAGTTATACACGCCAAAGTTTCTATTGGACACAAACGAAAAATCCGTAAGGCAACAAGTTTCACCTCTCCCATTCATACATATAGGGGAGAGGTGATTTTTTATGGATAAAAAGCCGCGCCGTCCCGGGCTGTTGGAGCGGACAGCGGAATTCTTTGATTTGCCGGCCGATGCATTGACTGGCCTGCCACGTCTGGAACTGGTAGGTGACCGGGAGTTACGCATTGAGAACCACAAAGGGATTTTAGCCTATGGACAGGACGAAATTCATGTCAGCGGAGGAGCTTTTGTGATTAAAATTCTGGGGAAGAATTTAGAATTGCGGGCGATGACAGGGTTGGAACTGCTGATTACTGGACAGATCAGCCAAATTCAACTGACCTGACAAAGGAGGGAAATTGGATGAAGAGGCTGATCCATTTTTTGCAAGGGATAGCGGCTCTGACTGTGACAGGGCCGTTTCCAGAGCGACTGATCAATTTATGTGCTCAGGAGGGGGTCGAGTTCTGGGGCGTATCCTGGGAGAATGAACATATTCTGCATCTAACTGTCCGGAGGGGAGACTTAAATCGACTCAGGCAATTGGCCCAAAGGGTAGACTGCGAAGTAAATGTAGGGACTCGTAAAGGTCTTCCCGATTTTCTGCTTCGATTTCGAACCAGATATGCCTTTCTGGTGGGAATGGCCCTCTCACTGTGTGCAGTAGGTATTTTGTCACGATTTGTATTAACTGTGGAAGTAATTGGAAATGAGCGGGTACCAACTGCGGTGATCCTTAGCCAATTGCGGCAGCTGGGGGTGCGGCCCGGCGTGTATGCGCCGTCGATTGACCGGCAGCAGGTGGCACAGGAGGCGTTGTTGGAATTAAAGGATTTATCCTGGATGGCAATTAATCTTTATGGGACTCGGCTGGAGGTGTTAGTACGGGAGACAGTAAAAGAGCCTGAACGGATTGATGAGAGCGGCTACTATGATGTGCGGGCTGAGGCAGGGGGCCTAGTGTTACATGTGGAAGCGGAGCAGGGGGATGCATTGGTGCAGGAGGGGGATACAATTTTAGAGGGAGAGATTCTGATTTCTGGTACAGTGACAATGGAACCGCCGCTCTATAGTGACTTACCAGAGCGATATTACCAGACCCACGCGCGAGGCCGTGTTTGGGCACGGACGTGGCGAACTTTGACAGCTGGTATCCCAATCCAGGCCGAGAAAAAAGCCTATACCGGGGAGAAAAAAAGCGTATGGTCTCTTGAATTTGCCAGTAGCCGAGTCTCGCTCTGGGGAAAAGAACAACCAGGTTGGGAAAAGGAGACGCAGATCTGGAGTGCAGTCTTACCCGGAGGAGTGGAGTTGCCACTTACACTGAGGCGAGATACATTTTCCGCCTATCACTTGACACAGGCAGAACTGAATTTAGAAGCTGCTGAGCAGCTTTTAGAGGAAGAATTGGAGAAGAAACTGCGGCAAATGATTGGGGAGGACGGACAGATTGAGGCCCTAAATTATACAACGCTACAAAATGAAGCGTTTCTTCAAGTTACCTTGCAGGCAGAGTGTGTGGAAGAGATCGGGATGGAGGAACAAGGTCGCACGCCACTGCCACAAGAAGAGTTGATACAAGAGGATCCGGGGTGAGGTTGTTCACATTTGAGGTATTGAAATCGGGGGGAAAAGGGCATATACTAAAGCAAAGACCAGAGGGAAGCGAGGAAACGTCGTTTGGCTTCAGAGAAAATCGAATTGGATGTCCTGACAATGCAGGACTTATTCGGGATCAGCGATACCAATGTACGGGCGCTGGAGAAAGAGTTGGACGTCATGCTGCTGACACGAGACGGCAGCATAGAAGTGACCGGAACGTCGGAAGAGCATGTGCAGCAGGCGGTCCAGACCCTGGAAATGCTCAGTCAAATGCGCGGGCTGGGAGAGAAAGTAGATGAATTTGCGGTAAGTCGCGCCTTAGAGAGTGTCCGGGAAGGACGCGTAGAGGAAACGGTAGCTGCGATGAAAGACGTGGTGGCCTATACCTACGCAGGCGCTCCGGTGAAGTGCCGCACGCTGGGACAGCGGAAATACATCCGTGCCATCGAAGGGAATACGGTGACCATTGCAATCGGTCCGGCAGGAACCGGAAAGACCTATTTGGCAGTGGCGGCTGCTGTGCGTGCATTGAAAGATAAAAAGGTCAATAAGATCGTCATGTGTCGTCCGGCAGTGGAGGCGGGAGAAAAACTTGGATTCCTTCCGGGGGATTTGCAGAACAAAGTAGACCCCTATCTGCGCCCACTCTATGATGCATTGGACGAGATGTTGGGGCCGGAAACGGTGCAGAGTTATCTGGAGAAACGGATTATTGAGATTGCGCCATTGGCCTATATGCGGGGACGGACCTTGAAGTCTATGTTCCTTTTGTGTGATGAGTGTCAAAATATGTCGGTGGCGCAGCACCTGATGATCCTAACCCGGCTGGGTGAAGGGTCAAAAATGGTGCTTACTGGGGACATTACCCAGATTGACTTGCCCTCACCGGAAGATTCCGGGTTGGAGCGATGTGCTGAGATCTTAGAGGGAATTGAGGATATTAAAGTAATCCGGTTGTCTGGGGCAGATGTGGTGCGTCATAAGTTGGTGGGAAAGATTATAAGCGCCTTTGAAAAGCATAAGGTCGGCCCGCAGCAAAACGCAGGGGATGGAAAGCGCCCAGGCAATGAACGTCAGGCGGTGCGACACGGCGGGGCAAAGCCCTTCCGCAAGAGATAGAGAACCAAGGGTAAATTCCATGCGGCAGAGGTCGTGGATGCACCTTTGATGGAGCGAAGGAGAAACAAAACGAATGGACCCGAACGAGAAGCGATTTCTTGCCTATATTTGCCCCCATTGCCGACAATCTGTAATTGTACAGCGAGATCTGTTCTCGCTGGCAGCATCCCGCAATCACATCAAGTGTCCCTGTGGAAAGTCGGAATTGACCGTGGAGTTTCTTCCTACCCGGGTGCAGTTAACAGTACCCTGTCTATTCTGTGGCCATGAACACACGGTGTCGTGTCCCTCTCACGCTTTTATCCGGGAGAAAGCACTGGCATTCTCCTGCGCTGCATCCGGTTTGGACTGCTGCTATGTAGGGGAGGAAGGGCCGGTTTATGCAGCCACCGCCCGGCTGGAACGGGCAGTGGACAAGCTGCAGGAAGAGGCTGAGAATCACGGTACCTTTTTGGATGAGATTGTCATGCATGAGGTGTTGTCGGAACTAAAAGACATTGCTGCACGAGGTGGCATTTCCTGTACTTGTGGCAGTAAAAACTGGACCTTTCAGGTAAATTATAGTTCCGTCGATTTAATCTGTAAGGACTGTGGAGCGCAAATGCGCATTCCAGCTGGAACAGCGGATGACATTGACGACATTTGCTGTAAAACGACCATTTTGATCCGGGGGAAGCAGGATAGATGAGTCTTTATTTTGAACATACCATCCGTTTAACGGGGATGGATTCAGACGGAAAGGGAATTTGTAAGGCATCCGCCCTGCTAAACCATTTACAAATTGCAGCGACATTGGCGGCGGAAGATGGGGGCTTTGGTCGAGAACTTCTGATGGAGCGATACGGGGCCTTTTGGATGTTGGCGAGATCATGGTACCGATTGGAACGCCCTCTGCGGTGGGAGGATGAAATTACAATTCGGACCTGGCATCGCGGAGATAAGGCGGCCATGATGTACCGTGATTATGACATTCTGGTGGATGGCGTGCCTGTGGGAGAGTCGGTATCCGGGTGGGTGTTGGCCAACGTGGAAACGCGGAAATTGATGCGGCTGTCTGCCATTACAGAGTTGGCAGGTACAGGTGGCGGAGATTTGTGTAAGCAGCGAACGCTCAGCAAGCTGCGCCGTCCAGAACGGCTATGCCCGGTGGAGCGACGCCTTATGCGGTATAGCGATACCGATATTAATGGACATGTTAACAATACCCGATATGCCGATTTTGCATGCGATGCAGTGGATATGGATCGCATGGAAGAGAACTACTATTTGTCGCAGTTGCAAATTGGCTATCTTGCAGAGTGTCGGCCCGGAGATACCATCACCATAGAAAGGGGCGAATGGGGCGCACCGGAGAATGGGGTGTATCTCTGCGGGGTGGATGAGGAGAAAAAGGTCCGCTTTGAAGCAGCGCTACATTTTGAGCAAGTCGTTCCTTGACAAGTAACGGTGGGAACGGTAAAATAAATCCTAATATCAATGGAAACGAATGAATCCCCGTGGGGGAGGGAAAAGAGAAAAGGAGTTGTAGTGTATGGTCAACCAGGACGTCGCACAGAAGTTTGTCAAGCAGGGGCTTACCTTTGATGACGTGCTTCTGATCCCCGCTGCCAGTGATGTGTTGCCGGCGGATATCGACCTGCGTACCCGTCTGACCCGAAAGGTACATTTAAATATTCCTCTCATTAGCGCTGCAATGGATACTGTTACGGAGTACCGCATGGCCATTGCCATTGCACGTGAGGGCGGAATTGGCATTATCCACAAGAACATGTCCATTAGTCAACAGGCAGAGCAAGTGGATATGGTAAAGCGCTCAGAGAACGGCGTTATCACCAACCCCTTCTGGCTGGGCCCCGGGCATACGCTGGCAGAGGCGGACGAACTGATGGCCAAGTACCGTATCTCGGGGGTACCAATCTGCGACAATGGAAAGCTGATTGGTATTATTACCAATCGGGATATGAAGTTTGAAACCGATATGAATCAACTCATTGATAATGTAATGACCAAAGAAAATCTGGTGACAGCGCCAGAGGGCATTACGTTGGATGAGGCCAAGGAGATTCTCCGTCGGCATAAGATTGAAAAACTGCCTTTGGTGGACAAAGATTTCCGACTCAAGGGTTTGATTACCATTAAAGATATCGAGAAGGCAGAGGTGTATCCCAATTCCGCCCGCGACGAAAAGGGGCGGCTACTGGTGGGCGCTGCCATCGGAGTGACGGCAGATGTACTGGACCGCGTGGCTGCGCTGGTGGAAGCGGGAGCCGATGTACTGGCATTGGATTCTGCCCACGGCCACTCTCAGAACATTCTGAACTGTGTCAAGCGCATTAAAGCACTGTACCCGGATGTGCAGCTGATTGCTGGTAATGTAGCTACGGCGGAGGGAACGCGCGCCTTGATTGAGGCTGGGGCAGACTGTGTGAAGATCGGTATTGGTCCTGGCTCCATCTGTACGACCCGAGTGGTGGCTGGTATAGGTGTGCCGCAGATTACAGCAGTCTATGATGCGGCCTGTGTAGCAGCGGAGTATGATATCCCCATCATTGCAGACGGCGGTGTGAAGTACTCGGGTGATATTGCCAAGGCGATTGCAGCCGGGGCCAGCGTGGTCATGCTTGGTTCTCTATTGGCTGGCTGCGAGGAATCCCCTGGGGATACAGAGGTGTATCAGGGGCGGCAATTTAAAGTCTACCGTGGAATGGGCTCATTAGCAGCTATGAATAAGGGATCCAAGGATCGTTACTTCCAGCAAAACAACAAAAAATTGGTTCCGGAAGGCGTGGAAGGCCGGGTGCCTTATAAGGGATTAGCTGGCGAGACAATCTATCAGTTGATGGGCGGTTTGAAAGCTGGTATGGGCTACTGTGGATGCCACAATGTAGAGGAATTGCAGAATAAAGCGCAATTTATTCAGATTACAGCAGCAGGTCTGCGGGAGTCCCATCCCCACGATATTTACATTACAAAAGAAGCGCCTAACTATACCGTTAACCCCAATTAATGATATTGAGTGTATGAAAGGCCGCGCCTATGGCGCGGCCTTTTTGTCATAATGTTTGTATGATTTCCTGCCCTTTTTGAACCATTTTACGAAAGCGTGTACAGGGAGGGAAAGAGCAGAGCGTTCAAAGAGAATGGGAGGAACCCGCGTCTTGTGGTTGCATGGGGGTTACAGTAAAGCGGACTCCTAGCGCGGTATTTTCTACCTGGCATTGAAGGTGATGCAGTTGAAAAATTTGATAGGCAATGGCCAATCCCATTCCGCTGCCAGAACGGTCACGTGTGGCACTGCTGCGGAAAAAAGGCTCAAACAGGCGGGATAAATCCGCTTGAGGGATTGGAGAAGCCGTGTTTTCGATGGCGAGAGATGGACCATTCTGTTGCTGGGAGAGTGAAACCAAAACTTGCCCCTTTGGTTTGCAAAATTTGGCAGCGTTTGTCAACAAATTGCTTATCGCCCGCTGGAGAAGTGAATAGTCGCCAGATAGAGATAATCCAGATGAAATTTGAGCAGTTAGCTGCAGATTTTGAAAGAGTGGTGCCATCTCCTGGAGTAGACCGGTGACCAGAGCGGAGAAATCCACGCGTTCCATGGCAGACAGTGCATCCATATGCTGAAGGCGAGTTTGATCCAACATCTCCATCACGAGGTGATTCATCCGTTCCAGTTCCAATTCTATACCAGATAAATAGCGGGAAGGATCACCGATGCCTTGTTCCAGTCCCTCCGCATAACCGCGCAGAAGGGCCAGCGGCGTTTTCAGTTCGTGTGAGGCGGCGGCTACAAACTCCTGTCTACGCTGTTCCAAGGCTCGCTCATCATCCCAGCGGGTTTGGAGTTGCTCTGCCATATGGCGGACGCAGCGGTTCAAATCCCCTAGTTCATCTTTCCGCAGTGTGTCTCCTTCCAAATCTTGAAACTGGAGAGTCTCTACTCGCTGGAAATCACGTTGGGTTTGTTGAATAGGCGCGATAACCATGCGGCGGATGAGTGCGGAAAAAAGCAATCCGAAGATGGGTACCAGGGCCAGCAGACATAGGAGTGTCCCCAAGTGCTCCTCCAAGGCAGACTGCAGCGGGGTAGAAGCCAATACTGCCCAAATCCAGACTTCTTGGCTCGGTTTGTTGTTTTGATAAACCGGTAGAGTGTACATCGAGTAGGAAGTAAAATAGGAACGTAGACCAGTTTGGCGCTCCTGGCTGTGATGGAGTACCCAATCCCGTGCCCCCAACAAGAGTTCCCAGTCTTGCTTGGATTGAGCACCCATGGGGTATAACGTATAGGAACCGGGTTCCATTGAGCAGTTGGACTCCGAAAGAGAGATAGTGTGCTTTCCTCCGGTACGGCCTGTAGAATAGGTGCGCGATCCAATTGTGAGAGTGTCTACATAGAAAAGGTAGCCATTTCGTGTGCCGGTAGCAGATAGGGCGGGCAAAGTCTCCCCGGAGTTGATTGCCTGCGAAATGGAGTGGAGATCGGCGGCAGATAGTTCCTCCAACAGAAGGGTTAAGCCATGGTATGCAGGCTTTTCGGAAGGCTGGAGTCGGATTGAAATGAATGTGTGAACAGGTAAAAGATTCGATTCCGTCGGTGAATCGGAAGTGCTGGTGAAGTAATAAGGGAGATAGAAGGATTTGGTATTGGACTGTTGCCAGGGGAACAAAAATTGATAAGAATTTTCACATCCATGTTGTATCCACCAGTCATCTCGGAAATCAGGTTCATAAGCCTGGAAATAACTGTCGAAGCGGTACCTCAATACAGTTGCTTCGGCCTGTGAGTAGGCTCCATCGCGAATTTCTTTTGCTGTACGAAAAACAAGAATGAAACTAAAAGCAAACCAGAAGATTAATAAGATTGCAATGGGAAAAAGGGACAGCTTCCAGGACAGTGTATGGATCTTATCCTTCATAAGGGCCCTCCTTTCCTCCAAAACGATATCCCTGGCCATAGACAGAACGAATGTGTTGAGCAGCGGAGCCCAGGCGTTGACGCAGTGCGGCAACATGCCGATCTACCATACGTTCATCACCTGTAAAGTCAATTCCCCATACACGCTGAATCAACAAATCTCGACTGACGATATGCCCCTTCTCCCGCAGAAGAAGTTCCAGAATTTGATATTCTTTTGGACGGAGGTGAAGAAGGACATCATCCACCCAGACCTGTCGCTGCTCGGTGTCTAAGAGAATGTTGCCATAGGCCAACTGGTGTTGCGCCAATCCCAGTCCACGGCTGCGCCGAAGAAGGGCTTGGGCTTTTGCAACCAATACGGAGATGGAAAAAGGCTTTATGACGTAGTCATCCGCCCCGGCTCGATATCCGGCCAAGGCATCTTGTTCCTGTCCCAGTGCGGTGATAAAGATAATTGGGACCGTGCTATGAGCACGAATTGCTTGGCACACCTCAAGCCCCGTATAGTTTGGCATCATCACATCTAAAATGAGAAGATCAAAAGATTGGGCAAGGGCGGCAGACAGCGCAGCCTCGCCATCGTAAACCGGGACAACAGGAAGATGAGCTGCTTGAAAGAAGTCCTGAATAAGAGCAGAAAGCGCCGGGTCGTCCTCTGCCAGTAAAATCGTTGCTGCCATACGATCTCCTCCCTTTCTGGGGTTATGATAACAGAAAAATATCGGAAAATCATCCACGGGCATAAAAAAGAAGCCCTTTTTTTATGGAAACAACTATGGTACAATAACCTGAAAAGAAAGGGGGGGGTGTTATGCTTCAATTGCAATTTGGTCGGTCTGGAACCGAAAACACCACGTGGATAATGGAACGACTGTGCCAAGCAGGGCAAAATCTCCCTCAAGTGTTGATTGTTCCGGAGCAACAGTCCCATCAAATGGAGCGGCGACTGTGTCAGATGGGAGGCGATGGGGTCTGCCTCTATGCAGAAGTACTCTCATTCAGCCGTTTAGCTAATCGGGTATTTCAGGAGGCCGGCGGGCTGGCTGAAGAAGAACTGGACGGAGGAGGCCGCCTTTTATTGATGTACCAGGCTGTGCGATCCGTATCCGGCCAGCTTACGGTATACAGCCGCCCGTCTCGCCGTCCGACCTTTCTCCAGTCTCTGCTGGCCACCGTGGATGAACTGAAAAGCTGCTGTGTCCCTCCTGAAGCACTGATTCGTGCCGGGGAAGAGAATACTGGTATGGAGGGAGAGAAACTCCGGGATTTAGGACTGATTTGCGGTGCCTATGAAGCATTGACCCATCAAATTGCGCTGGATCCACGGGATCAGTTGACACGCGCAAGTGAGAAGTTGGAGACGTGTAGTTGGGGGCAGGGAAAAGACTTGTGGTTGGACGGCTTTACCGATTTCACGCCGCAGCAGGAGCAACTTCTTCGGCAGTTGATGCGCCAGGCCCATACCATGACCGTGTCTTTGATCTGTGACCATTTGGAAGAGGATGAGGACGGGACGGGTATCTTTTCCCCAGCCCGCAGAACAGCAGCACGACTCATGAACCTTGCCAAGAAAGAAGGAATTGCGGTCTCTATATTACAATGTGAAGGGGAGAATCGCGAAAAAGAGGAGCCTTTGCGTTTTTTAGAGGAGCATATTTTTGGAGGAAAAGAAACTGGACCAGTCTTGTGTGGAGGCTTAGTAGAACTATTTCAGGCTGCGACACCGCGTTCTGAGGTGGAATGGGCCGCGGCCCAAATTCTGAAACTGGTGCGGGATGAGAAGGTTCGATTTCGGGAAATTGGGGTAGTGGCGCGGAACTATACGGCATATCGAGATTTGGTGGAATCTGTGTTTCCACGTTATGGTGTTCCCGTGTTCTCCTCCGTTATGTCGGATATTTTGGAGAAGCCGGTATTGGCACTTGTGACCGGAGCGCTGGAGGCAGCAGCAGGGGGCTATGAATATGAGGATATGTTCCGTTACCTGAAAACTGGGTTGACCGACCTGCCGGAAGAAGAGCGGGACTTACTGGAAAACTATGTGTTGAAGTGGGATATCAAGGGCAGTCGGTGGACCCAGGAGAAGGACTGGAACTGGCACCCGAGAGGTTACGGGTTCCAGTTGGAAGAGCAAGACCATATGCAACTTCAGCGCCTGGATCAGGCCAGACGCAGAGTAGCTGCTCCGTTGGAACGCTTGCGAAAGAATAAGGTACAGACAGGACGTGGCCAGAGCATTGCCATGTATGAGTTACTGGAGGAAATTGGTCTACCTCATCGATTGGAGGAGCGAGTGGCCACGCTGCAGGCCCAGGGCGAATTGACATTGGCTGACGAATACCGACAGCTATGGAAAATTCTGTGTGGAGGGCTGGAACAATGCGCGGCGCTTCTGGGGGATGCTCCGATGGATTTGGAGGAATTTTCACATCTGTTTCGGATGGTGTTGTCCCAGTACCATGTGGGAAGCATACCGGTTTCTCTGGACCGAGTAACTGCGGGAGAGATGACACGGCAGATCGGACATCCGGTAAAGGTGCTTGTTTTGTTAGGGGCAGATGACCACTCGATTCCACAACTTGAGACAGCACCTGGACTTTTGACAGACGATGACCGACAATTGTTGTCCAGTTATGGGTTAGAACTGAGCCGATCAGCCCGGGAACTGCTGTACCGGGAGATGACAACCGTCTATTTGACCTGTGTTCGACCAACCAGCCGCTTATTGGTCTCTTGGCCAACCATCGGGGCGGGGGGCGAGGAATGCCATCCCGGTTTTTTGGTGGCGCGGTTAAGGGTGCTGTTTTCTGACTTGGCGATATCAAGAGAAGAGGAACTGCACCAGAGATACCGACTACAGGCCCCACTTCCAGCTTTGGAACAGGTGGGCCGAGATCCATTGGCGCGGATGGCGTTGGAACAACTTCCCGACTATCGAGAGAAGGTTTCTCTTGTATGTCAGGCAAAAGATTGGAACCGTGGGCACCTATCGCGACAGGCGGTGACATGCCTCTATGGACAAAAAGTGGCCATGTCTGCCTCTCGAATGGACAAGTATAAATCCTGTCATTTTTCTTATTTTATGCGCTATGGCCTACAGGCAGAGTTGCGTAAGCCGGCTGGATTTGCTGCCCCGGAGTACGGAACCTTTGTACACTATGTCTTGGAGCATGTCTTGCAGGACACGCTCTTTCAGCAGACCAAGCTGCCGGGGGCAGCGCCGGAACTGGGTGAGACGGAAAAAGGGTACTTGCGTCGACTGACAAAGCAGGCAGTGGATCAATATGTGCAAGAGGAATTGGGGGGACTGGACGGACAAAGCCAGCGTTTCCAGTACCTCTTTCGGAGGCTTTTAAAGTCTGTACAGGCAGTGGTGGAAAATGTAGCGGAAGAACTTTATACCTCCGCCTTCCGACCCATTTCCTTTGAACTTGGGTTTGGACGAAGTGCAGAGTTGCCACCGGTAGAGTGGGAGCAGGACGGAGTTACCATCAGCGTCTCCGGTTTTGTGGATCGAGTAGATGGTTGGGTCCATGATGGGCGGCTCTATCTTCGGGTAGTAGACTATAAAACAGGACGAAAGTCTTTCGATTTGACGGAAGTTTTCCACGGTTTAGGACTGCAAATGCTACTTTATCTGTTTACGCTGGAAGAGAAAGGAGAGGCATTTTACGGCCTTCCGGTGGAAGGAGCAGGTGTTTTATACCTGCCGGCGCGGGAGGCAGTGATCCGTGGTAACCGGGGAATGAGCGAAGAGGCATGGCGAAAAGCAGTGGATAAAGAACTAACTCGGAGTGGGCTTGTCCTGAATGATCCGGTGGTGCTGCAGGCTATGGAACCGGCAGGGGAAGAAGGCTATCGCTTTTTGCCCCTCCGGGTATCGAAAAGTACCGGTACCATTACTGGGGAGGCGTTGGCCAATGCGGAACAGCTTGGAAAGTTGGGACGTCACATCCAAGCCATTTTGGGAGAAATATGCTCTGAGTTAGCCCACGGGACCATTTCGGCTGACCCATTTTGGCGTGGACCGGAGAAAAATGCCTGTCGATTTTGTGAATATGCTGCAGCTTGTCATTTTGAGGAGGGAAGGGGAGAAGATCAAAAAAGGTGGTTTGCTTCCGTGCATGCCCCAGAGTTTTGGTCAGAACTTTCCGAAGCAGAAAAAGAGCCTTCTCCTCAAGGGTGATGAGCAACAGATAACACCTGAAAAAATCCAGCAGGAAGAAAAATGTTCCATTCTATAAAAACACATTCTCTTATACAACGTGAAATTTTAAAAAAAGAAGGAATCTCCATGGAATCGAGTAAAAATGTCCTTATCATCAACGATATGACGGGATATGGGAAGGTGGCATTGGCTGCTATGCTCCCGGTGTTATCCAGTCTGGGGCATAGTGTGTACAACTTACCCACTGCTTTGGTATCGAATACCCTAGACTATGGAAAGTTTACTATTTTAGATACTACCGAATATATGAAAAAAGCAATTCAGGTTTGGAAAGAACTGGGGTTCACATTTGATTGCATTACCACTGGTTTTTTGGCTTCGGCTGCTCAGGTGGGGATTATTCGCGATTTTATTGCCAGCCAGCGCAAAGAAGGGCTGTTGGTGATGACGGATCCCATCATGGGAGACGATGGGAAGTTATATAACGGGGTGAGCGAAGAGACGGTGGAGAACATGCGCCGTCTTCTTGGTGTGGCGGATGTCATTGTGCCTAACTTGACCGAGGCAGAGTTTCTTACAGAGCGCTGCAAGGGGCAGAAAATGCTGAATCGGGAGGAAGCTAGGGGAATTCTGGATGCACTGCGTGAACTGGGTCCAAAATCCGTTATTATTACCAGTGGAGTAGAAGCGGAGAGCGGAAACCACGTGGTGTGGGGATATGACCACAAAAGTGAAAATTATTTTACGCTTCCCTATCGATTTATCCGAGTACATTTCCCAGGGACAGGAGATTTGTTCTCTGCCGTCTTAGTGGGAGAGTTGTTGGCGGGTTCCGATTTGTGTCACAGTGTAAAGCGTGCCATGGATGTATTGGAACAACTAATTCTCTTGGAGCAAGATGAGATTGAGAAAAATAAAGGGATACGGATTGAAAAATTTTTAAGCGTTTTGAAAGGGTCGTGAGGATAAAATGTGGGCCGTATTTGCGCTCTTATCTGCGCTGTTTGCTGCACTGACCGGAATTTTGGCAAAGATGGGCATGGAGGGGATCAGTTCCAACTTGGGAACTGCTATTCGAACTGTGGTCGTGTTATTTATGGCATGGGGAATTGTGTTTTTGACTGGAAAGCAGGCAGAAATTGGTGATATTAGTACCAGAAGTTGGATATTTTTAATTCTATCCGGGGTGGCAACGGGACTTTCCTGGTTGTTCTACTTTTATGCGCTGCAAATTGGACAGGCCAGTCGGGTAATTCCCATTGATAAATTTAGTGTGGTCATTTCGATTGTATTGGCGGCGATTATTTTAGGGGAAAAAGTGCGCCTGGCTCAAATCATCGGTGGCCTTTTTATTACGGTTGGAACACTGATTTTGCTCTTTTAATCCTGCCGATTACATGCAGAGGGAGGTGATGTTATGGGGTTTCCGCTGACAGAGGAACAACGGGGCATTGTGGAGGATCGCAAAGGAGAACTGCTGGTATCTGCCGCCGCCGGTTCGGGAAAAACACGGGTTTTGGTTGAACGTTTGCTCAACCGGGTGGTGGAGGAAGCGTTGGACATTGACGATTTCCTAGTTATCACATACACCAAGGCAGCGGCAGCAGAACTACGTGGGCGGATCGCGCAGGAGTTGGCCTCCCGCCTGGCCCAAGACCCCAATCATCGACATTTGCGCCGCCAGACAACGCTGGTTTACAAAGCGCAAATTTCTACGATCCATGCCTTCTGCGCAGCTTTCCTGCGGGAGTGCGGCCATCTGTTGGATTTAGATCCGGATTTCCGGCTGTGCGATGAGGGAGAAGCACAAATTTTGATGACGCGAACGCTGGAAGCGGTTCTGGATCGATGCTATGAGGATTTGGATCCAGAGGGGCCATTTGCCCAATTGGTAGACACACTCGCAGCAGGACGGGATGACAGTCGATTAATTCAGATTGTACTGGACATCTTTACCCGTGTACAGAGCCATCCAAACCCTGTTCACTGGTTGGAAGAACAAAAGAAGATGTGGGACCTGGAAGGAGTTTCTGATTTAGGGCAGACGATCTGGGGGCGTCTTCTAATGGAGCAGGCCAAACGCCAAGGGAGATGGTGCCGGGAGCGATTGGCGGCGGCATTGACGTGGACCGAAGCAGACGAACTGCTGGAACAAAACTATGCGCCCTCTATTTCAGAGACCCTGTCAGCACTAGAAAGCTTGATCCATTCGGAAACCTGGGATGAAGCAAACGCCTGTCTGCCCATTCCATTTCCACCGGTGGGGAGAAAAAAGAAACGAACCCTTGTGCAAAGCCCAATGGAGGAGGAACGGGGGATTCAGGCGACAGAGCGTGTGAAAGCAGTTCGCACCCGCTGCAAAAAGCAGTTAGAGAAGATTCAGCGGTTCATAGAAGGGGAAAGTGCAGAACGCCTGGAAGAATTGGAACTGGTTCGTCCGGTCGTACAGGCGTTAATGGATCTGGTAGTGACATTTTACAAGACCTATGCTGCCGAAAAAAAGAAGCGCGGTCTGATAGATTTTTCGGACTTGGAGCATTTTTCCGTTGCCCTCCTGTGTGAGGAGGATGGCAGCAGTACGCCATTGGCGGAACACTGGTCGGCGCGCTACGCGGAAGTGATGGTGGACGAGTACCAGGATACCAATCAAGTTCAAAATGCAATATTTTCTGCCATTTCTCAAAGGGGCAATAAATTGTTCCAAGTGGGAGATGTAAAACAGTCTATTTATCGCTTCCGCTTAGCGGATCCCACCATTTTTTTGGAGAAATATCAGCGCTTTCCAATGTGGGATCAGGCGACTCCCGGGCAGGCGCATAAACGGGTGCTTTCATGTAATTTCCGATCCAGGCCGGAGGTTCTATTGGGGTGTAACGATCTGTTTGGCAGTATTATGTCAAATGAATTTGGAGAGATAGATTACACCAAGGACCAAGAACTGGTTCCAAAAGCACAATTTCCCCATGGAGAAGGAAATGAACTTGAACTGAACCTTCTGGATCTCTCGTGTCTAGGAGACCAAGAGGGAGAGAAGGTGAGTAAAGAACTGCTGGAGGCACGGTTTGCAGCGCGGGAAATCCGCGCCATGTTGGAGCAACCCAAACAGATTGCAGATAAAGGTGAGATGCGCCCTGTGCGCCCTTCAGATATCATGATCCTGCTACGCAGTCCTGGATCGGTACTTCCTTATTACTTGCAGGCGTTGGAAGAGGAAGGAATTCCGTGGGCAGCAGATGGGAGTGGTGCGTTTTTAGATACCACAGAGGTGCATGTGGCGCTGTCAATTTTGCAACTAGTGGATAACCCGCGACAAGATGTGCCACTGCTTGCCGCCATGCGTTCGCCGGTATACGGATTTACCGCAGACGAATTGGCACTGCTGCGCTCTCGTGCAACTGGAGACTTTTACAGTGCGGTAAGGTTAGGGGCGGAGAATGGGGATAAAAAATGCCAGTCTTTTTTGGGACAATTGTCCCAACTGCGACTAGGGATGGGGGACTGCACTTGCCGACAGCTGATTTGGCGTGTCTATGAGCAGACAAATTTACTTGGCATCTTTGGGGCGATGGATTCCGGGCAGGAGAGGCAGGACAATTTACTGGCTCTGTATGCACTAGCTGGGCAACTGGAAAATTCAGGATGCCGCACGTTGTTTCAGTTTTTATTGCGCCTGCGGCGAATGGAAGAGTTAGGAGAGAAGCTTGTCTCCAATCCGCCCAAAACTGGAGAGGAGGGCGTACGGATTCTGTCAATCCATCGGTCCAAGGGGTTGGAGTGCCCAGTGGTCTTGGTTTGTGGACTAAGTCGCAGGTTGAATCGAGATGACTTAATGCGCCCAGTATTGTTCCACCCGACGTTGGGAGTGGGGCCAAAGGGATTGGACCGTAAGCGGATGATTGAGTACCCCACTGTTGCACGACATGCAGTGGAACGGCAACTGGAGCGCGAGATGATGGCGGAAGAACTTCGGCTGCTCTATGTGGCGATGACTCGCGCCCAGGAAAAGTTAATATTAAATATTACACTGACAGAGGGTGTACGCACGCTGGAACGGTTGGGAGAGGACATGTCCATTCCAGTGTCGCCCTTGGCGTTGGAGAGTCAACAAAGTGTGGGCCAATGGATTTTATTACACGCTTTGACGCGTCCGGAAGCAAAGAAACTTCGGGAGATGGCCCACTTGCCGGAACTTATAAAAGAAGATGTAGGGCCTGCTTGGAAAATAGATTTTGTAGATGGTGCCACTTTATGTACGCCCAGTGATAACCAAAAAGAGTGGGTGGGTGCATCACCGCAAGTAATGCCAAAGCAGGAGATAGAATGTATTGTCCGGCAATTGGAGTGGAAATATCCATATTGGGCATGTACAAATCTTCCTTCGAAATTAACGGCAACTCAGATTAAGGGTAGACTACTGGACCAGGAAGTAGCACAGGAGGGCGGACATTCTCCACTGGAACGAATATTGCCTTCTGTACCATTAGAACGTCCCAATTTTATGGTACAGAAGCAGGGGCTGACCACTGCGCAGCAGGGAACGGCCCTGCATTTAGCCATGCAGTATTTACCATTAGAAGGAGATCACAGTTCAGATTCAATTCAATTGGAACTGAAAAAATTACAGGAAAAGGGATTCTTAAGTGAACTCCAGCAAAAAAGCATTCATCCAGAGTTACTTTCTGCATTTTTCCAGAGCAAGTTAGGACAAGAGATGCTCCAGGCAAAAGAGTGTAAACGAGAGTTTAAATTGTCCATTTTGGTTCCGGCCTCGGAGTATTTTCCGCAGGCTGGTCCTGGTGAGAATGTGTTGTTGCAAGGAGTGGTGGATGCCTGGTTTGGGGATGAAAGTGGAGTCACGGTCCTTGATTTTAAGAGTGACCGGGTTGTGCCGGGAATGGAATGGGAACGTGCGATGCAGTATCGCCCCCAGTTACAGGCATATAGCCGGGCGCTGTCGGCAATTCTGGGGCGCCCAGTGAAGCGAAATGTTTTATGGTTTTTTGCAACAGGGACCGCAGTGGAGTTAACATAAATAGCTTATAGCTTGAGGAGAGTGTCTTCTTCCACAAGAATGATATCATCTCCTAAGCGGCGAATGGCGCTCCATGGGATATACCGATCTTCTTCTCGCCCGAGTAGACCAAACAGCCGTCGGCGGCCAGGAATGACCAAGGCATTAATTTGCCCATTTTCCGTGTCAAATAACAAATCCTCTGCAAATCCAAACCGGATGCCGCTGGATATGCTGATTACTTCCTTATAGCGCAGTTCTTCTAATCGAGCTTGCATAGTACTCTCTCCAAATTCCAGTCTATGTGAGAAAAGATATGCTCAGGATGTGTTGTCCTATGCAGAAGGGGAGAGAAAAAGTAAGGGATAGACATTGAAAAAAGAAGATATGTATGTTATCTTCTAAGGGAATGTAAGGCGCATGAAAATCAAGAATATGCCGAATAGGGGGAAATCTGAGTGAAGAAGTTGGCGGAATTCAGCAAACAGCACCAGACGATTTCTTATGGATGCGTGATTGGATTTATTGTTTTTCTCAACTGCTTTGGATTTCCCATCTATAATTTAAATAAAGAGTGGCCATTGATGATCACTTTGATAAGGATTTATTTGGTACTTGCAGGCGCTTGGTTTACTGGAGGTATGTTGGTGGGAACATTCACAACAAAGAGAGGCTTCTTTGTCATCTGCCTTACGGTTGCCGCTTCTTGTGTCGGTTTGGTGTGCCGATATTTTTTAGAATTTGGAGAGGTATCCAATACCTATAACTTTGTCACTGTAAATATTTTATTTCATCTGCTGGTATTTGTTCTGGCGACCTTTTTCAGTTGGCGCTATGCTTGGAAGCAAAATCGGACGCAGCAAGAGTAAAGACGACAAAATCATTTTTGGTTTCTTCTAAAATGAGAACATACATTTAAACATAAAAAGTACCCACCCATTCAAACGGGGTGGGTACTTTTTTAAGCTACCGCGGGAGAAGAAGGTTTGTTATAAAGTTTTTGCCCGATGAATGAAAACTCATCGGGCAAAAACAGACAGAAAGGAATGAGAATCTGGAAATTATCCGAAGTAGGAAGCGCCATTGATGTTGACGTCTTCACCGGAGACATAGGAGGCCTCGTCGGAAGCCAGCCACACGATGGTGTTGGCCACTTCGCGAGCGGTGCCGGCACGACCCATGGCCTGCTTTGCGCGAGATTCTTTCTCAGCTTCGTCAGACAACTCAGCGCGGATGTCAGTGGCGATCAAACCGGGGCAGACACAGTTGACTGTGATCATATCCTTGTACTGCTTGCACAGTTCCATGGCCTGAGCACGGGCGAAAGCAATGATGCCGGCCTTAGCAGCGCAATAGTGGGCGCCACCGTACACGCCGCCGCCGCACTTAGCGGAGACAGAGGAGGTGTTTACGATACGGCCATAGTTGCCCTTGACCATGTAGGGAACTACCAGCTTGGAGCACATAAAGGTACCAACCAGGTTGACGTTCATGATACGCATAAAGTCATCCTTGGTCATCTTCTCGATGGTAACAGGCTGGGTGATGCCAGCGTTGTTGCACAGAATGTCAATGCGGCCATACTTAGCAAAAACAGCCTCAAACATGGCGCTAACAGAGGCCTCGTCAGTGACATTGACAGAGACAGCCATGGAGTCACAGCCAAATTCGTTCTTCAGATCGTCAGCATTCTTCTGAGCGCCTTCCAGGTTCATATCGGCGACAACCACATTGCAACCCTTTTCTGCCAGGGCGCGGGTAATCTCACGGCCAATGCCGCGGGGAGAGCCGGAACCGGTAACAATCGCAACTTTACCTTTGAAATCCATAAGTATTCCTCCTAAAATTATACCGCCTATATGATAAGGTGGAATTATTTAACCAGATTTTTTGCGGTCTCTACAATGTTTTCCGTAGTAATGCCATTGATAGCCAGCAGGCGCTCATAAGGTGCAGACTGGCCGAACTGGTCCTGAATACCAATGCGCTTAACAATGCCCTTGCCCATTTCCGCAACGACTTCACATACAGCGCCGCCCAGACCATTGATAATGTTGTGATCTTCCACGGTGATGATCTTGCCGATCTCGTTGACGCAATCAGCAACAGCCTTGGTATCCAGAGGCTTAATGGTGTGCATGTCCAGCACGCGGGCGCTAATCCCGGCTGCAGCCAGAACTTCGGCAGCTTCCAGAGCCAGACGGACCGTGTCGCCGTTGGCGATAATGGCAACATCTTTCCCTTCTTTTAGAAGGTTGGCCTTACCAATTTCAAATTTGGCATTTTCATCATAGATGACTGGAATGGCATCGCGGGTAAAGCGGAGGTAGCAAGGACCGTCCATTTCGGCAGCAGCAGCGACCAGCTTGCGAGCGGCCCAGTAGTCGGCGGGCATAATAACCGTCATGTTGGGAAGAGTGCGCAGAACACCCATGTCCTCGATGCACTGATGGGAGGCGCCGTCATTGGCGGGGGTTACGCCGCCGTGGGAGCAAGCAATTTTAACATTAAGTTTCGGATAGCAGATTTCCTGACGAATTTGCTCGCACATACGCAGAGAACCAAACACTGCATAGGTTACCACGAAGGGGATCTTTCCGCAGGTGGCTAAACCAGCAGCAACACCAGCTGCGTTCTGTTCTGCAATGCCTACGTTGACATGCTGATCGGGGAGGGTATGTGCAAAATTGGTGGTCTTGCAGGACTTTCCGATATCGGCGTCTACTACATAGATGTTTTTATTCTTTTTGCCCAGTTCTACCAGTTCTTCACCCAGGCCATCACGAGTTGCAATCAATTTCTTATCCATCTTAGATGCCCTCCTCAAGTTCACGCATAGCTTGCTGATACTGTTCATCATTGGGAGCCATACCATGCCATGCAAGCTGATTTTCCATATAAGAAACGCCTTTGCCCTTGACCGTATGGGCGTTGATGAACTTGGGCTTTCCGTCCTTGGCGGCCTGAACTTTATCAAAGGTCTCCATGATCTGTTCCATATTGTGACCGTCGATCTCGTAGGTGTCATATCCGAACGCGTCGAACTTCTTGGTCAGATCCAGCTGGGGCATAATTTCGTCTGTGGTACCATCAATCTGCAGACCGTTGTTATCAATGATGATGCAAAGGTTATCCAGCTGATAGCGGTAGGCGGCCATAACCGCTTCCCAAATCTGACCTTCATCTGCTTCACCATCGCCCACAACTGCATAAACCATATAATCTTTATGGTCGCGCTTGCCGGCCAAAGCCATGCCGACTGCGCAGGACAATCCCTGGCCCAAAGAGCCGGTGGAAATGTCAATGCCGGGGCACTTATTCATGGAGGGGTGGCCCTGAAGCTTGGAGCCCTCTTTACGTAGGGTATGTAAATCTTCCTCAGGGAAGAAGCCCAGCAGACCAAGGGCGGAGTATTGAATGGGGCAGACATGGCCTTTAGAAAGAACGAAACGGTCTCGATCAGGCCAGCGAGGATTCTTGGGATCTACCGTCATCTCACGGAAGTAGAGGCAAGCTACGATATCCGCAATGGATAAAGAGCCACCGGGATGCCCGGACTGTGCCTCATAAATCATAGTGACAGCGGTTTTCCTGAGTTGCTTGGCTTTTTCTTTCAGTTCTGCGGCAGTAATTTCCTTGTTCATACCACTCACTCCTTTTCAGTTTGAGGGACCAATAATGTGCTTAGGGTTATCCAAGGGGAAAATTATAAGGTAAGTGTGTTTTGCGCAATTGTAGGAGGTAAAATTGGAATTCCTTCCACAAAATAAACAAACTTTTCCGTTGTCGAGTTCATCATAGCACCCACTGACTGAAATTGCAATCATCAAAATAGTAAATTTATGAAACAACATTTCATGCACATTCACGAAAAGACCGATTCTGAGAGGAGAAAGAGAGCAGAGAGAAGAAAGGAATTTGAAATTTTTGAACTTCTATGAAATGAACAAAGGGGCATTTTTTTAAAATTGGATAAAAACTTGACAATAAATGAAATGCAGTATACTTTTAAACTAATCGAAATGAAAAACTATGAAATGCAGGTGCCCAAGTTAAGGAGTTGAGAGTAGTGCAAGAGTCTTTGCTATATATTCAACGGATCCGAGCGCTTTACAACACAAGGGTGTTTTCCAAATCAGATTTGTTGATTGCGGACTATATTTTGGAAAATCCAACTTGTATCACGTCATCCACCGCAAGTTCACTTGCTTCTGCGACTGGGACCAGTCCTGCGACTGTGGTCCGCTTTTGCCGTAAGTTGGGGTTTTCTGGACTGGCAGATATGAAACTGAGCATGATGTATAATTATGTTGACAGTGGAAATGCCATGATGGATTTGAAAAAAGATGACACGGTTGGAGAAATAAAAAATAAAGTGATTAATTTCACAAAAATTGTCCTTGATCAACTAAACGAGACACTAAATGATGAGGCACTTTCCAAAGCGGCAAAGATGATTTTAGAGGCAAAGAAAGTAGTCATCATTGGAGAAGGCGGGTCGGGGACGATTTGCCGTGCCGCATACGACGTTTTTTTAAAACTTGCGATTCCATGTCAGTTTGTTTCGGATGCGTTTTTCCAGGCTATGGTGATTGGAATGATGGAGCCAGATGATGTTTTGTTAATCATTGCAAACTCTGGGCGTCCGATTAATATGATTCAAAATGCGCAGCAGGCAAAAGAAAATGGTCTACGTACCATTGGAATTGTGGGACCTGCCAATTCTCCCTTGGTGAAATACTTGGATATTGAGATTCGGACAAGCCTATTTGACAGTGATTATTTTAGTGATTTGTCTGCTGCTCGTACTTGTGAGTTAACGACCATTTCTATTTTGCATTCCATCATTGCGCTATCTTGTGGGGAAGAACAGATGGAGCGGGGACGAAAAATTGCACAGTCCATGGAACGAAAGCGAATTCAAATTAAATAGTTCTACGAAACAAAAAATAGGGCCGCTTCTCCGTTGGGGTGATGGAGAAGCGGCCTTGTGCGTAACAAAAGCATAAAGAACTCCCTAAATAAAAGTGAGGTGAGAGTGAAGGGGAGAAAGAGTGAAAGAAAATGAAATGTATTTTCTTGGAAATTAAGCTTCTCTGTTAATTCTTTGACAAAGTACCGAAGAAAAGGCCAGGAAAGTTGCTCAAAAAGTGGCATTCGAAATTGTAGGGATTTCACTAAAATTTCATTTTTTGCCTTAAAAAGCGAAAAACATTTCAAAACCTAGTTGACTTTTCAGGGAGAAGTTGTTAATCTTGCAATTGTAATGAACGTCAAAAAGTCAGAGAGAACTGGGCGAGGCCTAGTCAAAATGACGGTTAAAACGAAGAAAAATTGTGCATCATCAACGATTCCTGATTTTAGGTGTGAATGGCGGATACCCGCGATTGACATAAAAGAATGCAAACAAATCAAGAAAACAGGAGGATCACAAGTATGAAAAAGGTAACTGCACTGTTGCTGGCTTTGTCTATGGTGTTTACCATGGCTGCTTGTGGCAGCAAGAACGAGACCCCGGCCGGGTCTAACGGAGGTTCCGCAGCGTCTGGATCTGGAGCCACTTCGGGGGAACAGACTTATGAAAAGCCTGAGTTCACTCTGAAAATTGGACACAGCGATACCACCGGCAATCTGATTCACGTTTCTCTGGAGAATTTCGCCAACTACGTTTTTGAACAGTCCAAGGGCCGCGTCAAGGTAGACGTGTATGCTGCCGAGCAGCTGGGCTCCAACGCGGAAATGGCTGAGATGGTAGAGATGGGTTCTTTGGACGCCATGATGATGCCTCAGGGCCAGCTGGCTACTTATGCTCCCAAGCTGAATGCACTGGGCCTGCCTTTCCTGTTCCCCAACTATGATGCAGTATATGCGGTACTGGACGGCGAGATCGGTGAGGAATTGGTAGCGGATTTGGCGGACCGCAATATGATTCAGCTGGCTTACTGGGAGAATGGTCTGCGTCAGGTTACCAACAGCAAGCAGCCCATCAATGCCCCCTCTGACTTGGCTGGCCTGAAGATTCGTACCCCTGAGGATTCCATGACCATCGCAATCTTTGAGGCTCTGGGTGCGGCTCCCTCTCCCTTGGCATTCTCCGAGTTGTACCTGGCTCTGCAGCAGAAAACCTTCGATGGCCAGGAGAACCCCGTTTCCAACATTTACGCCAACAACTTCCAGGATGTTCAAAAGTACATTGCAATCACCAACCACAAGTATGAGTGCAAGAACATGATCTTCTCTCTGACCACTTGGAACAAGCTGCCCACTGAGGTTCAGGACCTGCTGATGGAAGCTGCTAAGATCTATGGCGATGAGCACCGCAAGGCCATTGTTGATAGTTCCGATTCCATGCTGGAGGAACTGGAAGCAGCTGGTATGGAAGTTACTTATCCCGATACCACCGCGTTCCAGGAGGCTACTGCTTCTGTGTATGACGACTTCTATGCACAGTATGACTGGGCGGAGGATCTGGTAAGCCGCATGCAGGAAGTCATTGCTTCTGTAGGCTAAAGAGAGCAAACCATCGCGCAAATTTGAGAATGCGTGTGACTGTGTGACGTTATGGTTTGTCGGGGTCACACAGGGGCGGTCCACCGCCCCTGTGTGACTGAATAAAAAGGGGTGGATGCGTTGAAAGCCTTTGATAAATTTTGTGGTGTTTTGGACGCCATTGCCACTGTGATAACAGTAGCATTGATGGTTTTCCTTACGGTATTAATTACTGCGGCAGTTATTAGCCGCTGGATCTTTAACTCTCCCATTGCCTGGCAGTATGAGGCCACCCTGGTCTGTCTGTCTTGGGTTGTATTTATTGGCATGTCGATTACATTTAAACTCGATGAACATATGCGCTTAACCTTTGTTTCCAATGCCATGTCCCCTAAAGTACGCAACATTTGGCTAGCGATTATGGATTTGATTACTCTGCTCTTTCTGGCCTATGCTGGCTATGAGAGCATTTCTGTTGTTGAAAATGCAATGCCCACTCTGTATCAGACGATTCCGGTCAGCCGCGGTCTGTTCTACATGCCTTTCCCAATCGGCTGTGCGTTCTCCGTTTGTCACATTATTAACACCAATTATAAGAGACTAACCGGCAAGCAAGAGTCGGCGTCTTCTGTTTCGTAAGGAGGACGTGTCATGGTACAAAGTGTTGTATTGTTGATGGGACTGTTTTTGGTCCTAATGATTTGTGGAGTTCCCATCGCTTTTTCTCTTTCCACCTCTGCCATTGTAACTGCACTGGTAACGGGTGAATTTCAAGCGACTGCAATTGTCCACAGAATGATTGGTAACGCCAGTTCATATACGCTATTGGCCATTCCTTTCTTTATTCTGGCTGCTAAGCTGATGAATACCGGTGGCATTACCAGAAAAATTTTCCGGGCTTGTTCGGCTTGGGTCGGTTGGGTTCCTGGTGGCTTGGGCCACGCTAACGTGGTAGCTTCCATTGTGTTCTCTGGTATGAGTGGCTCGGCAGTTGCCGATGCTGGCGGTCTGGGACAAATCGAAGTGGACGCTATGATGGACGAGGGATTTGATGCTGACTTCTCTGCCGCAGTGACTGCAGCTTCTGCTACCATTGGCCCAATCATTCCGCCTTCCATTCCCATGGTTGTTTATGGTATGATGACGGAAGTCCCGGTAGGCACTTTGTTTATTGGCGGTTTTGGTCCAGGCCTGCTGTTAGCCATTGCCACCAGCATTCTGGTATTTATTATGGCGAAAAAACGCCATTATCCAGTGCATAAGTTTAGTGCCCGCGAAGCTTTGATCTCTACGAAGGAAGCATTTTTGTCCCTGCTGACTCCGGTCATCATCATTGGCGGCATTTGGACTGGTGTGTTCAGCCCCACAGAAGCTGCTTGCGTAGCTGTTGTCTATGCCTTTATCCTTTCCGTGATTGTTTACCGTGGAATGACGGTGCGCGAGATTATCGCGGCATTAAAGCAGACGGTGGCTGACGGCGCCGGCATCCTTCTGATTGTCTGTGGTGCTGCTGCGTTCTCTTGGTTGGTTACCATGATGGGCATGACCAGCGCTTTGTCCGAGATGCTGACTAGTTTGACGGACAACAAGTACATCATGCTGTTGATTCTGAACATTGCTTTCCTGCTGATTGGCATGTTTATGGAAGCTCTGGCAGTTATGACTATTACTGTACCCTTCTTGATTCCGTTAATGGACTCCTTCGGAATTGATCCGGTCCATCTGGGTGTGGTTTTGGTATTAAACCTGATGATTGGTCTGTGTACGCCTCCGGTAGGAACCTCTCTGTTTATCTGTGCAAAGACGGCGAATATTACTATTGAACGGATGTATAAGGCAATCTTGCCATTCCTGGTTCCGCTGATTATTGTGTTACTACTCATTACATATGTACCTGGTTTTGTAACATGGCTGCCCAGCCTGACTGCGGTTACCGGTTAAAAGCAATCCTTACTACCACCCCGCATATGCGGGGTGGTTTTTTTACATTTATCAGATATTGTTATTTATTTGAAAAGTGTTTTGTGTGCAAAATGGTATCAGCAAATTAGGAGAATGGGGGAGTAGGAAAAATACACAGACTGTTATGAAAGGGAAAGGCTTACAAAAGAGAATTATGCACCAAACAAAGCATAAAAACAGGCGGACATTAGGAGCGGTCAGATAGGGATTTATAATTCCTGAAAAATTCGGCATAGTCGTAGATTTTCGGCTATGCCGTTTTTTCGTTTATTTTGGTAAGTCGATAGCACCAATGCAGTTATAAAAAATTTGAATCCGCTGGGTTCTGCGGCCATCTACCTTTTCAGCCTTAAATACAATAATTTTGTCAATGAACTCTCGGATAATCTCTGCATCCAATTCTGTAATTTCTGTGTACTTTTTAACCAGTGCCAAAAAGCGATCGGTATTGAGGGACTGTTCATTTGCTGTATCAATGGTATGCTTTAATTTGGTTATCCTTTCTTCCAGAGCCTTCTGCTCGGCTTCATATTCAGCCGACATCTTGTAAAAACGCTCTTCGGGAATTTTGCCCATCACATTGTCCTCATATAGCTTTCGAATGATTTTGTCTATGTCAGCAATGCGAGTCTGTGCTTGTTCGTACTCCTTTTGACTTTGGCGGAGTTCTTTGGCAAGTTCCTTTTCTGAATTATTCATAACTATACGGATGAATTCCTGTTCATGGTCTTTGGCAAAGGAGGTTACACGCCTTAAG
>JBMNQA010000003.1:0-231637 GCA_050943895.1 Lawsonibacter sp.
GCTCGCCGTTGTGTATGCGCTTTTCAGAACAGATAAAGCGTTTCCTGCCGCCCTCGCTCTTTGGCTTGTCATAACCCATTCTGCCGTACCACTGTGAACTCGTGACAGATAGGCCGAGCAGAAAGGTTATGTCCTCGTCCTGTTTCCTCTTTAGCCTAATACACACAGCCCGAAGTCGGTTTAATTCTTTCTCTGCCTGTTCTACGCTGTCAAACTTGCGAGGGTCGTTCAGAAAATAGGCTGTATCGACTTTCCTGTTCATTTCACCCCCTCCTGTTTGCTTGGCGTAGTTGTATTTTACAATCTGAAAAGGGAAAAATAAAGCGGATTTTGTCATATTCCAGCAAGTTCTACGATTGCAACAACCGCCCCTTTCATTTTCCTAAGAAAAAAATAGAGCCGAAAACAGCACCTTGCACAAAAGCAAAAAGCAAGCCGCAAATATCTCTGCGACTTGCCTTTAGACCCATTGAAAACACTGCTTTTTTAGCCGTTGATAAACACCGTTGAAATGCAATATAAAACCAAGAATATTGGAGTAAGTGAGAGTACCATCGTTAAGTTTTGTAACCAGATGGGGTTTGAAAAATTTACCCACTTCAAAAATATGTTTGCCCAGTACGCACATTCGGAATTAGTAATGTTTAACAAGATCTCGGAAATTGATGGGAATTCAGAGACAGAGCAAACAATTTTTGCACTGGAGATGGAGGAGCATATTGCGTCGATACGGGCTACGTTGTCTGACGCTATGAATCAGGAAAACTTAACCAAATTGCTGACCATGATGGATCAGGCAGACCGGATTTATATTACCGGCGGACGGGCTTCAGGTGTATTGGCCACATTGTTTGCCAACATTCTTCGCTATTTGGATTTAAAGGTATACGATCTAACTTTTGGAGTGGGAGATTACTTGGATCGTATTTCTATGATTGAAGAGCGAGATTTGGTGATAGCTCTCAGCTTTCCACGGTATACGACCCAGGTCATAGAAGGGATTCAAGATCTGCATGAGGCATCCGTTCCCATCGTTTTGATTACAGATACTGGGCTATCCCCGGCCTACCCTTATGCGGATCTGGTTTTTCATTGTCCCGTTGCATCAGGAGGATATTTCCATTGTTATGCAGGGTGCCTAGCACTCATCAGTGCGATTTGCCGAGCGGCAGGGGTCAGCCGAAAGAAGACATCCATTGAGCGAGTGCGAAAATTAGAAAGCCACTTATTAGAGCGGGGGGTATTTACCGATTGCTCTTAGAAAACGAAATAGAGCCCGGTGTAGAGATGAGAAAAGGCCTGGAACCTATAATTCATAGGTTCCAGGCCTTTCAATTCTTATTCGGCGGAAATCATGTAATAATAAACGGGCTGTCCACCGGACAACAAACTAATTTCCGCATTTGGGCACGCGGAGGAAAAGATAGCCTCGGCCCGCTGTGCCTGTTCTTCAGAGACATCCGCACCATAAAAAATGGAGATAAATTCCGCTTGCTGGTGGTTGGAGGAGTGGGCCAAATGATCCAGCAAAGTGTCCAGATCGGGGTCAGTACCAAATAATTGGTGCTCCTCTAGTGCCAGATAATCGCCTTCCTTAATGGCAAATCCGTCAAAATCGGAGTCACGAGCAGCATAGGTGATCTCACTGGTGTGAACCTTTTGAAACGCCTGAGACATGGACTGTGTGTTGTCTTCTTCTTCGGCGTCCGGGTCGGCGGCTAGCATGGCAGCAATGCCCTGGGGGACTGTTTTGGTGGCTAAAACAACGACCTTTTTGTCCTCACACAGGGGAACGCACTGCTCGGCTGCCATAATAATGTTTTTGTTATTGGGAAGAACATAGACAATCTCTGCGGGGGTTGCATCGATTTCCTTTAAGATGTCTTGCGTGGAGGGGTTCATCGTCTGGCCTCCGCCTACCAATCCATCCACACCCAAATCGCGGAAGACGGCCTCCAAACCTTCCCCGGCACAGACAGCCACATAGCCAAATTTTTTCTCAGGGGCTGCTTTAACGGGAGCAGGGGGCTGCTGAGATGCCTGCGCTGCCTCTTCCAAAATTTCCGTATGCTGTTCCCGCATATTTTCGATTTTTACTTTCAACAATGCGCCATAGGTAAGCGCTTCCTGTAGGACTAAACCAGGATCATTGGTGTGGACATGAACTTTGATAATGTCGTCGTCGTCTACCAGGACCAGGCTATCGCCTAGATTGTTCAAGAACCCTCGCAACAATTCTGGGTCCTTTTTTGTATCCCGTGAGCAGATAAACTCGGTGCAGTAACCAAATTTAATCTCCTCTGTGGAGAATGCGGCAAACTCAGCTTTTTCAGCCGTTTGCTCCGGTTCCTCCTCAGCAGATTGAGGCATGGGTAACCCCTGCAGTTCGTCCAGCATTCCCTGGAGGATGACTAAGAAACCTTTGCCGCCGGCGTCCACCACGCCAGCTTTTTTTAAAACTGGATTTTGATTGATCGTGTTGTCCAGAGCGATACAGCCTTCCTCGATGGCAGCCTGGAGGACGGCCTCTAAATTGTCGTCCTCCCGGGCACATCCGGCAGCGCGGGCAGCGGCTAAACGGGAAACGGTGAGAATGGTACCCTCGGCAGGTTTCATAACTGCTTTATAGGCGGCAGCCACACCAAAATCCAGGGCGATCGCCAAATCTTTTCCATCCATTATCGTTTTATCTTTAATGGCTTTGGCAAAACCGCGGAACAGCAGAGAAAGAATAACCCCGGAATTTCCGCGGGCACCCCGCAGGAGAGCGGAAGCAGCGCCTTGGGCAGCCTGGCCAACGGAGTCATAGCGGTTTTTCTTCATTTCCGTTGCTGCCGCTCCAATGGTGAGGGACATATTGGTACCAGTATCCCCATCAGGGACGGGGAATACATTCAGATCATTAATAGATTGTTTCTGGGCGTTGATAGCTGCGGCCGCGTGGATGACCATTCGCTGAAAAGCCGCCGCGTCGATATTTTTTACCATAATCGGCAAGTTCCTTTCTACGTATGGTTAAAAGCGCATGGAATCTACGCAAACGTCTACGGAGGCCACTTCTACCCCGGTGGTCTTATTAACCACATACCGAACTTCGCTCATAATGGACCGGCACACAGCCATTAAATTGACACCGTTTTCCACAATAATATGCAATTCAATGGAGACCGACCCATCTTCATTATAATAGACCTTTACGCCCTTAGCCATGGACTCCCGCTTTAGGAGGTGGACCAGACCATCGGTGGTGGAGCGAACAGCCATACCTTTTACGCCATAACAATTGGTAGCGGCACTGCCAGTAATGGCGGTAAACACCTCGCTGCTAATGCGGATTTCGCCCAGGTCGTTTTGTAATTTCATGGGCCTCTACCTTCCTTTCGCTGAGGATGAGGAATTCATACTTTAACAAGCCTATTGTATTCGATTTTTTCTAAAAATACAAGACCTAAATCCCGTTCTCCAACGACGAAACCCGTCCTTCTTCGGCAGACTGAATTCGACTAAAGTTTTCCAGAAACTGGAATATAATGGAAAAACCAGGAATTGGACAAGACCTGCCCAGGGAAACACAGGAGGAGAACACCATGACGGCCAGAGAAAATTTGAAAACCAAATTAAGTCGGCTGCGCCGGCAGACGCAAAAGACAGGACAGGTGCGCCTACCGGCTTCTACAGTGACAATGTGGGCGGAGGCAGGGATATATTTTTTGCTGGCCGGGGCGCTGGCGGGCGGAGTTTTGCTGGAAGATTGTGCACCCTTTGGTGTGGCGCTGGTTGGAACAGCGGGGTCGGGATTATATGGAGGTACGGCTCTGCTAGGAGCGTGTTTTGGCTATCTTTCTTTTCTAGGATTTTCCCAAGGACTTCGACGTGCTTCTGCGGCAATTCTTGTGTTTGCGGTGGCCTTTGCATTTTATGATGTGAAGTTTTTCCGACGGCCATGGGTGATGCCTGTGGTGTCTGGCGCAATCAGTGCTATGACGGGAGCAATTGTGCTGGCTCAGGGAGGATGGACCACAAAAGATTTGGCCTGTCTAACCCTGGAGACGGTGTTGACGGTGGTGGCAGTTTGGTGCTATCGGGCGGTCTTGCGGCCCATTGGTGGGCAAAAAGAGAGCAGCTTTGCCGTTCCAGGTCGGCGGGCAGGGCTGCTTTTCTTGCTGGCCACTGTATTGACTTCCTTGGTTCCGCTCCAACTGTATGAGGATATTTCGTTGGGCAGGAGTTTGGGAATTTTGGCTGTGCTGTGCGCCGCTTGGCAAGGAGGGCCGGCCATTGGCGCAGTAGTTGGCTCTGCTCTGGGAACAGCCATGGATTTGGCAGCAGGAGAAATTCCACTGTATGCGGTGGCCTGTGCGCTGTCTGGGTTAACGGCGGGGCTCTGCCAAGGAAAACGGCGTGTGCTGTCTGCTCTGGTTTATATCATGACAAACGGGGCAGTGATGCTATGGATGTGGAATCTGGATGAGACACCGGTTATTTTATATGAGGCGTTTTGGGCTTCCATGCTTTTTTTGTTGCTTCCTCCCCAGTGGCTCCGACGCTTGGGTGCGTGGATGGAGGTGCAGTCCACAGCGACAGTGGATGGGTATCTTCAACAGGGGGTGCAACAGCGGCTAGAGGCAACTGCCCAGGCGTTTCGCACCTTGGGGGAATCGCTCCGGGCAGCCTTTCAAACTCCATCCAACGACAATGATGTATCTGGTATTTTTGATCGGGCCGCCAACCGAGTGTGTCGAGGCTGTCCACTGCGGGGACGGTGCTGGAAGCAGGAATATACGAGTACTTTTAATGCGCTCAATGATGCGACAGCGGCTATGGTGGAACGGGGGCGGGCGGAGGCGGCTGATTTTCCTGGATATTTCTCCAGCCGCTGCCTACATTTTCCGGCCTTCTTAACTGCTGTCAATGTGGAGTTGACTGCACTATGCTACCGGCGTCAATATAATGCCCGGGTGCGAGAAAACCGGGCGGCAGTATGTCGGCAGTACCTACAACTCTCTGAATTGTTGGGGGCTGCAGCGGCAGAACTGAGTCAAGAACTGGCGCCTGACCTGGTGGGAGATCGTCGTGTAAGGCAGCGAATGGCGGAGTTAGGCCTGGATGTTCGCACAGCTGTGTACCGGGACGGGCGAGGACTACTGCGGGTGGAGGTAGAAGGAGCGGACTGGAAAGAACTTGCCCGCCCAAGTCGCTTGGGGGATCTGGCACTGACGTTGGGTGTCCCGCTGCGAGTAGAACGGGAGGAAAAAGACCGATTGGCTCTCATTCAGCAAGAGCCCCTTATGGCAGTAGCAGGAGTGGCAGCCCGAAAAAAGGGTGGAGAAACCGTCAGTGGGGATGCAGGGACCTATTTTAAAAACAGTGATGGAAAGCTGTATGTGCTGCTATGTGACGGGATGGGAAGCGGACCCGAGGCCAATCGAGAGAGTTCCCTTGCAGTGCGTCTTACCGAGCAGTTTTTACAGGCAGGTGTAGAGGCGCGACAGGCATTGACTACCCTCTCCTCTGCATTGGCGCTGAAAGGAGAAGAGACGGGGGGATTTACTACAGTAGATTTGCTGGAAGTGGACCTGTTTACTGGGGAGGGAATGCTCTATAAAATGGGGGCTGCACCCACCTATGTGAGGAAGGGACGCTCGGTTCAGAGGTTGAGTGGCAATTCTCTTCCTGCGGGGCTGGGGGAAAATAGTGCAACTGCGATGGATCAGTTCCCGTTGCGCCTGAATCCAGGGGACACAGTTCTGATGGCCAGCGATGGCGTTTGCGCTGCCGGGGAGGATGATTGGCTGCGCAAAAAATTAGAAAATTTTGATGGAACCAGTCCCAAGGATTTGGCTCGTGATCTTGTTACCCAAAGCCCGAAAGAGGCAACAGATGACCGTACTGCTCTGGTAATCCGCATTGAGAAACGAAGTTAAAAACCGGCACAGGAAAGAATATGCTTTCCTGTGCCGGTTCCTTTGTCAGGATTGGCCGGGCATGTGCCAGGCTTTGTGATCTGTGTGGAGCAGCTGTTCCGCACGCTCACTAAGGGGGGCACCTAAAAACTGGGCATAGAGCGCCTGAACCTGAGGATTTTCATGGGAAAAGCGAATAGGAGCTTGTTGATCCAATTGGTAGAGCCTCTCGCCACGTATGCCATAGCGCTCCTTCTCATCGGTGTGGATGGGTTGTCCGCCTCCCCCTACGCATCCGCCGGGACAGGCCATCACTTCTACGAAATCGTAGTGTACTTTTCCTGCTTTGAGACGCTGAATCAGCTGTCTGGCGTTGCCCAGGCCGCTGACTACGGCACAACGCACTGGAATTCCCGCAATCTCATAGGTGGCCTCCCGCAGGCCGGGTCCGGTGCGAACAGCTTGAAAAGCATCTGGGTCTGGATTTTGTCCAGTAAGTAGGTAGCTGGCTGTGCGTAGAGCAGCCTCCATTACGCCGCCAGTGGCACCAAAGATAGCTGCCGCACCCGTATGAACCGCGAGGGGATTGTCCATGGGTTCCTCTGGGAGAAGGGCAGGGTTAAGTTTATCTGCACGGATCATGCGTACCAGTTCCCGGGTCGTTAAGACAAGATCTACGTCCGGTCCGGCATCTGTACGCATGGTGGGGAGTTCACACTCAGCTTTCTTAGCGACACAGGGCATAATAGATACACAAAATAGCTTTTCTGGTGGAATATTCCATGTCTTGGCCAGCCAACTTTTTACCAGGCTGCCGAACATCTGCTGGGGAGATTTTGCCGTAGAAAGCTGGTTTGTCAATTCCGGGTACTGGCTTTTTAGAAAGCGTACCCATCCGGGACAACAACTGGTAAACATGGGCCAACGCACCAATCCACCGGACTTCAAGCGGTGAAGAAACTCGCTGCCTTCCTCCATAATAGTAAGATCGGCGGCAAAGTTGGTATCAAAGACGTACTGGAATCCCAGTCGCCGCAATGTGGCTGCCATGCGTTCCATGGTGGCCTCTTCCCGTTTTAGTCCCAGGGCCTCTCCCCAGGCAGCACGGACAGCGGGGGCCACTTGAACCACTGTAATCCGATCTGGATCGGCCAGGGCGCGGAACGCCCGAAGTGTGTCGTCGCGCTCCCGCAGTCCTCCTACCGGGCAGTGTGTGATACACTGTCCACACAGAGCACAGTCGGAGTCTTTGATTACCCGGTTCCCAGAGACGTCAATGGTGGTTCGGCCACCGGTTCCCGCCACATCCCAAATATTTAGCGATTGAACCTTGTCGCAGATTTGTACACATCGCATGCACTTGATGCACTTGTTGTAGTCGTGAAACAGCGGGAAAGTAGTGGTCCAAGCCCGGCGAAGACCCTGGGGGAGTTGTGGTTGGTAGGGAACATCTAAGATTCCCAGGTCATTGGCAATGGTCTGTAACTGGCAGTTTCCGCTGCGTACGCAGGTGGCGCATTTACAATCGTGCTGAGACAAGATAAGTTCCACATTGACCCGGCGGGTTGTACGAACTCTAGGGGAGTTGGTACGCACGACCATCCCATCCTGAACGGGATTGTTACAGGCGGTGACCATGGCGCGCTCGCCTTCCACCTCCACACAGCATACACGACAAGCGGCAATTTCATTAATCCCTTTTAAATAGCACAAGTGAGGGATATGGATGTTGGCTGAGCGCGCAGCCTCTAAAATAGTGGCGCCCTCCGGTGCTTGGACAGTCTGTCCATCAATGGTTAAAGTTACCATTCTGTGCTTCTCCCTCCCTTAAAGATTCCATAGCCAAAGTGGTCGCAGCGCAGGCAGCGGCTGGACTCCTGGGCGGCTTCCTCTAAGCTCATGCCTTCTTTCAGCAAGGAGAAGTCCCCACGATAACTGGGTAGATGGCGGTTTTTCAAATTGACCCGGCCACAGGGGGGGAGATTAGTCAGATGGGCAGGAGGGATATCCACGTCACAGCGAATTTTATGGTCAAAGCCCAAATATGTATCGATATTGGCGGCTGCCACTTTGCCAGCGGCTACTGCGCGAATGACGGTGGCTGGGCCGGAGACAGCATCACCGCCTGCAAAGACGTTGCCGGCTCCCGGCACTGCGCTGGTTAGGTCAGCCAAAATAGCCCCCCGATTGGTGGTGACACCAATAGCTTCAAAAGGTTGTGCAACAATGGCTTGACCAATGGCCACAATGACGTAGTCACAGGGAATTCGAAACTCTTTTTGGTCAGCATCTACCGGTTTGGGTCGTCCATCCCGACCATAAGAACTGATTAATTGGGGGCGGGTCCAGAGCGCGGCTACGGCACCTTGTGCATCGGTTTCAATTCGAGAGGGGGCTTGGAGGGGCAGAATCTGACAGCCTTCTGCCATAGCCTCTTCAATTTCTTCTGAGAGAGCAGTCATGTCTTCCACCCGGCGTCGGTAGACGCAGGTGACCTGTTCCGCACCTAAGCGCAGTGCAGTACGAGTAGCGTCCATGGACACGTTGCCGCCGCCAATGACACATACGCGTTTTCCAGTAAAATCAGGAACCACGCCCTCGCCGATGTTACGCAGCAATTCCACTGCGCTGACCACATGTTCGGCGTCTTCCCCCTCCAATCCCAATTTTTTATCGGTATGGGCGCCGATGGCAATGTAAACGGCATCAAAACTCTTCTGAATATCCTCCATGGCCAGGTCTTTTCCTATGGAGACCCCTGTATGGACAGTAATGCCGGCAGAGAGAATATGGTCAATATCCCGGTCCAGCACCGCCTGAGGCAGGCGATAATCTGGGATGCCATAACGGAGCATGCCTCCCAGTTTGGGCCGCTGCTCATAAATGGTGACTTTATGCCCCATCAGGGAGAGATAGTAGGCCGCGGTAAGTCCACCAGGCCCACCACCGATGACAGCCACAGTTTTACCGGTGGCCTGGGCAGGTGTGGGAGCGGGAACAGGCTTGGCGTGGTCAGCGGCAAAGCGTTTCAAACCACAAATGTTGACCGCATCGTCCACCATGCGGCGGCGGCAATGGGCCTCACAGGGGTGTTCGCACACATATGCGCAGGCAGAGACAAGCGGATTGTCCTTTCGAATTAGGCGTACAGCATCGTCATAACGCTCCTCCCGGATCAAGGCCACGTATCCGGGGACATCCACATGGGCAGGACAGGAGGAGACGCAGGGCACAGGCTGGCTTAATCCACAGATGCACCGCCCGTGCAAAATATGCTCCTCATAATCTTCTCGAAACCCTCGCACACCGCGCAGTACCATATGAGCGCCCTCGTAACCAATGGCGCAGTCCGCCGAGTCAGCGATTACTTGTGCAGTGCGTTCAATCAAGTCAATGGTATCCAGGGTAGCGGTGCGATCTAGGACCTGTTCAATTAGAACGGCTAACTGGCCAAGACCTACCCGGCATGGAACGCATTTCCCGCAGGTTTGGGCATGACATAGACGCAAAAAATTCAGGGACATGTCCACCGGGCACAGACCTGGCTGGCTGGCGCTCAGGCGGCGCCCCATGTCCCGGTACAGACTGCCCAGAACAGTTTGGGCGCGTCCCGGTGTTTCAATGGACAAACGGCTCAAAACAAAGATCCTCCTCACAAATAGGGCATCATTTCGCGCACAGAGATACCCGGACCACAGCGGCTGCCAAAAAGGTGGCAAGGCCGCAGCACCCGGGTGCGGCGCAGGTAAATTCCAGTTCTTGAGGGAACTGTCAAACTTGCAAAAGCACAAGGAATGACTAAGAAATCATGAAATGAGAAAGCAACCCGACCTCCTGCCCCGAGCCGGAGAGGAGGTCGGGCTTATGACGTAGGTATTAGAGGCTATGTCCAATGGCAGCGCAGAAGGCCAAGGAGTAGAAAGCAACTTCCTTCGCGTCGCTGCGGGAGGTAAGGGCCACGGGAACTTTAGCACCGATGACCACACCGCAGGTCTGCGCTTTCGCATGCATCTGCCAGCACTTGACAATTAGGTTTCCGGCTAGCAGGCTGGGAACTACGATACCATCAAATTCACCGCACTGTGGGCATTCATAGCCCTTCAGACGGGCGGCCTCTTTCGACATAATCAAATCGTAAGCAATGGGTCCAACCAACTGGCAGGGAGCAATGGGGCGGTGGCTGTGCTCCTTAACCAATTCCTGGGCCTCGATGGTGTCTTTCATGTGGAAAGCAACCTTTTCCACCATAGACAGCAGAGCAATGTTGGGCTGTTCGTACCCTACCGCCTGTAGAGTCTCCACCATGTTCTGGATGATCATCTTCTTCTGTTGGAGATTGGGCTCAATGGTAACGGTTACGTCTCCAATGGCAATTACTTTAGGATATTCGGGCATAGACACTAAGTCAATGTGAGTGAGAAGGCGGTCGGTGCGGAGGCCATTTTCGGGCACCAACAGGGGCAGCAGAAATTCCCGGGTTTGGGTGTTGCCTCGCATCAGGACATCGCCCTCTCCCTGGTTGACCAGGTCCACAGCAATTTGTGGCAGGTTGTCCCCAAGTTGGGTGGCCACAAGACGGTGCGGGCGATCTTTCAGACCGAGACGCTCCAGCATGGGCTCAATCTTTTCTCGCTCTCCCACCAAAATAGGGAAGGCAAACCCGGCTTCCTGTGCCTGGAATGCACCGAGAAGGATATTTTCTGCATCTGCGCCAGCAATAACCACCCGTTTGGGTTGGGATACTTGTTTGGCTCGCTCAACAATCGCATCAAAATTTTTCAGCGCCATATCCATACTTCTCCTTACTGCATCTCATATCAAATCCGACCAAACCGGGGATGCCCCGGCTGCTTATTTTTTATCTTAGCATTTTCCGGAAGGGGATACAAGACTTTTCACAGAAAATCTGAAAAAAGAGCCCACTTTTTTGACCTGATTGCCAAAAAAATAACAATTATTTTTAAGAAACCAGGGTATAAAGGAAGGGAACCCCGTTGACAGAGAAGGGGAGAAGACAGTATGATAACTAATATACTGGGAATTGTCAGGGAGGTTTCGCTATGAAAATGTGTGCGATGTACCGTCTGCTTCCAATTTTGCTATGCCTTGGGATGTTGGCTGGCTGCGGAAAGAAGGAGGAGCCGGCTCCTGCGGCCTCATCCATGCCGGACGAACCCAGTATTTCGGTCATTGCCCCGATAGAGCCGGAGCCAGAGCCCGTTCTCCCTTATGTAAATCCGTTGACTGGGGAGGGAAGTGCCGTCGACACGGGCAATCATCGGCCCATTGCTATTATGCTCAATAATTTGAAAAAGGCACTGCCGCAGTTGGGAGTGTCTCAGGCAGATATTATTTATGAAGCGCCAGCGGAAGGGGGAATTACCCGGATGATGGGTGTCTTCCAGAGTGTGGAAGGGGTAGGGGAGATTGGCTCGGTCCGTTCTGCCCGAGATTACTATGTGTCCCTGGCTCTGGGGCACGATGCGATTTTCCTTCACGCTGGAGGGAGTCCTCAGGCATACACGGCCATCCAGAAATGGGGAGTCACAGCACTGGACTGTGTCAATGGACCTTATGAGGGCACCTTATACTGGCGAGATGCAGAACGAAAAAAGAATATGGGACTGGAACACAGTGTTTTGACCTCAGGTGAGACCATTTTAGAACTTCTCCCTACTTACAAGCGGGTTACCTTAGAACATAAAGAAGGATATTCCTATCCTATATCTTTTCTAGCAGAGGGAGAAGTGGCCCAGGGAGAGCCGGCCCAGCGGCTGGAGGTAACCTTCTCTACCTATAAAACTGGTGTATTTACTTATGATGAGTCAACAGGTTTCTATCAAGTAGAGGAGTACGGGCAACCTTATGTGGATGGAAATACAGGAGAACAAGTGGCGGTAAAGAATGTTCTAGTTCTGTACACCAAAGTATCCGCCATTGCTGGAGATACCGCGGGGCGGCAGTCGGTAAAAACGACTGGCAGTGGGGATGGCTTGTTGCTGTGTGATGGGGTGGTGCAGCCCATTGTCTGGTCCAAAGCGGATCACAAGAGCCCGCTGACCTATGCAGATGCCAACGGGCAACCGGTGAAGTTGGGAGTTGGAAAAAGTTACGTCAATTTGGTGAGTAGTTCCGCCAATGTTTTAATTGATGGCGAGGGGGTATAAAGACAAAAATGGATTTTTACTGTTTTGATACTCCTCTAGGCACTATGGCGCTGGCGGGGGAAGAGAATGCAGTAACTGGCCTATATCTCCCAGGGCGACCTATGCCCCGGATGGCATCCCGAGCCACCGATCTATTGGCCCAGGGACGGGCGGAACTGTTGGAATATTTAGAGGGGAAGCGAAAGGAATTTGACCTTCCACTCAAACCAAATGGGACAGAGTTTCAGTGTAAAGTATGGGCGGCCCTGCAACAAATTCCGTATGGGCAGACCTGCAGTTATAGAGAAATTGCAGTCCAGGTAGGCTGTCCGCAGGGATTTCGGGCAGTGGGGATGGCAAATCATCGTAATCCGATTCCCATTTTTATTCCATGCCATCGAGTGGTGGGGGCGAATGGTACACTGGTGGGCTATGCGGGAGGTCTGGACCTAAAGCAAAAGCTTTTAAGTTTAGAGCAAGGAATGACATTTCCAGAGCCATTTGAAGGAATTTAACCTGTTTCTAACAAGGAATGGAAGAACATGCCTTGCAAAGAGAAAGAAAAGGATAGTATAATAAAATCAAACATGGAATGATTCATATAGGACAAAGGGACACCTTGATAAGGTGGGAGAGGAAGTGAGACGGAAGTGGATGGCCGAAGTAGTATGAAGCATGAGGTTGGTAGCTGCCATAGACGGGGAACGACGGGACGTGGCCAGGTGTCGAGCAAAAATTTCGTCTCAGATCCAAAAGAGGGAAACTGAGAAGGAGATTGGGTTCGTCTCGGTGTCCGTTTGTGTGCAGCCACAGGAGGGCTGAGAGCGTTTTGAAGCAGGCAAGTCGGAGGTTTGGATTGCCCTCTTCAAAATTCTCTTTGCACCTGTGGCTTTTTATATTCTGCTTTTTAAAAAGTCCAGTGAGAAAGGTGAGAGGTCTCCGTGCATGAAAATTATGATTTGGACCTGTTGCTGAGTCTGGTAGAGGAGCGACAATTTCGACGGCTTAAACCTCTGCTGTCGGAGATGAATGAGGTCGACGTTGCAGAATTTCTGGATGAACTGGAACCAGAGCAACAGGCTGTAGTATTCCGTTTATTGCCAAAAGACATGGCAGCGGAAGTGTTTACCTATCTGGAGGATAGCCAGGATCAGGAGAAATTGATTGGAGCGTTGAGCGATAAAGAACTGCGGGACGTTTTGGATGAATTGTATTTGGATGATACGGTGGATATCATCGAAGATATGCCTGCCAATGTAGTATCCCGAATTTTGCGTAATACGGATGCATCCACACGCAGCCAGATCAACCAGCTGCTCAATTATCCTAAGGATTCTGCCGGCTCCATTATGACCACTGAGTTTGTCTATCTGCACCCGGATGCCACAGTGGAGGAGTCATTTGCCCGCATTCGGAAGGTAGGGTTGGACAAAGAGACAGTATATACCTGCTATGTAACCCGAAACCGGGTGCTGCTGGGCGTGGTGACAGTGCGGCGTTTGCTGTTATCTTCCTATGAGACCCGGATTCGGGATATTATGGAGACCAATGTCATCTCCGTCAAGACCCATGAGGACAAAGAAGACGTAGCCCAAATGTTCTCGAAATACGACCTGTCTGCTCTCCCTGTGGTGGATGGAGAGGACCGACTGGTGGGGATTATTACCTTCGATGACGCGATGGACGTTATTGAAGAGGAGACCACGGAAGACTTTGAAAAGATGGCGGCAATTTTGCCGTCCGACAAGCCCTATCTAAAGACCGGGGTGCTGGAAACCTGGCGCTCTCGCATACCATGGCTTATGCTGCTGATGCTGTCGGCCACATTTACTGGGCTGATTATCACATCGTTTGAGACCGCTCTGGCGGCCTGCGTAGTGCTAACATCCTTTATCCCGATGCTCTCGGGTACAGGAGGTAATTCAGGATCTCAGTCCTCGGTAGCAGTTATCCGCGCACTCTCACTGGGGGAAGTGGAGTTTTCCGACATGCTGCAGGTCTTGTGGAAAGAGATTCGGGTGGCTGTGCTGTGTGGCCTATGTTTGGCGGCGGCTAATTTTGGGAAGATGATGCTCGTAGATCGTTGGCTAATGCACAACTTGGAAGTAACTCCGGCAGTGGCGTTAGTGGTCTGCCTTACCCTGTTGTGTACAGTGGTGTGTGCCAAAGTGGTGGGATGTACGCTCCCTATGGTGGCGGAAAAGTTAGGAATAGACCCAGCAGTGATGGCTTCTCCTTTTATTACAACAATTGTAGATGCGCTGTCCCTGCTCATATATTTCTTTATTGCAACCCGTGTACTAAATCTTAATTTATAAGGGAAAATAGAAAAGAGGACTGCTTTGCAGCCCTCTTTTTCTATTTTAATTGTGAACTTTCCTTATGCCCAACCAAACAGCGGCTTCATCTCGGTCATGGTAGCCTCGATGTCAGCAATGTAGGCATCAAAGTCATCACCATACATCATGCCGATGGTCATACCTTGCACTTTAGCATCCTCCAGGAAATCAGGATCCTGCTCGATTTCCTTCAGAGTGGCAATCAACTTCTCCTTGACAGCGGGATCCAGGCTGGCAGGACCAATCAGGCCACGGTCAGAACCGTTGATGATCTCTTCATAACCACACTCAGTCCAAGTGGGTACGTCGGGGATGAAGTCGTTGCGATCGGTGGCGAAGATGCACAGAATCCGGATGGCGTCGGCGCCGGTGGAACCGACCATGGAGTAAACCTCAGATACGTTGGAGATAGCCGCTTCCATGTGGCCGCCCAGAACAGCGGTCTTGGCTTCGGCGAAGCCGGAGTTACGGCCAGACTCAATCTTGGTGCCCAGCAGGTCGTTGATCTTAGCAATACACACGTCGTCGTCGCAGCCTGCGCCGCCGCCGGTGCCTACCACAACGCTGTTTTCCATGGCGAAATCAATAAATTCCTGAGCAGTGTTAAATTCGCTGTGGTTGGCGGACACCCACAACACGTTGGGGTCGGAAACCACGTTGGCGATGCTGGAAAAGTCCTTATAAGTGAAAGGAATACCAGCGGAGGGGTTCAGATAGCCGCCCACCTGAGCGGGGTAGTTGGCGAAACCGAGAGTGTAGCCGTCGCCCTTAGCCTGTGCCACCTGGGTCCAGCCAGTCCAGGAGTTGCCGCCTTCCACATTGCTGACGGTAACGGTAACGCCCAGATATTTCTCCAGGTATTTAGCGGTCAGACGAGTGGACAAGTCCATGCCGCCGCCGGCCTTAAAGGGGCAAATGATGGTAATGTTCTGCTTGGGCCAATCAATCTCACCTGCGCCGGAACCAGAAGCAGAGGCGCCTGAGCCGGCAGAACCAGAGGAAGAATTATTATTACAAGAAGACAGCATAACCGCGGCCATGCATGCGCAAAGAGCGACTGCAAGAATGCGTTTGAATTTCATGAAAATCCTCCTATATCAAGTTGTGGCACAAAAGAGTGGAACCAGTGCTGAAAAAGATTACACGTCCTCTGCTGCTTCACCCACATCGCCATATTTGTTCTTATAGCGTTTGGCAACAATCCGGGAGATAATGGGAGCAAACAGTGCAGCGATGATCATGATGATGATAACAATGCTGATGGGGCGGCTGAGCATATAAGGAATGATTGGGCCATTGGCCATGCGGACGGCCTGATAGAAATGGCTGTCTGCCATGGGGCCAAGGATCAGACCCAACACCACGGGTGCAGGGGGAACGCCGTACTTACGCATCAGGTAGCCGATGATACCGAAGATGACAGCCACATAAACATCAGTCATGTTCTGGCTGGCTGCATAAGAGCCCAAGATGGAGAAGACTGTGATACAGGGAATCAACAGGGGCAGGGGAACCTTGGAAACCTTTACTACGTGACGGCCCACAGCCCAGCCGACCAAGCCCATCAGGATATTGGCAGCCATGAAGCCCAAGATCACAGCGTAAGTAATATCGGCATACTTGTCAAATAACTGATAGCCAGGCTGCAGACCGTGGATAGTCAGACCACCCAACAGAACAGCAGCAGTGGAACTGCCCGGAATACCCAGAGTCAGCAAAGGAATCAGAGCACCGCCGGTTACGGCGTTGTTGGCAGCTTCGGGGGCAGCAATACCTTCAGCATGGCCAGTACCAAACAGTTCTGGAGTCTTGGAACTGTTCTTAGCCATGTTCAGGCCAACCCAAGAGGCAATGTCGCCGCCGGCACCGGGCAGGATACCAACAAAGATACCTACTACAGTACATTTTAAAATGAGGGGCAACAGGCTTATAATTTCAGACAGAGGAGGCATAAAGCGTCCCTTGATTTCGGCCTCTTCTTTTACAGTAGAGTGGCCCAAGCCGCGCTCTTCCGCCTGAATCATAACCTGAGAAATAGAGAACAGGCCGATCATGGCGGGGATCAGGCTAACACCGCCCAGCAGAGCCGGGATTTGGAACGTAAAGCGGGCATATGCGTCAGGAGACATACCAATCAGACCAGCCACCAAGCCAATTGCGCCGGCGATCAGACCTTTGATAACGGACTTGCCAGCCAAGCTAGCGATCAGTGTCAGACCAAAGATTGCGATCAGGAAATACTCCGAAGAACTAAAGGCCAGAGAAACCATGGCCAGCAGCGGGGCAATGACCAGCAGAGCAATGGCACTGAGGAAACCGCCGATACACGACGACACAGTTGAAATACCTATCGCATGAAGGGCTTCACCTTTCTGTGTCATGGGATAGCCGTCCAAACAGGTGGCGGCGGAACTGGGGGTACCGGGGGTATGAATCAGAATAGCAGAAATGGAACCGCCATAAATTGCGGAGGTATAGATGGATGCCAACATGGTCAGAGCCGCGGCAGGATCCATTCCGTATGTAACCGGGATTAACAAGGCAATACCCATGGTAGCACTCAGTCCGGGCAGAGCGCCGATTACCATGCCGCCTACTACGCCGACGAACAAACCCAGAGCTGTATGTGGGGTAAATAGGTTAATAAAGCTGCTTGTTAATGCTTCTAACATAGTTTCAATTTCCCCCTTCCATTAAAACAGGATGCCGCTGGGAAGGACGACCTTGAGCTGAAAGACAAACAGCACATAGATAAAGCCCAGCATAATTCCGGTGGTCAACACCATCTGAGGAATTTTGCGGTATCCCATCCATACCATCATTACCAGCATGAAAATAGCACTGGTAACAAAGAAGCCAATGACGTTTAACAGCAGAGTATATACCAGAATCATCAAAAAGGCGATCATGGGGTTGATCATTTCTTTGACGGTAACAACGCTACAGTCGTGGCTGGGTTTATGACGGAAGTAGATGGAACGACCAGTTAAAAGCAGTCCCAATACAGTAAAAATCGAGGTAACGACCAGTGTGTACGGGCGAGTCCCGTCCGGCATTCCCATGGCATTAACTATACCAAAAATACCGATTCCAGAGACAATCAGGCCGATTACAAGATCTTGAATTCTTGTTCTTTCCATGGTTAAAAAATCTCCCCTTCCTTTCGTTTCTCCTTTTTAGAGGGACGAAAATTAAAGTGATATGTTTTAATAAATCGTACCCTCGTTTTGCGGACCGGGAATACAGTCAGGAAAAGTCCTGAAGAGAATTCCGGTAGTGCCGGGGGCTGGCGGAACGGAAAAAGCACCTGCTATTTTGAGGGGAAACGTAAAGCACAAGTGGACCTTCCGCTTGTCAGCCAGCAAAATTCATCCATCTCCTCCAATCCACCTAAAAACCTAACCGCTCAAGCAGAACGAGCGTCTCTGCCTAATGGTGGGTTTTTAGCAAACATATTCCTAATCGCGATCAGGATCCTGGATGCTATGTTAGCGTGCTTGAAGCAAACCGTCAATTTTTTTCCTGCATTTTTTATGGTTTCTTTACGTTAAGATGCTGTTAAGAGCAAGAAATTTTTATTCTACTTGCACAAAAAGAGTGAATTTGCGATAGACAGGAAGAAAGATGACGGATGTGGCGTTGTACATGTGCAAGTAGGTGGAATAAGCTATTTTATAAAAAACAGGCGCACGTTGGAACTCCAACGTGCGCCTGTTAATGAATATTACACTTATTTTGAGGCCCAATTTCCAGTAGCTTCGCAGGTGAGATATGCGTTGATAAAGCCGTCTAGATCGCCGTCCATGACTGCATTAATATTGCTGGTTTCATAGGCGGTGCGATTGTCTTTCACCATCTGATAGGGCATGAATACATACGAGCGAATTTGGCTGCCCCATTCGATTTTGAGTTGAACGCCCTTTAGGTCAGAAATTTTCTCAGCCTTTTCTTGCATCTGCAGTTCCACTAATTTTGCGCGGAGCATCTTCATACAGTTATCTTTGTTCTGAAACTGGGAGCGCTCCTGCTGACTGGCAACCACGACACCGGTGGGCTTGTGAATAAGGCGAACCGCAGAAGATGTCTTATTGACGTGCTGTCCGCCGGCACCCGAAGCACGGTAGACCTGCATCTCAATATCCTCTGGACGAATTTCAATTTCCACATCTTCCGGTAGGTCGGGCATGACCTCAACAGAGGCAAAAGAGGTCTGGCGTCTGGCGTTGGCATCAAAGGGAGACACGCGCACTAAACGATGTACGCCATGTTCACCCCGCAAATAACCGTAAGCATTCTCTCCCTCAATCATAATGGTGGCGGATTTAATGCCGGCTTCATCACCTTCTTGATAATCCATAATCTGGTAGGTAAAACCATGACGTTCTGTCCAGCGGGTATACATGCGGTAGAGCATTTGGGCCCAATCCTGGGCCTCGGTTCCACCTGCACCAGGATGAATGGTCAATATGACATTAGAACTGTCGTACTCCCCGGTAAGCAGAGTTTGCAGACGAGCGGCCTCCATATTAGCGGAAAGTTGGGCATAACCCTCTTCTAATTCTGGAAGAAGGGATTCATCTTCAAATTCATTTCCCATTTCGCACAGTGCCATCAAATCGTCCCATAGACGCTGGCGTTTGGTTTGGCTGTCCACTTTGTCCTGGAGGTTTTTAATCCGCTGCTGTACCTTTTGGGCCTTTGCTAGATTGTCCCAAAATCCGTCAGCAGCAGATTCCGCTTGGAGCATGTCCAGTTCCCGTTCGGCGCTTTCCAAATCCAGCGCTTGGGCTAATTCCTCCAAGGTGGGGGCCAAGTTGTTCAGTTTGACTTTATATTCGTCGAATTGAAGCATAGGGTCCTCACTCTTTCTTGATTAAACTATCCGGAAAACCGGAGATTCATAAAATTAGGCCCAATAATTATATATGAACCAAGAAAAAAAGTAAAGAAAAACCTGGCATAAAGAAGCCGCCTCCCGAGGGAAGCGGCATGTTAGCGGTCGCTTGTCAGCCAGCTTTCTTCCCGGAAAATCAGGTCATCTAAATCATCGGAAGCGACAGTGCGCGGAGGCACAGTCAAAATCGGTTTTTTTTGTTCACTCATCAAGGGTTCCTCCTGCTGTGATTGGGTTCGGTTTTGAAAAACCGGTTCACGTATCAGTATATGTGAGACAGCCTGGGATATGTGCTTATATTTCCATCCATATAGCAAAAATGATTTCAATCCATGCACACAAATTTCCACGCTAAAAAAACTTGTTGCATTGCACGAAAAGAAAAGTGTTGCTATAATATTGCAATAGAGGAAATGCAACAAAAAGCTTGGACAGTAGGAAGGGGAAGATGGCATGCTGTTCCCAGATTCCGTAATTGAAAGTATTGCTTCACCTAGTTTCTTGGTTGGACCGACAGGAGAGGTACTTCGGATTAATCGCCACGGATATACGCTGTTGGCACGAACCATGCAGATTAACCAGATCCGCAGCATTTATGAGTTGGATCCTGAGTTTGACATCAGTTTTTCCAGTCACATACAGCAGCGCACGCTCCGAATTGGAAAATTAAAGTTAAATGCCCACCTTTATCCCTGTGTTGCATCCGCGCAAGAACAGACGGGGGAGACGACCGGAATCTTATATATTATTGACAACATACTTTTTAATGCAGATTTTGTGCGTTTGATGAATACTTATGAAGATTTAATTACCATTACTAACAGTGATGGAGTAATTGAATTTGTCAATAATGCCAGCTTTTTGCAGACAGGGGAGCGCTATGGAGTAGGAACAGATACCCACGATATGAGTGGTACACAAATCATGAATGAACCAATAACACTTACTGTACTACGTCAGCGAAAGCCAGCAGCCTCCCGGTTGTTTTACCGCAGTGGAGCCGTGTTATTGAATCGGGCATGGCCCATGTTTTTAGACAATGGGAATATTGATAAGGTAGTGATTCTGGCCCAAAATATCTCGACTGTGTCGGAGATTGATGAGCAACTTTATTTGCAAGAGAGGAGAGGGGATGAGCCGCCGGTTGAAGCGGCCGATTTGGTTTCCCAGCTTTCGGAAAAAAATATTGTAGCGGCGAGTCCGGCTATGCAGCGTACCTTTATGATGGCATATAAGGTTGCGGCATCAGAGGCACCGGTTTTTTTACACGGAGAATCTGGAGTAGGAAAAGAAATTATAGCCAGATTTATTCACCAGAACAGTCGAAAACGCCAGGGAGCTTTTGTACCAGTAAACTGTTCAGCCATCCCCAGGGAATTATTTGAGGCAGAGATGTTTGGCTATGAAAAAGGGGCGTTCACCGGAGCCAACCGTTTGGGAAAACCAGGTCTGCTGGAAATGGCCAATGGAGGAACGATCTTTCTGGATGAAATTGGGGAACTTCCGTTGCCGATGCAGAGCAAACTACTTCGAACCATTCAGGAGGGGCGTATCCGACGAGTGGGTGGTGTACAGGACATTCCGATTGATGTGCGGTACATCTCTGCTACCAATCTGAGTATGGATAAGGTGTTAGATGAATCTTATTTTCGTAGAGATTTGTATTATCGCCTCAGTGTAGTGCTCCTGATGATTCCGCCACTACGGGACCGAAGGGAAGATATTCTGCCTTTGGTGGATCACTATCTGAAACAATTTAATCAGCAGACCTATGAAAATAGAAAGGACCGATATGTGCGAATTTCCAAAGATGCCATGCGTCAATTGGCCGAATATGACTGGCCGGGCAACATCCGCGAATTGCGAAATACAGTGGAACGAATTGTGATTTTAGCGGAAGACGGCCTGGTACGCGAGTTGTCCCAGGCCATGTGGATGCCGGCTTATCAGATGTCTTCGCGTTCTTCTTGTCCAGAGATCGATAAACCAGTTCTTGTACAAGCTCGAGTTAGAATAAATGACCGCCGAATTGCAGAGACGCTTGAACGCTGTGGGTCTGTTTATGAAGCAGCAAAACAGCTTGGAATTGCACCCTCTACGATTTATCGAAAGATTAAGGCGGGAAAAATTCTATTGCAAAACAACGATATGCAATAAAATAATGCAATAAATGCAACGGAAAAGAGGTAAGAGTGTTAAGCTATTTTTAATGAGACGGGAAGTAAAGTGGACCACTTATTGATTAATATGTAAAATTTGGACTTGATTTTTTGGCCAATTAAACAAAATATTTCTGAAACCCGAAGTTGGCACGCAAATTGCAAGAAAATAAGAATAGGAATAGCTGAGGTTACTTTGCAGGGAGGAACATAAGCAAGGAGCCGGCTGTCATCCAATAAAATATGAGAGAAGGAGGGAAGGCACAAAACGACATAAATCTCGGGAAAGAAAACCGTGCCAACACTTTATTTAAAAAGGGGAGGAAAGTCGAATGGCAAAAAATCAAGACACCGTGGTGCAAGGAAATTTTGAGACAGAGGAAGGCGCGCTAAAGGTTAAAAAGCTCACTCCCTATGAAGCAGCTTTTATGATCATTGGCGTTAACATTGGCTCGGGAATTCTGAGTCTAGCATACTCCTCGCGACTTGGCGGCTGGCCCATTTTAGCTTTGTGGCTTGTAGTGTCTGCCGTCATTGTAACCGTTTCCATGCTGTATGTTGCAGAGGTAGCGCTGCGGACAAAAAAGGTAATGCAATTACCTGGTTTGGCCGAGCGGTATCTAGGAAAGACGGGATCCGTCCTAATTTTTATTGGTGTATGTATTAACTCGCTGAGTTGTCTGATTGCATATACATCTGGAAGCGGCAGCATTATTGCGAGCTTCTTAGGGTGTTCAGATGCCATTGGCGGCGTAATTTTCTCCATCCCAGCAATTTTGGTGGTGTTTTTTGGTCTAAAAAGTACTGGCGTTGCGCAGAAAGTGATCAGCACGGCAATGATTGTTTTGCTGGCCTGTCTGGTTATTGCCACCTTTATCAACGAAAATACGGATGTGAGCCGAGCGATGTACAGCAACTGGAGTTTCGCTCTTCCGCTGCTGAATATGGCGGTGTTCTGCCACATCACACAATATGCGGTACCGGATATCGTGCGTGGACTTCGTGACCGCCCAAAGATGATTTGTCCCTCTATCGTGGGAGCTAAGGTGGTTGTGACTCTGTTTTTATGCCTGGTTCCCCTGTCTGTGCTAGCGATTACCGGTCCGGAAAATGTGACACAGGTTGCGACGATTGCTTGGGGCAATGCGCTGGGACCAGTGGCTGCTGTAGCTGCCAATCTCTTTGCACTCACAGCTATGCTTACCTCCTATTGGACCCACTGTAGTTCCATGCTCAATAACATTATTGATATCTTTAAATTCAAAGATGAGGACGATAAGAAGACCCGTGTTGGAACGATGATCTTTGTGGCTGGAATTCCGTTCTTACTGGCGTACAGTGGGCTGGTAGGATTTGTGGATGCGATTTCTCTGGCTGGCGCTTTTGGCGGAATTATCATGTCAGTACTTCCTATTTTTATGCTGAATGCAGCCCGAAAGACCGGCGACAACGAGCCGCCTTGGAAGTGCGGTTGGTATTCGGCCAAGTGGATGCAGGCACTCATCATTGTAGTATTTATCTTCTCCACCGGCTATAAGATTCTGAGCATGTTCGGTCTGTTGCCGGTTGGCTGGTAAAAGGCGGAGCAGAGACTCTGGTAAAAGGAAAAAGGAGGAACCAAGATGCAGGTATTGTCCAGAGAACATTCCGTCTATACGTTTAATGCAGCCCATCCCCCAAAGTACAAAGTTACCGATGGAGAGGTCTTTTGGGTTGATGTAGAAGATGCTTATCGGGGGCAGATGCGGGATCCGTCGGTACTGCGCCCACAGATCGAGTCCACCAACTGGTCCACAGGTCCGATTGTTGTGGAAGGCGCAATGCCTGGGGACGTTTTGTGTGTGGAATTTTTAAAATTTGAGTTTGAGGATCAGGGGGTTATGCCTACCAATATTGGGATGGGATTATTGGGGGATTTGATTGACCAACCTACCACAAAGATTATTCCTATCCGGGATGGGCACGCTATTTTTTCCGATCATATTCATCTGCCCCTGACGCCCATGGCCGGAGTTTGTGCCGTAGCACCGGAACCGGGTGTGGATTTGCGTTGTACATATCCGGGAGATTTTGGTGGAAATTTGGATACCACCAAAATAAAGCCCGGCTCAAAGCTCTATCTTTCGGTTATTAATGAAGGAGCAAACCTGTTTATTGGGGACTTCCATGCCTGCATGGGAGACGGAGAGGTAAGTGGCACTGCCATTGAGACGCCGGGACGGGCACTCGTTCGGGTTTCCTTGCGTAGAGATTGCTCCATTGTCCGCCCGGTAGTGGAGACGGATGAGGCAATTTACTTCCTGGCCAGTGCACCGACCCTCGATGAAGCGGTGCGCATTTCCGTTCAGGACGCCATCGATTATCTTATGCGGAAGTTGGAACTGGATTTTCAGGATGCTTACCGCTTGTTTAGCATTGCCTGCGATACCCAGATTAGCCAAGTGGTCAATCCTTTGAAAACAGCCAGAGCCCGCTGTCCCCGCTTCCATGAGAAAGTCGGACGCCTGTAAAAAATTTTGTTAGGCTTAAGAGGGGCCGATAGAGAGGTCATTTATCGGCCCCTTTTATTCATTTTTTACTTGTTGAAAGCGATTATCCACAAGAGAAAGCGGTGAAGCGCATGGAACTGACACAAACCCAACAGTTACAACAGCGGCTGTCTCCACAAATGATCCAAGGGATGCACGTCCTGCAAATGGGATTATTGGAATTGCGGGAGTATGTGTATGAACAATTACAGGACAATCCCATGTTGGAAGTAGCGGAGGAAGACAGGAGAAACGCGGAAAGTGGAGAAGAATATCCCTCTGTCGAATTGGATTGGGGGGGCAGTTCCAGAGGGGACGTAAGATATAGAGGGACAAGCCAACCATGGGATGGAAGAGAAAGCGGAGAGGCTGTTTACCAAGGGGAGGATGGGCTATCTGCTTATTTGCTCAGTCAATTTGAGGGGCTGGGACTGGACAAAGAGATGATGCGTGGAATACAGTTTCTAGTCTGCCAATTGGATGACTATGGCTGGATTGAGGAAGAACCCCAGATGTTAGCGCAACAATCAGGTATATCCGAAAAAGTAATCTGGAGGGCGTTGACGGAACTGCAAGCGGCAGAGCCGGCAGGGGTGGGAGCGAGAAATTTGCGGGATTGCCTCCGGCTGCAAATTGAACGGCACAAAGGAGACCATCGCCTGCCAGTACTGATCGCAGAGCGGTATTTGGAAGACGTAGCAAAAAATCGATTTGGGCATATTGCGCGCTGCACGGGTGCCAGTGAACAGGCAGTGCGAAGTGCTTGTGCCCTGATTCGGACCTTGACACCCCGCCCTAGCACTGGGTTTCCAGATGGGGAACGGACAATATACCTGATACCGGACTTATATTTAAAAGGGAAAAGAAACAAATTACAAGTATATGAAAATGACGCGTTTGTGCCATCTCTCTGCCTGAATCAAGTGTATCTCCGGATGCTGGAAGAAACAGAAGACCAGGAGACAGAGCAGTATTTGCAAGAAAAAATGGAACAGGCAAAATGGGTCATGCATAATCTTGAACGGCGACGCAGGAATCTAATGCGGTGCATGCAAATTATAGTTGAACGGCAGAACGAATTTTTTCAGGATCCGGGAGGAACTTTACAGCCGCTTTCAATGGAGGAAGTGGCCAAAGAGATGGGAGTTCATCCATCAACGGTTAGCCGCACAGTGCACAATAAGTTTATACAGTGCCCAAAGGGAATTTATCCAATCACCTTTTTCTTTGCACGTGCAATAGGAGACGGAAAGCAGTCATCCGAAGAGGCGAGAACTGTGTTGCGGCAGTTAATTGAAGCGGAGGATCGGCCTCTTTCCGATCAAGAACTAAGCGAACGGTTAAAAGAGCGAGGTTATGTAGTAGCTCGGCGAACGGTTGCAAAATATCGGGAAGAACTTGGAATTTTGACAGCCGCAGGGCGAAAATAAAATAGCAATTAGAAAGAGGTAGGCCCAGCCCAATGTGGGAAAAGAAATATGGTTTTTGCGCTTGACAGAGTGAGGAAGTCATGCTATACTATTCAAGCATCCAAAGCAAAGACGGGGGCCACCCCCATGCCGGAGTGGCGGAATTGGCAGACGCCCGGGACTTAAAATCCCGTGGGAGCAATCCCGTGCCGGTTCGACCCCGGTCTCCGGCACCATATCGCGGGGTAGAGCAGTTGGTAGCTCGTCGGGCTCATAACCCGGAGGTCGCAGGTTCAAATCCTGTCCCCGCAACCAGAAAACCGCTGGAATCGCAAGATTCCGGCGGTTTTATTTTGTTTCTCTGCACTTTTTTGATTGCTTGATTTTTGGCGTTTCTCTTTGACCCAGATTTTGACCCATACGGGAGTTTGGAGAAGTTATTGAGTATAATGTGCGGGAACATCTTAGGGATTCCAGCAGAAGAAATCACGAAAAGTTGTAACCTATTTATTTGAATTACGAGTAGTTTGTTGAAGGGCCTTATCAAACGGAGAATGGAGGCAACCAATGGAAGACGTCCACATCATTGAACTTTTCTGGGCAAGATCAGAAACAGCCATAGGCGCAACTTCTGCAAAGTACGGAAAATACTGCTATACCATAGCCTACAACATTCTTGCCAATGCAGAGGATGCAGACGAAAGTGTCAATGATACATACCTGAACGCTTGGAATAGTATTCCGCCACATCGTCCGTCTAATCTAGCAACTTTTTTGGGGAAAATCACGCGCCGGATTGCCATAGATAAGTGGAGATCACGCAGTGCAGAAAAGCGAGGTGGCGGGGAGATTCCTCTGGCACTGGATGAATTGTCTGACTGTGTTCCTGCGAAATCGAGTGTTGAGCAGGAGGTTGAAACCGAAGAGTTGGAACAAGTAATGAATGACTTTGTTATGGCTCTACCAATTACTGAGCGCCGAGTCTTTATCTGCCGATACTGGTATCTTGATTCCATTTTTTCAATAAGTCAACAGTTTGGCTTTTCTCAGAGCAAAGTGAAAGTAATGTTGCACCGGACACGCAAAGACTTAAGAATCTATTTGCATAGAAAGGGGGTTATTTGATGGATAGTAATCACATTCTGAACGCCATGGGAGCAATCGACGAAAATGCAATCCTTGATGCCAAATCTTATCAAAGGCCCAAATCCCACCGCTGGTTACGATGGGGAGCGTGGGCTGCTTGTATATGCCTTGTGGTTTCAATTTCTGTTCCTACAATGGCTGCAAAAATCCCCTCATTTTATAATGTCCTTTATGAAATTTCTCCGGCTACCGCACAATTTTTCAAACCGGTTCAGAGATCTTGCGAAAGTCAAGGAATGCAAATGGAGGTAGTTGCATCTTACATCCATGAGGACACGGCAGAGATTTACGTTTCACTGCAAGATTTGGAAGGTGATCGATTGAGTGAATCGACAGACCTTTTTGACAGCTATTCCATCCATACGCCATTTGATTGCACTTCAAATTGCACATTGGTAAATTATGATCCGAATACTAAAACGGCAACATTCTTGATTACGATTGAACAGTGGGGAAACGTCGATATTGTGGGCGATAAGCTCACATTCTCCGTTAAAGAGCTTTTGGGCCAGAAGGAAGAACATAAGGGAACAATCAACGACGTTGATTTAGGTCATATTACCTTGAGCACATCGACTCAGACAGTGTCTTCACGGGGAATGAGTGGAGATGAATACGTGGCTGAAAATGAATACGCTGATAGTTCAACCGGTGTCGTTGTGCTGAAATCCAACGGAAGGATTACTTCGCCGACCGGTGGTGTAGCCCTGACCGGCATAGGCTATATTGATGGGAGGCTTCATGTGCAGGTTTATTATGAGGACATTTTAAAAACCGATAATCATGGATTTATTAAACTCATCAATAAAAATACGGGTGAAAGCATTGATTGCTATGGCTCAGTCTCCTTTTTTGATGAGGAACAGAGAGGAAGTTATACGGATTACGTTTTCACGAATATCCCTATGGAAACATTGAGAGAGTATGAGTTATACGGAGAATTTGTTACTTCTTCTGGGAGCATTGAAGGAGATTGGAGCATTACTTTCCCTTTGCATACTGTGGACAACAGATAACGACACTGGGGTCGATAAGGAGGCGTAGATCAGTTACGACAAGAGGAAACCGTCACGGTGAAATGCTTCCAGACAGTATGTTTTCCATAGTCTTTGCCGCCTGACGCTGGGCTGCACTGGTGATGTGGGCGTAGGTATCGAGGGTGAATCCTGCCGAGAAGTGGCCCAGCATCCCGGACACGGTTTTCACATCCACCCCGTTTTGCAAGGCCAGGGTAGCGAAGGTGTGGCGCAAGTCGAGGAACCGCACTTTGGGCAGCCCTGCCCGTTTCAGCACTCTGTGGAGCATATGCAGCACACTGTCCGGGGAGATGGGCCCGCCATTGGGGGACGGGAACACCCAGGGGCTATTGCCCACTTTTCTTCTCTGTTCTTTTAGAACGCTTACCGTATCCTCTGCCAGGGGCAGGGTACGGTAGGCGTTTTTTGTTTTCAGGGGTGCCTCCACCGCCTCACCGTTGATTCGGGAGATCTGCCGCCGGACCCGGAGGTCGCCCCGTTCCAAATCAATGTCTTCCCACTTGAGGTCCAGCAGTTCTCCCAGCCGCAGGCCTGTGGCCAGTTCCAGGTAGTAGAGTTCGAATGCGCCGCTCTCCCTGGCCTCTCGCAAGAAGGACCGGAACTGTTCCACCGGCAGAGTCTTCATTTTACAACCCCGCCCCACAGGGTCTAAAACTGCCCGCACTGCAGGAAGAAGTGGCCGGGCCGGGGCGTTTACGACCCCGGCTCTTTCTCCTGCTTTTCTTTCGTCTCCGGCCCTGTGCTTCGTCGTCGCAAGTTCTATACCTCTGGTTCACGCCCAAACGGACAAAAACTCATTCATTCCGCTGTCCCGACTCTCCACACCGAACTCGCTTGCGCTGGGCTTCGGCGGGTACCCGTTTGTCCTTCGACACCCGCCCAACTCCGTCTTGAAAGGCTTTGATGGGCAGCTACCATACCCAGCCCTTTAAGAGGGCACACAGCGGATCACAGGGGCAAGCAATGAGGATACCGCCTATGTTGTCTTTTTCTTTGTATTGGAAGTAGGAAAGACTTATAACAAATTAGGGGACAAAATTTTCAATGACAAATTCTCCAATAATATTCATATCTAAATCATAGACTGAGATAGTCCTTTTTGTGCTTTCGCCATTTTCCTCTTGTTTGTCTACTCTGCGGCTAATCTCAGCATTTATTTCTTCATTAGAAGCGCCATTCTTTACCAGCGCATAAATCGGGTCGAAATCTTCCAATTTAACATATCCGCTTTCACCATTTGTAGCTACAACACTAATTAAATCGGGATATTCCCCTGTAATCCTTCTCTGTGCCATTGTACCATAAGTCAATCCTGCTGCGTTTTGAGGATATGCTCTTTCAATCAATCCCTCAACTCGTGTTTCTTCCCGTTGTTCCTCTACCGCCTCAGGAAACACCACAATTGTATAGCCGGACTGTGGGGCACTGTCTACAGCCTCCTCCAGTTCTGTTTTCGCTTCATCGACAGTTTTAGGTGTGAATTTATTTAACTCATTCGTATTCTCTTCCTCAGTGGACACATCCTCCTGTACTGCCTGAGTTTCAGAAACTTTTTCAGATTCAGGAGCGACTTCCTCACCATCACTTTCTGATTTTTCTCCAGTTTCCGGTACGTTTTCAATTGTTTCATCAGCCTGAACCATGTTTTTTTTCAAACCTTCTACATCTTTTAGATGTACTGTGCTTGTGGTTTTTTCAGTCTCATTGGCCACACCTTTGCTTCCAGTGGCCATTGCCATAACGGAGAAAAGGCAAATTATTCCGGCCGTCAATACAATCAGTTTGCCAATTGTCATATTCAGTTTCTTCTTCATAGATACATTCACTCCCTTTAATCAGAAATTTCCACTATACTTTCTGCCATTTCCAAAAGGGTTTCTTCATCGACAGGGGCTTTCAAAATAAACTGGAGATCTGCATGTTCATCTACCCAAAAAAGGTAGCACATATCATTCTCATCGTTTTGGGGAAGAAGAATCCCTTCACAATCATTGACCGTTATGACTTTTTCGCTAACTCCTCCAGTATGAATATGCAATTCGGCACCTTGGAACATGTCCCCATAGGTAAGCACAATTTCACGGCCACAATCATCCTGATATACAATTTCCCGGTAAAGTTCAAAAAGAAATTCAGTATCATCTGCTTGCTCATATCCCATGGGCAAATCTTCTATTTCATATTTTGGCAGGCTCTTTGTTCTCGTCTCTCCGGTAAAGATAAACGAAAGTTCACCTTGCTCAGTCCATTGCATCCACCATTTTTGAATTGCCGCTTTGACAGAAGGGATCATAATTGTAACAGTTCCAACCAGAAGCAAACACGCCGCTACTCCGGATAGTCTGCGAAGATACTTTTTCCGTCGTGACCATTTGGCGCAATTTTTTATATTATGCATTTCATCGAACATATGACGCACAGATTGTTGATATCCATCTGAAATGGGGATGACAATATCAGACGAAAGTTCTTCTTGAAAATCAATTCCTATTGCATCCAATAGAGCATCACATATCAATTGATCAAGTTCATAATCAGTCATTCTTTCACCCCCATTTCCTCCAATCTTTTCTTTAACATTTCTCTGCCACGGAGGATTCTCATTCCAACGGCAGACTCACTCAGCTGTAATGCCTGTGCAATCTCACGATTTGTAAAGCCTTCCACAAATTTCATTTCCAAAATAGTTCGGTATATCTTGGGCATACTTGAAATCAATTCTTGGACGGAACTTATTTGTAAATTTTCATCTTCCGCTGCGGGGTATTCCTCTGCCCATTCGCACAAAGAAATACATTCTTTCTGTTGCCGAAGTATTGATATCGCCTCATTTTTCACAATACAAATGAGCCAAAAAGACAACCGTTCACGGGGGATTTCCTGAACTTTATCCATATTTCGAACTACTTTCAGCCAAGTATTTTGCACAGCATCCTCTCGCTTTTCAAAGTTGTCTGGAAAATACCGAGCAGCAACGCGAAGAAGCAGCGAATTATAGGATTCATATAAGGTCTGAATAATTATCTCGTCACTCTTTCGCCTTTTAAAAAATGGAATCAGAACATCACCCCCCCTTATATCTTTCATTTGGAGCTTCCTACACTAATAAGACGCTTGACAAAATGATTCTATCACGAATCTGCGAAAATTTTTGATACCAAACTTTTCAAACGCGTACAAGGTGGCGAACAGGACGACAATCGTAGGATTTATGCCATCTTCTTTTCTTTGTATTGCGTGTTAGTTTTTGATATGATGGTTCTCTATCACAACCTCGTTGTTGCGGAAGGATGCACTTATTCCTGATGAAAATTTTGCTCAGTTCATTAAAAAATTTTACGCCAAAAATTTTGTTTTCATAGCAACACTTTAATTTCTTTATTATTTCGGCTTCTGGTCAGGCTTCGGTGGTAATTCCTATTTTTTCCCCGGTTGGAGATTTAGTCAATATTTCTCAGCAGACGGTTGTTTTGGCGTTTAACTTTGGGGATGGCCTATCCAATGTGCTCTTCCCAACGAATGGGACATTATTGGCATGCCTGGCTCTGGCTGGTGTCAGCTTTACGCAGTGGCTAAAGTTCTTCTGGAAATGGTTTATGGGGTTGACCATACTGGGCTGTATTATGATCTTTATCGCAGCGACAGTAGCAATTGGCCCATTTTAATGGAAAAGTGGCCCTTTGTGGAAAAGAAAAAGGAGCGAATCGAGATGGCAGTCAACGTAAAAGAAGTTGCGCGGGGGATGCAAGACCAGATTGTGGCTTGGCGCAGAGAATTGCATCAAATTCCAGAATTGCGCAATGAGACCTTTGAAACAGAAAAAATAATTGTCCGTGAACTGAAAAAGATGGGAATTGAAGAGATTCAAAGCGGAATTGGTGGAAGTGGAGTTGTTGCAATTATCCGGGGAGCGAAACCGGGGAAATGCCTGGGAATTCGGGCCGACTGCGACGGACTGCCTATCCGGGAAGAAACCGGGCTTCCTTTTGCGTCTACCAATGGGAATATGCACGCCTGCGGCCATGATGCGCACACAGCCATGGCACTGGCTACCGCGAAGATTTTATATGAAAATCGTTCGGAACTAGCTGGAACTGTAAAAATGGTCTTTCAGCCCTATGAAGAGGGGGATGGGGGAGCGAAGGCAATGATTGCGGATGGTGTTATGGAAAATCCGCATATTGATGCGATGATTGCTCTTCATACCGGAAGCCTAGCCCCAGAATTAAAAAGCGGAGAAATTGGCTGGGCGGCAAGAGATATGTCCTTTAATATTACGGCGTTCTGGGCAAAATTTCATGGAAAAGGGGCACATGTGGCTACACCGCATGAGGGCGTTGATCCAATTTTTATGGCGGCCAGTGCGATTACCCAGATGCAAGCCATTTTAAGTCGGGAACGCAACCCATCCAAAACGGTCATTGCGGCGGTCTGCAAGATAGAAGCAGGCGTACGGAACAATATTATCCCAGAGACCTGCTATGTGGAGGGATCCTTACGTTCGGATAATAAAGCAGACCAGAAATTCTACTACCAGCGAATTTGCGATATTTTCCAGTCAGTGGCACAGGGGCTCCGAGGGAGTGTAGAGGTTGGAAAAGTGTTTGATCTGATGAGTACAGAGACCAATCCGGATATGTTAAACAGGTTTTTGCGTGTTGTGCCGGCTGTGTTGGAAGAAGGTCAGCTGCGGGAAATTACAACAGTCAATCCCACGGGAGAAGATTTTGCGCGGTTTGCCGATCTAGTACCTTCTCTCTACTTCCTCCATGGGGCTACATTTGGCGACGAGCGAGATTATCCCCATCATCACCCGAAGTTTATGCTTAACGAGTCCGGTTTTTGGACCGGGACGGCCACAATGGTACAGTTTGCGCTGCATTGGTTGGATGAGCCGTAAAGAACAGGGAACCATGTACTTCTGACAAAAGAATAGAAGGAAACAAAAGTTAAAATGCAAGACACGTTGTTGGGACTTCCCAACATGTGTCTTGCATTTTATTTTGTTGATAGGCGAACAAACAAAGATTAAAAGCATAGGGGCAAGGCAATAAAAATGAAACTATTTCACGGCTATAACCTGGAATGGAAACAGTTTGTTTTCTGATAATTATGGAACAACAATAATGTCAACTCCAAGCTTTTGAATCATGTCCAGATCCTTTTTGGGAGCTTTTCCGTCGGTGATCAGTGTGTCGACATCTTGCATTGGACAGGAGACAAATAGAGCTTCCTTTCCGAATTTACTATGGTCTACTAAAATAATGTTTCGCTTTGCACGCTGCAGCAGTTGGCGTTTTACATCTACAACTGCTTCGCTGTATTCTGTAATGCCGTTTTTGGGGGTGATGCCATCGGCACTCCCAACAAATAAGTCAATGCAGGCAAAGTTATCTAAAAACATGCGAGCAAAAATACCACTGGTGACAGCTTCGTTTGCCATTACCATTCCGCCCACACAGTAAATTTTGTGGGAGGTATTTTGCGAGAGATCACTGGCAATCAGAAGGGAATTTGTAATGATGGACAGGCCCTTTTTTGCTGCCAATAGTTGAGCCAACTCATAGGTGGTAGTGCCAATGTCTAGAGCAATAACGGAGTTGTCTTTGATCATATCCACTGCACGGGTGGCAATTTTAATTTTCTCTGTTTGAAAACGAGTGAGCCGCACATTCCAATTTTCCAAAGTTGTCATGCGCATAGAATTGGATACTAAACTGATTCCTCCGTATACTTTTCGCACAAGCCCAGCTTGCTCCAATGCATTGATATCCCGGCGAATGGTCTCAATGGAAACCCCAAAATGGGCGGAAAGGTACTCTGTTTTAAGGCTTTGCTCCATGAGTAACAATTTTAAAATTTCATTTTGCCTTTTATCTTTCATAACGCCCTCCATGGGACAGATTGATGAAATACAAACGATAAATCCCATTATCTTAATTATAATGACAGGTTGTTAGTTGTCAAGAAAAGGGAAAAAAGAGGAGGTAGAGGCCTCTGTTTGTTGAAAACGGTCAAAAAGAAAAAGAAAATTTATATTTTTTTGCTGTATTGACAATATGATGTAAAAGAATATAGTATTAAAGAAAAGAAAGTTATCATAAATTGGTCATATATTATGACAATATTTTGATAAGGAGGCGTCGCAAAGTGAAACGGTATTTTTTGGGGATTGACCAGGGGACAACGGGGAGTACAGCACTTCTGATTGATGAAAAGTGGGATGTAGTAGCCACAAAAAACATCGAACACACTCAAATTTACCCAAATCCTGGATGGGTAGAGCATGATCCAGTAGAAATTTGGAACGCAATTCAAACAGCGGTAGCAGCAGTGCTTCGTCAGGTTGGGGCAAAGCCGGAGCAGGTAGTGTCCATTGGGATTGATAACCAAGGAGAAACCTGCATGGTTTGGGATAAAAAAACCGGGCAGCCAGTCTATAATGCGTTGGTATGGCAAGACCGGCGCACCGCGGAATATGCCGATGAATTGAATGAAAAGTATGGCGCCGTGATTACAGAAAAGACCGGATTAGGGCCAGATGCATATTTTTCTGCCACAAAGATTAAATGGATTTTGGACCATGTAGATGGAGTACGGGATCGAATTGCAAAGGGAGAGATCATGGCGGGGACGCTGGATGCGTGGCTGATTTGGAAATTTACCGGAGGAGAGGCATTTATTACCGATACAAGTACAGCATCCCGTACTATGATGATGAATCTCAAGCAGGGAATATGGGATTCGGAACTGATGGATATTTACAATATTCCACAGGAAATTCTGCCAACAATTTCAAACTCCAGTCAGGTGTATGGATATACCACACCAGAGACATTCTTTGGAGCGAAAGTACCAGTTGCGGCCTGTATTACGGATGCACTAGCTGCAATGTTGGCACAGGGGTGCCTGGATCAGGGAGATATTAAAACTACTTACGGTACAGGTTGCTTTATGTACATTAACCTGGGCGACACTGTCCGTTACTCCAAAAATGGGCTGATCACCGTCTCTTCCTGGCAGGTGGACCAAAAGATCAACTATGCATTTGATGGAGGCGTTTACATAGCAGGGGCAGCCATTCAGTGGCTACGGGACAAACTGCGGATTATTTGGAATTCGGCGGAGACGGAGAGCATTGCCGCATCGATTCCAGATACCGGAGGATTATACTTTGTCCCGGCCTTTTCAGGACTGGCGGCACCCCACTGGGATCAATATGCCCGCGGAATGATGATTGGGATTACCGGCGGTACCACCCGAGAACAAATTGTCCGGGCCACATTGGAGAGTATCGCATTCCAGGTTTATGATAACGCCCAGGTAATGAAGAAAGACTCCGGATATGATTTTTCAGTGATGAAAGCAGATGGCGGTCCCGTGGTAAACAAGTTCCTCATGCAATTCCAGGCCGATATTTTAGGGACAGCGGTAGATGTTCCAGTGGTAACCGAAATGACGGCATATGGAGCGGCATTTTTAGCAGCACTAGCCGTGGGAGAGTTTAGCAGTATACAGGATGTTCGCAGCTGTTGGAAACTGGCCAGCCACTATGAGCCGAAAATGAGTCAGACGGAGCGAGAGTATCGTCTCGAGCAGTGGCACCGTGCGGTGGAGCGGGCCAAAGCATGGGAAATTCCCAACCGGTAACAGGAGTTGATTTTCATGAATTACAAAGCGGATATTGTCATCATCGGCGCAGGAGCGGTAGGAACTGCGATTGCACGGGAATTGGCTAAGTATCAGGTTGAAGTAATCGTTGTAGACAAACGGGACGATGTGGGTGGAGATGCGTCAAAGTCCAACAGTTCCATTATTTGCAGCGGTTTTGATTGCCCCCCCAATACCCTGGAGTCTCAACTCTGCTTGGCAGCCCGAGCTATGGTGGAGCGTGTGGTAGAGGAGTTGGATGTCCCATTTCGTGTGTGTGGGGCCCTGATGCCGGCCATAACCAAACAGCAGCTGGAGATTCTGCCTCAAATCTATAACGATGCCTATGCAAACCATGTCTATGACGTAGAATATCTCTCTCCCCAACAAATTTTGGAGATGGAACCTGAGATAAACCCCAATTTATTGGGTGGATTGTATATTCCACGGGACGCTGTTATTGATCCGTTCCTATTTGTAGTGGCGCAGGCAGAAAATGCGGCAGAAAATGGAGTTCAGTTTTTACTCAACGCAGAAGTAAAGGATATTGTGACAGAGCAGGGCTGCGTCACGGCGGTGGAAACAACTCAAGGGAGAATTGAAACCACCTATGTCATCAATGCTGCGGGGCTTTTTTGCGATGTAATTGCAAATATGGTGGGAGAAGGGGACGACTTTGTGGTAAAGCCCCGGAAGGGACAATTTTTTATTCTGGATAAGAATACGCCGGTGAAGACCTCTCACATTGTCTATCCGATCCCTACTCCGGAGACGCGTGGAAAACTTTTGCTGCAAACCATTCACGGAAACATGTTGCTTGGGCCTACTGCGGAAGATCTAGAAGATAAAGAAGACCATAGTGTTACAGCAGAGGAATTGGAGGGCGTTGAACGGGACTGCAAGCAGCTGGTTCCCAATATCCGTGTACAAGATACCATCACCCAATACTGCGGTTTGCGCCCCAATCGAATTCCGGCTGGATTCCATATTGGGTTTGGGCGGGCAACAAAGGGGTATTTCGGAATATCCGGGGTCCGCTCCACAGGAATTTCTACCAGTTTGGGAATTGCCAAGTATGTGGTAAAGCAATTCCAGGATGCGGGTGTTCGACTGGAGCGGAATTTTGCGTTTGAGCCACGTCGAAAAGGAATTGAGAAATTTGCCACAGCCAGTCCCGAGCGGCAAGCACAGCTGATTGCAGAAGATCCGCTTTACGGACGAATTGTCTGTCGCTGTGAGACTGTGACGGAGGCGGAAATTGTGCAGGCCATTCACCGTCCCGTTGGGGCACGGACTGTAGATGCGGTTAAACGACGTGTACGGGCAGGAACCGGACGGTGTCAGGGAGGTTTTTGCGGACCGAAGGTACTGGAGATTTTGGCACGAGAGTGGAAGGTTCCGGTGACAGAGATAGAAAAAAACCGAGTGGGCTCCTATATGTTGACTGGCCTGGTCCGGGAGGAAGTGGGGGAGAAGAATGCGTGAAATGACGTATGATGTAGCCATTGTAGGTGCGGGCCCGGCAGGATTGGCTGCCGCAGTAGCCGCCAGACAGCAAGGTGCGGAACGGGTGGTTATCGTTGAGCGGGACTGTGCCCCAGGTGGAATTCTCCAACAGTGTATTCATGCTGGATTTGGACTGTCGTATTTTAAAGAAGAGTTGACGGGACCGGAGTATGCGGATCGGTTTGTCCAACAGATTAAGCAGTTAGGTGTAGACTGGTTGTTGGACAGTATGGTGCTCAGCTTGCCAGAAGAAGGGGGACTCATTTGCAGTAACCCGACAAACGGAGTGGTACATATCAAAGCTGGGGCTGTAATCCTAGCCATGGGATGTCGGGAGCGGACTCGGTTCCAGCTGCGCATTCCTGGCACGCGGCCAGCCGGTGTATATACGGCCGGGACTGCCCAGCGTTTGATGAACCGTCAGAATGAAATGGTAGGGAAACAGGTGGTCATCTTAGGATCGGGGGATATCGGGATGATCATGGCCCGCCGCATGACCTTGGAAGGGGCGAAGGTAGTTGCAGTGGTGGAAATTATGGACTACCTGGCTGGGCTGACACGCAATAAGGTGCAGTGCCTGGACGATTTTTCTATCCCCCTGATGTTGAAGCACACGGTAACCCGAGTGGTGGGAGAGCGGCGTGTAGAGGGCGTTTGGGTGGCCAAGGTGGATGAAAACCGGCGTCCCTTGCCGGAGACGGAACAATTTATTCCCTGCGATACCCTGCTTTTATCGGTAGGGTTGATTCCGGAAAATGAGTTGACGCGTGCAGCTGGAATACAGATCAATCCCGTCACCAATGGCCCAGAAGTAGATCAGACGATGCAGACATCTCGCCCTGGAGTATTTGCTTGCGGAAACGTGGTCCATGTCAACGATCTAGCAGATAACGTGTCTCAGGAAAGCCAACTGGCTGGAGCGGCGGCAGCCCGCTATGCAATGGGACAGAGACCTGCGGTGCTGGGTCAGGTCCGCTGTACAGCAGGGCAAGGGATTCGGTATGTATGTCCGCAGCGAATTGCCGTATTTGAAGGGGAGTGCCCAGCACGGCTGTATTTCCGCGTGTCGGCTCCGGGCGGCAAGGTTCGATTAACGGCTCGGAGTGAGGGGCAAATTGTGGTGGAAAAGACGGTGCCCCGCGTAAGCCCTGGAGAGATGGAACATTTAGATTTGGATGCGGGCAATTTGGCAGACAAAGAACTGGTCATAGCAGTTGAGGAGGCGAAATAACGGTGCGGGAACAGGAAATCATCTGTACAGTATGTCCTATGGGATGCCATATCCAGGTGACAGGAGAGGGAGCTACCATTGAGAAAGTCACGGGATATGGTTGCCCTCGGGGAGAGAAATATGCCCGTAGCGAGTTTGTCCGCCCGGTTCGGATTCTAACTGCTGTGGTGCGGGTGGAAAACACATCTGAGCCACTGCTGGCAGCCCGGACATCAGGACCGGTCCCGAAAGATCGGCTATTTGCGTGTATGGAAGTGATTCGCTCATCGGTCTTTCAGGCCCCTATTCAAATGCACCAAGTGTTGATTGCGGACCTTGCGGGAACTGGAGTGGATTTAATTGCCAGCGCCCAGCGTGAGGCTGAGAAACGGCAGGAATAAGTCTCATTTCTAATTTAATTTTTCGCGTTTGCAGGAAAACAGTGTAGTAGAAACTTCTGTGTTCCTGAAATGAGGGGAAACGCACAGATAAAGATGGTTTCGTTACCTTAAAGTTGAATTCCAGGCGTTCCCGCAATAAATTGAGGAGGTGTCGTTCCGTGACATTTAATGATATCATTCTCTGGGTAGTTGCAATCGGTGTTATCCTGGGCGGTGTAGATAAGCTGTTGGGGAATCGATTTGGACTGGGCGAAAAATTTGACGATGGATTCAACGCAATGGGTGGACTGGCTTTGGCAGTAGCCGGTATCGTGGTATTAGCGCCGGTACTGGCGAATTGGTTACAGCCGGTCCTGATCCCAGTGTTTAGTCTGATGCATGCGGACCCGGCAATGGCTGCATCGGTCATTGCCAATGACATGGGTGGATATTCGTTGGCTATGTCACTGGCTCAGGATCAAGAGATTGGTCTGATGTCTGGCTGCATTACCGCCGCAATGTTGGGGTGCACACTGGTGTTTTCTCTCCCAGTGGGACTTGGGATGATTGAGAAAGAGGATCGTCCTTATTTTTATCAAGGCTTGCTGGTAGGTTTGATCACAGTGCCAATCGGGAGTGTAGTAGGAGGAATTGCTGCTGGATTTGAGGCAGGCAAAGTGTTGGTGAACAACGTCCCTATTATCCTCTTTTCCCTTTTGTTAATTTTAGGACTGAAGTTTGCGCCAGAAGCTATGAACAAAGGAGCAGGCGCTTTCGGAACCTTTATCGGCTGGGTGGCCATTGTGGGTATTATGATTGGTTCTTTTACGCATTTAACAGGGGTGGCAGTTCCATTTTTTGAAAGTGCGGATACGATGTTGGCCGGTATGGAGATTGTGGCGTATGTGGTTATTGTCCTGTGTGGTATCCTCCCGGTTTTGGAATTGCTTACACGGATTTTGAACAAAGCATTAAAAGCATTTGGGAAACTGCTGGGGATTGATGCAGTTTCTGCCGGTGGGCTAATTTTTACTTTGGCAAATTCTGTTCCCGTTTACGGTATGATCAAGAATATGAGCCGGCGTGGGAAAGTCATCAATGTTGCGTGGTTGGTACCCGCTACCGCTGCCTTAGGAGATCATTTGGGATTTACTGCCGGGGTAGAACCAGAGATGATTACCCCCATGATTATCGGAAAATTGGTGGCCGGTGTGTGTGCCATAGCAATTGCATGCGTTATGACAAGAAGCTGGAAAGGTGAGGAAGCTGCAGTGAATTGAAAGTAGGCGATTTCTTTGGACGCAGATTGTTTCCAAGCCAAATACTTAGAATCGTCGCTCAAAAGATGCATCCTACTGTATACAAAGTGGAAGTGATATAACGGGAACCGGACAAGGAAAACTCTTTGTCCGGTTCCCGTTTTTTAGCAGGAAAAACAGGAAAGATGCATGGGCATTGAACACAGGAGAAGTGCCCGGAAGAACTATGGTTTTGCAGAGGAAAGAGAGGAAGCAAACGGAAAGAAAAAAGTTTGAATACAGTCAATTAGTTTTTGCATGCTGTTGGTTAATACAGAAGATTTGGAATAGATAATTCCAAGTGGGCAGGATAGTGGTGGGGTGCAAACCGGGTAGAAGCGGTTGTTTTGGGAATAAAAATTAGTTTTGATGATGGAACCGGGAACAAAGCAAAATCCTTCCCCGATACTGGCAAGGTTGACAGCGCTTTGCACATTGGGCACAGTAACCAGATGATTTGGCCTGATTTTATAATGGCGAAAGACTTTATAAGACAACTTATTCAGGGTCAGTCCCGGTTGTGGCACAAAAAAAGTCTCATGTTTTAATTGGGTCAGGTCAATTGATTGGCTTTGTAAAATCTCTGGATCGCTTGGAATTTTGGATAGTGCGGGGTGGTCAGCGCGGCAAAATAGGTAGATAGGTTCTTGAGCCACAAGTTGATGTTGCACCTTTTTATAATTCATAGGCTGAAATAGTAATCCGAGGTGTGCGGTGCCAGCTAAAACCATATGGTAACAAAATAAATCGTCGCCCGCGATTACGCGCAGGTTGATATTCGGATTGTCACGCTGAAAATTTAAAATCACATGCGGAAACAGGTACGATGCAAAATAGCTTCCCACAGCAATGGTAATTTGCTTTTCCTGTTTGTCTTTAATCTCCTGCAATTTTTTTGCCATAGACGCATCTAGTTTCTGAATTGACCGCAAATAGTTATAGTAGACTTGCCCTGCTTCTGATAGAACCAAGGGTTTCCTTCTGTGATCAAACAATTCGGTCCCTAAATTGGCTTCCAAACGGCTTATATATTTGGTCAAAGAAGGCTGAGAGATATAAAGCTTTTCCGCTGCTTTGGTAATGCTTCCACAGTCTACAACCGCTAAAAAATATTCGTAGTTGGAATATGTAACTTGCATATGGAGATGTCCCCTTCCAAAGTATTTGGCTGCAAACAACGTGAATATGCCTTGCAGGGAATATTAAATATGCTACAACATATATTCGACAAACGCAAGGGGGGACGATACAATTAGGGTGGAAATGGGGCTACCATGTAGTAATATGTCCGAGTTGCATGAAGTGAAATGATCAGTGGTACTTACGAAAAAATTCGATGTTGTTCAAAGAAATAGGTGATTTATATGCCAGTAATACGAACCATTTTGGGTGATATTCTTCCAGAAGAGTTTGGAGTATGTGATGCCCATGAGCATCTGATTCGTAGTAGTGGGCCAGAATTGGACTTAAACCCCTGGTATGATATGAGCGATGTAGAAGCGGCTTGTGAGGAATTGGATAGTTATCTTGCAGCAGGTGGGAAATCTATGGTGTTAATGGATCCACTTGGTTGTGGGAGAGATGTTCCAAGTATGTTACAGATTGCGGAACGATTCCGAGGCAGGGCGCATTTAGTCATGGCTACCGGCTTTCACAAAGGAAGCCTCTACGATAACCGCAGTCACTGGAGTTTGCTATATTCTCATGGAGATCTGGTGGATTTGCTTGTGCGTGAAGTTACAGAAGGAATGGATCGGTACAGCTATGCAGGGCCAATTGTGGAGCGGACTTCGGCGAAGGCAGGCGTCATAAAAGCAGGGACTAGTATGCAGGCGATAACACCTTTTGAGCAAAATGCCCTGTGGCTGGCAGCGGATGTACAAAAAGAGTGTGGGGCTTGTATTTCCACTCATACAGAGATGGGAACAATGGGGCTGGAAACATTACAGTTTCTGAAGGAACATGGGGCAAACTTGGAAAAAGTGGTGCTCTGCCATACAAATAAAATGAGAGATGTATATTATTATCAGCGTCTGTTGGACATGGGAGCATGCCTTGCATTTGAGGGAGCCGATCGTCCCCAGTGGGGAAGCGAGCAGGAACTGGCCAATTCCATTCTCTGGTTGGTTGAGCGCGGATACCAGAAGCAGATTTTGCTTTCCATGGATGCAGGGAGAAATGTCTGGCAAGCATATTACATGAAAAAGAGAGGGTATATTGCGAAAGGGATTTCTTATCTGTTAACCGATTTTGTTCCGCTACTGGAAACTGTGGGGATTTCAAAGGATGCAATAAACGACATGCTAGTGAAAAACCCGGCTCGTGTGCTGGCAATTTCAACATAAATTCCACACAGGGAGCGAAGCGCCTTTTCTAATCCGAGGCAATACAGATTAAAACAGGCTTTCGCCTGGAAAGCCGGCAAAGAAGTTGTTATAGGGACTCTGTCAGCGAAATCGGATTGTCGATATAACGCGCAGAAAGGCGAAAGCACTCGTTGTGTAAAGAGGAAAAAGGACACGACTTAAGTCGTGTCCTTTTTTCATAATTGAATATTGATAATGCGATTGCAATGTTTCGGAGAAATATGTGGAAAGGGATTCCTTTTACACCGTGGGGTCCAAGGCACACAGTTCCTCGTCTACAATGACGCCTTCTTTCATGATACACTGTCCATCCAGCCAGACGGTAGAGCGCAGGCAGATGCCGTCGGAATGGCTGACAGCGTCTTGGCCACAGGGAGGGGCGTCAATGTTGCTCACATAACCGATTCCCCATTCCGTGGCGCCCCAGACGCGTTCATCTTCCACAATGTTGCCGGTCAGCTGTGCACCGGGGTTAAAACCATAAGCGATATGGGCCATTTTGAACATTCCGGGGTCATGGAATTCCTCCAGATAGGCCTGGTACGCCTTGGCATCCTCGCCGCCCTCAATCGACTCAATGACGCCGTCTTTTACGGTGAGGCGGATGGGAGCATCGGGTACCCGAGCAAAAGGTGGGGTGACGCAGCCATCAAAGACAATCGTGCCCTGAATACTGCCAAAGCGGGGGACAACGTTAATTTGTCCAGTGAGCATATGTACGGCGGGGAAAGAGGCATCCCCGCAGTCGCAAGCTACATAATGGATCGGGTCAATTTCAAAAGAAACGTCAGTACCAGCAGGAGTCGTTACCCGCATGGTGTGGGCTTGGGCAGTGCGCTGGGCAACTTTCCGCATAAAGACCTGGAGCTTAGGGGTGTCCACGTGGCCTACTGTACGGATGAGCAGATCCTCATTAAAATCGACCAGGCACATATAGCGAAGCTTCTTGTTGACTTGACTGGCACGTTCAAATGGGGTGGAATAGAGTAGCCATTGATGGTTAAATTCAATCCACACATCCGTGGCACTTAGAGCAGCAGTCATGGCTTCAATGGGCAGGTCGGGATCAGCGGCTTTGCCTACGCTGCGGGGGGTGGGGCATTGAAGAATCATAGGCAGGGCGCCAGCGGCCTGTACTGCGTCAGCCACCGCGCGAGTGACCTGCATGTTGCTGTCATAATCGGTGGTAATGGTAACCGTCTCACCTGGTTTAACTGCAAAAATTTCCTCAATCAGCTTTTTTGCGGCAATTTGTAATTCTTCGTTCATATCAAAGCTCCTCCGCCAATTTTTCCAGTGCGTTGCGGTAGATGGTGCGGCATAAAAACAGATCCTCTACCAACGCATATTCATTTTCCATATGCTCCGTTAATTCTCGGCCAGGCAGCATGGGGCCAAAGGCGACAATATTATCCATGGCACGGGCATAAGTGCCACCGCCAATGACGGTGGGCTGATGCTCTAGGTCGCCAGTAGCCTGGCGATAAACTTCCAAAAGTGCGGAAATTACCGGCCCGTTCTTGTCCATGTAGATGGGGGGATTGTTTTCCGTCAGGGTCACAGACATACCGCAGGTGGCGGCAGCAGCTTGTACGGGGGTCAGCACATCCTCTTTCGAGAAGGTTACAGGATTGCGCACATTAAGAATGAGGACGAGGTCTTCGTCTTCTACTTTGAGTACACCTGCGTTAAGAGTGAGTTTGCCGCTCTTTTCATCCTCTAAACCACAGCCCATTTTTCCACCGTTGTAGTCCCAGCCGATATAGGTCTGATAAAAGTCTACAAAGGAACTGTGCAGACCGGGTACCTGGGCCAACTGCTCCATGAGAGCGGAGATGGCGTTTTGACCATCCTCAGGGGTACTGGCATGGGCAGCTTTGCCTTGGGCCTCAAGGGTGACTGGATTTCCATGTTCATCCAAATAGGTCGCCTGGCAGCGGGCTGGAACCACATTGGCGGCGCTGCCTCCTTGAGCGGACACCAGGCCACTTTGCGCTAGCGGCATACGCAACTCAAACGATAAGATTCCTTTCTCTCCATATATGGCGGGGAAATCAGCATCGGGGGTGATACCGAATACAGGCCGTTCTTCATGGGCGGTATAGTAGGCCATATCATCCCAGTCTCCGCCCTCCTCGCTTAGGCCAAAGATAATGCGAATGCGCCGTTTTGTTGGTTTTCCGGCGTCCAGCAGGTCTTTCATGGCATAGACGCAGCACATAGCGGGACCCTTATCGTCGGTGACGCCGCGGCCATAGGCCCGACCATCCTGAATGGTGAGTGCAAAGGGAGGATAGTTCCACCCCTCTCCGGCAGGGACCACGTCCAGGTGACACAAAATGCCCACCATCTCGTCTCCCTGGCCAATTTCCGCCCAGCCCACATGACCGTCACAGTTCTTTACGCGAAATCCCAGCTTGGCACACAGCCCCAACATATAGTCCAGTGCTGCAGCGGGGCCGGAGCCATAGGGAGCCTGGGGGGTAGGATCTACCCAGGCCACGCTGTTGATTGCGATCAGTTCTCCCAGTTTGGAGAGCATCTCTTGGTTGTCATGCATATTGGATTCTCCTCGCTTTCAACAAAACGGAGTGTAGTCGACATCATAACCGAAGGATCGAGGCCCAAAGACCTCCAAACCTCTGGGGGTGGTCCACTGCTCGGGGGCGGGCAAGGCTACGACTGCTACGTGTTCCCCTTCGCGGGCGTATGGGTTCAACTGAGGCATCTGCTCATCTAGGTCAAATAGACAGATGAGGTCGGGGACTGTGACATAAAACTCCCCATCCAGCCAACTGATGATGTTTTCATTTTGATACCAAACCCGCAAAGTATGACCTTCATAGGATCCGGTTCCCTGGATTACCGTATCTCCAAAGGTATAACCGTCTCGGGTCTCAAAGGTGCTTTCGGTGACCACACCCTGGAACATAGCCTTGCCCTGACCGGCCTGGGCTACAGCAGCGGCAAAATCTTGTCCGGAAGCTTTGGCGGTAAGAAAGGCCTTTCCAATGGCTTCCGCTTGGGAAATGGCACCACGGATGACGGCATCTTTCAGAACTTGAGCGGTATTCACGTGGTCCATGACAGCAATGATATTCTGACTGACCACGGCCAGGGCGCGTACCAAATCCTCTCCCCGTACATCGTCATAGACGTTGGTGAATACGGCACCCTCGCCAAACTTATTCATAACGCTCATGGGACACATGGGTATGTTGTGGAGAAAATAGGTGGAGTGCTGCAGAGCGGGAACACTGCGTCCGGCAGGGTCACCGTCCATAATGCACTTGTCTGCCATAGCACCGCAGTAGAGGGCGGAGGCAGTATTGTGGCCACCCAGTTCGGTGCTAATCACGGCCTTGAGTTCCTTGCCTAAAAATTGTTCCATCTGCTTCATACACAGAATATAAAAGTTTTCCTTGGCTTCGGGCAGACGGGCATATTTTTGCTTTTCCTCCTCGGTGAGGGGGCTGATGGCACCACAACCATAAGGTGTGCCAATCATATCGTCAGGAGCCAGATCGTCAAAATCAGCCAGACGGAACGTCTTACCCTGAGACAGCGCTTCGTCAATGAGTTCGATCCCTTCTGTAAGACTGCCGCCACCGCCTGTTCCAAGGATGGCACAGCCATATAAAATATTCATTAAGTCGTCTCGGTTTAAAATTCGCATCCTTCATCGTCTCCTTCCTTGTCAAACCAAGTAAATCCACGGGCTTGGAAATAGGACCAGTAATCCTGATTGGACAAAAAGTCCGGCTCTTGAGAATAATAGCAGCCAAACCAATACTGATAAGGGCCAAGATATCCTTTTTTGGCGATATCTTGTGCCACAGCTTGGGCATAATCGGAACCGTGGAGTCGGCGTGCGGTGTCACAACAGGCGGCAACCCATTCTGGTTTGGCAGGTAACTTCTGCCAGCGATTTTGCTTGCGGTAGGCATCATAAAGTTGCTTGGACGGGCGCTGTTGGTATTGGTTGTCATGCACCAGCACATCAGGTGGATATTTGGGGGGCTGGCGGTGAACGGTTTTGGGCCAGCCTAAAGTAAGCATTACCACGGGATAGACTAGATCAGGAAGGTCTAGCATCCGGGTCAATTGATCGGCTACATTTAGAATATTTCCATTGTAGCAGCTGCCTAACCCCTCTGCCTGTGCAGCCAGTGCCATAGTCTGAGCACAGATGGCGGCATCTACGCAGCCCATCATCAAATTTTTAAATTGGCGGGGGAGAGGGAGTGGGGCTGGTTCCAATTCCATAACCTGAGCCATTCGGTGGTAGTCTACGCAAAAGACCAGACTCACTGGAGCGGTCGCAATGAATTGCTGCCCGCGGCTGAATGCGACCAGCTGTTTGCGCTTTTCTGCATCTGTAATTTTCACAATACTGATGGCCTGAAAGCCTCCGCTGGAAGGGCTTTTACACCCGGCAGCCAATACTCGATTTAGAACCTGAGGATCGATGGGGTCTGGCTTATAGGCGCGACAGGTGCTGCGCTGGTCAATGAGGGAGTATAGGTCCTCCAATGCCTGTCACCTCCCAAAGAAGGGTTGATAGTCTATATCAAAGCCAAAAAACCGCGGGCTAAACAATTCCAGGCCACGTGGTGTCGTCCAGTCTGCTGGAGCGGGCAGGCAAATCACCGATTGATGGGTGCCGGCATCCCCATAGGGATTGAGTTGGGGAAGGTCCTCGTCCTCATTAAACAGACAAATCAGGTCGGGAGCGGTAATCCAGGGTTGGTCATCCAGCCAAGCGAGAATATTCTCGTTTTGATACCAGATTTTTAGGGTATGGCCTTGAAATGCCCCAGTACCGGAAAGTACCCGGGTACCCACGGTATATCCGCCCTGAGTACCCCAATCATTGGAGGTTACCACACCGCGGAAGACCATTTTCCCGCCGCCAGCTTGGGCACAGGCCTGAGCATAGTCACTGCCGGATTCCTTGGCCAAGCGGAACGCTTTTCCAACGCGGCCTGCCTGGGTAACGGCGCCCTGGATGACGGCATTTTTCAATACGCCGGCGGTATTTACATGGTCCACCACTGCAATGTGGTTCTGACTGACCATGGCAAGGGCGCGGACCAGATCTTCCGCCCGCTGGTCGTCATAGACATGGGTAAAGACAGCGCCCTCCCCAAATTGATTCATAACACTGATTGGGCAGATGGGAATATTGTGAATGCAGTATGTGGAATGCTGCAGAGCAGGGACGCTGCGCCCGGCAGGGTCGGCGTCAAGAATATATTTTCCCGCAGTGGCAGCTACATACATAGCTTTTGCTGTGTTTCCACCGCCCAATTCGGTGCTGATGACCGCTTTAACCGGTTTGCCTAAAAAGCGCTCCATCTGCTCCAGTGCCATGTTGTAATGGTCCTTTTCATGATCTGGCAGGCGGGCATATTTGGCCTTTTCTTCGGGGGAAATGGGGCTGATCGCCCCGCAGCTATAAGGCGTGCCGATGACATCGTCTTCCGAAAGGTCCTGGAACGTGACGAGTTTAAATTCTTTCCCCTGGGCCAGGGCATCCTCAATGAGTTCGAGACCGACGGTCAGACTGCCGCCGCCGCCAGTGCCGTAGATGGCGGCACCGTATACAATATCAACCAGTTCTTGGTGGGAGAGTATCTCCATGGCTGCTCCAATCCTTTCAGATGGCGGCAGTTGCCGCAGGTATTTATTGCTGTAGCAAAAGGGCTTTTATCAGTTTTGGGAGAACGAGTCGGGGAACCAATACCGCTTTCCCGCTCTCTCTGGCCACCAATTGTCCCATCTCGGCTGTAAAGCCCATGCAGTCGGTAACCACCACATCCACCGGCTCGGTACGGAACTGAGCGGCGGTAGCAGCTAGGGCCTCCATGGGGCCGTATGGGGAGGCGGCCTTAATGATGGGGTTGAGGGCGGAATACTGTTTAAGGGAACTGGGAATCTGATCCGGTTCTGGAACAAGAAAGCCCAGCTGTTTTTGCTTTAGACCGCTGAGCAGTCCAAAAAGTAAATCTTCTGGCAGTAGAAACAATCCACCCTGAGTGTCTTGCGGACGATTAAAATCGCCGGTACACAACACCAGAACGCAGCGTACCCCAGAGGCAAACAGCTTTCCTGCCAGGTGGGTGACAACTCCCTTGGCTTTTTCTTCACTGATGTGAACGGTGCCTCCCCAGGGCATCTCGGTAACAATGTAGTTTTCACCGGGGGCAAAGGAGAAATTTTGGGTAATCTCCTCCTGGGTTTGGCCGTCCAGTACGCCAACCATCTCTACAGCAAGTTCCGGTTCCAAGCGGTCAATCAGATCCTGCCAAAAGGGGCGGTTGTCTCGGCTGCCCATAGTGATCAGCCCTATCCGCGGCTTCATGGTTGGGCCTCCGGTCCCCCTGCTTCAAAAAGCAGGCAACAGACCATGTGGCCCTCTTGTACCATGGTGTGCGCAGGTACGCGCTGGGCGCAGTCGGGACAGGCACGGGAACAGCGTGTATGGAACGGGCAGCCACTGGGAGGATTGATGGGGCTGGGAATCTGTCCCTCCAATGTTTTCAGACTGTCAATTCCGATGGTGTCAACGCTGGGGATAGAGTCAAATAGCGCCTGAGTGTAGGGATGGCGGGGATGGCGGAAGACTTCCTCCGCTGGGCCAAATTCTACAATGTGGCCCAGATACATCACAGCAATTTGGTTGGATAGCTCGTGAACCACTCCCAGGTCATGGCTAATAAGGATGTTGGTTAGATTGAAACGGCGGCGAAGATCCTGAATCAATTCCAAAATCTGGGCTTGACTGAAAACGTCAATAGAACTGGTAGGTTCGTCCAGTACTACCAATTTGGGATTGGAAGCCAGAGAGCGGGCAATGGCCACCCGCTGGCGCTGACCGCCGGAAAATTCATGGGGATACTTAAAGCAGGCGTCCTCATCCATGCCAACCATGGCGAGCAATTCTTTTACACGGGCCAAACGCTGGTTCTCGCTGAGTTTTTCGTACACATCCAAGGGTTCGGCCACGATGTCCTTAATGAGCCAACGAGGATTTAGGGACCAGTAGGGATCCTGAAAAACAATTTGTACATTCTTCTTAAAGGCGTTTTTGTTTTTCTTTCCCTCCTCAAATACATCCACTCCCTCAAAGTAGACTTTGCCCTCGGTGGGCTCAAAGAGGTTCAGGATGGTATTCACCAGGGTAGACTTGCCGCAGCCCGACTCTCCTACAATACCCAGGACCTCTCCCTGGCGCAATTGGAAAGAGACATCGTCCACCGCCTTCAAGGTGAGGTTTTTCTGTTTTTTGATTTCGTCATTGATACGGAAATATTTTTTCAGGTGTTCCACCTTCAACAGCACGGGTTGATCGGCTGGAATGGGCTCCGGAGTAGACCGGGAACTGACAGAGGCTACCAACAGCTTGGTGTAATCCTCCTTGGGATGCTGCACCACCTGTTCCACAGGACCTTCTTCAATGATTTTGGCATTATGGAGAATGGCAACTCGGTCACAGAAGGCGGAGATGAGGGAGAGGTTGTTGGCAATAAAGAGGACGGTAATGTTGTGTTTACGCTGTAAATCCTTGAGCAGTTTTAAAACGCTGGCCTGGATAGTTACATCCAGGTTCCGGGTGGGTTCATCAGCAATCATGAACTCTGCTCCGCAGCACAAAGCCAGTGCAATAATGACACGCTGGCGCTGACCGCCGGAGAGTTGGTGGGGATACTTGGCCATGATGCTCTCGGCATCTGCCAACTTGACCTCTTCCAACAACTGGATAGCCCGAGACTGAGCGGTCTTTTTGCCCATCCCTTTGTTATGGCGGCGCAGTACATCGATCATTGTACTGCCCACAGTGAAAACGGGATTGAGGCAACTCATAGGATCCTGAAAGATCATGGCAATCTTGCCGCCACGGACATTGCGCTGCATTTCTTTCACGGATTTTTTCAAAAGGTCTTCTCCGTCCAGCCGGATTTCGCCTTGCTGGATAATACCGGGTGGAGTTTGAAGCAACTTGAGGATGGTCAGTGCCAGGACGGTTTTTCCCTGCCCTGATTCACCCACGATTCCATAGGTTTCGCCCTTTTGGATTTCCAGGTGATCAATGTCTAAAACGGTTTTCGTACCCTCGTAGCTTTTGTGTTTGACCACAAGGTTGTTAATTTCAAAATAAGCCATTGTGCGCGCCTCCTTACCGTTTCCGGGTCTTGGGATCCAGGATTTCCCGAATGGCGTCGCCCAAAAGATTGAAACTCAGGACGGTCAAGAAAATGGCAATGCCGGGGAAAATGCAACACCACCACTTGTCAGGGAAGTAAGCCCGTCCCACGGAGATCATCAGTCCCCACTCTGGAGTGGGCTGTTGGGCACCCAGGCTGAGGAAGGACAAGCTGGCTACCGTCATAATGACGCCGCCAATATCCATGGAGGCCTGGACAATGACAGGGCTGATACAGTTAGGAATAATATGCTTAAAAATAATCTTGGTTTTACTGGTACCGATGGTCTCAGCAGCTTGAACAAACTTGCGTTCCTTAATACTGATTGCCTGGCCACGCACCAGTCGGGTGTACCAGGGCCACCAGGAGACCACAATGGCGATAATGGCGTTGGTCAGTCCAGAGCCGAGTAGTGCCACAAGAGCAATGGCAAGCAACAGGGGCGGGAAAGAAAGGAAGACATCCGTAATGCGCATGATGACATTGTCCACCCACCCGCCGAAGGAGCCGGCAATCGCGCCCAGAGGAATACCGATGAGCAATGCGACACCGACAGCGATCAGGGCTGTAGAGATGGATACCCGTGCGGCATAGACCACGCGGCTAAATACATCCCGGCCCAGTTCGTCAGTGCCCATAAGATGGTCACTGCTGGGGGGTTGCAATTTGTTTTCGATATGGGTGCTATATACGTCCTCAGGATAAGGAACTAGGACAGGGGCAAAGATGGCGCCCAGAACTAAAAAGATAATGATGGCAAAGGCCAGCAGAGAGAGTTTGTTTTTCGCTAACAAATACATGCTCTCTTTAAAGCTGTTCCACTTTGGTTTCCAATTTTCTACAAAATGTTCCATATTCCATTCCCCTCCTTATAGACGGACCCGGGGATCCAGAGCGATGATAATGTCGGCAATGAGGTTGAGCAGAATGTAGCAGCAGGCGCCGAAAATGGTCACGCCCATAATTGCAGGGAAATTCAGGGTAGTGACGGCGGAAGAGATGTAGCTGCCGATGCCCGGCCAGGAGAAAATGGACTCCACCAAAAAGGTGTTGGTGAGGGTGTAGCCCATGGAGAGGGCAACGTCTGTAGCAGTGGCGCCCAAGCTGTTTTTCAGGGCGTAACGCCACAAAATCTTGAATTCACTCAGCCCGTAGCTGCGCCCGGCGGTAATGTAGTCCTCCCCCAAAATCTCCAGTAGGGCGCTGCGTGTCATGCGGGCGACCAGGCCGATGGGGTAAAGAGAGACCGTGACGCAGGGCAGAATGATGTGTTGAAGGGCATCAAAGAACATGGCAAACTTGCCAGTAAGCAGGCAGTCTAAAAGCAATAGACCGGTAATGTTGGGGGCGGAGTCAAAGATGGTGGCAGTAGCGCTAAGTTGGCCGCCAATGGGTAAAAGGGAGAGTGTTTTGTAGAAGATCAGCTGTAGAAACAACGCTACCCAGAAAGTGGGCAGGGATACTGCGCCAATGGAGAAAAAGCGTACAGCGTGATCCAATAATCGGTCTTTTTTCTTTGCAGAGTAGATGCCAAGGGGAATCCCGATAATAATTGCCAGGACAAAGGCTAAAAGAACCAACTCCACAGTGGCAGGAACGTACTTGGCCAGTTCCTGAGAGACAGGCAGTTTGGTACTATAGTTGACCCCCAGATCTCCATGGAGGAGGTCTTTTAAGTAGTTGAAATACTGTACGGGCAGAGGATCGTTAAGGCCTAACTCCTCTGCAGCGGCGGCCAACTGTTCCTGGGTGGCCCGAGTCCCCACCCACTTGGAGGCTGGGTTGGAGGGGAGAATGCGAGAGATAAAGAAAGTGATGGTCACCACGCCAAGCAGGACCAGGATACTGCTCAGCAGGCGCTTTATAATGTACTTTGTCATGGTGGATAAACCCCCGGTCGTGATTAAAGTAGTAGAGTAAGTAAGAGACGAAGAGCGATGCCTGCTAGGGGCAAATGCTTAAATAGAACTGGTCGGAACGGATTTAGATACACGCAGAGGCAGTACCCTTGCGGGTACCGCCTCTAAAGATATCAAAGTAGGGACGTTAGTTGTTTTTGGTAACATTATAGTAGTGAATGACGTTGGAGTAGGCGGGGTTTTCTGCCACACCGGTGATGGTGTTGCTGATAATATAGGTGTGACTATCGTCAAACATATTGACCATGGGAGCGGATTCAATGAGTTTTTCCTGTACTTGGATGTACAGGCTCTCAGCCAGTTCGCGGTCGGTGGCAACCGCGGCGTCAGCCTGGGCAATCAACTCGTCCAACTCTGGGTCATTGATGTAGGCGAGGTTAAAGGTGATGGTTTCTTCGCTGCGCACCAGGGAATCAAACCAGCTGGAGGGGGAGGTGTAGTCGGGCCACCAGCGCATCAGCAGAATATCCTGGCGATTGTTGGGATCGGCAGCCTGGGCCTCTGCCCATTGTGCATCCCATTCCATACCGCGGATCTCCAAGGAAATACCTAACTCCCGCAAGTTTGCCTGCCAAAGCTGAAGAATGCTGGAGTATTCATCATAGCCGCTGGAATAGGTGGCGGACAGAGTCAAGTTGGAGGTGTCCACCCCAGAGGCAGCCAAATATTCTTTCGCCTTTTCCAGATCCGTGGTGTACTGGAACAGATCGGGGTCGTGAGCCCACATGCCATTGGGCACCAGGCCAATGGACTGCACCGCATTACCGGCCATAACGCCGTCCACAGTTTCTTGATAGGGGAAAGAGTACTGAAGTGCTTTACGGAAGTCCACATTGTCGCAGGGGGCCTTCTGCGTGTTCAGAAAAGCGATGGCGTTGTTCCAGGTATCCGCCTGATAGGAATATAAGGTATCCGTCTTGGCTTTCAGAGCTTCCAGGTCCGTACTGGAGAAACCTTCTGACAGCTGTGCTTCACCGGTTTCCAGCATCTGGCGCCGGGCGCTGGATTCTAGCACTTGCTTAATTAAGACGGTCTTATATTGGTTATCCGTCCAGCCGCCGCGATAGTTCTCATATGCCTGGAGAACCACAGTGTCAGAGGCCTCGGCCTGAGCAATGGTGTAAGGGCCGGTACCGCCGTCATTTCCGGCGTTAAACCACTCGGTATCCTGTTGCACCGCTTCTGCGCTCATGATGTATCCGGCGTAGCCAGCGGAAGCAATCAAATCCACGGGGGTAGAAGAGGAGCATGTAATAATAACCTCATAATCTCCATTGGTCTCAATGCTCTCCACGGCATCCCAGTTGTATGCAGCACCCTGGCCGAGGGAAATCGTGCGCTCTAAAGAGGCTTTTACATCGGCGCTGGTCATGGCCGTGCCGTCGTGGAAGGTGACGTCATCCCGAAGTTGGAAGGTCCAGACGGTACCGTCTTCGTTGCTGCTCCACTCGGTGGCCAGCAGAGGCTCCAACTCTCCAGTCTCCGAATTGTAATAGGTTAAAGTTTCATATACATTCTGGAGGACTAGAATACCATTGGAATATTCCGTGCTGGGGTCCAGAGTTACATACGGGGAGGAGTGGTATACATGGTAGAGAACATCCCCCTGTTGACCTCCGGTACTGCCGCCGCTGTTTGAGGCGGAACTGCTGTTGTTGTTCCCGCCACAGGAGGCCAACAAAGCCATTGTCATAGACAGGCAAAGGGCAAGTGAAAGCAATTTCTTTTTCATTCTAATAGTCCTTTCAAAGCGTTTTCTGTAACCGTTTAATATGTGGCAAATATACAGCAAAATCGCATAAAAATCAACTCAATTTTACAGATTGTTCATTTCTTACAAAAATGAAAATAAACAACTGTTAGAACGGGGGAAAGTGGCTAAAGGAAAGAGAAACGTGAGAATCGGGCAACTCTTGCATTTTAAAAAGGGATGCCCTATAATCGAAAGCAGCTGGAGAAAAAGATCGGGGGGAATATACCGTGAGGCGGATTTGGATCGGAATTCTCATAGCGCTGTTGCTGCCTGGGCTAACGGGATGCTCCCTGAATGGAGAAAGCGTACAAACTGATTATCAACCTGGAGAGACTGTGTCTACCTATTGGTTGGATTTTACACTGGATGAAGTCACGTCCGTGGAAAAATATAATGGATATCAACCCGACCAGGCCCATCGATTGGTGGTATGCCGGCTTACGGTGGAAAACACCTTTGATGAGGAAATTTCCATGGCTCAGACGGACTTCTTTTTGCTCTGGGAGGACCCGGAACGAGAACAGGAAGAGGATGACTCTGAGCCAGATCTGAGTGAGATGGTTGGCACGTATGCGTTGCCCTGTTTTTCGGACAGCCAGCTGGAAGATTCTTATCAACTCGCAAAAGGAGAACAACGTAGCGGGGACCTGGTCTTCGAGGTACCAACTGAGGTGACATACAGTGCCCTGATTTTTGAGGAATATTATGTGGATGAAGAGAGTGAATTGGGTTATTCGGTAGGAGATCACTATACGGTGTGGTTTTCTTTGGAAGAGGGATAACCGATCTGTGCGGTACGGTTCGATTGAGGTGAGAGCAATGCAAGTATTTGATACCCACGCCCATTACGATTCCGGTGCATTCAATGCTGATCGAATGGAGGTACTTTCCTCCATGCCAGAGCAGGGGGTAGCACTGATTGTAAATCCGGGCTGTGATGTGGAAAGTTCGAAAACAGCGGTGGCACTATCGGAGCAGTTTCCTTTTGTTTATGCTGCGGTTGGAGTTCATCCGTCCGATTGTGGAGAGTGGAGCGATAGCTGGCTTGAGGATTTACGCACTTTAGCCGCTTGTCCCAAGGTGCGGGCGATCGGGGAAATCGGTCTGGACTACTATTGGAAAGAGAACCCGCCCAAGGAACTACAACAGCATGTGTTTCGACGGCAGATGGAACTGGCCCAGGCTTTGGACCTGCCGGTTATCATTCATGATCGGGAGGCCCATCAGGACTGCTTGACTATTGTAAAAGAATATCCGGCGGTACGTGGTGTGTACCACTGTTATTCCGGCAGCTTGGAGGACGCCAAGACACTGGTGAAAATGGGCTGGATGCTCTCCTTTACCGGGGTGGTGACCTATAAAAATGCCAGGAAAGCTTTAGAAGTGATTCAGTGGTTGCCGATGGAACGAATTATGATTGAAACCGATTCCCCATATCTCACGCCGGAACCTTTCCGTGGCAAGCGCAACGACTCTGGGAAGGTTCATTTGGTGGCAGAGACTATTGCCCGTGTGAAAGGAATGCAGCCGGAGGAAGTTGCCCGAATAACCTTGGAAAATGGAATGCGGTTTTTCCGCATTGCGGAAGGAGAGAGCAAAGCGTAATGACCATTACCTATGAATATGAAGATGCGCTGTATGTAAACTTGACAAATAAATGTAACTGCAATTGTGACTTCTGCCTGCGCCATGGCAGAGCCCAGGGCTCCATCTATACAGAAGATTCCCTGTGGCTTGAGCGGGAACCAACACGTCAGGAGGCGCTAGACAGCTTTTTGAACCGGGATGTGTGTTCTTATCGGGAGATTGTCTTCTGCGGATATGGAGAACCCACCTACCGGATAGACGATATTTTGTGGCTAGTAGATGCCCTGAAAGAGCGCTTTGGTGATCAACTTCCCCCAGTGCGCATTAACACCAACGGCCATGCAAACTTGATTCAAGGCCGGGATGTATGTCCAGATCTAAAAGGCCGCATCGACACATTATCCATTTCCCTTAACTCAGACAATGCTGCTGACTATGCAGCACTGTGCCATCCGGTGCAGGGAGAGGCGGCTTACCAGGCGATGTTGGATTTTGCACGGGAAGCCAAGCGCTATGTCCCCCATGTGGTGCTTACCATTGTGGACAAGGACAAGACGCCGGATGAGATAGAGCACTGCAAACAAATTGCCGCGGATCTGGGCGTGAAGCTTCGCATCCGTAGCTTCATTGATTCGTAAAAAAAGCCGGGACACCTGTGTGCGTCCCGGCCATTTCCTTATGCAATGAGTTCGAGTTCTTCTCGTGCTTCCTGCTCAGTGTCAGCGGAGAAGCAAAACCGCCCCGCCCAGTCGTATACTTCTACATGTCCTCGCACCCATACCATGTTGTAATCCATCGTGTTTTGCTCCTTCCTGTTTTGGATTATGGCTCTATTATAAAAGAAGAATAGTCCGATAAAACGGACTATTCTTTTAAAGGGAGGCCGTTATGTATCTGTGGTGTGTCCTGTATCTGATGAGTTTGTACGCTATTCAGCTGGTGGTGGCCGCTCCATTTATGTGGGACGCAGTTCCCTTCCGCATTGATTTGGTTATCGCCCTGGCGCTGCTGAGTGTGCTGCTTGGAGTTGTGGGGATCGGGCTAGCGATGGTTGGTCTGGGCCGGCGTGGAACGGACGTTTCTCTACCAGGGAAGTTGCGCCGGGTTGCACTGCTCTTGAAGCTGCTGTCCATTCCCTTTTTCTTTTTTCATCTTGCTTCTTGGGCGGTGGTTTCCGCTGCTTTTTTGGTGGTTCCAGGCCTTCAGTTTTTGTTGTTCTCAGGCGTTTTGGGAGTGGCCTTTGCCTATGGGGTGTTACTGGTGGGGTCAGTTTTCTCCGTTTCCACCATGTATATGGCATTTCGAAGCGGATGCTTAAAAGGAACGGGATTTGCCTGGGGCGTGGTTTCCCAGCTTATTTTTGTAGTGGATGTGATTGTATATATTGGCTTCTACTTCTGGAGCCTTAAGGATCGTCGACGGGAAAAGGGGGGAGTGTAGCTTGGACGCCATTTATTATACTGTGGTCGCAATAAACGGGGACTATGCAGAACTGATTACCGACCAGGGTCAGCCCCATTCCATCACCATGTTCCTTTTGCCTGAGGGGACTACAGTGGGAAGTAGGTTAAAACTGGAGAATTTTATCTGGAGTTTGATGGACGAAGAGAAGTAAGCCCAATAGGGTTGCTGGCTACAGGAATGGAAGGAGGAACATCATGAGGGAGACGGTCTATACCGTGGCTTTTCAGGCGCAGCCGGGAGGAGGGAACCCATGCCCGGTGACACTCCATGCCGATGCGTTGACGGAACAGGAAATGCAACGTATGACAAAGTTGTTTGGTGTGGAGTCCGCTTTTTTAATGGAGCCAACCCGTCCGGATTGCCAGGTAAAAGCGCGATATTTTGTCCCGCTGCATGAGATGGAAATGTGTATTCATGCTACAGTAGCCAGTACAGTTGTATTGGTAGAGCGGGGGATGTTTTCCGTTTCTCCGATTGTTTTTGAGACGTCCTGCGGAGCGGTCCGGGCGGACTGGAGAAGGGAAAAAGATGGCAGCATTTCGGTAGGGGTGTTTCAGTTCCTTCCTCGATTTATGCAGAAGAACCCCAGCCGAGAGGAGGTCTGCCAAGTCCTGGGGATTACGCCGGACGATCTGGGGGAAGGAGTCATCCAGTCGGTGGCTACCAGCCGTTGGAAGCTGATTGTCCCGTTAAAAAATCGGACCGTACTGGACGGATTGACTCCAAATTTTGAGGAATTGTGGGCACTGTGTGACCGGTATGGAACAACAGGCCTTTATCCCTTTTGCAGGGAAGATAGCACACAGGGCAGGCTGTTTTATGCACGGCAATTTCCCAAGCGGGCAGGATATCCAGAGGATCCCGCCACAGGGGTGGCGGCCTCGGCACTGGGCGCCTACCTAACGAAAGAGCAGATTTGGCCTGTAGAAGAGGGTTGGAATTGCTATACGATCCGCCAGGGATTTGCCATGGGGCGTCCCAGCGTGATCCGGTCTGATATCCAGGTAGCGCAAGGGGAGATTGTGGCGACCCGGGTAACCGGCAGTGCGGTATTGGTGAAGGAACCGTAGCGATTGGCGATGAAAAAGGGAGGACACCGGTTGGTGTCCTCCCTGCTTGGTTTTCGGAAGTTTACTTGTTGCTGCGGCGCCAAATATGCATCTTTTCAGCGTCCTGGATCAGTTGTTCCCGGAAGTCGGGGTGAGCAATGGAGATGAGCGCCTCAGCCCGCTCCCAAGTGGATAGGCCCTTTAAATTGACCATACCGTATTCGGTGACGATATAGTGTACACAAGAGCGGGGATCGGTGGCAATGGAGCCGGGTGTCAGGGTTGGAACAATGCGGCTGTGGAGGCTGCCGTCTTTGCCGGTAACAGTGGAGGAGAGGCAAATGAAGCTCTTCCCACCCTTGGAGAGATAGGCGCCCATGACAAAGTCCAGCTGGCCACCGGTGCCGGAGATGTGTTTGAGACCGGCGGATTCAGCATTTACCTGGCCGAAGAGGTCCAGGTCGATGGCGTTGTTGATGGATATAAAGTTATCCAATTGAGCCAGAACCCGCACGTCGTTGGTGTAGTCTACCGGGGCGGCCATCACTGCGGGATTGCGATCCACATAGTCATAGAGCTTTTTGGAACCTGCGGCAAAGGCGTAAACCTGGCGGCCTTTATCCAGGGACTTGTTCCGGCCGGTGAGTTTGCCGGCCATGGCCATGTCCACAAAGCCGTCCACATACATCTCGGTATGCACGCCCAAGTCCTTCAAATCTGACTGGGCAATCATAGCGCCGATGGTGTTGGGCATACCGCCGATGCCCAACTGCAGACAAGCTCCGTTGGGGATCTGAGGGACGATTAACTCAGCCACTGCTTTATCTACGGCAGTAGGCTCGCCGCCACCACCCAGCTGAGCTACCTCGGGGTTGTCGCCCTCGACTACATAATCCACATCCTGAATGTTGATTTCACATCCAGTCAACCCGTAGACCCAGGGCATATTTTGGTTGACTTCCACGATAATGATTTTGGCCTTCTCCAGCATGTCAGCCAGGTGGGAAGCGGCTAACGCGTAACTGAAGTTGCCGTGGCTATCCATGGGAGTGACTTGAATCATTGCCACGTCTACATTGATGTTTTCACGATAGAATCGAGGCAATTCCGAGTAGCGCATGGGGCTGAAAAAGCCCATACCTTTGGCAATGATTTTACGATCGATGCCGCTACAGTGCCAGGAATTCCAGGTGAAGTGGTCACCAGCGTCGTCTGCCTTGGCAATTTCAGGCATCCACATGGTGACGCCGCCCCGCACCTTTACATCGGTAAGTTCATCCTTCCGCTGAGCAAGAGCTTTGTCTAAGGCCACAGGATGGTTGGTACACCAGCCGTAGTCTACCCAGTCCCCGGATTTGACGACCTTCACCGCTTCTTGGGCAGTGGTCAGTTTTTTCTGATACAGTGCTTGATAATCCATAATCGTATCCTCCGTATAATGAAATTGAAACGTACTATCAAACCGGAATGGAAAGTTACCGGTCAAGATCCAAATAATAAGGTTTCATCAGGCTTGGCTGTTCCGTAGAGTCCTTTGGCTTGGAGGAGTATGCGTTGGAGATAGGCCGGCGTTCCGTTTTTCCCCGCTTTTGAAGGGAGGGGGGAGTGCGGCGATGCTCCTGGGGCGACTTACCAGCAGCTTGCCTGCTGCCTCGAAGAGACTGAGGATGAGGCTGAGGGGGGGCCGAAGGGGGCTGCTTTTGCTGGGCAGAGGGGCCAGCAGCCTTTTTTTTCTTGCCAGAACGGGGGAGAGAAGTGGTGGTGGATTTTCCCCGGCTGGGAGTTGAGGCCAGGGGCGCCTTGCGAGGAGCCAGAAGACGGGCGGTGGCATCCAAAATCACATCGCTGTCTAAGGGATTGGGGCGATAAAAATCAGTGTTGGGCAAGGCAGTTCCGGTGTCCATCAGCTTACCTGAGCGGGTAAGTTTGGGGCGCTCACGAGGCGCATTTTTCATTTGCGCATTATGAGAAACTGGTTGGGATGGTGCCTTTTGAAGTACCGGCTCCTGCTTGGAAACTGCCGAGACAGTAACAGGTGGGGTGGAACTGTGTTTTCGGGCCTGTTTCAGAAGGGGCTGCTTGCCAGGCAGCTTTGCGGGGGGAGTGGAAGAATTACCAAAAAGAGGTGCAGGAGAAACATTGGAAGAAGAGGAGGGGCGAGTTTTTCGTTGCCTATGCTGTTGCTTTGCGGCATCTCGTGCCTCGACATCTTCCGCGTGAAGAATTCTGCCGTTTTTATCCTTTTTTGCCGTCTCTCGCACTACCATGGGGTAGGGGTGCTGATTTACTACAGGGATCTTGCGACCCAACAAGCGCTCAATTTCCTTGAGCAGCGGCTGCTCTGTAAAGTCACAAAAGGCAATGGCCTGCCCTCCACGCCCAGCCCGCCCTGTGCGCCCAATGCGATGAACGTAGGTTTCCGGGACTTCTGGTAGATTATAGTTAAAGACCAGAGCCAACTCTTCAATATCAAGCCCTCGGGCGGCAATATCGGTAGCCACCAGACAGCGCAGTTTTCCGGATTTAAAGTTAGCAAGCGCCTGCTGTCGGGCAGACTGGCTCTTGTTACCGTGGATAGCAGCGGCAGAGATGCCCATTTTTTCCAAGTCGCGAGCCACTTTATTGGCACCATGCTTCGTGCGGGTGAATACCAGCGCACTCTTGGCATGTTTTTGCCCCAAAAGCAGTGCTAGCAATTTGGTTTTATTTTCCTTGTCCACGTAATAAAGCGACTGCTCTATGGCCTCCACAGGGGAGGAAATGGGATTAACAGCCACGTGTACCGGGTTGCGCAGCAGGGAATTGGCTAACTGCGCGATCTCGTCTGGCATTGTAGCGGAGAAAAGCATGGTCTGCTTTTTTGTAGGCAGCCACTTTAAAATTTTCTTTACGTCGTGAATAAAGCCCATATCCAGCATTCGATCGGCTTCATCCAGCACAAAGATTTCCAGCTGGTTGAGGGTGAGAACTTTTTGGTTGTATAGATCCATCAGACGACCGGGCGTGGCCACCAAAATGTCTACGCCACGGCCTAGCGCATCCACTTGGGGGTTCTGGCCCACGCCACCAAAAATTACCGTGTGTCGAAGGTTTAAATGTTTTCCATAGGCGGTAAAACTCTCACCAATCTGGATCGCGAGTTCTCTGGTAGGGGTGAGAATGAGCGCGCGTATAGGATGGTCAGGCGATGGGGTTGCGGAAAGACGCTGGAGGATAGGGGCAGCAAAAGCGCAGGTTTTCCCAGTTCCAGTTTGGGCACAGCCCAACACATCCCGTCCAACTAATGCAGGTGGAATGGCCTTTGTTTGAATTGGGGAAGGTGCCTGGTAGCCCAGTTCATCCAATGCATTTAAGATCGGGGCAGACAGCCCCAAGTCACGAAATGTCATGCAATACTTCCTTTACAAACGTGCGGAAAAGAAAACAAATTTCGATTCCGGCCCACCAGTACCCTGTGGGCTAGGGAGCGCATAAATCAGAGGATTGTGCGTGAGACAGTTGGTTGAGGACTGCCTGGGTAGTCTGTGCAAGAGAGGGCTCCCCAGAGCAATCCACAACAAGATCGGCATACCGGTCATAAAGCGGGGAACGAGCGGCCATAACATCGGCTAAGGTCTGTCCTGGCTGCATGGCAATTCCTCTGGAGGAGAGGTTCTGGATGCGCCGTTCTAATTCCTCCAGTGGGACTTTGAGGTATACCACCGTTCCCAATGACTTTAAATGTTGGGCGGAACGTGTCCGGCAAACTGCGCTGCCTCCCGGAGCAATAACCGTATTTTGGCAAGTGATGGAGCAGACAGCGGCTTCCTCAGCTTCTAAAAAGGCCTGGGTGCCGCGCTGGTCCAAAATTTCCTGGAGAAGTGCACCCTCCCGATGTTGGATGACCAGGTCTACATCCAAAAAATCACAGCCAAGTGCCTTTGCCAATAAAACGCCTACGGTGCTTTTCCCGCAGCCGGGCATTCCAATTAGGATAATATTTTTCAAATGTGGTTCCCAACCTTATGTTAGAATGAATCAAACAATCCTAATCATACCATAAAAAAGAAAAAAAAGGAAGGGGAAAAAGAAGACCGGCTCCAAGGATAAGGAGGCCGGCCGAAAAAGAAAATGGGATCAGAAGTAGCTTGTATTATGCTTTGCGTAGAGCGTTTTGACTGCCAGTGGAGTGGTAAATCGGAGTCCACTCGACTTTTTTTACGAGAGCGGCGAGAGAAATGGGGATGTAAGTGAACATAAATACAGGGAATAGGAATGTATACAGTAGCTTTTTATAAGTTGGAATTGCGATGTGGCGCCATTCACACAGAACCGTCAAGAAACCGTAGAGCAACAGCCCCAGATAGAAGCTGGCAAGAGCGGAGAAAATAAAGCCCAAAGCGGTGTTCCAGATACGATAGGCAAGGTATGCTGGGGCACTCCAGCAAGTAAAACAAACGACCAAATTGAAAGAAATGAGAGCTAAGGTGAGCAACATACCCGGCGCCACGGTCATAAAGAGATCAAAGCAAGACCAACTCCGGCGGCTGGGACGAGATAGAATTCCGCGCAGCAGAGAATCGGTATAATTACGGTCCACCTGGTAAAAGCCTTTTGACCAACGCATTCTTTGCGTCCAAGATTGCCGAAAGGAAGTGGGTTGTTCATCATAAATAACAGCCTTTTCGCAGTAGCCAATACGACGCCCTTGAATGGCACAGTGGACGGAAAATTCGATGTCCTCAGTAAGCAGGTGGAAAGGCCAGCCTCCATTTAAGCGAATTACGTCGGCAGAGACCAAAAATCCGGTGCCAGACACATGGCAGTTGGAACCTAGGCGCATCCTGGGCCGATTTAAAAACCGAGCCTCACGGAGAAACCAAATGGCATATCCGGCGGAAATCCAATTGGCACCAAAATTTTTAGAGTTGCGATAACAGGTAATGGCAGCATAGTTCCCGCGATCAAAAACTTTGTTCATCTCTGCAGTAAACTCTGGGTCCACGAGATTATCGGCGTCAAAAATAAAGTACCCATCGTATCGGTCTCGATTATCCTGCGCTAGTGTATGAAAGAAGTAATCTAAGGCATATCCCTTGCCCTTTTGAACGGTATTAAACCGCTCATAGACATAGGCACCTGCTTGCCGGGCAACCTGAGCAGTTCGATCCGTGCAGTTGTCCGCGACTACGTAGAGGTCAAGATATCCGGCGGGATAGTGCTGCCGTTTTAGACTTCGAATTAAATCGGCAATGACACCTTCCTCGTTTCGGGCGCAAATAACGGCAGCGTAACGATGGATTTGAACAGGCTGGCTGTTTTTATCTCGGTGCCGCCGCGTCAGGCCAAGAACGAGATAGACCAGTTGGTAAAAGTAGAGGACAGTGAACAAAGTGGCTAAAATAAAGTTGAATGTTTCAACCAGTTGAAGTAATTCCATGAATAATCACCTTATAGATCCTTGCAAAAAATAAACCCATTCAATCTCGCTGCACTATCATAGCATTCCTTTTAAAGATTACAAGATGATTTCTCAAATATTAATGAAAAGTTAAATATATATTCATAAAATAAAAATAAGACCATTAAAGGGGAGAAAGTAAAGAAAAAAATTAGAATAAAGCCTGTTCAAAATGACGAATATAGGTGCCGGCAAAAAAGAAAAAGGAAGGACAAACTGGGTTGTCCTTCCTTTTTTAGAAGCTATAGAACGTTAGCACATTTTTGCGCCGGCGGGAATTTTGTCATCTAGGATCAGCAGATTTAGCTGTTCTTCGCCGTGTTCCTTGTGAACGGCCGAGATGAGCATGCCATTGGATTCCAGACCCATCATTTTGCGGGGAGGGAGGTTGACGATAGCCATCAGAGTTTTCCCGATTAATTCCTCCGGCTTATACCATTTGGCAATTCCGGAGAGAATCTGGCGGTCCGTGCCAGTGCCGTCGTCCAGGGTGAATCGCAGCAGTTTTTCGCTCTTTTTCACATTCTGACAGTCCTTAACTTTGACTGCCCGGAAATCACTTTTGCAGAAGGTGTCAAAGTCTACTTTCTCCTCCAACTGTGGCTCTACTTCAAGAGCGGGTAAGGAGGCTTTTTTGGCCTGGGCTGCAATTTCTTCCAGGGCTGCCAGTTCTTTGTCCAGGTCAATGCGGGGGAAGAGATTTTCACCCCGCTCTACCGTGACATCGGCCCGCAGCGCGCCCCACTGTCCGGCACTCTCCCAGGTCTGGCACTGGGGGCACGAGCCAATCTGACGCAGGACCTCTGCGGCAGATTGGGGAATAAATGGGGTGAGGAGTACGGCGCTGATGCGCAGTACTTCCAACAGATTGTACATGACTCGGGCCAAGCGAGCACCGTTGGCCTCCATGTCCCGTGCGAGTACCCAGGGGATATTTTCATCAATATATTTGTTGGCGCGCCCAATCACTTTGAAAATTTCAGCTAATGCATTTTGAAATGCAAAGTGCTCCATTTGCTCTTCATAGCGGCTGCGCAAGGAGGAGGCCAACGAAATCAATTCTGCGTCTTTTTCCTCATCTTCCATCTGCGTGACGGGGAGGGTTGCATTAAAGTATTTCCCCACCATAGAAACAGTACGGGAGAGCAGATTGCCCAGGTCATTGGCCAAGTCTACATTAATGGTGTTAATAAGGGCCTCGTTGGAGAAGTTCCCATCGGAGCCAAAGGGGAAGGTGCGCAGCAAGAAAAAGCGCAGAGCATCGACTCCAAAGCGCTGGGCTAATAAATAGGGATCCACCACGTTACCCTTGGATTTGGACATTTTTCCGCCATCCAACAGCAACCAGCCATGACCAAAGACTTTCTTGGGTAAGGGCATCTCCATGCTCATCAGCATAGCCGGCCAGATAATGGAGTGGAAACGGACAATCTCTTTGCCCACAAAGTGGACATCGGCGGGCCAAAACTGATCGTAGTCATGATATTGCTCGTTCATAAAGCCCAGAGCGGTAGTGTAATTAAATAGCGCATCCACCCACACATAGACCACGTGGCCGGGGTCAAAGTCTACGGGCACTCCCCAGGTAAAGGAGGTGCGGGAAACACACAAATCCTCCAGACCGGGCTTGATAAAGTTGTTGACCATCTCGTGGACCCGGGAGCGGGGCTCTAGGAAATCGGTGTCCTCCAGTAGATGCTGCACCCGATCAGCGTACTTGCTTAAACGGAAGAAATATGCCTCCTCCTCAGCATCCTGTACCTCTCGGCCGCAGTCTGGACACTTTCCGTCCACCAGTTGACTCTCCGTCCAGAAGGATTCACAGGGTTTGCAGTACTTCCCTACATACTTTCCTTTATAGATGTCGCCCTTCTCATACATCTTCTTGAAAATCTTTTGGATGGCAGAGACGTGATAAGAGTCGGTGGTGCGGATGAAACGGTCATTGGAGATATTCATCAGCTTCCACAAATCCAAGATTCCACCCGGGCCCTGCACAATATTGTCCACAAATTGCTGGGGCGTAACGCCGGCCTCTTTTGCCTTGTCTTCGATTTTCTGACCGTGTTCGTCTGTTCCGGTAAGAAAGAGCACTTCGTGGCCAGTCAGCCGCTTGTAGCGGGCCATGGCGTCGGTGGCTACCGTACAATAGGTATGTCCAATATGCAGCTTATCACTGGGATAGTAGATGGGGGTTGTGATATAAAATCGTTTTTTTGTTTCCATGGAATAACGCTCCCTTTTCCAATAAAATCAATTTGCTCACTCGGGGGAATTGTCCTCATCTTGTCCCCAACGGGACATTCGCTGCGAAAGCAGATGTTTTGGCCAAGGGGGGCCAAATGTGTTTCGCAGTACAGCCCAGGCTCCTACAAGGGAGGATAGGGTAAAGGAGATGGTAAGGACTACAAAGAACGGAGTAGTGGGATCCGCCAAAGATAACAGCCCAAGCATTCCGCCACTTAGAGCAAAGAAGAGATAGCGGCGGGGATGGGGGCGTCCGTGAAAAAAGGCGGCAAGTTCATATTGCGCCAGCATTAAAAGCGTGATGGCTGCCAGAGAAAACCCATACCCCATCAAAATGGGATCTGTGCCGTGGCCTAAATGGAAGGTAAAGAGCCATGACAAAGCAGCAATGGGGAGAAACACAGCTAATAAGGAGCGATTTTCCGCTACCTCCCCTCGATAAGCAGCTTGTCCCAGAAGTAGGGCGGAGGGGCCGGCGGGAATGCATAGCACGGCGCTAAATAAAATGGCCAGTGGGTAGGTAAGCATCTGAGATTCTGGGTCGGAACGCCATAGAGCAAGTTGCTGCATGCCGTTGATTAGACCCAGGCCAGCAGCCCCCAACAGCAAGAGGCCGGCGGTGGCCATGCCGGTCATATACCCGGTATAGGGACAGTGAAAGGCGGACAAAAAGTCCGAGGGACCTTTGGCCCCCCGGATCAGAACCGCAAAAGATACCAACAGTCCCAAAATCAGAAGGATCAAAGCGGCTTTTGCCGGATGGTTATGAACAAACAATTGGGTGTCTGGATCATAGCCAGCAGTAAGCTGCCAACGGCGAAGGGCAAAACCGACCGCGCCTCCAATTGCAGCCAGGGTCGGTAACAGGATATCACGTCGCATAAGCAAGGAAAACTCCTTAAAAATAGAGATAACAGGAAAGATTGCCCCTATCATATACTAATTTTTAGGAAAAATCAAGCAAAGACGGGGCTGTTCTGGAATTCCGGGTGGGTTGCTCTGTGGGCTATATGGACCAACGGCCGGAGTTTCCTCCACCGGTCCCTTTGACGAATTGGAAATATAAAGCGGCTACCAGCAAAATGATTCCGAGGATTGTAGCCCCATTGGATAGAAATTCAGAGAGCATCCCTTGCGTGTACAAAATCTGGCAGATGGCTAAAAAGACCAGGTCGCCAAACAGCAAATTTCGCGCAATGGGATTCATACGGTTGCGGGCGCGGTCCTTTTCTTCTGCCAGTTTCGCCTGTGCTGCTTGGCGCTTGGCATCAAGCACCGCTTGGGAGTGGCGTTTTTTTCGTTTTTTCTGGCTCATTGGTCAGTATGCTCCTTTCCGAATGGTGGCTCCTCCCACCACGATGTCGCCGTCATAAAAGACTACGGCCTGGCCGGGCGTGATGGCCCGCTGGGGCTGGTCAAAGCGGACAAAGACAGTATCAGAGTCCACCTGCTCGACCGTGCAGGGCTGCTCTGCCATGCGGTAACGGATTTTTGCGCGCAGGCGTAGTGGCGCATCCAGCCGATCAAAGGGGATAAAATTAACCTGTTCAGCAATTAGGGTGGGGGAAAATAGACTGCTCCCTTGACAGAGTACCACAGCGTTTTCTTCCGGGCGCAACTCTTTAACATATAGCCGGCCGTGGTTGGAGGAGATACCAAGCCCACGCCGCTGTCCCACTGTGTAGTGAACGATTCCGTTGTGGGATCCCAGAGAATGGCCGGCCTCATCCAGGAAAGGGCCAGGTGGATAGGAGTGTCCGGAGTACCGGGCTAAAAAAGCGGCATAGTCCCCATCTGGAATAAAGCAGATATCTTGGCTTTCCTTTTTATGGGCGCTTGCTAAATGGTGAGCCTGCGCAAGAGAGCGAACCTCCTCTTTCGATAACGCTCCCAGAGGAAATAAGCTGTGTGCAAGCTGCGTTTGGGTTAGAGAGTAGAGTACATAACTTTGATCTTTTTCCAAATGGGCAGCCTTTTGAAGCAAGTAGCGTCCACTGCCTGAGTCGTATTGACGGCGGACATAGTGCCCGGTTGCCAAGGCATCGAGCCCAAGCGCTAAGCAGTGGTCCAGCAGCGCGCCAAATTTGAGGCGGCGGTTACATTGAATACAAGGATTGGGAGTCTTGCCTGCTTCATAGCAGCGCACGAAGGGGTCCATAACTTGTTGTTGAAAGGCGTGCTTCAAATCAAGAGCAAGGTGGGGGAATCCCAACTGCTGTGCCACGGCCCTTGCATCCGAAACAGCATCCGAAGAGAATCCACATCCTGACAGATCCATTGTAACCCCGGTCAGGGTATGACCCTCCTGTAGCAATAGCCAGGCAACAGCAGAACTGTCTACCCCGCCGCTCATGGCAACAGCCACCTTTGCGCACATTTGCACGCCACCCCCTGTCTGAAAGCAAAACATTCAACCGAAAGTATACCACATTTTACGCCTTGGAGCAACTGATACCCCTTGACAGAGACCAAAAAATCCACGAAAACCTCCAAAAGATGGGAAAATAATACATGTTGTATTAAAAATGAAGAAGGAGAAAAAATACTACAAGATATAGTAGACAAAAGAAAGGCGGTATGCTATAATTCGAACCTGAAGTGTCCCGGTGCCTTGCACCGTTGGAATAGGCTTTGGCAGGCAAAGAAGGGAGAAACGCCATGAAAGTGATTAAACGGGACGGCACCATTGTCGACTACGACCGCAGTAAAATTGTAACCGCGATTCAGAAGGCCAATGCGGAAGTGGCTCCGGAGGAGCGGCTGGATCAGGCGGGGATTGACGCGATTATTGACCGAATTGAGCAACTCAAACGTCCGCGGATGCTGGTGGAAGATATTCAGGACCTGGTGGAGCAGGGGCTGGTGAAGGCCAATAAATTTCATCTAGCCAAGACTTATATCATTTACCGCTATAATCGGGCACTGGTGCGCAAAGCAAATACCACCGATGAGTCCATTCTCGCTTTGTTGCGCAATGAAAATCAGGAGTTGGCAGAGGAAAATTCCAATAAGAATACCATGATTGCCGCCACCCAGCGTGACTATATTGCTGGGGAAGTGAGCCGAGACCTGACCCGCCGTATTTTACTTCCGGAACCTATCTCGAAAGCTCATGATGAGGGCGTACTTCACTTCCACGATGCGGACTATTTTATTCAGCCCATTTTTAACTGCTGCCTCATTAATATTGGGGATATGTTGGACAACGGTACCGTAATGAACGGGAAACTCATTGAGTCCCCAAAGAGTTTCCAAGTAGCCTGCACGGTTATGACCCAAATTATTGCCTGTGTTGCCTCCAATCAGTATGGAGGCCAGAGTGTGGATCTGCGTCACCTGGGCAAATATCTACGCCGCAGCCGGGAAAAATTTAAAAAGCATATTTCGTATGAATGTGCCGGGCAGGTAGACGAGGCGACTTTAGAGCGCCTGGTAGATGACCGGCTCCGGGATGAATTGAAAAGCGGTGTACAGACCATACAGTATCAGATCAATACTTTAATGACCACCAATGGCCAGTCCCCCTTCGTCACACTATTCCTCAACTTGCAGGAGGACGACCCCTACCTGGAAGAGAACGCCATGATTGTAGAGGAGGTACTGCGCCAACGGTTGGAGGGCATTAAAAATGAGAAGGGCGTCTATATTACTCCGGCCTTCCCGAAATTGGTCTATGTTTTGGACGAGCACAACTGCCTGAAAGGTGGCAAGTATGACTCCATTACAGAGCTTGCGGTGAAATGCTCTGCCAAGCGGATGTATCCAGACTATATCTCGGCCAAGAAGATGCGGGAAAATTATGAGGGCAATGTCTTTTCTCCCATGGGTTGTCGCTCTTTCTTAGCTCCCTGGAAGGATGAGGCTGGAAATTACAAGTTTGAGGGACGGTTCAATCAGGGTGTGGTTTCTCTAAACTTGCCTCAAATTGGAATTTTGGCCCGGGGAGACGAAGAGAAGTTCTGGTCGCTGCTGGAAGAGCGGTTGCAGCTGTGCTTCCAGGCACTGATGTGTCGGCACAATGCGCTGAAAAATGTCCGCTCTGATTCCTCTCCCATCCACTGGCAATATGGAGCGATTGCTCGCTTGCCCAAGGGGGCCCCCATTACGCCTTTGCTCTATGGCGGGTATTCCTCCATCTCGCTGGGTTATATCGGACTATATGAAGTGACAAAGCTGATGCGTGGAGTGAGTCATACCCAGCCGGAAGGAACGGAGTTTGCGCAGAAGGTGATGAATCGGCTTCGAAAAGCCTGCGATGACTGGAAAAAGGAGACGAATATTGGCTTTGCTCTCTACGGGACTCCGGCCGAATCACTTTGTTATCGCTTTGCTCGCATTGATAAGGAACGATTTGGGACGATACCGGATGTAACAGACAAAGGCTATTATACAAATAGCTATCACGTAGATGTGCGAGAAACCATTGACGCCTTTGAAAAATTCACCTTTGAGTCGCAATTCCAAAAGATTTCCACTGGTGGATGTATCTCCTATGTGGAAGTGCCGAATATGCGGCATAATCTGGAGGCGATGAAAGAAGTTGTCCGGTTCATCTACGACAATATCCAGTATGCGGAATTTAATACTAAGAGCGACTACTGTCAGGTGTGTGGCTATGACGGGGAGATCCTCATTAACGATGATAACCAATGGGAGTGCCCATGCTGCCACAACACCGACCGTGCGAAAATGAATGTTACCCGCCGCACCTGTGGTTATCTGGGAGAGAACTATTGGAATGTGGGCAAGACCAAGGAGATCAAAGCACGGGTTCTCCACCTATAATTGCCTGTTCAAAAAATAAGGAATAAACGTTTCCTTTGGATTGCACCGGAAGAGCGAAAGAGACAGAAAGGAGAGGCCCCCATGAATTATGGAGATATTCGCCCGATTGATGTTGCGAACGGTCCCGGTGTGCGGGTTTCCCTTTTTGTTTCGGGCTGTACGCACGGCTGTCCAGGCTGCTTTAACCCGGAGACCTGGGATTTTTCCTACGGGAAACCCTTTGGGCCGGAGCAAGAGAAAGAGATTCTTGCCCTTCTGGACAAGCCCTATATTCGAGGGTTGTCGCTGTTAGGGGGGGAGCCCTTTCATCCAGACAATCAGGAGACAGTCCTCCATCTGGTGCAGGCCGTACGGGAAGCTTTGCCGAAAAAAGATATCTGGTGCTATACCGGCTACCGCTATGAACAAATTGTGGCGGGCGAAGTGGGGCGATTTGGCAGGCAATTGTTGCAAATGCTCGATGTGTTGGTGGATGGCCCCTTTGTCCAGGAAAAGAAGAATCTGTCCTTGCGTTTTCGCGGATCGGAAAATCAACGTCTCATCTATGTCCCTCCTACTTTGGAGCAGGGCCAAGTGATCCTTTGGGATGAGGTAGAATAGGAAAGCGGCAAAAGAAAAAGGCACCCCGAACCATCTCCTTAGAGGGAAGGTTCGGGGTGTTTTTTACAAGATATCAGCGTCAGAGGCGGACCGTCCAGGGTGAGAACGCGATCCACTTGGGATAAAATGGTGGGTTCGTGGCTGACCAGAAGAATGGGGAGAGCTTTTGCCTTCAGCCGTGCGAGAATGCGGACAGCACGCTCCGGGTCTACTCCCGCGAAGGGTTCATCGAACAGATAAAGTCGTCCTCCCAAGGCCAGACAGCGGGCCAAAGCCAGCCGCCGGGCCATGCCGCCGGAGAGGGCGGCAGGAAGCGCATGGTCCTCCCCGGATAATTCCACCAACTCCAGCCACTCTTGGACCTCCCCGCGGCGTTCTGGGGGTAAGATGTCGGTGAGGTGTTCATGCACGGTTCTCCAGGGGAGCAGACGGTTTTCTTGGAAGAGAAGAGCGGTGTCTTTTGCGGATAGGCCTTGCACCCGTCCTTGTTCCGGCTGTTCCAATCCGGCCAAGATGCGCAGTAGGGTGGTCTTACCGCAGCCGGAGGGTCCGGAGAGGGCAGTTATCCCCGTCAGAGGCAAGGACAAAGAGAACTGATTCAGCACCACTTTGTTTCCGAAAGAGAGGGATAATCCTTGGAGTTCAAGCATGGAGTTCCCCTCCTTTCATCCAGCGGAGCAGTCGGTGCAGTAACCGCTCCAACAGCAAGGATAATGCCACCACTACCGCCGTCCATGCAAATAAATCTGGAATTTCCAGATACAGCTTGCTGTTATAGATTTGGGTGCCGATGCCTGGTCGAGGCAAGCAAAGGACCTCTGCTGCCACTCCGGACTTCCAAGCCAGTCCCATGGAGGTAGTCACAGCGGAGAGAATGTATGGGCGCAGAGAAGGCAAGTAGATGAGACGAAGCGTGCTCCACCGGGACAGGCGATAGGCCTTGGCAAATTCCAACAGCAGCGGATCAGTTTCTCGGATTCCACGTCCCAAGTTCTCCCAAACCACTGGAAGGACCATCAGTCCGGCAATGATAGCAGGTACCACCCCACGGTGGGTCCACAGTAGGATAAGCAAGATAAAGGAGGCAACCGGTGTGGCTCGTATCACCCGGATAGGGGGGGAGAGCAGTCGGTCAGCCCAGATCCACCGGCTGGTAGCGGGAGCTAGTAGGCAACCCAAGGCAGTGCCGGCAATCATTCCAACCAAAATGCGGCTAAGAGAGGCAGCGATGGTTGCCCAAAAGTGTGGGTCTTGTGCCAACGAAAACAGGGCAAACAAGACCGTGACTGGGTATGGAAGAAGTAATTCGTTTCCTCGGCCTTGCACATGGCATTCGATTAAAAAGGCACCCAACTGCCAGACCCCAAGCCAAAAAACTGGTGGCAGCAAAAGGAGAAGTGGCTTTTTGAGCCTATTCCACGCCATAGTAGAATGAGTCATAGGGCAGACCACCGCCGATGGAATCGGGGTTGGCCTGGAAAAGGACCTGGTAATAGTTTTCCAAGGTCAACTTCATGTCTGAGCCAGTGAGAAAGGCCAGATTACATTGCGGAATCGCAGCCTTTGCTACTGCGGCGTTGGGGGTAATCTCATACTGAGCCACCAGCTGAGCAGCGTCTTCTAAATTGGCTGAATCGGACATATAGGCAATGGAGTCTGCATAGGCGGACAGAAAAGCCTCCACTCCCTGGGGATTTTCTTGAATGTAGTCGGTACGTGCAACAATACAGCCCATGGGCAATGTGCCCTTTTCCAAGGTATCCCAGATTTCGGATAGAGACAGCGCTTGGCGAACCTGAGAGTCTTGTACCATCAGGGCGGTAGCAGAGGGGACAGGAAGCATGCAGATGCCTGATTCGGCGGAGGCCATTTTTGCAGAAACCTCTTGGGCGGTCATCCACTGAATGTCCACTTGGGCAGGGTCTACCCCATTCTGTTCGAGCAGGTAGTTGAGAATATATTCCGGGTTGGCCCCTTGTCCAGTGGCATACACTGTTTTGCCGGACAGGTCTGCTAGGGAGTGAACCGTATCCCCTTTTTCCAGGATATAGAGTACACCCAGGGTATTTACGGCCAACACTTGAATCAGACCATTGGATTTGGCATCCAAGGTGGCAGCCACATTGGTGGCGATGGCGGCAATATCAGCCTGACCATTGACTAAAGCATCGGTAATTTGTTGGTTATCTGCCACCACAATGGGGTCGTCTTGGATGGCAGGCCAATTTCCGTCCGGTGTTTTGCCACCGTTGGAAGCGGCGTATGCTGTGTCCGCCATCAACTTAGCCGCACCTACCCCTGTGGGACCGGAAAGAACCATTAATTTGGGAAGGGTATAGCCGACCGAGCTACTGCTGTCGCCGGAGGAGAGACTGCCTGAAGTGCTGGAGGAGGTCCCGGTGCTGGAACTGGAGGTGGTGCTACTGGCCTGTTTTGGTCCACAGCCGGAGAGTAGGGAGAGGGAGAGCACAGCGGCTAGAAACAGGGAGAGGTTTTTCTTCATGGGAAATCGTCCTTTCATGGTTGAGAAAATTGCGTGTAGGTTGGAGAGAAGCGGTCACGGTTTTTCGGGATCTAACCGGTCTTGGAAGTAGCCGTGAGCACAGTAGATGGCGGCCACTGGGTTGTGGCCAGTAGCCCGGTCCTTGGCTACAAGGGTGGTGACCGGAGCCTTGGAGTATTTGTAGAACAAGGAGTCATGTCCCACACAAAGACCTAGACAAATGTTAAATTGGGTTTCCGCTTGGTTTAACAACTCCGCTTGGGCAATTGGGTTGCACATGGCCTCTCGTGTGCCTGGACGCAGGAGCATGTCAGGAGAATAGCCCATTTCCACCTTGGGGATGGAGCCGGTTTTGCAGATTACGGAAACCACTTCAAATCCCTGCTTGCGAAGGACTCGATCTACAATGGCAGCCTCTTTGCGCAGTCCGGCACAAAAGGCCATACCCAGGCGAGTATAACCCATGCGCTTTGAAAACTCCACTACCTCCCGCAGTCGGGGCCAGCGGCAGTAACCTAGATATTCAACCGCCGTACTGGTGAGAAAAAACTGGTGGTTTTCCTCTTTGAAGTACTCTTGTACGACTTGATCAAAGAAAGCCCGATCACGCATGGGGCAGTTTTTGGGCATCTGGTCCAACTGGCCGGATTTACAGGCCAAAATGGAACAGGAGGCACAGGTAAACATATGGAGATCCTCCTTGTCTTATACACATTTATTTATTGTACTGGGCGAGGTAGGCGGCCGGACCAGATTGATACAAATCTCCCCCATGGGCATCTAAAATGACGGTGAGAGGGAAATTTTCAACTTCCAGTTTACGCAACGCTTCGCAACCCAGATCGTCCCAACAGATCACTTGGGCGGATCGCACGCTCTTTGCCATCAGCGCCCCGGCACCGCCAAGAGCGGCCAGGTAGACTGCACCATTTCGGACAACGGCGTCTTTTACTGCTTGGTTTCGCTGCCCCTTGCCAATCATCACAAGCTGTCCCAAATCCAGCAAACGGGGGGAATAGGCGTCCATTCTCCCGCTGGTGGTGGGGCCCGCGGAACCAATAATCTGTCCGGGGCGTTCAGGTGTGGGGCCTACATAATATATGGCAGAACCCTCTACCGGGAAAGGGAGGGGGTGTCCGCAGTCCAGTTGTTCCATCATGCGTTTGTGGGCGGCATCCCGGGCAGTATATACTGTGCCGGAGAGCAGTACGGTATCTCCTGCCCGCAGAGGTTCCAAATCCGCCCGGGTAACTGGTGTAGTGAGTTTATATTCCATGGTGTGCAGCCTCCTTTTTAAAGTGTTGCTGTGGCTCGGCGGGTGACGTGGCAGCTGACGTTAACCGCAACCGGGAGGCCGGCGACATGGGTGGGGGCAGTCTCAATAGACAGTCCCAGGCAGGAAGTCCTCCCCCCAAATCCCTGGGGGCCGATGCCTAGGGCATTAATTTCCTTTAAAAGTTCCGCTTCCAAAGCAGCGTAGAATGGATCCGGGTTGGGCTGATCCAGAGGGCGGAGCAAGGCGTGTTTGGCGAGATAGGCTACCTTATCGAAAGAGCCGCCAATTCCCACTCCCAGGACGGTAGGAGGGCAGGGATTGGAGCCGGCCAGCCGTGCCGTCTCCACCACAAACTGCTTTACTCCTTCTACACCGTCTGCTGGCTTGAGCATCGCCAGACGACTCATATTTTCGCTGCCAAAGCCCTTGGGGGCGACTGTGAGGGTGCACTGATCCCCCGGGACCAGACGCAGTGTAATGGCAGCCGGGGTGTTGTCCTCCGTATTCACACGGCGCAGAGGATCTTTTACCATGGACTTGCGCAGGTAGCCTTCCCCATAGCCTCGGCGGACTCCTTCTTGGATGGCTTGTTCAAAATCGCCGTCAATGTAAACCTCTTGGCCCAGTTCCACAAAGACGCATGCCATGCCAGTGTCTTGACACACAGGCAGGTTCCTCTGCTCAGCCAATTCCATGTTGTCCCACAAAAGCCCTAGTGTCTGTTTGGCCAGCGGCCAAGGCTCCTGGGCCCGGGCACGGTCCAGAGCGGCGACAATGTCAGAGGGCAATTTGGAGTTGGCCTGAATACAAAGTTGCGCCACCGTATCGGTAAGGGCGGAGGCGGGAATCGTTTTCATCGCGGCACTTCCTCCTTAAAATTCCCCAGAAAAGACGGGGATGGATTGCCCTCATTTTACCACGGTGCAGGGGCAGACGCAATGTGGTTTCCAAAATAAAAGGGCGGCCGCGGAAGATGCGGCCGCCCGGAAAGAACTTGCATTAGGAACGGTTGGGAATAAAAAATTCAAATGTTGCCCAGGCAGTTTGGATAGCCCCCTGTTGCCCGGCGTATCGCTGACCGCCCAGATCTGAGATGGAGAAGAAGGGATACTGGAGCAGAGAGGACTGATGACGCAGGAAAAGGTAGGTGATGTCTCCGAAGCCGTCTTCCACGGAACCACCTTGACTCTGTGAGGGATGGATCGTGTAGGCGAGATAGCCTCTCAGGTTTTCGGCTCCGGAGGGGATGGCAAAGTTGAACCAGGGAGAGTAGTGGCGACGGCCGAAGGCGTCAAATTCTGATTGGTAGACCCAAGCGGTCCACTCCGGCACCTCTTCTGCCGTTTCTCCGCCCGAAAACTGAACTTGAACTTGGGCAGAAAATGTGGTCTCACCCTGGTTCCAGAGCAGCCCTCCATCAAAATCATTACTATAAAAATACCCGGAGGGATCGATGGAGAACTGGTTTTGGAGGTGGCAGGAGGGGAGGTCGATATAACGGAAGGTGTGGAGAAGGCGCACGGATCCGTCCGAGAGTTGAATTGCCCATACGGATAGCTCTGCTTCGCCGTCTTGTAACTGGGTCAAGAAGAGGGAACTGTGTGTGGTGACAACACCAGTTTGACTGTCCGTCTGGCGGTATTGGCATGGGATTACTTGTTGGGCAGTGGCATAGCGCCCTAACTCCTCAAAATCCAGCAAATCAGCTACCTCCTGGGGCAGCCCAAGGGATATCAGGTGTTGTCGGGTGGCGGCAGATGTTTGGTCCAGTGGCTGGGTTACCGCTACCGCGGGAAGGGGGGAGGGGCGACTGCTAAAAAACAGAGCAACTGGAATTCCCAATAATACCAAGGAAAAAACGCCCAGCAAAACGGCACGGCCCGAAACACGTACTGGGGCAGGGGTCAGGTTGTAGCCTCTACCGGCCAGTGCTTCACTCTGACGGAGCAGGCATTTTAGCAGGTAAATTTCCAGTGCCAGAAAGAGAATGGGGCGGCCGTAGTAGAGCCATTGGTTGGTGATGGTGTAGCCCATCATAGCCGGCTGCATGGCGGGGACAAGTTCCGACCACAGAGCTACCCCTGCACCCAGCAAATAGGAAATCAGTCCCCGTCCAAGCCAATCCTTCGGTTGTGCCTCTCCCATCTGAGTAAATGCCCGGCGAATACCGGCGCGGAGGGAGAAAAGGAGGAGAAACTGCAGAGCCGCCAGACAACTGGCCAGCATATAGTCTATCCAGGGACGATCTGTTACCCATTGGATCAAAGGGGTGGCGGTGAGAATATCAACGCTCATGTGAACAGCCAACAAAACACCGGACAGGCTCCAGCACACCTGAAACCAGGGATCACTGCGCCGCATGGAACGGCAACCCAAGTAGAGGAGGATTGCCCCTAACAGCGGGAGCAGGTATTGCAGATAGAAAAATTCCAAGCGAAAAATGTTCAGTGCCATCCCGAAAACCATTTTGCGGATGGAGGCCTGCCAAGGAGTGTAGTCGTCCAATGTCTGAGGGGGAGGAGGAAGGTGGGACATCTCTTCCATCAGTGCTTGATCAAATGCATCCTGCTTCATTCCAATACACCTCCCAACTGGGCTTGAAGCCGTTTGCGAATGCGATACAGCCTTCCCTCAACCGCTCTTGGCGTGGTACCCAACTCATCGGCGATACGTTGGGTCGACTGCAGGTAAAAATATTTACGATAAAAAAGTTGATAATCTTTGTGGTTTAAAGTATTTAATGCACGAACCAGTGCCTGAGTTCGCTCTTGACGCAGTAGCGTTTCCTCTGGGCCGGGGTTGGGGTCGGGATGAGCGGGGGGGAGTTCTTCTCCAGCAGGAGCGCGTCGTAGTCGGCGCAGGTGGTCAAAAGCGGTGTTGCGGCACAGCGCGGTCAGCCAGGTGGCGGGGGTGGACTTGGCCGGATCGTACTGCCTGCGATGCTCCCACAGTTTGGCCGCAACTTGGGCCAGACACTCTTCCCGCTCCTGTGGGTGTTCCAGGATACCGCCGATGATGTAGCGGAACATCCCGTCAAAGTGGCCGAGTAATCGCGCCAGAGCGTCCGGATCGTCTTGGGCAAGCTGCTGCATCCATTGAGCGGGATCCATGGCGTCACCTCCTCATATCTGTTTGCTTGTATATACGCAGAAGATGGAAAAAACCCACGACACAAGAAAGAAAAAATGCGCCGGAAGGCTCCGGCGCAAAAGGAGTTAAAAGAATACAGTATAAACGGCACCAAAGACGAGGGCAGGAAGCATATTGGCCACTCGGAAGCGGCTATCAAAGGCCAAATTCAGTCCCACGCAAAAAATTAAAATGGCCCCGAGAAACGACAGATTATCAATCACAGCTTGGGAAAAAACCGGGGAGAGCAGTTCGGCAAAGAGCGTTACGGATCCCTGAAGAATTCCCACCGGAAGAGCAGAGAATACGGCGCCTTTTCCATAGGTAGAGGCGAAGATCATGACAATGAGAAAGTCCAACATGGACTTGGTGAATAAAGTGGAAGGATCATGAGACAGACCGTCCTGAATGGAACCAACAATCGCCATGGCGCCGATACACACGGTGAGAGAGGCAGTGACAAACCCTTCGATAAACTGGCTGTCTCCTCCACTTCGGTCAGCCCGCGCCTTTAGCCAGGCGCCCAGCCGCTCCATCTTGCCGTCCAAATCCAGCCACTCCCCCAGAAAGGTGCCCAAGGAGAGAGAGAGCACCATTCCTAGAGAAACCCGGGTGGAGGCGGTGGTAAGGGTTGCACCGGTGAGGGATAGCATGCCAGCCAAGGCACCAGCGGCACCGATAAACATGGTGCAGATGCCCAAAGAGCGGATAACGGCACGTTGATAGTGCTCTTTCAGTCCGCCTTTGAGAAGAAGTCCAAGTAATCCGCCGAGGATAATTGCCGATACATTCACTAAAGTCCCAATTCCGGGCATAAAACCACCTCATACCAGGTCGAAGCCTGGACAATTTACGCACAGAATTTCATTATATGGCCCGATGAGACCCTTGTCAACTGAAAAGCGGACCTTTTATTGGTCGCTATTCGGTGGGGAAGGAGGGGTCGTCAGGGACAAGATAATCCGTTACGTCAAAGGGGAGGTGGCGAAAGTAGAAATCTCGATCAGCGCGCGTAATTGAGCGGATGGGGCGGCACGGATTTCCGGCGGCCACTACATGATTGGGCAGATCCTGTCTTACCACACTACCCGCAGCGATGACCACGTTATCCCCCACGGTGACGCCAGGCAGTAAAATTGCCCCGCCACCAATCCAGACATTGTTGCCGATGGTGATATCCCGCCCATATTCATAGCCGGAGTTTCTGGCTTGCGGATGAATGGGGTGCCCAGCGGCCAAGAGGGAGACGTTGGGGCCGATCATGCACCAATCCCCAATGGATACCTTTCCCACATCTAAAATGGTCAGGTTATAATTGGCATAAAAATGATTCCCCACATGCGTGCGGAAACCGTAATCACAATGAAAGGGGGCCTCGATCCAAAGGTCTGTCCCTGCCGATCCCAGCAGTTGACGCAAAAGTTCCAGACCATGGGCCCATTCCTCCGGGGGAAGGTGATTAAAGGCATACGTCAGTTTCTTTGCCTCCATCCGGGCCTGAGGTAACCCGTCTTTCCAAGCTTGATAGGGCAATCCAGCCTCCATCCGTTGGCGATGATTCATAGCAATCCACGGCTCCTTTCCTTTCCAGGAGTATACCACGGCCGACGGAGGATGGAAAGGGGAGTGAGCGCATATCCAAGGGCGGGAGCGCATAGGATGAAGCAACAAAAGGCGGGGAGTGTTGCGCTTGTGAAGGGAAATATGGAGGAGCGAGCGGAGCGGCTGGCTCTTTACATCTTGGAGAACCGGACCACTGTCCGTACCGCCGCAGGGAAATTTGGGATCAGCAAGTCTACGGTACATAAAGATCTGTCGGAGCGTCTTCCTATGTTTAACCGCACGCTGTATTTACAGGTAAAGGGAGTGTTGGAGGAGAACAAAGCGCAGCGGCACATTCGAGGAGGAATTGCAACCCGGCGCAAATATAAAGGGGCATGAGTCGACGCAGGGACCTCCGGTTGACATGGAGTACGCAGCGGGATACAATGCAAACAGCAGATAAATCTACTCCATAGAGAAGAGAGGAAAGGGCGATGGAGATCCAAGGACTGCAAAAGCTAACGCTACTGGACTATCCGGGAAAAGTGGCCTGTACCGTATTTTTCGGTGGATGTGATTTGCGATGCCCGTTCTGTCACAACTCAGAACTGGTAACCACCCTTGCGCCGGCAGAGTTGGATAGCGAGGAATTTTTCTCTTTTTTGCGAAAGCGAATTGGACTTTTGGACGGCGTGTGCATCACCGGTGGGGAGCCGTTGCTCAGACCGGACTTAGAGGAATTCTTGGCGAAAGTGAAGGAGTTGGGTTTTCTGGTAAAGTTAGATACCAACGGAACCCACCCCCAGCGTCTACAGGCACTGGTGGAGGCAAAGTTGGTGAATTATGTGGCGATGGATGTGAAAAATGGTCCTTCTCGCTACGCTGAAACTACGGGAATCTCAGACCTGGATCTACAGCCTATTCGAGAGAGTGTGGCCTATTTGCTTAGCGGTCCGATACAATATGAGTTTCGTACCACGGTGGTACGGGAATTTCACAATCGGAGCAGTTTTGTGGAACTGGGGCCTTGGTTGGCCGGGGCAAGAGCCTATTTTCTGCAGTCCTTTGTGGATCGGGATACGGTACTGTGCCCTGGACTGCATCCTTGTTCGCGCGAAGAATTGGAGGAGTTTGCCTCCCTTGTGCGGCCCTATGTTCCCAGCGTACAGCTGCGAGGAGTCTGATGCATTTGCAAAATTGTGCTTGGTGAGGGTGACAAAAGCACCCTCACCTTTTTTGTGGAAAGAAACAAGATATTGTGTTTTGTGAAAATATCAATTCCTATATATTGACGAGCGAGGGAAAGGGTGCTATAGTAAGAAGGCACACAATCGCCGGGAAATTCCCGGCTTTTAAAAGGAATTGGAACACAAGCGGAGGGGAAGAGACATGTACCAGGTGACAAAGCGGGACGGAACGGCCGCCCAATTTGAAATTGGAAAAATCAGTGCAGCGATTACAAAGGCGTTCCAAGCCCTGGAGAAGCAGTATCACCCCAGCATCATCGACATGCTGGCGCTGCGAGTGACGGCAGATTTTGAGCCCAAGATCCGGGACGAGCGGATTGCGGTGGAAGAGATCCAGGACAGCGTGGAGAAGGTGCTGTCTGAGGCGGGATACGCAGATGTTGCCAAGGCATATATCCTGTACCGTAAACAGCGGGAAAAGGTGCGCAACGTCAACTCGGCGTTGCTGAACTATAAGGATCTGGTGGATGACTACCTTCAGATCAACGACTGGCGTGTGAAGGAGAACTCAACGGTTACCTACTCGGTAGGTGGTCTGATTCTGTCCAACTCCGGGGCGATTACCGCCAACTACTGGCTCAGTGAGATTTATGACCAGGAGGTTGCCAACGCCCACCGCAACGCGGAAATTCACATCCACGACCTGAGTATGCTTACCGGTTATTGTGCAGGGTGGAGCCTCAAGCAACTCATTCAGGAGGGGTTGGGAGGAATCCCTGGGAAGATCACCTCTTCGCCGGCCAGCCATCTGTCCACTCTGTGCAATCAGATGGTCAATTTTTTGGGAATCATGCAAAATGAGTGGGCAGGAGCCCAGGCCTTTTCTTCCTTTGATACCTATCTGGCACCCTTTGTCAAGGTGGACAAGCTTACACAAAAAGAGGTCAAGCAGTGTATCCAGTCGTTTGTATACGGGGTAAATACGCCATCTCGCTGGGGAACTCAGGCGCCTTTCTCAAACATCACCTTGGACTGGACGGTTCCCAAGGACTTGGAAAATCTCCCTGCCATTGTGGGCGGGAAGGAGCAGTCCTTTACCTACGGGGATTGCAAAAAAGAGATGGATATGGTAAACAAGGCGTTCATTGAGATTATGATCGAAGGGGATGCCAACGGCCGCGGCTTCCAGTACCCCATCCCCACCTATTCCATTACCCGGGACTTTGACTGGTCGGAGACAGAAAACAATAAGCTGCTGTTTGAAATGACTGCAAAGTACGGCACCCCCTATTTCTCCAACTATATCAACTCGGACATGGAGCCATCGGATGTGCGGAGTATGTGCTGCCGGTTGCGCCTGGATTTGCGGGAGTTGCGGAAAAAGTCTGGCGGCTTCTTTGGCTCCGGTGAGTCCACCGGTTCTGTCGGTGTGGTCACCATCAACCTCCCCCGCATTGCATATCTGGCAAAAGACGAGGCAGATTTCTATCAGCGGCTGGACAAATTAATGGACATCGCCGCTCGGAGTTTGAAGACCAAGCGTACCGTCATTACCAAGCTGTTGGAGGCGGGATTGTACCCCTACACCAAGCGCTATCTGGGTAGCTTTGACAATCACTTCTCCACCATTGGCCTTATTGGGATGAATGAAGTAGGGCTTAACGCCAAGTGGCTGCAGGAAGATTTGACCCACCCGGCCACCCAGAACTTTGCCAAGGACGTGCTCAACCATATGCGGGAGCGGCTGAGTGACTACCAGGAGGCATATGGCGACCTATATAACCTGGAAGCGACCCCCGCTGAGTCTACTACCTACCGCTTTGCTAAGCACGATAAGGCGGAATTCCCGGATATCATCACCGCCAACGAGAATGGTACACCTTATTACACCAACTCCTCCCATCTGCCGGTGGGATATACCGAAGATATCTTCTCAGCGTTGGATGTACAGGATGAATTGCAGACCCTGTATACTTCGGGCACTGTGTTCCACGCTTTCCTGGGAGAGAAACTGCCGGATTGGAAGGCGGCAGCGAACCTGGTGCGTAAGATTGCAGAGAACTATAAACTGCCCTACTACACCATGTCTCCCACCTATTCGGTATGTGCGGAACACGGTTACCTGGTGGGCGAACAACATATCTGCCCGCATTGCGGCAAAGAGGCGGAGGTATATAGCCGGATTACCGGTTACTACCGCCCGGTGAAGAACTGGAACGATGGCAAAGCGCAGGAATTCCAGGACCGTAAAGTGTATGATATCGGGCGTTCTCGCCTGCGCCGTGCCGGGATTGCCGGCTCTCAGGTGACGGTAGAGGGCCATGTTGCTCAGGCAGTGCCGATGCAGGAGGAAGTGCTGCTCTTCGCGACCCGAACCTGTCCCAACTGTGCCCAGGCAATGACGCTTTTGGATCAGGCGGGCATTCCCTATCAGAAGATTCTGGCGGAAGAGAACCCGGACCTCACCATCCGCTACGGTGTGCGGCAGGCACCCACGTTGGTGACCAGCCCATCCGCGGAAGCGGTGAAGGTAGTGGGACTAGGTCCCATCCGTGCTTTTGTGGAGGCTAACCGCCCTGCCGATGTTGGATAACAGGAGGGAAAGCGGGTTGCGCATTGCAATTTTACCGTGAATCCAGTATAATCAAAGCGGCCCCGAATTTCGGGGCCGCTTTGATATAGTAGAAAACAGGAAACACCCCGGAGGCAGGCACCAAAAAGATGGCTGGAAAGAGACGAGTTCAAGAAATCATTTGAGTTGTTACTTGCCTAGGCGGTTTTGAAAGGCGGGATGCAGAAATGTATGATATCATCGTGGTGGGCGGCGGCCCGGCAGGACTAACAGCGGGACTGTATGCAGCCCGAGCCGGTAAAGATGTGTTGATTCTAGAAGGGGAGAGCACCGGTGGACAGATTAATTATTCCCCATTGGTGGACAATTACCCTGGTCTGCCTGGGGTAAGTGGCAGCCAGTTTGCGCAGACATTGACCCAACAGGCCCAGGAGCATGGGGCTCATATCCGGGCCGAGGCGGTGACCTTTTTGCGTACTCAAAATGGCGTATTGGAAGTGACCACGGAAAAAGGGCGATACACTGCCACGGCGCTGATTCTGGCCACCGGAGTGCGCCATCGGAAATTGGGGCTGGAGGGGGAGGACGCCCTGGTAGGAGCGGGTGTGTCTTACTGTGCCGTTTGTGATGGGGCCTTTTACCAGGGCCAGCCGGTAGCGGTAGTGGGGGGAGGCGACACCGCTTTGCAGGAAGCGCTGTTTTTGTCTGCTCGCTGTTCGAAGGTGACGCTCATCCACCGTCGTAGTCAGTTGCGTGGCGGTGAGCACCTGGTGCGGCAGTTGCGGGAACGGGACAACGTGGAGTGGAAGCTGGATTGCAAAATCACTGGCCTGCTATGGGATGAGGCGGGACTGACCGGAGTGTGCCTAGCGGAAGGCGTGGAGGAACGAAAGACGGAACTTGCGGTGACGGGCCTATTTGTGGCAATTGGGCAGGAACCTCGCAACGAGATCTTTACGAATTTAATTATGACAGATGATAAGGGATATTTCCTGGTAGATGAGGACTGCGCCACCAGTTTGCCTGGGGTGTTTGCTGCAGGGGATTGCCGAGTAAAAGAGGTGCGGCAACTGGCCACAGCGGTGGGCGACGGCGCGGTGGCCGGCCTTGCGGCCAGTCGTTATGTGGATCAACACCGGGATTGAGGCAGGCGGATGACAGAGAAGAGAGACCAGACGTCTGTGGAGTACTTTTTCGCTCCGATGGAGGGGGTAACCGGGGCGCTGTATCGCCGTGCGCACCACCACTTTTTTCCTCAGGTGGATGCCTATTATATGCCCTTTTTATCCCCCACAGGGGACCGGGTCTTTACCCCTCGTGACCTGCGCAATGTGTTGCCGGAACACAATCAGGGATTTCGAGGGGTGCCGCAGTTGCTTACAAAGCGGGCGGAAGATTTCAACTGGGCGGCCGATGCACTGTTTGAAATGGGATATGACGAGGTGAACTTGAACCTGGGCTGTCCGTCCGGTACGGTGACGGCAAAAGGAAAGGGAGCCGGGATGCTGGCCGACCCGGAGGGGTTGGACCGTTTTTTGGAGGAGATATTTGCCCATCAAAATGGGAGAGGAAGGATCTCTATTAAAACCCGGCTTGGGATGGACACACCGGAGGAGTTTCCTCGCCTGTTGGAATGTTTTTCTCGCTACCCCGTGGCGCTTTTGATCATTCATCCCCGCGTGCGCCAGGATTTCTACCGTCATCCGGTGCGTTTGGAGTCTTTCCGGGAAGCACTGAGGGGCTACCATGGTCCGGTCTGCTATAACGGTGGTCTGGTAACCCGGGCGGGATGTGCTCAATTTCAGGCAGAATTCCCGCAGGTGCGGAAACTGATGTTGGGGCAAGGCCTGTTGGCAAATCCGGTTCTTATCCGACAGATGAAAGGTGGACCAGGCCCAGAACGAGGGGAGTTACGTGCCTTTCATGATATGCTTCTGGAAGGCTATTTGGATGCGTTTTCCAGTGCCAAGAATACCGTATATCATATGAAGGAACTGTGGAACTACCTCAGTCGACTGTTTGAGGGAGCGGAAAAACCGTTGAAGCAGATTCGAAAGGCGGAGCAACTTGCTGCGTATCAAAGCGGAGTGGAAGCCATGTTTCGGCTTCCACTGCGCGAGGATGCGCTCTGGCCCTAGCGAGATGAGGATTTTATGATAAAAGGAGATGCACCCCTGTCCGAGTGACCTCGGGCGGGGGTGCATTTTTTGTTTATAAGGTGAGAGAATAAAATTTTCCCGTTTTAATGTCTTTTAGAGACCATTGACTACAAAATTGGGGCGTTTTCCCTCCAAAATCAACCTGGCATTGTTCCACATGTTGGTGTGAGCGCGGTGAAAAGAGCCGCCGGTGTTGCCGCCCAAATGCGGGGAGTAGATGGCACGGTCAGCCACTTCTGGCGGGAGATCTACCAGGGGATGATCAGCAGGGGTAGGTTCTGGGGCTAGGGTGTCCATAGCGATGCCACCCAACCGCCCATCCAGCAGAGCCTGCCGCACTGCCAGATTGTCCACCAAATCCCCCCGGGCGGTATTTACCAAAATTGAGGTGGGCTTCATCTTAGAGAGCAGCTGGGCATTGACTAGGTTTCGCGTCTGGTCGTTGACGGCGCAGTGAAGGGAAAGAATGTCGCAGGTTGCGGCTAACTCCTCTAAGGGGAGATAGGTGACGCCAAAGTCAGCCTCCACTTGGGGGGAACGGCGATGGAGACTATAGTAAAACAACGGGCAGCCAAAGGGGGCCAGCCGCCGAGCGGTAGCCTGGGCAATGTCGCCGAATCCTACCAGACCTACCCGGCTGAGTCCTAACTCCGGTGCACAAGAGGCCATAACTGCCTCTTTCATAGAAAACTGCTGTCCAGCTCGAACTGCATTGTGCCCGGTAATTCCATGGCGCAGGGCCATGAGCATGAGCATTACCGTATGCTCCGCCACCGATGCAGCATTGCAGCCTTTGTTGTTGCAGACAAAAATACCTCGTTCTTGGGCTGCTTTTAAATCAATACGATTAAATGCAACTCCCTCTGACTGAATCAGTTTCAAATTGGGCAGACGGGCAATGAGATCACGGTCTACGTCGAGGATCGGGTCGGTAAATAAAATTTGGGCGTCCGAGTGGGCGTCTGCAGATTGCGACAGAGGACAATCCGGTTGATAAAAGACAACCTCTGCCCCTAGTGTCGAAGCAAAATCGGGGAGATAGGCGTCGTAGCGGGCCTTGGGACCAAAGACAAGAATTTTCATGGGAGCCTCCTATGTTTTGAGTACGAGAATAGGGGTATATAAAAAAGTATATCAAAAAACAAGGCTTCCAGCAAGACAGGTCCTGTTTGATGAGGCAGAAAGGATAGCAAAGAAAGAGAAAGGAAGGCCGCTCCCTCAAGTAAGAGAAAGAGAGCGAGGAAGAGATGGGGAACAGCAATCCTGCATGTAAATTCTAGCACTCTAATATAGAGAGTGCCAGAATTTACAATTTAGACATAATGATTGCAAGAAAAGTTCATAATTGAGCCGTATACTAAAACCAAAGTTAAGGAAGACCAGAAGGTGAGCGGAAAGGTCCGCAACCAGATGGCCTGAAAGGAGTTTTGAAGTATGTATAGTATGATTCCCTTTGGACGTAACAATAGTTTGAACAACCTGTTTGATGAATTTGAGCGTAGCTTCTTCCCCACGCAACGAGGACAGTTCCCGGCGTTCCGAACCGATATCAAGGATGAGGGCGACCACTACTTGCTGGAGGCCGAGTTACCTGGATTTCAGAAAGAGGACATTGATCTAGATCTGAAAGACGGGGTCCTAACCATCTCCGCCAACCATGAAGAGACGACGGAGAACAAGGGAGAGGACGGTAAGTATGTCTGCCGGGAGCGCCGAGTAGGGAGCTTCTCCCGTTCCTTCGACGTCACAGGCATCCAGGAGGACGCCATTGGCGCGGCCTATGAAAACGGCATTCTAAAGCTTACACTGCCAAAAGTGGTAGAGGTGCAGCCGCAGAGTCGGAAAATCGCCATCCAGTAATGGAGGGGAGAAGAGGCAGGCCAAAAGCCTGCCTCTTTTTTTGAAAAATGTACATTTCCTCTTGCCAAATGAGGAAAAATAGAGTATGCTAAATCTGGCACTCAAATAAAATGAGTGCTAAAATTAAAATAAAATTTGGAAACCGCTGGAAGGAGGTTTCAATTATGAATATGAATCAATTTACGCAAAAATCTCTGGCTGCCATACAGGGGGCACAGGCGTTGGCCCAAGAATATGGCCAGCAGCAAATTGAGCAGCAACATTTGCTGTTAGCGCTGTTGTCCGACGGGGAAGGTCTGATTCCTCAACTGTTGACGGCAGCGGGTGTGACTGTGGCCAGCTTTGAAGCGGCGGCGAAAGCTGAGGTGGAGAAGTTACCGAAGGTGAGCGGTGGCGGCCGGGAAGCGGACAAGGTCTATGTTGCCCAGGACGTAGACCGAGCACTGAAATCGGCAGAGCAGACGGCGCAGTCCATGAAGGATGAGTACCTCTCGGTGGAGCACCTCTTTCTTGGGCTGTTGGAGAGTGCCAATGGTCCTTTGAAAGAATTATTCCGGACTTATGCCATCACCAAGGAGAAAGTGATGCAGGCACTGGCATCGGTGCGTGGAAACCAACGGGTTACCAGCGATAACCCGGAGGAGACTTATGACGCATTGAAAAAGTATGGTTCCGATTTGGTGGAGCGAGCGAGACAAAATAAGTTGGATCCGGTGATTGGGCGGGATGATGAGATCCGAAATGTCATTCGGATCCTATCTCGGAAGAGCAAGAACAACCCGGTTCTGATTGGGGAACCAGGCGTGGGCAAGACGGCAATTGCTGAGGGGCTGGCCCAGCGGATTGTAAAGGGGGATGTCCCCACTTCCCTGAAAGATAAAACAATCTTTGCCCTGGATATGGGATCCCTCATTGCAGGAGCGAAATACCGTGGGGAGTTTGAAGAGCGGTTGAAAGCCGTGCTCAACGAAGTCAAAAAGTCCGAAGGAAAAATCATTCTGTTTATAGATGAGTTGCACACCATTGTAGGGGCCGGGAAAACAGAAGGGGCTATGGATGCCGGAAACTTGCTCAAACCTATGTTGGCCAGAGGGGAACTGCACTGCATCGGCGCCACAACTTTGAACGAATACCGGCAATATATTGAAAAAGATGCTGCTTTGGAGCGGCGATTCCAACCGGTCATGGTAAACGAGCCTACGGTGGAGGATGCCATTGCCATTCTCCGGGGGCTGAAAGAGCGCTATGAGGTGTACCACGGGGTAAAGATTACCGATGGGGCCATCATTGCTGCGGCCACCTTGTCCAATCGGTATATTACGGACCGCTTCTTGCCGGACAAGGCCATCGATTTGGTGGATGAGGCCTGTGCTATGATTCGCACAGAGATGGATTCTATGCCAACAGAGTTGGATGTAATCCAGCGGAAGATTATCCAACATGAGATTGAGGAAGCGGCGCTGAAGAAGGAGAATGACCGCATCTCGCAGGAACATCTGGCGGAAATCCAGAAGGAACTGTCTGATATGCGGGAGGAATTCAAAGCGAAAAAGGCCCAGTGGGACAATGAAAAAGGGGCAATTGGAAAGGTACAAAAGCTGCGCTCTGATTTGGAGGAGGCCAACGCAGCGTTGGAAAAGGCGCAGCGGGAGTATGATCTGGAAAAGGCGGCTCAGCTGCAATATGGGCGAATTCCCGAACTGAAAAAGGCGCTGGAAGCGGAGGAACAGATTGCCCAGGAGAGTAAGGCGCGCTCTTTGTTGCGGGATAAGGTGACGGAAGAGGAAATTGCCCGCATCATTGAACGGTGGACAGGGATTCCGGTATCCCGTTTGATGGAAGGAGAGCGGGAGAAACTGCTTCACCTAGAAGATATCCTCCACCAGCGGGTAGTGGGACAGGACGAGGCAGTACGCTTAGTGTCCGAGTCGATTTTGCGCAGCCGTGCAGGGATTGCAGATCCCAAACGCCCCATCGGTTCGTTCCTGTTCTTAGGTCCCACCGGTGTGGGAAAGACGGAATTGGCCAAAACCTTGGCGGAAGCACTGTTTGACAGCGAGAAGAATTTGGTCCGGATTGATATGTCCGAATATATGGAGAAATTCTCTGTATCCCGACTCATCGGGGCACCTCCAGGATATGTGGGTTATGAGGAGGGCGGCCAGCTGACCGAGGCGGTACGCCGCAAACCCTATTCTGTCATTCTATTTGATGAAGTGGAAAAGGCCCATCCTGACGTATTTAACGTATTGCTCCAGGTGCTGGATGATGGGCGAATTACTGACAGCCAGGGTCGGACTGTGGACTTCAAAAATACCATTATTATCTTGACCTCCAACTTGGGTTCGCAGTTCCTGCTGGATGGCATTGACCAGAGTGGAGAGATCAGCCAGCAGGCCAGAGATCAGGTAAACGATTTGCTGAAGCACTCGTTCCGACCGGAGTTCTTAAATCGACTGGATGAAATTGTGTTCTATAAGCCATTGACCCGGGAGAACATTACACATATTGTAGACCTGTTGGTGGCGGATCTGAACAAGCGTCTGGAAGATAAGCAACTGACTGTGGAGTTGACTCCTGCGGCAAAGGCGCAGATCATTGATGCCGCTTATGATCCAATCTATGGTGCTCGGCCCCTGCGTCGGTATCTGCAACATACGGTGGAGACGTTGATTGGCCGAAAGATCATTGCCGACGAGGTAGAGCCCGGTGCAGTCCTTCGCGTGGATGCCAGGGCGGGTCAACTGGTCGTGGAATAAAGGCGAAAGATTTAAGAAAAAGCAAAAGGGCGTGGCAGTCATAGCCATGCCCTTTTGATATAGAAATTGCTATTAGTACCTCAATTTTTTCGTATTGGACAGCCTTGAAAGCCCATGGTATACTAAGAAAAAACTGGGGCGGGAGTCCCAGCAAGGAAAGAAAAAGGAAACACTTGGAAGAAAGGTAAGGGTATTCATATGGCAAAGATTTTAATTTCAGAAAAAGTACATCCCGCTGGCCCCGCACTGCTCACCGCTGCCGGTCATGAGGTCATTTACCTGGAGCATCGCGATCAGAAGGAACTGGCAGAGAAATTGAAGGAGGTTGACGCACTTCTGGTCCGGGTCATGGATGTGAGCCGGGAGATGATTGAAAATGCGCCCAACCTGAAGATGATTAGCAAGCATGGCGTAGGTGTGGATAACATCTGTATGGATGCCTGTAAGGAGCGGGGAGTTGTTGTAACCATTACTCCCGGTGCCAATAGCCAGGCGGTGGCAGAGCACACGTTTGCCTTGCTGATGACACTGGCCAAGAACGTTATTCCCGTCTCTGATGCTTACCGCAAAATCGGGTTTGAAGCCAAAAACTATAAAGAGGGAACCGAACTGGAGGGCAAGACCCTGGGTATTATCGGCTGTGGACGGATTGGCAGCCGCGTAGCCAAGATGGGCTACGGCGGATTTGACATGGAAGTTCTGGTCTATGACCCCTATCTGGACACCGTTCCCCAGGGATGCAAAAAGGTGGAGAATCTGGAAGAACTGCTCAGCCGGTCGGACTTTGTCACCCTCCACGCCCCCCTTACCCAGGAGACGCAGCACATCATCGACGCCAAGGCTTTGGCTGCCATGAAGCCCACCGCCTATTTGCTCAATTGTGCCCGCGGCCCCATGATCGATGAAGAAGCCCTGATTGCAGCACTGAAAGAAGGCAAGTTGGCTGGTGCTGGTCTGGATGTCACAGAGGCGGAGCCTGCCGACCCGAAGAATCCGCTGTTTGAGATGTCGAATGTCATCCTGACTCCCCACTACGCTCCCTCCACCGTGGACACCGCCGTCAAAGTGTCCACCATTGGTTGCCAGAATTTGGTGGCCTATTTTGCTGGACAGGAAATGGTGGGCCGATTAGTCTAAAAAACCATTTTTTCCTTGACTTTTTCCAGTTCCTCCCGTATAATCAAAAATAGGAATTGTTACTAATAAGGAGGAGCTTTATGAACCGGAAAGCATTTAACCGCATAAATTACGGTCTGTTTCTAGTGACAGTACAGGGAGAGGGCCAGCGGCAGGGCTGTGTGGTCAACTCACTGCACCAGGTAACCTCGTCTCTGCCCTACAAATTTTCTTTGACGGTGAACAAAAGCAACGAGACTTATAAAGCCATTGAAGCACGGGGGACTTTTGCAGCCACCGTGTTGGCTCGGGAGACGCCCAAAGAATTAGTAGACCTGTTTGGATACAAATCTGGACGGGTGGTGGATAAGTTTGAAGGGCGTCAAGTGGAGACCGACGGAAACGGAAATCCCTACCTGCCGGAGCATGCCTTGGCACGGTTTGCTTGTAAGGTGACGGATCGGCTGGATGTGGGCAATTATGTGCTGTATCTAGCGGAGGTGACCGAGGCGGAGGTGCTGGGAGACGGCCCGGCGCTGACGGTAGACGACTATAAAAACGGAGGCGGAACTACTCCGGCCACCGCTACCGTCTACCGCACTTTGGAGGGCAATGAGGGCTGGCGCTGTACGGTCTGTGGCTACATTGCGGAGCAGGAAGAGTTACCTCAGGGCTACCAGTGTCCCATTTGCCGGGCCAATCGGGACAAATTTGTCAAACGGTAAGTTTGCCGGATTGCGCGGCGAGACATAAGAGAACAAAGCGGGGCACGCCGTTTTTCAGAAAACGGCGTGCCCCATTTACTTCCTTATGCCTTGTGTTAAATTCCCTGGTTTTGTGGAATGTCCGGTAGGGAGTCAAAGCCCTTTTGCAGGTCGGCGTCGGAGGGGACGTAGTCGGTCATGGAGCCGGAGAGATAGGACTCGTAAGCAGTCATATCGAAGTATCCAGTGCCGGTGAGTCCGAAGAGAATGGTTTTTTCTTCTCCACTCTCTTTGCACCGCAGAGCTTCGTCAATGGCCCCTTTGATGGCATGAGCGGATTCCGGGGCGGGGAGAATGGTCTCTCGTTTGGCAAAGAGGACGGCGGCCTGGAAGACTTCACTTTGCTTATAGCTGACCGCCTCCATATGGCCGTCGTGGTACAATTTGGAGAGGATGGGGCTCATTCCGTGGTAGCGCAAACCGCCAGCGTGGTTGGCAGAGGGGATGAAACCGGAGCCAAGGGTGTACATCCGGGCCAGAGGAGTGACTTTCCCGGTATCGCAGAAGTCGTAAGCATACTTGCCACGCGTAAAAGAGGGGCAGGAGGCAGGTTCCACAGCCACGATGCGTACGTTGCGTTTCCCAGTCAACTTGTCGGCCATGAAGGGGGCGATAAGACCGCCCAGGTTGGAGCCGCCGCCGGCGCAGCCCACCACCACGTCGGGGTATTCCCCCAATTCTTCCAAAGCAAGTTTGCTCTCCAGACCGATGATGGACTGGTGGAGGAGGACTTGGTTAAGGACGGATCCCAACACATACCGTTTGGAACCGCCGCTGGCAACAGCAGCCTCCACCGCCTCAGAGATGGCACAGCCCAGAGAACCGGTGGTGTCCGGATTCTTGGCTAAGATGTTGCGACCAGCTTGGGTGGTGTTGGAGGGGGAGGGGGTGACCGTGGCGTCAAAGACGCTCATGACCGCCTTTCGGAAGGGTTTTTGTTGGTAGGAGCATTTGACCATATACACATCGCAGGTTAACCCAAAGTAGGAGCAAGCCTCCGATAGAGCGGTTCCCCACTGGCCGGCCCCTGTCTCGGTGGTGACGCCGGACAGTCCCTGCTCCTTGGCGTAGTACGCTTGGGCTACAGCGGAGTTCAGCTTGTGGGAGCCGGAGGTGTTGTTGCCCTCAAACTTATAGTAGATTTTGGCCGGAGTGCCTAGGGCTTTTTCCAGAGAGTAAGCGCGAATGATGGGGGAGGGACGATACATTTTGTAGACCTCCCGCACCGGTTCTGGGATATCCACGTAAGGGGTGGAACTGTCCAGTTCCTGTTTGGCCAATTCCCGACAGAAAATGGGGGCCAGGTCATCTACCGCCAAAGGTTGCAGAGTGGCCGGGTGGATGAGAGGATCCGGCTGTTGGGGCATGGCGGAGCGGAGATTGAACCACTGTTTGGGCAGCTGCTCTTCGGTCAAATACAAGCGGTGAGGAATGTTGTTACGCATGTTCATTTCTCCTTTTCGTCTGGGGAGAAGAAACAAAAAAGCCCTTCGTCCCCGAATTTTTCATTCTGGGACAAAGGACTAAAATTTAGCCTCTGCGGTGCCACCCGGATTGACGTATGATGATACGCCCACTCACTTTCACGCGCCCAACAGCGCATGCTCCCCGGATAACGGGTGGAGTCCCCGTCGCGCTACTAGGGTCGATTGGCCCGTTCGCAAAGCCCTCGAAAGTCCATTCACACCGGCATCCCCTGCCGCGCTCCCACCGTCCGCGGCTCGCTGTGAGGTTCCGACTCGCTGCTACTCCTCTTTCTCATCGGTTTTTCTTATTTCGTTTGGGTCATTATAGCTGGCCGAGGTCATCTTGTCAACTAAAATTTTGAATTTTTTTCATTCCGGTTTAGTAAGAGAATGGCACAGAATATAGCCATCATACCGGAAAGTTTGTAGATGGTGACCGCTTCATGGAAGAGGGAGATTCCCAAAACAGCTGCTACAAACGGTTCCACTGTGGCTAGAATGGCGGCTTTCCCGGCTTCCATATGATTTAGCCCTTCGGTATAGAGCAAGTAAGGTAAAATGCAGCACAAAATCCCTAATCCCAGTGCACCGGCAACGGCTCGTCCATCGGCCAGCAAAGAAATATCCCGGTGCAATCCAGAAAGAGGAAGAGAAAAGACGGCGCAAAACAAAAAAGTATAGAATGTGACGGTGGATGAGCGATAGCGTGCCAGGGCGAATTTACCAAAGATGGAGTACAGTGCATAGCCAAAGCCGGCCCCTAGGCCAAACAGGATGGTTTTTGGGGCGATAGCCTGTTGGCCCAAAGGAAGCAGACCGGTAACCAGGGCGCAGCCGGAGAAGGTCAGCGCCAGAGCCAACAATTTCAGGGGGGTGATGGACTCCCGAAAAAGTAGGGCGGATAGCAGAGTGACGAACACGGGAGAGGTATACAGAAGCACTGCCGCCACAGACATGGAACTTTCCGAGATGGCGTTAAAGTAGCACCAGTTAAAAAAGAGAAGAGAACACACACCGGTGCCGAAAAAATAGGGCCAGTCTCGGGGATGGATACGGAGAGACTGGGGGTCTTTGATGGCCAGAAATAGACCGTAGAGTAAAACTGCCACCAGACTTCGTGCAGCCACCCCCTCCATGGAAGACAGCCCCCCGGCAGTAAATAATTTTAAAAAAAGACCAATGCAGCCCCACAGAGCGGCGGCGGCAATTACTTGTAGATCGGAAGAATTCATTGGCTGCCTTTGTTCCTTTCCTTGGAGATAAAAGCCAGGGCGAGGCGGATGGAATCGATCAGGCACCATTCCGCGGGGCAAACCCGACTGGAACTATGATAGCAGAAACAACGGAGGAAAGTAAAGATGCAGTATCCAAATTATGTCCCAGGGAGGTTCCTGGCTCGCCCGAACCGGTTTGTTGCCCAAGTGGAGATTGAGGGCGTAGTACAGGTGTGCCATGTCAAAAACACTGGCCGATGCAAAGAACTGTTGGTTCCTGGCTGCCGAGTCTACCTGACAAAAAGCGCAAATTTGGCCCGAAAGACCCAATATGATCTGGTGGCGGTGGAGAAAGAAACCAACCGGGGAATGCTGCAAATTAACTTGGATGCCCAGGCGCCGAACCGTGTGTTTGGGGAATGGGCAGAGGCAGGAGGCTTTCGCGATGCATTGACATTACTGCGCCCGGAAACTACATATAGGAATTCAAGATTTGATTATTACTGGGAGTGTTCGGATAAACGGGGGTTTGTAGAGATTAAAGGGGTGACATTGGAGGCAAATGGGGTAGCCCGCTTCCCGGATGCACCGACACAGCGCGGTGTGCGGCACTTGGAAGAATTGATTATGGCACGACAGGAGGGCTATGAAGCGGCCTTGTGCTTTGTGGTGCAGATGGAAGGGATGAAGTGGGTGGAGCCCAACGATGTCACCCATCCCCAGTTTGGGGCTACATTGCGCCGAGCGGCCCAGGCTGGTGTGGAGATTCTGGGCGTGGAATGCAAGGTTTGGCCGGATGCCCTGCAAATTGTTCGCCGCATTCCTGTGCATCTGTAGGCCAAAAAGTAGAAAAATAGACAAGAAAATTGGAGCGATGAGGGGGAGTACTTCATGGGATGTTACAAAGTTGCCTCCTCCCTCTTGACATGGAGCAATGGCGGGAGTAAACTACGCCACAAGCAAGGGCGCTGCGGTCAAGGTTGACGGCAGCGCCCCCTTCTATTTTGCTGCAGCAGAAGGAAAAGCTCAATTTACGCAACGGCGCGTATCTCTCAAAAGCGGGAGATGTGCGCCGCTTATTTTATTTGGGGAGAGTGAGTGGTATGGATCTGTCCGTTTGGTATCTGATGGGTGCAATTTTGGTCTTTTTTATGCAGTGTGGCTTTGCAATGGTGGAAACTGGCTTTACCCGTGCAAAAAATGCAGGAAATATTATCATGAAAAATTTGATGGATTTTTGCATTGGAACAGTGGTGTTTATTGCACTTGGCTACGGGATCATGAACAGCGAACATTACTTTTTCGGGCTCATTGGTCAACCGGAGTACCAGATGTTTACCGACTTTTCCGCCTTTAATTGGAGTAATTTTTTCTTCCAGTTGGTTTTCTGTGCCACAGCCGCCACCATTGTGTCCGGTGCTATGGCGGAACGGACCAAATTTTCTGCTTATTGTCTGTATTCCGCATTTATCAGCGCAGTGATCTATCCCATCGAAGCAGGCTGGGTGTGGAATAGTCAGGGATGGCTGGTGTCCTTTGGATATGTGGATTTTGCAGGGTCCTCTGTAATCCATATGGTAGGCGGACTGTCTGCTCTGTTAGGGGCTTATTTATTGGGGCCGAGACTGGGAAAATATACAAAAGGGAAAGATGGAACCATTCAAGTTAACGCTATCCCTGGCCACTCTTTGACCTTGGGAGCATTGGGCTGCTTTGTTCTCTGGTTTTGCTGGTATGGCTTTAATGGGGCAGCTGCCGGCGATGTACCCAAGCTGGCACAGATTTTAGGGACTACAACAGTGGCGCCTGCTGTGGCTACAGTCGTATGTATGCTGTATACATGGGGCAAAAATGGAAAGCCGGACGTCTCCATGTGTCTGAATGCTTCCCTGGCGGGCCTTGTGGCCATTACTGCCCCCTGTGCCACTGTGGACATCTTAGGTGCGTTGTTCATTGGAGCAGTGGCCGGTGTTCTGGTGGTGGTAGTTGTGGAGTTTGTGGACATGAAACTCCATGTAGATGACCCGGTAGGGGCTGTGGCGGTACACGGAGCTAACGGAATCTGGGGTACGATGGCTGACGGTCTGTTTAATACCAGTGACGGGTTGTTTTACGGCGGTGGATTTTATCACCTGGGAGTGCAGTGTATGGGAGTAGTGGCCATCGCCGGATATACCCTGGTTACGATGTTTCTGGTATACAAATTGATTGACAAAGTGGTGGGCTTGCGGGTGACGGCGGAGGAGGAGATTATGGGTCTGGATATTGCAGAGCACGCGTTGGCCTCCGCCTATGCAGACTTTATTCCCTCGGCTCCTGGCATTATTGGCGGGCAGGGCAGCTACGAACCGATCCATGTGGAGGGGTTAAAACCGGTGGCGTTGACGCCCCATACCGCAGTATCTACACAGGGACCGAAGATGACAAAAGTAACCATCATCTGCAAAGAGGAACGTTTCTCGGCGCTGAAGGATACGATGGCGGCCATTGGGATCACCGGTATGACGGTATCCAACGTTATGGGGTGCGGAACGAAGTTGGGAAAAGTAGGGCAATACCGTGGAGTCAAAATGAGTGTAAATCTACAGCCCAAAATTCAAGTGGATATCGTGGTGACAAAGGTAGATCCCGCTTTGGTGGTGGCAGCGGCGGAGAAAGTTCTGCGCACCGGCGACCAGGGCGATGGGAAAATCTTCTTGTACAATGTGGAAAATGTGGTAAAAGTGCGTACTGGAGAGTTGGATTATGACGCTTTGCAGGACGACTAAATAAAATCACTTATAACGGGAGAATTGCGAAAAACCGAAGGCCTACTTGTTAAGTGGGCCTTCGGTTTTTGCTTTTTCTTCGTTATAGTTAAAGTGAATGAAAACGAGATTTTGGATAGAACTTGTAGCGGCAAAGTTGCTCTTTGCAGTGAGCACATTGCAGCAGCTGATTAGAGCCAAACCAAAAACGCTCTGGATAACGGTGGAAGCGGATCTCCCAAAAGAGGAGGACCACCACCCCGGTCCAAAATAGGGATTGAGCGTACCAATGAGGGATGCACATGAGAGGGGCGGCCATCATCCAAGAACCCCAGGCAAAGATACGGCAGTTTACACAGCAGCGGTTGCCCATCAAGAAAGTCTGAAAAGGGCAGAAGAACAAAACGCAAATTAAATCACATAAAAAACAAAGCGCGCACAGCAACACCAAATCAACTACGCGTAGGATCCCACGGTGGTACAGCAAACCAAATAGCAGTTGAATGGCCAACCAGACCACGGCGACCCGCACAGCGCCGCGATTTTGTTTTTTGACTGCCAGGGACAGCTGCTTAGGATCATAATGAGAAACCGGAACAAACCGAGAGGGGTACTGTTTTAAACAACCGGTTGTCAGTCCACTTTTTGGACTAAGTTGAGCCAACATGGAAATCAGAATTGACAGCCACAACACCAACAAAGGCAGACGCTTTGCAGTTGGGGCGGTAAAGTCCAGCCAATCTGGAGCGAGCAGGTAGATCGCAGCAATCCATAAAAAAACAGCCAGGCGAAAGGCAAAGTCTCGTAAATAGCGCTTGGTCACAGGGGTCAGCACAGGCAAGACGAGACCTCCTTTCCCAAAGTAAAATAAATGGCGCGGAAAAACTACATCTCCCGGCGGCCCTCCAAGGCGCGCATCAAGGTAGCGTCGTCGGCGTATTCCAGATGGCTACCCACTGGTATGCCGTAAGCTAGGCGGGTGACTTTGACGGAGAATGGCTTCAACAAGCGGGAGAGATACATTGCGGTGGCCTCTCCCTCCGTGTCTGGATTGGTGGCCATAATGACCTCTGCCACCTCACCGGTGGATACTCGCTCCACCAAGGACTTGATGTGCAAGTCATCGGGGCCCACGTGATTCATAGGAGAGATCACTCCATGAAGTACGTGATAGAGACCCTGGTATTCTCGGGATCGCTCCATTGCCACCACATCTTTGGGGTCAGCCACTACGCAAATTAAGGAGCGGTCCCGCTTCGGACTGGCACAGACGGGGCAAGGGCCGTCCCCCTCCGTCAGATTTTGACATACGGGACAGCAGTGGATCAAGCGTTTGGCCTCTGCGATAGCTTGGGCAAAGGTATCCGCTTCCTCCTGGGGGAGGGAGAGAATGTAAAAGGCCAGGCGCTGGGCGGATTTGGTGCCAATTCCAGGCAGTTTGGCAAAGTGTTCCACCAGATTTTCAAGGGCAGGGGGAAAATACTCCATGGGGAAGAACCTCCAAACACAGGAAAAGTTTGGAGAGGGAAGGTCAAATCTCCCGCTCCAAGGTAATGACAAACTGGTATTGGAACATGGAATTCCAGATGGTGGTTCCTACCACCTGCCAGCCTGCTTGGGCCATGTCGTTCATAACCTGTTCTGCATGCTTCAAGTCGTTTGCAGTGAGAACTTTATATTCCTTCATTACGGTGTCCCTTGGTCAAACACGCAGAGCAGCAATGGCGCCGGGGATGTCCTCTTTGCCATAGACGGCGGAGCCAGCTACCAGCACGTTGGCCCCAGCTTCTACCACCAGGGGGGCTGTCTTGGGGGCTATGCCGCCATCCACTTCTAACTCGCAGGCGGGGTTATACTTTTCGATGAGAGCCCGGACTTGACGGATGGTATCCAATTGAGACTCCATAAAGGCCTGGCCACCAAAGCCGGGTTCCACCGTCATGACCAATACCAGATCAAGTTCTTCCAGGTAGGGGAGAATGGCGTTGGCAGAGGTAATGGGCCGCAGCGCCACCGCTTTTTTTACACCGCACTCCCCCATCACCTTCAGCGCCTGAGCAATGCGGGTGGGGTGGTCAGCCTCCAGGTGGACCGACAGCAGATCGGCGCCGGCTTTTGCAAAGTCCTCAATGTACCGCACCGGCTTTTCAATCATCAGGTGCACGTCTAGAAACATGTCAGTGCAGCCGCGAATGGCTTTTACGACTGGAATACCGATGGTCAGATTGGGGACAAAGGCCCCATCCATCACATCCACATGGAGGTAGTCGGCGCTGGATACTTTTTGAATGTCTCGCTCCAAATTAACAAAGTCTGCGGATAAAATAGAAGGTGCAATCTTAACCATAGGGATAACCTCGCTTTCTAAAGTAAAAGTAGAGGGAATCAAACAAGAGGGGTGGGGGCAGTTTGGGCCCCTGGCGCATAGGATGCAAGGCGGAGGAGGGGAAGAGATTCCCCCGTGTGCCACGGAGAAGGGCGGGCCGCTCCAGGCCATACCCACGGCCCAAGCCTACCCGAAACGACTCCGAAGAGCCTGCCGCTTTTCAGATAGCCGTCCGCCGGCGGAATCCTGCCGGCGGACGGCGTTGGAAGAGAACTCAGGTGTAGAAGTCTCCCGTGTCTACCAAAGAGACTTGATAGCCATTTTGACGCAGTGCCTGCAGGATCTGTTCCTTGTGGTCATGACCAAAGGCTTCCAGGGTTACTCTCAGTTCCACCCCAGACTGACGGTTGATGTTGACAAATTGGTTGTGCTCCAGTTTGATAATGTTTCCGTTATGCTCTGCCAGAACACCGGCTACCCGCATCAGTTCTCCGGGGCGGTCGGGCAGCTGGACGGCAAAGGTAAAGATTCGGCCCCGTCCGATCAGCCCGTGTTGAACCAGTGAGGCCATGGTAATCACGTCCATATTGCCACCGGAGAGGACAGAGACTACGTTTTTCCCCTGGCAGTCCAGATGACGTAAGGCGGCAACGGTGAGCAAGCCGGCATTTTCCACCACCATTTTGTGGCGTTCCAGCATATCCAGGAATGCCTCCACCAGTTCCCCATCCTCCAAAGCCAGGATGCGATCCACATTGTTTTGTACATAAGGGAAGACCAAGTCGCCAGGGGTCTTGACTGCCACGCCGTCTGCAATAGTGATCGCGGTGGGAAGAGTGACCACATGGCCCGCCTCTAGACTGGCTTTCATGGAGGCGGCACCGCAGGGCTCTACTCCGATGACTTCAACGTTGGGGTTGAGCAGCTTGGCCAAGGTGGATACGCCAGCGGCCAATCCACCTCCGCCAATGGGAACCAAAATGATATCTACATCCGGAAGGTCCTGGAAAATTTCATAAGCAATGGTACCCTGCCCGGTGGCCAGGGTCAAGTCGTTGAAGGGGTGGACATAGGTCAGCCCCTTTTCTTCAGAGAGTTGGGCGGCCAGTTCCGCAGCATCGTCGAAGACCTCGCCGTGGAGAATGACATTTGCCCCATAGTCTTTGGTGTTGTTCACCTTGACCAAGGGGGTAGTAGTGGGCATAACGATGGTAGCTGGAACACCGGCAGCCTGTGCAGCATAGGCCACCCCTTGGGCATGGTTGCCCGCTGACGCGGTAACCAAACCGCGATCCTTTTCTTCCTGGCTCAGTGTACTAATTTTGAAGTAAGCCCCTCGAATTTTGTACGCCCCGGTGACCTGAAGGTTTTCTGGCTTAAGATAGACGTTATTGCCGCAGGTTTTAGACAGGTAGGGGGAGTGGATCAGCGGGGTGGGCCGCAGAACGCCGTGCAAGACGCTCCGGGCGGCTTTGAACTGTTCGAGGGTCAGCATATGGAAAACGCTCCTTTGCTTACAAAATAAATCACTTTTCATCATACCGAATCTTTCCCCGCAAGTCAATGCAAACCCGCAGAGATTTCCAATACAGCTTTTGCGGTGGTCAGTCTGCGCTCCACTGTTCACCGAGAAGCCGGTCGTAGGTCACCAGTTCCATGGCCTGAGTGAAAGAGGAGATGGCCTGTGTCTCTGGCAGACCCAGGCGAATGTTGTAATAGGGGGTGACCTGGAAAAATTGAGCGAGCAACTCCATATAAGGGGTGCGAGCCATGCCAGTGGAGTGGGCCAAGGTGTTGAGAAGGTTATAGTCAGAGAGTTGATTTCCTTGTTGAGACGGGAGTAAGCCGGGGGATAGCGTGCGATTGGAATAGATGAGAAATGGAGTCGAGTAGAGAAATTGCAGTTCCTCCGAATCCAAACCGTCGGTGGTGTCGATGAGACCACTCTCCTGGTAGGCCAGGTGATTGGCACCCAGTGTGGGCAAATGGTCCCCAAAGAAGACCAGCACCGTGGGCCGTTCTCTCTGATTCATCCAATCAACCAGTTCCCCCAGCATCTGGTCTGCGTCGTACAGTCCCTGAACGTAGGTGGTGAGTGGGGTGAGAGCCTCTGAAGATAGGTGGGGGGCTTGGACTTGAATGGAAATCTCTTGTGCTGGGAGGGCATTGTAAGGTTGGTGGTTTTCCATGGTAATGGCGAAGAGAAAAATGGGTTCCTCTGAGGCATCTACCACAGTTTGAATGGCCTGAGTTGTGGTGTGGTCGGAAATGTAGTTGCGTTTCCAGGTAAGTTCAGCGAACTGAGAAAATTCATCCTGGCCATAAAATGCATCAAACCCCAGAAGAGGATAGGCAGATTGTCTGGAGTAAAATTTCTTGTCATAAGGGTGTAAGGCCACTGTATGGTAACCGGCCTTTTGGTAGTTGGAGACGTAGGAAGAGACTTCCTGTTGTACATACCAGTAGGGCGTGGTGACATTGGGCAGATAGTCGGTGGTCAGACCGGTGAGGATTGAAAACTCCGGGCGTACCGTACCACCGCCTACAGCTGTAGTGTAGAGCATTCCGCTCTGGCAATTGGGATCCTCTAAGAGTTGATCGTAATGGGTTAAGGGATTGGAAGAAAAGGTGACGTCAGGCAAAACCCGGGGATCAAAAAAACTTTCACTAAGGACCACCACGACATCATAATAGGGGGAGTCTAAATCCATGGGGACACTGGTGTAATCAGAAAGAAGTGCCTCCATTGTGCTTTGGCTATATCCGGCAGGGGGATGAATCCCCAGGTTGAGGAGATTTAAGGTAAATGCACCTACAAAACCGTTGGCGGAGTAGTTGGAACTTTGCAATGCGGAGTCAAAGGAGGACATTCCAAATTTGCCCAGCAGTGCCTGGGTGCGTTCTGGGGTACATACGGACAGGTGAGCAAGCAAAACCAACAGGCCAGCAAGAGACCAACGAAAAAAGAAGGGGAGGGGCAGGGACAGCCGCGTGACAAAAAGGAGCAGAACACAGACCAGCAGTAGAGCGGCTCCCGGCCAGAACCAGCGTGGCTGGCCGCCGCTGAGAAAGGAGGTCAAATCACCGGCCTGAGACAGCATGCCAAGATCTTGAGGATAGAAGTTGTCTCCGTTGAGAGCTACTTTGGTATAGTTGACATAGGCGCACACTACACTGGTCAGGCCCAGCAAAAAGGCAGAGGGCCAGAACGTTCCAAAGAGCAGACACAAAAGGATATAGAGAAAGCTGAGCACCAGTGCGGAAAATAAAACGGAGCCGGGATGCTTTTCCCAAAACGACTGTAGTTGCTCCAACTGTCCGCTGTAATTCATGTAGTCCATGAGCAGAAGACAGGGTAAGGGAAAAAGAACTGCCACTGCCCAGGCAAGAACACGCAGAAGAAGTGGTGTTGTACGGAAAACTGGAATGGGAGTACAAAGGCAGGAGGGCACAGATAAAACCTCCTTTCAGACTGGAATTAGGGGCGGATGGCCCGGAGAAAATAGAGATAGAATCTAAAATTTACAACGATTTTACCTCGTTTCGACAAAAAATGCAACGGACCACACAGGGATGGTCTCGTTCTTGACACCAAAAGAGCGGCAAGGTAGAATAGAAAAAAAGATTATGCCAAGAAAGCCGAGAGGCTGCGGAGGAGACCAAATGGCAAAGCATGTAAAGCGTTCCGTTATTCCAATCTATCTAATTGGCGTTGCTTGGCTGGGATATGCCCTGCTGTTCCCGCTGCGCACAGGGAAGGACTATATCCTATGTGCAGGACTATCCCTGGTGGCCTTTGTGGTAGGGAAGGCTCTGTTTCCGGACAAGGTGTTTGCGATGCCCGGGGAAAAGGCAACAGAACCTGAGCCGGGAAAGGAAAAGGCGGAACCGAAGAAGGAACCTGAGAAAGAGACGCCCAAGTCCACCGGGAATCCGGAAATCGATCGCCTGGTGAAAGAGCGGGAGCGGGCTTTGAGTGAGATGCGCCGACTCAACGACAATATTTTGGATGAGCAGATTTCTGCACAAATCGACCACTTGGAAGAAGTGACCCGAAAAATTATGGACCAAGTGGTGGCACAGCCCAAAAAGTTGCCTCAAATCCGCCGTTTCCTGGATTACTATCTTCCCACCACGCTGAAAATTCTCAATGCCTATGACCGTATGGATGCAGTGGGAATTTCCGGGCAAAACATTGATGCCACGAAGAAAAAGGTGGAGGGGATGATGGACACCATTTCCCAGGCGTTTGACCGGCAACTGGACGCTCTGTTTGGGGAGGAGGCGCTGGACATCTCCACCGACATCACCGTGATGGAAAATTTGTTGGCCCGGGAAGGTCTGAGTGGGATGCGAATGGACGGCTCGGATGAAAAGGACGATGGAGCATCTTCGGTTCATTTAGAATTATAACGGATGGTAGCGGCGCTAGCTGCCCATTTTAAAGCGGATCAATGCCGAACATGAGAATGGAGGAAACAACCATGGCGGACGATAAAAACCTGACCCCAGAACTCACCCTGACCCCGGAGACAACCGCAGTTGCTGCTGCGCCTAGCCTAACCTTAGAGCCCAATCTGGGGGAAGCGCAGGGGACAGATCAGGAGGCGGAAAAGGAACGGGACGCCAACGCGGTGAAGGTGGATGAGTCCATGCTTACCGAGGCGGAACGGAAGATGGTGGAGGAATTTTCCCAGAAAATTGATGTTACCGACTCCAATATGGTGCTGCAATATGGTGCAGCGGCCCAGAAAAATATTGCTGCATTTTCAGAGAGTGCGCTCAATAATGTCAAGACCAAAGATTTGGGAGAAGTGGGACAGGCGCTGTCTTCTCTGGTGGTAGAACTGAAGCACTTTGGAGACGAGGAAGAAAAGAAGAGCGGTATCTTCGGCTTTTTCCAGAAAAAGCGCAATGAGTTGGAGGCGATGAAGGCCAGCTACACCAAGGCGGAAGCCAATGTAGACAAGATTGTCAAGGTGTTGGAGGATCATCAGGTAGTGCTGATGAAGGACATCGCCATGTTCGACCAGATGTATGAGTTGAACACCAAGTACTATAAGGAACTGACCATGTATATCATTGCTGGTAAGAAGCGGCTGGAGTACTTGCGAGCCAACGACCTGGAGCAGTTGCGCAAAAAAGCACAAGAGAGTGGAGCCCAGGAGGATGCCCAGGCCTATAACGACTTTGCCAACCTGTGTACCCGGTTTGAGAAGAAACTCCACGACCTGGAATTGACGCGGATGATTTCCATCCAGATGGGACCTCAAACCCGTCTGTTACAGAATAACGACACCCAAATGTTGGAGAAAATTCAATCCTCTCTGGTGAATACCATTCCGCTATGGAAGAGTCAGATGGTGTTAGCGCTGGGATTGGAGCACGGCCGACAGGCCACAGCAGCCCAAACTGCGGTGACCAATATGACCAACGATTTGCTAAAGAAGAATGCGGACCTGTTGAAAATGGGGACGGTGGAGACGGCACGCGAGGCAGAACGCTCGGTGGTGGATATCCAGACTCTTCAACACACCAATCAGCAGCTGATTTCTACCTTGGATGAAGTGATGAAGATCCAGACGGAAGGCACTCAGAAGCGCCGGGAAGCAGAGGCAGAGTTGGGAAGAATTGAAGGGGAGTTGAAGCAGAAGCTGCTGGAGTTGAGAGGGTAACGTTCCACAGGAAAAGAGCAGAGAAAGGAACCTGGAATGAAATTTTTTCAAAAAACCTGGGTGGCAGTCAGCTTAACCCTGGTGATGATTGCAGGGGCGGTATGGATTGGACAGAGCCGTCCCCAGGCGGGAAGCAACTCCCCGGCAGTATCTGGACTGGATACCTCTTTGTCCACTGGTGCCTATGCCCAGTGGGTGCGGGATGCAGCCGGGGTGCTGTCCCAGGAGGAAGAGGAGCAAATCGCCCTTTATAATGCCAACTGGGACCAACGGTATGGCAGCATCATTGTGGTAGATACAGTGACTTCCACACCGGAGATGGGGTTGTGGGACTATGCGGTGGCGCAAGCCCAAGCTGCCCAGCTTTCGGCCTATGATGGTTACCTGGCCATCGACGTGGACACTTGCGAGGCATATCTGGCAGTGGGGGTGGATTATCCTCTTTCCGATAGCCAGGTGACCAGCTATGTAAGCCAATATTTATACGATGATTTAAACGCTGGAAAATGCGGAGAAGGAGTTCTGGCGTTATTCTCTGGACTAAACCAGTATTATGTGGAGAATTTCGGCGTGCCTGCCCAGCAAAGCGGCTATTACAGCTATAACCAAGGGTTCCGATTGGGGAGTTTGGTGCTGCTCATTTTCATTGTGTTGGCAATCGCTACCATTGCTGACTCTCTGCGGTATTCGGCTTACCGCCAGCGGTACTATGGGGTGGTGAATCCGCCGGTTGTGTTCCGTCCCATTTTGTTCTGGCACGGTCCGGGTTACGGCTGGTACCGCAGGCGTTGGCATCGTCCTCCACCCCCACCTCCTGGTCCACCCAGAGGGCCTGGTGGCTTTGGGGGCTTTGGCGGACCACCTCCTGGTGGAAGCAACAACTTTCGAGGCGGTGGCTTCGGCGGTAGCCGAGGTGGTGGCTTCGGCAGTGGTCGAGGCGGCGGCTTTGGCGGAAGTCGAGGTGGTGGCTTCGGCGGTGGTCGAGGTGGCGGTTTTGGTGGCGGCCGAGGCGGAGGTTTCCGCGGTGGCCGAGGCGGAGGCTTCCGATAAAAGCAGTTTTTGCAGCTGTGTCATAAGACACAGCTGCTTTTTTTCGGGTAAGAGAAGAAGGCATACTGGGAAGGCTGCGGTCATATAGTGGGGAGGAACAAACGATTCAGGAGCGTGATGGCCCATGAGACAAACTGCCGCAGACCTCAACCGTGTGTTACTACACGGACGTTTGGGGGCCGCCCCCAGCCTTTCCCATCTGAATCATGGGGTGGAGTTTTACCGTTTTCCACTGCGGGTTTTCCGTCTGTCCGGGACAGAAGATCAAGTAAATGTAGTTGTGCCTGGACCCCTTTTGGAGGCGATCGGTCCGCTGATGCCTGAGACAGAGGTTACCGTGTTGGGAGAGTTGCGTACATTCAACAATCGAACTGGGATAGGAAGCCGGTTGATTATCAGCGTATTTGCCCGAGAGATTCATTATGAGCAGGGAGAGGATATCAACCAGTTGGAGTTGACCGGGACGCTGTGCAAACCGCCTAGTTTGCGCTCTACCCCATTGGGCCGGACAATATGTGATCTGATTTTGGCGGTAAATCGGCGGTATGGGAGAGCAGATTACCTGCCCTGTATTGCTTGGGGGAGCCTAGCCCATCGGTGTGGAGGACTGGGAGTGGGGGATCGTGTTCGGTTGAGCGGTCGACTACAAAGCCGGGTATATAATAAAACACTGGGAGACCGGGTGGAGGAACGGGTTGCTTTCGAGGTATCGATTATGTCAATGAATTTAGAGAATGTAGGGGCTGCCCGCTGATGCTGGCGGCCCCTATAAAAACAATTTTTTTTGCATAAATGCGGCGTTTTTTTAGGTAGAATGTCATTGACAATAATTTTTTATTCCACTATAATCTACTCTTGTACGAAAAGTTTGAATGTGAATAAAGAGAGATAAAAGGGGAGAGATTTTGGTGGAACGACCCGCCGGGGAAAATAAGATGGGCGTTATGCCCGTAAATAAGCTGCTTCTTAACATGGCGGTGCCCATGATCATCTCAATGTTGGTACAAGCCTTATATAATGTGGTTGACAGCGTTTTTGTCGCTCAGTTGAGCGAGGATGCATTGAATGCAGTTTCGTTGGCGTTTCCAGTGCAGAACCTGATGATTTCAGTGGGTGTGGGAACAGGTGTAGGTATTAATGCACTGCTTTCCAGGAGTTTGGGACAGAAGGAACTAAAACAGGCCAACCAAGCAGCATTAAACGGCTTGTTTTTGGCGCTGTTAAGCTGCATTGTTTTTACCGTACTGGGGTTGACCTGTTCCCGGATGTTTTATACGATTCAGACAGATATTTCTAGGATTGTGGATTATGGGACGGATTACTTAACCATCTGTTGTGGGATCAGCTTCGGCATGTTTGCCAGTATAACACTGGACCGTATCTTGCAAGCCACCGGCCGTACCTTTTTTACGATGATTACCCAGGCAGTGGGCGCCATCATCAATATTATTTTGGACCCAATTTTAATTTTTGGGCTCTTTGGTTTCCCGCGTATGGAAGTAGCGGGAGCAGCGTTGGCTACGGTAATTGGCCAGATTTGCGGCGCAAGTCTATCCTTGTTCTTTAATTTGACGCGGAATGCGGATATTGATTTTTCTCTACGCGGTTTCCGCCCGAGTCGGCGTATTATTGCAGGAATTTATAGCGTAGGCGTGCCCTCTATTGCCATGCAGTCCATTGGATCTGTGATGGTGTTTGGAATGAATCAGATTCTGCTTGCCTTTACCGCTACAGCGACAGCGGTATTTGGAGTCTATTTTAAATTGCAATCTTTTATCTTTATGCCGGTATTTGGGTTGAATAATGGAATGGTACCCATTGTAGCCTATAATTATGGTGCCCGGAGGCCGGACCGAATTGTAAAGACGATCCGCTTGAGTGTTATGTATGCGGTGGGAATTATGGCCCTAGGTTTTTTGGCATTTCAGCTGATCCCGCATGTGTTTTTGGGGCTATTTATGGCAGAGGGGGAAGCCTCCTCTGGTGATATGCTGACCATTGGGGTACCAGCCCTGCGCATTATTTCCTTCAGCTTTCTGCTAGCAGGATTCAGTGTGGTTAGTTCCTCTGTATTTCAGGCCCTGGGACACGGGGTGCTGAGTTTAATCGTGTCGGTTATCCGGCAGCTGATGGTGTTACTTCCGGTGGCGTTTGTGATTTCCCGTATCTACGGTTTGAGCGCTGTGTGGCTGGCCTTCCCCATTGCAGAGTTATTTGCCGGGGGATTGAGCGGCCTGTTTCTGCGCAGAGTCTATCGAAAAGAGATTGCACCCATGCGAGAAAAATAGTGAAAAAGCCAGCCTGTCCTAGGGACAGGCTGGCTTTTTTAAAGCAGAGCAATCACTTGATACATCAATACAAAATGAACCACACTGCCGAGTAAAATGAACACATGAAAAATTTCATGGCAGCCAAATCGTGGATTGTTTCTACCCGGCCATTTTACTGCATACAACACTCCACCTACCGTATATAGGAGGCCACCGGATACCAAAAGAAAAAATCCATAAATTGGAAGTGCACGGTAGAGAGGGACAATGGCCAAAAGTGCGAGCCAGCCCATAAACAGGTAGATGGTACTGGTCAGCCATCTGGGAATGGTCAGCTTTACTAGGGTCAAGAAGATCCCCAGCAGTCCGACACTCCACACGAGGATTAATAATTGCGGTCCACAGCTATTCTTTAGTGCTGTCAAACAAATCGGGGTATAGCTGCCGGCAATCAATAAATAGATGGAACAATGGTCATACTTTCGCAGTGCAATTCGTCCCCACACGGAAGTGTTTTTGCAGTGGTAGAGAGTACTGGCTGTGTAGAGGCATGCCATAGAGATGCCATAGATAAGAAACAGCACAGCATGAAAGAATTCTCCAAGAGTAACGGCGCGGAAGACCAACGCGACGGTCCCTGCAACGGCGAGTACTGCGCCGATTCCATGGGTGATTGCGGACCAGGGACGTAGCCCATCATAGGGATCCCGCACTTCGCGCTGACGCGGTTTCGCGATGGGGACGCCAGGAAGAATGATTGCATCAGAACGCATATAGGATCCTCCTTCCTACAATGAATGATTTTTACAATTATAAGTATATGCAAAAGAAGAAAAAATATCAATATAAAATATTACTAAATATAATTATTAAAATTAGATTTAATTATAAAAAAACAACGCCAGGACCCTGGCGTTGTTTTTTTGAGAAGATTAGCCCTGAGAAATAGCGCTCATGGGGCAAGTATCGGCGCAGGAACCGCAGTCCAGACAGGAACCAGCATTGATCTCATAATGATCTGCGCCCTGAGAAATGGCACCCACGGGGCAGGCATCCGCGCAGGAGCCGCAGCTGATGCAAGCATCACTGATGACATAAGCCATGATAAGTACACCTCCCTAAGAATGTACCTACATTCTAACACAACTTTTTAAAATTGCAATGCTAAATTTTAGAAAACAGGGCATCCTTAAAAAAGATTTTACACAGAGGTGAGCATATGGCGGACAATCGATTCACATCTACAGCGCTGGGAGCCATCCGGTTGGCGCAGGAGCAAGCCGGGCAGTTGGGCCACAGCTATGTGGGCAGTGAGCATCTGCTGTTGGGGCTGGCCAGTCAGGAGTACAGTCCAGCGGCCAGTGCACTGCGGCGGGCAGGGGCGGACAGTCGCACCCTCCGACAAGCAATTACGCAGCGGGTAGGGGTAGGGGTGCCATCCAGGGCACTTCATCAAGGGCTTACGCCCCATTGTTGCCGTGCCATTCAGGGAGCGGTAGGGGAGAGTTACCGATTTGGGCAGCGCGCGGTCAATTCAGAGCATTTACTCCTGGGCTTATTGGGGGAGCGGGAGAGTGCGGCATATCAGGTGCTGGTAGAATGTGGGGTAGATGCAGAGGAGTTGTACCAGAGTGTAACCGCTTCCTTGGATGGAGAGCAGCTTCCTCCACGGGGACGTGTACGGGAAGGTGAGGCAAAAGCGGTATCGGATACTCGCCAGCTGGATCAATGTTCTCGTGACTTGACCGCCATGGCCGTAGAGGGAAAATTGGACCCGGTCATTGGGAGGGAGGAGGAATTAGCGCGGGTAATTCAAATCCTATCCCGGCGAAGTAAAAATAATCCGGCCCTTATTGGCGACCCAGGTGTTGGAAAGACTGCAGTGGTGGAGGGGTTGGCCATAGCCATTGCAGATGGAACCGCACCGGCACATCTGCTGGGGCGCCGTGTGTGTGCACTGGATTTGTCCGCAATGGTGGCGGGGACGAAGTATCGGGGAGAATTTGAAGAAAAGTTGCGGCATGTCATGAATGAAGTGCGGCGTGCTGGAAATGTCATTCTATTCATTGATGAATTACACACCATTGTAGGTGCGGGGAGCGCAGAGGGAGCCATTGATGCGGCGAATATTCTCAAACCAGCGTTGGCGCGGGGGGAAATTCAGGTTATCGGGGCTACGACGATTGAAGAATATCGGCGGTATATTGAGCGAGATGCTGCGTTGGAACGGCGGTTTCAGCCGGTTCATCTGCGGGAGCCGGATCGGGAACAGACCTTGGCCATTTTGCGGGGCCTGCGCGGGAGATACGAGACCCACCACCACTTGACCATTACCGATGAGGCTTTGGAGGCGGCGGTGGATTTATCCATCCGGTATTTGCCCCAGCGCTACCTACCCGATAAGGCCATTGACTTAATGGACGAGGCCGCTTCCCGGGCTCGGTTGGACCGGCGGACACAGCCCGCCCAACTACAGGAATTGGAGGGACGGGCTGTACAAGCGGGGCGGCAGCTGGTGTTGGCGATTCGGGCTCAGGATTTTGAAAAAGCGGCCATGCTCCGGGATGCGGAAGGAAGCTTTCGACGACAACTTGCGGAGGAGCGGCAGAAGTGGCTGGAGCGGCAGGGACCGCGCCGGGTGGAGGAGCGCCACGTGCGCATGGTGCTAACGCAGTGGACTGGCGTTCCGGTAACGTCGCCGGACGAACAAGATCGACAGGAATTGGTGGGACTGGAAGATGCGTTGCGCAGTCGGCTGTTGGGGCAGGACCGCGCAGCAGCGGCAGTGGCACGTTCCATCCGGAGGGGACGGCTTGGCCTACGGGATCCTCGGAGGCCGGTGGGCTGTTTCCTGCTGCTGGGGCCCAGCGGGGTGGGAAAGACACAGCTTTGTCGCTCCCTGGCAGCAGCGTTATTTGGCAGTGAAGAAGCACTGCTGCGGTTTGATATGTCGGAGTATATGGAAGCGCATACCGTGTCTCGACTCATTGGATCCCCACCCGGCTATGTAGGCCATGAAGAGGGAGGACAACTGACGGAGCGGGTGCGTCGATGCCCCTGGTCCGTGGTTCTGCTGGATGAGTTGGAAAAGGCCCATCGGGATGTATGGTCCATTTTGCTTCAGGTGATGGAAGAGGGCGTGCTTACAGATGCCAAAGGTCGTAAGACGGACTTCCGTAATACGGTTTTGGTCATGACATCCAATTTAGGGGCACGTCGATTTACAAAGAGGGGAAGATTGGGCTTTTCTCCAGGGGAGGAGGCCCAACGGGAGCAGATAGAACAAGAAGTGCTGGGGGATGCCCGAAACACCTTTTCCCCGGAATTTCTCAACCGTCTGGATGAGATTTTGGTGTTTCACCCTCTGGATGGGGCTACACTGGAGCAAATTACTCGGCAACTGCTCCGGGAAACCGAAGAGAGATTGGGAAAACTCGGAGTTTCCATGGATGCGGAAGAAGAGGCGGTGCGCCTGTTGGCAGACCGGGCAGAAAATCGGGAATATGGGGCGCGACCGCTGCGTCGGGCCATTGCTGCACTGGTCGAAGATCCCGCTGCCGATTTGCTGTTGGCGGGACAAATGAAGCAAGGGGATACAGTCAAAGTTATGGCAGAAGATGGAGAAATTCGACTCCGTCTGGTATAAAAAAGGACTGCCCAGGTTTTGCCTGGGCGGTCCTTTTTTCAACTTTTTGGATTCAAAGCATAATCCACTGGACGGTATCGATTTGTACGGTACAAAGGCATGCGCTGTATCCGGCAGAAAAGGAGAGCAGACGCATTTGCCCCTGGGGGGAAGTGGGGAAGATTCCCTGAGGGGAGACAACGGAAAATTCACTGGGATCCAGAAAAAAACCTCGACCAGTAAATTTAACCCAGCTTTCTTTTGCGCACCATAAATCGAAGAAGGACTGAGAATTCCGTTGCGTCAGCCAGTGGACCTCCAGAGGGTGGAAAAAACGCTGGGCCAATTTTTTCAGGTCAAAGGAAGTCTGATGAAGTTGTATGTCCAGCCCCAAGGGGGCGTCGGCAAACCCACATACCCACCAAGTCCCGCTGTGCGAGATGGAAAAATGGAGATTAGGGGCATCGGGAAAGAAGGGTTTCCCCCAAGGATTTGTGCCCACATGGGAAAAAGAGATGCTGGGTAGCCCGGAATAGCGCTGCGCAGCTTGTCGCAGAAGTTGGTGGGACAGATCTGATGGAGAGGACTCCAGAAATGGAGAAAAAAAGATGGAACATGCCCCCATGTCAAGGATGCGTAAAGCCCTTTTGGGCTAAATACTCAATCACATCTTTTACTTGATGGAGTCCCCAAACTTCCCGGGTGGGAATGGTGGTGTCAAAATGGTCTTCAAAGGCGCTAATGATGTTCATCACATCAAAGGAGTTTAAAGCCAGATCCTGAACAAAATCGGTCTCATAAGTGATTCCTCGTTTGCCCGTTACATTGTAAATGATGTCCTGGATCAGTTGCAGCATGTTACTCTCTCCCTTGTGCTTCGCTTAAATTTTCGTGGCGTTTGATTTTTTTGGTGGGGGTTTTATTAAATTCCTTTTCCCGAATGTTCACCAGCTGGATTTGCTGATAGATAGGGAGGGAATTGTTTATGGCATCAATTTGCCGCTGGAGGTGTTCCAAAATCTCATAGGAGGACAGGCCCTCTGTGCGTTGGGGGTCCGGATAGATGCTGGCGGTAAGCTTCACATCATCGGCAAAGGAACCGTTGGCCGTCCCGTAAACCATAACTTCTTTTACCATGGGGATGGCGGATATCATAGTTTCCAACTGTTCAGGGGAAACTTTTTTTCCGTTTTTGAAAACAATCAGGTTCTTTTTACGCCCGTTGAGATAGAGGTAGCCGTCTTTATCGGTATAGCCTAAATCACCAGTATGAAACCAGCCGTCCTGAATTGCCTGAGCGGTTTGCTCTGGATCTTTGTAATATCCCTGCATCACAGAGGGGCCTTTTACACAGACCTCGCCATCCTCCAGCCGAAGTTGTAAGCTGGAGAGTACAGGCCCTACAGAGCCAATTTTATTGGCGTAGTTTGGGGTAACGGAAATGAGGGGGGAACACTCCGTAATGCCGTAGCCCTGGAGAACTTGGATTCCCAGCAATTCAAATTCTTCCGCAATTTCTTGGCTAAGCTGTGCGCCGCCACAAGCAACCATGCGCAAAGTGCCCATGGCTTGTTCCCGGATTTGATCCAAAAATTTGGAGTGGCAGTTTAAGTGCAGCTTTTTGCGCATCCGGGCGGTGCCAAGGGCTTTCCGGAAAGCATCTGCTTTGCCTGCTTTCTCTAAGTTGAGCCAAAGCTGATTGTGAACGGCCTCCAACATGAGGGGGACCGTGAGCATGGAATCCGGCTTGGCCAGTATCATGTCCCGCATGGAGGTCTTTAAGTCGCCGTTGATATAAAGATGAATCCCCCGGAGAAGCGCGTTGAGTACGGCGCAATTTAGGCCGTAGGCATGATAGAAAGGAAGCGCGGAAAATAAGCGGTTATAAAAGCAGATGTATTCGCACTCTTCACGGATATTGTGCATGACGCCACGCTGACTGAGCATCACCATTTTGGATTGACTGGTGGTCCCAGAGGTAAAGACGATTTCCGCGGTAGCGTCTGGATCTACCTGGGGGGCGAGGACGTCGTGATCGGTGAGAGAGGCACCAAACTGACACAGGGCATCAAAGGACTCCACCCGCTCATCGCTGGCCAGGCCACCCATTACAACCACATGGCGCAAAGTGGCCCCCTCATTGAGCAGCGGCATGCATATGGGGAGATAGGTGGGGGAGAGAAACAACATTTGGGTGTCGGAGCGGCGGAGCATGTCGCGAATCCTATCATCAGACTGCTCTGTATCGGCGCAAACGGCCGTATAGCCGCTGGATACCACCGCTAAAAAAGCAATTACCCAGTTGGCACTGTTTTCGCTAAGGATAGCAATATGTGCGCCTTTGGGCAGCCCTTTGCGCAGCAAACTGCGGCGCAGAGCGAGAACCTGGTCGGTCAACTGCTGATAGGTAAGGTTTTTCTCTTCCTGTTGGCGGGTAAACCAAGACAGGGCAGGGCGGTTGCCATAACGGGCTCGGATGCCAGTGACAAACTGGTCGAAGGTATGGTAAACAGGGGCGGAGTAATCTTCCTTCTTGTAGGGCAACGTTTTCATGGGGAACCTCCTATCGTTATGTGATTATGTCTCAGGGTCGACTTGACAGGGGGCGCAGCCCTGCATATCTTCCCGCATTTTTCTCCAAAATTCCGGCTGCGAGACCATGCGTTGAAATGCTTCTACCAGGTAGGCGTCCAGTTGGTTGCCCTTACAGTGATTTAATTCCAACATTGCTTTTTGGAACCCCAGACTTTTCCGATACTGACGGTCAGAGGTCATAGCGTCAAAGGTATCTGCAACCGCAATGATGCGGGCCTGTTCCGGGATATCTTCTCCAGCCAAGCCGTCGGGGTAACCGGTGCCGTCAATGCGTTCATGGTGACTGCGAATGGCGGGGAGAATGGGGCGGCATTGACTGACCACGGAGAGGAGTTCTTCTCCGGTACCAGGGTGCTTTTGAATCAATTCGTATTCTTCTGGGGTAAGAAGGTCCGGCTTTAGGAGAATTTCATCGGGAATAGAGAGTTTCCCTACATCGTGAAAGAGACCGGCCAGACGGACTTGCTCGCAGTAGGATAGATCTCGCCCAATGTACTTGGCCAGGTGCTCGGCGTAATAGCTGACGCGATCCGAGTGACCTCTGGTATAGGTATCCTTTGCGTCCACAACCCGTCGGATGGTACTGATCATCTCCAGATAGCTGCTCTTTAAAAGACTGAGAGCCTGATCCAATTGATAATTTTTCTCCTGGACCAAAGCGTGGAGATGGGCATTGTAAATAGCAGAGGATATTTGACGGGCAAACAGTTCCATCAACTGAATCTGATCATACTTGGGGGGCTGGTTTAACTCGATGGAAAGAAGGCCGGCAGGCTGCTGACGGGTGTCGCAGATGGGAAGGGTGAGGGAATTGCCCTGCACCAGGGAGGAGCGGCCTTCCAAAGCAGAGAGTAGCTGCTGGGCTTGCTGACTATCTGGAGTGGAGAAGTCTTCGCCCACAGCACGGGACAGAAAGCGCCTTTGAGAGGGCTGCGAGGAAGAGGTTGCCTCGCAGCTTGCAGCGTCCAGGGAGAGTACTACGTTTTTACAAGGAAAAAGAGAGGATACCGTGGTTAAAATGCTCTCTGTGATACGATCTATGGACTCCAGATCATAGATGTCCGGCAGGGAGGTCATGATGGCGGTCAGGCCGTCTTTGTAGCTTTTGATGGTGTGCATCTGACGAATCGACTTCACACAGGACTCTACCAACAGTTCCAATTGATCAAAACGGTCGCTTTTTTCATAATAGCCCTGAATATCCAAGGCGCGGATGGTTTTAATGGGGGGAACCATGCTCTTGTGGCCGGTGAGTAGGATAATAAAAATATCGGGGTTAAATTGGCGCACCTGCTCCACGACCTGATCTCCGCAGATGGGAGTCATCAGGTAATCCAGAAGTAAAATTTCATAGTGGCCGTTACGGATCCGCTCAATGGCGCGATAAGGATCGTTTTCCACATCCACATGATAGCCGGAACGCTGGAAATAGGCCTGGATGGTGGATGTCATAATGGGGTCATCGTCCAATGTCAAGATGGAAAAGGCACCGTCAGTATGGTTTTGTTTATGTATTCTCATTGGACTCTACCTCACTTTGTCCTTCATCTAGATCAGAGGGATCGGATTGTGAACTGTGGAGCGGAATGGTCATGCCAAAGATAGCGCCTCCTCCGGGGTTATCTTCACACCACATGGACCCGTTGAATTTGGCGTGGACCACGGCATTGGAAATATACAGGCCCAGGCCGCTACCCTGTGCACCCTTTGTAGTGGTCATTTCTTTAAACAGTCGGTGCCGCACAGCGGAGGGAATGCCGGGTCCGGTATCTTTGACGTATATTTTGACCACGTCGTCCTCCTGTTCCAGTCCAACGGTAATACAGCCGCCACCCACCTGCTTCTGGGCAAATATGGCGTTGGAGACCAGGTTTCCCAGTACCTGAACCAGGTTGTTAATGTCACCGTGGAGGATGGTGGACTGAGAATTTTTATATTCGGCCACTAAGGTGCATCCACCCAGGACCAATTCATGTCGCATCAGGAGTGTGGTGCGTTTAATGAGTTCTTCCAGGGTGAAAAGGGACTCATTAAATGTTCCTACGCTGGTGGCCTGCCCTTTTATGGCGGTGATAATATCAGACATGTAGGCGGAAGATTCCTGGATTTTCTGAAACCAATCCCGCATCTCGCCAAAAATTTCCCGGTAGTCGTCAGCAGTGACGGAGGGGTGATCCAGGCTGGCCAGACACTCGTCCACCAAATTGTCGGCGGCGGAGACACAACCGGAGATGCTCATAATGGGAGTCTTTAGATTGTGAGCCAGACCGCCAATCATCTGTCCTAAAAAAGCAAAGCGCTCTTGCTCCATCATGCGGGTTTGACTAGCCTGTAGCTGTTGCATACTTTTTTTCAACTGGGTGATGTCCTTAAAGATGACGACAAAACCCACCGGTTGCTTGTTGACAACCAATTGGGAGACATCAGTGACATAGTAGTTTTTCTGAACAGTGCCGTTTCGATGAATGGTGGCAGATTGTTCATAGGAGATGGTGGTCTGGGCATCCCGACAGGCGTCCACCGCAGTTATCATGTTATAAATGGCAGTTTTTTTGGAGATATCTTCCTCTTTGACACAGTCTTTTAAGTAGCGATTTTCTGTAATCCCGTAGCGGGAAGCAAAGACGGCGGAAAAAGGTTTGTTGTAACTGATAACAAGTCCTTTTTGACTGAGGATTAGGTAGCAGTCGGAAATCCAGTCCAGTACATGTTGCGTGGCCACCGGAGTGATATCGAGGAGATTAAATTTATAGATAGCAATTCCGTTGCAGATGACGGAGACGAGAAAGCCAAGTGGGGTAGCGGTGATGGAAGCATTCCAATTGGAAAAAGTAGCCGCCAAGCTGACGGCCAGCGGGACTACCCCGCCGGCAATCAGCATCAGACACTGTTTGACATATAACCGGTGGGGATTTTCCCGCATAAACCGAAATAGCAAAAAACAGGCAACCAATAGACAGATGTAGCTGTGCAACCCTGTGACAAAGACATAGGGGCCGAAAATAATTTCCCGACGGATGACAGAGAATTGCTGGTACTGCAAGTGGTGCCAGTCGTTGGTCAGGCAGATGACTACAGAGCACAGTGGAATGACCAGAAAGAGAAGACACCAGCGGGGGAGACGATCGTAGCTTTTGATAAAAACGATGGAGATCATAAGGTAAAAAGCGGGGATCGTAATACCGATGTAGGTCAGCGCATCCAAAAACTGAAGAAATTCAATTTGATCTGGGGGCGTAATCCACATTCCCAGCATGCACAGAGCCCAGACCGAGTAGGCCAGCAGCATCCAAACATACAGACGATTTAGTAAGTAGCGCTGTTTGGGACTGCGGAGGCTCCAGAGAATAAACAGAGAGATCATGGCCAGGGAAAGGATAAAAATGGTAGCAGCTGAGTTGGAGATCATAACGCGCCCACCTTCCCATGTCGAAGTTAAATGTGTTCCGAGGGGTCGAAAGAAAACGCGCGCAGAAGCTGTTCCGGACGGGGGATGGGGAAGGAAAACCCAGCAGCTTCCAGTGCCTGAGTAGTTAGAAGGCAGCTGGTCTGAATCGTCTGTCCCCCTTCTTGCAAGTGGTTCCATAGATCCAGAAGGGGAGCCAGGAGATCCCCCCGCAGATCAACCGGTGCCCGAGAAAGGAGTTGACAAAATTGTTCATCCGGCAAGATCTGAAGGTTGGGGACCACAGCGGCTACTACCTCCTGAGTGGAGGGAGGATTGGGATGCTGCAGGTGGTAGGTTGATAGGGGGCTATTCCGTAGTGCGATAACCGCTTGGGCACACCAATCCACAGGGGTCAACTCCATGGGAACATAGGCCATAGAGGACGGAATGGCACCCACGGCGTGGAGCCCCCGCAATGTCAGCCAGAAGGCATTGGTGTTCGGATTTTTTTGGAACGTGCCGTCCCAGACCCGACCCACCAGCCGTCCCAGGCGGAATACCCGGGCAGTAAGCCCGGAACGGACGGCCTGGAATACGGCGTCCTCAGCCAAGAATTTGCTGCGTACATACAAATTGCGCCGCCAGTCCTGTCCGATGTCAAAGTCGTTTTCGGTAAATTGACAGGTGGCATCCTGCCCTGCCAGCCGCTCTCCGGCCACGCTGATGGTAGAGGTGTGGTATAGGGGAATATTGGCGACCTGAGCCAACTGAATAACAGCGCGAGTCCCGTTGACGTTGGTAGCCAGAACCGTCTCTGCGTCGGCGGCGTAGTGCCGTACATCGGCTGCGCAGTGCCAGATGGCGTCCAGCTGGGCGGATAACCCCAGATAATCGGAATGGGCCAGCCCCAAGTTGGGCAGTGTGAGGTCGGCGCGTACCGCTTCCACACGGTTTCCAAGACAGGCGACCCAACCGGCGCCGAAATACCACGCCAGCACGTCGTGCAGTCTGGAGAGGCTGCCGTCCCGCAGGGTGCAAATGACCTTGGATACCCCTGCGTCTAAAAGCGCCCGAAGCAGGTGTGCACCAAAAAAACCAGTTGCACCAGTGAGTAACACGCAGTTCATGTCGCGGCGAGTGGCCGTGGCAGGAAGAGAAGGGGTGTTGCGGGGATAAGCTGTCTGCCGAGAAATGGAGAGGATCGTTTGGGCACCGGCGCCAGTAGGGGGCAATGGCGAGGAGAGGGAAGGTGCTGGCTGGGAAACCGGGGTTTCCAAGATGGGCGGCACAAGGGGTACCGGAGCAGCAGGATGAGGATTTTGTTCCATGGGGGGCCGAATCAAAGCAGCTTGTTCTGCCGCAGAAGGGGCCTCATAAAATTGGGCCAGAGAGAGCACAATGCCCTGGTTGTTGTAGTGGCTTAATACACTCAGTGCGGCCAGAGAGGTGCCGCCCTGCTCAAAGAAGGAGCGATTGGGGTCCACCTCTTTGCGGTTTAGCACTCGACTCCACAGGGATAAAATCCAGCTTAAGTCGCCCACCGTTTGAGAGGCAGAAGTCGGTGCCGGAGTCTGGGACACGGCAGAGGGTGTCGGGTTCTGGACAGTGGGCTGCTCCCAAATTTGCTCCCGGGCCGGAAGGGGAGGACAAACCGAAGACTTGGGCGCAGGTACTACCCCAGAGGCAGCCGGAGAGACTGGCTGGGAAGATATTGTCTGCGTTGGAGAAGGCGCTGAGGCAGATGGGGTGACGGAAATTGGAGCGGAAATTATCGGAGCGTCACCCGGCTGACCAACAGTAGAATATTGCTTTGCTGCCCATGTGGGTGCCGGAGTGGGGGCAGAGACGAGGGCCGGTGTCGAAGAGGGGGGAACGGAATGGTTCCCCATTTCTTCCGCGGGAGAGGTGGGGGCAGATTCCACTCCGGACTGTGCACGCTCCTTTAATTCCCGCAAGTTAATTTTTCCGGTAGGTGTACTGGGAAGACGCTCCTGAGCAATCAGGTGGGAGGGTATCATGTAGGCAGGGAGTACGCGACTCAGGCGCTGACGGATCTCGCGATCCGACAAGCGATCTGGGGATGGAATGTAATAGGTAAACAACTCCATAGAGCCGTCTTCTCGGCGTACCGGTACGGTAGCGGCCTGGAGTGCGCATCCCTGGGATACCAAAGCGCCGTTGATTTCATCTAGTTCCACCCGCTGCCCGTTCAATTTCACCTGGGCATCTCGACGGCCCAAAAAGTCATAGGAGCCGTCCAGCCGCAGTCGAGCAATATCTCCGGTGCGGTACATCCGCTCGCCGGGGAAGAAGGGGTCGGGAAGAAAGGCGTCCTGGGTGAGGTCAGGACGGGAAATATAACCCACACCGGCACACTCTCCGGCCAGGTACAGTTCCCCCGGAGCGGTGGGCAAGACTGGATTTCGGTCTTCGTCCAGTACATAAAGGCGGTTGTTGCGCATGGGCCAGCCGATATTGACGTAGCTGCGGTAGTCGGCAGGGCGAGTAGTGTTGTACACGGTACCTTCAGTGGGGCCATACATGTTTACCTGGGCGGCGTCGTGGGAGGCGGTCTGAGCCTGGCGTAAAAGAGTCTCAGTGAGAACTTCGCCCCCGTATATCATCAGTTCCAGGTTCTGAGAAGCGCGGCAAAACGCCTCATTGGAGAACCACATCTGGACCCGAGAGGGGGTGGATTGGGTAATTTTTACCCCATCACGTTCGATGAGTTGAGCCAATTTCCAGGGGAGCATCATCTCTTCCTCATCGGCCATAACAATGGGTTTGCCCATGGACAGGGGGATGACCACTTCGCCATTAAACATATCGAACACCACATTGGTGGTGCAGAGAATGGGACCATTGGAGCGCTCCAGAATTTCACGAAAGCCGCCGGCCATATTCGCAATGGAGCGCCAGGCCAGCATGACCCCTTTGGGGCGGCCGGTAGATCCGGAGGTAAATAAGACCTCCGCCAAATCGGTCTCCTGCAGAGGGACGGCCTGGAAAGAGTCTTCGGCGGGCTGTGTGATTGGGACCAGAGCAGCGGGGAGAGAGACGGGCAGCTTTGCTTGGGTGGTGTCATCGCATAAAATATGGGTCATACCTGCGATTTCCACCATGTAAGTCAGACGTTGCTCCGGATAGTGAGCCAGCAAGGGAGAGTAGGCCCCCCCAATTTTCCAAATGCCCAAAACAGCGGCAACGAGATCCGTATTTCGGCTCAAGGCAATTCCAACGCGGCATCCGGGCTGGGCACCGGCCTGAGTAAGCAAATTGGCAATCTGGCAGGCCCGGCGGTCCAACTGACGGCGTGTGGTGACCTGGCCGTGGAAAATAACAGCCGGGGCATCCGGGTCCAGTTCCAATTGCCGTGCCACCTGGACTGGGATGGGGAGATTTAAGAAGGGATAGACGGTGTGATTGGGGATATCGATGAGTTCCATTCGGTCCCGGGTGGAGAGGGCCTGTACCTGAGATAAAGGCAACTCCAGGCTCTCCAACATGGATGCGGCAATGGTCTCCATACAGCGGCCGAAATAGCGCACGGTCTCTTCGAGAAACAGCTGCGTGGCATACTCCATTTGAAAGGCATAGCACTCCCCATCTCGGTATAATTCGGTCCAGAGATCCATGCGGGCCGTGTGAGTGGGGAGGGGAATGTACTCCATGGGGGCGCCGCCAAGAGAGAAGGAACCCGCGTCCACCGGGCGCTGGGAAAAGATGACCTGGAATAGCGGGCTTTGTGACAACGTCCGCTTTAATCCCAAGGCGGACACAATTTCTTCCAGCCCCACCTGTTGATGATCCAGCATGCCATTGACCTGTTCCCGCACGGAGGTAAGGAAGTCGGCCACCGTGCGAGACTTGTCCGGGCGCAGGCGCAGGGGGAGTGTGTTGATAAAGGGGCCGCACATCTGTCTGGTTTCCGGCAGCATCCGCCCCGCGGCGGCAGCCCCTATGATTAGGTCCTCTTTTCCTGACAGACGGGAGAGAAGCAGGGAGAAGGCGGCAAGAAAGAACATGTATACCGACAGTCCGTGCTGAGCACAAAACGCATCGCACCGGGCAGAGAGTTGTGGGGAGATGGTGTGAGAGATGGTGTTACCCTGAAAGTCAAAGGTGTGGTTGCGGGAGAAATCTCCGGTCAATTCCAGTGCCTCCGGCATGGGAGAGAGGGTTTGCTTCCAGTAATCAAGCTGCTGTGTACCCCCCGACTGTTGGGCCAAGTACCAGGCATAGTCCAGATAGGTCAGTGGCTGGGGTGCGGGGGACTCACCACGATAGAGGGCATCCAACCGAGCCAACAGGAGAGGGGTGGTCAGGCCGTCCCCTACAATGTGGTGGGAATTCATCAGCAAAACCCAGTGGCCAGAGGGCTCTTCTTGCCACAATGCCCCCCGTAGAAGGGGAGGCTGATCCAGCAGGAAGGGAGCCAGAATGGGTTCAGCGGCCTGAGACAGGGTTCTGCCGGAAAAGACGGGCAGGGAAAAGTCTACTTGTGGCTGAACGTGTGCAAAGATTCCGTCCGGATCGGCGGAAAAGGCGGTGCGGAACAGGGGCTCCTGGGCAATAAGGGCTTGAAAGGCCCGCTCCAGGCGGGGGATATCTGGAGGGTTCGGGAGACGAAATGCGGCGGCCATGTGATAAGTGCGTCCTGTAGGATCCAGATGGGACTGGACGTAGATGCCCTGCTGAATGGGAGTGAGAGGCCACCGATCCTGGTGCGGGGCGGGAGAGAGATGCTGTGCTTTGGGCAGAGGATTGCTGCTCCCATCCTCCAGAAGAGCGGCCAGACGCCGTACCGTCCGGCAAGCATACAGGTCGGCGACCCGCAGAGACCGGCCGGTGGCCTGAGCCAGTTCGCTCAGGGTTTCCATGGCATTGAGGGAGTTGCCGCCAAAGAGGAAATAATCGCTGTCCACCCCTAAGTCTGGACGCCCCAGCACACGGCGGAAAATGGACAAAAACATCTCTTGTGCCGGGGTCTCCGGGTGAGCGTCGGCACGAGTGGTCAGATCAGGGCGAGGCAGCAGGGCCTCGTTAAGTTTCCCGTTGGCCGTGAGCGGGATCTGTTGGAGTGGAAGAATGGCGGAGGGAATCATGTAGTGGGGAAGATAGGTGGCGCACAGGGCAAGCAGTTCTGACTCCGGGATGAGTTGATCGGCGGTATAAAAGGCGATCAGGACATCCTGCCCGCTGTGCTGTTGCACTGCGACAGCAGCTTGACGGACATGGGGATGCCGGGCGAGGCATGCGGAGATTTCTTGTGGTTCAATGCGCAATCCACGCAGCTTTACCTGCCGATCGGAACGACCGGCCAGTGCCAATTCTCCCTCTGGAGTCCAGCAGGCCAAATCACCGGTGCGATATAGCCGCTCCCCCAGTTCAAAGGGACTGTCGGAAAAACGTTCGGCAGTCAATTCGGGGGCATTGCGGTAACCCCGGCCCACGCACAGACCGCCAATATAGAGTTCACCATATACGCCGATGGGCAACGGGTTGCCCCAGTGGTCCAAAACATAGAGTTTGCAGTTATCCATGGGGATGCCCACGGTAATGGTATCCGCTTTGTTGAGAAGCTTTGCACTGACGGCAACGGTGGCCTCGGAGGGGCCATATTGATTGTAAATTTTGGCCCGGGTACACAACAACAGAGTCTGGAGCAGGTCGCTGGGGAAAGCCTCACCACCGCAGACCAAACGCTCCATCCCCGCCATAGCTCGCCTGAAATCCTCGTCTTTTAAAAAGGCGGACAGGCGGGATGGGGTGGTGGAGAGGAATCCGGCGCCAAAGCCGGTGATTAGTTCGGCCAGGGCCTTGGGAGACTCTAGCTGGGCATCCTGAGGCAGGAGAATGGTGCGGCCATTGAGCAAAGCCACAACACTTTCCAGCAAAAAGGCGTCAAAACCGACGCTACATACGGATAAAACAGCACCTTTTCCGTAGCACGGTTCCATGGCGCACACCAAATTCAGAAGAGATTGGGCAGAAATTTCTACCCCCTTGGGCGAGCCGGTGGAGCCGGAAGTATACACCACATAGGCCAGCCGGTCTGGGTGATACGAAGCGGGGGCTTGGCTGGTAGGAACCGGCAGGTGTGATACATCGATGAGTGGTAGGTTGTCCAGTGCAAAGGAGACCAAGTCCGGCCGGGAAAGCAGAGCCGCAGCCTGACTTTGGCGGAGAATTTCTTGCAATCGTTTTGCCGGTAAATTTGGGGGCAGGAGCAAAAAGGCACCCCCGGAGCGCAGGATCCCCATCATGGCAGCAAACAGCGCCGGCTCCCGGGGCAGGAGTACCGCTACCAAGGTGTCCGGGACGGTGCAGACGGGGAGCAGAGCGGCGTGAACCTGGGCTGCGTAGGATTCCAGCTGTTGGTATGTGGTGCGTTCCCCATTCCAAATCAAAGCGGCTCGCTGGGGACTTTGACGCACGAAGCGAGAGAAGCGGGAATATAGGCCGGACTCATAGATGGGGCGCGCGGAGCGATTAAAGGTGTATACCACCCGCTCCCGCTCCTCGGGGCTGAGAACGGCCAGTTGCCGAATCGGACGGTCCGGTGCGGATAGGGCCTCGCGGAGAATGTTGACCAGACATGCATGGAGCAGTTCAATTTCCTGAGCCGTAAAAAATTGGGTCAGGTAGTCATAGTCCACCGCATAGCGGCGGTTATCTTCCAGATTACTCAGATGAATACAGAGTTGTTCCAGCTGGTAGCCGCTGTAGTGCCAGCGGCCGGAGAAGAGAACACTGGCATTGCGTCCCTCTAAAAGCTGGCTGTTTTGATAGGAGAAGGCAATGTGGAAAAGACGCTCTGCGTGGGAGGGAGAAGGGGTGGCCAGCTTTTGAATGTGAGATAGCGGGAAGCGCTGGTGGCGAAGTAGGTCAAACCACGCCTCATTGAGGTGGTCACTAAATTGGTGGAGAGACCAGTCGCCCGAAATCTGATTGAAGAAAGGGAGGGTGCTGACGTACATGCCGCTGGTCTGTTTGGCGGCAAAATCTTTGCGGTTAAAAATGGGGACGCCGATGGTAAAACGGTCGGCACCGCCCACCCGTTTAAAATAGATGGCCAAAGCCATGTAAAAGACAGAAAAAGGAGCCACCCGGTGATTGGAACAGAAGGCGTAGATGGCATGGTTCAGGTCTTGCGGAAGGGAAAAAGAGCGGCGGCGCCCCACATAACTGACGGCGGCGCCACGGGCTGATTTTAGCGACGAAGGTTCTCCCGCTTGCTGTAGCACCTGTTCCCAATAAGCTGCGTCTTTGGCGTAGGCAGGGGAGGTCAGGTATTGAGATTCTTCCTCTACATGGGCGCGGTAATTGGGAATGGGGGAGAGGGTGGGTTCTACTCCGGCAAGCAGGTCCTGATAGACCTGCCCGATGCGATTGCAAAGTAAAACTTGGGTCCAGCCGTCGGAAATCAGATGGTGTATTTTGATCACCAGTCCGCCAGAGTGCTCGCCGGTGCGCAGCAGGACAAAACGGTAGAGCGGGGCATCTAACAAAGGCATGACTTCTCGGGTAAACGCCTGCTCCCAACTCTCCATACCCTCGATGCTGGACTGGGAAAAGTCATAAATTGGGATTGGTTCCTCTTGGTAAGGAACCTGGTATTGCATAGGGCCATTTGCAGAAATGGTGATTCGGGTACGAAGGGAATCGTCTGCCTGGAGAACACGGTTGACGCTGTGCTGAAGCGCCGAAAAGTTCACCTGCCCGCGGATATGCAGCGTGGTGCAAATGTTGTTGATTGAGGTATCTGGGCAGGCCTGTTCCACATCCCAGATATTTTGCTGGCTGAGAGAGAGGGGGTACTGATTGTGGTCGGCACAAAAGACATTCTCCAAGGAATTGGTCACCCTTTCTGTCGGCAAAGAAAAGAATAGCGAAAAATAGCCCATACTATTTATACAAGCTTCCCTGGGAAAAAGCAAGGGATTGCTGTAGAAAATGCAAAAAAAGAGTAGAAAAACGAAGAATAAAGAAAATAATGGAAAAAAGTTGCAAGAAAAATAAAAAAATGATTTCATTAGAATAAAATGTATCCATTCCATAAAATTTGTGTCTCCAGACGAGGAGACTGCGGCGCGTTGCGTATGGGGTGGGGGTATGTTATAATGGTCGAAAAGAGAATTTGGATATGGTTAAGAGGAGTTGAGACAAAAAACGAAAGGAGGAGTCAATGGGATGGAAGAGGAAGTCGTGCTACAAAAGTGGATTGATCAGAGTGGTTCCATTGTCTTTTTTGGTGGAGCGGGGGTGTCTACCGAGAGTGGAATTCCCGATTTTCGCAGTGTGGACGGACTGTATCACCAGCAATATGACCACCCGCCGGAAGAGATTTTGAGCCGAAGCTTTTTTGATGTTCAACCGGAGGAATTTTACCGTTTTTACCGTAACAAGATGCTCTGTCTGGATGCGCAGCCCAATCCAGCCCATCGAAAGCTGGCGGAATTGGAACAGGCGGGAAAACTGCGCAGTGTGGTAACGCAAAATATCGATGGACTTCATCAGAAAGCTGGTTCCAAGCGAGTATGGGAACTGCATGGGTCTATCCATCGAAACTTCTGTATGCGGTGTGGGGCCTCCTATTCTCCAGAGTACATTCGAGATCAGCAGGGGGTTCCTCGGTGCACCTGTGGAGGGATTATCAAGCCAGATGTGGTTCTATACGAGGAGTCGCTGGACAGCCGAGTCCTTGAGGGGGCAGTGGAGGACATCCAGAGAGCGGATTTGCTGATTGTAGGAGGGACCTCTCTGGTGGTGTATCCGGCTGCCGGTTTGTTGCGCTACTATCGAGGGAAACGGCTGGTTTTAATCAATAAAAGTCCGACGTCTTTGGATCATCAGGCAGATTTGGTCATTTCCCGTCCAATTGGGCAGGTGCTAAGCCAAATTCAGGTGCAGTGAGGCACAGAGTGGGAGAGCCGGATTTCGAAAATAAAAAAGAGGAAGTGGGGCAATGAAAGCCATTCTCCGTGAACAGCGGCGAAGCAGTATTGTATCGGCCGTTGTAACGATTCTGCTGGGGTTGGTGCTGATTAGCTGGCCCAACCGGTCGGTCAAGATTTTGTGTACTTTATTGGGTGTGGTCATTTTCCTTACGGGGGTCGTGTTTTTCTTGGGCTGGCTGTCCAGGCGCCGAGAAGGGCTACCAGCTGTATTTCTATTGCCAGGTGTCATTCTATGCGCGCTGGGGATTTGGTTGATTACTAGCCCCGCTTCTGCGGTGATATTAGCACAATATATCTTTTGTGCTGTGCTTTTGTTTCATGGGGTGGTGGACCTGCAGGGGGCTGTGGCTATGATGAAGGCAAAGGCAAAGCAATATTGGGTGGATTTGCTGCTGGGCGCCATCACATTAGCGTGGGGCCTTCTGATCTTAGCCCGGCCATTCGGCACGTTTTCTGCATTGGTGGTCTTGATTGGGGTGGCCCTGGTTTACGATGGGATCAGTGACTTAGTCTTGATTTGGCGTCTCACCCGCGCTTTTGAAGCGTGGGAGGATGGCAATGGGGAAGGCGCATAGGAAAGCTGCCGCTCTTTTGCGGGAAAAAAGCTGCCCGTCTTGTTCTGCTCTGCGGATGGAACTTCGTACTTCAGAGGGATGAATCGACAGAAAACGGAGATTTTTCAGGAGAAAATTTGTAAAACCTCCTAAAAAATGAAATTTTATAATTCCACTCTTGCAGTTTGTTTTCTTGATATGTATAATTGTCCCTATACAACGGACGCTTTTAATGGAAAAGCGGTGATGTTGCACAGTTCCCAAAGCGGGGAGGCGTTCCAAACAGAACGGCCGCGATAGGAAGCGAATTGGATTGTCTTTCACAGGGGAGAGGCGGTAAGAAGTCCGCGCTCCCCTGTGCTGCATATTTGGGAAAATGAGGGGGAATTGAGGAGATGTTGGAGACAGTTATAAAGGTAAACAGCGCAATCAATAACTTTGTTTGGGGACCGATTATGCTGGCGCTGCTGGTGGGAACAGGAATTTACCTTACCATTCGCACCGGCTGGGTCCAAGTGCGGTGGTTCGGGTTCATTATGAAGAATACCGTAGGGTCTTTGTTCCGCAAGCAAGACCGGGACCACGGCAGCAATCTTTCGCCCTTTCAGGCGGTAACCACAGCGCTGGCTGGAACAGTGGGTACCGGAAATATTGCCGGAGTCACGGGGGCTATTTTTGTAGGCGGCCCCGGTGCAGTTTTTTGGATGTGGGTGTCCGCCTTTTTTGGAATGTGTACCAAATATGCAGAAATTGCATTGGCTATGAAGTACCGGGTCACCGACGAACAGGGTCGGTATAAAGGTGGTCCGATGTATTATATTGAAAATGGCTTAGGCAAGGGGTGGAAGTGGCTGGCAGTGGTCTTTGCACTGTTGGCGGGAGTGGCGTCCTTTGGGATAGGGAACATTGCCCAATCCAGCGAAATTGCCGGGGCCATGAAGGGCCTATTTGGGGTAGAGCCGCTGACTACCGGCATTGTGTTGGCGGTGGTGGTAGCCATTGTAGTCATAGGTGGGGTGCAGCGCATCGGTCAGGTGACCTCCTATCTGGTGCCGCTTATGGCAATTTTCTATATCCTGGCGGGCGTTGGTGTGATTGCGTTGCGAATTACAGAAATTCCGGCAGCATTTGCTACCATTGTGAGAAGCGCCTTCAGCTTTGAGGCGGCAGGCGGTGGTATATTTGGTTATGCCATTGTGGTGGCAATGCGCCAAGGATTTGCCCGAGGGGTCTTCTCCAACGAGGCCGGTCTTGGCTCGGCACCCATGGCCCACGCCGCTTCCTCCACCGAAGAGCCGGGGGAGCAGGCGATTTGGGGCGTGTTTGAAGTATTCATTGACACCATTGTGATTTGTACCATTACTTCGTTGGCGGTGGTGCTCTCCGGTCTGGAACTGGGAGAGGCGGCACTGGACACATATACCTCCAATGGTGCGGCTGCGGTGGCGGCATTCAATACCATTTTGCCTGGGAATCTGGGTGGAATGGTGATTCAAATCAGCCTGTTGTTCTTTGCCCTGTCCACCATTTTGAGTTGGAGTTACTATGGTGAGCGGTGCTGGGGATATCTCACTGGGAACAACCGGGCGGTGGACTTTGGATATAAGATTTTGTTTGTTCTTATGTGCATAGTAGGTGCGACTGGTTCAGGTACCCTGATGTGGGATATTGCAGATACCCTCAACGGAATGATGGCAATTCCTAATTTGGTGGCGCTGTTGCTCTTGTCCGGAGTGGTGGTTTCCGTGACTCGGGATTACTTTGGAAAGCAGAAGCCGTAATAAAAGAAAGCCCCCATCTCATGGAAAGAGATGGGGGCTTTTTTCTTTTTTTAGCTGTCTCAACTGCTGGAGAAGAACCGGCCGACTATTTTCTAGTTTTCCCTGGGCTACCTCATCCAACAAAATGGTCAGGGCATGCCCGACTTCTGGACCGGATAGACCTGCAGTAAGGGCATCCTGTCCATTGATTGCCAGATCGCTGCGGGATAGGCAATGGGGTTGTGCTAAAATATCTTGGGCAAGCTGCTCCACCTGGGCCAGAAAATCTAGCCCACCATTGAGACGAGGGGCACAGGCCATGGCATCCGCTCGTTTTATCGCCAGCAGGTCAAAAAACAGGGATTTTCCCAGGCGAGAAAGCCATCTTCCAACCCAGGGACGGGTCGGTTCTACCGGCAGATGGTGGCGGGCAATCAGTGCGATAACATGCTCCCGGGTGGTGCGGTCTACGCGTAGTCGTTCCAACGTGGTGCCGGCGAGTGTGGCACCAATCTGGGGATGGGCATAGAAGTGGCCTGTCCCCTGTTCATCGAGAGAAAAGGTGGCTGGCTTGCCTAAATCGTGGAGAAGGGCGGCCAGGCGTAGAGCAGGAGAGGGAGAGACACCCGCCAGCGTCTTTACGCTGTGGGTATATACATCGTAATAATGGTAAGGGCTGTGCTGGTCAAATCCCACCGCTGGCTGAAGTTCTGGGATTACCTGTACGGTCACCTGGGGGAATTCCAGCAATATCGGCTCTGCTCCTGGTCCACATAGCAGGCGCAGCCATTCATGGCAGATGCGTTCCCAGGCCACCAGCGAAAGCTGTGGAGTGTGGGAACGAATGGCTTGGGCGGTGGAGGGACACAGGTGAAATTCCAGCTGAGCCGCCAGGCGCAGTCCACGCAGCAGGCGCAGAGCATCCTCTTCCATTCGTTGATCTGGATTACCCACGCAGCGAATTTGCCGCCGACGCAGATCCTCCAGTCCGCCAAAGGGGTCAATAAGGGTGCATCCGTCCCAGGCCATAGCATTGATGGTAAAGTCTCGGCGGGCCAGATCCTCCTCCAAATAGGGGGTAAATGACACTTGGTCGGGGTGGCGGTGATCCGAATAAGTTCCTTCGCGGCGAAAGGTTGTTACCTCTACCGGCAGGCCCTGAGAAAGCACTGTGATGGTACCGTGTTGGATTCCAGTCTCAATGCAGTGCAGATCACCACAAACGCGTAAAATTTCCTCTGGTCGAGCGGAAGTTGCCGCGTCGTAATCGTGAGGAGGCAGGGCGCGAAGACTGTCTCGGACACAACCGCCGACGAAAACGGCCTGATAACCTGCAGCTTTGAGCCGTTCCAGAACAGACAATGCCCGAGGATCAAATTCCGTCATCGCCATCCCCCTCTCATCCATTGTATTCTGTTGCCTATCTTATCAAAGTAGGGCGGAAAACACAAGGCCGGACCTGTGAAGGCACAGGTCCGGCTGCATTTTGTTTAGCGGGCCAATAGACCCAGATTCTTGTCAGAAATAAAGTTCGAGAAACTATACAATACCACTACCGCGTCAATGTCATGTTCTTCAATATAATTTTGAATACTGGTGGCATTGTAACGCAAGTCAAAAAGGTGGATTTGAGAAAACCGCTGCGTCAGAAAAGGAGCCAGGGAATCGGAATAGGAGTCTCGAATGAGCAGGAGTTTAGGCGCCTCTTCCAATTGGGTCTCAATTACCCGCAGTCCCTGCACACCGCCTAGAAAATAGGAGTATTTGTCCTTTTTCTCCAGATAACTTTCGTCGTACAGTGGTGTTTCAACGGGGCTGCCGTTGGGGTAGGAGGTGACGGAAATCCCCTGATCGGAGACGTAGGTATCAATGTGGTCAGGGGGCAGCCAGCGCACGCCGGAGGAGGAGAAGAGGGTGCCGTAAAACTGGTCCGTCACAGTTGTCTTGGTATAATCGGAGAGACAAAGTGGCTCCAACCCCATGGCTTGAAGCAGGGCATTGGCGCCGTAATAGGCGCCTAAGCTGGTCCAGTGGTGGTCGGTACGGTAGTAGAGGTCCTCCTCTTTGTGCTCATCTAAGGGAGTCACCAGGTCGATGGTATTTGCCCCGGTAGAAAAATAGAGTTGGTCAATCACGGCCCGCTCATCGGCAGTGGGGGCGCCGGTGGGCAGTTTGTCCTCCCAAATGGTTGCAGCGGTGGGGATGAGGCCGAAATAAACTGGAACTTGAGAGTTGCTTACCAGAGCGTCCAGCGCTCCTAGGTCCTTGTTCAGTTTCTCCATGTCCGGCTCTTCCACTCGGCTAATAAGGGTATTGTCTTTGCCAAAATAAATGCCGTTGTTTTCCCGCTTGCCGCTGAGTCGTTCGCTCCAGGCTTTCAGAGCCACCCAGAAGTCACGACCCACAATATGGTCGCTGACATAGTCCTCGGCCTGGGTCATAAACTTGCCATTTTGCAGAGTTTCCAGCGTCAATTTCGGAGGGCTTTGCAGTACCCGGTTTTCCAATTCCGAGAACTCGATGTCGGGGAGCAGGGTGCTAATCAGGAGCACGCCTGCGATGAATGCGCAAAAAAGAACGGTGATAAATTTGCTGTATCGAGGGGTCATCTCTGCGTGCCTCCTTTTTAAAAGTTCCAGTAGAGGAAGGGGTTGTAAGTGCCGTCCACCAGATAGGCGGTACATAGAATCAGTCCGGCCACAATCAGTGCGGTTCCCAATACCTGAGCAGTCCGCTGGGGCAGGCGCTGAAACAGTTGCTTGCCCAGAGGGACGCTGGCCAGGGCTGCCACACACAAGATGGGAAGGTAACTAATCAAGTGGTAGCCAAAGGCTGCGTCAACCAGCGCTACATTGCCCAACCCAAACATTACCCTTAAATAGGCACTGAGCTGTGTGAAGTCTTCCAGAGCGAAGATGGCCCAACTGATCAACACGAGAAACATGGTATATAGATGGGCCGGTATCGCCGGGCAGCGCTGAAGGTGCTTGAGGAGGAAAAACTTTTCCAACATCAGAAGAGCAAAGAAGTAAAGTCCCCATAACAGGAAGTTCCAGCTGGCTCCATGCCAGATGCCGGTAGCGGCCCAAACGACAAACAGATTGAAAGCCCACCGCGGCTTTGAGCATCGGTTTCCCCCCAGAGGAATGTAGAGGTACTCCTTAAACCAGGTAGACAAGGAGATGTGCCAGCGGCGCCAGAACTCCGTAATGCTGCGGGAAATATAGGGGTAGTTAAAGTTGGGTAAGAAGGAAAATCCCAACATCCTTCCCAGACCCACCGCCATGTCGGAGTAGCCGGAGAAATCGAAATAGATCTGGAAGGTAAAGGCCAGTACGCCCAACCATGCTCCGGCTACCGTCAACTCTCCGGGAGCCATGGCCTTATACGTCTCCCACAGCATGCCCACATTGTTGGCGATCAGCACCTTTTTGGCCATACCCACTAAAAAGATTTGTACACCGGAGGCAAATTGATCACAGGAACAGGTGCGGCGGTCAATTTGATCGCCCAGATCCTTGTATTTGATGATAGGACCGGCAATCAACTGAGGAAAGAGGGTGACAAATGTGCCGAAGTTCAGGATAGAGCGCTGTGCCCTGGCGTCACCACGATACACGTCAATGGTGTAGCTCATGGTTTGGAAGGTGTAAAAGGAGATGCCAATGGGCAGGTGGATATTCAGAACCGGGAGGAGCGGGAGACCAATCGCCTGCAGGGAGGAGGCAATAAAATCCCAATATTTAAAGAAAAAGAGCAGTGCCAAATTAAAGATAATGGAGGAAGTCACCGCGCAGCGGGCACCACGGTCATTTCCTCGCTTTTTAAAACGCTCCACCAACAGTCCGTGGGTGTAGTCAATGGCGGTGGACAAAAACATGATCAGCACATAGGTACGCTCGCCCCAGTAATAGAAAAACAGGGAGGAACATAGCAGCACCACATTTCGCCACCGGCGGGGGACTACATAATAGGCCAGTAAGGTAAAAACGAGAAAATAAAACAAAAAGATGGGGGTAGAAAATACCATAAGGGACCTCCTCACGGAAACGGCGGACGATCGCTCGTCCGCCGTTTGAGCATTGGATCTTTAGTATGGCTCGGGAAGGGAAACTTAAAACAGGGCATTAAAATCATCCACGATGGCATCACAATTTTCACTGACGACCATCATAATGTAGTTACCGTTGGAAACGACGCGGGAATCCTCTGTCCAGAGGCGAGTGGGCTCTGGATACCAGGCGCCGCCGGGGGTGGTGCCATCGCCAGCCATGTAATCAATACGGGCCTGGAAGATACCTTTTACGGTGTCCACATCTTTCGAATCGGATACTTCCACCAGGGCAATCTCCCCCATGTTCATGGACAACATATTTAAATAGACCAGGCACTGCTTGGTGTCCACTCCGGACAGCCCGGCAAAGTATTGGTCCAGCAATACGCTGTCCGCCGGATCAGAAGAGCCGGGCAACTGGTAGGTGGAAGAGACAGTGGCATGGAAATCAGCCAAATCTACCTGGGTAGAGGAACTGGAGGATCCCCCGTTACTTGAGGAACTACCGCTGCTGGAGGAACTGCCACTGCCGGAGGAACTGGAGTCGCCATTGGAGTTTTCCTGAGGCTTACAATATACCTTGCAGGTAACGGTCTGGTCGCCGGCGGTGGCGGTAATGGTGGTCGAACCAGGGGCGACGTAAGTAACCGTGCCATCCTCCCCCACAGTGGCCACATCCTCCTTGCTGGAGGTCCAAGTCACAGTTTCTCCCTGGGGTACGTTGGCAGCCTTCAAACGGAAGGAGGAGCCGACGGTAAAGAGAGAGAAGTCCGTGCGGTTGAGGGTCATGGAAGTGGCTTGAGGAGCGGAGGAATCGGGAGCGGAAGTGTCCGGCTGGCCGGAGATGGAGGCAGACCCGTTGGCGGACAAGTCGCTGGAGGAGGCGCTCCCTGGGAGGGAGAGGGAACCATCCGACGAGGCGTCCCCGGAAGAGGAGGCGCTGCCGGAAGAAATGGAACTGCCTGTACCAGAGGTGGCACTGTTCGACGGGGAATCCGTTCCACCGCAGGCGGCCAGCAGGGATACAGAAAGGGTACAGGCAAGAAGCAGGGCATAAGAACGTCTTTTCATGAAAAAAACTCCTTTCGGGGCTGATGGGTTTCAGCGTCGTAGAAATTGCTGTCCTTTTTTGGCAGCATAGAGTTGGACGCGTATGTGCGGGAAAGGTTCCCAAGAAAATGAAAAAAATTAATCAGCCCGAAAGAAATGGAGTTATTTCGCTGGGGACACCCAGGTGACTGGATTGCCCGTACGCTCCGTCCGACCAGGGAAGAGGGGCCCCACTGGGTAGCCCAGAGCTAAGCTGGCGCAGATGCGCTCCTGATCGGTGAGACCATAGGGAGTCAGCAATCCACGCAAATCCGGATCGTCGCTTAAGGCAAAGGGTTGGTTAATCCAACGCGAGGCCACACCCATGGCACAAGCGGCCAGCATCATATTTTCCATGGCGCAGGCAGCATCCTGAATGGCCATGGAGTTATCCTTCTGATTGGTTACCACCACCAGAGCAGGGGCGGCATATCGGCAGTCCCGCTGGGCAAAGCCAGGCATCTTCTGTTTTACTACCTGGGTAATTCCCTCCAAGACCTGGGGATCGGTGATAACGTAGAAATGGTTTTTCTGGCGGTTCATTCCGCTGGGGGCATAGCGCCCGGCCTCTACGATGGCAGCCAATGTGGGCCGATCAAGCGGGTCGGGACGGTATTCTTTACAACTCCTGCGGTCGAGGATCAGATTCAAAAGGTCCATATTTTTGTTCATTGAGCATACTCCTTTTGTATAACGCGGTCCGAGCGGGCTCGGATAGAGGTGGATGGGAACAAGCCGGCTAGTATAACCGACACAAAGCAGACCGGATGGTACGAAAGAGGGGAGGTGGTACCACCGTCCGGTCTTGCCGTGGAGTCATTATACCAGTTGACGCAGAAAAATTCCATACCGAGTGTGGTTTTCTATTGACAGGATAGGAGACAAGTGGTAATATTCAGACAAACAAATGAATATATGTTCATATGATGATAAAAAGGAAGAGGGGAAATAGGATGCGATTGGAACCGCCCTGTTGCGAAGAAACTCAGGTCCACCAGGATGTGGTGGAACAAGTGGGAAGAGACTTACCCCGGGAGGAGCGGCTTTATGATTTAGCGGAACTATTCAAGATGTTTGGCGACAGTACACGGGTGAAAATTTTGTATGCACTCATGGAGTCGGAGTTATGTGTGTGCGATTTGGCGAAATTGATGGATGTGACGCAGAGTGCAGTGTCTCATCAATTGCGGGTTCTGAAAGGCGGTAAATTGGTGAAATTCCGCCGGGAGGGAAAAACTGTTTATTATTCCCTGGCTGATTCTCATGTGACTAGCATTCTCTCCCAGGGAATGGAGCATATCTTAGAGTAATAGAGAGGAGTGCAAAAACCATGAAAAAGAGTTATTCCTTGATCAATTTGGATTGTGCCAATTGTGCGGCAAAGATGGAGAATGGGATCCGGAAGTTAGACGGTGTGACCGGGGTAACCGTAAGTTTCCTGACGCAGAAGTTGACGTTGGAGGCTCCAGAGGAGCAGTTTCAGGAAATTTTAGAGCAAGCGGTGAAAGTTTGTAAAAAAGTGGAACCGGACTGTAAAGTGGTAATCCGGTAAACTACCTTGTGCTGCACAATTCAGTGCGTAAAGTGGGAGGGGGACCTCCAGCCAAGAAGGGACGGCATGAGATGACAAAAAAGTGGAAGCATATGCTGGTGCGTGTATTGGTGAGTGCAGCCATATTCCTGTTGGCCCAGTTTGTGGGAGTGGATGGAATGCAGGCACTGGCGCTCTATTTGGCGGCCTATGGAATTGTCGGATGGGATGTGTTGTGGCGGGCGGCGCGAAACTTGTGTACCGGCCAGGTGTTTGACGAGAATTTCCTCATGGCAGTGGCTACGGTGGGGGCATTTGGCTGTGGTGAGTACCCGGAGGGAGTAGCCGTCATGCTATTTTATCAAATCGGGGAACTTTTCCAAAATGCAGCGGTGGCCCGCAGTCGGCAATCAATTGCCAATCTTATGGATATCCGTCCCGATTACGCCTTTGTGGAGCGGGAAAATACGTTGGTACAGGTAGAGCCCGAATCGGTAGCCGTGGGCGATGTCATCGTGGTAAAACCGGGGGAGCGGGTTGCTTTGGACGGTGTGGTAGTGGAGGGAAATTCCGCTCTAGATACCGCGGCGCTGACTGGGGAATCGTTGCCGCGGGATGTCGTGCCAGGACAGCATGTGGTCAGCGGCTGCGTCAACTTAACTGGAGTGCTCCGCATACAGGTAGAAAAAGCCTATGAGGACTCCACTGTGTCCCGTATTTTAGAACTGGTAGAGAGTTCTGCCGCACAAAAAGCCAAGGCGGAACATTTCATTACAAAGTTTGCCCGCGTTTACACACCGGCAGTGGTTTTTGCTGCATGTGCACTGGCGGTGATTCCGCCGCTGGTAGGAGCGGGGCCGTTTTCTATGTGGATCCAACGGGCCTTGATTTTTTTGGTGGTGTCCTGTCCCTGTGCGCTGGTCATCTCCATCCCTTTGAGCTTCTTTGGCGGAATTGGCGGGGCGTCTCGGCAGGGAATTTTGGTCAAAGGAGGCAACTACCTCGAGGCACTGGCCAAAACTGGGATTGTAGTGTTTGACAAAACAGGAACGCTGACCAAGGGAACATTTTCGGTGGTACAGCTGGTGCCCTACGGGATGACGGAAGAGGAACTTTTGGAGTGGACGGCCTATGCTGAGGGGTATAGTACCCACCCTCTGGCTGCATCCATTCGAGCGGCTTGGAACAAACCCATGGACCTGACTCGCGTTGCCCAGGTAGAGGAAGTGGCAGGCCGGGGCGTACAGGCTACGGTAGACGGCCGAACCGTGTTGACAGGAAGCCAGGCACTGCTGCAGCAATTCGGCATTCCGACGGATGCACCTAGAGAAGAAGCAGGCACAGTCATTCACCTTGCCGTGGATGGTGTCTACGCTGGATATCTTCGGGTATCAGACCAAGTAAAAGAGGAAGCGATTTCCACCCTCCAAGGCTTGAAAGACCTTGGGGTGCGTAAGACAGTGATGCTGACGGGAGACTCCACAGCGGCAGGTGAGGCGGTGGGACGAATTCTAGGAGTGGATGAAGTTTATGCCCAGCTGATGCCGCAGGATAAGGTGGAACGAGTGGAGCAGCTTTTGCAGCAGAAACGACCGGGAGAGCAGCTGGTCTTTGTGGGAGACGGGATCAATGACGCTCCGGTTCTGTCCAGAGCCGACCTGGGAGTGGCGATGGGGGCCATGGGATCCGATGCCGCAATCGAGGCGGCGGATATTGTATTGATGGACGATGACCTGCAGAAATTACCGGTAGCTGTGTCCATCGCCCGAAAGACCATGAGAATTGTGCGGGAAAACATTGTCTTTGCGCTGGGCATCAAATTCCTCGTGTTGGCGCTGTCTGCAGTGGGGCTGGCCAATATGTGGATGGCAGTGTTTGCTGATGTGGGCGTATCCGTCTTAGCCATTGCGAATGCCAGCCGAATGTTGGCCGGTGTGAAGAACAAGTGAGACTGCCGAAAAAGCAAATAAGTGCGATAAAAAAGCACTCCCCGACACGTTCGTGAAGGGGAGTGCAATGTTTTAGGTTAAAATATCATATAGACAGCCCCAGAGATAGTCCAAATCTTCAAATTGAGTGTTGGGAGCCAAGAAAAATACTGCGCAATCGTCCTCTTGGGCGGTAAAAATGCGGCGTGTGGCCAAGTCTTTCCGTACCTGCTGGGTATCATGTCCAGGAAAGCGGACAGCAACCCGACCGGTATCCTCATCGGAAGAAGAAATTTGTGGCCCTCCAGGACCGAAGTCCAGCAATCGCGCATTGAGGTGCCGGGTCAGACGGGCCAGGCGGGGTTTTTGTGCAGGTGGGCAGTCCACCGCTACTTGGCAAGAAAGTGATCTCATAGGCGTGTCTCCAATGGGGTGCTAAGCACGAAGGAATGATTTTCCAGCTGGCGCAGCAGGGAAGGAAGAATGCGGGTACTATTGCTGCTGCAATCTAGCGTGAGGTAGATACTGCCGGAACGGTTTTTTAATCGGCTAATGGTATTGGAGGCAAAAGTATTCGCTCCAACGGTATCCGATGGCTCCAGGGATAAGGTTTCAGACCAACAGATCCACCCCTCTTCGGAAAGTGTGCTGCGCTGTGCTTTTGGGACATAAGCGGTGGTGGTGCGGGTATAAGCCATCTGTTCTAGCAGGTGGTTGCCCTCTTCCAACAGGTAGCGGGAATACTCCAAATCGGATTCTTCTGACATAAGGCCGATGCTGTGGCCGGTACCAAGGATACGCTGAACCAAGAGGCCGGATTCTTCCAGAGCCTGTGGAGTCATAAAGAACAAAGCGAACTCTCCTTGGGCATCCAGAACGTCCAAAATATCGGACAAGCCTTCACTGCTGCGGCAACGGAAGGCCAAAAATGTGCGTTTTTCCGTCACGGATTCAGAGGGCTCTTGCTCAGGGGGGGGAGGATCTGTGGTATCTGGGGTCTGAGGTGTCTCAGGGGCAGGATTTAAACTCTGGTAATATTCGCGCACTTGGCGGTTAATCAGGTCTTTGGCGGCTTCGATAAACATTTCGTCCGAGAGCACCACATCATCATTTTTGATGCGCACCAGATGACCGTGGTCGGTGGCCAAGTAGGAGCGCTCCAAACCAAAGAAACTGCAGATCATATTGAGGGGGACGTAAGGGATTCCGTTGCGGACCACCGCTTTCGCCAGATAGGTTTCTCCGGTAATCTCATCTCGCGAGGAGCCGGTCTTTAAATCAAAGACGAGAATTTCGCGGGTGCTGTAAAAAGCAACGATGCCCTCCGAGCGATTATAGCTGGTGGTAAACCCCAAATCTACCCCCGATACATCTTTGCTAAAGACGGTATATGGGAGATACAGAAGCCCACCGGACCACAGGGGCATTGTGTTTGCAGACAGGGGGAGCACCCGGTCATTTATGGCCGTCATATTCAGGTCAGCGGCAGATACAGGGGTAGGAAGCAACAAAACGACGCATAAAAGAAGCAGAGAAAGCTTCTTGAAAATTCTGATCCTGTAAGTCATATGGCACCTCCGTTCCGGACAAATTGTTGCGTAAGAAATTATAGCATAGTATAATCGGATGGGCAAGCGGCCCTTCTCCGGGCTGCGGTGTCTTTAATGGGATTTTAATCAGGAGTCAACTCTCTTTCAACCCAGTGATGTTACGATACATACAGAACGATCAGCGGGAAAAGGAGCGGATAGTATGGAGATCACGCTGGAGCAGGTAGAGCGGCTGCGGGAAAAGGCGTCGGTGAGTTATGCCCAGGCAAAAGAGGCGTTGGAGTACAGTGGCGGGAATCTGCTGGATGCGCTGATTTATTTAGAAGAGAAGGGAACCATTCCTCGGCCAGAAGGGGGATATTACTCCACACGGAACCAGACATCCTCTTCGGCGTCCAGTGTGCCGCAAATGCTGGTTCAGCCGGAAGAGAAGGGGAAAAAAGAGAAACGGTCAGAGGGATTTCTGCGCCGCGTGCGATATTTGCTGCTGGACAACGAGTTGGAGATCTGGAGAAAAGATCGGCCTGTGACGGCGCTGCCGGTATTAATTTTGATTCTGTTGTTGATTGTAGCGCCTTGGATTACGCTGCCCCTTTTGATTCTAGGTCTGTTTCTGGGGTTTCGCTACCGGTTTTCCGGGCCGGATCTGGAGCGGGAGAGCATCAACAGTGTGATGGACGATGTGGCTACTTCAGCAGCGGACTTGGGCCGACAGGTGGTGGACGAGTTGCGCAGCCAGCATGAGCGATATAAGGACAAAAAGGACAAACCATAGAGAGGGTGAGAGTGGAAATGGGAGAGCGCATCCTACTGGTAGAAGACGAAGAGAAATTGGCCCGGATGGTGGAGATGGAACTAAAGTATGAGGGGTACGAGGTGGAAAAGGCCTTTGACGGCCGGACCGGATTGGACCGGGCTCGGTCTGGGGAATTTGATCTGGTGCTACTGGATATTATGCTCCCTCAGCTATCTGGGATGGAAGTTTTGCGGCGGCTGCGCCGAGATAGCCAGATTCCAGTCATTATGCTTACAGCCCGAGACAGCGTAATGGATAAGGTATCGGGACTGGACTCGGGTGCAGACGATTATATTACAAAGCCGTTTGCCATTGAGGAACTGCTGGCGCGGATTCGGGCCGCGCTGCGAGGACGGGGCGGTCGGGAGGAGGCAAAACTCACCGCCGGAGAATTGGTTATGGATGTGGAACGGCATCAAGTGACCATGTGCGGGCAGGAAGTAGAACTAACAAAAAAAGAATTTGATCTGCTCCGCCACTTGCTGGAGAATAAGGGACGTGTGCTGACAAGAGAGGCGCTGTTGGACCAGGTTTGGGGCTTTGATTTCATTGGCGAGACCAATTCGGTAGATGTTTATATCCGCTTTTTACGCAGTAAAATCGATGAAGCATTTGGCGTTAAGTTGATTCACACCGTTCGAGGTGTGGGGTATGTGATTCGAGAGGATTGAACAGGGGGGGGACAACCGATGGTAATTATATACCGGTCCAACACCGGGTTTACACGGGAATATGCCCAGATGCTAGCCAGAGGAGAAAAATTGAACATGTACGAACTGTCTCAGGCCAAGTTCCCCCGGGAGACCCCAGTTTTTTACATGGGGCCGTTGTTGGCAGGGCATATCAGTGGGATAGACGAGGCCATGAAGCGGTTTTCGGTGCAGGGTGTGTGCGGCGTGGGGATGAGTCCACCGGGTGAGGCGGTGTTGTCCAGCTTGCGCCGAGCAAACTATATTCCCAATTTACCTTTATTTTATCTCCAGGGCGGATGGGCGCCCAAACGGGTGGGGTGGCTAAAACGTCGCATGGTCAATATGGCCACCCGCTCCATGCGCCGTGCACTGCAGGAAAAGGTGGGACGTACCCTGGAGGAACAGGCACAGCTAGACTTTTTGCTTCAGGGTGGCAGCTTTGTGGCCTATGAGAATTTGGACGAAATTCGTGCTTGGCTAAAAAGGCAGGCGGGCTGAGGTGTGCAGAAACGGAATGCTTGAGGGAAGGAGGTGTACCCTTTGGAGCGGAAAAAACGGTTTCAGTCCCCGCCTCCGGCTGACCCAATTACTGCGGTGCGGGAATCGTCTCTGGCGTTTCGCCTGAATAGCGGATTTTTCCTGCGGCAATTGATAGTCTTTGTGGTTATGGATCTGCTGTTGGTGGTACTGGCTTTTGTTGGGCTGGTATTTTATGCAGAAAACCGCTGTGCAGACGTTGCGGCTCTGGTGAGCCAGCGAGGAGTCCCAGGGGAAGATGCCTTGGCCTGGATGGAAGCCAGCGACTACACCATCACGCCGCTGGACAGGGAGCCGAAGGGACTTGAAATGCCCGCCATTCCGTGGGTGCCTTACCGGGAGGAGACGGCACAGGGGCTGCGCACCTGGGACTTGAGACAGTATTATAACGTGGAATTACCCAACAATGGGAATCCCTATGCCATTCGAGTGAATCTATTGGGGCTGTTTCGTACCCTGTATTGGGCTGGAGTGGCTCTATTAGTTTGTCAGGGCCTGGCGTTGGTATCCAATCTGTTTGGGAATAACCGCTCCATCCGCAGGGTTCTTCGCCCCATCCAAGACCTGGCGTCCACTGCGGCTCGGCTGAACTCCATGACCCACATGTCCCGCCAGGAACTGGAGAATTTGGCGGGGGAGTTGGACAAAATTAATGCCAAACACCTGGATAGTCGAATTGACTTACCTACGACGCAAAAGGAATTGCGCTCTTTAGCTCGGTCTATCAATGATATGTTGGATCGAGTCAACCGGGCGTACAGTGCCCAGATGCGCTTTGTGTCCGATGCCAGCCATGAGTTGCGCACCCCAATTGCAGTCATTCAAGGGTATGCTGCTCTGTTGGACCGCTGGGGAAAATCTGATCCGGCAGCGCTGCAGGAGTCCATCGATGCCATTCGCTCGGAAACTGCCTCTATGGAGCGCCTGGTGGAGCAATTGCTCTTTTTAGCGCGAGGGGACAACGATTCTCAGCCAGTAAAAAAAGAGGCCTTGGATTTGACGAACTTGGCGGGGGAAGTGCTGCGGGAGGAGGAGATGGTCTACCCGGAGCGGGTGTTTCTTCCCCGTTGGGAGGAGGCGGCAGTTACCGTATGGGCGGACAGTGGCCTAATCAAGCAAGTGATGCGGATCTTGCTGGACAATGCCATAAAATATAGCCCGGATGGGGCGATTTACTTGCGTGTCTATGAGAGCGGGGGATATGCCAGAGTCACGGTCCAGGACGAGGGGATGGGCATTCCTCCGGAGGGAATTTCTCATATTTTTGAGCGATTCTATCGCACGGACCAGTCTCGTGACCGGAAAACCGGAGGAACTGGATTGGGGTTGTCCATTGCCAAATGGATTGTGGAGCGGCACAGCGGTTGGTTTGAGGTGGTGTCCCGGGTGGATGTGGGGACACGGATTACCTTTGTTCTCCCCCTGTATGAGCCAGAGCAGACATAAATAATTTGCGAAAGAAGAAGCCGGCCTTCTGGAACCATCTTTGTCTCCAGAAGGCCGGTATTTTTACTGTGTAACTGGGCTGGTATAGGAATTTAAAAGGTTTGTAACCTGCGTGGCGTCCAGCTGCGGAAAGGGGATGACTGGTTCCGGGTTTTGGCAATAAGGGGACAGCGGTTTCTCAAACCAAAGGACATCGTGCCATTGGCCGTTTTTATAGCCGGTGTTGCGGTGGACGCCCAGAAGCCGAAAACCTAAAGCAGTGTGGAGCCCCTCGCTGGCTGGATTGGGGGAGGTGACCACACCATATACCGTCTTCACGCCCTGGAGACGCAGTAGATCCATCAAAGTGAGGTACAGTTTTCGGCCAACTCCACGGCCGACGGCGGTGGGAGCCAGATAGATGGAGAGTTCTGCATTCCACTGATAGGCTTGCCGTTCCCGCTCCGGATGGGCGTAGGCGTAACCCAACACCACACCATTCTCCTCCCATACCAGGTAGGGGTAGCGGGTGAGCGTTGAGGAAATTCGGTTTGTAAATTCCGATACGGAGGGGAGATCATATTCAAAGGTAATGGAAGTGTCGATGTATGCTTGATAGATGTCCAATAACGCCTGAGCGTCCTGCGTGCAGGCAATGCGAATCGCCATAAAAGACAAACCACCTTTCCGATCAAACGTGGATCCGTTCAATGCCGTCCACGGCAGCACGCACCAGAGCATCAATGTCCAGTGCTGCCTCCGCTGCCAGAATCTCGTCCGGGGCGGGGCGCAGTCTGGGGTGGCGAGGAGTAAAGACGGTACAGCAGTCCTCGTATGGGAGAATGGAAGTGTCATAAGTGCCAATCTTTCGGGCGACCTGAACAATTTCCTCCTTATCCATTCCAATACAGGGACGCAAAATCGGCAAGTTGGTCACGGCACCGGTGACTGCCATAGCTTCCATTGTCTGACTGGCAACCTGCCCCAGGCATTCCCCAGTGACCAGGGCCTTGGCGCCGCACCGTAGAGCTACCGCCTGGGCAATCCGCATCATAAACCGGCGCATGATTAAAGTGAATAATTCCTCTGGACAGGTGCGGCGAAGTTCCTCCTGAATGGCAGTAAAGGGGACTACATGGACGGTGAGGTGGCCGCACCAAGGGGTGAGCAGCCGCGCGAGCTGAAGAACTTTGTCCTTTGCCTCGGGAGAGGTATAGGGGTAGGAGAAAAAATGAACCATCTCCAAAGCAATTCCCCGTTTTGCAATCATGTAGCTTGCCACAGGGGAGTCGATGCCTCCGGAGAGTAGGGCAACCGCTCGGCCGTTAATCCCAACCGGAAGGCCGCCTGCACCCGGTTCGGGGTCCGCGTGAACAAAGGCGGCATAGTCACGGATCTCTACATAGACGGTCAGTTCGGGATGGTGGACATCCACCGTAAGATTAGGATAGCATTCATCCAATTCTCCTCCCACGTACTGGCTGAGTTGGATGGAAGTCATGGGGAACGTTTTGTCTGCCCGTTTTGTCTCCACCTTAAAAGTGCGGGCAGTGGATAACTGGCCGTGTAGATACTCTCGACAGGCAGTTAAAATGGCATCTTTGTCCTTTTCACAGGCCCGTGCCCGGCTTAAGCCCACCACACCGAATACTTTTTTCAGTGCTTCCCAAGCGCCGTCCATATCACAGGAATCCTCCATGGGTTCCACATAAGTGGTGGACTGGCGGGTGTAGACACGAAACCGCCCTAAGCCATTGAGCCGGCGGTGAATATTGGCCTGAAGTTTATCCTCAAAACTGCGGCGATTTAGCCCTTTTAGTACCAACTCTCCCAACTTCAGTAGAATCATTTCATTCATATGTTCACGGTTCCTTTCCGGCAAGTTCACCCAAAGATTTTCAAATATTATAGCGGAAGGCAGGAAAAAAGTCCAGGGGAGGGAGAAAATTGGGATAAAAAAGCGCCGCGAAAGCGGCGAATGAAAAGAAGGCTAACTCTGTCGAAGAAACTGAACCAGACGGGCTAGTGTAGCCACTTGGTCAGGGGAGAGGCCGGAGATGTCCAGAACTTGATTGTGCTGTAGACCAAACAGGTAATCTGTGGAGACGTGAAAGATTCGGGATAGTTCCACAATATACTGGGTGGAAGGAATGGAGATCCCACTTTCCCAGGCATTGACGCTGGAACGGGTGGTAACCAACCGTCGAGCCAATTCTGCCTGGGTCCAGCCTGATTGTTCTCGCAGCAGCTTGATTTTTTCCGACAGCATAACTCCACCCCCTTTGTTGTAAGTATTTTACAGAGAAAAAGGCAACTATACATTATCAAAATGATATTTATAATTGACAAATGCAAAGGAAACGAGGTAAGATAAACCAAACTGGGGCGGTAGCATCTTATGTCTGGAAAGCGCTGGGAAAAGGGGTGATGGGGTGGCGGAAGAAAAGTATGAAATCCATCTATTCTGTACGGATGGACAATGGCGAGGAACAATTGATGGGCCAAAGGGGACAAGTGCCTTTTTGGGAATTGGTGATTTACTGGAGCAACTCAACATTGATTCTACATCCCAGCTGTCCCACCTGCGTCGCCTAGCTCAGACCGATCCTCTAACAGGGCTGCTAAATCGCCGGGGTCTAGAAGAAGAGGTAGAGAAGGCACAGGCAAAAGGGATTCGCCATATGGCACTGTTGCTTTTAGATATTGATGATTTGAAGCAAATTAATGATACTTGGGGACATCGAATGGGAGATGTAGCCCTTTGTAAGGTAGCGGAAATTTTGAAACAGGCCAGCAATTCGGAGAGCCTTGTAGGGAGAATTGGCGGGGATGAATTTGTGGTTGTGTACTGGGGCCTTGTAGATGAGATAGATTTGCAGGAAAAAGGGGAGCAAATCTGTCAAATGGTGGCCCGTTTAAAGTCAGAAATTGGTCTATCAGTGAGCATTGGAGCCAGTTACGGACACGAATACAAGGAGTTATTGGAACAGGCGGACGTTGCTTTATACCGAGTCAAGCGAAGTGGAAAGCGTGGCGTTTGTTTGGATCGCGTGCTCAACCAAAGTAGAATGGAAAACATATAAAAACAGGCCGGAGAAAAATCTCACGGCCTGTTTTCATTTCCAGCGAAACATTTTAAGGGCGCAAATATTGAGGAGGGCGAAATTGCAGGGCTTCTGCCAAGTGGAACGCCTGAATGGTTTGGCTCTGGTCCAAGTCAGCAATGGTACGGGCCACCCGCAGTACACGGTCGTAACTGCGGGCGGTAAGACCCATCTGGTCAAAGGCCCCTTTCATCAGGCGCAATCCCGCGTCGTCCAGAGAACAAAAACGTTCCATGTCCTCTGGGGGAAGGTCGGCATTACGCAGGGCGTTTTGTCGGCTACGCTGCTGCGACCGTGCCTGCTCCACCCGCTCCCGGATGGAGGCAGAGGATTCAGCAGACGGATGCTGAGAGAGTTCCTCAAAGTCCAGCGTATTGACATGGACAAAAAGATCGATGCGGTCCAAAAGAGGACCGGAGAGCCGGGAGAGGTAGCGTTTTACCTCGGCGGGGGTACACCGGCATCGCCCCGAGGGATGTCCATACCATCCACAGCGGCACGGGTTCATGGCACACACCAACATAAAGCGGCTGGGGTAGGTGACGGATCCAGTGGCACGGGCAATTTGAATCTGTCCGTCTTCCAGAGGTTGGCGTAGCACTTCAAGGACTTCTTTTGGAAATTCCGGTAGTTCATCCAGAAAGAGTACGCCGTGGTGGGCTAGGGAAATTTCCCCGGGCTTTGGGTTGCTGCCACCTCCTGCCATCCCCATGGGAGAAATGGTATGATGAGGGGATCGAAAGGGTCTGGTGTCAATGAGGGGGTGCTGAGAGGAGGTGAGGCCCATAACGGAGTGGATTTCGGTGGTCTCCAGAGCTTCCTGGCGGGACATGGCGGGGAGAATGCCTGGAAGACGGTGGGCCAGCATGGACTTACCAGAACCTGGAGGACCTGAGAGTAGAAGATTATGCCCGCCAGCGGCGGCAATTTCGAAAGCTCGTTTCCCTGGTTCCTGGCCTTTTACCTGCGCAAAGTCGGGGTAGGAGGGGAAACTTTGGGTAGGGGTCCAGAGTGGGGCGGGGGCAATGCGTTCTTCTCCTGACAGATGACGTACCAGCTGCCTCACATCCCGAACCGGGTAGATGGTGGGCCCCTGGGCGAGGGTCGCTTCTGGGGCGTTATCCTCCGGGACAAATAGGGTGCGGATCCCGTCCCGTTTGGCCTGGAGTGCCATAGGGAGCATTCCCATGCAGGGGCGTACCGTTCCAGATAGGGACAACTCTCCCACAAAGGCGCAGTCGGGTTCTTGGATGCGCAATTGTCCCCCGGCTGCTAAAATGCCGATTAGAATGGGTAGATCATATACCGTTCCCTCTTTTTTTCGGTGGGCGGGAGCTAAATTCACCGTAATTCGGCTGACCGGGAATGTAAATCCACAGTTTTTAATGGCAGAGCGGACGCGCTCCCGTGCCTCGTTGACTGCAGCATCGGGCAGCCCCACAATGGTAAAGGCGGGCAGTCCACTGGACAGGTCGCACTCGGCGGAAACCGGGTAGCCGGAAATTCCGTGAAGGCCCAGAGACCGAACGGTATATACCATAGTACTCCTCCTCCAGCCGCAGGCAAGACCAGGGGTGCGGCGTTGGAACTATTTTACCTGTTTTATCGGGGAAATTCAATGGAATGTATATTTTTTTACTTATGACAAAGAAAAGGCAAGAAAAATTTCATTTTTTTGATTTACAAATGAAATGAAAAGTGATAAACTAGGGGGCGTCAAAATAGACTTTTCCGCTCCCCACTGCCGGGGAGCGGTACTGTCATGTGCAGCTATAATGAAATGCCTATGAGAGTTATAGGCAATGTATGCATATGTGCGTGGCGGAAGACGCGGCAGGAACGGTATGGAATATGGACAGGCATTTCTGGCCTGTCCGCCCAAATAAGGAAGAAAGTAGGGAACTCTATGGCAAGAAAGTTCAAAACCATGGATGGCAACAATGCGGCAGCCTATGTCAGCTACGCCTTTACTGAGGTAGCCGGCATCTACCCCATTACGCCGTCCAGCCCGATGGCCGACTATGTGGATCAGTGGGCCGCCCAGGGTCAGAAGAATATCTTTGGGACCACAGTTAAGGTCATTGAGATGCAGTCCGAAGCTGGCGCCGCCGGAACCGTTCACGGCTCTCTGAACGCAGGTGCACTGACCACTACCTATACGGCTTCTCAGGGCCTGCTGCTGATGATCCCCAACATGTACAAGATCGCCGGCGAACTGCTGCCCGCAGTGTTCCATGTGTCTGCTCGTACAGTGGCTACCCAGTCTCTGAACATCTTCGGTGATCACTCCGACGTTATGGCTTGCCGTCAGACCGGCTTTGCAATGCTGGCGGAGGGCAACGTACAGGAGGTTATGGATCTGGCTCCTGTGGCCCATCTGTCCGCCATTAAGGGACGCGTCCCCTTCATCAACTTCTTTGACGGATTCCGCACCTCTCACGAGATCCAGAAGGTAGCCATCTGGGACTACAAGGATCTGGCAGAGATGGTAGACATGGATGCAGTGGAGGCTTTCCGCGCCCGTGCACTGAACCCCGAGCATCCCACCATGCGCGGCTCCCATGAGAACGGCGATATCTTCTTCCAGCACCGCGAGGCCTGCAACCCCTACTACGAGGCCCTGCCGGAGATCGTGGAAGAGTATATGGGTAAGGTGAATGCCAAGCTGGGCACCGATTACCAGCTGTTTAACTACTATGGTGCTGCGGATGCGGACCGGGTCATCATTGCCATGGGCTCCATCTGCGACGTAGCGGAGGAAGTCATTGATTACCTCAACGCACACGATGAGAAGGTGGGCCTCATCAAGGTCCGTCTGTACCGCCCCTTCCGTGCCGACAAGCTGATTGCTGCCATCCCCGCCACGGCAAAGAAGATTGCTGTGTTGGACCGCACCAAGGAGCCCGGCGCTCTGGGCGATCCTCTGTATCTGGATGTCATCACCGCTCTGGCTGGCGCCGGCATCACCGACAAGACCGTTGTGGCTGGTCGTTACGGCCTGGGCTCCAAGGACACACCTCCCAAGAGCGTGTTCGCTGTATATGAGAACCTGGCGAAAGCCGAGCCCAAGAACCACTTCACCATTGGTATCGTAGACGACGTGACTGGCTCCTCTCTGGAGGAAGTTACTTCCCACAATACCGCTGCGGAAGGCACCATCGAGTGCAAGTTCTGGGGTCTGGGCGGCGACGGCACCGTAGGCGCCAACAAGAACTCCATCAAGATCATCGGCGACCACACCGATAAGTATGTACAGGCCTACTTCCAGTACGACTCTAAGAAGACCGGCGGCGTGACCATCAGCCACCTGCGTTTCGGCGACAAGCCCATCAAGAGCCCCTACTATATCAACAAGGCTGACTTTGTGGCCTGCCATAACCCCTCTTATGTCACCAAGGACTTCCCCATGGTCCGTGACGTTAAGCCCGGCGGTGTGTTCATGATCAACTGCCAGTGGTCGGATGAAGAGTTGGCTCACCACCTGTCCGCCAATGCTAAGCGTTATATTGCGGAGAACAACATCCAACTCTACACCATCAACGCCATTGACCTGGCGCGTGAGATTGGTATGGGCAAGCGCACCAACACCATTCTCCAGTCCGCTTTCTTTGCTCTGGCAAAGGTCATGCCTGAGGCCGAGGCCATCCAGTACATGAAGGATGCTGCCACCAAGTCCTACCTGAAGAAGGGCCAGGACATTGTGGACATGAACCACAAGGCCATTGATGCCGGCGCCACCGCCTTCAAGAAGTACGACGTGCCTGCCTCCTGGAAAGACGCGAAGGATGAGCCCAAGGAGAGCAAACTCACTGGTCCGGCGAAACTCATCAAGATGGTGGAAAATATTCTGGAGCCTGTGGACCGCATGGATGGCGACAGCCTGCCTGTCTCCGCTTTCGTGGACCATGTGGACGGCACCTTCGAATTGGGCGCTGCCGCTTACGAGAAGCGCGGCGTAGCCGTGTCTGTCCCCACCTGGGATTCTGCCAAGTGTATCCAGTGTAACCAGTGTGCCTATGTCTGCCCCCACGCCACCATCCGTCCCTTTGCACTCACCGAGGAGGAGGCCAAGAATGCTCCTGCTGCCTCCAAGCTGGTGGACGTCAAGGCTGGCAAGGGCAAGGGTCAGTACAAATTTACCATTGCCATCAGCCCGCTGGATTGTATGGGCTGCTCCGTGTGCGCCAATGTCTGCCCGACCAAGGCTCTGACCATGGTCAACCAGGAAGAGGAGTTGGCACAGCAGGACGTGTTCAACTACATGGTGGCCAACGTCTCCGTGAAAGAAGATATGGCCGACCTGACCGTCAAGGGCAGCCAGTTCAAGAAGCCCATGCTGGAGTTCTCCGGCTCCTGCGCCGGCTGCGCCGAGACCGCTTATGCCCGTCTCATTACCCAGCTGTTCGGCGACCGGATGTATATCTCCAACGCCACCGGTTGCTCCTCCATCTGGGGCGGCCCCGCTGCTACTTCTCCCTATGCCACCAATGCTGAGGGTCACGGTCCCGCTTGGGCCAACTCCCTGTTTGAGGATAACGCTGAGCACGGTCTGGGTATGTATCTGGGCCAGAAGGCGATCCGCAACCGTCTGGTGACCAAGACCGAGGCTCTCATCGGCATCGATTACACCGACGAGTCCATCAAGGCTGCCGGCAAGGAGTGGCTGGACACCCTGGAGGACGGCCAGACCAATGGTGCGGCTGCCAAGAAGTATGTGGCTGCTCTGGAGGCTGTAGTGAAGGCCGACTGTGATTGCGATGCCTGCAAGCTGGGCCGCGAGATTCTGAAGGAGAAGTCCTACCTGGCCAAGAAGTCCGTGTGGATCTTCGGCGGCGACGGTTGGGCCTACGACATCGGCTTCGGCGGCGTGGACCACGTGCTGGCTTCCGGCGAAGATGTAAACGTGTTCGTCTTTGACACCGAGGTGTATTCCAACACCGGTGGACAGGCGTCCAAGGCGTCCAACATCGGTCAGGTGGCACAGTTTGCCTCTGCCGGTAAGACGGTGGCCAAGAAGTCTCTGGCAGAGATCGCCATGACTTATGGCTATGTCTATGTGGCACAGGTGGCCATGGGTGCCAATCCCAACCAGACCCTGAAAGCCATTGCCGAGGCAGAAGCCTATCATGGTCCCTCCCTCATCATCGGCTACGCGCCCTGCGAGATGCACTCCATCAAGGGCGGCATGGCCAACTGCCAGAGCGAGATGAAGAAGGCCGTGGAGTGCGGCTACTGGAATCTGTTCCGCTTCAACCCCGCAGCCAAGGCAGAGGGCAAGAACCCCTTCACTCTGGATTCCAAGGAGCCCGCCGGCGGGTATCAGGAGTTCCTGATGAACGAGGCCCGCTACTCCAGTCTGACCCGCTCCTTCCCCGATCGCGCCAAAGAACTCTTTGCGCTGAACGAGGAGACGGCGAAGAAGCGTTACGACAAGTTGACCCGCTTGGTCAAGATGTACGGCGAGGAATAAGCCGCTTCGTAATCAATAAAAAAACCGGACGAACAGAAAATGTTCGTCCGGTTTTTTTATTGTATTAAACAAATATCCTACGCCCCTTTGTATCGACGGATAGAAGATACGGGGAGGATGAGGGGTTAAGGGACAAGTTGTTCTAGTCGCTGTTGTAAGTCTGTCAGGCTGGGACACCGGTCATACAGCAGAGACTCCAACTCCGGAGTAGGGGGAATCAGGTCGGGAACCATAACCACCGGCATACCGGCGGCGTGAGCGGAGAGAATCCCGTTGCGGGAGTCTTCCACGGCCAAGGTATGCTGTGGCTCGGTGCCCAGTTCTCTGCAGGCCAACCGATAAATTTCTGGATCCGGTTTACTGTGTTCAATCTGATCGCCGGTGACCATCACCTGAAAGTAAGAACTGAGGCCGGCCAACTCCATACGCCGAAGGGTGCGCTCCTTTCCGGTGGAAGTAGCCAGGCCAGTGGGAATTCCTTTTGTGTGGAGAAAACGTAGAATACCCACCGCACCGGGCTTTAGGGGAACTCCTTCCTGCTCCATAAACTCCTGAGTGCGTTGGGAACAGGCGGCCAGAAGAGAATCGCAAGGAAAGGCATCTCCCCAGAGTATTCGCATCCTTTGGCAAATATCGGTGCGATTTTGCCCTACAAACTCTAAAAAGTGGTCACAGACTTGAGGACAGCCCATTTCGCAGCTGACACATGCCCATATCTTTCGGGCCAGACGCTCGGTGTCAAAGAGAACGCCGTCCACATCAAAAATAACACCTTGAAATGGGAAGGGACTCATACCTTGCCGATGTCCGTGCGGAAATGCATGTCCTGAAACGAGATGGGTTTGGCGGCAGTGTAGGCGTTGGCAATGGCCTGTTCCAGGGTGTTGCCTCGGGCAGTGACCCCCAAAACACGTCCGCCGGCGGTGCAGATGGCGCCGTCCTCACCCAGTTTGGTACCAGCATGGAAGATGAGAGCCGTTTTTTCTGCCTCCTCCAGGCCGGAGATGGGGTAGCCGGTGGCATATTTTACCGGATAGCCGCCGGAAGCCAGGACCAGACAACAAGCTGCACCTGCTTTCCAGCGGATGTCCACCTGGTCTAAGGTGCCGTTGACGCAGGCCTGGAAGATTTCCAGCAAATCGGTGTCCAGCATAGACAGGATCGGCTGCGTCTCCGGATCGCCGAAGCGGGCATTGTACTCCACAACTTTTGGGCCGTCCTGGGTGAGCATCAACCCAAAGTAGATGACCCCTTTAAAGGGGCGTCCCTCCGCCTTCAGTGCAGCTACCGTGGGTTGGAAGATAGTGTCCATACACACCTGGGCAATTTCCGGCGTGTAGTTGGGAGAGGGACAGAAGGCGCCCATGCCACCGGTGTTGGGACCCTGATTTCCGTCATAGGCCCGTTTGTGATCTTGTGAGGAGAGCATAGGAACCAGATGTTCACCGTCGCAGAAGGCCAATACCGTAACCTCGGGACCTACCATACACTCCTCGATGACCACGGTAGAGCCACTTTGCCCAAATTTCTTGTCCTCCATCATCTCCCGCACGGCGGTCTGGGCTTCCTCTACCGTAGAAGCCACCACAACCCCTTTGCCCAGGGCCAGGCCGTCGGCCTTGACGACAATCGGGGCGCCCTGTTCTTGAATATAGGCAAGGGCCTCCGATAATTGGGTAAAGGTGGCATATTTTGCGGTGGGAATGTGGTATTTCTTCATCAATTCTTTGGAGAACGCTTTACTGGCTTCCAAAATTGCGGCGTTTTTCCGGGGACCAAAGGCAGGAATGCCTACCGCTTCCATGGCGTCCACCATCCCCAGAGCCAGGGGATCGTCGGGGGCTACCATAACAAAGTCGATGGCATGTTCTTTGCACCAGGTCACCATTCCCTCCACATCCGTGGCTTTTATAGGGACGCACTGCGCTACCTGTCCGATCCCCGCGTTGCCAGGGGCGCAGTAGAGGCGGGTCACTTTGGGACTTTGGGACAACTTCCAGCAGATGGCGTGCTCCCGGCCGCCCCCGCCCACAACCAAAACGTTCATCTCTCACTCGCTCCTTTTGCTCTTAGTGGTGGAATAGACGGATGCCGGTGAAGGCCATAACCATGCCGTATTTGTCGGCGGTGGCAATCACCTGGTCGTCACGGATGGAGCCGCCGGGTTGAACGATATACTGTACCCCGGACTTGCGGGCCCGCTCCACGTTGTCGCCAAATGGGAAGAAGGCATCGGAACCCACGGTAACCCCGGAAAGTTGAGCAATCCAAGCCTGCTTTTCTTCCTGGGTGAGCACCTCAGGACGGACCTTGAATGTGTTCTGCCACACTCCGTCGGCCAGAACATCATCGTGTTCATCGGAGATATATAGGTCGATGGCGTTATCGCGGTCCGGGCGGCGAATCTGATCCACAAATTCCAGGTTCAGGACCTTGGGGTGTTGACGCAGCCACCAGATGTCCGCCTTGTTGCCGGCCAAGCGGGTGCAGTGGATGCGGCTCTGCTGGCCAGCGCCTACTCCGATGGTCATGCCGTTTTTCACATAGCACACCGAGTTGGACTGGGTGTACTTAAGCGTAATGAGAGAGAGGAGCATGTCATGTTGGGCCTGCTGGGGCAGATCCTTGTTGGCAGTAACCAAATTTTGCAGCATTTCCTGGTTAATGTCCAGATCATTATACCCCTGCTCAAAGGTGATTCCAAAGATATTCCGGCGCTCTACTGGATTGGGGGTGTAATTGGGATCAATTTCCACCACATTGTAGCCGCCTTTGCGCTTCGTTTTCAGAATTTCCAGGGCCTCGTCGGTGTAGCCGGGAGCAATGATGCCGTCAGAGACCTCGCCGGCCAGGAAGCGGGCGGTGTCGGCGTCGCACACATCGCTCAAAGCGGCCCAATCGCCAAAAGAGCAAAGACGATCGGCGCCCCGGGCACGGATATAGGCGCAGGCAATGGGAGAGAGTTCTCCCTGAGGGGCAAAATAGATGTGCCTCTCCACATCACTCAGGGGCAATCCCAAGGCGGCCCCGGCGGGAGACACATGCTTAAAGGAGGCGGCGGCGGGCAGGCCGGTGGCCTTCTTCAGTGCTTTTACCAACTGCCAGGAATTGAGGGCGTCCATAAAATTGATGTACCCCGGTTTCCCGTTTCTTACAATGATAGGCAGCTGCCCCTCGTCCATAAAAATGCGGGCGGGCTTCTGGTTGGGGTTACAGCCGTATTTCAGTTCCAATTCCGTCATGGTAACATACTTCCTTTCCCGGCGGTGTTTAGCCGTGCTTGTTCACCAGAACGGTATCCCGCGCTCCGGTTTCCAGGTGGATGAGACTGACATAGAGGGAGACCTTGTTGTCCCCGTTGAGGTGCTTCCACAGTTGTTCCGCCCAGTCCTGTGCGGAGGTTGCGGCAATCGTCACGGCCCTGGGTTCTCCCTGGAAGGAGGGCAGAGGCTCCGCATTTTCCTGGTAGGTGTGGATAAAGTGTCCCACTCCGGCCTGCGGTTTGTCATACTCGTAGAAGTACCGGCAGCAGCAGGCAGGATCGCCTTCTAAACTTTTCAGTATGGACAGGTTATAGCTGCCGTCCGGGGCCACCACGCCGGAGATGCGAGGGGTATAGTTGGGGGCGTCGGGCTCAAATTCCCGGGTGCGCAGGGCGTGGCGGTAGCAGCGGCCGGCCAGAATGTGGTCTCGAATGGTGTCGGTCTGGTCGCCGTTGGTAACAATGGTGGTACCGTCATCCAGGATGCGCACCGGGTGGTAAATGATAAGGGAGGGGTCCGTCATTTTGCTCTCGTCAAAGGCTCGGGTGCGGATGCCGTCCTGGGTCTCCTCAAAGACACGGTTGCGGCTGTTCTCGCTGCGCCCCATAATGAAGTAGGCTACCGCAGCCTTTTGGTTGTCTGCTGTGCGGCCAAGGACAATGCCACGGCCGGGATAGGGGTGATTGGACAAAATCTCGTTGAGGTCAAGGGTTTTCATGAAAATCCTCCTTCTCAGAATCATTATAAAAATCCTTTGTACTGCTCAAAAAGGGCGCACCACGCATGTAACAACGCGGTGCGCCCAGACGGTCGGCATTCCAGAGGCGGTACTCCCTGTGGTTTGCTCCACTTCCGTCAGTCATACCGCTTGGTTTCAAAAGGGTTCCGGCGCACTCCAAAAGGGTTGGTGTTCCGGGTTTTAGTCCAAGATACGAACCGTGCGTCCCTCCACGCGCAGTTTCCCCTGGCAAAACAGGGAAACTGCCTGGGGTAGCAATTTCCACTCGCACTGCTCCATAATCCGACGCTGCAACGTTTCCGGGGTGTCGTCGGGGAGAACCTCCACCGCCTTTTGAGAGACGATGGGACCGCCGTCACACTCCTCACTGACAAAGTGGACAGTAGCGCCGGAGAGTTTTACTCCATATTCCAAGGCCTTTTCATGGACGTGGAGGCCGTAACAGCCAGGTCCGGAGAAGGAAGGAATCAGGGCAGGGTGGACATTGAGAATGGCGTTGGGGTAAGCTTGTACCATTTCCTCGGTGAGGATGACCATAAAGCCGGCCAGAACCACCAGGTCAATCTCCAGTGCCTGCAGTTGTTTCACCAGAGCCAGAGTCATGGCCTGGCTGGAGGGATAGTCACGACGGGCCACCACATAGGTGGGGATGCCTGCCTTTTTTGCCCGCTCCAGGGCAAAGGCGGATGGGTTGGAGGCGATGACAGCAGCAAGAGATCCGTTGACAATTTCCCCTCGATCCTGTGCGTCGATAAGAGCCTGGAGGTTGGTGCCACCGCCGGAGACCAGTACAGCGATGCGCTTTGGCATGGCGCTCTCCCCCTTATACCAGTTCCACGCCGGCATTCCCGGCTACTACACAACCTACCTGGTAGGCCTGTTCGTTGGCGGCCTTAAGAATCTCCAGAGCTTGGGCAGCTTGGTGGGCAGGGACTGCCAGAATCATGCCCAACCCCATATTAAAGGTGTTGTACATGTCCCGCTGGGGGATGTTGCCTGCCTTCTGAATGAGGTCAAAGATGGGCAGACAGGGGAAACTCTTCAGATCGATGCGGGCAGTAAGCCCTTCCGTCATCATCCGGGGTACATTCTCATAAAAACCACCGCCGGTGATGTGGCTGACAGCGTGGATATCCACACCGGCTTTCAGCAGAGCTTTTATCGCTTTTACGTAGATACGAGTGGGGGTGAGTAGGGCCTCTCCCAGGCTCTTACCCTGCAACTCCGCAACGGGAGAGGAGAGGTCGGCATGCTCCACGTCCAGCACCTTACGGACCAGAGAGAATCCGTTGGAGTGCACACCAGTGGAACCCAGACCGATGAGAACATCGCCCTGGGAGAGCTTTTTGCCATCAATAATCTTCTCCTCGTCCACAATGCCCACGGAGAAACCAGCCACATCGTAGTCGTCATCGGGCATGAGTCCCGGGTGTTCGGCCGTCTCGCCCCCTACCAGAGCACACTCGGCCTGGCGGCAGCCCTCGGTGATGCCGGAGACAATCTCGGCAATGCGTACCGGATTGTTTTTCCCGCAGGCAATGTAGTCCAGGAAAAACAGAGGAGAAGCACCGCCGCAGATAATATCGTTGACGCACATAGCCACGCAGTCGATACCGATGGTGTCATGTTTGTTCAGCAGCATGGCTAAGCGGAGTTTGGTGCCTACACCGTCTGTGCCGGAGACGAGCACGGGCTTTTTCATCCCGGCCAGGTCAGGGGCAAACATGCCTCCGAACCCCCCCAGGGTGCCCAAAACACCGGGGATATAGGTGGATTCCACCATGGGCTTAATACGCTCCACCGCCTCATAGCCGGCGGTGACATCTACGCCGGCGGCGGCGTAAGATGCAGAATGGGAGTTCTTCATATCCAAAACCTCCGTGTGTTATTCTTTACCGCTCCAGCAGTAGGTGCACACCTTGTCACGGTCAATGCCGATGGCTTCCAGCAACCCGTCTAGGGACTGGTAGCCCAAGGAGTCAAAGCCCAGTTTTTCGCAGATGGATTGCAGCAGGCATTTGCCGCGTTGGGTGGTGCCGTCGGCATACTCTTCCAGGTGCTGCTGGCCCTCGTCTCCCTCTAATTCCTGAACGACCCGGCGGGCCAACAGGTCCATGTCCGAGTTGCCACGGGAGAAGTTTAAGTACTTACAGCTGTACATGATGGGGGGACAGGCCGAGCGCATGTGGACCTCTTCGGCTCCAGATTCATAGAGAAACTCTACTGTCTCCCGCAACTGTGTTCCACGCACAATGGAGTCGTCCACAAAGAGTAGCTTTTTCCCCTGAATCAATTCCGGGACAGGAATCTGCTTCATCTTTGCCACCTGGTTGCGCACATCCTGGTTGGCGGGCATAAAAGAACGGGGCCAGGTTGGTGTGTACTTGACAAATGGACGCGCAAAGGGTTTGCCGCTGCGATTGGCAAAACCGATGGCATGGGGAACGCCGGAGTCAGGGACGCCGGCCACATAGTCCACCTTGGGCAGCAGCCCCCGTCCCACTTCGTCTCGGGCCATAATTTCCCCGTTTCGATAGCGCATGACCTCCACATTGACCCCTTCGTAATTGGAGTTGGGGTAACCGTAGTAGGTCCACAGGAACGCACAGATTTTCATATCTGTGCCGGCGGGGGAGAGGGTCTCATATGCCTCGGGGGTGATGCGCACAATCTCCCGGGGGCCAAGTTCGTAGGCATCCTCGTAGCCTAGCTTGTGGTAGGCAAAGGACTCAAAGGAGACACAGTGGCCATCCGGGTTCTTGCCCACTAACACAGGCAATCTTCCCAGCTTGTCTCGGGCAGCAATAATTTCCCCCTTGTCGGTGAGGATGAGCAGAGTCAGAGAGCCCTGGATCTCATCCTGGGCGTGGAGAATGCCTGAGACCAGATCGTCTTTCTGGTTAATGAGAGCGGCTGTCAGTTCGGTGGCGTTGACCTTGCCGGAACTCATAGCCATAAACTGGTGCCCGTGGTCAGAAAAATACTGCTGAATCAGTTGCTCAGAATTATTGATAATGCCTACTGTGGTAATGGCATACAGTCCCAGGTGGGAACGCACCAGAAGGGGCTGGGGATCGGTGTCGCTGATGCAGCCGATGCCGCTGCAGCCGTGAAAATCAGTCAGGTCCTTCTCAAACTTGGTGCGAAAGGGGGTGTTTTCAATGGAGTGGATCTGCCTCTGGAATCCGTCTTTGGTGTCGTGAATGAGCATACCGCCCCGGCGAGTGCCCAGGTGGGAGTGGTAGTCCACGCCAAAAAATAAATCAAGTGTAATATCCCGTTTGGAAACGGCTCCGAAAAAGCCTCCCATGCTGTTCCTCCTCGAAACGTGTTAATAAAAGCAAAATCTAGGCTTATTTCCCCATGAGACGGCGGCTCATCTCTTGATAAGCTCCTTCCACATTGCCTAAATCTCGGCGGAAGCGGTCTTTGTCCAGCTTTTCTCCGGTTTTGGCATCCCAGAACCGGCAGGTGTCAGGGCTAATTTCGTCAGCCAGAACGATTTTGCCGTCGCAGGTCTTGCCAAATTCCAGTTTAAAGTCCACCAAAATTACCCCGCAGGCAGCCAAGGTTTTCTTCAAGAAATCGTTGATTTGGAAGGCGTAGGTTTTGATGGTCTCAATTTCGTCCCAGGTAGCCAGTTTTAATGCCACGGCGTGGTAGGAATTGATGAGAGGGTCGTGGAGGGCGTCGTTTTTGTAGGAGAACTCAATGGTGGGGGTATCAAAGACGATACCTTCTTCCACACCGTATCGTTTCGCAAAGGAACCGGCGGCGCGGTTGCGGACAATGACCTCCAGGGGAACAATGGACACTTTTTTTACCGCGGTCTCCCGTTCGTTGAGTTGCTCAATCAGGTGGGTTGGGACTCCGGCCTGTTCCAGTTGTTTCATCAGGAAATTGGACATTTGGTTGTTGATGGCGCCCTTTCCCACGATGGTACCCTTTTTGGTCCCGTCGAAGGCGGTGGCGTCGTCCTTGTAGGAGACAATGACCACTTCCGGGTCCTCAGTGGCGTAGACTTTTTTTGCTTTTCCCTCATAAAGCTGCACGGTTTTGTTCATGACAAATCCCTTCTCTTCCTAACAGTGTGGCAAATTCAGTGGCGGTGGAGCAATTAGGCGAAAAAGAGCTTGGACAGAGTCATGGGATCCACATATTCCCCGTCTTTGTATACCCGCATGTTGCCGGAGGCTACCTCGTCGATGAGCATCACGTCGCCGTTGGCGTCGTAACCAAACTCAAACTTGATATCATACAGAACCAGACCCTTTTCCTTCAAATCGTCAGCCACAATCTGGGTAATCTTTTGGGTCATGTCTTTGATGTCGTCGTACTGACGGTCAGTCATAACGCCCAGTGCTACCAGAGCATCTTTGGTGACCAGGGGATCGCCTTTTTCGTCATTTTTAAAGGTGGTCTCAACATAGGCGGGGAGATCGGCGCCTTCGGCAATGTATTCCCCATAGCGGCGCAGGAAGCTGCCCACGGCCTTGTGGCGGCAAATCACTTCCAGTCCCTTGCCAAAGACCTTGGCGGGGAGCACTTCCATAGTGGTATCGTCGAGATTGGCCTTCACAAAGTGGGTCTTGATGCCAGCGGCATTGATCTTCTCAAAGAAGTAAATGGACATGCGCAGGTTGACATCGCCCACCCCTTCAATGGTCAGTCCCACGGAGTTTTCACCGGGATCAAAGACGCCGTCCTTACCGGTGCAGTCGTCTTTAAACTTGAGCAGGTAGTTGCCGTTGTCCAGTGCATACACATCTTTGGTCTTGCCCGAGTAAACTAGATTCTTTGCCATTACAATCATCCTCCTAAAAATCAAACCATTTCGAAAATTGTTACAGGATCCCATGGTAGGGAGAGTGAAAACGTTAGTCGCTCGCCAACTCCGCTTGCAGAGTTGCCTCTTTTTGCGCAATCTGTTCCGCCATCGTTACACGCGCCTCGTCCAGCTTTGCGGCCAGTTCATCGTCAGCGACAGCCAAAATCTGGGCAGCCAATACTGCGGCGTTTTTCGCCCCGTTGATGGCTACGGTAGCTACCGGGATGCCGCTGGGCATCTGGACAGTGGCCAGCAGAGCATCCAATCCATCCATGGCGCCCCCCTTCATGGGGATGCCAATGACAGGCAGAGTGGAGTTGCCGGCAAAAGCGCCGGCCAGGTGTGCGGCCATACCTGCGGCACAGATCAATACGCCAAAACCATTTTTTCTGGCATTTTTGGCAAAATCGGCGGCAGCGGCGGGGGTGCGGTGGGCACTGAGGATATGGGCCTCATAGGGAATGCCGAAGGCCTTCAGCTGGGTACAGGCTCCTTTGACCACCGGCCAGTCGGAATCGGAGCCCATGATGACAGCTACCTTTTTCATCGCGTTCTCTCCTTTGAAAAAAGTTTAGGCTATCTGCAGGTACAGATAGCCCGGATTTATTATTGAGGGTAGGGTTTGGACATGCTGAGTCCCTGGCCGCAAGCAGACGACGGGCACGGACAAATCAAATGGGAACGTACCATACATAGCGGCCTCCTTATTCCAACCGGAACCTCCGCCGGCGGAATCAAATTAGAGTCTTATTGTATCGAAAAAGGAGAAATATTGCAAGGGCTGCCGATACTTTCGTAGGCTTGTACAAGGAAAAGGGGAAAAAAGGAGGGGAAAGTTGACGCAGAAAAGAATTTTACAATTTATAGTAAACCGGAGGTGCTTAAAATCCGTTCTACCACCTCGGCTCGGATTGGCCAGGTGGCGCTGGCGGCGTGGGAGCGGCGGCGCTGAGAGACGAAGCCGGGGGCCTCCACCAGCGCATGCTGACACAAAGTGAGAAACTCCTGCTCATCGTGGGCGGCATAGACCACGTCGGGGAAGTGCTCTACCTGGTCAGGCCAAGTCATAGCCACCACTGGTTTTCCAGTGGACAAGTATTCATAGAGCCGGGAGGAAATCACATCCTCATAAGGGCGGTTGTCCCGCAGAAAATTGAGTAAAATATCGCACCGATAAAGCCAGCTGGGGAGATCTGAGAGGGGGAATGCCCCGGGCAGAACCACGTTTCCAAGCCGGCGCAGGCGGGGCAAGAAGGGGTTGTTCTCCTGTCTGCCTACCAGCAGAAAGGTCCAGTCGGGGCGTGCTCGAGCGGCAAACAGAAGAGGGGATAAATCCAAATCCTCCCACAGGGTTCCCACCCAGCCTAAGACAGGGCCATGCCCCTGAGGTGGCTGGGGAATGGCGGTGGAAAAGAGCGGGAAATTGACACCGTTTGGGAGTAGCGCGATATTGGCACTACAGGGGGCCAGACGGTCACAAAGCACAGGAGATGCGGCAAAAACCACATCGGCGGCGCTGGCCAGGCTGCCCTCCCATACAGGGGGAAAATCATCCCATTCCCGGTCACAATCATAGACCAGTCCACCGTAGTCGAGATAATCCAGCAAATGAACCTGCTCCGGACTAGTGGTCCAGAGTAAAGGGGCCTGAAAGCGATGCCGAGCGGCTCGATCCGCAATAAACCGGCCCAGGCGCCGCCGCCCCAGGCGGAACAGTGGGCCGTACCGCTCTTCCGGAGGGAGAAGCAAGGTTGGAAGACGATAGGCAGTGATGTTGGGACGGACCCGGCGACCTTTGGGTCCGCTGCGGTCGTTTTGTTCGGTGGAGGGTGCAAAGTAGAGAATTTGGGCGCCCTTTAGTCGGGAGATGAGTTGTTGGGTCCGACCTGGGGAGGAACTCCAGGGTTCGTTGGATAGACACAGGATTTGCTTCACATCAGGAGGCCTCCTAGTAGGAATTCAAAGAAAAAATTGTTAAGATTTCATGTACGATTTATGAAATGAATGGCATCTGCCTTGCGTCGAAGGGAAAATCCCGTTATAATGAAAAACAATATGGGAATCTACCTTTTAAGCTTCTTTTAAGGTTATTATAAATGTCAAAAAAGACCTGGTCAAGGATGGGGAGGCGGAAAATTGTGATTGGTATTCTCCAAAATATGGATAGCGCCATTTTGCTGGCCATTCAGGAGGTGCGCAGCGATGTGCTGGACCCCCTTATGCAGGCATATACCTCCCTGGGAAATGCCGGGGCCATCTGGATTTTTATGTCTGTACTGATGTTGTGCTATAAACCAACCCGAAAGGCAGGATTTTTGGCTCTGTTGGCCATGCTTCTGGGGCTGGTGTGTACCAACTTAATATTAAAACCCCTTATCGCCCGAGACCGGCCGTGGCTGGATGTGGTGGGGTTAATCCCGCTGATTGATGAGCCGGACCCCTGTTCCTTCCCATCCGGGCACACCTGTGCGGCCTTTGCCGCAGCCATGATTTTCTGGCGTGCGCTGCCGGAGACTTGGTTCGGGGCCAAAGTGGTGACAATGGCCATGGCCGTTGTCATGGGATTGTCTCGCCTGTATGTTGGAGTGCACTATCCCACGGACGTGTTGGCGGGGGCCCTGGTAGGGTCCGGTTGTGCCTGGACGGTGTGGCAGGTCTACCTACGCAGGTGAGAGAGGTGCCTTGGTGGGACCAGATGGGAAAGGGAAAAGGAGGATGTGGAAGATGAAAGAAGTCGGCTATTACAATGGAAAATTGGGCCCGCTGGCGGAAATGACCGTTCCAATGGGGGATCGTGCGCTGTACTTCGGGGACGGAATTTATGAGGCCACCTGTGTGTCCAACGGCGTAGCGTTTGCGCTGGATGATCACCTGGACCGGATGTACAACAGTCTGCGGCTGCTGGAAATCCCGTTTCGGATGGAGCGGGCGGCGGTGAAAGAGGAACTGTATAAGGTCATCGATGCCGCGGAAAAAGCTCCCGTGCAGTTTTTATATTGGCAAATTTCCCGGGGCGTGTGCGTGCGCAACCACTCCTTCCCGGGGGAGGGGGTGGAGCCCTCCCTGCTGATCTATGTCCGCCCGCATAAGATGAAACCGCTGGATGTCCCTTATCACCTTATCTCTATGGAGGACATCCGCTTTCAACTGTGTAACATTAAAACCTTGAACCTGATCCCCAGCGTGCTGGCCAGCCAGCGTGCGGCGGAGCGGGGGTGTGACGAGACGGTACTTCACCGTGGTTCCCGGGTGACCGAGTGCGCCCACAGTAACATCTTGATTTTAAAGGACGGTGTGCTGCGCACTGCCCCCGCCGATGAACTCATTTTGCCGGGAATTACCCGGAAACACCTACTGGCTCTGGCACAGGAGCATGGAATCCCCACCGACCATCGGCCATTTTCCATGGTGGAACTGATGAATGCGGATGAGGCCATTGTCACGAGTAGCAGTGCGCTTTGTATGCAAGTGGCGTCCATTGATGGCATTCCCGTAGGGGGAAAAGATCCTCAGCGCCTGGCACTGCTGCAAAAGGCCTATCTGGAGAAATTTCAGCAAGAGACCAAGGTCCGGTGATAAGACGTGATACCCAAAAAGTCCCCAGTACGCATGAAAATGCGTACTGGGGACTTTTCATTTATGATTTTTCCACTTCAGGTGCTCATCCGCATCCGTAGCAGTACCACCTGGCCTTTTTTGTACAGGTAGCGCAGGCGGGCCATACGCTGGGCCAGAGCATAGCAGCGGTGTAGCATGTCGGCGTGAGCCATAGGATTTTCTTCCCAACGGCGCAGCCAGGGGCGAAAACTGGGGAATTGCCAACAATAGAGCATCTCGTACCAGGCCTGACTCTCCTGGGAGACCTCCCTGCGCCAATAGGCGCCAAACTGCTGTTCCATGGGAGCGTACATAATCTGCTCCAGCTGCGAACGGGTGTATATCTCTTGCTGAACAGCCATATCCACAATGTCGGTACCAGGAAGAAAGTTTAGCCCATGAAGTTGCAATTCGTAGGGGGAGGGGAACGCCTTCACCAGTGCGTAAGAGGCTTTCAAATCTTCTATGGTCTCAAAAGGATGCTGGAGCATGAAATCAAAGCTCCCCCAGACCCCGGCGTCGCGGATGGCGCGCACCGCAGTCAAGATATCTTGTTGAGATTCATAGCGGTGAAAGACATCCCGGCGCACTCGCTGGGAGCCGGACTGGATTCCCATGATGACCTCCGTGAGCCCCACTGCTTTCAGCTTGTTTAATAGCTGGGGAGTGACCATTTTGGGGTGAGACCAGATGGTAAAGGGAAGATGGATGTGGGCCTGATATGCCTGGCAAAAGGCATCAACCCAGCCTGGAAGATTTGGAAAAATTTCGTCATAGAAGTGGACAAACACCAGTTTTTTGCACTGCTTTTTTGCCTCCATCAGTTCCGAGATGACACTCTCTACCGACCGGGTACGAACCCCGGGAATACCCGGGGGAAGAAGTCGGCGAAGGTTGACGCAGCAGCAGTAGGAGCATGTGAAGGGGCAACCGCGGGAGGCAATTACTTCATAGCTGCGGGTGGATAGCTGAGGATCTCCGCGGGTAAGCGTGTCTCGATCAATGAAGCAGGCGTCTCGGCAGCGAACCGCGGGCAGCCCGTATGCATCCACATCGGCAGCCAGATCGCCAATGGGGTTGCAGTGGATTCCCTCTGAAGCCTGAAAGCACAGGGATGGGATGCCCTGCCAGTCCTGATTTCGGTACAGGGCGTTGGCCAGACGGACCATGGAACGCTCGCCATCGCTTCGCAGCACAAACTTGGCACCCCGTTCCAACAGCACTTGGGGAAACATGGTAGCATAGGCACCGCCACATGCCAAAGGAACACCCAGCGGTGTCAGCGCATCCATCACCTGATACACGGTATCCAAGTACATGGAACTCATCACCGACAGTCCCACCAGCACCGGCCGGGCTTCCGCTACTTCTCGTCGTAGAAGCGCCAGTTCCGTTTCTGTGGTGGGGGTGGGGTGGATGCTGTTAAAATCTTTATAAAAAATAGTATGTACCACATAGCCTGCCCCCTCCAGGGCAGTTTCCAAGTAACGTACGCCCAGGGCCTTTTTGTTATAGAAGGCCACCAGAACCACCACGGGACGTACCAGTGGTCGACGCGGCGTGTCCATAAAATCCCTCCTGTAGCGCCACTCTTTGGGGGGGGAATGGCGCATATCGATGTTTTTTCTCTAAAAATAATATTTATAGTATATATTTGCAAGATGAAGAAATCAATAGTCTGTGTAAAGCTTTAAAAAATATTTTTAGACTGTATCCAGAGAATAGGAGGGGCACCATGAGTAAGCTGACACAGACCATTGGGCACCGGCTGCGGGGATACCGTCTGGACCGGGGATACAGCCAGGAGGCCCTGGCAGAACTGGCGGGGCTCCATCCCACCTATATCGGCCAGGTAGAGCGGGGGGAGAAGAACGTGACAGTAGACAGTCTGGCAAAGATTGCCGGGGCCTTGGGCGTGTCTTTGTCCCAAGTGCTGGAGGTGGTGGAGGAGCCGGTGGAAGGCCGGAGTTATCCACGCATGGCCTATGACCTGCTTGCCGCCTGCTCCCAGGAGCGGCAGGAGGGATTGTACCGCCTTCTGGAGCAGGTGCAAACCCTTCCACCCCGGTAAGAGCGAAACAGACTCCTCTCCAGCGGGACCCCCCGGCGTCCATCAGGGCACCGGGGGGTGTCTATAAGGGAAAAATTATGGGATTACCAGCATGACGCCCGCCAGTTCTTCGTCGCTATCATGCAGCGCAGGATAGTCCAGGGACCAGTGATCCAGCAGATTGACTGGTGCAGTGAGCACCCCGTCTTCCAGAGTGATGTACTGGGGGACCCCCTCGTACTCCGGGTCCGTGGGATCGTTGCGGGTCTCATAGAGAAGTTCTATCGTCTCCCCATCCACCTGATAGCAGGATTCTCCTGCCGTCATGGTGAGGGTGACTCCCCGGTAAGTGGCCGTAGCGGTCTGAGTGGCCTCGTCCCACTGGTAGTCCGCTCCCAGTTTCCGACACAGTTCCTCTACCGGGAAATAGAAGTAGTGGTTTTTTCCCAAAATGATTTCGGTACAGGTAAAGGGGTAGAGATTCTCGGGCAGGTCTGCGGGGAAGGAGGGGGAGCCGTCTACGGGGAACTCGGTGTAGCCGTAGATAATGGACTCCACTTGATTCAGATCCACCACGGTCTTAAACTGGTCGTTCAGCCCGCCCAGCTGTGTTCGGGTGAGAATGGTGCCGTCCTTCATGCGCAGAAAGAAGATGTTCTTCCCGAAGATAGAATCAATGGAATAGAAATCGTCCTCTGGTTTCTCCAGGGGCTCGACAGTGATGGAGAAGGAGGTTGGGGTGAGGACGAACTCCGTCAGAATCCCCTTGTCTCCGGTGTAGATGTTGCAGGTGACCTCCTCGTTGGGAGTCAGGCGGATGGGTTGGGCCATGTTGTCTAGGGGGATCTCCACGGCATAGTCCCGGCCCATAAAGTTCACCCAGAACTCCAGAGGCTGTTCCTGGGGGCCTACATAGGAGTGGAATTGAACACGGATCTGCCAGGAGCGGCTGTGGTCGTCGGGGTTGGGCAGATCGTGGATCCCAACACCGCCTCCGCTGGGAGAGAAGTCGAACTGATTGCAATGGAAGGTCTCCGGGCCGGTGGAGCCGCTTTCCATCAGGCCCGCTACCATTTCTTCCCCCCACATCTCTCGATGGGATTCAGCAATGACCCGGTTACTCATCAAATCCTCGGCAGCCTGGTCATTCAAGGCCTCTACGGTGATGACGGTATAGATGTTTTGGCCGTCGTACAGACAGCTGTCTACCCGCAGGCGGTAGTCCTCGTTTTCGGCAGTGTCCAGGGCGTTCTGGACATAGGGCTCCAGCTGGCTGGTGTCTCCCTGGAAGAAGAGTTCCAGCACTCCGGCGCGGTAGACGGCGGCCGCGGTGCCGGTAAGTAGAACCAGAGCGGCAGCGAGTAGAAGGGACAGACGTAATTTCCGTTTCATGTGGGGCTCCTTGGGGCGAGAGGTGCCGTCAAGAGCAGCGTTCACCCGAGCCAAGACAGCTTCTTCGTCCAGTTCAGGGTACTCTTCCGGCAACTCCAATTCCTCCCAGAGTTCATGGATGTGGCTTGGCATAGGGTTCGCCTCCTTCTCTGGTCAACAATTCTTTGAGCCGTTTCCTCCCTCGGGCCAGCCGGCTTTTGGCGGCGGACAGGCCCAGGCCCAGTTCCTGAGCTACCTGTCCCAGCGGTTCCTCCTGGTAGTAGTAGCGCAAAAACAGAGTGCGGTCGGGTTCGGTCATATCCTCCACCAACTCCCGCAGCTGGCGGTGGAGGGCTTGGCGCTGGGCCAACTCCTCGGGGCCGGGCCGGTGGTCGGGGAGCGTGTCAGGAATGTCTTGGATCTTCGCTTTGTGGCGCAGGCGACTGACGGCCAAATTTCGGGCAGCCACTGCCAGCCAGGGGCGCAAGGGGCGTTTCGGATCCAGATTCTCCCGAAACCGCCACAGAGCCAGGAAGGTGTCCGAAACGACCTCCTCCAGATCCTCCCGGGTGGGAGTGGGAGCCATGGCTCTGGCTGCTACGGCAGTGAGGTAGTGGGTATATTGCCCTACGACTGCCTCCAGTGCCTGCCGATCCCCGGCTTGGAGGGAGTGGATCAAAGTTGCTTCGTCCAAGGAGTTTCCTCCTTTCTGTTTGGAATAAAAATGAAACCGCTCGTACGTTTGGTTCTGCCTATAGGTACGCCCAAACTGGAGCCGTGGTCGCAGGAGGGACGTAAAATTTTTTGGTATTCTATGGAATTTGTCGGAAAAAAACAAACTTAGCCCGCCGGCAAAAAAGGCCGAAGCGGGCTAAGTGGTTTAGTAGGTGTGGGTACAGACCTGTCGGATTTTGGCCTGGAGACTTTTCAAATCCACAAAAGTCTCCGGGCGGCGCCGGGGGTCCCGGAGAATAGCGGCAGGATGAAAGAGGGCGGTCATGTGGACTCCAGCCTTTTCAAACCATTGTCCATGCTCCTTGGAGATTTTAAAGTCCTCTTTAATGAGGCGCAGAGCGGCAATTCGCCCCAGACAGACAATAATTTTTGGTCGGATCAGGGCCACCTGATTGCGCAGGTACCCAATGCAGGCGTCCTGTTCGGTATTGAGAGGATCCCGGTTTTGGGGTGGGCGGCACTTGACAATGTTGGCGATGTACACGTTTTTTGTCCGGTCCAAGTCAATGAGTTCCAACATGTCGTCCAGTAACTTGCCACCCCGTCCCACAAAGGGTTCTCCCTGCAAATCCTCGTTTTCGCCCGGCCCCTCACCGATAAACATCACCTCGGCGTCTCGAACACCTACGCCGAAGACTACATTATGTCGTGTGTCCGCCAGGGGACATTTTTGGCAGTTGTTGCAGGCGTGTTCCAACTCCGTCCAATCCAGCATGGCCGCTTTCCTCCTTCGCTATCCAGAGTGTGTTATAGCTGCAGTATACCATGGGGAGAGACTGGAGAAAAGAAGAAAATTTTTTCTTGACAAATGGGAATGGTGGTTTTATAATTCGCCCATAATAATTCAAAAGCGCCGACGAAGACCGCTCCCTACGGCGTCCAACAGAGAGACCGGGCCACCGTGCTGAAAGCCTGGTTGGGAAAGACGGGGATGCGCAACACTTCTGAGCTGATGGTTCGAAGCTTTTGCTTGAGGGCCGTCCGTCTTCCCCACGTTACCGGGGCTCGAAAGAGGTTCCTTGTTGGAGGAGCAACGCGGGTGGTACCGCGGAATCATAGAAACGGATGATTTCGTCCCGGGTCGTATTATTTTTTGATACGACCCGGGACGTTTTTTTGTTCCGGGCTCGTATCGCCGAAGAGAAAGGAAGGTTTGTGTACCATGGAAGTTATGACGGGAGCAACAAAGAAGTCTTTTTGGTTTGCCGACCTGGTGGACGGGAAGTTGGATGGTGAGACTGTCACCCTCCACGGAGCGGTTCACGCGCTGCGGGAACTGGGCGGTATTGCTTTTGTCACGCTGCGTCTGCGGGACGGGGCTGTGCAGTGCGTGTGCCCGCCGGAGCGAGTACCGGAGGAACTGATGGAGGAATGTGCCGTTTCCCTCACCGGTCTGGTGAGGGAAGAGAAACGGGCCCCCGGAGGAAGAGAAATTGCAGTAGAAAAGCTGGAAATTCTTTCCCGTCCCACTCAGGCCATGCCGGTGCCTTTGGCCAAACGGAAGCTGAACTTAAACCTGGATACCGAATTGTCGTTGCGCCCAGTGGTGCTGCGCAACCTGAGGGAGCGCTCGGTGTTTAAAATCCAGGAGGGATTGTCTCGCGCGTTTCGAGAGTATCTGACCACTCAGGGATTTACGGAGATCCACACTCCTAAAATTGTCCACGCCGGGGCGGAAGGAGGGAGCAACATCTTCCGTTTGGACTATTTTGGCAAGAAAGCATTTTTGGCCCAGTCCCCTCAGTTTTATAAACAGACCATGGTAGGGGTTTTTGAGCGGGTGTTTGAGGTGGCTCCGGTGTTCCGGGCGGAGAAACATGCCACCCAGCGGCATTTAAACGAGTATACCTCTCTGGACTTTGAGATGGGATATATCCACTCCTTCCGGGATGTGATGGAGATGGAAACGGGCTTTTTACGCTATGCCATGGACCTGCTGAGACGGGAATATGCAGGGGACCTGGAGCGGCTGGGCGTAGAATTGCCTGAGGTGGACCGCATCCCTGCCGTCCCCTTTGAACAGGCCAAGCGACTGGCCTCGGAGAAATACGGCCGGCCCATCCGGGATCCCTTTGATCTGGAGCCAGAGGAAGAAGCCAACATCGGTCGCTACTTTCAGGAAGAATACGGCGCTGACTTTGTTTTTGTCACCCACTACCCCTCCAAAAAACGGCCCTTCTATGCCATGGACGACCCAGAGGATCCGCGCTATACCCTCTCCTTTGACCTTCTGTTCCGGGGAATGGAGGTGACCACCGGCGGCCAGCGCATCCATGACTACCAGACCCAGGTGGATAAGATGCAGGAGCGAGGAATGGATGTGGAGGAGTTTTCCAGCTATCTCATGATTCACAAACACGGCATGCCGCCACATGGCGGATTGGGCATTGGGTTGGAGCGGCTCACCGCCCGGCTGTGCGGGCTGGACAACGTGCGCAGCGCCTGCCTGTTTCCCCGGGACCGCAGCCGCTTAGAGCCTTAAGGGAAGAAAGGAGACAATCCCATGAAGATTACACCTGAGTTGGTAGACCGGATCGCTTTTTTATCCCGCCTAAAGTTACCTCAGGCGGAGAAGGAAGGGGTGGTTGGAGAACTGGAGCAGATTCTCTCCTATATGGATACCTTGAACCAGCTGGACACCCAGGGCGTGGAGCCCATGAGCCACATAATTGCCTTAAAAAACGTGTTTCGGGAAGATACAGTGGAGCCTTCCCAGGCCCGAGAGGAGTTACTCAAAAACGCGCCCAAGAGCGATGGAGAGACCTTTCTGGTGCCCAAAGCGGTGGAGTGAGGAGGAGTATCGATGAAACAGTTGCTGGAACAAACGGCCCTGGAACTGGGGGCGGCCATACGGCGGGGTGAGGTGTCCATCCCAGAGGTGACGGAGGCGGCGCTGGAGGCTGTGACGCTGCGGGAGGGAGCATTGAACAGCTTTATCACCACCGCACCGGAACAGGCCAGAAAACGGGCGGAGGAACTTCAGGCCCACCTCAAAGAGGCGGACAGCCCGCTCTATGGTGTACCGATGATGCTCAAAGATAATATCTGCACCAAAGAGATGCCCACCACCTGCGCCAGTAAAATATTAGGGAACTTCGTCTCCCCCTATGAGGCGACGGTGGCCAGCCGTCTGGCGCAGGCAGGGAGCGTCTTGTTGGGAAAAGGAAACATGGACGAATTTGCCATGGGCTCTACCACCGAAACTTCCTATTACGGGCCCACTCGGAATCCCTGGGATTTACAGCGAGTGCCCGGTGGTTCCTCCGGCGGAGCGGCTGCGGCAGTAGCGGGGCGGGAGTGCTGGTTTGCCATCGGGTCGGACACCGGAGGTTCCATCCGCCAGCCTGCTGCCTACTGTGGAGTCACTGGAATCAAACCCACCTATGGCACAGTGTCCCGTTACGGCCTGGTCGCCTACGCCTCATCCCTGGATCAGATCGGGCCGTTAGCACGATCTGCGGCAGACTGCGCCGCCATTTTGGATGTGATTCAGGGCCGGGATCTGAGGGATAGTACCAGTCTGGACGTACCTGCGGGGGGGCTTCTGGCGTCCCTCACCGGGGATGTGAGGGGAATGAAGATCGGTCTTCCCCGGCAATGCTTTGGAGCAGGGTTGGAGGAGGAAGTGGAACGCGGGGTGCGCGGGGCGGCAGAAGTGCTAAAGTCCCGGGGTGCCCAGCTGGTGGAACTAGATTTTCCGGTGATGGACTATGTGGTGCCCACCTATTATATGATTGCGGCGGCAGAGGCTTCTTCCAATCTGGCGCGGTTTGATGGAGTAAAGTATGGATGGCGGGCGGAGGAATTTGAAGATCTTACGGAATTGTACTGTGCCACCCGCACCCAGGGGTTTGGACGGGAAGTCAAACGCCGGATTCTCCTGGGCAGCTTTGTCCTCTCCTCGGGATATTACGACGCCTACTATAAAAAGGCGCTCCAGGCCAAAGCGGTTATCCAGCGGGCATTCCAAGAGGCCTTTGCCCAGTGCCATCTTTTGCTTACGCCGGTAGCACCAACCACGGCACCCAAACTGGGAGCAAGTTTGGATGATCCGCTACAGATGTATCTCAGCGACATTGATACGGTCTCGGTCAACTTAGCAGGTCTGCCCGGCCTGTCCATGCCCTGCGGATTTGATAAGAAGGGGTTGCCCATTGGTTGCCAGCTGATCGGTCCGGCATTGGGAGAGGCCCGGGTACTGGGGGCGGCCCATGCGTTCCAGTTGGATACCGACTATCACAAGCAATCGCCTTGGAAAAAGGAGGGAGAAGAAGTATGACTTGGGAGACTGTGATCGGGTTGGAGACCCACGTGGAATTGGCGACCAAGACCAAGATTTTCTGTTCCTGTACCACGGAATTTGGTGGGGAGCCCAACACCCACTGCTGTCCGATCTGCATGGGCATGCCGGGGACACTGCCGGTGGTGAACCGGAAAGTGGTGGAATTTGCTGTCCAGGCGGGGCTGGCGCTGAACTGTAAAATTACCCCCCATAACCGTTTTGACCGCAAGAACTATTTCTATCCCGACCTGCCCAAAGCCTATCAAGTCTCTCAACTGTACTTGCCCATAGCGCGAGATGGGAGGGTGAGCATCCAGACCCAGGCGGGGGAAAAGACCATTCGCATCCACGAACTACACATGGAGGAGGATGCCGGCAAGTTGATCCATGACCCGTGGACCGATCAGACGCGGTGTGACTATAACCGCTGTGGGGTGCCACTGATTGAAATTGTCACCGAACCCGACTTTCGTTCGGCGGAAGAGGTGCTGGCCTATCTGGAAAAACTCAAGTCTACCTTGGAATATTTGGGCGTTTCCGACTGCAAGATGCAGGAGGGCTCCCTGCGGTGTGATGTAAACCTGTCCGTTCGCCCAGCGGGGTCAGAGGAATTGGGAAAGCGCACCGAGATGAAGAATCTGAACTCCATGAAGGCCATTGCACGAGCCATTGACTACGAGGCGCGGCGCCAGGTGGAGCGGCTGGAGGAAGGAAAGCGGGTCATCCAGGAGACCCGACGTTGGGACGAAAACAAGGATGCTACCTTTTCCATGCGCTCCAAAGAGGATGCACAGGACTACCGTTATTTTCCGGAGCCGGATCTGCCTGCTTTGGAACTGTCGGAGGCATATTTGGAACAGCTGCGGCTGCGACAGCCGGAAATGGCACCGGAACGAAAAGCCCGGTATCAGCGGGACTACGGGTTGTCGGCTACCGATGCGGGCATTTTAACCGGACAAAAGGCCCTATCCGACTTCTTTGAGGCTGCGGTGGGTCTGGGGGTACCAGCCCGGGAGGTATCTGCCTGGATGCTGGGTGAGATGATGCGCAGATTAAAAGAGGAGGAATTGGAACCCAAGGATATGAAACTAACCCCCGACAATCTGGTTGCACTTATAAAAATGGTGTTGTCGGGCAAACTAAACCGGAATACAGCAGCCAAAGTGTTCCGGGCCATTTTTCCCGACAATATGGATGCACAGACCTATGTGAGGGACCATCACCTGGAACAAATTCAAGATGACGGCCTGGTGGCCCAGGCAGTAGAGGCAGTGTTCCAAGAGCAGGCCCAGGCGGTAGAAGACTGTCGGTGTGGCAACCAAAAGATCCGAGGTTTCTTGGTCGGGCAGGTGATGCGTCGTCTGCACGGGAAAGCAGATCCAGAAGCGGTCAATCGAATGGTGTCTGAACAGCTGGAAAAATAAAAACAACCTGCAAAAAACGGCCGGGAAAAGATGAAGAAAAGGGACGATTTTAAAACATTTTATAGATAATACAATTTTTCTTGCAGAAAAATGGAAGGGTTGTAAGTTCCAGCCATTGCCAAGGCCTGTCCCCCTATGGTATCATCAAGGCGAGAATGAAGGATGAAGGAGGATCTCCACATGCGAGGAGTTCACACCGTTGTCAACGATATCCGCCGCAAGGTATTTACAGAAGTCGCCCGGATGAGTTTCGAAGGGGGAGATTATGCCGAGACCATTCGAAGTCTGCCCCATAAGATCATACCGGGTGAAGTGGCACGCTATCGGCAGAATATCTTGGTGGAACGGGCCATTGTCAGCGAGCGTCTGCGCCTGGCCATTGGCCTTCCCCTGCGGGATCTGTCAGAATACGCACCGACCAGCGCTTCCATTGAGGAGAGCGTGGTGGCAGAGAAATACTACGAGCCACCGCTGATCAACATCATTTCCTTTGCTTGCAACGCTTGCCCGCCCAAACAGGTGGTGGTGAGCAATCTGTGCCAGGGTTGCTTGGCGCATCCCTGCCGGGAAGTGTGTCCCAAGGACGCCATCCGAGTGGTGCAGGGAAAGAGCGTCATAGACCAGGAGAAATGCATCAAATGCGGCAAGTGTGTGGATGAGTGCCCTTATAACGCCATTATCAAATTTGAACGCCCCTGTGCCGAGGCCTGTGGTATGGATGCCATCGGGTCGGATGAATTTGGCCGGGCCAAGATTGATTATGACAAATGTGTCTCCTGCGGAATGTGTCTGGTGAATTGTCCCTTCGGTGCCATTGCGGATAAGAGCCAGATTTTCCAGATGATTCAGGCGATTAAGAAGGGGGACAAAGTCATTGCTGCAGTGGCTCCCGCCTTTGTGACCCAGTTTGGAGAGAACGTTTCGGCGGCTCAGGTGCGAGAGGCCATGCTCCAGGTGGGGTTTTATGATGTAAAGGAAGTGGCAGTGGGGGCCGATCTGTGCACCATTGAAGAGGCCAAAGACTTTTTGGAGAAAGTGCCCGATGAATTGCCCTTCCTGGCCACCTCCTGCTGCCCGTCCTGGTCGGTAATGGCCAAAAAGCTGTTCCCGCAGTTTAAGGAGAACATCTCCATGGCATTGACGCCCATGGTGCTCTCCGCCCGCCTGATTAAAAAGGATAACCCCGACGCCCGCGTGGTGTTTATTGGCCCATGCGCAGCCAAAAAGCTGGAGGCCTCCCGCCGCAGCATTCGCAGTGATGTAGACTTTGTCCTCACCTTTGAAGAGATGCAGGGAGTTTTTGACGCGAAAGGGGTGGATCCCAGCAAAATGCCGGGCCATCCGGAGGATGATTTTGTCAACGCCACGGGTGCTGGCCGCGGTTTTGCCGTAACCGGCGGAGTGGCTGCGGCAGTGAAAGAAGCCATCTCCAAAATTGATCCCACCCGTGAGGTGCTGGTGGAGCATGCTGACGGCCTGCGGGAGTGTAAAAAGATGCTGATGATGGCCAAAGCAGGGAAGTATAATGGCTATCTGCTGGAGGGAATGGGATGTCCCGGAGGCTGCGTGGCTGGTGCAGGAACCATTACTCCGGTGAAGAAGAGCACAGCAGAGGTGTCCCGCTATATGCAAACCGCCCATTCCCAAAGTGCTATGGATTCCAAAGTGGCAGCCCGGTTAAAAGAAGTAGAGGAATAATGCAAAACGCCACATCCGTATCTAAAATTTACAAATACAAGATATAGAATTAAAGTTGATTTGAACAAGCATATCTTGTATAATGCATGAAGATAGAAATTATTGGAAACCAAATAGAACGAATGTTTTAAAGCAAAAACCGCTGATTTTCGAGGAAATCAGCGGTTTTTTCTCTTTTTTTTTACGAAAAAAACTCTTGCATTTTATGTCAACAGCTTTTATACTAAGAAGCAAGGTGGGGCAAAGTGGAGTAAAACCCCTTAAAAAAACAGTAAAGTGGAGGAGAGGTGGAAAAACATGACCGGCACGTACGAGCACAGTATCGATGCCAAGGGCCGGCTGTTTATCCCCTCCAAGCTCCGGGTTGAGTTAGGGGAATCCTTTTATTTGGCGATGGGTGTGGATGCATGCCTGGCCATCTATCCCCAATCCACCTGGGACCGCTTTACCGAAAAATTTGCCTCTCTTCCCATGAGCCAATCCAAGGCTATGCGGCCTCTGTTTGCCAACGCTGCCCGGTGCGAGTTGGATAGCCAGGGACGTATTGTGATTCCACAGAAACTGCGGCGGTATGCGGGACTGGAAAAGGACGTTGTCATCATCGGAGTAAATGACCGAGCGGAAATCTGGGCAGCCGATACCTGGAATGCCCAGGAGGAAGAGATGACGCCGGAAAAGATGGCCCGTTGCATGGCTGAATTGGGGTTCTAATATGAGGGAAGAATATTACCATCGCCCAGTTATGCTGGAGGAATGCATTGAGGCTCTAGCAATTCGGCCGGATGGAATCTATTTGGACGGCACCTTGGGACGAGCGGGGCACAGCCGGGAGATTGCCCGGCGGCTGACCACGGGTCGATTGATCTGCGTGGACCGAGATCAAGCTGCGCTGGATGCGGCAGCAGAGCGGCTAAAGGAATGGATGGATCGGGTCACGTTGGTCCATCGCAATTTTGACCAGGTAAAAGAGATTTTGCGAGAACTTGGCTGTTCTGGGGCAGACGGGATGCTGTTTGACCTGGGCGTTTCGTCCCCTCAGCTGGATGACGGAAGCCGCGGATTTTCCTATATGTTGGATGCCCCTCTGGATATGAGAATGGATCGCAGTGAGGGACTCAGCGCCTGGGATGTGGTAAATACCTGGAGCCAAGAAGAGCTTCGCAGAATTTTGTTTCAGTATGGGGAAGAGCGTTGTGCGCCCCAAATTGCAGGTGCCATTGTCCGCCGTCGAGAGGACAAGCCCATTGCCACTACACTGGAACTGGTGGAGGTCATCAAAGGGGCTATGCCGGCCAAAGCGCTGCGGGAAAAGCAACACCCGGCCAAACGCAGTTTTCAGGCCATCCGTATTGCGGTCAATGATGAATTGGGGTCGGTGGAGCGGATGCTTCAGGACGCCGTTCCGGGGCTAAACCCGGGTGGGCGGCTGGCGGTGATTACCTTTCACTCGCTGGAAGATCGAATTGTAAAGACCGGGTTGGCGGAATATGCCAAAGGCTGTATCTGCCCACCGGATTTTCCTGTATGTGTGTGTGGACGAAAACCCCAGGTGCGGCTGGTAAATCGAAAGCCAATTTGTCCCACGAAACAGGAGATTGAAGAAAATCCCCGTGCCCGCAGTGCCAAATTGCGGGTAGCGGAAAAACTGTAAGAGACCATTTTCCCCTTGCAATTGTGTGTGAGAAGGATGAACAAACGAGGAATGGAGTGAGCGCCATGGCTGCCCGCCGACGCAATCCAAGTGCATATCATACCTACGGCAGTGTGGCCTACGCCCCGGCCTACGACGGTTCCGCCGTCCGAATTCCCCGCCGGGAAGAGGAACTACAGCGCCGCCCCCAGCCTAAGCAGCGGGAACAAGTTCGCCGCCATGCGCTGACTCGAACCCAAGTTCAGGTCCGAGAGGCGGGGCAAGTGGCCCCTTTTGCTGTGGTAGGTTTTTTGGCTGTAGCGGTGTTTGCGGCTTTGCTGTTGCTCAGCTATGTCCAGTATACGGTGCTCAGTAACCAGGTGGTGTCGCTGCGCAGCGAAATGGAAACGCTGCAAAAGGAGAGTGTCACACTCTCGGCCCAATATGAGAAGATATTTGACATGGCGACCATTCAGGAGACGGTGGGAGACACCATGAGCCGTCCCACCAGCGACCAGGTGTTGTATATCGACCTGTCGGAGCCGGACAGCGTAGTGCTGTACGGAGAGGAGGCAGAAGGTGGCATCATAGGGATGCTCCGAGAATTTGGGATGGCGGTAGGAGAGATCATTGAATATTTTCGTTAACGCGGCCATATATAAAAGCGATAAGAAATAAAAAACGCAACGAGATGAGAAAGGGCGCAAGAAAGGAGATTTCTTGCGCCCTTGTACCGCCGAGGGGAGGAAACACAGATGCGGGAACCATATGACTCCAATCGACCGACTACTGGGGCAGCCCGTGGCAGCCGTTCCAAGCGGATTATTTTCCGTAGAACGGTTACCCTGATGCTGCTGTGTGGCATTGTGTTGTTTATTCCTTTGTTTTGGAAACTGTGGGACATTGCCATTGGGCATCATGAGGAGTATCAGCAGAAAGCGACGCAGCAGCAGACGCTGGATTTATCCGTTTCGGCAGCTAGGGGGAATATTTATGACCGGAACGGGAATACCTTGGCAATGTCGGCAACGGTGTATAACTTGATTCTCTCCCCCCGGGACTTGGTACAGGATAAGGTACCGGAAAAAGAGTACAAGAACGAGGACGGCACCACCAATGAAAAGGCGTGGCAGGCGGCGGTGAAAGCGGAGCAGGACCAGTTGATCCAAGACCTAATGGAACTGGTACCTGGACTGGACGAGGCGCGGCTGGAGCAGCAGGTCCGAGACGTAAACTATGCTTACAAGGAGATCAAAACAAAAATTGAGGAGGAAGATGCCCAGGCAATCCGATCTTACATTGTGGAGAACAAGACCTCCCACTATCTCTATCTGGTGGAGGGAACCAAGCGCTACTACCCCTATTCCAGTCTGGCGGCACAAGCTTTGGGCTTTGTCAATGCGGAAGGGGGAGCCTATGGAATTGAAGCGGCCTATAACGATGTGCTGGAAGGGACGGCCGGTCGGGTTGTAACCACTCGAACCGGGGCAGGAACTCAAATGTACAACAGCTACTCTGAGTTTGTGGATGCGATTGACGGCTATGACCTGACGTTGACCATTGATGCTACCATCCAGTCCTATGTGGAAAAGACGCTGGAAGAAGGAATTGAAGAGTATGACGTGCGCAATGGGGCCTTTGGCATTGCCATGGATCCAAACACCGGCGCAATTTTAGCCATTGCCAGTTCGCCGGATTTTGATCCCAACAACTATTCCACGGTGACAAATGAATTGCTGCTTGAGAATATGGAGGGATCGATTAACTCCATTTATGAGGAATTAAAAGCAAACAATACCGACAATTTGACCCAGACAGAACTTCTGGAACAGGCAAAAGCACAGGCCTATTCCAACGCGGTCAACACCCAGTGGCGTAGCAAGGCGTTGGATTCCCGATATGAGCCGGGTTCCACGTTTAAAGCACTGGTGTTGGCGGCCGCACTGGAGGAAGGGTTGGTGACGGAGAGCGATACCTTCACCTGTACCGGCTCCATGCGGGTGGCGGGTTACCCCAAACCAATTAGCTGTTCCAAAACCGCCCCAGGCCATGGCGTCCAGACTTTGGCAGAAGCGGTGCAGAATTCCTGCAACCCTGCCTTTATTCAAATTGGTCAGCGGCTGGGAGTAGACACGTTTTACGACTACTTTGAAGCCTTTGGTATGACGGAAAAAACGGGAATCGATCTGCCCGGCGAGGCCAGCCTTCAGGGGGCTGTGTGGGATCGAGAAGTGATGACCAACGTGGACTTGGCTGTGGCGTCCTTTGGCCAGCGGTTCGAGGTGACGCCCTTGCAGATGATTACCGCCTTCTCCGCGGTGATCAACGGTGGGAAATTGGTGCAGCCCTATGTGGTACAGTCTGTGAGCACGAAGGACGGCACAATTCTGCAAAATACCGAGCCTACCATTGTCCGCCAAGTGGTCAGTCAGAAAACCAGCCAGCGGGCCACCGCCATTTTGGAGAGCGTGGTGTCGGAAGGCACCGGGAAAAATGCATATGTAGCGGGCTATCGGATTGGCGGAAAGACGGGGTCCTCCGAGGTAAAGACGGAGGAAGGGCGAACCATCGTCTCTTTCATGGGCTTTGCCCCCGCAGATGATCCCCAAGTTATCGTTCTTATCGCCTTTGATAAGCCGCAAGAAAGTGAATCCAACCCCAAACGCTGTACCACCGGCGTGTACATCAGCGGCGGAAATATGGCGGCGCCCAAAGCTGGTCCGCTGATTGCGCAGATTTTGGACTACATGGGCGTAGAGAAAAAGTATACGGAGGAAGAGGCTGCTACGGTAGACGTGCTGACACCCCGGGTAACCGGCATGACGGTGGACGATGCCGCCTCTGCACTGGAGAAAAAGAATTTGAAATATCGCACGGTTGGAGAGGGAGATACGGTGACCAGCCAACTTCCTGCAGCCAACTCCTCGGTGCCCGGCGGGTCTACCGTGGTTCTCTATCTGGGAGATGCAACTCCGGAGGAGAGCGGTACTGTGCCCAATGTGGTGGGTCTAAATTATGAATCAGCAAAGAAGAAACTGGAAGAAGCTGGGTTCTTTATGCGGGCCTCCGGTGTATCCACCTATTATGGAAATACCACCACAGCATCGGGGCAGAGTATAGAGAGCGGAGCAGTAGCTGCCCTGGGAACCGTGGTTGATGTACAGTTCGCAAACATGGTAGAGGATGGCTGGGTAGATGCCGGATAAACGGGGCACATCGCTTCCCCGTGTGTCTATCCTAAGCACTTCTTTCACGGTCACGCTACAGCTTGGACGTATAGATGGGGCGCTTTGCCCTCCACTTGGAGGGCAAACGCCGGACTGAGGACCGGTTTGAGTTCCCTCTCGCTTCGCGCCAAGCTTCTGCGTGTACGGCCCTTTTCGCACTTCTTAGATAGAATGAAACTCACCCATGAGGGGTGAAACCATGAAACTTCGCAGCCTTTTGGCAGGCGTATCCCTCATGGGGGAAACGCCAAACCTGGACATGGAAATTTCTTCCATATCCTACGACACGCGAACCCTGGAACCTGGGGCGCTGTTTGTTGCGCTGCCAGGGGATAAAACCGACGGGCACCGCTATATCACGCAGGCGATGGAACGCGGTGCGGCGGCGGTGCTCTGTCAGCAGCGGCCCAATGTACCGGGACCATGGATTGAAGTGGAGGATACCCGGCTGGCATTGGCCCTGGTATCTTGTAATTGGTTTGGACGGCCGGGAGAACAGATGACTCTGGTGGCGGTAACGGGAACCAATGGAAAGACTACCACCACCAGCTTAATCAAAGAGATGCTGGAGAATACCATTGGGGCAAAAGTAGGGCTAATTGGGACCAATCGGAACATGATCGGGCAGGAAGAACTGCCGGCGCATCGGACGACTCCGGAAAGTTATGAACTCCAACAACTTTTGCGCCAGATGGCGGATCGGGGATGCACCTATGTGGTGATGGAAGCTTCCTCCCACGCACTGGTACAGCATCGAACTGCGGGACTGACCTTTTCGGTGGGAGTATTCACCAATTTGACGCAGGACCACTTGGATTACCACCGCACCATGGAGGCATACCGCCAAGCCAAGGGACGGCTGTTTTCCCAGTGCCGACAGGCGGTACTTAATTTGGATGATGAGGCTGGGCGTTGGTATTACCACCAAATCTCCTGTCAGTGCTTTACCTACTCGGAAAATCGAGCGAAGGCGGACTTGACGGCCCGAAACATTCGTCTGTTTCCCAGCCATGTGGAATTTGAGGCGGTGACGTTGGGAAAAATATCCCGCATACATCTTCCAATTCCCGGTGGATTTACCATTTACAATGCACTGGCGGCGTTATCTGCCGGACTTTGCCTGGGACTGGAGTTAACGGAGATGGCCGTGGCGCTGCGCTGTGTCCACGGTGTAAAGGGGCGGGTGGAGGTGGTCCCGGTTCCCCGGGCCTATACGGTGATTATCGACTATGCCCACAGCCCCAACGCGATGGAGAATATCTTGATGACAGCACGAGATTTTACCGCAGGTCGCCTGATCTGTCTGTTTGGCTGTGGAGGAGATCGGGACCGGACGAAGCGGCCTATTATGGGTGCGATCGCGCAGGAACTGGCGGACCTTGTGATTGTTACTTCGGATAATCCTCGAACAGAGGATCCCAACTCCATTCTTCAGGATATTCTGGCCGGAATGGACGAAAAGGCTGCGGTTCATGTAGAACCAGATCGCCGGCAGGCTATTGGATGGGCCCTGGCACAGGGGCGGCCGGGAGATGTGATTGTGTTGGCGGGAAAAGGACATGAAACATACCAGGAAATTGACGGAATCCAATATCCCATGGACGAGCGCGAGATTGTGGCGCAGTGGTTCCAAGGGAGCGGACGACAAGAAAGGACTGGAAATATTCCCGCTGGTGTAGTATAATAACCTGTTCCTTACCCAAGAGAAAGAAAACCTGGAGGTTTCCGATATGACATACATCCTCAGCTTCATTGTGGCCTTTGGTGTGGCGGCCATCGCCGGGCAAATTTTAATTCCAGTTCTGCGCCGTTTAAAGGCAGGGCAATCCATTCGGGAAGACGGACCCACCTGGCATATGTCCAAACAAGGTACGCCTACCATGGGGGGACTGATGTTTATTCTGGCGGTTGGAGTATCCGTCGTGGCGGCAGGCTGGGAAGAGTTGTCTTGGGGAAATTGGACCCATGTGTATGTGTTTTTGTTTGCACTTGTTTTTGGATGCATTGGATTTATTGATGACTTCCAAAAACTGCGCCACCACGCCAATGAGGGGCTGACCGCCTCACAAAAATTCCTGCTGCAGCTGGCGGCTGCCATTGCGTTTACCGCTCTGCTGCGCTATGAGGGGTATTTGAGTGCCAATTTATACATCCCGTTTTTCAATGGTACGCTGATTTTGCCCTGGGTGGTATATATGGTGTTTGCCGCCTTCGTGATGGTAGGGACTGTGAATGCGGTGAACCTGACCGACGGGATTGATGGCTTAGCCACCGGGGTGACCATTCCCGTAGCACTGTTTTACATGGCGGTATCCGCTTGGTATGGGCGCAACGATGTAGGAGTGGTGGCTGCGGCTCTGGCAGGAGGGCTGTCTGCATTTTTAATCTACAATTTCCACCCTGCAAAGGTGTTTATGGGAGATACCGGTTCTCTGTTCTTGGGTGGAATGGTATGCGGACTGGCTTTTGCACTGGATCTTCCCCTTGTGATCCCGGTCATCGGATTGGTGTATGTGGTAGAGGTGCTTTCGGATATTATTCAGGTGGCTTATTTTAAAAAGACCCACGGAAAGCGGTTTTTCCGTATGGCGCCGCTGCACCACCACTTGGAATTGGGTGGATGGAGCGAAACGAAGCTGTTTTGTGTCTTTTCCGGGGTGACGTTGGTGCTTTGTATTGTGGCATTTTTGGGTGTGATGAATCGCTACCCAATGTAAAGACCCGGTTGTATTTGGAAACGTAGCACGTTGAGATGGAAGGAGGCGGAGCCATGGCACGAAAAGCCAGACGTGATTTGACGATGGAAGAGCAGCTGGCTCGGGGGCCCATGGACCTGCCGTTTTTAATGCTGACCATGATGTTGGTGGGGATTGGGCTTATTATGGTCTTTTCCGCCTCCTATGCCTCGGCCTATTATGACTCCAGTGCCAGCGTGCAGAACAACCCGCTTTTTTATATCCGCCGCCAGGCAATGTTTGCTGGGGTAGGCGTGGTCATCATGTACCTGATCTCCAAAATCAATTATCAGACCTTTCGGATTTTATCCATCCCCATGTTGATTGCCTCCATCTTTCTGTTGGTTTTGGTGTTGACTCCGCTGGGGGTGGATATCAACGGCTCACAGCGTTGGCTGCGGATGTTCGTCCTCTTTGGCCCAACTTATCAGCCCTCCGAGATTGCAAAGGTGACGGTGATTATCTTTTTTGCGGCTCGGTTATCCAAGCGGGATACGGAAAAGAAAAAGAAATTTACCAACCGCACCCTTACCGGGCGCACCCTGAATCGGCTGGAGCGAATCGGGTTTCTGGAACTGGTCCCCTATGGGGCAGTGTTGGGTACCGTGTTGGGGTTAGTGGTTTTAGAGCCGCACATGTCAGGTACCATTCTGATTATGGTGGGCGCGGCATCGGTTCTATTTGCGGCTGGCATTAACTTGGGGTGGTTTATCGGGGCAGGAAGCATTGCAGTGGCGGGCCTGACGCTGATTATTGCCACCACGGACTATATGACAAATCGAATTAAACTGTGGATTAATCCCTGGGAAGACCCCAAAGGGCTGGGCTACCAGACCATCCAATCCCTGCTGGCCATCGGATCCGGCGGGCTGCTGGGGTTGGGGCTGGGGAAGAGCCGACAAAAGTTTTTGTATATTCCCGAGCCGGAAAACGACTTCGTTTTTCCAATTGTCGTAGAGGAATTAGGTTTTATCGGGGGAGCCATTGTATTGATTCTGTTTGCCATGCTCATTCTGCGTGGGTACTGGCTGGCTCTCCACGCCCGAGATAAGTTTGGAACACTGACCATTGTGGGCATCATAACTTTGTTGGCAACCCAGGTGTTTTTGAACATCGGCGTGGTAACCAATCTGATTCCCAATACCGGTATTTCCCTCCCGTTTTTCAGCTATGGAGGTACCGCATTGGTGATTCATATGGCGGAGATGGGGGTTATTTTGAGTATATCCAGACAAATCCCTGCACCGAAGAAAGATTAACAGGCAGAGGTGATTGCATGAACATCTTGTTTACCTGCGGCGGTACGGCCGGCCACGTAAATCCGGCGGTGGCGCTTGCCCGCATCTTTCAGGAGAAGCATCCCGGTTGCCGGATTCTATTTGTTGGAGCGGACGGCGGGATGGAGAACAAGCTGGTTCCCAAGGAAGGTTACCAGATTCGAACGGTGACCATTACCAATTTCCACCGCTCTTTTGCTCCTGCAGACATTGCCCACAACCTTGGAACACTGGTGAATATGCAGCGCTCCAAGAAGCAGGCGCGGGCAATTTTAGATGAGTTTCAACCGGACCTGGTGGTGGGGACGGGTGGATACGCCTCCTACCCGGTGGTCAACGAGGCGGCCCACCGAGGGATCCCCACTGCGGTCCACGAGTCCAACGCAGTCCCAGGCCTCACCACCAAGGCACTTTCCAAGGTGGTTGATCGCGTAATGGTGGGATTTGAGGAGAGCCGTGCGCACTACGCCGATCCCACCAAGGTAGTGGTGACCGGAACGCCGGTGCGGGGAGACTTCTTTCAATATACACGCCAGCAAGCCCGGGAAAAACTGGGATTTGATGATGAGCGTCCGCTGCTTTTGTCCTATTGGGGGTCTTTGGGCGCAGAAGTCATGAACCAAAAGATGGTGGAGTTTATCGCACGAGAATGTTACGATGGGGCTCCTTACCGACACATCCACGGAGCCGGGCGGGACTATCCCTGGATGCAGGAGGAACTGCTCCGGCGGGGATTGAAGTTGGGAGACAACGGAGTAGAAGTTCGGGAGTATATCTATGATATGCCTCTGGTAATGGCGGCGGCCGATTTGGTACTGTGCCGGGCAGGGGCATCCACGATCTCAGAATTGACCGCAATTGCCAAGCCCTCCATTCTGGTCCCATCTCCCAACGTGACAGCAAACCACCAGGAGAAAAACGCCCGGGTTTTGTCCGAGCAGGGAGCGGCTGTGTTGCTGCGAGAGAGCGAGTGCGAGCGTGAGGTGCTCTATGAGACAGCTGGAACCTTGTTGCGGGAGCGAGAGCGCCGGGATGATATGGTGCGGGCGCTCAATGCCATGGCAGTTCCGGATGCCGGAGAAAAGATCTATCAAACGCTGAAAGAGATCCTGAAGTAAGCGAGAGGGCGCCGGAAACCAACTGGGCGTATTTTGCATAGGATGGCCTGAAAGAAACGAAAAAATGGAGGCTATCCCATGAATTTCTATGAAATCGAGGGCGGGCGCCCTCTGCGGGGCCAGCTGACGGTCCAGGGGGCCAAAAACAGCGTGTTGCCCATTTTAGCGGCTACTTTATTGGCACCCGGTCAAAGTGTCATTCGGCACTGTCCCAATCTGTCCGATGTGGCAGCTACATTGGATATTTTGGCGTTGTTGGGATGCCGGGTAGACCGGGAGGGGGATACGGTAACCGTAGACGCCTCTGTGCTAAACCGGGGAGATATTCCAGACCGGCTAATGCGGGAGATGCGCTCATCGGTGATTTTCTTGGGAGCGCTGTTGGCACGGCTGGGGACGGCAGAATTGACATATCCCGGGGGATGTGAACTGGGGCCCAGACCCATCGACTTGCATTTGGCGGCGCTTCGGGGATTAGGGGCAGAGATCCGGGAGGAGCAGGGGTGCCTGTGCTGCCGCGGGGGAAGGAAGCTGCACGGCAGAGAAATCTGTCTGTCTATGCCCAGTGTGGGTGCTACGGAAAATGCTATGCTGGCGGCCTGTGGCTGTCCAGGTGTGACGACCATTGTGGGGGCGGCCCGTGAGCCGGAAATTGTTGATTTGCAAAATTTCCTGTGCGCCATGGGAGCGGATGTGTCCGGAGCCGGGAGTACGGCGATTGTGGTACGTGGCGGGCAGACACTCCATCCAGCAGACTATACGGTCATGGGGGATCGCATTGCGGCCACCACCTACTTATGTGCGGTGGGTACAGTAGGGGGAGAGGTGGAATTGACCGGAATTGAACCGGGACACCTGTCCGCTGTACTCTCCTGTTTGGAGGAGGCGGGGTGCGCCTTACATACCCAACCCGGGCGCATCGTGCTGCAAAGTTCAGGGACCTTACATGGAATTTCCCCGGTTCGTACCGCTCCGTATCCCGGATTCCCGACAGATGCCCAGGCCATCTTGATGGCAGCGCTGGCTGGTGGGACGGGTGCAACCATGTTTGTAGAGAATATCTTCGACAGCCGCTATCGACATGTGGATGAACTCCGACGCATGGGGGCCAGCATCCAGGTGGCGGGGCGAGTAGCCGTAGTCTCTGGAGTGGGGAGGCTGCACGGAGCCTCGGTGTGCAGTACCGACCTGCGGGGTGGAGCCGCGCTGGTGGTAGCGGCCCTAGGCGCAGAGGGGCGAAGCCGTATTTATGGTCTGCACCACATTCGACGAGGCTATGATGGTTTGGACCGCTGCCTAAATGAGTTGGGAGCGGCAGTCCGAAACATTGGGTGAGCCCCATAGAATCTTTATACCGTTAGGAGAACACCATGGCATCAGCAAGAAACAACCGCAGACACAGAAGAAACAGGGGCCGATTTGGGCCGTTGTTTAAATTGCTGTGCATATTGGCGGTAGTGGTGGCGCTGACCATGGGGGCGACCGTCTTTTTCCAGGTCGAGACTGTTGTGGTGACAGGGAACAGTCGGTATACGCAGGAACAGGTGATCGAAGCTTCGGGGATTGCCATTGGAGACAATCTCTACCATATGAATAAATTTCATGCGGCTCAGCAAATCCGGGAGAGTTTACCCTATATTGGGGAAGTGTCCATCCGCCGCAGCCTGCCGAGTACCATTGTCATTACTGTGACGGAGTGGGATGCAGTGGCCCGCGTAGAGGCACCGGACCCCGCTCAAATTGCAGAGGAGTTGGCGCTGGAAGACGGGGAAGATTTGGAAGCAGGAGAGGCGGCTGCGTCGGATTCGGAGGCGGACGGTAGTTCCAGCCAAATGGACGGCGGAGTTGAGGTGGCAGATGAGGCCTGGCTGATCAGTGTAGGCGGTAAGCTGCTGGAACCGGCTCCGGAGGGAAAAGAGGCAATTTCTGTTACCGGGATTACCCCTATTATGCCGCGGGCGGGTACGTTGCTCTCTCTGCCGCAGTCCGAGCAAGGGCAACTGCAGGCGTTGCTGAGCCTGCTGTCTGGTTTGGAGGAGTTGGGGATGCTGGAGGAGACGGATTCCATCCAACTCAGTCCAACCCAGGTGGTGATGGGGTACCAGGGCCGCTTTTCTGTGAAGATTCCCCTCAACGCCGATTTTTCCTATAAGTTGAGTGTCCTGCGGGAGTCGGTGGTGGAGGCGGAAAAAAAGCTGGGAGATGGAATCCGTGGCACCTTTGATCTGACCCAGGAGGACGTCGCAGCAATCTTTACGCCCGAATAAGGGCAAATCCTGGAAAGTTTAGGGGGAAGTGCGAATTCCTCTTGACCTGTTGGAAAAAGAGCGATACAATATAACAAAATATTGACTTTATTGGGGGGCCTCCCCCACAAGAACTTGTTTTTTTCGGGGGGCCTCGACATTTACATAGGAGGAACGACAATGGCCTTCGGATTGGATATGGGACCCGACAGCGTAGTAAACATTAAAGTAATCGGAGTTGGCGGTGGCGGCAATAACGTGGTCAACCGGATGGTGAAGACGGGGACCAAGGGCGTGGATTTTATTGCGGTGAATACGGACAAGCAGGCCCTGGCCGTTTCCAGTGCCACGTTTAAGATCCAGATTGGAGAGAAGCTGACCAACGGTCAGGGGGCCGGATCCGATCCGGAGGTGGGCCGGAAGTCTGCGGAGGAAAACCGCAGCCAAATTTCAAAGGCGCTGGAAGATGCGGATATGGTATTTATTACCGCCGGAATGGGCGGCGGTACCGGAACAGGGGCGGCCCCAATTGTGGCGGATATTGCCAAGGAACTGGGGGTACTCACGGTAGGTGTAGTGACCAAACCCTTCCGCTTTGAAGGGATGCGCCGGATGAAACAGGCGGAGGGTGGCATTGCGGAACTGCGCAATAAAGTGGATTCCCTGGTCATCATTCCCAATGAACGCTTGAAGCTGGCGACGGATCAAAAGATTACGATGGTCAATGCCTTTGAGATTGCCGATGACGTATTGCAGCAGGCAGTGCAGTCCATTTCCGACCTGATTAAGAACACCGGATTTATTAACCTGGACTTTGCCGACGTGTCTGCAGTCATGAAAGATGCAGGGCGTGCTCATATGGGTGTGGGCCGTGCGGCAGGGAAAAACAAGGCGGAAGAGGCGGCACGCATGGCCATCTCCAGCCCGCTGCTGGAGACCTCTATCAATGGTGCCAAGGGCGTACTGATCAATGTGACCGGCTCCATGGATATTGGTTTGGAGGAAGTGGAAACCGCCGCCAATTTGGTGCAGGAAGCTGCCCATCCGGAGGCCAATATTATTTTCGGTGCGGCATTTGACGAGACGCTGGAAGATGAAATCCGCGTGACGGTGATTGCCACCGGCTTTGATGAAAAGGTACCTGCTGCTTCTCAGAAGGGGACGCTGAAGCGAGAGGAGCCTGCGGGCCAAAACCAAGGGGAGTCTGAGCAGAGCAATGAGGCAGCAAAAGAGGCTCCCAAGGAAGAGTCAGGGGCTGTAAGTGAAGATGATTGGGATTTGCTTGCAAAAATCTTTAGCAGCCGAAAATAAGAGCCCCTTTGTTCAGGATGATCTTTGCTAAAAGAGCAGATGAAGAAAAAACGAAAAGCCCGCCAGGAAACGTTTCCTGGCGGGCTTTTTACTGCGGAAAAGTCTTTTAAAAAGAAGAGAGAGGAATGCGAAAAAGAGTGCCAGAGCGCACAAATAGGCCATTATCACTGGGTGTGGAGTAATGCCCTACGGCATCTCCCAGCCTGGAATAGAGGGAGAACACTTTGGGATGGCTGGATTTCACATATACAGCATGAAATCCCTGCTGGGCGTAGTGGGGGAGAAGAATCTCCCGCAGCCATTGCTCTCCTACCCCGCGGGCGGTTGGAGAGATGTGAAAATAGTTAAATAGCAAAACACTGGATTCAGGGTCGGTAGGGGCCAATCCTTTTGGGAAAAAGAGGGGACAATTCACTTTGCCCGCAGTCATCAGTCCCAGGCCCACGGTCTGACCACTGTGACGCAGGGTGTGAAAGTCCATATGCAAGTCCGGGTCTTGGGCCACGGCCTGAATGAGTTGGCAGCAGTGGAATACTTCATCGTAGTCGTCCCAGCCTGTTCTGGCCTTGTCCAGCAAATTTTCCAGAATGGGTGAGAGCATCTCGCCAGAAAATTGGTGGGATAGGCAAACTTGTAAACCATTCCATTGAGCAAGCAGCACTTCCACAGGATCTTACCTCCTATCGGCAGGATAATGATAGAAAAACCTTATAAAAACAAAACCAGAAGAGAGGTCATGATTCCGCACAGGCACAAAGAGACGGAACTCATAGCACCCTGGAGAGAGCCAATTTCCAGGGCTTTTGCTGTGCCCAGAGCGTGGCTGGCAGCGCCGATGGCCACCCCTTCGGCGACTGGATTATTGACCCGAAAGATTTTGGCAAAAGTGGGAGCAAACATAGCGCCCACCACTCCGGCTAAAATCACGGCGGCAGCGGTAATTCCGGGAACTCCACCCTGACTCTCCGAAATAGCCAGGGCTATCGCGGTAGTGACACTTTTCGGCAAAAGTGCGGCTGTCAAGGACTGCTCCACTTCCAAAAGGTGGCAAAGCGCCAAAACGAGACCCATGCTGGTGAGGGTACCGGCCAAGCAGCCTACAAAAACGGGGAAAAAATATCGACCCAGCAGTTTGCGTTGATGGAAGATATTGAGGGCCAGTACTGCGGTGGCCGGTCCCAACATCATAGACAAAAGACTGCCGCCAATGGCATAGTTCTCATAAGGAATGTGAAAGGCCATCAAGAAGATGATAATGAGGGCCGTGGCAATGACCAGGGGATTACAGAGAGGGCTGCCTGTTTTCTTTTGTACCCAGACCCCAACGGACCATGAAACGCAGGTGAGAAAAAGCCCAAAGAAAGGGGAGGAGAGAAGGGTTTCAACCATGGGAATCCTCCTCTGTCCGCATCCATGTCATCATCAGTCGAACCGTCCAAGCGGTAACGGCGTAGACAATGGGGGTAGTGCAGATGGCGATGAGAAGAAAGGGAATCAGACAAGCAGCCAGAGTGGGTAAATGCTCAATTAACCCCACGCAGGGCGCGACAAAGAAAAAGGCCATATTTCCGATTAAAAATGGGCAGACCTTTCCGATGTGCCGCTCTTTGATCACGCCGGAGAGGAGCAACGCCAGAAGGAGCAAAAGGCTAATGACGCTGGCGGGCAATGGAATGGGGAGCAGAGCGGCAATTCCCTCTCCGAAAAGGCAGATGCCAAAAATAATGGCGAGTTCAGCCATGACATGCAACAAAATCACCTCAAAGGAAATACAAAATGTGGGCAAACAAGCCGCCGCAGAACCGCGGCGGCTTGTCCAATGAATGGCAGAAAGGTCAATCGTCCCAAATGGCCGTTGCGAAATAATCTTCCGGTGTCTCTGCCCGGCGAATCAACCGAGAAGAACCGTCGGTACACAGCAATACCTCTGCGGAACGTAGACGACCGTTGTACTGATACCCCATGGAGTGGCCGTGAGCCCCAGTGTCGTGAATCACCAGCAAATCCCCAATTTCCACTTTCGGCAGCATGCGGTCTATGGCAAACTTGTCATTGTTTTCACATAGGGAACCGGTGACGTCGTACTTGTGGTCCAGAGGTGCGTTTTCCTTGCCCATCACTGTGATATGATGGTAGGCTCCGTACATGGCAGGGCGCATCAAGTTGGCTGCACAGGCGTCCACTCCGATATAGTCTTTGTAAGTGTGTTTTTCATGAAGAACTCGGGTGACTAGGTGTCCATAAGGGGCGAGCATGAACCGGCCTAATTCTGTACACAGAGCCACGTCTCCCATGCCGGCGGGAACCAAAATGGCTTCATAGGCCTCTTTTACACCTTTTCCAATGACAGAGATATCGTTTGCGGGCTGTTCCGGCCGATATGGAATGCCGACACCGCCGGAGAGGTTGATGAAGGTAATGTGGCAGCCAGTCTCCTTTTGCAAATCCACTGCCAGTTGGAACAGAATGGCGGCTAAAGCAGGATAGTAGTCGTTGGACAACGTGTTAGAGGCTAAAAATGCGTGAATGCCAAACTCCTCCGCCCCAAGTTCCTTCAGTTGACGAAAGGCCTGGGCAATTTGTGTCCGCGTCATACCATACTTAGCATCTCCGGGGTTGTCCATCACTTGAAAGCCCTCTTTGGATTCTCCTAAGGTGAAGGTGCCACCTGGATTATACCGACAGGAAATTCTTTTTGGAATATAACCAATAGTATTCTTTAGAAACGCTACATGGGAGAGGTCGTCCAAATTAATGGTAGCGCCCAATTGAGCGGCCAGGCGGAATTCTTCGGCAGGGGTGTCATTGGAGGAGAACATGATCTCCTCACCCTGAAATCCGCAGCGCTGAGCCATCATCAATTCAGTCAGGGAGGAGCAGTCCACGCCGCAACCCTCTTCTTTTAGGATCTTCAAAATCTGAGGGTTTGGGGTGGCCTTTACTGCGAAAAATTCCCGAAACCCGGGATTCCAGGAAAAGGCACGGTACACAGCCTGGGCATTTTTCCGGATCCCAGCTTCATCATAGAGGTGAAAGGGAGTAGGATATTGCTGAACAAGACGCTCTAACTGTGCCAAAGAGACAAAGGGGGTTTTCATCGTTTTGTCACTCCTTTTGCTGTAAAAAAACGCCGGAGTGAGCGGTATTCATGCACTCCGGGATAAAAAAGGCGAAAAAAAGGAAATCACTCATAGTTTATCCAAGTACAAGGAAAAAGTCAATGCGCGAAACCCCACAAGCCGAGTAGATTGAGAAGGATTTCTTTGTTTTGTTTCGCAAAAATCGACAAATCCCGGATTTATACTTGCAGAATCAGACAGATTCTGCTATTATGGTTCGGAACATGAAAGGGGGGTCCCGCCATGGAAAGCGCCGCTGTTTGGAGCGAAAGTTCTGACCTGGGGGGAATCGTCTTTTCGGGAGAAGGATGACAATCACAAGGAAGCGTGGTTGTCTTTTTTTGTGTGCCGTGAATGTAAGAAGGGAGAACGAACAATGAATCCAAACCAACCCATTCGGGATGCCCGTCAGCTGGGTATGCCTAAGATGCTGATTTTAGGCCTACAGCACATGTTTGCCATGTTTGGCGCCACGATTTTGGTGCCGATTCTGGTACAGCAGTATGGCCTGCCGCTGGATATCCAGACTACCTTGTTTTTTGCCGGTGTGGGAACGTTGTTTTTCCACGTGTGTACCAAACTGAAAGTGCCCGCCTTCTTGGGATCCTCCTTCGCGTTTTTGGGTGGGTTCAACACGATGGCAAATTTAAATTCCGGGATCTATGCCGACATGTCTGCCCAGGACAAACTGGCCTATACCTGCGGCGGTATCGTGGTGGCCGGCCTGCTCTATCTGATCCTGGCATTGATCATCCGTCTGGTGGGCGTGAAAAAGGTCATGCGTTTCCTCCCGCCTGTGGTGACCGGCCCAATCATCGTGTGCATTGGACTGACGCTGGCCCCCTCTGCGGTAAGCAATGCCTCCACCTGTTGGCCGCTGGCCCTCATTGCTCTGGCGACCATTGTGGTGTTTAATATTTGGGGCAAAGGCATGTTTAAGATTATTCCCATTTTGATGGGTGTAGTCATCTCCTACATTGCGGCGCTCATTATGAATGCTTGTGGAGTAACCGTGCTGGATTCCGCAGGAAATGCTGTCCCGCTGATCGACTTTACGGCTGTGCAGCAGGCAAGCTTCCTGGGTCTGCCCCCCTTCCAGTTTGCCAAATTTGACCTGACGGCGATTTTGGTGATGGCTCCCATTGCTCTGGCCACCATGATGGAGCATATTGGAGATATGTCTGCCATTTCTGCCACGGTGGGGGAGAACTTTATCCAAAAGCCCGGTCTGCACCGCACCCTGGTGGGCGATGGGATTGCGACTGCTCTGGCGGGTCTGTTTGGCGGGCCGGCCAACACTACGTATGGTGAAAACACCGGGGTGTTGGTGCTCTCCAAGGTGCATGATCCCCGGGTAATTCGGCTGGCTGCTGTCTATGCCATTGTGCTCTCCTTTATCCCCAAGATGGCAGATATAATCGGATCCATGCCCTCCGCCATTGTAGGCGGCGTATCCTTTATCCTCTACGGTATGATCTCTGCCATCGGGGTGCGCAACATTGTGGAGAACAGCGTGGATTTGACGAAGTCTCGCAACCTGATTATTGCGGCGGTTATCCTGGTGTGCGGCCTGGGCTTTTCCTCCGGCCTGACCTTCACAGTAGCAGGTACTTCTGTGACCTTGACCGGCTTGGCCATTGCTGCACTGGCAGGAATTCTGCTCAATGCCATTTTGCCTGGGAACGATTATGAATTCGGAGTAAATCCCGAAGGGGACCAAAACCGGGGCATTCATCAGTAAAAAAGTGGGGTTATCAAAGCGACGGACGAAGGGTCCGTCGCTTTGATTGTTTGTGCAAGGGGATGCTTTCAGGAAAATGAAAAATTGATTAAATCGAAAGGAATCACCTTGCGCAAGGTGGGGAAATAAGATAAAATGAAGCTATCACAAACGGGCGACCGTGTGACTTTAGGAGGTAAAAACATGGGATTTTTTGATAATTTTAAGGAAAAAGCCACGGATTTGGCCCAAGCGGGTGTGGCGCAGTCCAAACGCCTGGCAGAGATTGCCAAATTGAAGACTTCCAATATGGCAGAAGAAGATACCATTCGCAAGGCATACCAAGAAATTGGAAAATTATATTATGCAGAAAAGGGACTTACGCCGGAGGGGGCCTATGCCGCCGCCTGTGAAAAAATTACTGCAGCTCGAGCGGCCATTGAAGCAAATAATGATCGAATTGCGGAATTGAAGGCCTCTGGAGATGTGGAGGAAGTGGAGCCGACGGAGTATGTGGTGGAAGAGCCGGTGACGGCAGCTGAACCCGTTGTCGAGAACCCTCAGGAATCGGAGCAGGAAGAACCTAAGTCTGAAGAGTAACCAGACGAGCAAAGAAAAATGAGATTATCAAAAAGCGCCCGGCCAGCTGGCCGGGCGCTTTTTTGTATGAGGAGGAAAATATTATATGTCAATATTTTTTGTGTACAAAGGAAAGGATAAGTGCGGGAGGGAGAGAAATGAAACAATTTTTTCGGCAGCCCCGGGATGTAATTGGAGATGATCCAGAACTGCAAGCCTGTTGGAATCAGCTACCGCCCAGTGCACGCTTGCGCATGTTAGAGAGCGGAATCAGCGTTTCTACACTTGGAGAGTTAAAAAAGTTGGGGGAAGAATTGAGAACGGATTCTACCTAGCTGAAATATGCGGGGGCGAAAATTACGGCGGGCTCAAAGAACACTGGAAGCGGAAAAGCGCATGCTGTTTTTTGAGCCCGCGTTGGGATAACGGGCGAGAAATGGTCGGATTCTATATCATTTTCGGATATGATATAATGAATAAAGAGAGGAGATAAAAAATGTATAATTTAAACTGGTCTAGAAAAGAATTAACCCCACAAAAGTTAGGAACTTTTTGCGAATATTACGCCAAGATGTCCTTAGCCTCTTATGGCATGAGTATTTTTACTTCTGAAGTGGATGACCATGGCATTGATTTTGTTGCGGAGCACAAGGGGATCTTTTTAAAATTTCAAGTCAAAGCGGCACGTGAGGGGACAAATTATATCTTTATGAAGGAAGAATATTTTGATACTTCCGATAAAACGTTATACTTAGTTGTCATATTGCTACAGGATGGTGAGCACCCCAGTGTCTATTTGATTCCTGCAACTACATGGAGGAGTGGCTGCCAGGGGTTTGTTTACCACTCTTATGAGGGGAAAAAATCAAAACCGGAATACGGCCTTAATTTGTCTGCTAAAAATTTGCCTCAACTTGAGAAGTTTAAACTTCAAACTATGATTTCCGTTCTTGCCCCAACAGAGAGATAGCGAAAAATAGTGCTTTTTATAATGGATAAAAAAGCTGAAAAAATGGTTGTTTCAATACATAAAAAACGCTGGAATTGCCTTTGTATAAAACAAAGAAGAACATAGAAAAATGAGAGAGAAGATTGCTCCTGTGTAAAAAGCGTGGTACCATGGGCAAAAGGAGGTTACTGCTTATGGTTTTATTCGGGTATCCAAAATGCAATACATCCCGGCGAGCAAAAAAATTTTTGGAGGAATACGGCATTTCCTATACAGAGCGCCTCATCCACCTGGAAAATCCAAGAAAGGAAGAACTTCTGGCTTGGCAAACGATGAGTGGATATCCCTTGAAAAAATTTTTCAATACATCCGGGCAGGTGTATAAGTCTCTTGGACTGAAGGACAAGATCCCCAATATGACGCAGGACGAGCAACTCTCACTGCTGGCGCAGGATGGAATGTTGGTAAAGCGCCCTATTTTGGTAGGGGATGATTTTGTGTTGGTAGGGTTTCACGAAGAGGAATGGAAAGAGAAATTGGGAATAGCCCGCTAGGAAAATCATCCGCTTTGTCCGTTTGATGGAAAGGCATTTGAGGAAATTGAGAGATATCAGCGTGTTTGTCTTAGGTGACTGGTAGTTTTGGAAGGGTGAACCACGGTTGAAACGGAACCACACCGGCCATAATGGAAGAGCGGGCGGCAGACGCAAGCCGTCCGCTCTTTCCAAATGGAGAAGGGGGTGGAAACGTGGAGCAGGAGCCAAAACAAAAGGGCGGCCCGGCAATTGTCACGATTGCAGCAGTTACTGCAGTGTGCCTGCTACTAACGGTGATGTTGACCGGGGCGAGAGCACATGCTGTGACAGCCTGGAGTCTAACGCAGCTGGATTATCAGACGAAAGGCTCTGCAGCAGTGCAAAGTCAAGTTGCAGTTGGGGACCGCGTGATCCCCGTGGGACGTGCGGTGGGCATCAAACTGTTTTCAGACGGAGTCCTGGTGGTAGGTCTGTCTGGAGTGGAGACAGAAGATGGGGCGAAGTACCCCGGCCGGGACAGTGGATTGAAAGCAGGGGATGTGATTACCCACATTAACGGCGACGAAGTGGATACCATTGAACAAATTCAGGACCTTCTAGCCCAGCAGGAGGGAGAACCTCTGACCATTCAAGCCATGCGCGGGCAGCGGCAATTGCAATTAACAGCGGAGGCGGTAGAAAACTGCCAAGGAGTCTATCAGCTAGGTGTGTGGCTGCGGGACTCTATGGCGGGAATTGGCACCATCACATTCTATGATCCGTCCAGTGGCGTGTTTGGCGCACTGGGACATGGAATCAATGATGTGGACACCGCAATGCTCATGCCCATGGAATCGGGTAGCATTATGAAAGCTACGGTTTCCGAAGTTCAAAAGGGCCTAAGCGGTCAGCCTGGAGAATTACACGGCCAATTTGATCTTACCCAGGATATGGGGAGCTTGTATGCAAATACGGAGCAGGGAATTTTTGGCCGAATGAATTCTGGCTCCGGGTTGACAACTATGGAGCCGGTGGAAGTGGCCACGCGAGAGGAAATTCATACCGGGCCGGCCACCATTCTCTCGAACATTCGAGGGGATACTGTGGAAGAGTTTGCGGTAACGATTACCCATGTGGCGTCGGAGGCAGAGGGAACCCGAGGATTGATGGTGGAAGTGACCGACCCCGCCCTGTTGCAAGCCACCGGCGGGATTGTCCAAGGAATGAGCGGTTCGCCCATCATTCAAAATGGTAAGCTGGTGGGTGCTGTCACCCATGTTTTAGTCAACGACCCGACAAGGGGATATGGAATTTTCATTGAGAGTATGCTGAAGGCAGCGGAGAACTAAAAAAGGCTGTGTGGCCTCTGCAAGTGCAGAGCATAGGAGAACAATAAAGCGAGGAGGGCTGCTTGGGATCCAAGCAGCCCTCCTATGAAAGTAACATCTTAAATAAATGGGTGAGCCCAGTCAAACATAGCTGGTAAAAATATAAATGAATATATGTCCATCCAAACCCACCTAAAAAACCAGTAATTACCCTGCGTAAGTTTGTTGATGAGTGCACGCCAAGGTATTGTATAAACCAATCAAGGAACATAATCGCACTCAATAACAGCGCATAGATTATGTTGAGCTTATACACAAAGAACAAAGGAATCACAATCATTACAGCGATCAAAACACCGGTACAACGAGCGCAAATTGGAAATTGGTATCCATGAAAAAAGAAGCTTCGTTCTGGGAGTTGGTGGCATCCCAAATACTTCCCTATGGTCATGAAGCGAAGCCATCGTTGTATACCCTTAGTGTTAGGCTTTAAATTTGTATCCACAGTTTTGGCAGATCCAAAAATGTTCCGTAGTAGTTTGCCGACCTTTCCCACATGCACCGCACAATATTCCGATTGGTCCGAAGAGCAATGCCCCACAGCATCCTTTCGATGCGCTAAAGTCTTTCCCAGTTGTGGTCGTTTCACTCACGATGGTGCAATTTTCGCAATGGCAGTTTGGGCAAAGCATGGTGTATCCCCCAAATCGATTCATTTTATACATGAAATCATATCAACCAATTTGATTTGTGTCAAGTTATTACGGCGGATGTGTTGTTCCAATGCAAATCATTGACAAAGGGCTTCCAATCATGAAAAATAGCAAGCCGGTGGGTGTTATCACCTATGTTTTAGTCAACGACCCTACAAGGGGATATGGAATTTTTATTGAGCATATGCTGAAGGGAGTGGAACAATAAAGACAAAGGGCAACCTGTAGGTTGCCCTTTGTCTATTTTTAGAAAATATGCGCTGAAAATTAAGAAAATCTATATGGCTTTGTCCGTGCCCCTATGGTACGATCAAAAAACAAATTTGCCCCTCAGGAGGGACCCATTATGCTTCCCCAAGGAATTACCGGGTTTGGAACATTGCGGGAATTTCCGCTGCCTATACAAGAAGCGAAATACTTTCAACAGTTTGAATATTATATTGCAAAAAAGGAAAGAAAATTGGCGAAAAAGTGGAGAAGAAACGGTTATAACGCAGGAGTTTGTGCAGGCAAAAGCATAAGAGGGAAAAAACGTGTTGCAATTTGATCCGAAATATAATATAATTGTTCTTGCAAATAAAGTCCGTTTTCCTAAGGTAGACCCAAATATGAATTGGAGGAATGAAACATGAAGAAGAAACTGGCCCTCGTGTTGGCCGCTGCCATGGCGCTGAGCCTGGCTCTGACCGGATGTGGCAACAGTAACCAACCCTCTTCTGGTGGCACCTCTTCTGCTGGCGGATCCAGTGCTGCTGCATCTACTCCTTCTGGGGAAAAGACAACTATTTCATTGGCTACTGGCTCTACAAGCGCCAACTATTATGCCATCGGCGGCGTGATGTCCACCGTTTTGAACCCAGTTCTCACCAAGTCTAACATCACCGTGACTTCCACAGGCGCTTCAAAGGCCAACGTGCAGCTGATGCAGGACAATGAGTGCAACATGGGCATTATCCAAAATGACGTATCCTACTATGCCTACACTGGAACGGACCTCTTTGATGGTGAATCCCCCTACGAAGACTGGGGTGCTCTTTGCACCATGTACGATGAAGTGGTTCAGGTTTTCACCTTGAATCCAGACATTAAGAGTTTTGCCGATCTGAAGGGTAAGACCGTCTCCGTGGGTGCGGCAGGTTCTGGCGACAACTTTGCTGCGGGCCAGATTTTTGCTGAGTTTGGCATGACCTTTGACGATGTTAACCCGGTGTATCAGTCCTACAGCGACTCCGCTGAAGGCATGAAGGACGGCAAGATTGATGCGGCGTTCTGCGTGTCCGGTGCCCCCACCACTGCTCTGGTAGACCTGGCTGCTACCGCCAATAAGCCCTTGAATATCATCACCCTGGAAGATGAACACATTGAAGGCCTGATGGCGGATTACCCCTTCTACGCCAAGACAGTGATTCCTTCTGGAACCTATGACGGTCTGGACCGCGATGTGACCACTGTAAGTATTCGCGCTATGCTGGTTGCCCGCAACGATGTGTCTGAGGACGTGGTGTACGAACTGATGCAGGCCATGTTTGACAATATGGACAGCCTGCGTGCTGGTCATGCTAAGTTCGAGAACATGTCTCTGGAGACGGTGACGGACGGCGTGAGTATCCCCTATCACGCTGGGGCCAAGAAGTACTTAGCGGACAACGGCGTGACCGTGGAGTAAGACTCCCACCCTACGCAACACTGCTTTGTGAATAAGAGCAAAGTAAAGGTAGCTGCGGCTGCAATGGCTTGTCTGGCTATTGCGGCCGCGGCTTTTTTTGCCACAAAGGGGAATGGCAACCTGGTTTTGCGTAATGGGGACACCGGAGAAGAATATGCCCGGTACGCATTTCAGCCAGGAGAATCGTTTTCTATTACATTTATTCATTCCGTCAATCAAAGTCCCGTAACAGACAGCTACGATGTGGATGAAGAAGGGCAGATTTGGCTGCGAACAACTACGTACTATGACTTTGGGGCAGGTGTGCCTTTTGATTTAAACGAAGGGGAGACGCTGTCTTATGCAGAAGATGGGGCCATGGTTATTTCTGGAATTGACCGGGTAATTGCTCCGTTTTACCTGTTTGTGGGAACGGTGTCTGACCATACACTGGCTATACACGGGGAAGAAATTAGTTTACGCGAGTTGTGTGGGCGAAATACAAAATTATGGATTTCCTATCAGCCGCCTTGGTATGAGAAGTTGTGGCAATAAAAATAGATAAAAGCAGCCAGTTTCCGTTGGGCGAAGAGGGGAAGAAACGGCCATAAAGGGAGAGGCGAACCATCCCTTCCGCTTTTTTGAAACGGCGCTTTTACAAGGCAAAAGAAAATGAGTAAAGGAGGCATTTGTGTGGAAGATCTGGAGAAGAAAGCGGTCCATACAGCGTCTGAAGCAGAACCCAGCAATGTGCAGGCCGATGTAGACGCCATTATGAAAAAGTATGACCGTGAATCCAATGTTCGAATTTGGGAAGGGGTTCCCAAACAGGTGGTCCACTATGCACTGGCTGCGTTCAGCCTGTTTTTAATGTGGATGAATCTGTTTTGTAACTGGAGCGAGACCCGGCGTCGCCCCATTTTCCTTGGATTGGTGATCCTTCTGGTGTTTATTGTATTCCCAATGCAGAAAGGGAAAGTGCAAAAGGTCAACCGGATCCCTTGGTATGACGTTGTGTTGGCCCTAGTCGGCTCGGCGCCCTTCTTCTATTTCTTTATCAATGAAATGGATTTAATGCTGCGTGCAACTCGGATTACCAGTTTGGAGATTGTACTGGGCATTGTAGGTGCTTTGGTATTGTTTGAATGCTGCCGAAGAGTAGTGGGTCTACCTATATTGGTGGTAGCTTCCTGCTTCATTGTGTATGCATTTTATTCCGGTAAGACTTTGAAGCGTGTGGTATATGACCTGTTTTATACCACAAACGGAATTATTGGTATGCCTGTTGGTGTTTGCTCCACCTACATTGCGCTGTTCGTGATTTTTGGCGCATTTTTGGAGGCAACGGGCATCAGCAATTTCTTTATCTCCTGCGCCAATGCTTTGGCCGGCTCTGCTACCGGTGGACCGGCGAAAGTGGCGGTTATTTCCAGCGCTTTGTGTGGCATGGTGTCCGGTTCCTCCGTGGGGAACACGGTGACCACTGGTGCAGTGACCATTCCTATGATGAAGCGTACCGGCTATCCGCCTCAGTTTGCCGGTGCGGTGGAGGCGGCGTCATCTACCGGTGGCCAGATTATGCCGCCGATTATGGGGGCTGCGGCTTTCTTGATGGCGGAAATGGTGGGAGTGCCATACAGCGACATTGTGACCCGCGCAGTCCTACCCGCTATCTTGTACTTCACCGGGATCTTCCTCCAAGTCCACCTGCGCGCCAAGCGCCTGGGTTTGAAGGGGATTCCTCGGGAGCAGCTGCCAAAGTGGAAGGAACTTTTGCCCAAGATTTACCTGCTGATTCCGCTGGTGGTTTTAGTGGTAATGATTATGAATGGTCGTACCATGGCCTATTCTGCTATTTTTGCCACGGTTCTGTGTGTTGTGGTCAGCATGTTCAACAAAGAACACCGCATGAGTGTTGGCGGCATTTTTGACGCCCTGGAAGCAGGCGCCCGGAACTGCCTGTCCATTGCCATCGCCTGCGGCGTAGCAGGAATTATTGCTGGCGTAGTAACCATGACCGGCCTGGGTCAGGTGTTTATCTCTGCCATTGTGGGTGTAGCCAATGGCCATCTGATCATTGCTCTGTTCTTCACTATGATTACCTGTATCATCTTAGGTATGGGTGTTCCCACCACGGCCAACTATATCATTATGGCCACCACCTGTGCGCCCATCCTGGTGACCGGCATGAACATGGAGCCCATTGCTGCCAATATGTTCGTGTTCTACTTCGGCATTGTGGCGGATATCACGCCTCCTGTGGCTCTGGCTGCCTATGCGGGCGCTGCCATCGCTAAGGCCAACCCCATGAAGACGGCGGCCCAAGCCACCCGTCTTGCCATTGCTGCATTCCTGATTCCCTATATCTTTGCGTTGAATCCGGCGATGTTGTTCATTAATACAGAGATTTTCGGAGTTGTTCAGGTTATCATTACCAGCTTTATTGGCATGTCTGGTGTAGCTTGCGGAATTGAGGGTTATATGCTCAAGCGGATGAATCCGGTTGAGCGGCTGGTTGTAGTCTGTGGCGGCCTGATGATGCTGTATCCGGGCACTGTGACCGATTTGGTTGGCGTTGCCCTGATCGTTCTGGTAGGCGTATTTCAAGCGATTGGCCGGAAAAAAGAGGCGGCCGCATAAATTGGCGACTTTCCAAACATAAAATAAAACGCGAGAGGAACATGCGGTTCCTCTCGCGTTTTATTTGAAATTGACAAAATGCTTAAGTTCTGATTCTTTTAACGGCGTGTTCCGCGATAATTTCTCCGCCGGCTTCCGCCTACACCAGCACGGTACCGACGCCGCTTGCGGAAAACCAAAAGTTTTAGCAGGATAAAAGCAGCCACCAGGAGGACAAGGACCATGAGCAGCTTTACACCGGAGTGTTGAAAGAAGGCGAGAAATTGTGCTTTCTTATACAGCAGTTCCGAGCGTTCCACAGAGTTTGCAGCCACCAGGTCCAGCGTCCCGTAGAGTTCATCCTCGTAGTATAATTTCATGGTGCCCAGCCACTGTCCCTCCGTTACCGGAGCCTCCACAACCGGAGAGAAGAGATTAATCTCTGTTTCAATCAAATCCAGATCGATATCCTTGGGAAGTGTGCGGGTGATGGAGCCCTCGGGACGTACGTTTACTTCATCCGCCTGGCGCGAGAGGGTGACACTCACCTTATCTACCGGTTCACTGCCCCTGGTGATGGTTACCCGCTCAAAGTTATCAAATCCCCACTTCAGAAGGCGACCGCTCTCATATAAATTCCCTTTTTTGACCTCTCCATTCACGGTAATGTCGTCTGATCCAAGCACAACGGAAATGAGAGTGGTGTCTCCATCCTCAGCGGCGGCCACCAGGCACAGGCCGGCTTCTCCGGTGGAACCGGTTTTGCCGCCAATGCACTTGTCATAGACGTAGCCGTAGCGGTACAGGTTGGAGATGAGAGCATTGGTGTTGTAGAATAGCCTCTCCCCAGAGAGGTTGGTGGCAGGAACCGTGTGACTGGCAGTACCGATAATGGTGCGGAAGGTGTCGTACTTCAGGGCCTCTGCCATAAAGAGTGCAATGTCGTAAGCGGTGGTATAGTGTTCGTCGTCATGTAGACCGTGGGGGTTGACAAAGTGGGTGCCCTGGCATCCCAACTCTCCGGCACGGCGGTTCATGTGAGCGACAAAGTCTTCGATGGTACCATCCACTGCAACGGCCAAGATGTTGGCCGCTTCGTTGGCAGAGGGGAGAAGGAGACAGTAAAGTAGTTCCTCCACCGAAAGGGTCTCTCCCACTTTGATGTTGGCGGTGGAAGCATCGGCGGTCATCCCTCGCAAAGCAGAGTCCTCGGCTGTGATAGGGGTATCCAGGGAAAATTGTCCAGCATCCACAGCTTCCAGCACCAATAGGGCGGTCATTACCTTGGTGATGCTGGCGGGATAGGCCTTTTCATGGGCCCCCATATCGTAGAGCACCTCGCCGTAATTGGCATCATAGAGGATGGCGTTTCGGCACTGCAAATTCGGGTCTTCCAAAGCACCGGCAGGAAGAATGCAGGAGGAAAAGAGTAGGACAATTAGAAGGAGAAACGAGACAGAACGATATTTTTTCATAGGAAAATCCCCATATGTATGATATACTAAAGTTATATATTCCCCCAAAAGCGAGAGGGATAGGATATTATTATAGCATGAAATAGAGATGCTTCGCAAGAGTGAGGGGAGAGAAATGGCTGGAATATCCCGGTATGAGAAGGTTGCAATGGGGATGACGGGTGCTTTTTTGCTCTTGACCACAGCCTGGTTTTTCTCCACGTGGAACCAGAAGCAACCGTATGAAGTAGTGGTCTCGGAAGAGATACAGACCTCTGCTGTGGTGCAGGAGGAAAGCGAACAGGAAGAAGTAAAGTGGCCGGAGAGCCTTTTGGATGGGGAAATAATAGACCTCAACCAAGCTCAGGCGGGTGATTTGGAACGCTTGCCTGGGATTGGAGAAAAGCGGGCCCAAGATATTTTGGCGTATCGGGAAGCTCATGGGCCATTTACCAGTGTGGAAGAACTGGATCAAGTGCCAGGAATTGGGGAAGGAATTTTGGCTGGACTGCGGGACTATGTTACCGTGGGGCCGCTGGAGACGGAAGGATAAAGGAGCAGGACAACGTATGGCGAAAATATTGGTGGTAGATGATGAACAGGTCTTGGTAAAGGGGATCAAATTTAATTTAGAACATGAGGGTTACCAGGTCGAGGCGGGATACGACGGAGAACAGGCGGTGGAGTTGGCCCGCGAGGGAAATTTTGATTTGGTCATTTTGGATTTAATGATGCCGAAGATTGACGGGCTCCAGGCCTGTATGCGGATTCGGGAGTTTTCCAATGTGCCGGTGATTATGCTCACAGCAAAAGGGGAAGACACGGATAAAATTATGGGGTTTGAGTGTGGAGCGGATGATTATATCACAAAGCCATTCAATATTCTGGAGTTGAAGGCCCGCGTCCGCGCACTGTTGCGCCGGGCAGGTGCCGCCGAAAAGGAGAAGAAGCAGGCGGGCAGCGAGTTGGTCATTGGGCATATTAAGTTGGATGTCGGGGAGCGTTCTGCGTGGAAAGATGGGCAGAATGTGGAACTGACGGCCAAAGAATTTGATCTGATGGAGTTGCTGATGCGAAATCCAGGCCGGGTGTACAGCCGGGAAAATCTGCTCAATGTGGTGTGGGGTTATGAATATATCGGAGATTATCGGACGGTGGATGTCCATGTTCGGCGGCTGCGGGAAAAGTTGGAATTAGACCCGGCCAACCCGGAATATATCCGGACAAAGTGGGGCGTGGGATATTATCTGTCCAATCATGGAGAGGAGCGAGGGCAACGACACTCCAGTTCTCAGATGTAGTGGCGTTGCAGCCAGGAGAGGAGGCGGAACGTGAGCAGGGAGATCCAGTCAGAAAAGAAGGGGAAAAAGGTTCCGTTTTTCTCTTCTTTACAGGTAAAATATGCCATGAGTTACCTGGTTATTTTTGCTGTGGTATTGGTGCTTCTCAATACTTACCCGATTCTGGCCTGCCAGGAGTTGCTGTTTACCTCAAAACGGGACTCGCTAAAAAGTCAGACCGCGGTGATTGCCTCCGCTTTGATGGAATTGGAGACACTTTCCAGCGATCAGGTGTTTCGAGTGATGAATTTACTGGACGATATGGGCCTGAGCCACATTTTGGTGACGGACCCGGCGGGACTGGTGCTCTATGACAGCCTTCTGGATGGTAAGGATCAGGAGGAAAAGGATACACAGGAGCAGGGGTATCGCTATGCGTTGTATCAGGAGATTGTCGCAGCGCTGCGGGGCAACGATGTGTTCTACTCAAAGTATACCAACCGGGTGTTTACATCCACGGCGGCATCCCCCATTGTGTACCGAGGAATGGTGATTGGGGCGGTCTACATTGTGGAAATGGATGCAACCCAAGGGGCACTGCTCTTGAACCTGCAGCAAAACCTGCGCACCATTTCTCTGGTGATAGCGGCGGTCACGCTGGTGATGAGTACCGTTTTTTCCAAGATGCTCACCGCACGCATCGCAGCTCTGCTTCGGGCCATTCGTATTGTTGGGGAGGGGGAGTATGGTCATCGCTTGCAGCCGGTAGGCCGGGATGAGATGGCACAGCTGGCAGAGGAATTTAATCAGCTGACCGACCGACTCCAGACCACCGAAGAAGTGCGGCGCCGTTTTGTTTCCGATGCCAGTCACGAGTTGAAAACGCCTCTGGCCTCCATTCGGCTGCTGGCCGATTCCATTTTACAAAATCAGCAGATGGACGAGGAGACCGTCCGGGATTTTGTGTCCGACATCGGGTCGGAAGCGGGACGGCTGACCCGCATTACCGAGCATCTTCTGGCTCTGACTCGTTTGGACAGTTTGCCGGCGGGGAAGACAGCACCGGTGGATGTGGGGAAGGTGGTGGAGCGGGCGGTTTCCATGTTGCAGCCGCTGGCAGATGCCGCAGGGGTAACCATCCGAATGGAAGGGAAGCCGGGATGCGTGATTTGCTGCACAGAGGATGATGTCTATCAAGTCGCGTTTAATTTGATTGAAAACGCCATCAAGTACAATTTCTCCGGAGGAACCGTCTTTGTTCAGGTGGGCCGGGATGGAGACCAAATTCTTCTGGAAGTTGGGGATACTGGAATTGGGATTCCAGAAGAGGATTTGCCCAAAGTATTTAATCGATTTTATCGGGTGGATAAAGCCCGCTCCCGTGCGGCGGGCGGGACAGGCTTGGGTCTGTCCATTGTACGCGATACCGTTCGGCGACACGGAGGATGGGTGACTGCGCGCCGCCGAAATCCGGAGGGAAGCCTGTTTACCGTGGGATTTCCGGAATACCGGCAAGAAAAGCGGGAGGAGGATTGAGATGAAGCCGCGGTCGATGGTACTTTTTTTCGCTTTCCTAGTGGCCTTGCTGACAGGGTGTGGCGGGAACAAAAAAGTAGATACAGGCTATCAACTCTACTTCCTGGCAGACACCTCCTCCACCCATGGGGCAGCTTTGGGGACTGAGCCTTACGCTCCGGCGGGGAAAGGAACCACAAACGCTTCTGGAAGCGAGAACCCTACACCGGGAAAACTGCTTCAAGCATTGTTGGAAGGACCCAAAACGGAAGGGCTGACCACTCCATTTCCCAAAGGGGTTACCTACCAGTGGTGGGTTTGGGACGAGGAAACACCGGGGAATCTGCGGGTTGGGCTGTCTGAACAGTATGGAGGGTTGACGGATATTTCTTTGACCCTGGCGGATTATTGCATTGTACTTACGCTCTCACAAATAGAGGGAGTGGAGACGGTGGAGATTGTCTCTGAGGGGCACACATCCAATTACCGCAGCCACGATTTGCTGCAGGCGGAAGAGGCAATCCTTTCCGATGCGGTGAGCGGTATGGGGGCAGGCACCACTTGACAAACCCGGCCTCACACGGTATCTTAAATTACATGTTTGTCCCAATTCCGGGCTGTGCCCGTTTAGACTTTGGCAAGAGAAAGAGGGATGTTTCAATGCATGCATATTCCATTCAGACCAAGTGTGTCCAGGGAGGATATACCCCCGGCAACGGAGAACCCAGACAAATTCCGATTATCCAATCTACAACATTTAAATATGCCACGAGTGAAGATATGGGGAAGCTTTTTGACCTGGAAGCCAGTGGCTATTTCTATACCCGCCTTCAAAACCCCACCAATGATATGGTGGCTGCAAAGATTTGTGAACTGGAGGGCGGGACCGCGGCTATGCTGACCTCTTCTGGACAGGCGGCCAACTTCTATGCCGTGTTCAATCTGGCCAATTGTGGAGACCATGTTGTGGCTTCCTCTACGATTTATGGGGGAACCTATAATCTGTTTGCGGTTACCATGAAGAAGATGGGCATTGAATTTACCTTTGTGGAGCCGGACTGTAGTGATGAGGAATTAGAGGCGGCATTCCGGCCGAACACCAAGGCAGTGTTTGGGGAAACCATTGCCAATCCTGCCCTCACGGTGTTGGATATCCAGCGATTTGCGCAGGCGGCCCATGCCCACGGCGTTCCGCTGATTGTGGACAACACCTTTGCCACCCCGGTCAACTGCCGGCCATTTGAGTGGGGCTGCGACATTGTGACCCACTCCACCACAAAATATATGGATGGCCACGGCGCTGGGGTAGGCGGCTGTATTGTGGATAGCGGGAAATTTGATTGGATGGCCCATGCGGAAAAGTTCCCCGGTCTATGTACGCCGGATGAGAGTTATCACGGCATCGTCTATGCAGAGAAATTTGGGCAGGCAGGTGCCTTCATCACAAAGGCCACAGCCCAGCTGATGCGGGACTTTGGCTCCATTCAGTCGCCGCAAAACGCATTCTTGTTGAATCTGGGGCTGGAAAGCCTACATGTTCGGATGGCTCGACACTGTGAAAATGGCCTGGCCGTGGCGAAATTCTTAAAGGATCATCCCAAGGTGAGTTGGGTAACCTACCCCGGTCTGGAAGGGGATAAATATTATGATGTGGCCCAAAAATATATGCCAAAGGGAACTTGTGGCGTCGTTTCCTTTGGGGTCAAAGGCGGTCGAAAAGCGGCAGAGACCTTTATGAAGCACCTGAAGTTGGCGGCAATTGAAACCCATGTGGCGGATGCGCGCACCTGTTGTCTGCATCCGGCCTCTGCGACCCATCGTCAGATGAACGATCAGGAACTGGCTGCGGCGGGAATTACACCGGATCTGGTGCGGATGTCTTGCGGGATTGAAGATGCGGCCGATTTGATTGCCGATATCGACCAGGCACTGAACCAAGTTTAACAATACGGAGAGGCGGAGCCTTGCAGATTCCGTCCAGAAAGGGAGTTTATCATGCGATCGGGAACCATTTTAATGTATAATTGTTCGGGTCCGGAATTTTCCAAACTGCGGCAAATTTTTGCTATGCTGCGCCTGCGTATGCGCCCCATTGGGCCTGGGCAATATCATCTCCCCTTAGAGCAGTTGGCACAGGGGAAGGGTGAGGCGCAGGAAACTCAGGAAGAACCCATCCCAGAGTCCATGCTGGTCTTCTGCGGATTGGCAGATGTGTTCCTGCATCAAGTTCTGGAAGTCATCCGTGCGGCAAATCTGCCGCCCATCCCGCTAAAAGCGGTGCTGACATCCACAAACCGGGAATGGAATACCCATCAACTCCGAGAGGAATTGTTAAAGGAGCGGGAAGCCATTGCTGCCCAGCAGGAAGAAAAGGAGTAACCCTCTAGGAGATTGGAAAAATCCCGTTGACAAATTTAAGGAAGAACAGTATAATAGTCTAGCGGTTTGAAAAAAACCGCGCTTTGCGGCTGTGCTGGAATTGGTAGACTGGCAAGCTTGAGGTGCTTGTGTCCGTATGGGCGTACGGGTTCGACTCCCGTCAGCCGCACCAAGTCGCCGTGGACGTCATATCGTCCACGGCGATTTTTTTATTCAAAAGTTACCCCTTACTCATCCCATCGTAACTCCTTTCCAAAATGAATCCGTTTCGCTGCGCTCTGAATTGATATCCCAACCGTGACGTGGAGCAGAGCGGGTTATGTGCATCGCGAGATGTCAAGATAAACCACTCATTCTACGCGGCCACCGGTAAGTGCTATTTGTGGCGCCATTTTTTCGTCGGGAAACTCCTTCTCTCAGCTTATCCTGGTGCTCTTTTATGCCGCAGAGCAGCAACGTGTCGTATGTGAAGATTTGCACCTGTGGCACATTTCGGATGAAACGAGGTGGCGCTGTTTGGGGCAAAGCTAGGAGAACGTCCAGACAACTCTGGGAGTGCATGTTAAAAATCCGGGCGAAATTGAATGGTATATTGGATAGACGATTTTCCGGCTTTCTTCTATAATGGTAACAGCAGAAGAGATAAAAGGGGGATTTTGGATGCAATTGGGAAATAGTTTGCTCCATGCACGGAAAAAATCTGGACTATCCCAAGAGGAAGTGGCGGAAAAATTGGGGGTTAGCCGACAGACCATCTCCAAATGGGAATTGAATGAGACGCTGCCGGATATTCGTCAGGCAAAAAAACTGGCAAACCTGTACCACCTATCATTGGATGAACTGATTCAATTCGATGTAGAGGTAAAGGAGATCCAGGAAATGATTGAAAAAACACCAGAAGAAGTGACAAATAAAATTGACTGGACAAAATTGTGGGCACAAAAATATCCCATTTTAATGACCTATCAAAAGGAAGTGGACATCGAGGCATATTCCCGGCGATTGCTGGAACTGCTTTCTCAGTTGAAAGGAGACTATGGATACAGCAGTGAAGATGCCTGCTTGGTCCTAAAGGATATTTTGGCCCATGTTTGGAAAACAGATGGGACATGAAAACCGAATGTGGCACAAAGTGGATTGAAAATAAGGCATTTGTAAATGGAAAGCGCCAGAACGGATGTGATAATTGGTTCTGGTGCTTTTCCATTTGAACGTTCCCCTCTTTCTCCTCAATCCATATGGCCATTAAAGCGGATAACAGTGGGACACAACGACAGGGTTGGTGTTGCAGATTCTTTTGTATTAGGAAGGAAAAACTTATATTTTGAGTGATTGCATGAGATAAATTGAGTTTTGTTTAGAAGTGGTATCCTCGAGATGTAAACATTGTTTTAATTTTAAAAGCAAGATATTGACAGCATGCTTTTAAAAATGATATATAGAGATATATAGAATAGAAAAGAGGGAGGGATGGCTTTGAAGGATAACCGAACCAACGGACAACTGATTAAACAAATTCATGATGCAATTGAGCGAGTCGTGAACAATTCTCTTCGCCAGAACGATTTGACTCTGGTGCAAATATGGGTATTGCTTTCCTTGAGTGAACAAGCCGAGAAAACGTATTCACTGAAAGAGTTGGAACGCATTTTAGGCGTGGCACAATCGACCTGCGCTGGGATTGTAAATAGGCTTGCATTAAAGAAACTGGTAAATTGTTTTCCCGATCCGATGGATAAGCGCATGAAATTGGTTCGTATTACGCCGGAGGGGGAGGCATGCTGCGAAACGGCCCGGACGGGTATGGCAGCACTGGATGAAAGAATTTTTCGGGGCATGACAAAGGAAGAGCAGAAGATGCTCCATGATCTGCTCCAAAAAGTCTATGATAACATCCATATGAATTAAACGCCCAGCTTTGCTGGGGCATTTGTTTTACTCTATTTAATAGCAAGCTATTGAAAAATGATGGAAAGGCGCTATGGGTTTTCTTGTTGCGGATACCAATGCATAGAGCAACAGCGACCAAAACAAATCTATGCTTTTGTAGTAGCGCCTAAGGGGGAACGATTCATGCAGGACAAGTCAATAGAATTGTTTGAAAAGGCGCCGGTTTCTAGGGCTGTATTGAAGAATTCTGTGCCAGCAATGGTGGCGATGCTCATGGTGTTGATCTATAATTTGGCGGATACTTTTTTTGTCGGACAAACCCATGATGCACTTCAGGTGGCAGCTGTGTCCCTGGCAACGCCGGTTTTTCTTTTGTTTATGGCGGTAGGCACAGCTTTCGGAATGGGCGGAACCTCTGTTATTTCCAGAGCGTTGGGGGAGGGGCGCAAGGAATACGCGCGGAAGGTCTGCTCTTTTTGCATGTGGGCATGTGTTGCGGTTGGCGTTGCAATGACAATACTGTTTCTTTTGTTTATGGATCCAATCCTCTCCTTGATAGGTGCAAGTGTGGATACATGGGACTTTGCCAAAACCTATTTAAGTATTGTTGCGTACGGCGGGCCCTTTGTTCTCATATCAAACTGCTATGCCAATATCATTCGTGCAGAAGGCGAATCCAATATCGCTATGATGGGGCAGTTAATCGGGAATTTGCTCAATGTGATTCTGGATCCAATTATGATTTTGTGGTTGGGCTGGGATATTGCAGGTGCAGCAATAGCAACTGTGATTGGCAATGCATTTGGGGCGGGCTACTACATTTTTTATTTTCTGCGTGGCACCTCGGCACTCAGCATTCATCCGAGAGAATTTACCGTCGGAAATCGGGTTTGCAGTAGCGTGCTTGCCATCGGAGTTCCTGCGGCGTTGGGTACCATTTTGATGAGTGTCTCACAAATTATTATTAATAGTCAAATGACAGAGTATGGAGATATGGCCATTGCAGGAATGGGTGTGGCCATGAAAGTCATCACAATTACTGGTATGGTCTGCATGGGATTGGGCCAGGGCGTGCAGCCGCTTTTGGGGTATTGTGTAGGCGCCAAGTTATGGAGCCGTTTCCAGGCCATCTTGAAGTTTGCCCTTTCCTTTGCTCTGCTGCTGGGGATCGTTTTAACTGCTGTGTGTTATATGTTTGTCCATCAAATTGTAGGTGTATTTTTAACCGATGAAGCGGCTTTCGAATATGCGGTGCAGTTTGCAAAAATTCTGTTGACGACAAGTTCTTTGTTCGGCATATTTTATGTCTTAATCAATACCCTCCAGGCAATGGGGGCAGCCACAGCTTCCTTGATCATTAATCTGAGCAGACAAGGATTTATTTTCCTGCCCGCCTTATTTATTCTGAAGGCTCTATTAGGCTTAACAGGGCTCTTATGGGCGCAGCCGGTAGCTGATATTCTGTCTCTAGTTTTTGCAGCGATACTATATTTCCGATCCTATAGAACTATGGCCCGGTAAGGGTGGATTATCGAAATACGCGTTATGCCAGTAAATGGGGCGGCAGCGCTGGGAATCTGCACAGAGACAATGATCTACCTTCAAAATCAATGCTGTTGTAAGCGGTTAAGGAGCAATGGAAGATGCGCTCATAACACATTCTTTGCCAAACCAGGTAGAACCGGTTCAGAAGGGCAAGGCACGATAAAACAGGGGCATGTGCGAAGTGAATAGAAAAAATTCACGGAGATACAAGCGCTAAGCAGTGTTATGGAACATTTTACTCCGCTAAGTCGGAGATAAACGGGGTGCTTGGAAGGAGGTTTCAAAGCCAATTTTGTAGCACGAAACGGAATCTGGTTGGGAGGCTCGGCAAGGTAGGCGACAGAACCAAAAGGAAAAATAAAGAAAGCGGGAGACAGGAGTGGAGAAAGAGCCACCGTGTCTCTCGCTTTTTAAATGTGTGGGCAATGCGTCAAGTTATGGCGATCCGTTGTGCTATATATTGCTACATGATGTGCTCTTCTGCACAGTTATCCAGAACACGGAATCCCATTTCGCCGGGCTCGGCAACCGGAAAAGTGGCAATGCTGTCGGCGTCAAATTTTGGACAAAGACGCATCTCTGGATTTAGTCTCAGGTCATTTGCCATGTGCTTCTTGGACGCTGGACGTTTTGGATTTTTCATTTCAATCACCCCCAAACTAGTATGTCCGAGAAGGATAAGTTTGCGAGAAGAAAGACCAAAAGAAAAGAGTTCCAATTTTTCATAAGTCCTTTGCACGGATTATGGCATTGCAATTTGGATAAAGCGTTATTCGAAAAAATTAAAAAAAGGAAAGAAAAAGCGTGGGATGCGATGAAATTGAGGTGTATAGTAAAGTAGACAGAGCAAAGAGAGGAGGGAGTGGGATGGACCAGCGGGAATTGGCGGAACAGATAAAGCGGGGGAAGCAGGAGGCGCTGGATGAGTTGCTCCGGCAGTATGGGCCGCTGCTGCGGTATGTAGTGGCTCCGATTTTGTCCGATCCCAGGGAACGGGAAGAATGTCTATCCGATATCTCTCTGCAAATTTGGAGAAAGATGGAACGCTATGATCCAGAGCGAGGCAGTTTAACGGCGTGGCTGTCTGTCCTGGCTCGAAACATGGCGTGCAACCGGCGCAGAGGGCTGTCTCGCCGGGAGGGGGAAGAGGTGCTGGAAACAGGGTTCCGGGACCCGGCACCTACACCGGAGGAAGCTTTACTGCAAAAGGAACAGACCAGGCGGTTGGAAGTGGCCATTGCCCAACTGAGCCAGGAGGAACGGGCGCTGTTTTATCGAAAATATTATTATCTACAATCCACCGCGCAGATGGCGGCGGAATTGGGGCTAACTCAGAGGGGAGTAGAGGGACGTCTGCACCGGCTGCGCAAGCGGCTGCGAAAGGAACTGGGAGGTGACGGGCTGTAATGGAAGACCGGGAATTTGACCGTGCCTTGGAAGAGAAATTGACGTCTTTGCCGCCTCCGGAAGAGGTGGTAGAGCAGATTACCCCCTGGAAACGGGCGACCAGCCGCATTGTGGCCGGCATTATCCTCACTACCTGTACATTGAATCTTTGGAATCTGCCGCAGTTGATGCTTTCTGTGGGAACAATACTATTGTTTCTGGGATTTCGGACCTTGCGGAGGGAAAATGGCTGGTTTACTGCCTGCTGGCTAATCAGCTGTTATGAGACGGTCAGTTTATTTGTCACCTTGGTCTGCAGCGCAACGTGCTGGTGGGCGGAGGAGGGGCCGGGGCCTTGGCGCTACCTGTCACTGATACCTCCGTTGATCCAGTATATCTGTCTATGGCAAGGAATTCGTGCCGTGCGTCGAAAGGCGGGACAGCCAGATCGGGCGGGAGCGGCCGGGGCGCTGGTGTGGTTTTATCTTATGTTGTGTGCCCTGGGCATGGTGGAGGCGCAGGGTCTGCTTATCCTTCTCCCCATTGCGGTGCTCTACTTTGTTATCCTGCGCAATATGGCTAGAGTACCTAGCTTACTGGATGGGGCAGGGTATGAGGTGCAGGCTGCTGGGATGCGGGTATCCGATTGGGCGATCTGGGGCATCTGGATTGCTGCGCTTCTGGTTTCCATTCCTCTGGCCGGTCTGTTGTTTGGCCGCTACCCCATGGATTGGGCTGCGGTGGAACAAAGTGAACAGGCTCAGTTGGAAGAGACTGCGGACCATCTCCGTCTATTGGGATTGCCGGAGCAGGTGCTTGCCGATTTGACGGCAGAAGATCTTGCCGCCCTGAGTGGAGCGGTGGGGGTGACGGTAGAGGTTGATGAACATCCCCTCAATAAAGGGCGAGAAGTGAGGCAAACAGCGGGTAATGTTACGCAGATTCATACCGTGTACGATGTGAAAGAATTAAAGACCTCTGATATTGCGGTGGAGTTGGAGAACGGAAACTGGAGAATCATCCATCACTTCTTCTGGCAGGGAGAGCGAGGAATTGGCGGAACAGAATGCATGAAAATTTGGCCGACGGATCAGGAGAATGAGGGCTGGCGACGAGTGGGAGCGCCATCTGGCCAGGTGCTCTATGACCGGAATGGAACGACCTTTGCCAGCGATTTCTACTCGTTGGGAATGGAAGATTACACGTCTCAGTCTATTTTCTGGGGAGAATCCAACCGAAACGACCTCTTTGCCGTCTTCTCTCTGCCACTGGTAGGGGAAAATTGCCGGGGTTACGTCTCTTACGAGGTGGAAATGGTAGAGGAGGGGTGGATTATCAACTCCTGGAGCAACTATACGCATCAGACCGGCTGGTGGAATTATCCCCTCATGACAGCCAAACAGTATTCTGCATCGGGCATTTTGTTTGGAGGTAAATTTGAAACCATCCAAAGTGCCATCCAACTTTTTGATCTGTGGGATGAGACTTGAAAAAGGAATCAGTCTGTCCCGATGGAAAACAGAAAAGGGACCCGCCCACTACAACGGTGGGCGGGCCTTTTGTGTTTTGGCAGAAAATAATCGGTATGCCGCAGGGGATAGGAAATACAAAGGGCAGAAAACAGGGATAAGGGGACAGAGTGTCACAAGGGGGAACGTGCCTCTATCCATGGAGGATTGCGGACTGGTGTGGAACAAATTAACTTGCGATTCGTTATTATATACAAAATGAAATCGTTTTCATTATGCATATTCAACAATGATCGTTCTTGACGCAAGCCAGTCCCCCTGATAAAATACGTGTGACCATTGGAAAGGATGGTCACACCGCGCCCGGATTGGGAAGAGTTCCTGAAATTTGTGTGGCGCGTGGGAATGAAAGTGATCGGAGGAATCAAGTTATGGTACGAGAGATTGAAATTAAGGACCGCTCTCAGATCGAGAAGATCAACCGGCTGGCTTGCAGCACTCCTTTTGAGGTTTGGTTAAGTTCTGGCACACTCATGTTGGATGCTCGCTCCCTGCTGGGGTTGTTTGCTCTGGTGGGAAAGAAAGCCAATGTAGTAGCGGAGGATAATGTAAACCCCCGGGCGTTTTGCAAGTTGGTCCGCGAGATGGCTTAATTTGATTGCGTCTTAGGGAAGAGCACTCTACAAGAAACAAAGCCCCTGCGTCTTTAGACGCGGGGGCTTTGTCTGTTTGAGAAGAGGTGATTGCTTAAAACTTACAGCAGATGGAAGTTGACGATCAGGCCGGAGAAGACGATGGATACCGTGGATACCAGCTTGATCAGGATGTTCAGGGAGGGGCCAGAGGTATCTTTGAAGGGATCGCCTACTGTATCGCCAATTACGGCGGCTTTATGTTGTTCCGAACCTTTGCCGCCGTGGTGTCCGGCTTCGATGTATTTCTTGGCGTTATCCCAGGCGCCGCCGGCGTTGGACATAAATACCGCAACGGCAAAGCCAGTGACGGATACACCGCCCAACAGTCCCACTACCCCTTCGACCGAGAGGATCAAGCCGGTAAGAATGGGAACGATGATGGCCAATAGAGAGGGCTTTACCATTTCCCGCAGAGCTCCCTTGGTACAAAGGCCGACGCAGGAGGCATAGTCCGGGTCAGTGGTTCCTTCCATGATGCCGGCAATTTCGCGGAACTGGCGACGCACTTCCACCACGATGGATTGGGCGGCCCGCTGTACGGCACTCATGGTAAATGCGGCAAAGACAAAGGTGAGCATGGCGCCGATGAAGAGGCCTACCAGCACCGCGGGATTGGTCAGGGAGAGATCGGGGGCGTGCTCCATTTTTGCTTTTACAATGTCCACATAGCTGACCAGCAGAGCCAGGGCGGTGAGGGCGGCGGAGCCGATGGCAAAGCCCTTGCCGGTGGCAGCGGTGGTGTTGCCCAGGGAGTCCAGAGCATCGGTGCGCTCCCGGACCTCTTCCCCTAAGCCGGACATCTCTGCAATACCGCCTGCGTTATCAGCCACAGGGCCGTAGGCGTCGGTGGCCAGGGTGATGCCCAGGGTAGACAGCATGCCCACAGCGGCAATGCCGATTCCGTACAGTCCCTTGGAGAAGAGCAGAGTATAATTCTCGGAGGCGGTGGTCATGGTGCCGCCGGCGGCCAGGAAAGAGACGATGACAGCTACTCCGACAATGAGAATTGGAGCAATGGTAGACAGCATTCCCAGGGACAGACCGCCGATAATGGTGGTGGCAGCGCCCGTTTCGGTGGAGTCGGCCAGGCCCTGAGTGGGCTTGTAGGTGTCGGAGGTGTAGTATTCGGTAAAGTAACCGATGGCACAGCCGCCCACCAAGCCGCACAAAATGGCGACATACACGCCCCAGTTGCCTAGAATGAAGTACGTGAGGGGAGCGGCAATCACGGCGGCTAAAACCGCAGCGGTGTAAGTGCCTTTGCGCAGGGTCCCCAGCAGTTCCCGCTGAGAAGCGCCCTCCTTGGTGCGGATGAGGAAGGAGCCGAAGATCGAGCACAAAATGCCTACCACAGCCAGGGCAATGGGGAGAAGCATGGCGTTCCATGACTGCTCCGGATAGGCGGCAACACCCAGCGCGAAGGTGGCGAGGATGGAACCGACATAGGACTCATACAGGTCAGCACCCATACCGGCTACATCGCCCACGTTGTCGCCCACGTTGTCTGCGATGGTGGCGGGGTTTCGGGGGTCGTCCTCGGGAATCCCTGCTTCCACTTTACCCACCAGGTCGGCGCCTACGTCGGCAGCTTTGGTAAAGATACCGCCGCCCACCCGGGCGAACAGAGCCATGAACGAGGCGCCCATGCCGAACATGACCATGGTCTGTGCGATTTTGGCGGCATCAAAGTTGGCGATGTACTTTAAAATGTGGAACCACACGGATATGTCAAACAGTCCCAGACCTACCACGGTAAAGCCCATTACTGCGCCGGAGGAGAAAGCCACGTTCAGTCCTTTGTTCAGGCTCTCGCTGGCGGCTTGGGCAGTGCGGGCGTTGGCAGAGGTGGCAATTTTCATTCCAACAAAGCCGGCCAGAGCGGAATAGATCCCGCCGGTGAGAAATGCGAAGGGGATAAACCAGTTATCCAGCATTTGAAAGCGGGCTAAGGCCAGCAGTATGAAAAACACCACAAAGAAGACCTTTGCTACCGTGGCATACTGGTGCCTGAGGTAAGCGTTTGCGCCCTGCCGGATGGCGGAGGCAATCTTCTTCATGGTGTCGTTGCCTTCTGAAAAGGCCCGGACTTTTTGGCTTTGGATGTAGGCGAAGAGAATTGCTGCCAATGCACCTGCAATTCCAATCCAGAACATGTTGCTCAAAGTCTTACACTCCCTTTTTACGCATGAAGGAAAAGCTTCAACTGTTTTGAAACACCCCAAGCGTAATGTTATGGTAGTATTGTAGCACATAGAAAGAAAAATGCAAGAGAATTCTTTTCGAAATGCACAATTAACAAAGAAAAAAACCAGCAAGTCCAAAGTTAAAGGACTTGCTGGCCTAATAAGGAAAGAAGTTAATAAAATTAGACTTTTCGCCAGGATTGGCGGCTGAATAGAACGAGAATGGGGAAAATCTCCAGTCGGCCAATGATCATGCAAAGCGACATGACCAGTTTGGACAAGGCGGAGAAGGCAGAAAAATTCCCGGCTGGCCCCACCACTTCCAGGCCCGGACCCACATTACTGACGCAAGTTAAGGCGGAGGTAAAGGAGACGGTGTAAGAGAAGTTATCCAGGGAAATAATCAATGCTGCAGAAAGAATAATGGCGATATAGCAGCCTACAAAGACGAGAATGGAACGAATGGTGTCCTCATCCACTACTTTGCCATCCAACTTGACCACTTCCACAGAATTGGGGTGAACAATGTGGTGAATTTCCCGACGAATGGAGCGCAGTAAGATCAACACGCGGGAACATTTCATGCCGCCGCCGGTAGATCCGGCGCAGGCCCCGCAGAACATCAGAATCACCAGCAGGAAATGGGAGAAGTTGGGCCAGAAAGACCAGTCGGTGGTAGCAAATCCCGTGGTAGAGATGATGGAGCAGACCTGGAAAAAGGCGTACTGGAAGGTCTGGAGCGGCCCATCGTACAAGTGGTAAATGTTGATGGAAATCAGTATCGTTGCCCCGGCCACCACCAGCAGGAAGAAGCGGAGTTCATCGCTGCGCAGTACCTCTTTAAACTTACGGGTGAGGAGTAAGAAATATACGGCAAAGTTGAGGGAAAACAGAAGAATAAAAATGGAGATAATCATGTCAATGGCAAAACTGCCATAGGCGCCCACACTGGCGTTGCGGTTGGAGAAGCCACCGGTGCCGGCAGTGCCGAAGGCGTGGATAAAAGCGTCATATAGGGGCATGCCGGCCAGCTTGAGACAGGCCACTTCCGCCAAAGTAAGTACACAATAGATGCTGTACAGAATTTTAGAGGTCTGGGACTGCTTGGGAACCAGTTTGGAGAAGACCGGACCCGGGGTTTCGGCCTGGGTCAGGTAGTGGGAACGAATGCCCAGGGAGGGGATGACGGCAGTGGCCAGAACCAAAACGCCCATGCCGCCCAGCCAGTGGGTGAAGGAGCGCCAAAACAGGATCCCCTTGGGCAGTGCTTCAATGTCGGTTAGGATGGAGGCACCCGTTGTGGTAAAGCCGGAGCAGGATTCAAAGATGCAGTCTGCCAGGGAGGAAAAATACCCGCTGAACCAGAAGGGGAGGGCACCTACAAGACCGGTAATAATCCAGATGAGACCCACACTGGCAAAGCCCTCACGGATATAGAAGTGTTTCTTTGTGGGGATGGAGGAGAGAATAAAACCAGTCACACCCACAAGCAAAATGCTGAAAAGGAATGGAAGGAGGTCTTCCTGATAAAGAGCGGCCACCAGCAGGGGAAGCACCATGGCAACAGCTTCCAACTTTAGCACATTGCCGACTACTTTTAGAACCAGCTTAAAATTCATTGTAAGCCTCCCGCTGTGCCGGGGACAGCTTGTTCTTCGTCGTAGATGTCGTTCAGGTCCAGAATCCCACTATTGCTGGAGATAATGATGACATTGTCATTGGCCTGAAGACAGGAGGAACCTTCCGGAATAATGATTTGCTGCCCACGGACGATGACGGCAATCAGAATGCCGGGGCGAAGACGGAGGTCGCGCAAGGAAATTCCCAAATGGCGGGTGGAGGTGCTGACCGTAAACTCCATGGCTTCCGCCGCGCCGTCGGCGATCCGGTGTAGGGAGTTCATAACGCTGCCTTCCGAGTTTTGCATTCCACGCACCAGACGGAGAATGTGGGAGGCGGTAATAAATTTGGGAGAGATCACACTGTCTAAGCCCACGGACTGGGCAATTCCGGCATAGTTTTGCCGGTTACACTTGGTAATGACTTTATTAAGCCCCAGCTGAGTTGCATAAAGGGAGATAATGAGGTTATCTTCATCCCGGTCGGTTAGTGCCACAAAAGCGTCACAGGCGGCCAAGTTTTCCGCTTCCAGCAACTCCTGATCGGTGCCATCGCCACGGATCACCATCGCTTTTGGAAAGCGTTCGCTTAGAATGCGGCAGCGGTCGATATCCTGCTCTACGATTTTCAGGCGCATCCCCATTTTGTCCAGAATGTTGGCCAGATAGGTGGAGATTTTACCCCCGCCCACCAGAAAGACTTGGTTAATTTTGGGCGCATAGCGGCCGAGAATACGGAAAAATTGGTCCAGACTGTCCGGCCTGCCAACCATGTAAAGTTTATCGCCCACATCTGGAGTGAAGGAGCCGTTGGGGATGATCACTTGACCATTTCGCTCCACAGCACAAAAGAGCAGGGGCAGCTTTTTTATCTGGTTGGACAGGGTATGGAGAGGACTGCCGATGAGAAAGTCTCCCTGTTGCAGACGAAATCCCACCAGTTCCACTCTGCCCCGGCAAAAGGTTTCGATATTGGCTGCAGCTGGGAAACGGAGCAGGCGAGAAATTTCCACTGCCGTTGCACTTTCTGGGTTGATGACCGTATCAATTTTTAAATTTTTCCGCAACTCGGATAAAGTGGCGTTGTATTCCGGGTTGCGAATGCGGGCAATGGTGTATTTGGTGCCCAGGTTTTTGGCGATTAAGCAGCAGACCATGTTCACTTCGTCGGAGTTGGTAGCAGCCACCAGTAAATCAGCAGTGTCGACACCAGCTTCGCGCAGTGTGTCGGTGGAGACGCCGTTGCCGCGTACGGTCATGATATCCAACAGGTCAGAAGCCCGGCGCAAAGAACTTTCCCGCATGTCGACTACCGTGACGTCGTGCTTTTCTTTTACCAACTGTTCTACCAGGGAAAAGCCAACCTTGCCATTACCTACAATGACGATCTTCATCTAAGAGCATCCTTTCTAACCGATTCGCATATTGCAATGGAGTAAAATGGACCCGCCCAAGGAACTTGAGCGGGGAGGGCATTGCTTTCAGTGGGGACGGCAGATTCAAAAAGGAAACTGCCGCCTGAAGAGAGGGCTGGAAGCGGATAGACGCAGCCAGAGAAATCTTGCAAGGGAATCGAGATCGCTATCATGATGGATTATAGCGAAAAGGAAAGTGGAATGCAAGAGAAGGATGATAATCTTAACAGGGGCCAAATAATAAGGTAGGAAAACTTAGCATCTCTTGAAAAAGAAGGGGAGGATATGATAGGATAAAAAAATCCAAGAAGGAAAGAAGTGTTCCAGAGAAAGGGGCGACGTAGCGGTGAAGGAACAACAGCGACAAGTGCAATTTCATATTCAGTGTAAGTCTGGGGATGTGGGGCGCTACTGCATTTTGCCTGGGGATCCAGGACGATGCAGTGCAATTGCGCAGTATTTTGAGCACCCGGTTCATGTAAAGACGAACCGGGAATACGAGACTTGGACTGGTACGCTTCTAGGGGAAAAGGTGAGTGTAGTATCCACGGGAATTGGGGGACCTTCCGCAGCCATCGCCATGGAAGAACTGGCGAATCTGGGCAGCCATACCTTTATACGGGTCGGGACTTGTGGGGGGATCCATGTAGATGTACAAAGTGGAGATGTGGTGGTGGCTACCGGAGCCGTGCGAATGGAAGGGACAAGCCGAGAATACGCCCCCATTGAGTGGCCCGCGGTGCCGGATTTTCAGGTAGCAAGTGCCTTGGTGCAGAGTTGTAAGAACCTGGGAAAACCCTGGCACGCGGGTGTGGTGCAGTGCAAAGATTCCTTTTATGGGCAACATTCTCCCGGGCGTATGCCGGTATCTTATGAATTGGAGCAGAAGTGGCAGGCGTGGAAGCGGCTGGGGGTTTTGGCGTCGGAGATGGAGTCGGCTGCACTCTTTGCAGTTGCGGCAGCGCGCGGAGTGCGCTGCGGGTCGGTGTTCCATGTGATTTGGAATCAGGAGCGGGAGGCGGCGGGTTTGGATCAGAAGGAATCACACGACACCTCGTCTGCAATCCAAGTGGGAATTGAAGCGCTTCGACTTTTAATTTGCCAGGATCGGGAAAACCAAGGCAGCAAAAACTGACCAAACATTAAAAAAAGAAAAGCCGGGCAATGCCAGAGAATGTGGCATTGCCCGGCTTTTCTTTGCCTTGATGCAAAAAAGAGGGCTCGGCCAAGGAAAATTCAAAGCATGGGGGAGGAAACGAGGGAATATGGTGAGAGCGGAGGTGTTGTCTATGCTGTCCCCGGCGATTTATTTAATCATGAACGGACTATTCTTTACACTGCGTTTATCAGGAGGCGGTGGCTCTTTTCCTCGTCCGCTAAAGGCAGCGGAAGAGCGGGAGTGCCTGGAACGGTGGGCGCAGGGGGATATTGAGGCCAGAAATGAATTGGTAGAACACAACTTGCGTCTGGTGGCACATATTGTAAAGAAATACTATGCACAGTCGGGAGACCAGGACGACTTGATCTCCATTGGAACCATCGGCTTAATTAAAGGAATCTCCACCTTTAAAGCGGACAAAAATGTGCGCCTGGCAACCTATGCAAGCCGCTGTATTGAAAACGAGATTTTGATGTATTTTCGTTCCCAGCGGAAACTGCAAGGGGAAGTTTCCCTGGCCGACACATTGGAGTCCGCCGGGGATGGGGGCTCTTTGTCGCTGATGGATGTGATCGCAGTGGATGACACCATGTTGGAGGAGTTGGATACGCGAGATGCGTGCCAACGTGTGAGGCGCTATGTTGATACCTGTCTAACTCCTCGGGAGCGAATGATTATTGTGCGGCGGTATGGTTTGGATGATCGACCACCCCAGACTCAGCGAGAGGTTGCTACTTGTTGTGGCATCAGCCGCTCCTATGTATCGCGAATTGAAAAAAAGGCGTTGGAAAAATTAGAGCAGGCCATGGATGGATGGCGGCCTTAGCAGGAAAGGACAGCCGATCAATGCGGCTGTCCTTTTGCTTTTGCGGGCGAAGTACGGGATTGTAATTAAGACGGGATCCGTGTATAATATTTGGAACACCGCATTGCAGCAGTGTTCGACAAAAATGGAAAAGAATGGGAGGAGACCGTCCATGGAAAAGCTGTTGGAATTATTGGAACAAGACTGCACCATGAGCGTGGAGCAGATTGCCGCAGCAGCAGGGGTATCCGTACAGGAGGCAAAGGCAGCCATCCGAAAGTATGAAGAGGAGCGGGTGATCCTGGGCTATAAGGCAATTATCGACTGGGAACGGGTGCGGCGGGAGACCGTGACGGCTCTGATTGAAGTAAATGTTACCCCGCAGTCCATAGACGGTTTTGACCGGATTGCAGAGCGCATCTACCAGTATGATGAAGTGGAGAGCATGTATTTGATGAGCGGCTCTTTTGATTTGACGGTGATCATTTCCGGGCGGACACTGCGGGAAGTGGCCCAATTTGTTGGGGAGCGGCTTGCGCCCATTCAGGGCGTAACGGGGACGGCCACCCACTTTATCTTGAAAAAATACAAAGAGAAGCACCTGGTTTATCGTCCCCAGGAGCCGGAGGAAAGGGAGTATATTTTCGTATGAACTATGATCAAATTCTCAACCAAAAGATCCAGGGGATCAAGCCGTCGGGAATCCGGAAGTTCTTTGATATTTTAGAGGAGATGACCGATGCCATCTCCCTGGGCATTGGAGAACCTGATTTTGTAACTCCCTGGCACATCCGGGACGCCGGCATCTATTCCTTGGAGCGTGGCCACACCAAGTACACCTCCAACGCCGGAATGCTGCAGTTGCGCCGGGAAATTTCCTCTTACTTAAACCGCCGCTTTGACCTGCAATATGACTATAACAGCCAAATTTTAGTAACCGTGGGAGGAAGCGAAGCCATTGACCTAGCACTGCGCGTGCTGGTCAATCCGGGGGATGAGGTCATCGTTCCGGTTCCTTCCTTTGTGTGCTATGGACCGCTGGCAGAGATGGCGGGTGGTGTGCCGGTGTACGTGGAGTTGAAAGCGGAAAACAACTTCCGACTCACACCGGAACAGTTAAAGGCAGCCATTACGCCCAAAACCAAGGTCCTGGTAATGCCCTTCCCCAGCAATCCCACCGGCGGAATCATGGAGCGGCGGGACTTGGAGGCCATTGCCCAGGTGCTTCGCGGGACGGATATTATGGTGATTTCGGATGAGATTTATGCGGAGTTGACTTACGGCCAGCGGCATGTGTCCATGGCCAACCTGACCGACATGTATGAGCGGACCGTGGTTGTCAATGGATTTTCCAAGAGCCACGCCATGACCGGATGGCGCATGGGGTATGTCTGCGCCCCTAAGGAAATTGTGGCGGCCATGACCAAGCTGCACCAGTTTGGGATTATGTCTGCCCCGACCACCAGTCAGTATGCTGCGGTGGAGGCTATGCGCAACGGGGACGGAGACATTGAACATATGCGGGAGGAGTACGACCGCCGCCGGCGCTATTTGGTGGAAAATCTCAACCGGATTGGGCTGACTTGTTTTGAACCCAAGGGGGCATTTTATGTATTCCCCTGCATCCAGTCTACCGGCCTGAGCAGCGAGGAATTCTGCGAGCGATTTTTGATGGAGGAAAAGGTTGCGGTTATCCCTGGTAACGCCTTTGGCCCGGGGGGAGAGGGATATGTCCGTGCCTGTTATGCAGCTTCCATGAAGGATATTGCAGAGGCTGTCAGTCGGTTGGATAACTTCTTGACCAACTTGCGGCGCAAGCAGGGGCGAGAGAGCGAATAAGACAACGAGAGCGAGGGAAAATGAACATGAATCTTGTCTGTTTGGATATGGAAGGGGTACTCGTACCTGAAATTTGGATTGCTTTTTCAGAAGCCAGCGGGATTCCGGAACTGAAGCGCACCACACGGGACGAGCCGGATTACGACAAATTGATGCGCTGGCGTCTGGGAATTTTAAAGGAACACGGCTTGGGGCTGAAGGAAATTCAGCAAACCATTGCCACCATCGATCCGCTGCCTGGGGCCAAGGCATTTTTGGACGAACTGCGCTCCCTCACCCAGGTTATCATTCTCAGCGATACCTTTGAACAATTTGCCAAACCGCTGATGGAGAAGCTGGGCTGGCCCACCATCTTCTGTAACACCTTGAAGGTGGCCCCCAGCGGAGAGATTACCGGTTTTGAGATGCGCTGCCCCCAGTCGAAACTGACCACAGTGAAGGCTTTGCAGTCCATTGGGTACCAGACCATCGCTGCAGGGGACAGTTACAATGACCTGGGAATGATTCAGGCCAGCAAAGCCGGCTTCCTATTTAAGAGCACGGAAAAAATCAAAGCGGACCATCCGGAACTGCCGGCCTATGAGGAATTTGACGACTTGCTTTCCGCCATTCGAAAGGTGTTGGATTGACGCGGTCCAGAGGTTTTGAGGAGGAGAGCACAATGAAAAATTCCTTTGAGTCACTGCCATTTCGTCCGGCTGATATTCTACTCCCACAGGGGTGTGACATGGAATTGTGGTCGGTAGTGGCGTGCGACCAGTATACCTCCCAGCCGGAGTATTGGCAGCGAGTGGAGGAGAGGGTGGGACGAGCCCCCTCCACCCTGCGCATGATCCTGCCGGAGAGTTGTCTGGAGGGGCCCAATGTAGAGACGGATATCATGGAAATCAACCAGACCATGACCCGCTACCTGCGGGAGGGGCTTTTTGCCGTGTACCCGGATAGCCTGATCTATGTGGAGCGTCAGCTGCACAGCGGTGCTGTGCGCCGCGGCCTGGTAGGGATGGTGGATTTGGAGCAATACGACTATGAGCCCGGAGCCTCCACGCTGGTTCGGGCCACTGAGGGGACGGTTCTCTCTCGCATTCCGCCACGGGTTGCAGTGCGGAAAAATGCCCCAGTGGAATTGCCCCATGTGATGCTGTTGGCGGATGATCCGGAACAGACTGTTCTGGAGCCTCTGTCCGGCCAGACGGAGAAGATGACGCCGGTATATGATTTTGAACTGATGGAACAGGGCGGGCATATCAAAGGCTGGCTACTGACCCAGGAGCAGCAGGAGCAGGTGGCCAAGGCGCTGTGTGCACTGGCGGATCCGGAGGCCTTTCACAAGCGGTATCAGCTAAAAGAGGAACCGGTTTTGCTGTTTGCGGTGGGGGATGGAAATCACTCTCTGGCGACGGCGAAAGAGTGCTACGAACGGCAGAAGCGGCTGACACCGCCGGAGCAGTGGGAGACGCTGCCGGCCCGGTATGCACTTTGCGAATTGGTAAATCTCCACGACCCATCTCTGGAGTTTGAACCCATTCATCGGGTGGTGTTTGGCGTGGAGCCGGAGGAACTTCTGGCCGAATTTTCCAAGGCCATCCGGGAGGGTCGCTTGAGTGGGACCGGGCAGGGAGAGCACCTGATCTTTTATGCCTGTGCAAGCCGAGAGGGATGGGGGAGCGGCGAGGGCTGCATCCGGGTGATGCAACCTGCTGCCCAGTTGCCGGTGGGCACCCTGCAGAACTTTTTGGACGACTATTTGGCCAGACACCCCGGCGCCCGGATTGATTATATCCATGGAGCGGATGTGGCCCGGAGTTTAGTCCGGGGACGGGAGGACACCATTGCCTTCCTGCTCCCCTCTATGGGAAAGGAAGAACTCTTTCCCACTGTTATCCATGACGGAGTCCTGCCCCGAAAGACCTTCTCCATGGGGGAGGCCCAGGATAAGCGCTTTTATCTGGAGGCGCGGAAAATCCGGGACTGAGAGGCCAGAAAGAGAGGAGCGGTGAGTGTGGAGATACAAGCTCTGGCAAAACTGAATTTGACCCTGGATGTGTTGGGAAAACGGCCAGATGGATACCATGATATGCGCATGGTGATGCAGTCCATCTCCCTGACCGATGCCCTGACGGTGGAGAAGCGGGAGGAGCCAGGGCTACGGGTTTTCAGTAATTTGCATTTTCTGCCCGGAGGAGAAAAAAATTTGGCGGGAAAGGCTGCCATGGTCTACTACCAGGCCCTTGGAAAGCCAATGCCCGGGTTGGAAATCCGTCTGACCAAGCAGATTCCAGTGTGTGCAGGGATGGCGGGCGGGAGCAGCGATGCAGCGGCAGTGCTCCGGGCCTTGAACCAGCTGGAGGGAGAGCCCTTCTCTCGGGAAGAACTGATGGCTTTGGCAGAGCACATAGGCTCCGACGTGCCCTATTGCGTTTTAGGAGGCACTGCTCTGGCGGAGGGACGAGGGGAAGTGCTGACTGCTTTGCCCAGCTTGCCGAAATGCTGGGTTGTGGTGTGCAAGCCAGAGTTTTCTGTGTCCACTCCGGAACTGTTCGGACGGCTGGATGGGGTGCGGCTGCGCTGCCGACCGGATACCGATGGGGTGTTGCAGGCGCTGGAAAACGGAGATTTGGCGGGAGTTGCCCGTCGAATGTACAACATTTTTGAGGATGTTCTGCCAGAACGTCAACAAATTTGGGTGCGGGAGATCAAAAATACGCTGATCCAAATGGGGGCGCTGGGCGCCAATATGAGTGGGACCGGTCCCACCGTATTCGGTCTATTTGACCAGGAGGAGTTGGCGCGTAAGGCGGCAGAACCCCTTTCCCAGCAGCACAAAGAAACTTTTTTGGTGCATACGGTTTAGAAACAGGACGGGTCGTCCATACTGGAAGAGATTTGAAACCAGTGTGGGCGGCCCGCCGGCTTTCCCGGCCCGCTGCCGGGGAGGAAATATGGATAGAAAGCTAAAACGGTGGGAATTGGCCCTAATGTTTGGAATCTTATTTGCGCTTGTGTTGGGCACCTGGTTGGAACGGGAACAGACCGAGTTGGCCCAGCAGGTTATCCGCTTCCATGTGATTGCCAACTCTGACCAGGAAGAGGATCAGGCGCTGAAATTGGCGGTGCGGGATCGGGTCCTGGAGCAAGCGCAGGCACTTTATCCCAAAGGCGCTACCCTGGAGCAGGCAAGGCAGGCCTTGGAGGAACATTTGGGTGCTCTGGAGGATGCGGGTCGAGCGGTGGTAGAGGAGTGGGGGTGCGACTACCCGGTATCCGCCCAGATGACCGAGTGCTGGTTTCCCACGAAGGAATATCAGGACTTCGCTCTTCCGGCGGGGGAATATACCGCCTTGCGCATTGTCATTGGAGAGGGCGAAGGGCAAAATTGGTGGTGTGTGGCTTTCCCGCCGCTGTGCCTGGGTGCAGCCAGCCAAACGGTAGAAGAGGCAACCCAGGCGGGGGCATTTACCCCCGAACAGGCAAATCTGATGACCCGAAATAGTGAGGGGTACGTTTTGAAATTTAAAGGAATGGAACTGCTAGGGGAGTTACAGGGACTCTTGGGGTAGCGACCGGCTGTCCATAGGAAAGAAAAAACTCCGGACAATTTTGTCCGGAGTTTTTTCTTGGGAAAATATCGCAAGGGAAAGGTGCATACTTTGTTGGGAAGGAGGAAATGGGCTATGATTGGTCAATTGGCGTGGGAAAAACGGGGACATGGGAGAGCGCATCAAGCGGAACTATACGGGCTGAAAGTGCTTCGAGTCTGGGCCGACCCGGAGGGCTGGTGGGGAGAGCGGCGGCTGCGGCGGGCAGGCCGGTCTCTTCGCCGATGGGGGGCGCTGCGGGCGCTGGTGCCTGCAGAATTTGCCCGGTGGGATCTGCTGGAGCAGGAGGGAGTTACAGGGATTGATCCCGCCCCATTTTTAAAGGCACAGGGTGCGCGGTTGACGCTGCGCTACCTGGAGCGGCAGGGGACTGCGCCAGATCGGGCTACTGTGGCCCTGGTGGGAAATCGGGCAGATCGAGACATGATGCGGGTGGCGACGGAACTGTGCCCAAAGGTGCGCCACCTGGTCATAGCGGCCCCGCGGGGCGGGCGGGAGTTGGCGGAGTGGCTGCGCTGGGAGTTTGGCGTGCCCATTTTACCTCAGGAGGAGCCCGCGCAGGCAAACGTGTGGTTTTCCCCCGGGCAGGTGCAGCGGGCAGAGGAGAGATTGGAACTGTATGGAACGACACCTTCTTTGGGCGGAATGGCGGTGTGGGCGCCGGCCTTAGCCCAGGAGGACTGCGGACAGTTGCCCTTATTGACGGCGCTGTGGGAGAATGGAAAGCTGGGGGCGGAGGGGGTAAAAATAACTTGACAGACCAAGGCGGAGAATCTATAATGACACATACTGCATTAGTCTACCCAATTCTTTATTATAATGTATAGTCTGGACACGCTAGACTGTACTTTGGAAAGGTGTGCGAGGCGTCATGGCAAAAGAGTATAAATTGAGCCCGCAGCGGCTCAAGGAACTTCAGGATGAAATGAACTATTTAAAGACAGTTCGGGAGAAGGAAGTAGCCGAACTGATCAAAGAGGCCCGCTCTTTTGGCGACCTGTCGGAGAATAGCGAGTACGATGAGGCAAAGAATGAACAGGGCAAGCTGTACTCCCGCATGGCACAGCTGGAAGAAATTTTAACCAACTATGTGGTCATCGAGGAAGAAGAGGAACAGCAGGGCGACTATGTCCGACTGGGCTCCACCGTAACAGTGTTGGACAAGGAGTTTGATGAGGAACAGACCTACAAAATTGTGGGCTCCCAGGAGGCGGACCCCATGAATGGGGCCATTTCCGAGGACTCCCCCTTTGGTAAGGCACTGCTGGGAAAAAATGCCGGAGACGACGTGACGGTGGACGCGCCGGCGGGTTCCATTCAGTATAAGATTTTAAAAGTAGAGCGGTAACAGACCGATACGCCGGCACCCAGCCGGAAGAGAATAGGAGAGAAGACATGGCTGAGAAAAAGAATCAGGAGACGGGGGCAGAACAGCAAAACCTGTCCCAGCTATTGCAAATCCGCCGCGATAAGCTCACGCAGCTGCAGCAGGAGGGGAACAACCCCTTTGAAGAGACCCGGTACGAAGTGGATCACCACTCCGCAGAAATTAAGGAAAACTTTGATGCGCTGGAGGGCAGCGAGGTATCCATTGCCGGGCGGCTGATGTCCAAGCGCGGGATGGGAAAGGTTTCGTTCTGTGACCTGCAGGATAAGAGCGGGCGCATCCAACTCTATGCCCGGAAGGACGAAATGGACGAGGCGGAATATAACCGCTTTAAGAAGTATGATATTGGAGACATCGTTGGAGTTAAGGGCGTGGTGTTTCGCACCCAGCGGGGAGAGATGTCGGTCCGAGTGGTGACGTGCAAACTGCTGAGCAAGTCGCTGCTGCCCCTGCCGGAAAAATTTCACGGTCTGACCAATACGGAACTGCGCTACCGCCAGCGCTACGTGGATTTGATTGTCAATCCGGAGGTAAAGCGCAACTTCATCATCCGCTCTCAGTTTATCAAACATGTCCGTGACTTTATGGACGGCCGAGGATATATGGAAGTGGAGACCCCGGTTTTGAACACCATCTCCGGAGGAGCCACGGCCCGTCCTTTTATTACCCACCACAATACCCTGGATATCGACATGTATATGCGTATTGCCACGGAACTGCCCCTGAAGCGGCTGATTGTGGGCGGGATGGACCGAGTATATGAGATTGGGCGCATTTTCCGCAATGAGGGGATGGACCCCAAGCACAACCCGGAGTTCACCACCATTGAACTTTACCAGGCGTATGCCGACTTCAACGATATGATGGATCTGTTTGAGGATCTGCTCTCCTCTGCGGCCCAGAAGATTTTGGGCACCTATCAGGTGGAGTGGCAGGGGGAGAAGATTGATTTGACTCCCGGCTGGCCCCGTCTGCCCATGCACGAGGCGGTCAAGCAGTATACCGGCCTTGATTTTATGGCCATGTCTTCCGACGAAGAGGCGGTGGCCGCGGCGAAATCCATCGGAGTAGAGTTGCCGGAGACGGCAGATCCCACCTGGGGCAATGCCCTTTACGAGTGCTTTGATCAGCGCGTGGAAGAAAAGCTGATTCAGCCCACCTTTATCACCATGCATCCCGTGGATGTGTCGCCTCTGGCCAAGCGCTCCACCAAAGATCCGCGGCTGACGGAGCGGTTTGAACTGTTTATCTGCCACAGTGAGATGGGAAATGCCTTCTCGGAACTCAATGACCCCATTGACCAGCGCCAGCGTTTTCAAAAGCAGGTGGAACTGCGGGCCAAAGGGGATGACGAGGCCGGCATGATGGACGAGGATTTCCTGACGGCATTGGAGTATGGTATGCCCCCCACGGGCGGGCTGGGCATTGGAATTGACCGCTGTGTGATGTTGCTGACCAATTCCGACTCCATCCGGGAAGTGATTTTGTTCCCCACAATGAAACCTTTGGACAACGATAAGAAGGTTGAGAAGGTCGCTGAGACCCCTGCCGAAGCTGCTCCGGTTGCCCCCGAAAAGATCGATTTTTCCAACGTAGTTATCGAAC
>JBMNQA010000004.1:0-188551 GCA_050943895.1 Lawsonibacter sp.
AGATGATATTAGAAAATATCTTCTTTTAGAGTCTATTGTTCTGGCTAAAAAGAACATAAGGGGAAGTATTCAGGAATCATAAAGAGTTAATAAAAGAAGTTAAATTTTGATATTGTGTGATAGAATGTACAGTTGTTAAATTATTTTTGGAAAGGGTAGAAATTATGTCAGAGATTACAAAAATGTTAAGTGGATATTCAATTCCAAAAGTAGCGAAAGTTCGGCAAACATTTAACAACGACACATTGGAGGATGTAGAAGGGACTCTAATGCGTGGCCTGGAGGAAACCTGTGCACCAATTGCTCCTGGAGCACGAATTGCAATTACTTGTGGTAGCCGTGGAATTGACCAGTATGCACTGATGATTCGGACGATTGTACGCTTTGTAAAGGGAAAGGGTGGCAATCCGTTCTTGGTCCCTGCTATGGGGAGCCATGGAGGTGCCACAGACGAGGGACAAGAAGAAGTCTTGCGCCGATATGGGATTACGGAAGAAACTACAGGGGCGCCAGTAGTTTCTTCCATGGAAGTAGCCCAAATTGGTACAACTGACAAGGGGCTGCCGGTTTACATCGATAAAAATGCATATGAAGCAGATGGCATCATTTTGGTAAACCGCGTGAAGCCACATACGTCATTCCGCGGCAAGCATGAGAGCGGCCTTGTGAAGATGCTAGCTATTGGATTGGCTAAGCAAAAAGGGGCTGAAATGACCCATTTCCTCCGCTTCGAGAACATGGCAGAAAATATCATTGCGGTAGGAACCATTGGATTGCAGAAGCTCAATATTTTGTGTGGTGTATGTACCATTGAGAATGGATATAACCATGTAGCGGAACTGCATGTGTTAAAGAAAGATGAGATTTTGGAGAAAGAACCAGGTTATTTGCAGGCGGCGTGGAAGCGTATGCCAAGAATTGCTTTGGATACCATAGACGTTCTAGTCGTCAATGAGATTGGAAAAGAAATTAGCGGTTGTGGCATGGATACCAATATTATTGGTCGGTACCACACCAGAGCAGCATCTGGTGGACCAGAGACCATTAAATTGGGCGTTCTGAATGTGACGGAAAAATCTGAAGGCAACGCCAATGGTATGGGGTTGGCTGATTTTATGCCGAAGCATATGTACGATTCGGTCGATTTTGAGGCTTCTTATGTGAATACCCTGACTTCCACAGAGCCAAACAGCACGCGCATTCCTATGGTTTTGGCCAACGATAAGGAAGTTTTTCAAGGCTGTGTAAAACTGTGCGGCCAAGTACACTCAGAAGATATTCGTATGGTTATTATTCGAAGCACCAAATATCTGGATGAGGTGTATATGTCCGAGGCGGCGGTCAAGGCTGCAGTTATGCCGGTCGAAGTGGTAAGTGAATATCAGGAAGTTCCTTTTGATGAAAATGGAAACCTGAAGTTGTTCACCGACCAGCACTGAGGCCAGGGGCAAGAAAATAGAGAGGGGGCGATGCAGTTCGTCATAGTGAAGGAGAGACATTTATGACAATCGGTAAAATAAGAAAGAGGAGATCATTCAAACAATGGAAAGAACGAGAATTCAAGACCTTGTGATCGGCTTGATTGTCTCCGGTATTGGTATTTTCGGAGTAATCAATGCTTTGGGGATGCCCGATGGAACTCGTCCCTATACCTTGGTGGTTACGGGAATCTTTACCTTCTTAGGGTTGATCCTAACTGGACGTTCCATCTATTTCCGTAAAAAACCCAGCCATGACTGTGGAGTGGTTACCGTCAAAGAAATGATCAATCCCATGATCGCTTTTTTGATGATCCTAGCCTACACCTTGTTGTTGGATGTAGTTGGCTTCTTTGTAACCAGCGGAGTTTTTATGCTGGTGATGATGGTGTGGATGGGATACCGCAAAATTCCCCAGATGGTTCTAACAACTGCCATTATGCTGGGCTTCATCTATGTGCTGTTTGTTTATCAACTCAAGGTCGCCCTTCCCAGTGGCATCCTGTTTTAACGGAAGGGGGATATTGAAATTATGTTAGAAGCATTAGCAGGTAGTTTTATTAATTTGTTTACTCCGCATACAGCGCTTGGTTTGATTGTGGGTGTAGTAGGCGGCATGGTGATCGGTGCTCTGCCCGGTCTGAGTGCTACCATGGGTATCGCTTTGTTGATCCCGGTTACATACGGTATGGATCCCACTGCGGCTTTGACCATGTTGGCATCCATCTATACCTCTGCAATCTATGGCGGGTCTATCTCCGCTATCTTGATCCATACCCCTGGTACCCCCAGTTCTGCGGCTACTGCGCTGGATGGTTACCCCATGACCCAGAAGGGTGAAGCATTGCACGCCATTGGTATTTCAACAGTTTCTTCCTGTATCGGTGGTGTCATTAGTTCCATTGCTCTGTTGGTCATTGCTCCGTTGCTGGCTATGGTTTCCTTGGCCTTTAGTTCTTCGGAGTACTTCCTGATCGCAATTTTCGGCCTGACGCTGATCGCCAGCTTGGCCGGTAAGTCCGTTATTAAGGGCCTGATCGCTGGTGCTATCGGCCTTGTGGCTGGCTTAGTAGGTATGTCCCCTGATGCATACGCCCGCTTTACCTTCCGGATCCCTGCTCTGTTAGGTGGTGTCAGCCTGATCCCCGCCATGATCGGTCTGTTCTCCATTTCTCAGGTTATGATTCAGGCGGAAGAGCGCGGGATGGGTCACTCTACCGTGAAAGAAGAGGCTGAGATCAAGGGACGCTTCCTTCCTCCCATGTCTGAATTCCTTAGCTTGCTGCCTCTGATTTTGAAATGTTCTGTTGTGGGCGTGTTTGTCGGTATCCTGCCCGGTGCCGGCGGCGACATTGCTTCCTGGGTTGGCCTGAATATGGCTAAAAACAGTTCTAAGCATCCTGAACTGTTTGGCCAAGGCAATCCCGAAGGTATTGCTGCTCCTGAATCTGCCAACAACGCCGTGACTGGCGGTGCTCTGATTCCTTTGCTGACTCTGGGTATCCCTGGCAGTTCCACTGCTGCTGTTCTGTTGGGCGGCTTGACCATCCATGGTCTGCAACCTGGCTACCAGTTGTTTGACAAGTATGCTGATATTACTTACGCGGTAATTTTGGGCTTCTTGGCTGCTAACATCCTGATGGGTTTGGTTGGATGGGCCGTTGGTCGCCACGTGGTCAAGGTATCGAAGGTTCCTCTGCCTCTGCTGGTGCCTTGTATCACAGTCTTCTCCATTTTGGGATCCTATTCAGCCAGCCAGAACATGACGGATGTGTATATTGCCGTCGTCTTCGGTATGATCGGCTACCTGATGCGTAAGTATGGCGTTCCCCCTGCACCTGTGGTGTTGGGTCTGATCCTTGGCCCCATGGCAGACAGCCACCTGTATCAGGCCACTCGTATGGCAAATGGCCCGATTATCCCCTATATGCTCAGCCGTCCCATCAGCATTGTTATCATCATCATGATCATTGCTGCGCTGTTTGCTCCCATTATTTCCCGTATTATTGCTAAGCGCTATAAGAACAAATACGGCGACGTGGGTGAAGCCGCAGAGGACGTGTAAACGTTTTATATGGTGGCTGGAATTGAGGCCGATTTTGGTCACCTTATAAAAAGGCCAAACTAAAAATTATAGGAGGAGTCAAAATGAAAATGAAGCGTTTCTTAGCCATTGCTCTGTGCGCGTGCATGGCGGCCACTTTGTTGGCTTCCTGCAAGAAAGAGGAGACGCCGGCTAGCGGCGGATCTTCGGCTGGTTCCGCAGGCGGCAGTTCCGCTGCAGGGTCTTCCCAAGCTGAGGAAATTGATTGGCCCAAGCAGAACATTACCATCATTTGCCCCTTTAAAGCAGGCGGCGGCATGGACTTGTCCACCCGTCTGACCGCTAAGTATCTGGAGAAGTATCTGGGCGTTACCGTTACCGTCAGCAACGTGGAAGGCGGCAACTCCTGGACTGGCTGGACCCAGGTAGCACAGGCTAAGGGCGACGGCTATACTCTCGGTTTCGCCAACTACCCCGCTCAGGTGGGCGGCTATCTGAACCCCTCCGCTGGTATTCCTTTCACTTATAAGGACTTTGCCAGCATTGCCAACGTGGTTTCCGACCCCAACGTGTTGTGGGTGTCCGCCAACCACAGCGAATTTAACACTGCTCAGGAATTTATTGACTATGCTATGGAGAATAGCGTTGTGGTAGGCACCGGCGGCGGCGCAGGCTGCGACGACGACGTGTGTATTGCTAAGATCAACGACCTGCTGGGCACCAAGATTGAGTCTGGCCGTAACTCCGGCTTCGCCGAAGCCAAGACCGCTGTTCTGGGCGGCCACATGGAAGCGGCTATCTCCAACGTATCTGAGGTTTACTCCATGGTCGGTTCCACCGGCGCCGACGCCATCCGCATTCTGTGCATCTTCGCTGCTGATCGCAACGACTTCATCCCCGACGTACCTACTTGGACTGAGTGTGGTTATGAAGAGATCATCAACGGTTCTGACCGCGGCCTGATTGGTCCTGCCAGCCTGGATCCCGCTGTCAAGGAGAAGTTGATTGCTACCCTGAAGGAAATCGAGCAGGATCCTGACTTCCTGAACGATGCTACTACTCAGGGCATGACCATCGGCATGATCTATGGTGATGACTTCGAGGCTTACATTGCTGACATCGAGGCTACCATGACCGAGATGAAGCCGCTGTTTGGTTGGGCATAATTTCGTCTAGTTTTAATCCCTTAAGAATACCCCTGGGAGCTTCCCAGGGGTATTCTTTTTGCATAATAAAAGTATATAAAAACACATATCTCCGGAATAGTTGCAAAGCATGAATAAGCTGTGCTATAATAAATTCATGGAGAAATACAAATATAAGGAGGGACATTCTATGCAACGAAAATGCCTGATGATTAATCCCAAAGATACAGTGGTTATGCTACTGGAAGATGCAAAAAAGGGGGATACAGTTCAAACAGTAAAAGGAGAAATCACATTACTGGAGGATATTGAATTTGCGCACAAGGTCAGCATTGTAGATAAAAAAAAGGGAGACCCTGTTATTAAATATGGGGAAGAAATTGGTTATATGCTGAAAGACGCGCCAGCAGGGACTTGGATTCATAATCACATTATGGGCTGTGAACGGGGGACAAAATAAATGGAACGTAAATTTATGGGATATCGCCGTCCGGATGGCAAAGTAGGTGTCCGAAATTATTTGGCAATCATACCTTCCGTATTTTGTGCAAATACCACAGTAGAAAAAATTGCGGCCCAAGTTCCAGGCTCTGTACCAATGCCCCATGCGGTGGGCTGTGCCCAGGTAGGTATGGATTTGGAACTAACAGCGCGTACACTGACTGCTATGGCTTGTCATCCAAATGTAGGCGGAGTGATAGTCGTTAGCCTAGGCTGTGAGCGGTTTGATCCTCAGGAAATGGTAGAAGCAGCGCAGAAAATTGGAAAGCCATTAAGTTTATTTGTTATTCAAAAAGAGGGAGGAACTACAAATACCATTGAGCATGCAGTTGCCCGCGCAAAAGAGATGAAAGCAGAGTTGGATCAGATGAAGAGAGAACCCTGCGATTTGTCAGAACTATTTGTTGGAACAAAATGCGGTGGCACTGACGCTACAAGCGGTCTTGCAGCCAATCCCGCTGTAGGGGATATGGTAGACAAGCTTGTAGCAGCGGGCGGAAGTGCGATCCTTTCAGAATGCAATGAATTGCTGGGGACGGAAAAGTTTTTGGCGAAGCGTGCAGTGAATGAACAGGTTGCGGAAAAAATTTATGATGCGATCTATGGGATTGAGGATGTTTTGCGCAGTGGTCTAGACCCCACCTTGCCGGCAAAGCGAAACTATCTGATTTCCAGGGGGAATTTTGATGGTGGAGTTAGTAGCATTGTAGAGAAAGCATTGGGTGGGGTACATAAATCAGGAACATCCCCTATTGTGGATGTAATTGATTACGCGGTATGCCCAGAGCCGGGAAAGAAGGGGCTATTTCTCATGAATTATGAGAGTCATGATGGGGAAGTAGTAACTGGAATGATCGGTTGCGGGACTCAGATTGTGGCCTTTACGACTGGTCGAGGCAATCCGACTGGCCATCCCATTGCCCCGATTATTAAAGTGACCGGCAATCCTAAAACATATGAAAGCATGAAAGAGAACTTTGACTTTGATGCCAGCCCCATTATCACCCAAGGAAAAACAGTAGATGAAATGGGGGAAGAATTGCTGGATTTAGTGGTCCGGGTTGCTAGTGGCGAATTGACCTCGGCGGAAAAATTTGGTGGAACGGAACTGTTTTGTGTTGGCCGTCGCCATGGATACCGGCGTAAAAGCCGTGAGGAACTGTGGGCTGGGCATGATTGTTGCTGCCCCTAATTTCCATATAAAAAAGAGATCCGGTTTCCGGATCTCTTTTTTATAAGCATTTACCGCATACAGTAGGAGCAGGGTTCCACAACTGTGACAGTATATTTCTCCAACAAAGCAACAGGGTGATAGGACAATTTGCTGGTACGCAAACCGGGATCGCCAGTGTCGTCCTCTCGATTGATGAAGGAAACTTCGTCTCCTGCAAAGCGCTGAGCAAATTGAGCAACCAGCATTTGATAGCTCCCTTCAAAATCTCGATCAGCCTTTTCAATATGCGTAAAAAGAGTGTCTCCGATCACTTCCCCAAGGGAAAACCCCACCATTTCTTCTTCTACAAACAACATTCCACCCAGAAGATCATAGACAGAGTAATGGTCCAATACTTCGTGGGTTTTTGCGATGTCTTCATGAAAGGAAGCTGCGGCTTTATCCCAGCGACTTGCGTAGCGATCCAGAAATGCCTTAACCAATGGGATATCAGAGGGAGTAATCGTGCGGAAGGACCAGGTCCCATAGGTCTTTAAAAACTTGTTGACATGGTTGCGCTGTCCGCTGAGTTTTTTGCCACGGAAATATTTTAAATCTTCTGCACGATATAAATAGTCAAAGGCGTCGCGTTCCGCAATTGCAGCACTATTGGGGAAAAACTGCTGTAAACGTTCCAATTCATTGGCTGGAACCGGATAAAACGACAACGGCATATTCCTACGGCAACAATAATCGGCAATCTGCCGATAATGCTCTGGGCGTCCACCCCCCAAAGGAAGAGTAAAGGTTTCGCCCAGGCCAGGATACATCACTTTAAAATAGAGAGAACCGTCATAAATGGCCCACTCAGTCTGATACATATCCCGCCAGATGAAAATAGTACCTGGTGTTGTGTCACAAATACGGCTACCGCTATACCCGAAAAAGGAGCGAAGTCGTGGTAAATCGGAAAGCTGAAGGGGATGAAAATCCAGCATAATTTCAAATCCTTGTTCAATTCATTGGTGATCTAGATTTATTATGATCTAGATTCATTATATCCGAAAGCCGTCCATAATACCACCCTGTAACTCCCTCTTTTTTGCACAAAAAACCATGCTTTGTCCGGGCAACAAGGGACAAAACGTCACCAGGAGCAACTGGGAGCCGATAATCCGTGGAATCTTCACACCACAGACCCTTTGGCCCATCGCGGAGATATTGATTTAAAATGGGCAGAATACGGCCAGACTCTATATGACGGCATAGGGAGGTCTCTTCCCCGCATTCCAGTAATTCAATAGCGCTCCGCCCCCAGCGTATGTTAATCGAAAAGTCTGAGGGCGACTGAAAATCTAAAGCAGTTGCAGTTGGCAACCCATCCCATGCGCTCCAAGAAAAAGAGGAAGCCTGCTCATTGGGTAAAATTAGAGCATTTAGTTGGCCGTCAGCTTTTAAAACGCAACCTCCATCAATAGAGATGATTTTTCGATCTGAGAGAAAAAGAGGGGCAGCGGAGGCGATTGAAGGATTGTATAAAGTGACGGGCCAATGTCCTACTATAACCCACTTTGAAAAAGAGTGATTTTGTCCCAAAAAGTTATCATTCTTTAGGCAACTCCAGCGCTCCAATTGCTCCATATTCTCTAAAGAAGGAACTCCTCCGTGGACAAAGACCAGATGCTCGGTTTCCAGAATGGTTGGCATCTTGCGAAGCCATTCCCATTCGTTCGGAAATGTAGAACGCAGGTTTTCACGCAGTTTGGGCAGGTCTTCTACCTGATCAAATCCCCCCTCGCGAGCCAATTGGCGTAGCGTGGATTCTGGGTGTCTGGGGAGGTAGAAAGAAAAGAAACGTTCGTCCAAAGCATCTGTTTCAAAAAAGCGAAGGACCAATCCATCGCAATTTCCACACAGAGGATAGAGCGTATGGGTGCAAGAGAGGTCCATCAAGCGGCGAAGAAGGGCCAGACTGTCCCGGCCCTTCTCCAACATGTCGCCCACTAGAATTAAAGTATCCCGTGGAGTGAGATGAATTTGATGCATAAGTGCGTCAAAAAAGGGCAGGTTGCCGTGAATATCACTCACAGCAATAATCCGTGAGTCAAGAGGCAGTTGAGGGCGACAGACAAGCGCGCGATCCATAACGAACAACCCACCTTTAAAAAATGAAAACAAAACCGTAATAGTGGAGAAAATTTCGATTATCCTGCTTTAATGAAAAAACAGGGTCATGAGAAAAAGAAGTTTAACAAATGGAGAGGGTCATTAAGTAGGAGCAATCACTGCTTCCAAAGCCACCCACCCGTTTCGTTCTCGTCTCCGTGTAATAGTAAGCCCATTTTGTTGTAAGGCTGTTTCTACCTCGTGGGCACGAGTATCAATGATACCAGAGCACAGAAAAACGCCATCTTTTGCTAAAAGTGCCGGGACTTGGGCCGATAGCGGGATAATCACATCGGCAACAATGTTGGCCAGCACAAGGTGATAAGATGTCTGCTTCAATTCCGCAACAAGGGAGGGGTCAGAGATAACATTTCCAGAACGAACAGTGTAGCGTTCTCGTCCAATCCCGTTGAGAGCGGCGTTTTCATAAGCGACATCTACGGCCTTTGGATCAATATCGACTGCGGTAGCATGAGCGGCTCCCAAGCAGAGGGCGGCAATGGATAAGATTCCGCTACCACAACCTAAATCGAGAATCGATTGACCAGAGCGCGTATGTTCTTCTACACCTTCTAAGCAAAGTTGTGTCGAAGCATGGGATCCTGTTCCAAACGTAAGCCCAGGGTTGAGGTAGAGAGGACAACGTCCGTCTGGTACAGGGTTATGACGTTCCCACTCTGGTACTACATACAGCCGCTGACCAATGGACAGCGGTTTATAATATTTCTGCCAGCTATAAGCCCAGTCATTGTCGGAGAGGGGGGTGACAGTATATTCTTCGGCTAAACCACTTGTATACTGTGCCAATTTGGTACGGCCATCGGCATCGTCTGTGACATAAAACTTTATTCGTGTGATCCCTTTCATCCGATCTAATAGGGATTGATCTACATAGTCCCAGTACTGACGGTTTTCTTCCAGAAAACGGAGAAATTCCTCTTCATCTTCGATTACTAATCCGTCCATTCCTGCGGCAATCAGACGGGCAGATACGGTCTCTAATTGCTCTGGGGTGGTGTTGACGGCTACCTCGAGCCACTTTACTTCGTCCATTCAGGACACTCCTTACTTGGATTGTTTGCATTTGGTTCCTTTATGCGCCATTGGACGGCGGAGGTATCCCTGTTATCGCTCTACCCCAACATAGAAAAGAGCAAGGGTACCTGGCCCAGAATGGGCGCCAATAACAGGTCCCACATAGTTGATATATACATGTTGAACACCAAAACGATCTTTTACCATCTGAGCTACCAATTGAGCGTCATCCAGGCAATCCCCGTGGCTAATAAATACAACTTGGTCCTTAGGGTCAATGGCAGTCTGTTCCATACGATCTACCAGTGCCTTCAGAGAGGCGTGGCGGCCTCTGGCTTTCCCAATGCTAGTTAGATGTCCCTCGTTATCTACATGGAGCACTGGTTTAATTTTCAACATCGATCCAACCACGGCAGTGGTGGCAGAGATGCGACCACCCCGCTTCAGAAAATGGAGATCGTCTACCGTAAACTGATGACAAATACTTAGTTTGTGAGAGACCACCCAGTCACGTACTTCGTCGATGGATTTTCCCTTTTGCCGTTCCTTGGCAGCCAGGGAAACTAGAAGTCCTTGCCCCAGGGAGGCACATAAGGTATCGACTGTATAAATTTTCCGCTCCGGATATTTTTCACGTAATTCGGTAGCTGCTACAGCGGAGGAACTAAACGTGGCAGATAGGCCAGAGGAAAATGCCAGAATTAATACGTCTTGTCCAGCCTGTAAAAATGGCTCTAATGCCTCGGTGTACTGCGCGACGTTAACTGCGGCAGTGGTAGCCACTTCACCTTCCCGCAACATGTTATAAAAGCGATGCGGATCCATATCATGATTGTCCGGGTAATTATAATAAGTGTTTCCTTGAATGGAAAAACTCAGGGGTAGAACCTGAACGTCAAGTTGAGTTACCAAGTCTGCACCTAGATCGGCGGAGGAGTCGGTAAGGATAACAAACTCAGGCATAATAAGACACTCCTTTCAAAGAGGATTCAATCAAAGGCAATTTCTTATTTTTTGGAGGAATTGGAACGGTCACTGGGCGGTTGGAGAATGTCGAGGATACGAGCGCAGGCCAGCTGATTGGCATAACTACGCAGCGCCAAATCCAGCGCCATACGAGCGAGATCCTCCCGCTTCGAGGAAGCGTCAATTGTCTGTGCAGTGTCGTTTAAAGCGCGATCCAGTGCACCACAGAAATATCCGTATAGAGTTTTAGAGTCTTTCCCCATGGCTTGACCAGCTGCAATCAAAGCGCCAGTATCACGCACAGAGAGAACCTTTTTTAAAGCACACACAGCGGTTAGATACCCTAAATGAACGGGGCCGTAGCGTTTTCCTTCCGCACGAGGAACTAAACCGTCCTTGATATAATTGTTTACCATTGCGGACGTGAGCGTTTCCCCTTTGTCAAAATGGATTAACTGACGCGGCATATAGGCGATGATCTGATCCATATATAAAGCCAAATCAGGCAAATCGTCCCAGTCGGCAGGACGTTCCTGTTCCATCCGTGCTTTTAAATCCTGCAATTCTTCCACAAAGTTTGGCCTCCTCTTCTTGTGGTTATCAATATGCTATCATGCGATGAAGAAAATTGCAATGTTATTTTCTTTGTTGGCTTGAGAGGGAGGAAATGTGTCGATGCAGGCGTTCCATCGCTTGTTTGTGGTGGGTGGAGCGCATCTGTGGAAAGGCCTTGAGTAGACGACGCTGACCAAAGGAATCTCGGTGAAATAAGTCATCCAACTTATCTTTCCACTCAGATAACTCCTCCTGAAGGGCAGTACGTCGTTGGAGTCGTTCTTGTCGAGCGGAAGTGAGGCGTTGAACTACTTCACCTTTCCACTCATTTACATTTTGTTCTAGGTCAGCACCCAATTCTATTCGGGCCTGCGATACTTCGTCCATCCAATCATCCAAAGAATCTCGCAAGTCAGACCCCTTTTCTGCGGCATCGATTACGTGCTCAGCCAAAGTTTCCCCAAACTCATTGGATGCCTTTTTAATTTTGCCGGCCAAATCGTCAATTTGGCTCAGGCGCCGATTTAGTTTAATAATGGTACACAAAGTAGCTACTAGATCAACGAACATGGTTACGCCCAGTATCCAGAGCAACACCCAACCAATTGGATGGGGAATCGTGTGGATCAGCCAAAGAACAGTGGGGTGGAGAATATCAACCACAAACAGACAGGCCAACCCCCAGGCAATTGAAAAGCGTAGACAGATATATCCACTCAAGTTGAACGGCTGATCAGAATAGTCCCACCATCGTTGATGGAAAAGGCGTTCTAAAAGAAACCCTGTGACCCATTCAAGTAAAGAGGTGAGAAGGACAGAGCCAAGGAATAAGAGTAGTAGATTTTCTTTCAATGGCTCTAAGCAAGATAAAACAATGACAACTCCAAACCCATAGATGGGACATACGGGACCATTTAAAAAACCGCGATTGACAAAAGTTCCAGAGACAAGAGCAGCATAACTGACCTCCGTACACCAGCCCAGAAACGCATAGATAAAAAAGATCCACAAAAACTGATACATAAGGCAACCGCCCTTTCTCCGGACTGTGCCCGGTAGTTTCCTATTATACCGCTTTTTTGAAGTAAAGTCCAGCGCGAGCCGGCGCTGGTTGCCTTGACAGAGGGGGAGGGGCATTGTATTCTGATAAAAAGGGAAATAGAGATAGGATTTGATGGTGCATGAAAAAATTGGTAGTTGGGATGTTGGCCCATGTAGATGCGGGAAAGACCACCTTATCAGAGGCACTGTTGTATTGCGGAGGTGCCCTGCGGAAAATGGGGAGGGTGGATCACCGAGATGCCTTTTTAGATACTAACCAAATGGAGCGGGAACGGGGGATTACCATCTTTTCCAAGCCTGCACAGATTATCATGAGCGAACTGGAGTTAACGCTGGTTGATACACCGGGACACGTGGATTTTTCTACAGAAATGGAACGTGCACTTGCGGTATTGGACTATGGAATTTTGGTTATCAGTGGGAGTGACGGCGTGCAGAGCCATACTCGCACTCTATGGCGATTACTGAAACGTTATCACATCCCGGTTTTCCTTTTTATTAATAAAATGGACTTGGCGGGAGTGGATCGAGAGGCATTACAGAGAGAACTGAAAACGAAACTGGACGAAGGCTGTATTGCCTTTGATGGAGATCAGAAACAGCGAGATGAGGAAATTGCACTTTGCGGAGAACAGGCATTGGAGGAGTATTTGGCACAGGGTTGTGTGCCAGAGGGAACAGTGGCACAACTGATTCAGCAGAGAAAAATATTTCCCTGTTGGTATGGATCCGCGCTAAAACTGGAAGGTGTAGAGGGCTTGCTGACGGGCCTGAAAGTGGACACGCTATCTCCGGTTTGGCCGAAAGAATTTGGTGCAAAAGTCTTTAAGGTTTCTCGGGATAATCAAGGCAGCCGATTAACTTGGCTGAAAGTAACGGGAGGGAAACTGAAAGCGAAAACCCTGTTAAACGGAGTACGGGAGGGTATACCTTGGGAAGAGAAAGCAGACCAGCTGCGCCAGTATTCCGGTGAAAAGTTTCGCCCCTTGGAACAGGTGGAGGCGGGAAGTGTATGCGCAGTGACCGGTTTAACACACACTTACCCTGGCCAGGGGCTAGGTCGAGAGATCGATACAGGGCAGCCTTTGCTAGAGCCAGTACTATCCTATCAGCTATTATTGTCTGAAGGTGCTGATCCCCACTCCGTATTGCCAAATTTGCGCATATTGGAGGAGGAAGACCCCATGCTTCGGGTGGTATGGGACGAGCAGTGGAAGCAAATCCATGTTCGACTCATGGGGCAGGTGCAGTTGGAGGTACTAAAACGCGTTTTACAAGACCGTTTTGGGTTAAAAGCAGAGTTGGGTGCGGGCAGTATTGTGTACCGGGAGACCATTGCGCAACCAGTGGAAGGAATCGGACATTTTGAGCCACTGCGTCACTATGCCGAAGTACATCTGCTTTTAGAACCTGGACCACGGGGAAGTGGTGTGCAGGTAGCCAGTGCCTGCTCTACCGATCAATTGGATTTGAACTGGCAACGTTTGATCCTGAGCCACTTGCTGGAGCGGGAGCATCCTGGCATACTCACTGGATCACCTCTTACCGATGTTAAAATTACCTTGGTAGCTGGACGTGCACACTTAAAGCATACAGAGGGAGGCGATTTTCGTCAGGCAACTTATCGAGCTGTGCGGCAGGGGCTGATGCAGGTTCCGGCGGTTTTGCTGGAACCATGTTATGACTTGTTTTTGGAGGTACCTGCCTCCTGTGTAGGACGGGCTATGGCAGACCTTCAGACAATGGGAGGAACTGTGGATGGCCCACAGCCTAACGGTGAGAATATGGTATTTACAGGCTATGCCCCGGTAGCAGGATTGCAAAACTATTGGCAAGAGGTGGTGGCGTATACTAGGGGTCAGGGACATCTGACTTGTTCCTTTCGAGGCTACGAACCATGTACGAATACAGAGGCGGTGATGGAGGCTGTTGGATATGATCCAGAACGGGACGTAGAAAATCCCACTGGGTCAGTATTTTGTTCCCACGGCGGGGGATTTTATGTCCCCTGGAATCAGGTGAAAGAACACATGCATATTGATAGCGGCCTTGATTTAGAGGGAAAGAAGACGTTGCCTACGCCCCAAATGGTAGGTGGACGGCAGAGACGGGTCGAAGGCAGTTTGGAACAAGACCGAGAACTGCAAGCAATTTTTGAACGCACCTATGGAAAAGTGGAACAAAAAGGGTTTCAAGCGCAGAAAAAGCCGGCTCGAACCAGCTTAGATGAAGGAAAATATAATATTCAAAACCAAAATACTGGGCCGGAGTATCTATTGGTAGATGGATATAATATCATATTTGCCTGGGAAGAGTTACAGCAGTTGGCCCGTGAAGATGTTTCTGCGGCCAGAGCTACGCTGGAGGAAATCTTGGTGAACTATCAACATTTCCGGAAGTGTGTTGTGATATTGGTATTTGATGCCTATAAGGTAAAGGGAAATCTCGGATCGGTAGAGAAACGGAACAATATCTATGTGGTCTATACCAAGGAGGCAGAGACGGCGGATGCCTATATTGAGAAGACCACTTATGATCTAAGCCGAAACCATCGCGTGCGGGTCGCCACATCAGATGGACTAGAACAGATGATTATTCTGGGGCATGGAGCATTGCGACTATCCGCTCGTTCATTCCGTACAGAGGTGGAGCAGACACAGGGGGAGATTGCCCGGCTAATCGAGCAGCAAAACCGACGCAACCGAGAACTGGGCAAATTGGAACATACCGCACGGATTATATCGAAAGAGAAGCAGTAAAAAGCTGCACCTCAGTTTTTCTGAGGTGCAGCTTTTGCTTAGAAAGTTAAAACAGGTAGGCGAAGGGACACAGTTACTCAATAATTAAATTAGTTCCCTCTAAAGTTACCGTTTTCCCTAACATTTGGAATAACTCCGCAGGAGCCCAGGTGACACCGGGAGATACGATATAGGGGGCTTTTCCATAATCCTGAGGTCCAGTCATGCCAACTGCACCTTCGATTTTTGTGGCACCGTAAACGAGTTCCTGGTCAATAAAGAGGTTTACTGCAAAGGTATCGCTCTCTACTGTAACTAAAGTACCCTGTTCGTGGTTTGGGTTATAGGTAACCTGGAAGCCGAGCGCTTGCGCCACAGCAGCTACTGGGACCATGGCGGTTCCATTTTCGTATCGGCCCACCATGTTAGGCACTTTTCCGTCCAATTCCATGGTTAGAGAGTCACCCTCTGCGGGTAGAGTGGCAGGATCTTCGATATCTTCTGGTGTTTCCGAATCATTGGCTTGTTCAGGGAGAATCATAATATGGGTAGCATAGGTCTGGCCGGGATAAGACTCTAAAACTACGTTGTACCAGACCATGAATTTGGTGCCTTCCTGAATTTCATCCAAACTGGCAGTGTGATTTGCATCATAAGCGGATACTTGGGTGTCGGCCCCGGCATAGATGACAAGACCACCTAAGTCTGTCAAAATGGCCAGAGAGCCATCATCCCGAACGGAGACACTCTCGGCTACCTGATACATGGCACAGCCGGCGTCCTGAGGGATGCTGCGTACAATAGCGTAGGCGGCGGACTGGGGAGGAAGAGAATCGGTTGCCACAGGGCTGTGGAAGACATAGATCCCCTCGCCCACCTGAAGAGTGGTAGGATCGCTGGCCGTGTGTTTGCCACTGTCAATCCACACGGTCTCATCCGACAGATTCATGGTATAGGCTCCGTAACGCTCGGAGTCCAGCGAGATACGAGTGATAGCTCCAGTATCGTCTTTATCAAAAGAGGTCACTGTGCCATAATAGAGAACACTGTGGGGGAGAGGCTGAACCTCTTCCTGCGAGGAAGGGGGAGTCAGAGAAGAATCAATAGCTTCGGCAGCCAGAGTTGGAACGCCCATGGTGCAGATGAGAGCACCACTCAGTACCAATGCGGTGAACTTATTCTTCATATAAAACACTCCTTTTTCATCGAAATCTGAAAATTGGTTTTTGAGATTGACGCGTCCTCTTGAAATAGATAGACGTACCTCTACGGAAAAGGTTCCCAAAAAAGAAGAGAAAGTTTTGTGAAGAACTACGGATTAATTGGGAAAAGCGGGAGAGGGGAAAACATTCGAAAAAATATGTGAGGAATATTAGAGCGGTAGATTCAGGATTTACTTTTTGCTCATATTTTGTTATACTATTGACCGAATAAAAAGAATGCAAGGCTTTGGCCGGCGAAACGATAGAAAAACAAGAGGTGTTTGGAATGAGCCGAATGGTCGGGACAGTCTCACGGGGAATTCGTGCCCCTATTATCCGTAGTGGTGATTCCCTTGTGGATATCGTAACGGATTCTCTTCTTCAGGCTGCGCAGTCGGAAGGGTTTTCCATCCGGGATCGAGATGTAGTGGCGATGACAGAGGCCATTGTAGCCCGTGCCCAAGGGAATTATGCCACAGTAGATGATATCGCACAAGATGTACGAACAAAGTTGGGGGGCGGGACCATTGGGGTGGTATTCCCCATTTTAAGTCGTAACCGCTTTGCCATCTGCCTGCGAGGAATTGCTAAAGGAGCGCAGAAAATAGTCCTTATGCTTAGTTATCCATCTGACGAGGTGGGCAACCATCTGATAAGTTTAGATGTGGTGGATGAAAAAGGGGTGGATCCCTACCGGGACGTTTTGTCTCTGGAGCAATATCGGGAGTTGTTCGGGTATGAGAAGCATCCTTTTACGGGTGTAGACTACGTAGAATACTATGAGCAATTAATCCGAGAGAGCGGAGCAGATGTTGAAATTCTCTTTGGAAACGATCCTCGGGCCATTTTAGAGTATACAAAAGATGTTTTGTGCTGTGATATTCACACGCGGCAACGGACCAAGCGGCAGTTAAAGTCAGCTGGGGGACAGCGGATTCTGGGCCTAGATGAAATTTTAAATAGCCCTGTGAACGGCAGCGGATATAACGAGCGGTACGGGCTGTTGGGATCGAATAAATCTACAGAAAATCAGGTGAAATTGTTCCCAAGAGATTGCCAGGGATTAGTGGAGGAGATCCAAAAGCGAATTTTAGAGCAGACTGGAAAGCACGTGGAAGTGATGGTCTATGGCGACGGTGCATTTAAAGATCCAGTAGGGAAAATTTGGGAGTTGGCTGACCCGGTGGTTTCCCCAGCTTATACCCCAGGGCTGGAGGGTACGCCCAATGAATTGAAATTAAAGTATTTGGCAGACAACGATTTTGCAAACCTGTCTGGTGAGGCACTGGCACAGGCCATTCGGGAACAGATTCACAAGAAGGATGACAATCTGGTAGGAAAGATGGTTTCTGAGGGGACAACCCCCCGGCGGCTTACCGACTTGATTGGTTCATTGTGTGATCTGACTTCTGGCTCTGGAGACAAGGGAACCCCGATTGTCCATATTCAGGGCTATTTTGACAACTATACTACGGAATAAACCGTAAATCAAAACGGCCGCCCCTCAAAGAGATTGGGGGCGGCCGTTTTTTAGAAAAAGAAAGTTCATCAGGGGATTCGGATTTTAAAGATGGCTTTTTTTATGGTAGCCGGTGTGCCAACCTGAACAGCGGTGCGATGAGCATCGGCAGGATAGCACAGCAAAAAATCCCCTGCATTCAAAATAACTTGACTAATAGCAGTACCCTCCAGGGGAAGGAAATCATCCTCCTCTACAAACGATTTCTGCTCCATATTCTGAATAAAGTTTACATCAATCTGTTCGGGTCCCTGAAGCATCAGGTGCAAGTCTAAATACTTCCTGTGTGCTTCCCAAAACCGGTTTTCTGGAGTGGTTGTTTCGTATTCCACAATATTGACGAATAGATCGTCCCCTTCGATGGGGTGCCTTCCTTTTTCGTAGGTAATTAAGTCGTGGTTTTGTGCATAAGAAAAACATTTACGCACCTGAGGTTCCAGCCAAGTAAAATCGTTTAAGTCGTGGATGTTGCCAAATACCAATGAAATCTCCTCCTTTTTGGATGCGCCCTCCGGAGTCTCCGGAGGGCGCATAAGTTTGAGTGTAAATGAATTACTTCTTCTGAATGTTATAAATGGTGGTATTGGGGTCAGGTTGGGAATGATCGTTTTTCACCTTGCGCCACAGAATGCTGGCAGGGATACCGACCACCAGAGATACGGCAATCGAGATGATGGAATAGGACCAAATGGATACTGCCGATGGATCTACATAGTACTTAATATACACCATAACGGCAGAAGCGGCAATGAAGGCCAGGGTTGCGCCAAAGGTATTAGCTACTTTGGTGAAGGCGCCTAAAATAAAGGTGCCGATAAGAATTCCAAGGACCAAACCCATGAAACCATTGAACCATTCATAAGCAGATTTTACTCCACCATTGGCCAAAACCATAGCCACTACAATAGAGAAAATACCTACAATCAAGGAAACGTACTGGCCTATTTTAGTCTGGGTTTCAAAACTCAATTTCTTTTTAGATAGCCGTTCCTGAATGTCAAGAGTCCAGCTGGAGGCTACCGAGTTGAGTCCTGTGGACAAGGTGGACTGGGCTGCGGCGTAGATAGCAGCTAACAGCAGACCGGTAATACCCACAGGTAACTCAAAGGCAATCCAGGAAGCAAAAATTTGATCTTGCTGGGCGGCAGGGGGTAGAGGATTGCCCTGAACCTGGTAAAAGACATAAAGGCCGGTACCAATAAGATAGAACACAGTGGCAATAAAAATGGATAGGCAGCCGTTTGCTAGCATCATCTTGTTCAACTTTTTTGTATCGGTAGTGGTGGTAAAGCGCTGAACAATGTCCTGCGAGGAGACATAGGAACCCATGGTGTTAAAGCCAGCCCCTACAATGAGCAGAAACACGCTATTTTTCAGGATATTGGCGTCAAAGAGCGGTTCATTTTCACCCAGGAATTTGTGTCCATTGGTGAACTCCTGCATAATTGCGCCAAAACCGCCGTCTAAGTTGGACAGCAGGAAAATAAGACCGAAGGTTACACCGATGAGCAATACAGACCCCTGGATAAAGTCTGTCCACAAAACAGACTTAAGACCGCCAGTGTAGGAATAGATGATGGCAATGATACCCATGATGATGATCAAGATGTTTACATTAATCTTCATCAGGGAGGACAATACCATGCAGGGCAGGTACATAATAATGGACATCCGCCCTACCTGGTAGATGATAAACATGACAGCACCCAGAACCCGAAGGCCTTTGCTGTGGAAGCGAAGTTCTAGGTAATGGTAGGCAGTGTCAATATCCAGACTGCTGTATACGGGCAAGAAGAAACGAATGGTTAGCGGTATGGCTAGGAGCATACCTAACTGAGCAAACCATAAGAGCCACGTGCCGGCATAGGAGTTACCAGCCAGGGAAAGGAAGGAGATGGGGCTGAGCAAGGTGGCGAAGATGGATACTGAAGTGACCCACCAAGGCACCGTTCCGTCCCCTTTAAAGTACTCTTTTCCTTTCATTTCTCTTTTTGCAAAGTGCAGACCGGCAAACAGGACCGCCAACAAGTAGACAATCAGCACTGCAAGGTCAATATAAGTGAAACCGTCCATTATGTTATCTCTCCCTTACATGAAATATGGAGCGGAAGTCAAGAATGTTCCATGCCGAGACAACGTTTAGAGATATTTCGTCCGTGCTGCTTGAATCATTTCCGCAGCTTCTTTGGCAATGGCTTTATCGGTACCCTGAAGATTTTCCAGAGGGGCACGTACGCCTCCAATATCTAAAGATTCATTGACTCGAAGGATTTCTTTTGCTACGGCATACATGTTGGCGTGGCTGGCGCACATCTTATAGATAATTTCATTGATGTCGTACTGTAGGTCGATGGCGGTGTCCCGTTCCCCTGCAATAACCAGATCATTGAGCTTTAAGAACAAATCGGGCATGACACCGTAGGTTCCGCCAATGCCACCGTCTGCGCCAATGGCGCGCCCGGCCACAAACTGTTCGTCGGGGCCGTTAAAGACCACAAACTCACCTTTGGCAGCCAGTCCCGCTGCTTTAAACATCTGGATATCCTGAGTGGGCATGGAGGAATTTTTTACACCGATAACGTTGGGGTTTTTCATCATTTTTGCAAATAGACTCATAGTTAAAGCTGTGCCAGCCAGCTGTGGAATGTTATAGATGATGAAATCGGTATTGGGAGCAGCGGCGCTGATGGCGTTCCAGTAGCTTTCAATGGAATCTTCTGGGAGATGGAAGTAAATAGGAGGAATAGAAGCAATTGCATCCACTCCTACTTCCTGGGAGTGGCGAGCCAACTCTACGCTGTCGCGGGTGTTGTTGCAGGCTACGTGGTTGATAACGGTTAGCTTCCCTTTGGCCACATCCATTACATTTTCAATGATAATTTTCCGTTCATCAACACCCTGGTAAATACATTCGCCAGAAGAACCGTTGACATAGACTCCTTTTACGCCTTTGTCAATAAAGTATTGGGTTAAATTCCGCACGCGCTCCGGGCTTACCTCGCCGTCTTCTCCATAGCAGGCATAAAATGCTGGAATAACACCTTTGTACTTATCTAGCTTGCTCATTTGAATAACCTCCTTCGTCAATGATTGAAATAAATGTGAAGAATTTCAATGAGAACAAAAAGATTAGAACTGAAAAAAGTCCAAAAAATATTTTAAAACTAAAATAAATGCAAAAATATATTATATTTTAACACGTTTTGAGGAAACTAACAAGAAAAAAAGAAAAGGCCTTTTGGAAAAAGAGGGCGAAACATGTCTTTTTTATGCCAAGATTTCGTCCAACATAGTATCCACCATAATAAGAGCACGGGGAACATGGAACGGACCTTTAAATGTGCAGCCTTTGCATGCGGGCATGGTGGGCTTTCCATCCCGGCGCAGATAGCCGTACCATTCCCCATATTCTGGATCAGCAAAATAGGTCTTGCAATAGTCTACTACTTGTAGGAACCAGTTCAGATACTTTTCATCCCCGCTGTCCCGATACATCATTAGGCTAGCGATCAGAGCTTCGTTGTGAGGCCACCAAAGCTTCATGTCATGTTCATATGCCTCTGGGGGATAGCCCATGCAGTCAATGAAGTAAAGAATTCCACCATATTCCTTGTCCCATCCATTGGCAATGGCCATATCAAATACTTCCATGGCCTTTTTCTTCAAACTTTCATCTTTTGTGTAGTTGGCCTGTTCCATCAAAAACCAGGAGCATTCAATGTCATGACCTGGATTGACAAAACGTCCAGCGGAAATATCGGATAGAAATTCACCATTTGGCCCCACAGTCTCCAGGGTGCATTTTAGTTCTGGCTTATGGTGATAACGGAAGATGGTGTCTACGCACTGTTTGGCACGCTGATCGTAGAGTGCGCGCTGCTCTGGGTCACACCGACGCAGAACAGAGGTAATGTTCAAATAAATCATAGGATCAGCCAAGGCCCGACCAGAGCGTGTTTCCGGAATCGTTTTAGGGCCCAATCCGGTGGGATCTTGAATTAAACCATTGTTCAGTTGCCAAATGAGTTCATAGGCATTTCGAGCCCGTTCCAGGTACTCACGTTCCCCGGTCAGGCCGTAGTATTCCGCATTGGCCAGGGCATAAAATCCCTCGGAGAAACAGTAGCGGCGTTGGCGAAGGGGTTTCCCGTCACCGGTGACCGTAAAATACATGCGGTTGCCGGCGCTGCGATTAATGCAGTATTTCTCCATGAAGTCCAAACAACTTTTGCTGGCCTGCATCCACTCATCTCGTTTGCCATAAATGTGACAAAGATAGGCGTAAGTCCAGCCACAGCGCCCTTGCATCCAGACACTTTTATCTGTGGAAAAAATCTTTCCCTCTCGAGTTAGACAGGTATAAACCCCTCCGTGTTCTTGGTCCAATCCATATTTCAGCCAGAATTTTGCACTGCTGTCTAACTCCTGTTTAACCCACTGGTGAATACTACGCAGCTTGTTTTGATCCATGATAAACCACTCCTTTTCGTTGTTCCTGCCTAAAAGAGGAAAGACAGAAACGGTAAAAATACACTGATCGACTCAAATTTTGTTTTTGTGCGTGACAAGAAGGGGGAATAGTGGTAAAATACAAACGCAGATTTCGTATAAGTGCGATATATATCCTTAAAAATTTTGAGATATTTTGGTATATATTGCACAATATCCTAGTGATGTTATTATAACATTTTTTTGAACAAACGCAACGGCTTATGCATGAAAATTTTAGTAAGGAGGCGGTGATATAATGGTTCGATTTGGAATTGAGGTTTCAGTAAAGAATCGTCCGAGTTTAGATCAGGCGTATATTCCCATGCTTCAATTCAACCGAGCATTTTTAAAAACGGCGAAAAAGCCAGTCTCTTTTGCTGTAGAGCGATCTGGTGGACAGGTGGCGGTATGTAATACCTTTATACACGGGTCTGCAGAGATGGCTCAGGCGGATCAATATTATGCAGACCGACTGGTCAAATCCATGCTGTGGATGAAGGGTGGTTATAAAGTCTATGTAAGTGGGGATCAAAACATCTACGAATATTTAAAAGAGACCTTTTCAAGGGAGGGTGCCCGTGCCTTTGATGTGGATTTTATGTCAGGGGTCTATGAAAAACCATTTGAAGTGGTATTCTGTGACCAAGTTCCCGCAGAAAAGGGGTCATCTGAGGCGATTGGACGGCACCTGAAAGGATGTCGAGTAGGTTTTGATGCCGGCGGGAGTGATCGGAAGGTCTCAGCGGTTATTGGTGGAGAGAGTGTGTATTCCGAGGAAGTGGTCTGGTTTCCCAAGACCAACGCTGATCCGGATTATCATTACCAGGGGATTGTTGCTGCGTTCCGTTCAGCGGCGGAAAAGATGCCACGAGTGGACGGTGTAGGAGTGTCCTCAGCAGGAATTTATATTGACAACCGTACCATGGTAGCTTCGCTCTTCTTGAAGGTGCCGAAAGAGCAATTTGAAGCCAAGGTGAAGGATATTTATATTCGGGCAGCCCGGGATGTGTTTGGACCAGATGTACCGCTCGTGGTGTGCAACGACGGAGATGTGTCAGCCCTAGCTGGAGCAATGGGGCTGGGAGAGAATAATGTGTTGGGCATTGCTATGGGAACCAGCGAGGCCGTGGGCTATGTGGACGAAAAAGGCAACATTACTGGATGGCTTAATGAATTAGCATTCATGCCGGTGGATGCCAATCCGGAAGCTATGGAAGACGAGTGGTCTGGAGACATTGGATGTGGCGTAAAATACTTCTCTCAGGACGGAGTTATTAAACTGGCACCTCGAGCAGGGATTGTCTTAGAGGAGAATTTGTCGCCGGCGGAAAAACTGAAAGTGGTTCAGAAGGCTATGGAGGAGGGACAACCTGGAGCAGCAGATGTCTATCGCTCCATTGGAACCTATTTGGGCCATGCGCTGGCCTACTACTACGATTTGTATCATTGCAAGCATGTACTGCTTCTGGGACGAGTTATGTCTGGCAAGGGCGGTGATTTAATCCTAGAGGAGGCAAAACGAGTCTTGGCAGATGAATATCCTGAATGTGACGGTAAACTGTTCCCTGCACTGCCGGATGAGAAGACACGCCGGGTGGGGCAGAGTGCGGCTGCCGCATCGTTGCCGGAGGTGTAGAAGGAATATGCGAATTGGGAATGCACTTTTATTTCTCAACGGCCGATTCCAGATGGGGTCTATTGCCTTTGACAGGGGAATAATTACAGAGATCGGGCCCGCTTCGGCCCCCTGTGATTTGGATGCAGAGGGGATGTATGTAGTTCCTGGGTTTGTAGATGTGCACACCCACGGAGCGATGAATCAGGATTTTTCAGATGGAAATCCGGAAGGGTTGCCTACCTTGTCGCGCTACTATGCCCGCCACGGAGTGACCTCATTTTTAGCAACGACTATGACCCTAAAGGAGCCGGTGTTAATGCCGGCAATGGAGGCGGTAGGGGGATTTCGGCGTCCTGTTGGAGGAGCGAAATGTGCAGGAATCCATTTGGAGGGACCATTTTTGTCTTATGCCAAGCGGGGAGCACAAGCAGCGGACAACCTGCACAAGCCAGACATTGCCATGTTTCGTCGCCTGAACCAGGCCAGCGGTGGAAAGGTCCGTCTAGTGACGGTAGCTCCGGAAGAAGAAGGAGGAATTGCGTTTATCCGGGAGGCATCGCAGGAGTGCACCGTCTCCATCGGACACACTACAGCGGACTACGATACAGCAGTAGCAGCTTATCAGGCTGGCGCCAGTCACGCGACGCATTTGTTTAACGGGATGCCCTCGTTTCTACACCGGGAGCCTGGAGTGGTAGGTGCGGCGTTAGACTGTGGGGCCAGTGTGGAGTTAATTTGTGACGGGCTGCATATCCACCCCGCTATGATCCGTGCGGTCCATAAAATGTTCGGTGAGAAATTGGTTATCATCAGCGACTCTCTACGCTGTGCAGGGATGCCAGATGGCTTCTATGAATTGGGAGGTCAACCCATTGAAATGAAAAATGGACGAGCCACCTTAAAGGGCAGCGACACGTTAGCAGGTTCTTCCTCCAATTTACTGGATGAACTGCGCAATGTAGTGTCCTTTGGTCTACCGCTTGAGGACGCCGTTGTTGCCTTGACTTTGGCACCTGCTAAAGCTGTGGGATTAGAGCGGGAGATTGGTGCACTGCAAGTAGGAAAGCGGGCAGATCTGCTGCTGCTGTCCAAAGATTTAGCATTGAAGGCAGTGTATGTAGACGGAGAGCAGACGCTGCTATAAAATAGAGGTTGCCCGTAGAATCAGCGGATGAAATGAAGAATAGACAAATGGAGGAATGATTGCCATGAGAATTATTAAAACGAAAGATTATGATGCTATGAGTGCTGCGGCTGCGCGCATCATTGCCGCTCAGATTACCCTGAAACCAGATTGTGTGTTAGGTTTGGCTACAGGCTCTTCTCCAGTGGGAACTTATCAAAATTTGATTGCCTGGAACAAAGCGGGGGAACTGGACTTTTCTGCAGTGCGTTCGGTGAATTTGGATGAGTATGCCGGCCTGAATCCAGACCACGACCAGAGCTATGCCTATTTTATGCGTACCAATTTGTTTGATCATGTGAATATCGATTTAAAGAACACCAATGTTCCATCCGGCATTTCTGGGGACGAGGAGTGCCAACGCTATGACCAGTTGATCCAAGCCTATGGAGGCATTGATCTGCAACTGCTAGGGCTTGGGGTGAACGGGCACATTGGGTTTAATGAACCAGATGATCATTTCTCTCTGGGAACCCACAAAGTAACTCTGACGGAAAGTACCCGAGAGGCAAATAAGCGCTTTTTTACTTCTATTGATGAGGTTCCAACCCATGCTTATACCATGGGGGTACGAGATATCCTTCAGGCGCGCCGAGTGCTCATGGTGGCCAGCGGTGAAAATAAGGCCCAGGCAATTAAAGCAGCGTTCTTTGGCCCAGTGACGCCCCAGGTGCCAGCCTCCATTCTCCAATATCACAAAGACTTTATCTTGGTGGCAGATGAAGCCGCTCTATCTCTGGTATAGGTCCAGACAGAACGGTAAGAAGAGACGAATGAATAAAAAGAAAATGCCCCCGGCTTTCTATGGAAGCCGGAGGCATTTTTTATACAAAGAAAAGCGTGTTGACTGTAATCAATTAAGATCTGGGAAGCTTGATGGCAGCCTGCGCCCTACATACGTTGCGTATACAACGATATGCATTTTGAATTAGAACGGTCGGGGCAACTCACCGATACAGGCTACCCAGAAAAGGAAGGGTATGCGCTTCTTAACCAGCAGAAGCCTGAGGGACGGATGTACGAATAATTTGCAGCAACCATTGACAAACAGAATTTGGTCCCATATAATTAACGATGTTAACTATATGGGAGGGCCTTTATGGAGTGGACAGATATGATGTATTATCAACAGCAGATGCAGAAGGTTATACGTTCCCTGCTGCCTGTACGCAAATCCGTATTGACTGCTAGCGAATGTGAACTTTTGGCCCATCTGTATTTTCAGCCCGAAGAAAATACGCCTATTTTGCTTGGAAAAAGTAGCGGCATGAAAAAAGAAGCGGTAAGTCGCTGCCTGAAAGCGCTATATGAAAAAAACTGCATACGCAAACAGAGACAAATAGACGACGAGCGGAGTTATCAACTATTTATTACAGAAACCGGCCTTGACGAATTGAGAAAGGGGTATGAAAGCATTTTGCAGCCCTTCTATGATTTGTGGCGAAGTTCCGGCGAAGATTTTGAGGCATTTATGTATTATGCGGATAGACTCGCTGCGCATATTGAGAAAGGAAAATGCCCATGATGAAATTTTATGATGCGTTGCAGATGGACCCCGCCATACTCAAGCGGAAAATTGCCGCTTGCGACACAAGGCAGGAAAAAATATATTATTGGGTGACCATAGCAGTACGCTCTGCTTTAATTGTTGCTTTTGCTATTGTGTTTATCGGCCTGCTGTCCGGGGTGTTTGGTGCTGACAACACCCCGCTGGCTGTGGCTTTGTTTTGCATGATGCTGGGTATCCGTTTTGTAAATTTTGAGTACTGTATTGGGGACTCGCTCATAACCCTGGCATTGGTGCTGACTATCCTGGTGTTTGCGCCCAGCGCAGCGGCGGTGCTCCCACCGGCCTTTTTAATCCCGCTGCACTTTATAGCTTTTTTTGCTGTGCTTTATATGACGACTCAGCGGCCTGAAATGGGCAATGGAGGTTTGTACAGCTTTGCTTATATCTATCTGACAGGGAACCCCGTGGTTGGAGAGGCACTGGTTCGCCGTGGGCTTTTGGCTCTGGTGGGTTATTTAATCTGTGGGGCGATCCTGTTTGCCAAGCATCGGGATCAGCACAAAACAACTCGTTTTCGCAAAGTGGTGCAGGAATCTAAAGTGTCCGCACCCATTTTTCTGTGGCAATTGCGTATGGCGTTTGGTGTGAGTCTGGTGATGACTGCTGGGCAGGTCTTTGGTGTGGAACGGTTTATGTGGATGGGATTTGCCTGTGCATCGCTGCTGTCAGAATATCCGTATAACAGTAATACCTTCACCCGCTTTTGGCAGCGGATCGTGGGTGCGATCGTAGGTTCCTGTGTGTTTTTTGTTTTCTATCTTGTGACGCCAGATACCCTGCATCCGTTGATGGGGCCATTAGGAGGACTATGTTTGGGGTTCTGTACTGACTACCGGTATAAGACGGCAATGAACTGTTTTGGTGCGCTAATGCTGGGGACTGGAATCTATGGACTGAAAGATGCGGTAATTTTGCGTATCGTGGATACCCTGCTGGGAGTGACATTTGGTTTGGTATTCGCAGCGGTTTTCCACCGATTGGTGGCAGTCAGATTTGTGCCTCAGACAGAAAATAGGTAAAAAAGTAAAAGAGAGAATATAAAAACCCCCGCACATTGTCCGATTGGGAATGTACGGGGGTTTTGGCGTTTCGATATAGACATCCGCGGTCAAATCATGCCATTTTGACGGTTTTATGCCGTATCCATGGGATTTATAAAAGGGTTACGCCGCGTCAAATTCGATGGTAAATGACAGCAGCTTTACTTGCGGGGGTTCTTGATGGCCGACTGAGCGGCGTATGATGACAAAGGGGTAACGTTAGGCAATCTCCGCTATATCCACAAAAAGCCTGCTTTCATCAAGAATGAAGACGACTGAAAGACCGTGACCGTCAAACAGCCAATTATTTCCCTCAGATCCAATAAATGTAAAACCAGATTCCTCTAGCAATTGGAAATACAGGTTCAGATAGGAGACTAAATCACTATAATAATAATATTTACTCCATTGGTAAGAATATATAATGGAATTTTCGATTGTGTTAAATTGAACGTCTCCGATGCCAAGGTACCAGCCGAGGTCGGGAAGTGCGGGGGTAGTTTCGTAATAAAAAGGCTTTCTTTCCACGGAAATATATATTCCTGGATCTTCATCAAAATCAACAAAAGAAGTAAGCAGTTCGGTATCAGTTTCAAAAACACCAGTAAATGTATCAAAATTATTGGTTTGAGTGAATCCATTATCCAGCAACGCATATCTATACCAGTACATCGTGTATGCAAACAGATCGCTGGCACTGACGTCGTCTATATCATGGAAGTCAAACAAGTCGTACTGCATGATATAACCGAGGGGGGTCTGGACATACTGCAACAACTGAACGCCGGAAAATTCTCCAAAGTCCAACGCATGATAAAAGGAAGGGTAATATACGGGAGACCACAGAATCAAATCATCTGTGGACTGCATATTCAAAGCGTTGATTTTTTCGATGGGGACGGCCAAATTTAAATCAGCGCCTAAAGAAGTATAGCCTGCTGAGGTTACTCCAATTACTTTACCTCGTTCGTTGACCAAAGCGCCGCCGCTGCTACCGGGAGCGATTGGAACGGAGATTTGAATATATTGCTGGCCATTTTCAACAATGCGCTTGGGATTTGAAATAATTCCTTCTGACATAGTGTTGCTCAAGCCAATAGGACTGCCAAAGGCATAGACTTGCTGACCCTGTTGAAGGCTGGCGGAATCACCTATTTCAAGATAAGGAAAATTTGAGCCATTGACCTGGAGCAAGGCTAAATCATTTTCCTCATCTGAAGCGATAATGGTAACATGGGAATATGTCTTACCGTCAATAGTCTGGATTTTAAGGGCGCTGCTGTTTGCGGCAACGTGAAAATTTGTGACAGCCAGACCGTCGGGAGAAATAAAGAATCCACTTCCGCTAGAAGAGAGTGCTCCATTTAATCCGTAGACTTCAATATAAAAGACGGCTGGAGAACATTTCTGTGATATTTCCAACGCCGTTAAGGGGGAGTCTTGATTTCCTGCCACCGGCCGCTGTTGGGAAACAGTTTCGAATTCGGCCTTGGTGAACAAGCCCTCATCAATCAGCTTTTCGGCCAAGGTCTGATCAGTATCTTTTAGTTTGGTATTTAGAGCGGCTCTGGACACCTTGGCCAAGTCACCGCGCGAGAATGAATCACTTTCATCGTGGTATTGACCTTGCGTAATCCCCAACTGGTCGCTCAAAACCCAAGCTTTATCCCACTGAAAGTCCGCTCCGCTCTGGTATCCCATGGCGGTCAGAACGAAGGTAAGGTACTGAGCAGCAGTCACAGGGAGATTCCCACCAAAAGTTGTGCTGGATGTGCCTAAAGTTAGGTGATTTGCATAAGCATACCCGACGAATGGTTGTGCCCACGGAACAACATCAGTGAAAGGGGTTGTCCATGTCCCGTTTTGGGCGTCATCAGATTTTCCCAAAAGGGCTACGAGCATCGTAATTGCTTCGTGACGTGTAGGTACGCGGTCTAGGTCGTAAATGGGAGTGCCGTCTTCCCTTGTACCCGTACCGCTGAAAAGACCTAATTGGTACAAGTCATCAGCGGCAGTTGTTGCGCTTGCGGTAGCATGAGCAGCCAACGACACAGGAAGCATAGGCAGAATTAAAATGATGACGATGAATTTAGAAATCAAACGTTTCATTTTATATGCAACTCCTTTGTACTCTAGTCGCAGTGTTTTAGTGATGCCATTATAACACCGGGTTATTACTATTTTTCTACAAAGTTTTTATGCTGTTGAAGGCAGTATTTGCGGCAAAATCGGGACAATTGGGGTATTTTAAATTCACATTATCACATTATATTTTTTAATGATTCTACCATGTATTATACTGTAAATCAAGAAGAAGTCATATAAAGTGGCGCTAACATATGCGTAGAAATGGCACAAGATCGAAGAAGAAGCAAAGGAAGGAGGATAGGAAAACCGCGCCAGCTGCACGCTGGCGCGGTTTTGAATACATGTTAGCTGAGAAATTACTTGCGAGGGTTCTTGATGGCTGCCTGGGCAGCGGCAAGACGGGCAATGGGTACCCGGAAGGGAGAACAGGAGACATAGTCCAGACCAGTCTTATGGCAGAACTCTACGGAAGAGGGATCGCCACCATGTTCGCCACAAATGCCGAGCTTCAGGTCGGGGCGGGTCTGGCGTCCCAACCGGCAAGCCATCTCGACCAGGCGTCCTACGCCGTTCTGGTCCAGACGTGCAAAGGGGTCACTCTCATAAATTTTACTGGCGTAATAGGCCTCCAAGAACTTGCCAGCGTCGTCGCGAGAGAATCCAAAGGTCATTTGGGTCAGATCGTTGGTACCAAAGGAGAAGAATTCCGCTTCTTTGGCAATTTCATCAGCAGTCAGGGCAGCACGGGGGATTTCGATCATAGTACCCACTTTGTACTGCATCTTAGAGCCGGCGGCCTGGATGAGTGCATCAGCGGTTTCTACTACCACGCGCTTAACAAAGGCCAATTCCTTGACCTCACCAACCAAGGGAATCATAATCTCGGGAACCATGTTCCAATCAGGATGACGAGCCTGGACATTCAAAGCGGCCTTGATGATGGCACGGGTCTGCATAGCGGCAATTTCCGGATAGGTAACAGCCAGGCGGCATCCGCGGTGTCCCATCATGGGGTTAAATTCGTGGAGAGAGGCGATAATGGCCTTGATCTCTTCCACCGTTTTACCCATGTCTTTGGCCAGCTGCTGGATATCGGCATCCTCTGTGGGGACGAACTCATGCAGGGGGGGATCCAAGAAGCGGATGGTCATCGGATAACCACCCAGAGCCTCATACATGGCTTCAAAGTCGCCTTGCTGCATGGGCTCTAGTTTTTCCAGAGCCTTTTCACGCTGCTCTTTGGTATCAGAGCAGATCATCTCCCGAATGGCTGGGATACGGTCTGCCTCAAAGAACATGTGCTCTGTGCGGCACAGGCCGATACCTTCAGCGCCAAACTTTCGAGCTTGGGCGGTATCGCGGGGATTGTCTGCGTTGGTGCGGACCTTCAGCTGGCGATATTTGTCTGCCCAAGCCATGATGCGTCCGAATTCACCAGAGATGGAGGCGTCTACTGTAGGAATGGCTTCTCCATAGATGTTGCCGGTGGAGCCATCCAAGCTGATCCAGTCACCCTCGTGATAGATCTTTCCGGCCAATTCAAATTGTTTATTGGCCTCGTCCATCTTGATCGCTCCGCAGCCGGAGACACAGCAAGTGCCCATTCCACGAGCAACAACTGCAGCGTGGGAGGTCATGCCGCCACGGACGGTGAGGATACCCTGGGAGGCAACCATGCCTTCGATATCTTCGGGAGAAGTTTCCAGACGGACCAGAACCACTTTTTCTCCCCGAGCAGCCCACTCTTTGGCATCGTCAGCGGTAAAGACAATCTTACCACAGGCGGCACCGGGAGATGCGGGCAGAGCAGAAGCAACGGGGGAAGCAGCTTTTAATGCGGTAGGATCAAATTGGGGGTGGAGCAGGGTGTCCAGGTTACGAGGATCAATCATGGCCACAGCCTGCTGTTCGGTAATCATACCCTCATCCACCAAGTCGCAGGCAATCTTTAGTGCAGCGGCAGCAGTACGCTTACCATTGCGGGTCTGAAGCATATAGAGTTTTCCGTTTTCTACTGTAAACTCCATGTCCTGCATGTCGCGGTAGTGGTTTTCCAGGGTCTTGCACACGGATTCAAACTGTGCAAAAGCCTCAGGGAATTTATCCGCCATTTCCTGGATGGGCATGGGAGTGCGTACGCCGGCCACCACGTCCTCGCCCTGGGCATTGGTGAGGAATTCGCCCATAAGCTTCTTTTCGCCGGTGGCGGGGTTGCGGGTAAAGGCAACACCAGTGCCGCAGTCGTCACCCATGTTGCCAAAGGCCATGGACTGTACGTTAACTGCAGTCCCCCAGGACCCAGGAATGTCGTTCATACGACGATAAACAATAGCGCGTGGGTTGTTCCAGGAGCGGAATACAGCCTTTACTGCGCCCATCAACTGCTGCTTGGGGTCGGAGGGGAAATCGGAGCCAATTTTGGATTTGTACTCAGCCTTAAACTGCTCGGACAGTTCCTTCAGGTCGTCGGCAGTTAACTCGACGTCCTGAGTGACGCCGCGCTTGGCCTTCATCTCATCAATGAGTTCCTCGAAGTACTTTTTGCCCACTTCCATCACGACGTCGGAGTACATCTGAATAAAACGACGATAGCAGTCGTAGGCCCAGCGGGGGTTGCCGGACTTCTTTGCAATTACTTCCACTACTTGTTCGTTGAGGCCCAGGTTCAAGATGGTGTCCATCATGCCAGGCATAGAGGCCCGAGCACCAGAGCGAACGGAAACCAGTAGAGGATTTTCCAGATCACCAAACTTTTTGCCGGTAATGGTTTCCATCTTGGAGATGTACTCCATAATTTGGGCCTGGATTTCCTCGTTGATGGTCTCACCATCTTCGTAATATTGAGTACAGGCTTCGGTAGTAATGGTAAAGCCCTGAGGGACAGGCATGCCCAGGTTGGTCATCTCAGCCAGGTTGGCACCCTTCCCGCCCAGAAGTTCACGCATGTTTCCGTTGCCCTCGGAAAAGAGGTATACATATTTCGTTGCCATTCACTTCATTCCTTTCTTCTGTTGCGGCGGCAATCTGCGGCAGACGGAAAGCCATTTAGTACCACCGCCGACTGCCTGTGCGACATCCCATTTCTGTCAGTCAGAGATACCGCGCGAACTATTATATCATCTGCAAGAAATATTGCAATGCATTTTTTGAAAATTTTGTCAGAATCTTTGCAAAACACAATAAAAACTGGGGGAAAGTTGAATTTTTTATTTAAAGTATTGGAAAAGGGCAGAAAAGTCATAAAACGGAACGGAAATGGTGGAGAGAGATAAATAGACTCTGCCTTAAACCAATTTATCCATTCTGGGGTGAAGAGATGGACAATGCTGTCAATGTTATTTGAAAATTAAGAGGGAACTTAAAGTTAATATTCCACTCCTTCTCGGGCAAATTGCCCAGAGTCATAAGGGTGGCGAATCTTCTGAAATTGGGTGATGTAATCGGCACAGTTCTGCAAAGCAGGGAGGGGGTCGCGACCAGTGAGTACAATTTCTGCTGACAGGCTGTGCAAAGCTGATAGGAGTTCATCCAGGGACAATAGGTGAAGTGACACAGCAGGGCACACTTCATCCAAAATTAGTAGCTTGCAGGACGATTCTTTTGCCAACTGAACGGCTTGTATAAGCAGATTGCGGTTGCGCAGCTGTTCCTGCTGGAGTTCTTCTTGGGTCATTTGGAAGGCAAATTTGAGATGGCGAGGGAGGGGGAGCAAAGTTATATGGGGGACATGCGCCAGAGCAAATCGCTCACCGCTATCCTCCCCTTTCAGAAATTGAGCAATGACCACAGTGTGGCCGCGACCAGCCATACGCAGAGCCAGTCCCATGGCAGCGGTGGTTTTGCCTTTTCCGTCACCGCAGTAGAGATGAATCATCGTAAAACCTCCTATTAGAAATGAAAAACAGGAAGGAGCAGCAGAGATACTGAGGATTTCATTGTACCAGGTTTTAGGTAAAAATAATACTGGCGAAAAGAAAAAGGAGCGCCAAATGGCGCTCCAAAGAAATGATAACGTTACTTATGGCGCAGATTTCCGGCAGCCAGAGCCAATACACCCAAAGCAATCAGTCGCTCCTGAGGGCTGGCAATCCAGGCAAAGTGAGCTAAGGACAGCGCGATGGATAAAAGACAGCCGGTCCAAAGCAATATGACGCCTTCTTTCATCTCAGTACTCCTTTTGTTCTACTACTCGGCAAGAAACCAGGTATGAGATGGGAAATCCCAGCAGTGGCAGGAGAGGAATAAACGCAGAAAGTGCAATGATTGCAGGTGGAGAGACGTGGTCCAAGAAATCCAACCAACCCAATTTTGCTGCCCCAACTAAGGCCAGGAAGGGTATGAAAATGGTAGCATAGAGATAGGGACGGGCTCGTTCCGGACCCATGGCATAACTCATAGGAAGATTGAGGTCGGCAACCAGAAGCCCTAAGCCCAGAGCTACGGAGGCAGTGGTTAGGTTTTCCATCAGTAAGCCTTTTTGAAGAATGGATAGGAGAATACAAGAGACCAAAGCAAATAAAGCTGCGCTGACAATTGCCAGCAAGACAAACAAATACCGGGCAGTGACCACGCGCCGGCGACCCAGTGGAAGCGTCATGGCATAGCGGTCCCATTTCGTCTGTTCATCATAGGCGAAAGCAGAAATGGGAAGAATCATTACAATTACCTGAATAAAAGAAGTAACGAAGGAGATGGAAAACAAGCCGAGAATTGCCATAAATAAATAGAAGAGCAAAAAGAATACATAAGAGCGCAGTGTCTTGCGCAGTACCAGAATATCTTTCAAAATAAGGCCGCTCATAAATCCTCCCCCTTTCCAACGAAAAGCATAATATCTTCCAGGGAAACCGGTTCCACCAACAACTGTGGATAGGTGCGGTGAAAATGGATACGATCTGGAGTGAGTCCTTCGCACCCAAAGGGTCCCCGGCGGACTCGCAGTAGATCGCCGGGAGATATCTGTTCTAACTGCTGCGCCGTGCAGCCTACCCGTCCGTACTGTTCCAAAATAGAGTCTTTACTGCCAGAGAGAACGACCTGACCCTGGTGAATATAGGTGATGTAGTCAGCTACCTTCTCTAGGTCGGAAGTAATGTGGCTGGAGAGAAGAACAGCGTGATCCTCTTCTTGAATGAATCCCATGAATTCGTCCAAAATTTCATCCCGCACTACGGGATCCAAACCAGCGGTGGCCTCGTCTAGAATCAGAAGTTTGGGGTGATGGGAAAGAGCAACGGCGAGAGAGAGTTTCATTTTCATTCCCCGGGAGAATTCTTTGAGAAACTTCTTATGCGGGAGAGAGAATTTCTTCAAATAATGCTGGAATAATGACTTATCCCAGGCAGGATAAATGGGAGAAAAGATTATGCTCAGATCCTGGGGACGAAGGGTGTCGTGAAAGAAGCAGTCATCCAAGACGACTCCGACATCTGCCTTTGCCAGGCGCTCCTCCCTGCAGTTGTCCCGGCCCAAAAGTGTAATTTCCCCTTTGTCCCGATGGACTAAATTTAAGATACATTTGATCGTGGTAGTTTTCCCTGCTCCGTTTTCTCCAATTAATCCTAAAATGGAACCTGCCGGAAGAGTTAAATCTACATCACGAAGGGCAAAATCGCCATAGGACTTACAAAGCCCTCGAACTTCGATACTGTTTATCATAGCGCCTCACCTTTATACAAAATATCCAGTAATTCATGCAATTCTTCCAGAGGAAACGCACCCTTTCTGGCCTCTTCCACCGCCTGCGTCATATGTTCCTCCACTTTCCGCAGCTGAGCCTCCCGCAGCAGCTGAGGATTTTGAGGAGCTACAAAACAACCTTTGCCCGGGACATTTTCCAAAAAACCGTCCCGTTCCAACTCTTCATAGGCTCGTTTGGTGGTGATAACCGAAATACGTAATTCCTTGGCCAGCAGACGCATGGAGGGCAGGGCATCCCCTGGAATCAGAGTGCCAGCCATGATCTGTTCTTTCACTTGGTCTGTAATCTGCTCATAGATGGGTTTTCCGCTGGTGTTACTGAGAATGATGTCCATATGGATCCCTTTCTAAGCGGGAAAGACAATTTGACTATCGGCCTGCGCGCGGGTCCGTTGTCAATTGTATCTCCTAACTTGAAATATTGTATATATACTATATGTACAGTATAACACTATTTGTACCTTTGTCAAGATGGCAAAAAATTTTTCATGAGAGCAAGAAGGAGTAGAAAATTTCCATAAAAATAATTTTGAGCAAAATTGCCATTTTTCCATAAAAAGAAGAAAAAAGCCCATAATTTTTGCCCAATTTACAAGTGAAATTGGGGGTGCTATAATGGCGTGCGCAGTCGGAAGAGAGGAAACGCACAAAAGATTAAGAGGGCGGGAGAACGATGAAACTGGAAAATGATCTGGGCCGGGATCCAATCCGGAGACTGGTTTTGCGCACGGCTATCCCCAGTATGTTGGCGCAGTTTGTCAGTGTACTTTATAGTATTGTGGATCGGATTTATATCGGCAATATCCCAGAGGTGGGCAAACTGGCACTGGCGGGCGCAGGGGTATGTGGCCCAGTGGTGACACTGATTGGGTCGGTGGCTTTTTTAGTGGGAATCGGAGGTTCGCCACTTATGAGCATTCGGATGGGAGAAGGCAATTTAAATGCTGCCCGAAAGATCTTATCCAACTGCTTTTTAATGTTGTGTGTATTATCTGTAGTCTTGATGGGCGGGGCATTGGCAGTGCGGCGACCACTACTGCTACTGTTTGGAGCTAGTCCATCTACTTTGCCCTATGCATTGGACTACTACACCTGGTACCTATCCGGAACATTGTTTGCCCTGTTGTCCAGTGGAATGAATCAGTTTGTAATCTGTCAGGGCTTTGCAAAGAAAGGAATGCAATCAGTGATGTTAGGCGCATCACTGAACATTATACTGGACCCAGTTTTTATTTTTGGGCTAGACCTAGGAGTTCGTGGCGCGGCGATTGCTACGGTTCTTAGTCAAATGGGAAGTTGCCTGTTTGTGCTTCGTTTCCTGTTTGGCCCGGTTCCGCCGGTTCGAATTACCTTTGGGGGCTATGAATGGAAGCTGATGCGCCGGGTGTTGCTGATGGGGCTATCTCCATTTCTGATTATTGCTCTGGATAATGTGATGATCATTGCCCTAAACGCTATTTTACAGAGTTATGGTGGCCCTTCTCGTGGAGATATGTTGGTGGCTGCAGCTACCATTGCTCAGTCCTTTATGTTGATTATTACGATGCCAATGGGTGGAATTACTGGAGGTACAGGGGCTATTCTGGGATACAATTTTGGTGCTGGAAAACCGGAACGGATTTTGGAAGCACAAAAATATATCCTGATTCTGTGCCTGGTGTTTGCCGGGATCCTGTTTTTGGTTGGGCAGTTTTTCTGCGCTCCGTTTACCCGTATCTTTACACCAGATGCACAAGTATCAGCCTTGGCGGTGCAGGCGATCCATATTTTCACCTTGGGTGTAATTCCGTTGGCAGTGCAGTATGTAATTATTGATGGATTTACAGGGATGGGTATGGTACAGTACTCCTTGCCGCTGTCGGTATTCCGGAAGAGTGTATACTTTGTGGCGCTGTTTGTGTTGCCGATGGTGTTGGGGGCGACAGGAGCCTTTTTTGCTGAGGCGGTGTCGGATCTGTTCCCACCGATTGTAAGTACGGTAGTATATTGGAAACGACGGAATTGGGTGACACAAGAAGCGCTGCGTCACGTTGCGGCACAGTCGGAACTGCAACTACGTCACGCATAATTGGCAAGACAACTTCCTATTTTGAGAGAACAGTAAAAAACCAACCTTCTAGGAACACAACGTCCAGAAGGTTGGTTTTTTGTATTAGTTGGTATCTAGTTGTACTTTTTTGGGCCAGATGCCTTTCCATCCAAGGAAAAAGACCGTGCTGTGGAATAAGATGATCAAAATCCAGCCCACGCCAGTGGCCCATGCTACGGCATCTAGTCCCAGCCAATCCACAAGCATATAAGTCCCTACAACTCGAACTACAATTTGAATGGTGGTGCCCCAGAAGGTGATGTTCATACGCCCATTCCCTCGGAACCAGCCAACGAAGGAGTGGCCCAAAAAAGAGAGGAAGTAGAACCAGCTGATAATCTGCAAATAGGAGACGCACAAAGCTAAACTGTCTGCCTCTCCATTGAGGAACAAAGCGGCTAGCATTTCGGCCTCTATATGCATAAAAAGGGAGAAGGCCAGGCCCATAGCAAGCATCAATCCGATCCCCCGAGCAAATCCTTCATAAATTCGCTGTTGTTTTCCGGCGCCTCGATTTTGCGCAATAAAAATGGCAATGGCTTCACAACCGCTCATCCCAAAGGCCTGAGTAAAGTTTTCGATTCGAGTAGCGGCGGTAAAGGCGGAAATAGGAGCAGTGTTTACTAAGCTGATTCCGTTCACGGCACTTTGAACCATCAACTTCCCCAGATATAGACTGGATTGTTGCAGAGCGGCTACTGCTGCATAGCTGCTGGTGAGATGGGCCAAGGTGCGATCCATTTTCATATCAGAGCGGCCAATCGTTAGGAAGGCGCGTCGCTTGCGAATATAGAATAAACACAGCGCAGAGGAGAGTAATTGGGCAGAGGCAGTGGCCAGAGCAGTACCTGTGATGCCTAAATCCAGAATTGCCACAAAGAACCAAGCAGCGGCCAAATTATAGCCGAGCGAGGCGAGCAAAAAATAGAGTGCTGCTTTTGTATCTCCCACAGCGCGGAGAGTAGCAGCCAGATAGTTATAGGTAAAGGTAAAAATCATTCCGATTAAAATAATGCGCAAGTAAATAGAGACATCGCTCATTAGACTCTCTGGGGTTTGGATAATGGCCAGAAGTTGGGGAAGAAAAATCTGCCCTAAAAGAACCGCAGTAAGAGTACATCCACCGATAAGAACGGCAGAGACATACAGCTGTTGCCGCAAGCGGGGAAAGTTTTCTTCGCCATAAAACTGGGCAATTAAGACGGAGGCTCCCATACAGGCGCCGGTGATGACATAGATAAATAGGTTCATTACACTCTCCGCCACACCTAGAGCAGCAAATGCACTATCACCAATATAGTAGGTAACGACCAGAGAGTTGATAATGTTGTACAGCTGTTGAAGTACATTAGCACACAGAAGTGGAAGGCATAGACGGATCAGTTGAGGAGTGATGCTCCCCGAAGTCAAATGAAGTGGTCGGGACATGGAATGCCTCCTGTCTGGTAATGTATGGGTACTGTTAAAATAACTATAAAACAAAAGTAGGAATTTGTAAAATAAATCTTTTTCATGCATGGATAAGCAGAAAACAGGGAAAGACAGGAAAAGAGCCAAAATCCGACCTGAGGCTTGTCCTATAATGGAGAGACAAAAACTGGGAATTCTGAAAATCCTGGGGAGAGGAGGGGCGTATGCCTGTCACTTGTACATTGGAAGAACGCCAGTTAACGGCGTGTATAGAAGGAGAACTAGATCATCCCGGAGCCAAAAAGATTATGGAAGAGTTGGGAAGGCAAATTGATGTGTTGCTGCCACGGGAGTTAATATTGGATTTGGAAAAAGTGACGTTTTCCGACAGTTCTGCCATTGCAGTAGTTTTGCGTAGTTGGAAAAGGATGGTTCAGTTAGGCGGGGGCATGCAGGTAATTCATACACCGGAACAAACAGCAAAAGTGTTTCGGGCGGCGGGGTTAGATCGGATGATTCAATTTAAAGAATGACGGGCGGAAAATAGCCGTCCCACCTTTGTTAGAGGAGGACCTACATAATGAAAATTGAAAACCAAGTTATCTTGGAATTTCCCAGTCGGTCAACCAACGAGGGATTTGCTCGCGCGGCGGCAGCTTGTTTTGCAGCCCAGTTGGACCCGACATTGGAGGAAGTGAATGATGTCAAGACGGCAGTCAGCGAGGCGGTGACGAATGCCATTGTACATGCTTATCCAGACACACTGGGGCGTGTAGTTATGAAGTTGCGAATCAGGGAGGAGCAAACCCTGGAGATTATTGTTCGGGACTGGGGCGTTGGAATTGCAGACGTAGAGCAGGCACGAATGCCAATGTTTACGACGGGGAATGAAGAACGCTCTGGAATGGGATTTACCATTATGGAGAGTTTTATGGATACGTTAAAGGTCCGATCGGTTCTAGGGAAGGGAACAACCGTGACCATGCGGCGGAAAATTGCCCGCCGCCCGGGGCGGTGAGCGGGACGCCATCGGCGGCTGCGCTGTTGGAGGCGGCTCGAAACGGGGATAATCAAGCCTGCGAGCAGGTATTGCAGGAAAACAATGGCCTAATTTGGAGCGTGGTGCGCCGATATTATGGGCGAGGTGTGGAGCCGGATGATTTGTATCAATTAGGTTGCCTGGGGTTTCTCAAGGCAGTGCAAGGGTACGACCCGGAATTTGGAACTCAATTTTCTACCTATGCTGTGCCAAAAATTGCTGGGGAGATTCGCCGCTTTTTGCGCGATGATGGGCCAGTAAAAGTGAGCCGAGGATTAAAGGAACGAGGAATTTCGATTCGAGGGGCACGCAGTCGGTTAGCAGCCCAGCTGGGGAGAGAACCTACCCTGTCGGAATTGGCGGGTGATACGGGTTTGACACCGGAAGAAATTGCGGCGGCGGAGACAGCAGTAGAACCTACAGTTTCCCTACAGACGCAGGCGGGAGATAGTGGTCTAACTTTGGAAGGACTTTTAACAGCAGGGGGAGAGGAAGAAGGGGTGGTCGAGAGGCTGACCCTCCGAACGGCTCTAGCAAGGCTGCCGGAACGAGAGCGGCAGGTACTGTTGCTGCGCTATTACCGTGGAATGACTCAGATGCAAACTGCCCGTGTAGTTGGAGTGTCCCAGGTGCAGGTATCTCGGCTCGAGCGCCGGGCACTGGAACGGCTTCGATTGGAATTGACACCATAAAAAAGACGGCTCCCTTTGGCGGAAGGGAGCCGTCATGTATGTTGGGCGACGGGGGTCGGTCAGGAGAGAAAACCGAGCCGCCAGGCCGCCTCCAAACAGGGCCGTTGGGAGAAGTGAGGAAAACCCAACGGTCAAGCCAGGTAACTCATTACTTTGTCCGGTTGATCCACATGGTAAAACAGTAATCCACACATATCGTTTTTATCGTCGTCCGCCCGCAGGCCAAGCACCGCATGAGCGCGGCTCTTGGAAGCTGGTTTTCCTACCAGTTCACCAAAACGGACGTTTCCGCACCCGTCTTCCTGCTGTTCCAGTGCGACTTTCATTCCCTTGCCGATGGGGAGATACATCACTTCGTCTTTAACAACCGCGATAATACGAAAATTGGTGATGGCATAAAGGGTACGCTCTTCCAAACACTTCTTATCCATGAAAGGGCGGGCAGAAAGAATGCCGGGAAGAAAAAGGGTGATTACGAGGAGAATAATGGCGTCGCTGGTGGAACGTGCACCAGACATCAATCCTGGAATTAAAAAGATCAAGATTGCAGCTAAAACACAGGCGGATACGATCCAGGTGAGAATGATGGAATTCTTCATTGTTTTATCCATCAGCTGAAAGGGCTTTGGCCGTCCGGACCAACGAATTTCTTCCCCTTCCCACAGTGATTCTTTTAAACGAGTTTCCATACTGGAGGACCTCCTTCAAATATATTTCATGGTTTGATTATAGCAGGGTAAGAATAAAATGGGTGTTAACGAGCGGGAGGGGGGCGTTAAAAAAATGCAAAGTTATTATAAACAAATAATAAGCTTTGAAACGGGGAAAATGCGTTTCAAAGCTTATTATTTAAAAGAAAATGAGGGACTTTAATCTTCTAACATGCGGTATCCAATACCCAGTTCCGTGTGAATGTACTTGGGTTCCGAGGGATTTTCCTTGAGTTTGCGGCGGATGTTGGCCATGTTTACCCGTAAAATTTGATTGTTGCTGTTGCCACCATAGGGTCCCCAGACATGTTCCAAGATAAAATCATATGTGAGGACCTTGCCTGCATGGATAGCCAGCAGTTCCAAAATTTTAAATTCATTTTGCGTGAAGTGGATGAGTTCTCCGTTTTGAATCACTTGGTGTTTAGCAATATCTACCGTGAGATCCTTTACCTGATAAATATCACGCTGGATGCCTTGGCTTACTTTGATACGGTCTGCGCGGCGCAATGTAGTGCGGATGCGGGCAAGTAATTCGGATACACCAAAAGGTTTGACAACATAGTCATCTGCGCCCATATCCAGAGCCTTGACTTTTTCCAATTCACGATCTCGGGCAGAAATAATGATAACTGGAACCTCTCGAGGTAGATCGCTAATCTGACTTAGTACATCAAGACCGTCCATGTCGGGCAGCCCCAGATCCAACAGAACTAGATCGGGGGAGTGAGAGAAAAATAGAGACAACCCTTCCTTGCCACTGGTGGCAGGGATGGGCTTATAATCATTGGCACTCAAGGCACGGCAGATAAAGTTGCTGATAGAATGTTCGTCTTCAACGACTAAAACCACACGTTTTTCACTCATTTGGCGATTCCTCCATAGGGAGACCGAAGCGGAACACCGCACCGCCCTCCGGATTGTTGCCTGCGGCAAAAAAGCCGTCGTGGGCTTTGATAATGCTCTGGCAAACCGACAAGCCAATCCCCATTCCTCGGGTGGAGTCGCCAGAGAGACTGCGGCGCAGAGGTTTCCCGCTTTGAACCGCTTGGCACACCTCAGGAGATAGCCCCTTGCCCCGGTCCCGCACCTCTACCACAGCCCAGTTGTCCTGACGGAAGAGATGAAGGGTAATATGCTCCTTATCACCGGAGTGCCGGATCGCATTTTCTAACAGATTAACCATAACTTGCTTGATCAGCATGGGTTCCATGGGGAGGAAAAGAATGTCTTCCGATAGATCCAACTCTACCTTACAGCCAGGGAAACGGCGGCGAGTGGTTAGAATTGCGTCACCAGCCACCTCTTCCAACATCTCTTCGTGCTTTTTCAGCGGCATTGTGCCCTCTTGAATGCGGGTAACAGAGAGAAGGTTTTCTACCATGACGATAAGGGAGTCGGCGTCACTTTTGATATCGTGAAGCATAGCCAGGTTCTTTTCAGAAATTTCTGGACTGCTCAATAAAACAGAGGCGGCTCCGGAGATAGAGGTGAGAGGGGTGCGCAGGTCGTGAGAGACGGCCCGTAAAATGTTGCCGCGAATAGTTTCCCGGGCAGACTCCAACTGAATGGCTGCTTTTTCCTCATTGAGTTTTTCGTTGAGTTCGTATAGAGCTTTGGTGTTTTTTTCTCTACGGACTGCTTCGGCGGCCTGAAGCTTTACACGGGCGGTCAAAGCACATACCACACAGGAAATGGCCACCATGGACAGCATGGCAACAGGATAGCCGCTGTAGCTGAGAGAAAAGGCGGCATAGGGTACCATAAAGAAAAAATTAATGCAAAACCCACCTACTACAGAGGCAACAATACCATAGCGGTAACCATCTGTGAGTAAAGAAATGAAAACAACGGCCAGGACGAACACCAAGGCCGAATTGTTTTCGCCGCCAGTATGGGTAATGAGCAGCCCGCTGGCTAGATAGGCCGCGCAGAGAAAGAGTACTGTTACTAAAAGGTTTCGAGGACGCTCCGGGATACGGCTGAATTGATCGCCAAACCAATAATAAATAGCCCGAAAGCGCTGGATGAGAGACATGGTGAATCGCCTTCCTTAAGTAACCTGGATTTCCAGCCTGACAGGTGGAAGAAGCTATGTAGTTTTAAACATTATAGCAGGATTTGTTCGGGGCGTAAAGTAAAAGAGAGATTAAGAAAATGGGAGGGAGAAATTGGGCAGAATTCTTGTGGAGGGTGAAAAAAAGTGGTATAATAATACGATTTCTAGAGTTCCTGAGAATTTATCAATAATTGAAATAATGGAGAAAGAGAGGCTGGGAATTATGACCTATCAGGAGGAGTTTATTACCTTTATGGTGCGGTCGGGCGTGTTGACATTTGGAGATTTTACAACAAAAAGTGGGCGTAAGACCCCATATTTTGTGAATACGGGAAATTATAAAACTGGGGCACAGGCGGCTAAATTGGGAGACTATTATGCTGCTTGTATCCAGGAGCATATGCCGGAGGGAATCACCTGCCTATTTGGACCGGCGTACAAGGGAATTCCCCTGGCGGTGTCTGCAGCGGCATCCCTCTACCGCAATTATGGCCGGGACCTCCCTTATTGCTTTAACCGCAAGGAGGCCAAAGACCACGGGGAAGGTGGTTCCATGGTGGGATACAAGCCTCAGGATGGGGATGAAGTGGCCATCGTGGAAGATGTAGTGACAGCAGGTACAGCAGTGCGAGAATCCATTGAATTATTTGAGCATGTGGCCAAGGTCCGGATGAAGGCGTTGTTTGTCTCGGTGGATCGGATGGAGCGAGGCACGAGGGATTGCTCTACCTTGGAAGAACTGCGGCAAGATTATGGAATTCAAGTTTTTCCAATTGTTACTGTGCGGGATGTAATTTCTTTCCTGCATAACCGACCCATAGATGGAAAGGTCTATATTGATGATGGCATGAAAGAAAAAATGGAGCAGTATTTGGAGACCTATGGTGCCCGCTGAGCAGTAAAAATAGGAAACTGATGGTGAATCTGGCGGAAGGAAAGTATTAAGCTGGAACAAATCTGAGGAGTGATGTCCCAAATGGGAGAGTGTGCAAACCATCGCCATACCGGACACCGAAAGCGAGTGAAAGAGGAATTTTTGGCCAGAGGGCTAGAGGGCTGGCCGGATCACCGTGTGCTTGAACTGTTGCTGTATTATGCCATTCCTCAGGGGGATGTGAATGACTTAGCTCACACGTTAGTAGAGCAGTTTGGTTCCTTGGCTGGAGTTTTAGACGCATCGCCAGATGAGTTGCGGAAGGTGCCCGGCGTGGGAGAACACACTTTGGGACTACTCAAGCTTCTGCCTGCAGTGGGGAGACGTTATCTAGAGGGACGGGGGAGTTTCGGGGAAATTGTCCATTCCCCTGAAGAGGCGGCGGAGATTTTGGCCCCTTATTTTTACGGGGCCAGGAATGAGTTGGTGTACATTTTGTGCTTGGATGGAAAACATAAGGTGCTTGGAGTGCGCAAAGTGTCAGAGGGCAGTATCTATGCTGCAGATATCAACATTCGCCGAATTGTGGAAGAAGCTATGGGCCTCCGGGCAGCAGGACTATATTTAGCACACAATCACATCAATAATCTGGCATTTCCATCGGCGGCAGACTGGCAGGCAACGGATACTCTCCGGGCTGCATTGGGCGGTGTGGGATTGGAACTGGTGGACCATCTGGTGTTTGTGGATGGGGATGCCGTTTCTCTGAAGCAGAGCCAACAGGATGGCAATCGCCCAGTGTATCAACTCCTATAATGGTTTCGCTCCTTTTCCAAATGAAAAAGTTTGGGAAAGGAGCGAAAAACGCTTGTATAGGAACATCTGTTCTGATATAATAGGCGAGAATTCCAGACAAAAGGAAGGAGGCAGACGGAATGGAGCGTTTTGAGGTGGTTTCCGAATATACCCCCAGTGGGGATCAGCCCCAGGCAATTGCAGCACTGGCACAGGGAATTGAAATGGGGCTGGATGAGCAGACTCTTTTGGGCGTTACTGGATCAGGCAAGACATATACCATGGCAAAGGTTATTGAAGCAGTACAACGCCCAACCCTGGTCCTGGCCCACAACAAGACGCTGGCTGCCCAGTTGTGTGCGGAATTTAAGGAATTTTTTCCCAACAACGCGGTAGAGTATTTTGTGTCCTATTACGACTATTACCAGCCGGAGGCCTATATTCCCCATACCGATACTTTTATTGAAAAAGATTCTGCCATCAACGAAGAAATTGACCGCCTGCGGCTGAGTGCCACCGCTTCGCTGCTAGAACGGCGGGATGTGATTGTGGTTTCCTCGGTGTCCTGTATTTATGGTTTAGGTGAGCCAGAGGACTTTGCAAAAATGATGGTTTCGTTGCGGGTAGGAGCGGTAATGGAGCGAGATGAACTGCTCAAAAAATTGGTAGCCATCCGCTATGAGCGCAATGATATTGCCTTTGAACGTAACATGTTTCGGGTCAGGGGGGACACTGTGGAGGTGTGGCCCGCTTATTGGAAGGATACCGCCATCCGGGTGGAATTTTTTGGAGATGAAATTGACCGGATCAGTGAAATTAATGTGGTGACCGGAGCGCCGATCCGCCGATTGACCAATATTCCTGTTTGGCCAGCTACACACTATGTTACCCCAAAAGAAAAGATGGATGCGGCAATTCAGGAAATCTATAAGGAATTAGAGGAGCGAGTTGCCTTTTTTGAACGGGAAAATAAGCTTCTGGAGGCGCAGCGTATCAAGCAGCGCACTATGTATGATGTAGAGATGATGCAGGAACTCGGGTATTGTTCAGGAATTGAGAACTATTCCCGGGTTATTGAGGGGCGGCCAGTGGGCTCTCCTCCGCATACCTTACTGGATTATTTCCCAAAAGATTTTGTATTATTTATTGATGAGAGTCATGTGACGCTGCCCCAGGTTCGAGCAATGTATAATGGCGATCGGGCGCGGAAAACCACTTTGGTAGACTACGGGTTCCGGCTTCCATGCGCCTTTGACAACCGACCTTTAAAGTTTGAGGAGTTTGAAAAACGAGTCAACCAGGTGGTCTATGTCTCCGCAACTCCTGGACCCTACGAACGTACCCGGTCAGGCCAGATTGTGGAACAAGTAATTCGCCCCACTGGATTATTAGACCCGAAGGTGGAAGTGAGGCCAGTCGAAGGCCAGATTGATGACCTGATTGGAGAAATTCATGCCCGTACTGGGCGCTCTGAACGGGTGCTGGTGACCACCCTGACCAAAAAGATGGCGGAGGATCTTACCGCCTATCTGCAAGGGGCGGGCATCAAGGTGCGATATATGCACCATGATGTGGATACTATGGAGCGGATGGAGATTATTCGGGATTTGCGCCTTGGAACCTTTGATGTTCTAGTAGGTATTAACTTGTTGCGGGAGGGCTTGGATCTGCCGGAGGTGTCCCTGGTGGCTATTCTGGATGCAGACAAAGAAGGATTCCTCCGCTCAGAAACCTCCCTTATTCAGACCATTGGCCGGGCGGCTCGAAATGCCCAGGGTATGGTTGTCATGTATGCAGATACCATCACGCCTTCGATGCGCCGAGCGATGGACGAGACACAGCGCCGGCGAGAGAAACAGGATGCTTATAACCAGGCCCATGGTATTGTACCAAAGACCGTCATTAAGTCGGTACGAGACCTACTGGAGATTGGAGTGTCTGAAAGTACTGAGTCTGAGCGGAAAGGGGAGAAACCGACTCTAACCAAGCAGCAGAAAGCCGAGCGAATTGCCAAACTGGAGAAAGAGATGAAGCAGGCGGCCAAGATGCTGGAGTTTGAGTTGGCTGCCGCCTTGCGTGATCAGATCATTGAACTGCGGGGGAAGTGACCGTGAGCGCAATATTTCTGGCAGGGAACAATCAGCTGGAAATTTTCGATTTTCAATGTGACGACTGGGAGAGTATTCATCCCTATAATACCAGCTTTAAAATCCGCATCCGATCTACTGGGGAAGGTTTCTGCAGCAGGAGTCAAGAAGAATTTTCTTGCCTAAGTTCATGGGAGTGTGATAGTAAGGCTTTCCGAACTTTTGTGGAGCAACTTCAGCAGATGTATTACTTTGAAACCAATTTAGTAGAGTTTAAAGACATCGCATATGGAGGGAACCTGTGCTTCGAACTGGACCGGATGGGACATATTCGGATCAGTGGCCTCCTATTTGGTAATCATGGAGATCAGCATCTCGCTTTTGCATTCAATGGAGATCAGACCTGTCTAATCCCCTTTTTGGACGGACTAAAAGCGTTTTTGAAGGGGTAGGGAGGAGGCGTACCATGTATCCGTTGTTGATTTGTGTGGCTGGGATTGGGTTTGTATCCTGCTTTGTCTTGATATGGCGTACAGTAAGTGAAATCCAGCGAGTGGTGCGGACAAAACAACTTTTGAATGTGAAGAAAATAGTCTGGAGGCTGGGGTGGGGAGACGGGGGGATGTTTCTGTCCTTCTGTCTAATGGATTTATCCACTTTTGAAAAGATAGAAATTGAGAAAATGATGGATGTTCTGGGTGGCGCGTTTCGGGCGATGATTTTCATGCTTGTGAGTACCATCATTTTGGTGGGCTATGCAATTTGGTATAATCAAATCCGGAAAAAGAACAAAGAAACCACTACAACATAGAAACCGAGGAAGAAACCATGGCGAAGCAAAAGGAAGAGAAAACCAATGTCATGCGGATATTGGAACAGAAAGGGATTCCCTATACCCCACATACCTATGACCATGAGGATGGAGTGGCAGTAGATGGGGTAACGGTGGCTCGCTCACTTGGACAAGATCCAGAAGCGGTGTTTAAGACCTTGGTTGCCCGAGGAGCAAGCAAAGGAATTTATGTATTTGTAATTCCAGTAGCGGAAAATTTAGATTTAAAGAAGGCAGCCAAATCGGTTGGGGAGAAATCCATTGAGATGGTCCACGTGAAAGAGATTAACGGCCTAACTGGATATATCCGGGGCGGCTGTTCCCCGATAGGAATGAAAAAGCAGTACCAGACTGTGTTTCATGAGACAGCAGAAATTCTGGATACTATTGTGGTCTCAGCGGGAAAAATTGGCTATCAGGTGGAATTGTCTCCAACAGATCTGATAAAACTGGTGGATGCTATCACTGACGATCTTACCACCACATAGTAGTAAGGAACTTGGAAACATCGCAAAACAAAGGAGAACAGCAAATGCATACTCATATTGTCGTCAAAGGGGCGCGGGTAAACAATTTAAAAAATATTGACGTTTCCATTCCACGAGATAAACTGGTGGTGCTTACTGGATTGTCTGGATCGGGGAAGTCGTCCCTAGCCTTTGATACGATTTATGCCGAGGGACAAAGACGGTATGTGGAATCGCTAAGTTCTTATGCCCGTATGTTCCTGGGCCAGATGGAGAAGCCTGATGTAGACTATATTGACGGATTGTCTCCAGCCATTTCTATTGACCAGAAGACCACATCGAAAAATCCCCGTTCTACTGTGGGAACGGTGACAGAAATCTATGATTACCTGCGCTTGTTGTGGGCACGGGTGGGAACCCCGCACTGTCCTATCTGCGGAAAAGAAATTAAGCAGCAGACCATCGACCAGATTATTGACCAGGTGCTGGCACTACCTGAGGCTACCCGTATTCAAGTGATGGCGCCGGTGATCCGAGGAAAAAAGGGCGAGCATGCGAAAATCTTTGAGGATGCTCGGAAGTCAGGATATGTTCGTTGTCGGGTAGACGGCATTGCCTATGATCTGGGTGAAGAGATCAAACTGGAAAAGAACAAAAAGCACGACATTGAAATTGTGGTGGATCGTCTTGTGATTCGAGCGGACATTGCCCGTCGGCTTACCGACTCTGTAGAGGTGGCTTCCAACCTAGCAGGGGGGCTGGTGGTAATCAATGTGGTAGGGGAAGATCGGGATATCCTCTTCTCTCAGAACTACGCCTGTGAAGACTGTGGAGTTTCCATTGAGGAACTGACTCCTCGGATGTTCTCCTTTAATAACCCATTTGGAGCCTGTCCAACCTGTATGGGGCTGGGCTCTCAGATGAAAATTGACCCTGACTTAATTATTCCCAACAAAAATCTCTCCATTATTGAGGGAGCTATTACTGCTTCTGGATGGAATAACATCAAGTCGGATGGAATTGCGCGGATGTACTTTGATGCCCTGGCCAAGCGATATAAGTTTAAACTGAATACCCCGATCAAAGATTTGCCCAAAGAGGTGATGGACGTTATCCTCTACGGAACCGGGGGAGAGAAGTTGACCCTGCATTACGACCAGCCTCGGGGACAGGGAACGCTGTATCAGCCCTTTGAGGGGATTGTCAACAACTTGGAGCGCCGCTACCGAGAAACGCAGTCGGATGGAATGAAGCGGGAGTTAGAGGAGTGTATGGCCCAATGTCCATGCCCCACCTGCCAAGGGCGACGTTTAAAAAAAGAGTCTCTGGCAGTTACAGTGGGAGGGTTAGATATTGATACCTACTGCCGCAAGAGTGTTACTGATGCCTTAGCGTTTGTGGAACAGCTGGAGCTCACTCCTACACAAAGTATGATTGCAGCTCAGATTTTGAAGGAGATTAAAAACCGTTTGGGCTTTTTGCGATCAGTAGGCTTACAGTATCTAACCCTTTCACGAGAGGCGGGGACCCTATCTGGTGGGGAGAGTCAGCGTATTCGCCTGGCTACACAGATTGGTTCGTCCCTGATGGGAGTGCTGTATATTCTGGATGAGCCATCCATTGGGCTTCACCAGCGAGATAACGACAAATTGTTGGCCACGTTGCAGGAACTGAGGGATCTGGGAAATACGTTGCTGGTGGTAGAACACGACGAGGATACTATGCGTCAGGCAGACTATATCATTGATATTGGTCCCGGTGCGGGGATCAATGGCGGACAAGTGGTGGCGGCGGGGACGCCGGAAGAGGTAATGAACACCCCGGGCTCCATTACCGGAGATTACTTGGCCGGCCGAAAAAAGATTCCAGTCCCTCAACAGCGCCGAAAAGGAAATGGAAAGTACCTGAAAGTGTTTGGAGCGGCGGAAAACAACCTGCGTGGCGTAGATGTTGCTTTCCCGTTGGGAACCTTTACTTGTGTTACTGGGGTGTCAGGGAGCGGAAAGTCGTCGTTGGTCAATGAAATTCTCTATAAAAAGTTAGGGGCTGATTTGAACCGTGTAAAGGTCCGAGCAGGAAAGCACGAGCGGATCGAAGGGGAGGAATATTTGGACAAGGTGATCAACATTGACCAGTCCCCTATTGGTCGTACGCCTCGTTCGAACCCGGCTACCTATACTGGGCTTTTTAACGATATCCGAGATCTGTTTGCATCTACCCCTGACGCTAAGAGCCGAGGATATGGCCCAGGCCGGTTCTCTTTTAACACCCGAGGGGGGCGGTGTGAAGCGTGTACCGGGGATGGTTTAATTAAAATTGAAATGCATTTTTTACCAGATATCTATGTCCCCTGTGAGGTATGTAAAGGGAAGCGCTATAACCGGGAGACCCTGGAGGTACGCTACAAAGGGAAAAACATTTATGAGGTACTCGAGATGACGGTAGACGAGGCACTGCCCTTTTTCGAGAACCTGCCTCGAATCTATAACCGCCTGAAGACGTTGGAGGAAGTGGGCCTGGGGTATGTGAAGTTGGGACAGCCTTCCACAGAACTCTCCGGAGGTGAGGCTCAGCGGGTGAAGCTGGCCACAGAACTCTCTAAACGCTCCACCGGTAAGACCATCTATATTTTGGATGAGCCCACGACCGGACTTCACAGTGCCGACGTCCACAAACTCATCGAGGTGCTCCAGCGCCTGGTTGAGAGTGGAAACACGGTGGTGGTCATTGAACACAACTTAGATGTGATTAAGACAGCCGATCATATTATTGATCTGGGACCAGAGGGGGGAACGGGAGGAGGTAGTGTGGTGTGCACTGGGACTCCAGAGGAAGTTGCAGCCTGTCCAGAGAGTTATACAGGGCAGTATTTAAAGCGGATGTTGGTTTGAACTTAAAACGTGAGAGAAAACGAGGAAAGCAATGTGAAATTTGAGCGAATCACCTCCCCAGACCACCCCGCATTTGCACAAGCCTTTGCCCTCTATGAGATCAGCTTTCCTATTCATGAGCGGAGATTCCGGGAGAAGCAGGAAAATGTGCTTGCCCACCCAGAATATCACTGCGAGGTAATTCTGGAGGCAGGAAAATTCATTGGTATTCTGTTGTACTGGGAATATGAGGGCGGGTTCTATGTAGAGCACTTTGCTGTTGATCCGGCCCTGAGAGGGCAGAGTTATGGCTCTCGGGCATTGCGTGCTCTGGGGAAACAGGGAAAGCCTGTGGTTTTAGAAATTGACCCTCCTGTGGATGAAATTTCGGTGCGGCGAAAGCATTTTTACCAGAAAATAGGCTTCCAGGAAAACACCTTCCCCCATGTCCATCCCCCTTACCGACCCGGCTTTAAGGGGCATGATCTGGTGATTATGAGCTTCCCAGGTCCCTTGAACAAGCAAGAATATGAGACCTTTGCATCTTACCTAGCAAATACGGTTATGGCTGATTGCCAAGATGTTAATTTAGAAAAAAAGAGGTAACCAAGTGGAAATTTTTCAGTGGCTCACCGATACCACCGTGGGAAAATGTGTTTTTACCATGCTGGTGTCTATGGTTCCTATTATTGAGTTGCGGGGCGGGCTGCCTTTTGGAGTGGCATTGGGACTGCCCTATCATTTGGCATTCCCAGCGGCAGTACTTGGGAATATCATTCCGGCCCCGTTCATTATTGTCTATATTCGCAGAGTGTTTTTGCTCATGCGCCGGTATCTGCCTAGGCTGAATGGTCTAGTTGATAAGATGGAGCGAAAAGCCCATTTGAAGGGGCGGAAGATGCAGCGCTACCAATATTTAGGCTTGTGGCTCTTTGTGGCGATTCCTCTGCCGGGAACCGGAGCATGGACCGGGTCGTTGGCAGCAGCTTTTCTGGATATGCGGTTGAAAAAAGCTTTGCCCGCTGTGGTTCTGGGTGTGCTCACTGCTGGGTGCATTATGCTGGCATTGACGCATGTTGGAGTGAATCTGTTTTCTGGAACGGTATAAAGTTTACGAATTTTCAATCAAAACTGAGAAAAGAAAACCTTTCCAATGCCTAATGCATAGGATGGCGCGGAGGTGTTGCCTTGTGGAGTTTTGGTTGGATATGGTGACAGCGGGAATCTGTGCTGTGGGGCTGGCATTTCTGGCTTGGTGGCTATTTGGACGCTTATTACGCCCTATTCCGGAGGAAGACTTTTGTGTGGTGATTCCGGGCCGAGGTCAAGGCGAAGCATTAGAGCAGACGGTGCGAGCTTTTGTCTGGCTGAGAGGGCTGGGGCTACTCAACTGCCCTGTGGTGATTGCCAACGTGGACCTGACAACTCAGGGGTGGGAAATTGCACTGCGCCTGACAGCTCGTTGGCCGGGGGTCATCTTGTGGCCGGTAGGGGATTTGGGAGATTACATCAGCCGGCCTTAAAATAAAGAAAAAGGGAGGCAGAACCCGTGGAAGAGAAGGCACATAGCGGCCACCAAGAGGTGGAGGGGACTGTCTCCGCTTTGATCTATGAGAATAAAGAAAATGGTTATACCATCTTGCGCTTGGATGTCAAGGGAGAGGAAATTACGGTGGTGGGTGTTATGCCCGACGTCTCTCCAGGAGAATACCTGTGCGTACAAGGGATATGGGTGCGCCATGCTACCTATGGCGTGCAATTCAAGGCTGAAGTGGTGGAGCGACGCTTGCCCCAGGGCTTGAAGGAAATTTATCATTACTTGGCCTCTGGTGCAGTGAAAGGTGTGGGAAAAGCAACTGCGCGCCTGTTGTTGGAGGAGTTTGGAGAAGAGGTATTTAACGTTTTAGAGGAACACCCGGAACAGTTATCTAGAATTCGAGGGATTACCCCCAAACGAGCCCGACAAATCGGTGATGTATTCAAGCAGCAAATGGGAATGCGGCGACTGATGGAGTTCCTGAGTCAGTATCAATTGCCGCTGGAATTGTCTATTCCGCTACGGCGCTGCTATGGGGATGTGGCGCTGGAAGTGCTCAAGTCCAACCCCTATGTACTGGTAGGGGAGGAATTTGGGGTGGAGTTTGCCCAAGCAGATGCTTTGGCACTCTCCTTAGGAGTAGGTGCGGAGGACCCCCAGCGGCTGGAGGCTGGACTCATCTTTGAATTGACCCACAACAATTTGAATAATGGGCACACTTTTCTGCCTTATCGGAAATTGGTGGAAGCTACGGGGATACTGCTGCAAACGCCAGGAGAGGTCCTTGAGGAGTGTTTAGAGGTGCTGATTGAGCGGGGTGAGGTGGAACGCGAACCTATTGCTGGGGAGGATGGAATCTACTTACCCCCTCTGAGAGAGGCGGAGGAATGCATTGCCCGACGGATTGGGGAGATGAGCCGGGTAGAATTGTCCCCTCCAGATGGGCTTAAGGCTATTCTGGATCGAATTCAGGTTCGACAGCATCTGACTTATGCCCCTCAACAGCGGAGAGCGGTGGAATTGGCTGCGGAAAGACAGGTGATACTACTCACCGGTGGACCAGGAACGGGAAAGACGACCTGTCTGCGGGGGGTGTTAGCGCTGTTTGAGACTATGGGCTTGGAGACGGTCTTGGCCGCCCCTACCGGACGGGCAGCCAAGCGGTTAGGAGAACTATGTGGGACGGAAGCCTCTACGATCCACCGCCTTCTGGAGACAGGTTTTGATCCACACACTGGACACCTAGTGTTTACTCACAATGCCTATGACCCACTGAAGGCGGATGCAGTGATTGTGGATGAGACCTCCATGGTGGATGTACCATTAATGGCAGCGCTGTTGGACGCTATGGAGGAAGAGTGCCGTCTGGTTCTGGTTGGAGATCCGGATCAACTGCCGTCGGTGGGGCCGGGAAACTTGTTTTCCGATTTAATTCGCAGTCGAGTAGTTCCAACCGTTCGCCTCACAGAGATCTTCCGCCAAGCCGCACAAAGTGCCATTGTCCGCAACGCCCACCAGGTAAACCGAGGAGAAGTTCCGGATTTGCGAAAGAATGACAACGATTTCTTCTTTTTGGCCAGGAGGGATTCCCGGAGCACGGTGGATACCATTGTGGACCTGTGTCGGCGCCGTTTGCCAGAGCGTATGGGAATTCCAGTAGATCAAATACAGGTATTATCCCCTACCCGCCGCCGTGGAAGCGGAACCGGTGCACTGAACCAGGCGTTACAAGAGGCGCTGAATCCACCGGGAGAGAAAAAAGGGGAACGACGCTTTGGGGACTGGGTCTTTCGAGCGGGAGATCGAGTAATGCAGGTGCGCAACAACTACGATATCCTGTGGCGCGAGGAAGGTGGCCAGAGTTCTGGCATGGGGGTGTTCAACGGAGACATCGGAGTGATTCGTTCCATTGAGGGTGAGATGATTACGGTGGACTTTGATGGCCGAATCGTAGAGTACACTCCTGACATGTTGGGGGAGTTGGAACCCGCCTTTGCAATAACAGTACATAAAGCCCAGGGAAGCGAATACCGGGCAGTGATTTTGGCGGCGATGGACGGTACGCCCATGCTGTTGACACGGGGGGTATTATACACAGCAATCACCCGTGCCAAAGAATTGTTCCTAGTTGTAGGGGAGGAGCAGGCGGTACAGCGCATGGTGGCAAATGATCGCCAGACTCGCCGCTATTCCGGCCTGCGGGCAAGGCTTGCGGGTGAGGTAGGCTGAATCAAGGCAAACTTGGAAGAAAAAGCATCAGAAAAGAAAAACCGATGTTTTGTCCACCCATGATTTGGTGGACAAAACATCGGGCCTTTTATTTTCAGGAACAAGTAGTTAGGATGATTATAGGTTTCCCTGGGAAGTGAGGACCTGTGCTGCCAGAGCCGGATCCACATTGCCGCCGGATAAAACAAAGACCACTTTTTCCTCGGGCTTCACCGGCAGAGTGCCAGCTAGAGCAGCGGCCACCGGCAGAGCACCGGAAGGCTCTACAGTCAGCTTTGCTTTTGCCATGAGCAAATACATGGCCCGCAGGATATAGGAGTCTTCTACCAAACAAAGAGTGTCTACACGATCCTGAATCATGGCAAAATTGGAGGGGACGGCGTGGTCTGTGCGGGTACCGTCGGCAATGGTGTCCACCTGATCGAGCGCTACCGGCTGTCCAGCAGCGCGGCTTTTGGAGTAGCGGGGAGCACCAGCGGGCTCTACCCCCAAGGTTCGGACATGGGAGGAACATTCCTTGATAGCGGTGGCGACGCCAGAGATCAGACCGCCGCCTCCAATGGGAACGGCCACAGCATCAGCCTGAGGCAAATCATCTAGAATTTCAAGCCCTATGGTACCCTGGCCTGCAGCAACAAGGGGATCCGCATAGGGATGAATATTGACCATTCCCTCCTCTTCAACCAATTGAGCGGCCCGCTCCTCTCGTTGGGAACTGAGTGTACCAACCAACTCCACAGTTCCGCCAAAAGATTTGACACCCGCCAACTTGACGGGATTGGCGTTGGTGGGCATAACAATAACAGACCGGGTTCCCAGCCGTTGGGCAGCACAGGCAACCCCTTGGGCGTGATTGCCGGAGGAAGCACAGACCAGTCCCTGACTAAGCTGTTTTGGAGTGAGGGAGAGAGCTTTATTCATGGCACCGCGGAGTTTAAATGCACCGATGGGTTGAAATCCCTCAAATTTCAAATAGACTTGGCAACCTAAATCAGCGTCCAAAGTGGGGATACGCAGTAGTGGAGTTCGAACAACATAGGGAGCAATGCGTTCCCTAGCCATCTGGACGTCTTGAAGAGTAAGCATTGAAATGGCTCCTTTCTTTGCAATCGTAAAACTTCTGTGTCTATTAAAGCATACCAAGTCAGATTAAACAAGGAAAATGAAGAGATGCCTATAAAGAGAAAATCTCCGGAGTAAAAACACTCCGGAGATTTTACACAGATATTTGAGAAAAAGAAGTATTTTAAGACTCCTCGGTGGGATAAAACCCGATGTTCATATCCACTTTACCCTGGATCCCGTCCACTTGGCCGGAGTCGGTGTACTGCCAGATCTGAAAATCGTATTGAAAGGCGGGAGAAGCACCGTATTCGGCAATCCAAAAGGGGTACTGGGCGACCTCCTCCAGATTGTAGTGGAGGTAGGCGATGTAGCGGTTGAAGTAAATCATTGGTTGATAACCGGCCTGTGCTACCTCCTGGCAGAAGAGATTGGCTGCGGCGGTAACAGTGGCACTGTCGACACCGTCGGTGCGAGCAGTATCGTAATCAATGTTTTCCCAGTCAAATACTACAGGCCCTTGAAATGATACATCTTCTAAAATCTTCAGGAGAAATCGAGCCTCTTCTAGTCCCTCTTGAGGTGTAATGGCTTGAGAGAAGAAATAAACACCTACGTCTAGGCCGGCATCCAAGGCCCCTTGTAGATTGCGGCGGAATTGTGTGTCTTCAAATATTTTTCCACTGCCGTAATATCGTCCACCTGCCCGAATCATGGCAAAATCTACGCCATCGGCCGCCACTTTTTTCCAATCAATGGTTCCCTGGTGGTAGGAGACGTCGATTCCCACAAAAGATTCCCGCTGACCCGTGTAGGTCATTCTCCCATTTTGGAGACGGAAGGCACCGTTGTCATAAGAGTTGGCGGGCACTTCTTCAAGCCGCTGAAGCGAGAAAGGACCAAAAGAGAAATAGCGATTGTCTTCCGCTTGACGTCCAGCGTACTCCTGAATTTGCCAAACAATTGTACTTAACTCCGCTCGTGTAATGGGGTGGTCTGGGAAAAATAGTCGCTGACTGTTTTCCACTGTGCCAACCAAGATACCAAGGCGATTAAGCGCAGTGACAGAAGGGTCGTCTACGTCGGCGAAGGGAGTGGCATCTGCGATAGGGGTGACCCCCAGAGCTTTGGCAGCTAGCTGCGCTAGAAATAGGCGGGAAACCGAACCGTTTAGGTTCGGAACGGAATCTGATGTCAGCCAGCCTTTTTGTACGGCGTAGTTTACATAACTAGAAGCATAGTGTGCGCCAGGAAGTGGGGCCAATGTGCCACTTCCCGCTGCTTTTAAAATCATAAGTATAGAATCTCCAGCCCGAGCGGTGTCATTCGGCCCAAATCGGCCATCTCCATATCCATGAACCACATCTCGACTGTTAAGAGCAGCTACAAAGGGATAATACCAGTGGTCTTCTTCCACGTCGGAGAAGGGAGAAACCCAGCCGTCTGGCACTGCGGGCTGGCGAGCAGCCAAGGCAGGAGAAATGCTCAACAGGCCAGCCAGAGTAAATGGCAGGGCCTGTGTAAGAAAATCTTTCCAAGAGGAATGCATGGGAAGAAACTCCTTTTCGTAAGAATTTATGCCATTTTAACATAAAAAAAGGCTATATTCAATGAAAATGGTTGGAAAATTAGGAAATGGAAGGAGAAAGAAAAGGACTTGCGAGGGCGCTTTGTTACTGGTATAGTGAAAAGAAAAGGAGGCGAGTGTCCATGCATATTCCAGCCTGTCCCACCAGTGCGTTGGAAGTGCTCCCGTTTGACCAAGCGCTGGAACAGGCCAATCAGTCAAATCCGATGTATGCGGTAGAGAAGTGGCTTTATGTTCCAAATTTCTACTCAGAGTATCGATATATTCTAGGAACTCGAGGGAAGCACCCTCTGATCTGTGTGGGGATTAATCCATCCACCGCAGAGCCAGACCATCTGGACAACACCTTAAAGTCGGTGGAACGAGTGGCGTTATACAATGGATTTGACAGTTTTTTAATGTTTAATGTCTATGCACAGCGGGCTACAGACCCGGATGATATGGAGGAAAACTGTAATGCTCTGCTCCATAGTCAGAATATGAGAGCTTTTGATTATGCCTTGTCTTTGGATCAAAACGGAACACCGGCAGTGTGGGCTGCGTGGGGGACCATTATTGAAAAGCGGGACTATTTGGCAAGGTGCGTGGCAGATATGGTAGAACTGGGTCACATGCGAGGAGCAGTGTGGTATTCTGCAGGGAAACGATCCAAAAAGGGACATCCCCACCATCCGCTTTATCTGCGTAAGGATAGCCCTCTGGAGGCATTTGATATCGAACCCTACTTAGACAGCTTAATGATAGAAAGGTAAGGATCCGGAAGGAGAAGAATAGTATGATATTGACTACGACGCCGTCTGTGGAAGGGAAGCAAATCACACAGTATCTGGGGATTGTCTTTGGAGAAGTGGTGTCTGGTGTGGACTTCGTTCGCGATTTTGCAGCTGGCTTGAGCAATATTTTTGGAGGGAGATCTGGCAGCTATGAGGAGGAGTTGCTCAATGCCAGAGAAACTGCCCTGCGTGAGTTAGAGAACCGTGCACAGGCGCTTGGGGCCAATGCAGTGGTTGGAATCGATGTGGATTACGAGGTGCTGGGGTCGAATAACGGGATGTTGATGGTTACTGTTAGCGGAACAGCTGTGGTGGTAGAAGGATAAGTAGCCAATGAAAAGAGCAAGTTTTCTGAGCGCTGGCGATGGTATTTCATGACGGCGATGTGTTTGAAATGGGAGAAAAGAGGAAGGTAAGCAATGATACGTATTTCCTCCATTTCCCTTCCTTTGGATGGGGACTGGGAACAACTGAAAAAGAAAGCAGCCCGCGCACTGGGAGTGCGGTCAGGGCTGCTGGACGGTATGGAAATTGTCCGCCAGTCCGTGGATGCGCGCAACCGTGGGAACGTACACTATGTCTATACAGTGGAAGTTTCACTGCCTGAGGAAGCAGAACTGGTGCGGAGGGCACCTGGCCGGAATGTGGCACGGATTGAGCACCAGCCGTATCAGTTTCCAGAGGTGGGTCGGCAGTCCGAGATTCCTCCTGTTGTGGTAGGGATGGGGCCGGCTGGACTATTTGCGGCGTTGTATCTAGCACGAAATGGAATTGCGTGTACAGTGCTAGAACGTGGCCAGGATGTGGATCGTCGAACAGAGGATGTGGAGCGATTCTGGCGTAGTGGAATACTCCAGACAAATTCTAATGTGCAGTTTGGAGAAGGAGGAGCAGGAACTTTCTCCGATGGCAAGTTGACCACAGGTACCCATGATCGGCGCATTGGTGCGGTACTGGATACACTGATACAGGCCGGTGCTCCAGCGGATGTGGCTTACTCCCATAAGCCCCATGTAGGGACAGACGTATTGCGGCAGGTTGTGCGGGAGATCCGCGGGGAATTGATTGCACTGGGGTGTGAGGTTCGTTTTGGCCACTGTCTGGTGGGATTGAAGCAAGAGGGGGACAAACTGGTTTCTATTTTGGTAGATGGGCCCTCTGGCCGATATTCTATGCCCTGTGATGCACTGGTGTTGGCTCCAGGCCACTCTGCCCGAGACACATTTACTATGCTCCGGGATGCGGGAGTCCCTATGGAGCAAAAAAACTTTGCTATTGGGGTGCGTGTGGAACATGCACAACAAGCGATTAGCTTCCAACAGTACGGTCCAGCTTATGACCGGTTGCCGCCGTCAGATTATAAGTTAGCCTGTCATCTGCCCACTGGCCGTTCTGCATTTACCTTTTGTGTGTGTCCGGGAGGGCAGGTGGTAGCTGCTGCGTCAGAGCAAGGGGGCGTTGTAACCAACGGCATGAGCCTGCGGGCCCGAGATGGTAAAAATATTAACGGGGGACTACTGGTGGGAGTGGGTCCAGAGGATTTCCCGGGCGGGGATGTGTTGGCTGGTATCCAGTTTCAGCGGCAGTGGGAAGAAGCTGCCTATCGATTAGGGGGAGGAAATTTCCAGGCACCTGCCCAGAGAGTGGAGGACTTCTTATGCGGACGGGCATCAAAAGGCCCTGGAAGTACCCAACCGACCTACCGCCCTGGTGTGACTTGGACGGAGTTGGATTATTGTCTGCCGGGAGAAGTGGTCAATACCCTGCGCCAAGCCCTTCCGCTGCTTGACCAGAAATTGCCTGGGTTCGCCTGCCCGGATGGAGTGCTCACTGGTGTGGAGACCCGGTCCTCTTCGCCAGTGCGAATTTTGCGGGATGGAGGATACCAATCGGCACTTAGAGGGTTATATCCCTGCGGAGAAGGGGCAGGTTATGCTGGTGGGATTATTAGCGCTGCCGTAGACGGTATCCGAGTGGCAGAAGCGGTAGCCAAAGGATAAAAACGATTGCCACCGAAGAGTGCTAGAAAGCAAGAAAAACAAGGAGAACAGAGGGGCCCTCGGTATTGAGATGCCGAGGGCCTTTTGCTGTTGGCCGACAGGAATATAGAATCGGGTGTGGATGATTTTTCTTCCTCTCTCATAAATAAGATTTGAGGTACAATCCAGGATTAACCAGGCGTTGACAAAAAAGTATTTTGTGATATCATGAAATACAATGCTTAACATTATATTAAGAAGTGATTTAAATTGGGAGCGTGGAGGAAATGGTTCAAATTGGCGGAAAAGAGTTGCGACTGCCGGTGATCCAGGGGGGAATGGGGGTTGGAGTTTCCCTGAGTGGACTGGCTGGTGCTGTGGCAGCTTGTGGTGGAATGGGATGTATCAGCGCAGCCCATCCAGGCTATCGGGAGCCAGATTTTCGGAGGGATCCTCAAGAAGCCAATCTTCGAGCATTAAAACAAGAGATTTGCCGGGCAAAGGAGTTGTCTAAAGGAGTTGGCCTGGTGGCAGTGAATTTGATGGTGGCTATGCGGCAGTATGCTGCGTTGGCGCGAGCAGCAGTGGAGGCAGGGGCAGATGCTATTATCTCTGGGGCAGGGCTGCCGCTGGAGTTGCCGGAACTGACAAAAGGCTTCCAGACAGCTTTGGCACCCATCGTATCCAGCGGGAGAGCGGCCAAACTAATTCTCAAGACTTGGGATAAGCGCTATCAAGTAGCTCCGGACTTTGTGGTGCTGGAGGGCTGCGGAGCAGGGGGCCATTTGGGATTTAAGGAGGAGGAGTTGATCGCTGGAACAACGCAACCGCTGGAAGAGTTGTTACCTCCAGTGCTGGAAGAAATTGCACCTTATGAGGAGAAATATGGTCATGCCATTCCAGTGTTTGTGGCAGGGGGCGGACTGAGAGGATGGGATTTAGCACGATTCCGCAAATTGGGTGCGGCGGGAGTACAGATTGCCACACGTCTAATTGCTACCTGGGAATGCGATGCTTCTCAAGGATTTAAGGATGTAATTTTACAGGCGAAAAGTAAAGACGTCCGTATCATTCATAGCCCGGTGGGAATGCCGGGGAGAGCGGTGGAGACTTCTTTGGTTCAGCGTGTGGAGGCGGGAGAACGGATCCCCCCGGAGTGGTGCGCCGGATGCATTAAGACCTGCGACCCGTCTGCTACGCCCTACTGCATTACCCATGCCCTTATCCAGGGGGTAAAAGGAGATTTGGAAAACGGACTCTTTTTTTGTGGGGCTGGAGTGGACCAGGTGCAAGAAATGGCATCGGTGGCTCAAGTGCTAGAGGAATATCGCCAGGCTCTAGAGGCATGAGAAGTACCTTCCAAAATCGAAAACACAAGAAATCCCCGGAGCAACTATGCTCCGGGGATTTCTTGTATTTTAATAAAAACAATAAATAAACTTCAAAAGAGGCTAAATCTAGGCAGAAGACAAAGTTTATTCTGCCCTTGAAGGCCATTATTGAACATGGGTGTGGTTGTTGATGTGGTTCATACAGTAGCAGTAGTAGCCGTTGCACTTGGAACAATAGCGAAATTCCATATTGGGATCGTCAGCATCGGTGATTCCGCATACAGCACATTTGTGCAGATAACCCTTACGTTGTTGGACTTCCTTTTGGGCCTTATGGAAGTTAATTGTTTGTCGGTCCATCCGATGAGATACGCGAGCCTGTCCGCGGTGGAGCATACCGGTCAAATCGCCCCAGAAGAAGATCAGGTAATTGAGAATGGCAATGATGGGCAGAGCCACGCCCAGCCAGTTGTGAGCCGTAAAAGAGAAACCAATATCAAAGGCAAATAGGGCAGCATCCACCCAGGCCAGCCACTTTACTTTTAATGGAATAATACCATATAGAAGTACCTGCATATCAGGGAAGAGGGTGGCAAAAGAGAAAAACATGGACATGTTAACGTAGTACATGTTTGCTGTCTCATAATAGTTCCCATAGAGCATATCGGGAGGGAAAGCAAAGGCAATCAGTCCTACCAGGATATTTAAAAGTACGCCAAGACCATAGAAAACATTAAAACGGGCGGTACCCCACTGCCGTTCCAGAGAAGTACCAATCCAGTAGTAGAAAAATGTGGTGAGGGCAAAAAGTAGGGTTTTGGTGAAGATGTTGCTTCCGCCACTGCTGACGGGAGAAAAAATAAAGGTAACAAGGCGCCAAACCTGACCTTGCAAAATCAGTTCCGGGTAAAAACGAGTCATCCAGGAGAATCCACCCATGGTGACCATATCTCCCACAAAGACGATGACGTTTCCCAGCGCAATGTACTTCATTAAATTGGGAATCCCTAAATTGGGATGTCGATAGCAAAAGCGGTCCAGCCAGCGGGTGACGGCTTTCATGGACAGCCCTCCTTGTATGATGGTAATGGATTGACATTAAAACATTGTACCCGTTTTTTATGGAAATGTCCATGACAAATCTGTAAACATTTCAAAGGGGCTTTTTTCAAGTGCTGTGATGTGATACAATAACAAAATGATAGGAGTATGGTGCAGAAAAAGGAGCGTAACAAAAAATGAGTATTGTAAAAGACCTGACCATGGCCCCCTCGGGTCTACAAAAAATTGAGTGGGTGCGGGATTTTATGCCTGCCCTATCTGGCATTGAAGCACGTTTTCGCAAAGAAAAGCCTTTCGCGGGGCTGACCATTGCGGTGTCGGTTCATCTGGAGGCAAAAACTGCCAATTTGGGCTTAGTGTTGCGAGAGGGAGGGGCAGATGTCCACCTAACCGGCTGCAACCCACTGTCTACGCAGGATGATGTGGCGGCTGCTATGGCCCAATTGGGGGTGGATACCTATGGGGTACACGGTGTGGATATGCAGCAGTACGAGGAATTGCTGGTAGAGACACTGAAGTGTAAGCCCCACCTGATTGTAGACGATGGAGGAGATTTGATTGCCCTGCTATCTGGCCGGTGTAAAGAGTATGGCCAAAGATTATTGGGAGGGTGTGAGGAGACAACCACAGGAATTCATCGTCTGCATGCGCGAGAAAAGGCGGGGATTCTTCCCTGTCCCATGATGGCGGTAAATGACGCAAAGGCGAAGCATTACTATGATAATAAATATGGTACTGGTCAGTCCTCTTGGGATGCGATCATGCACACGACAAACCTGATGGTGGCCGGAAAGACTGTGGTTGTGGCAGGCTATGGCTGGTGTGGGAAAGGAATTGCCATGCGTGCTAAGGGTATGGGTGCAGACGTGATTGTTACCGAGGTAGATCCCTTCAAGGCACTAGAGGCTACTATGGAGAATTTCAGGGTGATGCCTATGGATGAGGCCGCCAAATACGGAGATATTTTTGTCACCGCTACCGGATGTAAGGATGTTATCGTAGAGCGGCATTTTGCAGTGATGAAGCATAATGCTATCTTGTGTAATTCTGGGCATTTTGACTGTGAAGTGGATGTAGCGGCGTTAGGAGAATTGGCTCAGGAGGTTTTCCCTCGGAGAGGAAATATCCAGGGTTACCGTCTTGCAGACGGTCGAGTGTTGAACATTTTGGCAGAGGGACGACTGGTAAATTTGGCAGCTGGAAATGGACATCCGGCAGAAATCATGGATATGTCTTTTGCAGTACAGGCTCTTTCTTTGGAGTGGCTGGCTAAACATGCGGGGGAATTGGAGAAGCGGGTGTACCAAGTGCCGCCAGAACTGGATGACCAGATTGGCCGAGTAAAATTGGCAGCCATGGGCCTGTCCATTGATACGTTGACGCCGGAACAAGAGGCGTATTTGGCCGGCTGGGAGGCATAATAAAATATGCACAATGAGCTAACAAAAATGGATCTCCAAAAAATGCGTGAGGAGTTGGATTATCGCCGGATTACGTTACGTCCCCAACTGCTGGAGGAGGTAAAGGTAGCCCGCTCCTTCGGAGATCTGAGCGAAAACTTTGAGTATAAGGCGGCTAAGCAGGAGAAAAATCGCAACGAGAGCCGTATTCGATTTCTGGAGAACATGATCAAGACTGCTGTAGTGATTGAAGATCGTTCTGAAGAAGGAACAGTGGGCCTTTATGATAAAGTAACGGTCTATCTAGAAGAGGACAAGGAGGAAGAGACCTGGCAGGTGGTGACCACCGTGCGGCAAGATGTGCTCCATGGCTTGATTAGCAAAGAATCTCCTATGGGCAGCGCTCTACTGGGAAAAAAAGTGGGGGACCGATTTTGGGTTCAGGTGGATGCCGACTATGGTTACTACGCCCAAGTACGTGCAATCCAAAAAGGGGAGGACGACGGTTCGGTAGCTCTGAACCGGTATTGATAAAGCTGATCGAGTAAAAAATGTTCTGATTTAAAGCAGAATAAGCGGCTTGACAAACGGGGAAAACCTGCTATACTCGTACCGTAACAATTGAATTGCCTTATCAAGAGTGGCTGAGGGACCGGCCCAATGACGCCACGGCAACCTGCCGAAGAAACGCGGCAAGGTGCCAAATCCGGCGGTAGAGTATCGGAAGATGAGGGTGTGTCTGCATACAACGCTCCGCCGCAGTGGTGGAGCGTTTTTTTCATCCTCCCAGAAGAAAGAAAGGAAACGAATTATGGCAAAACGACTATTTACATCCGAATCGGTAACAGAGGGGCATCCAGATAAAATTTGCGACCAGATTTCTGACGCAGTATTGGACGCGATTTTGGCGAAAGATCCTCAGGCACGGGTAGCTTGTGAGACGACGGTAACCACCGGATTGGTCCATGTGATGGGAGAGATTACAACTTCCTGCTATGTGGATATTCCCAAAATTGCCCGGGATGTGGTGCGGGAGATTGGATATGACCGGGCAAAGTTTGGGTTTGACTGCGACACCTGTGCAGTGTTGACTTCCATTGACGAGCAGTCCCCAGATATTGCCATGGGTGTGGACAAGTGCTTGGAGGCAAAAGAGGGCGAACAGGCAGACGGACTGGACAATGGAGCAGGCGATCAAGGCATGATGTTTGGTTACGCCTGTGACGAAACGCCGGAACTTATGCCGTTGCCCATATCCCTGGCCCATAAGTTGGCCAAGCAGTTGACCAAGGTGCGTAAAGAAGGGAAAGTGGACTACTTGAGGCCGGATGGCAAGACTCAGGTGACCATTGAGTATAATGAGGACAACACCCCCAAACGTTTGGATGCGGTGGTCATTTCCACGCAGCACAGTCCCAAAGCAGATTTGGAGCAAATCCGAAAGGATATGATTGATCTGGTGATCCGTCCTATTGTTCCAGCGGAATTGTTGGATGTGGAGACAAAGATTTATGTCAACCCGACTGGCCGTTTTGTGGTGGGCGGTCCCCAAGGAGATTCCGGGCTTACAGGTCGGAAAATTATTGTGGACACCTATGGCGGGAGTGCGCCTCACGGCGGCGGAGCATTTTCCGGAAAGGATCCTACCAAGGTGGATCGGTCAGCGGCTTATGCTGCCCGGTGGGTTGCCAAAAATGTAGTGGCGGCGGGATTGGCCAAGCGGTGTCAGGTCCAGTTGGCCTATGCGATTGGGGTGGCCAAGCCGGTATCGGTTCGGGTAGATACCTTTGGGACAGGAGGAGTATCGGACTCCCAGTTGGAGGCTGCAGTGGAAAAGACCTTTGATCTGCGTCCGGCAGCAATTATCCGCGACTTAAATTTGCGCCAGCCGATTTACCGTCAGTTAGCTGCCTACGGGCATTTTGGCCGGGAAGAGTTAAATCTCCCCTGGGAGCAGACGGACAAGGTGGCGGCATTGAAAGCCAATTTATGAGATTGTAAGAAAAAAGAAAGGACAGGCGGGCTACCGCCTGTCCTTTTTGGGTAAGGTCTGGACAAAGAACCGGGAAATAGGGTAGAATAAGGTATCCCATCAAAGTTGTGAAATGAGTGACCGGGATAAAGGAGCGTTGGAACAGATGAATAAACAGGAGATTCTAAAGCGGGTGGATCATACCCTGCTTTCCCCGACTGCTACCTGGGAGCAGGTGCAGGCGGTTTGCAAGGAAGGAATGGAATTCCAAACCGCATCGGTTTGTATTCCACCACGGTATATCAAGCGAGCTGCAGAATATGTAGGGAATCAGCTGAAGCTGTGTACTGTGATTGGATTTCCCGATGGCTATCAGACCCCGGAGGTCAAGGTGTTTGAGACAGAGGACGCTATACGAAATGGAGCAGATGAGATCGATATGGTTATCAATCTGGGGCTAGCCAAAGCTGGAGATTGGGAAGGGGTCCTGTCTGAAATTAAGGCAGTAAAAGCCTCGTGCAAGGGTCGCATTTTAAAGGTGATTGTGGAAGCTTGCCAGTTGACCCAAGAAGAAAAGGTAGCTGTTTGCCGAGTGGTGTCCATGTCGGGGGCTGACTTTATCAAAACCTCTACAGGATTTTCTACCGGTGGTGCAACCGTAGAAGATGTGGCGCTTTTCCGGGCGCATATTAGCCCAGATGTGCGCATTAAAGCAGCCGGAGGAATTCGTACCTTTGAACAGGCAGAGGCGATGATTCAGGCAGGCGCAGACCGGATTGGAGCCAGTGCACTGGTAGGTTTGATGAAAAAAGGGTGATAAAAAATCCCGCTCCAAAAGGAGCGGGATTTTTTATGGGAACGCAAGCGTTTCTTTTGATCAGACCTGGAGGAACTTTAAACCAATTCCGGTAGAGGCAGAATAGCCCTCGCGGGTAGCTGTTTCCCAGGTGTCATAGTCAGCCGAACGGAGGTTGGCATCCACGGTGGATTTCCAAACCGGATCCCCATCGCCCACATAGTACATAATGTGATAGCCGTAGGAACTTTCCACAATACCAGTGTCCCCAATCTTGCGGCTTGGGTCTACAGCCCAGTCCCGGAAAGATTCCACATAACTAGAGGTGGGGGTAATTCCGGAGATCAGGCCGCCCTCTGCGGCGGAGACAGTGTCGGCACTTTCTGTCTGAGCGAGGGCTGCAAAAGAGTCCTCGGTGGACCCGCCAACTTTCCACTGTTCTAGCAGTTCTTCTGCTTTGGCTTTCGCGGCGGCTTTCTGCTCGTCGGTGGCTTCCGTGCCATCTCCATCTGTTTCTGGAGAAATCAGGATATGACGTACATCATGGGTTGGATCGTCATCCCGCTCACGGTTTTCGAAGCGGACCACATAGTAGTAGTAAGAGCTGGATTCAGAATCATATTCTGCCAGAGTTAAATCACCGGGCTGACGGGCTGGATCAAAGGCCCACTCGGAGTAAGAGGTATTGACGTTGCTGCCAGTGCGCACATCGGAGATATCATAGCTATATAATTGCTCGGAGTAGGTATCTGCCAGTGACTGGGCATCCTCGCCAGCTTCCAGTTTTGCCATGATTTCTTCCGCCAAAGCCTTAGCCTCTGCCTTCTCTTCCTCCAATGCAGCGGCCTTTTCATCCTCCGTCATCTCGATGGCATTGCCTTCTTCATCGGTGGTAGATACTTGAGCCAGACAGACAAACTGGGTCATGGTAAAGCTATCCAAGGAGTCGGCATTCTCCTCATAATAGGCCTGGTAATCGTCCTCGGTATAAGTGAAACCGGTGGTGATGGAGTCGAGATAATCCTGAACATAATAGGTATCCGTGTACAACTCCACAAGACGGTCATAAGTCATATAGGGGCCAAAAGTTCCACGGATATAGGCGTCACGGCTGGAATAGGTGGTGCCTTCCCATGCAGTATCCAACTCGGCCAGATCAGATTCCAACTGTTGTTGGGTCTCCGCGGAAATTGTATAGCCCTCCTCATGGGCCTTGTCTGTGGCTGCGGCATAGAGGGTCATGGTGTCCAGAGTCTGTCCCATGAGGTAATCGTACCACGTTTGGCCGGTGGTGGAATCATAGACCTGGTCTTTTGTGGAAATCGAGGTGTTAAAGGGAAGCATGCCCATGTTGCTGTAATAAAAGTTCAAAACATTTAACCGAGTGGAATTAAAGTAATACTGGGCATCTGCAGCAGTGTATTTGGTGCCATTAATGGTGACGGCAGTGGCATTGCGCTGGATTATGCCAGTATTCCAGATTACCAGAAAGATAGCAGCTACTACGCAGATAATCCCCACTGTACCATACAGAATAGAACTGCGCCGGGCGTCCTGAGCCTCTTTTAAACGTTTCTGTTCACGTTCTGACAGCCCCTGTGCAGCAGGGTCCTGACGGGTTTTCTTTTCTTTGGATGCACTCACGGTTCGTTTCAGTCCTCTCGTCTTGATCCACAGGTGTCTAATCCTAAAATGTGCGCCTGTGTTATAAAGTGTACCCCATTTTCCCAAAGCAGAAAGACCGATGTGTTAAGGTTGGGAACGGGGACAAGGTCATACTCCATTATTATACTAAAAACTTTCTTCCCTGGCAAGGGGCGTTGGAAGAGAAAGCAGCCAGATTTACATTTTGTTCAAGAATAAAGAAATAAAAAGACCGCGGCACACAGTGCACCGCGGTCCAGATCCAAGGAATTATTTCTCCCCCGCTCTGGCCGTGTGGACCCGTTTAAAACCTGCACGAAATGGCAGGTGGGTTGCCTCCACGACGTTTTACTGCTTCCAACTTCCAGCTGCCCTCGAAGGGAGCCGGGAGGCCTGCAAGCCGCGCCGTGAGGGGGCATCCCGTTTAAAAGATGTGGGTTTAAAAGAATCCATCACGCACCGAGCAGGAAAGGAGAAGTCAAATTATTCCTCTTCCTCCTGAAAGAAACGTTCCATAAAGAGGTTGTAGATGGTATCTAATTCCTCGTCGGAATCAGGAGTGGAGAGAAGTTCTTCGCCATTTTCCTGAATCACTTTCATAATGACAAGACCGTATTCTTCGTCATCAGCATCCACTTCGATTGGCTCACCGGTTTCTTCATCCTCTTCCACTGCAGGGAACATGGCATAATAAGTAATGCCATTATATTCTAGAGAGTCAACCAATTCCAATTCAAACTCATTGCCGTCTTCGTCCGTAACGGAGATAAAATCAGGTCCGAATTCTTCGCTCATCCGGGCGTACCTCCAAGTATTTTGTTGAGACTATTTTACCCCGGCATAGGGGAAAATGCAAGGGGGATGCTCTGTAAATTTTCGTCGGGGTTGATGGAGTCAGTTTCTTTTTAGTGGACAAATGGGAAGAATCTGTTATAATGATATTTGTCTTTTTGCAGCTTATTGCATGTCTGCAGGAAGAAAACCAATGAAGTTGGTTGTCCCCCAAGGAATTTAGACCATCGGAGTACAGCCCCAATAGGGGGGGTCTCTGATCGGAGGTAACGACGTGTCAGATCAGAATTATCAAGGCTCTTTGTACGAAAACAGTGAATACCCTTCGCGTCGGCAGACGTCTCGCTCATCCAAGAGACCCAACCGACCCAAAAAGCAAAAGAAAAAGAAGATCGCTTCCACTGTCTTTAAGGTAATTGGTACTTTATTACTGGTGGGGCTATGCACCAGTGCAATTCTATGCTGTTTTGCGGCGGTGTATATCAAAACGGTGATTCTACCCCAGGTAGACCTGAGTTTGGACGACTTCCAACTCGGGGAGAACAGCGTAATGCTTTATATGAACCAGGAGACTGGGGAATATGAGGAGTTAACCACACTGCTCAACACCACCAGTTCCATCTGGGTAGATTACGATGAGATGCCGAAAAATTTGATTAATGCTGCTGTGGCCATTGAAGATAAGCGCTTCTGGACGCACCCTGGGGTGGACTGGAGACGTACTGCTAGGGCGGTGCTGGATATGTTTACCGGTGGGGATATTTCGGGCGGCTCTACCATTACACAGCAACTCATTAAAAATTTAACGGGTTACAATGAGACAACTGTGAAGCGGAAAATTATTGAGATTTTCCGGGCTCTACGGTTTACTCAGAACAACTCCAAAGAGGATACAATTACCTACTACCTTAACGTTATCCCTCTGGGAAGCCGTTGTGAAGGAGTAGGGTCCGCTTCCTATGTGTATTTTGGCAAGCCAGTGAGCGAATTATCCCTGGCGGAATGTGCCAGTTTGATTTCAATCACCAATAACCCCTCCAAATATGGACCCTATTCAGATGCAAAGGTGGCCAACAGCGAGGGCGAGATGTGGACAGCACGGCAGTGGAACAAATGGCGCCAGGAGAATGTACTCTGGGAAATGCTAGATCAAGGGATGATTAGCCAGGAAGAGTATGACCAGGCGGTGGCAGAGGAATTGGTCTTTGAGCGCGGCGAGAACGAAGAAGCTCCGCAGGAGATTTACTCCTGGTATGAAGAGACTGTGATCTCTGACGTGAAAAAAGATCTCATGGATCAATATAAGATCTCTGAAAAGCGAGCTGAGCAGCTGCTGGCGAGTGGCGGATTGCGTATCTACACCTGTATTGATCCGGAGATTCAAGCAATAGCAGAGGAAATCTATTCGAACCGGGAGAATTTAAACTATACCTCGAAAAAGGGGCAGGAGATGCAGTCCTCCATCACTGTCATTGATAACTCGACAGGTAATGTAGTGGCTATTGTGGGGCAGTTCGGAAAGAAAGAAGGAAACCTGCTTATCAACTACGCCAACACTGCCAAACGACAGCCAGGTTCTTCCCTCAAACCTCTGTCTGTCTACTCACCTGCCCTAGAGATGGGCGCCATTTCCCCCATTACAATTATTGACGACTACCCCTATAACGACAGCAACGGCAGTGGTTGGCCTATCAACTCAGGCGCTGCCCGCTATAAGGGCTTGACTACTGTGCGTCAGGGCTTAACCAATTCGGTGAATACGATTGCTGTACGTATCTTGGCTGATTTGGTCACCGCACAGTACAGCTTCAATTTTGTGGAAGAAAAGTATAACATTGACTTGGTGGAAGCTGTGGACGTGAATGGAGAGATTAAAAGTGATATAGATGTCTCTCCTTTGGCCATGGGCGGATTGACCAACGGTGTTTGTACCCGGGATATGGCGGAAGCTTATGCCACCTTCCCCAACAATGGCGTATATTCCGAGTCTCGGACTTACACCAAGGTTGAGGACAGCGCAGGGAATGTAATTTTGGAAAATGAGGCCACAAAGGAGCCGGTGATTAAAGATACCACGGCCTACTATATAAACTCTATGCTTACTGATGTATTAGATCGGGGCACTGGCGCTGGTTATGACCTGAAAGGCATGACTGCCGCCGGTAAGACAGGTACCACCAGCAACAACTATGACCGCTGGTTTGTGGGATACACGCCATACTATACGGCAGCTGTCTGGACAGGATATCCCAATAACGAGAAAATGAGCACCAGTGGCAACCCTGCTCTAAAACTTTGGAATAAGGTAATGAGCGAAATCCATGACGGACTGGAGAATCAGAAATTTGCTGTTCCGAGTGGATTGAAGAGCGTGGAATTTTGCCTAGATAGTGGGAAGTTGCCCAATGAATATTGTGCAATGGATCCTCGAGGCAGTCGCGTGAGCAGTGACTATGTCTTCCAGGGCGATGTTCCAACGGAGCGGTGTACCATCCATACAGCGGAGAGTGTAGTACGGATGTGTAAAGATTGTCCGATACTGGATGGAGATGGAAAGGAGACAGGCCTCTATCACATTGCCGGCCCTTACTGCCCAGAGGAGAGCATTGTAGAGATGTGTCTGCCGGACTATGACCGGGAAAAGATCGGGACGGCGACAGCTGCAGACGAGAAGTATCGTAAGAGCGTGGTGGAGTCGTATGGGACTTGTACAGTTCATACACAGCCTCCAGTGATTGAAGAACCGGAACCAGAACCGGAAAACCCATGGAACCCCTGGGAACCAGGAGGGGAAGGAAGCGGATCCTCTAGTTCAGCGGGGGATGGCAGTAGTTCCTCCAGCGGACAAGGAGGGGACACTTCGGAAGAGGAGCGTCCACCTGCACAGGATATTCCGCGCTGAAAGAAATGCGCCGCAGCAGATGTAGGCTGCGGCGCTTCTTTTGCCATAGAGAGTAGGAAATGGACGTTTGATTGTGAAAAATGACGGAGATTGGGTTGGATTTCCGGGGAAATTCCGCAATTCCAACAGGAGAGTAGCGGTTGCAACCTCCGTTGAGGTGTGTTACAATATACCACGACGCAAAAACAAATGACCGTATAACGCGGACATGCAGAGAATGTTGAAGAGAGGAGAGAAGCGGCTATGAGTGCTCCGGCGAAGTATTATATTGTGGAAGCGGAAGCCATGCCGGAGATTTTCCGTAAAGTGGCGGAGGCGAAACGACTTTTGGAAACCGGGGAGGAAACTACAGTCAACAGTGCGGCCCGTGCAGTAGGAATTAGCCGTAGTGCGTTTTACAAATATAAGGATTCCGTTCGGCCCTTTAATGACATGCTGCATGGGCGGATTGTGACCTTTCAATTGCTATTGAAGGATGAGCCAGGGATTCTGTCCGGAATGCTAAATGTGTTTGCGGGTACAGGTGTGAATATTTTGACCATCAATCAGAATATTCCGTCAAATGGCTGTGCTGTAGTAATGATGACAGCAGAGACATCAACTTTGTGTCGTTCGCTAGAGGAAGTACTTGGTGAGGTAAAAGCTTGCCCAGGTGTAGTTAAATGTGAAATTTTAGCCGGATAAGTCTCGCAGAGAGTTTGGCAGAGAATATGAGTTGAGGTGAAGAAGGAAAATGGTTAATGTAGCAATATTGGGTTTTGGCACCGTGGGATCTGGTGTAGCTGAAGTGCTGACTAAGAATGGCGGCTTGATTGATCACCGGGTAGATGATTTGGTGCGCTTGAAATATATTTTAGATGTGCGGGATTTTCCAGATAGCCCTTATAAGGATTGTTTTGTCAAGGACTTTTCGATTATTGAAAACGATCCAGAGGTCAATATTGTGGTCGAGACGATTGGTGGGGCAAAGGTAGCGCTGGACTTTACCACAAGGGCATTAAAGGCGGGAAAGAGTGTAGTTACTTCTAATAAGGAGTTGGTAGCAACCCACGGCTACGATCTTCTCCAGTTGGCCCATGAGCATGGATGCAGCTATCTCTTTGAGGCCAGTGTAGGAGGAGGCATTCCCATTCTGCGTCCCTTGACCTCATGTTTGGCAGCAAATGAGTTAACCGAAATCACTGGAATTCTCAACGGAACGACCAACTATATCCTCACCCGTATGATTAAAGCTGGACTTACCTTTGATCAGGCACTGAAAGAGGCGCAAGCCAATGGCTATGCCGAGCAGGATCCTACAGCAGATGTGGATGGGCATGATGCTTGCCGAAAGATTTGTATTTTGTCTGCACTTGCCTTTGGGCAGCATGTGTATCCGGAGCAGGTACCTACTCAGGGGATCCGAGGAGTTACGCTAGGCGATGTGGCGTATGCGGACTCCAAGGGCTATAAGATCAAGTTGTTAGGGCGTGGAATCCGCGAACCCGGAGGAAAAGTGTGTGCTTTTGTGGCACCGCATCTGGTGCCGAATGGGAATCCGTTGGCCGGTGTAGAGGATGTGTTTAATGCTATTTCAGTCACCGGAAATGCGATTGGGGATGTCATGTTCTATGGACGAGGAGCTGGAAAATTACCTACTGCTTCAGCAGTAGTGGCCGATGTTATTGATATCGCGAAAGATCTGCGTAAGGACCGCCATAACAGTTGGGGACCTGGAGCACCCGACCTGGTGGTGTCCAGTGATATCCTGACTTCTCGGTGGTATGTACGAGCCAACGCTTCAGTGGACCAGGCCAGGCTGGCCTGTGGGGAGATTCAACCGTTGGCCCGCAGTGGGGCTCCAGCTGGAGAAGTTGCCTTCCTGACAGCACCTATGACAGAGCCTCAGGTTCGGGATAAACTGGAAGGGATGGAAGTAGGCTCTTTGTTCCGCGTGCTGGATGAATAAATCCAGTCTGGCCCGTTTTGCTTTTAAGGGCATAAGATGGAGGAGAGGAGATCCCGACATTCAAACTCTGAATCAGATTTAACCTTTTAGGGGGAACATAGATATGTCACTCATTGTACAAAAATTCGGCGGCAGTTCGGTCGCGGATGCAAACCGGCTCCGGAATGTGGCCCGGATTATTACTGAGACGTATGCAAAAGGAAACAGCGTTGTGGCGGTTTTATCTGCCCAAGGAGATACGACGGATGACCTGATTGAAAAGGCAAAGGAAATTAATCCCAGCGCGTCGAAACGCGAGATGGATATGTTGTTGTCCACGGGGGAACAGATTTCCATCTCACTTTGTGCCATGTGTATTGAAAGTATGGGTTACCAGGCCATTTCCCTTACCGGTTGGCAGGCGGGAATGCTTACCGACTCCGGATATAGCAATGCCCGTATCAAGCGAATTCGTACCGAGCGTATTCAAAAGGAATTGGACAAGAAAAAGATTGTGTTGGTAGCCGGATTCCAAGGAATTAACAAATATGATGATATTACCACTCTGGGACGAGGTGGATCCGATACCTCAGCGGTGGCGCTGGCAGCGGCGCTTCAAGCGGACTTGTGTCAAATCTATACAGATGTGGATGGGGTATACACGGCAGATCCCCGTACAGTCAAGGGAGCCAAAAAACTAGAGGAAATTACCTTTGATGAAATGCTTGAACTGGCTAGTTTGGGCGCACAGGTACTTCATAACCGCTCCGTGGAGATGGCAAAACGGTACAATGTTAATATGGAGGTTCTCTCCAGCTTCAGCGGAAATCCCGGTACGAAAGTCAAGGAGGTTGTCAAAACCATGGAAAAAACGCATGTTAGTGGCGTGGCCAAAGATAAGAATGTTGCTCGTCTCGCGCTGGTTGGACTGGCCGACCAACCAGGAATTGCCTTTAAGATCTTCTCTTTCCTTGCGAAAAAAGGCATTAATGTGGATATCATTTTACAATCTATCGGCCGAGATGAAAGCAAAGACATTAGTTTTACCGTAGCGCGGGGAGATGCGGAAGAAGCCAAGCGTGTTATGGAGGAAAATAAAGAGTCTATTGGGTTCCAACGTGTGGAGTTAAATGACCATATTGCCAAAGTATCTATTGTAGGAGCAGGTATGGCCAACAATGCCGGGGTAGCTTGCAAAATGTTTGAGGCCCTATTTTCAGCCGGAATTAACATTAATATGATTTCTACCAGCGAGATCAAGGTATCGGTCTTGGTAGATGAGAGAGATGCAGACCGGGCGGTCCAGGCAGTACATGACCGTTTTTTCAATGAATTTGGCGGAAATGCCTGAGCAAAAAACGGGCCGGAGGACAAATGTTCTCCGGCCCGTGAATTATTTTTTAGGTGTTGCAAAAATTCTGCTATTCTGGTAAAATATAAAGACGTCTGGACAACCGATGATAATGGTAATTTTTCCCAGGTGCTGAGGAACCGGACAGCAAGGAGATTGAAACTGCATGGACAAAAAGCAGAGAGAGGCGCGTCGCCGCCAGGAAGATCAGGCCCTTAACCGTGGGTTACTATGGGTAGCAGGGGCCATTGTCCTAGAGGGACTGCTGTTGCTCGTTAATCGATATTATATTAATATTATGACTTATGAGATCGACCGGGCACTTATGATCCGGGAGGTTTTGTGTGTCCTTCGAGTAGCTGGCGCTGTAGTTGGAGCGATTGGGTTGTTGTGGGCCATTTTCCAGCTTGTAAAAGGGGGAAAAGCAGTTCTCCCTGGTATTGCAGGATTGGTGTGCTGGGCGGTGGCGTTTTGTGCCCATGTGATTGTAGCTTATGATAAGTCAGGCATGCAGATGCTGTTTTTGTTGGTGCCTGCATGGGCAGGTTTGGCGCTGGTTTATTATCTCTATCAGCGGGAATTTTTTCTAGCAGCAATGGCCAGTGGTATGGCAACGGTAGGGTTGTGGTTCCTGCGCTATGGAACGTTTGGCTTTGAGGCTGGCCTAATGCTGCTGGGAATTATTTTGGTAGCGGCAGTGACTTTGGGGCTGAAAAAAACAGGGGGTATCGTTCGACTAGGCGGCAGAGAGGTGCGCGCCATGGGAAAGAATACCTCATATGGACTTAGCTTGGTCAGTTGTTTAGTGGGGGCTGTGGCCATGTTGGTGGCAGCCGTACTGGGGAGCGGCGTAGCATACTACTTGATTTTTGTGATGGTCATGTGGATGTTTGTGCTATTGGTATATTATACTGTAAAGTTGATGTGAGATATAGAATTTCAGTGTTCTAGGTTGTCGATTGAAGTGTCAAATAAAAATCAGGCGGAGAGGATGTATCCTCTCCGCCTGATTTTTTGTTATGCATATGAATCCGCAAAACAAACCCGTTTTAGGCCCATCAGTTCAGCAGTACCAGCCAAAGTGGTGCCAAAGAATAGTACTTCAGGAGCTATATCTAAATAATCAACAATCGTTCCGTTGCAGACAGTGCTTCCAGTACAGAGAACCAGCTGGGCAAAATGATGAACTACTTCATGATAGGCAAGGCGCCCATCTTCCACAAGAATACCATAACGCTGTTGGCCTACATTGGCCGGATTCAGATCCAGTACTCGCACTTGATAGTTGCTGTGTGATAGCATATCAAGCAGTGCAGGCTGATAACCAATTAGAGCAATTCTTTCTATATCAGGGTAATTATTACATAAAAAGGTGTGCATATCCTGGGCGCATAGTTCTGGCCCTTCTGTGCGGCAGTGGACAGTGCCGCGGCAGCGTCCTAGGTGACACATCACTGCATTAAGTGCTGCAATTAGAAGACTACGGCTATGGGAATCATGAATAATGTCCAACTCCATCACTTCACGCAATGATCCATCAAAAGTGGTGGGAGCGTCGGTAAAAGCCTGGCCATAAGAATTGCGAAACTGGGCCTGAATCATGATATCCTTTCCGGCTAAAATGGGAAAATCCTGCCGTTTTGTATTTCCGATGGCTTCGTCGGGAGTAAGCGCACGGCAAGTAACTAAGAGGCGATCATCCCCGAGTTGGTTGGCTTCTAAAAGAGAAAGGAAGCGCTGTTTTAGCGTTTGATAGAATGTTTCTACAGTCATAGGAATCCTTCTTTCACAGGGGCCGTTAGACCCAGAAATTGGCGGACATCGCGCTCCCATGGGGCGGTAAATAATTGCCCACTATCCACGATACCACGCAGTTGTCCGGAAATCAAGACACCGATGCGGTCAGCCAGCTGCTCCGCCTCGTAAAAATCATGGGTGACAAATAAAATCGCGCAACCAAATGTGTCTCGGATTTCATGAAGCATCTGGTATAAGTTTTGTTTGGTTACAGGATCCAGAGCCGAAAAAGGTTCGTCCAGAAGGAGGAGAGGAGGTCGCATCATCAAAGCTCTGGCCAAAGCCACCCGCTGTTGTTCGCCTCCGCTTAGAGTGCCTGGATATTGGGATAAAATCGATTGAATCCCAAAGCGATCGGCCATCTGTGCAACCTGGTGCCGAATCTCTGTTTTTGCAACTCGCTGTATCGTGAGAGGGAATGCAATGTTTTGTTCCGCTGTCATATGAGGAAAGAGGCCGTAATCCTGATATAAGTAGCCAATTTTACGCTGAAAGATGGGGATGGTACTGATAGAAGTACCTTGGTATAGCACTTGACCACTGTCAGGAGGATAGAATCCGGCAGCTGCCTCCAAAAGCAAAGTTTTTCCAGCCCCTGTTTTTCCAATTAGAGCAACAATCTCTCCAACTTTTATCGTGAGAGAGATAGATTGGAGACGGAAATTTCCCCTCTGGACGGAGAGATTTTGAATGGAGAGAAGATTAGAGTTTAAATTAAACATAGCGACTCTGCTTTCTGTTTACTCGGGTCAAGAAGTTGGAAACACCCAAGGAAACGGCGGAAAGAAAAAGGAGAACAAAAGCGCTGGCCAAAGCTCCGTTTAAATCATTGGTACTAACAGCTAAATAGATGCTGGCAGGTAAGGTCTCCGTTTTCATCCGGGTCACACCTACCAGCATTAGAGTAGCACCAAATTCTCCAAGTGCTCGTGACCAGACCAAAATCAATGCGCTGATAAGAGAATTTTTACATAAGGGTAGCAAAACAGAGAAGAACTGTCGGGTAGGGGATGCCCCTAATAGTCCGGCCACTTGTTCCAGTTTACGATCCACCCCTCGAAAGGTGGCAGAGACGAGTTTAATGGCGAAGGGGAGGTTGACCACCAGCTGGGCAAGTATGATGCCATTAGAATGGAAAACCACCGGAAATCCATTTTCTTTTAGCCACTTCCCGTAGGGTGAGGAAAAAATGATGAGCAAACTAAGCCCCAGTACAATATAAGGAAGAGACATTGTTAACTCTAATATCACCTCAGCGGTGGATCGAAGTGGAAAGTGAGTGCGGGTCAGAGTATATGCAGTTGGAATGGCCAATAGGAAGCAGAATACAGTGGAAATACAGGCGCTTTTCACACTCAGCTGTATTGCAAAAAGAGTTTCTGGATGTGATAAACATTCCGGAAGGCTTTTAAATCCACGGAATGTAATAACGGCTACATTACCCCCAATGAGCAGGAGTGCTAGAATCGTTAATAAACCACAAGCTAGAGGAAAGCAAAATGCGCGTAACCGGTTCATTGGACCAACTCGTATCCATAAGCCATCCAAATTTCATTGGCGGTATCGGTGGCTAAAAATGCGGCAAAAGCATCCGCTGCCTTAGAATCTTCAGAAAAGGTAAGACGAGCGGCAGGGACTGTCTTTGTATACGAATCCAGGTCGGAGGTTGGGCAAATTTCTACTCCTTCTGCCTGACAATTTTCTTTCCAGATGATGGCGGCGTCTGCCTCGCCCATGGTGATCACAGTGGCCAATTGAGGGGCGGTGGTGGTGGTAGCAGCAAGATTGACCGATGTTTCAATCCCGAAATCGGAGAAAGCCTTTTTCGCAATTTTCCCGATGGGTGTAGATTCTGGGTCTCCAATAACTGTGGTTACATCGGTACGGGCAAGGTCTGCAATACCGGTAATTTCCTTGGGATTTCCAGACGCTACCGCCAAAACGGGGATGTGCTTTACCAGATCGACACTACTGCTAATAAAGTCGCTAACAGGTTTGATTTCATCGGCAGAACCTGCAATAAAAAAATCCCCTTCCTTCGATTGGGAAATCTGAGTTTGTATTTGTGCAGCATTGGCGAAGGTTACATTCATTTCACAGCCCGTTTGCGCCTGGAATTCATTGGCAATCTCTTGAAATGGTTGCTGCATGCCGGCACCGCAATAAATCATTAACGTTGATCCGCTCAAATCTGTAGTTTCTTCTTGGGATGAGCCGGAAGATTGGGCGTTTGAGGCTGAGGTCTGGGAAGTCTGAGAAGAATTGGAAGAGGCACTTGAGGAAGAAGATTGTGCTTTTGTGTTACATGCGCTTAAAGTGAAGAGAATGCAACTGGCCAGTGCAATTGAAACAAACTTTTTCCATATGTACATGGTGAATAACCTCACTTCGATTAAAAAATATGGTCAGCCCCGCTTAAAAAATCTGGGCAATGAACGGCTTAATAATTCATTTTATAGCCCGTTCCAATGTGGTTATGGGCATTGCTAAGTTTGAGAAAGAGACAGGGCAGTCGCAATTGGACTGCCCTGATGATGGGTTAGTCATCAATAGCAACCATGACTGAGGTGGCTTTAATGACGGCGTAGGCCGTTTTTCCCACGGTTAACTGAAGTTCTTGTATGGAATTCATGGAAATGGTGGCACTGACAACATTTCCTCCCCCAATATCTAGTTTTACAATTCCATTCACAACTCCCTCTTGAATGTCTACAATGGTACCTTTTAACTGATTTCTAGCACTGATTTTCATGGTATTCCTCCTGCGTATCTGTTTATGAATCATTAATGGTTCTACTTGGGATTTCCCAGTAGACAGTATACATGACTTGCTATATACTGTAAGTTGGTTGAACAACTTTTTGGAGGAATAAAAGTGGAGACGAATCTTGAGGTTTTGTGTCGTTGCCTGCTGTTTCGGGAATTACCGGAGAAAGTGGTTTTAAATGAAATACTTCCGGTGGGCCGGGTGGCGGAATACGCTAAGAACACGCAGTTGATAGCTTCACAGGAACGAGTGAATTGGTTTGGCGTAATTTTGAAGGGGCGCGTGCAAATTTTACAGACTTTTTCCGATGGCGAGCGGAGTCTGATGGATACGCTGGGAGTAGGGTCAATTGTTGGAGCAGATTTAATTTGTACACGTAGCCGTCGTTCTCCCTATTTTGCTATAGTGTCAGAGGATGCAAAGCTGATGGTATTTGGAGCGAATTGCTTGATGGAGAAAGAGAGCCCGCTTACATCAGCTACACAACTTTCTGTGATGCGCCAGCTGATGACACTTATTGCCCATGAAAATATGCGCAAGCATTATCGAATTGCAATTTTATCACAAAAGGGTCTAAGAGACCGGATTTTGACCTATCTGACCATGCAGGCGGTGCGGCGAGGAACGAATTCTTTTACGATTCCATATAGCCGAGAGGAATTAGCTACTTATTTATGTGTAAATCGGAGTGCACTGTCCCATGAATTAAAGTGCATGGAACGAGAGAATTTAATTTATACCAAGAAAAATAAATTTATTCTATATGCGCGTGGGCAAGAACAATGTACTTGGAGTTGATGAGATAGAATAGATATTAAAAATTTCCAAAATAAAGAAACCTTTTTGCCCCATTTTCGTCTATATTGGTAGTGAAGCAGGGCAGACAATTTTAACTGGAGAATGGAGGTTTGTAGGATGAAAAAAGGGCTTGCCACATTGCTTAGCGTGATTTTGCTGGCTGGTACAGTTTTTCCAACAGCAGCGGCAACGGAAGGAGCCGATGCCAAGCTAGCTCAAATTACCCAGTCGGTAAAAAACACTCTGGACTTGGACACTACAGGGTATACCTCTTTTCATGGAGATTATGGGGAACAGGAATTTGTTCCGATTTGGTATCTCTATTGGGATGGGGAGATGGGAACACTGTCTGTCAGTGCATTAGAGGACGGAACCATTGTGGATTATAGTAATCATCTAACTCAAGGCTCTTCTGGTACCGGGCAAGGGTTGCCTACTTTCCCGGAAGGCGATCCAAAACAGGCACAATCAGCTGCCCAAGCTTTTCTGGACAAGGTACTTACATCTGGTTTGGAGTCTGTGGAGTTAGAAGAGCCGAATGGAATGAACCGATTGGATAGTACCACCTATCGGTTTTCCGGTACCATTTTACTCCACGGTCTACCATCACCGCTAAATTACTCTGTTACTGTTCGGGCAGCAGATAATGTGGTTACTGACTTTTGGCGGGACGTGCCGTCTACTTCCTTTTTGGGAGAGATTCCCACTTCGGAGGCGAAGGTTTCTCAAGTTACCGCTGCAGAAAGTTTGAAGGAGACACTCTCTTTGCGACTGGAGTATTGTTTGCTGGAGGAAGGAGAGACTACTGCACGTCTGTGCTTTTTACCGGATTGGACACCTACTTATTATATCGATGCCAAGAGTGGTCAACGAATTAATCTAACACAATTGGAAGAGGAAATGTATAAAGGGGGGAACTTTGGTGCAGCGGCAGATGGAGCCGCTTCCGGCGCCTCTTCTGCAGAGAATGGACTATCTGAGGCAGAGCAGGCTGGAATTCAGAAGTTAGAAGGTGTGCTGTCCTCCGAAGCTTTGGATGGGATCCTGCGATCAGTCAAAGAATATGGATTGGACCACTATCAGTTGATTTCCACCCGCTTTGCTGTGGAAAAAGAGGATGAAAATGGGATAGCGCCAGTAAGTTGTACTTTGCGGTATAGCCGTGCAGAGGACGAGGGAGTATATACACGCACAGCAGTGGTAGATGCCCGTACGGGTCAAGTTCAACAAATTACCTCCTATATTCCATGGAACGAGGCGTCCCAGGCGGCACTGACAAAAGTCCAGGCACAATCTAAGGCTGAGACCTTTTTGAAGACCTATTATAAAGAGCATGCCACCCATCTGGAACTGTATCAGTCATCAGAAAAGAGAGCAGTGCCATTGGAGGAAACAGAAACTGGCCCCATCTATTCCTTCCAATTTGCCCGAAAAGAAAATGGATATTTCTTTCCTGCGCATTCTTATACGGTTCAAATTGATACCAGTGATGGTTCTGTATGTGGTTTCTCGTATACATATGATGAATCAATTCTCTTTGATTCGCCGGAGGGTGTGATAGAGGCAGACAAGGCCAAGTCGGTGTGGATGGATAGCTATGATGTTACTTTAGGATATCTATTGGTCCCGGAGCCTTTGGATTCCTTGGATGCTATTGCTCAGAGGCTGAAACAGATGGGATACCAGACATACTATCACCTGAAGTTGGGGTATTCTCTTCAGCGCGAGCAAAGCTATCGAGGAATAGACGCCAAGAGCGGTACATTGCTCTCCTATTCCTGGCCAAGCGAAGAGGTTGACTTATCCTATGAGGATGTAACGGGACATTGGGCAGAAGAATATATCCAACGGTTGGCGCAATTTAATATTGGATATGAAGGAAAGCTATTCCAACCGGACAAAGCGCTGACTCAGTGGGATTTGGTTTGTATACTTTTCAGTTTACATCGATACCCGATCGATCCTAGTCAGGCCAGCCCTTCTCAGCGGGATGAGGCCTATACGGTAGCTTATGAAATGGGGGCCGTGGAGCGGGGAACCCGCAACGATGAGATGCAGCTTACCCGCAGTCAGCTTGTCAAACATCTTTTGGATGGGGCGGGTTATGGCCGAATTGCAGCCTTAGAAGGGATTTTTACTTGTTCTTATTCAGACCGAGCCTCTATTTCGAAAGAGGAACTTGGATATGCGGCCTTGGCACAAGGACTTGGGTTAATCAGTGGTCCCTATGCAGGGAACAAAACCGCTACGCGGGGCCAAGCTGCCGCCATGCTCTGTCAACTTATGGAGTCGTAATGTAAATGAAGGTAAGTATGGAGACCACAGACAGAGTCTAGCGGGTAACTTGAAATTAAAGAGCCCCCACAAACTCTGATATTCAGAGTTTGTGGGGGCTTCTCATGTAAAGAATCTTTTATTTTTTGGAGAAAGGTGCATGCTTTATGAAGGTATTGCAAGGGAGGAATAAATAAAGTAGAAATTAAAAGAGCAAATTAATACAACTCTTCTGTTGCAACAAAGGTATCAATCATGTCTAAGCGACGTTGGGTAATATTGGCTTGTTCAGGACTGACAAGAAAAGCTAGTAATTCAGAAATCATAACAGGACCTACTGCTGAGTTGAAAAAGGTTCCATTTTCTTTTTCAGTTACAAAAATGATGTCAGCGCCCTCTGCAACAGGCGCGGAAATTTTATCTGTTATAACAATAATTTTTGCGCCAAAATTTCGGGCAATTTGATTCATTTTGAACGACATATTTGCATAACGCTCATAGCTGAATAAAATTAGACAATCTTTGGGTGAAACATTTGCCATTTGTGTTACTGCGTCAGAATCAGCGTGAATAAGTGTAATAACTCGAGAAAAAATACGTCGCATAAGGATAGAAAATTGGTCAGCAATTCCACGACACCCAGAAAAACCAGCGACATAAATGGTATGGGAATTGAGCATGATTTCCTTGGCTTTTAGGAATTTATCAGGGTCATTTCTGGAAAATACACTATCTACGACACTTTGGGTTTTTTTATAGTAAACCTTTAAAGGGTCGTCACATCCTAACTCTGAAATACTAGAGGCAAGCCGTTTGGATAAAAAGGATTCTGCGGTATGTGGTTTCTCACTATCCAGGGAAAATACATCTTCCCTAATTTTTAATTTCATATCTTCAAAACTGTCGTAATTAAGCACTTTTGCCAAGTTGACAACAGAACTTGGACTAGCTTGTACCTGTACGGCAATATCAGATGACTTCAAAAAGCAAACATTGTTGTAATTTTCTGAAATATATTCTGCAATTCTTCGCTGTGTTTTCGTTAGTCGTGCACATCGGACTCTCTCATCAAATTGATTCATTTCTGCACCTCTGTCAATTGCTGTGTTATGTACCGGTTATTACAATGTTAATCTAAGTCAATGATGGTCTCGCAGTTTTTTATACATAGGTGTGTTGAAGCAGCTAGTAGAAAATGATTTATCAAAATAATAAGGAATAAAAAATAAATTGCCATGGTAAATTAGAATGAATATATAAATATTTTTGTTTGTGATAATTTGGACTCTCCAATTTTTGCCATTTTAGCATTATTATAACTTTTTTACAAGGGATAAGTATAACTTTTTTGTAAATATTGATAAAAACGCTTTGCTCATTATTGGCAAGGCGTTTTTTTATTAACGATTATAAAAATGTAACCAACCAAATAAATGTAGCAATTTAAACAAAAAATATAATATTGATTTTTATATTATATAAAATATTCCAAAAAGTATTGACAAAATTATATTGTGTAATATAATTTTTTTAAAATAAAATTTATTTTGCAAAATATATTTAAGCTGTTTGATTTCCGTTTGGTAAAGATTCTTTAGGAAAGAAGGCGAGGGCAAAGAAAATATATGATTTATAGAAGTCCTTGGGAAAATAAGTTGTTAAAGGTAAAGCTCTAAAAAGTAAGTTAAAGGAGGAGAAACATGGATCGACTAAATGGAAAGATTGCAATTATTACTGGGGCTGCAGGCGGCATTGGTTATGGAACAGCCAAACTGTTTTTGCAGGAAGGCGCAAAAGTAGCTATCTGTGATATGAATCAAGAATCTGTCAATAAAGCAGTTTCGTTGCTTTCTGAATATGGAGAGGTTTTTGGTATGGTGACAGATGTGACGGATCACTTTCAGTGTGATGCATTTGCCCAGGCTGTAATCGAACGTTGGGGAAAAATTGATATTCTGATTAACAATGCGGGAATTACAAAGGATGCACAATTCTATAAGATGAAACACGAAGATTTCTACAAAGTAATTGAGGTCAATCTTTATGGTACTTTCAATATGTGCAAGGCAGTAGTTCCTAATATGATGGAAAACCACTATGGAAAGATTGTCAGTCCTTCTTCGACTGCATGTATAAAAGGAAATTTTGGGCAATGTAATTATTCTGCATCAAAAGCTGCGCTAATTAGCTTTACTCGCTGTCTTGGCCGCGAACTGGGGAAATATGGAATTAATGTAAATGCGGTTGCTCCAGGGGTAATTAAAACGGGTATGATTGAGCATGTGCCTGAAGACATTATGGAGCAAAAGATAAAAAATATTCCGGTAAAGAGGGTGGGGACAGTAGAAGATGTGGCAGCGACATATGCGTCGATCTCTTGCTGCATGGCCGTATTTTCATTTTGCAGCTTTGTGATCTCCAGCTGAATGGCATTTCGTTCTTCAGAACCATCAGAGAGGAAATTCAATTCCCTCTGGGCGTTTCTAAGCTGGGATTCTTTGCCCGCAATCTGGCTGTTCAAAGCGTCAATTTCATCCGTATAAGAGAACTGACGGATTTTTTGCTGGTTATCAGCTATCTGTTGCTGCAACTCCTGAATCTTCTGCTCATTTTCCGGGGCACTTGTATCCAATCCCGCAAGCTGCTCTTTCAGATTCTGAATTTCTGCCTCCAAACTCTGAATCTGAGAAGCATTGTTTGCTGCCAGAGATGCCTTCTCACTGAGCTGTCCATTGAACTTTTGGATGTCGTATTGAAGATTCACAATCCGGTTATTCAAAGTGTTTCGTTCATCAGAGCCATCGTCCACTTTCAGCAGCTCTTCGTTCAGACGCCCGATTTCCAGAATATTTTGGTTGATTTTTGCTTTCAATTCTTCAACCTTTTCCTCCAAATTGCCTACCTGTGCGGAGTCATCTGCGATCTGCTGCTGGAGTTGGGCCAGTATAGCTTCCTGCTGGGCAATAGACGATTCTATCCGCGTTTTTTCGCTCGTCAGCAGTTCGATTTGATTGGCATACTCCTGCTGCACTCCATCAAGGCCATCCTGCTTATCTTTATTGTTTTGGGCAATCAGTATATCTTTGGAACTGGATGCCTGCAGCAGAGCGGCTTTTGCATTGGAAAGTTCATCTTGTGCCGTCCCAATCAGTTCTTTTAGGTTTTCTGTTGAAATAGAGGCGAGGGGATCACCCTTTTTGACCTCGCTGCCTACCTTGACCAGCAGGTCCTCCACCACAGTACCCGCTTCAAATGTATGGGCATTGGGGCCGGTATCCACAAGCCCACTGGATTCCACGCCCACCGTAATGGTATCCCGTGTGGCCGTATATTCCCGCTCCCGTACTGTGTCCTCGGCAGGCTTTTGAGGCATCAGCAGAGGAATGCTGATTGCCGCAGCCACACCCAGGACAAGTACGGCAGCCAATTTTTTCTTATGCTTTCGTATGTTCACTTGTATTGCACGCCTCCTTGTTGGCTTCCTGATGAAAGCAGTATATAAGGCGCACCTTTAAGAAACCTATAATGGCACATCAAAAAGATAAAACGCCTTCGGAATGTTCCGAAGGCGTTTGGTTCAAATGAGTTCCCAGCGAATGCTGAATGTGGTTTTTTGATGCGGTACACTGGATACGGACAAGGTTGCTCCCATCTGCTCCACAAGGGCCTTGGCAATGGGCAACCCCAAACCGTAACTGCCAGTGTGTTTCCGGGAATCATCCACCCGATAAAAGCGGTCAAAGATTTTATCCATATGTTCAGGAGCGATTCCTTCTCCCGTATTGGAAACCACGAGGACTGCATATTTTCGCTGACGACGCAGGCAGACTTCAATGGCTCCCCCTGTGTTTGTATATTTACAGGCATTATCCAGCAAAATTCGAATCACCTGTTCCGCTTTATCCGGGTTGCCATTCACAGAAATATCTGTCTCAATCTGCTGCTGGAGAGCAATCCCTTTTTCGTACAGCACAGTTTCCACAGACAGAAGGGTGCGTTCCAGCAAATTGCTCAGACAGATCGGTTCCAGATTTACCGCTTGCTCCGTCTGGTCGGCGCGGGCAAGCTCCAAAAGCTCTGTCACCAGCTTACTCATGCGCCCGGTTTCATGGGAAATGTGATCCAGCCATTTTTCCTGGCTTTGGATGGTTTCCTGCCTATTTGCCTGCAATGCCTCCAGGTTGGCACGGATCGATGCCAGCGGAGTTTTGAGTTCATGGGACGCATCCTGAACAAACTGCTTTTGCTTGCGATAGGACTGCTCGATAGGGGCAACCGCCCGTTTTGCAAACAGGGTACTGATCCACAGCATAGCCAGCAGTGTCAGGATGCCCACGACTACAAAAGCGGCCAATAGTTCCAGTAAACTCTGTCTTGATGCTGTAATGTCCAAAAACGCGATCTGGCTGAATTGCTCAATGGCGGCGTCCTCAGAAGAGGACTCTACCTTCGCATAGGCAGGAGTCTTCGAAAAGAGAAACCGCCGCCCCTCCAATTCAATTTCTCCTTCTTCACGCCCGTCGGTTTGCTCAATGGCCTTGTCAATCCACTCCTTCGATAATACGCCAAAAGAGCTGTCAAAAACCGATTGATTTTGTTCATCCACAATCACGCCAAAGGCATCGGCATACTCCTGGGCAACTCCAACTATTTGGAAAGAATCATTTCTTTCATTGGCTTCTTGGTAGCGAAGGGTAGTGGAATGGATATTCTCCAATTTCAATAGATTTTGCTTTTGTATTTGATAGCCAGTAATCAGATAAACGACGGCGAAAGAAAGCAAAAGCACAACCGACAGCATTGCCATGTTGGTGAGAATAAACCGGTATTTCAGCTTTTTGAACATGATGCTTACCTCCCGGCCCGCAGTGTGTATCCCATTCCGCGAACTGTCTCAATGGAGGTATCCGCCCCCAAAGCCTTTAATTTTTTTCGCAAGAATGAGATATAGACCTCCACATGGCGATCCTCGGCATCACTGTCGAAGCCCCACACTTTCTCAATGATCCGGTCTTTTGAAATCACGCCGCCTCGTGCGTCCATCAGCATTTCTAAAAGTTGGCTTTCTTTTAAGGTGAGCTTAAAGGACTGGTTTCCGCAATAGAGAGACAGGGTGTAAGGATTCAAATGTATATCTCCGAACGCATATCCGTTTTGAACAGAAATTTCCTGTTTTCTCCTGGCGAGCACCCGGAGCCGGGCCAAAAGTTCCTGCATTTCAAAGGGTTTTGTCAGGTAGTCATCCGCCCCCAAATCCAAGCCGGTCACTTTATCTTCCGTCTCGCCCTTGGCGGTAAGCAGCAGAACGGGAACAGCAATTCTTTCCTGCCGAAGTGTTTTCAGGATTTCTAAGCCGCTGCGTCCCGGCAGCATAATATCCAGAATGACGATGTCATAGATACCGGAAAGCGCACAGTCCAGGCCGTATTCTCCATCGTGTGCCAAATCGACGGTATAATTGTTTTTCCCTAAAACCTGTGCCACAGCCTGCGCCATGTATTCTTCATCTTCCACCAACAAAATCCGCATATTCCGCCGCCTCCTTTCTGAAATCAATTCAGTATAGCGGTCAAACCTTTAAGAAACCTCAAATCAAGCCTTCGCAGCGGATACGCTGCGCTTGACCTGCATCAGTACAAGCACCAGACTGATACCCAGCAGAATATGACCAATCCCGGCAATACCGGAAATGGCTGCACTCATACCGGAGGAAAGTGCAGTTCCCAGCACCTGGGTCACGCCCCGTACCACAAACATCACCGCAGTCAGATTCAGACCAACCTGATAGGCAGCCAGGATCCGGCTGGTCTTGGTTCCGGTGAAGGAAAAACTCTTTTCCAGCAACAGCAGCAACAGGAAAAACACCATGCCCAGCAGGAAGTAATGGGTATGGACGACCCCCAGAGTGGTTTTGGCGGTAAAGCCGTTGAACTTGGTGAACTCCCGATAAAACACGCCACCAACCATGGCAAGGACAGCGTACAGCAGAGCCAAATTTATATAGCGTTTCATCTTTCTTCCTCCTTTATTTGCACTCTTTTTTCATGGCAAAGTAACCGATCAGCACGGTCCACACATAAGCGCAGGTCTTGGGGATCATGAGCATTCCAATCATGGGAATGGTATCCGCCCACAGCACCACCGGGATGTAGAAGCCAAAGCTCAGCACAATGGTCAGCCACATCCAGCGGAACGCCCGATCCTGCCGTTCCTTCGCACTGTGATAGAACAGCACGATCACCAGGAGACCGAGCAGAGCAAAGGGAATGTTGCGGTAGATACCCCAGGAAAGAGGCGCGGACGCGCTGAGCCACTGGTTCTGCGGCATCATGCACAGAGCGATCCGCACACTGGCCAGAGCATATACGGCAGCAGTCAGACCGCCTTGCCCTTTGACCTGATACCTCTGCCGCCACACATAGTAGAGCAGTACATAGAAAATGGTCATGGTGACCGAGGTGATCCATTTGCCCAGTCCCAGAGGAATGGTATAATTCTCCAGACCAGTGGTACACAGCGCCAAAGCACGGGGAATCAGGTGGAAGGAATCTCCCGCCCCCAGCACCACAGCCATCCAGCCAAACAACTTAAACTGGCTGTTTCCCTTGCTTCCTCGAATCATCAGCACACCAATGGTAATGACCGAAATCAGATAGACCGCATCGAACAAGGTTTCTACGATTGCTTGCATAACTTATTCTCCTTTATGATCCATTTTATTTTGAACTTTGGCATCGGCCAGCACAGCTTTTCCAAAGTTACAGCCAAATAGTAATCCGGCCAGCAAAAGAGAGGCGCCCAGGCCGGTATAAAAGACAGCAATAAACCGCTCCGGGGCTAATCCGCTTACCCGCAGACCAATCCCGCCGGACATCATCACCGCCATGATAGCAAAGGCTTTTCCATCAAAAAATTTCAAGAAGAAATGCCGTTCTTCCTTATACGAATGGATTCTGGTTGTATGCTTTTTTACCAGCTTTCCAAAGATGAATTTCTGAAACGCAGCAAAAACCAGGACAGACAACAGAAAATTCAGCACGGACCGATAAGGCGGGTATGAGATCAGTCCTATGCGTAGGATGTTAAAGCCTGCCGCGCTCCACACCAAGCACGCGAGGAGCAGCAGGGTGTTGCGTTTTACTTTCATAGATTGCCTCCTTTAATTGAACAGCGTTCATTTTCCAGAACAAAAAATTCCCACCCCACAGTGGGAATTTTAATAAAGGGTCCTGCGGACGATTTCCAGCACAGCACTTGGGTCATAATCTTGGCGCAGTAAAGCAGACAGCATCAGGGAAAACAGGACATCCGCGAATTTCTCCGCTGTAAACTGTTCGGTGAACGCATCCGGGCGAACTTTTCTGTCCCGCTTCAGGACGGAACACAGCCCCTCTAAAATATGCTGCCAGGTCTGCTGCATCCGCCGTTTTCCATCTGGCTTCTCCTCCCGCATGAAGCCCAAAGAGTGGAGGGTGAAGAAACCGGGATACTGTTTGCAGCCGTATTCCATTCTCCCGTACATCCAGGTAATACAGGCCTGCGTGTCCTGAAACACAGCCCCATCTTCCGGACGGTGAAAAATCTCACACCATACGCTTTCTACCGTGGCCCCTACCAGCGCCGCTTTGGAATCAAAATAGTTGTAGATCGACCCCACAGATACGCCACAGGAAGCGGCAACAGAACGAATGCTGACCGCTGACCAACCCTGCTCCCGGATCAACTCCCGGCTGGTTTTCAAAATCTCCTCTTTTGATGTGACAACAGTATTCATCCGATCACCCCAATATGAACGATGTTCATTATAGAACGAAAATTATAATATGTCAATTCGAAAATGGCCTGCATGGAAGTTAATCCGTTCTAATCTTTGTGATAGAGTTATAATTTATACAATTATTCGTTAGTTTAATGGCCATTTCTATTCACCATAATATCAAACTTGAAAATAGCCGCAAGCCAATTTCTTTTGGCTTGCGGCTATTTTCCGCTTTGACACTTTTGGGGGAGACACCCCAGGGCCTCTCTCAATCGGTCGCTCTTGGGTTCATCTCAAGATGTCCTTATGAGGAGTAGCCCTTCGGCGTGTTTTTCTTTTCAAAAATTGCCAACCGATAAAAAAACGGAGTATCCATAATTTGGATACTCCGATGGAGCGAGTGACGAGGCTCGAACTCGCTACCTCCACCTTGGCAAGGTGGCGCTCTACCAGATGAGCTACACTCGCGGCGACAAATGGTATTATATCAGAAATAGTTCTAATGTCAATACCAAATATCGAAAAATGGTAAATTTATAAAATTTGAAGGGAGAGACTTGGAAAAGTTGATATAGTGAGGGGATTTAGCGACACCTTGGGACAGCACCACTGTCCCAAGTATACCCGGACTCTTTCATCTGGTCATCCAGATAAAATGGAACTTCAGAGCGGTCCAAATCCATGATGTTGAAATGTCGCCAACCATCTTGGGTGGCAACAACATTCCAGAAATGGGGTGTACCATTCAAGTTCCCAGAAACCACACGACAGTCAATTCCAAGCTGTTGACAGACTAAAGCCAGGGCTAGTGAAAGTCCCTGATAGTCGGCTCCACCTTCCAATAGTGCATGATAAGCAGTAGAGCCAAGATTGGGGTTAAATCCACCAGCAAGCAGGATCGCTTGTGCAGCATCCAAAATGGTTTGATCATCTAAAATAGGCCCCATAAGGGGAACACTAATACGGTCTACAGCTTGAAGGAGAAGAGTGTGGCGGCGTTCCAATTCTTGAAGGTCTAAGTGGTAAGATAAAAGAATTTCTACAATTCGTTGCTGACCGCTGTCTGGATAGATGAATACTTCGACTTCAGGCATGTCCAAGGCGGTGGCAGGGTTAGCACAATAGGCTTCTAGGCATAAGGTGCGAATGTAGTCCTCATTTTCATCGAAATAACTGATTCGGAGAACTTGTTCGGTAGCAAAGCTGGCCAAAGCACTGGCCAATTCGTTGCGTATGGCAGAAGTTCCGGTCGCGGAGACAATAGAGGCCATTTGTTCCCGCGTTCGGCGATATGTAATGTGAATGTCGGCCTCATAGTAAGTAACCACAGAGGTTGTGCTGTATTTAATGTATTCAACAGCATAGGCCCCCAAAGGATCCTCCTGTACAACTTCCAGACAGGCTGCATCTAAATCAGATTCAATATCCTCCCACTCCCCGTATAAGCGGATGGAGCCGGTTTGTGCTCCCTGTGTAATAAAGTAGATCAGGGCATTAACGAGTTCCTGGTAGTTTTCTGCCCGAAGAATAGAGGGATCTCCTTCTGCGGCGGTGGGGGCGGTATTGTGAGGAGTTGTATAGGAGTACTCCCGTTCGAGCATGGCGGAACACCCGCTTAATAAAAGGGAAACTACCAAGCAAAGGACCGAGAATGACTTTTTCATTGAGGTCCCCTCTCTTAAATATCATTTTGCCGATAGCGTCGGAACCCTCTGCCCAACACTTCATGGGCGTCGCAAACAATAAGAAATGCATCGGGGTCCAACTCTTTGACAGCTTGTTTCAAAGCTACAATCTGTCGCTGTTTAAAGGCACACATTAATACCTGTTTGTCCTCTCCACTCCATGCACCCTGCCCATGCAGAATGGTAACGCCTCGATCCAGTTGATGAACCAGCGCATTCAGGACGGGCTGAGTATGGTCGGTAATGATATAAGCGACCTTGGCCGTATCCATACCGTATAGAACGCGATCCATAACGACTGTGGTGAGATAGAGTGCAATTAAACCATACAATGCGCTATGCAAACTTTTAAATGCCAAGGCAACGGCGGCAATGACCACCAGATCTACTGCCATCAACAATTTTCCCATAGGTAAATGCCCCAGCCACAGTTTTAAAAGACGTGCAATTAAATCGGTTCCACCGGTGGTGGCGCGCTGGGAGAATACAATTCCCAGGGATAGACCAATCAGGACTCCGCCAAATACAGAAGCCAACATGGGGTCCATAGGTTGAAAGGTATAGAAAGAAGCGAGCAAATCTACGCCAGCAGATGAGGCGGCCATCGCAAATAGAGAACTGACCAATACTTTTCCACCCAGAAACTTCCATCCCAATAAAAAGAGAGGGACGTTCAGAAGAATGACCGCGGTACCAATGGGAATAGCAGGGATAGCGGCATTGATAATCTGTCCTAAACCGGTAATTCCGCCCAAACTGATTTGGTTGGGAGCGAAACACCAGTCAAAGCCGAGGGCAAAAATGGCGGATGCCACCAAAATCCAGAGGTAGGATTTTATAGTAGCAAACAGATTAGAATGGATAGACATAGTGGGTTCTCCTTTAAAAGCGAGGGATTGGGGCTACATTAGGGACAGCTGTTCCTCCCCTCGGTCTTCTTCTTTGAGTAAAGCACCGGCAATGGGGAGGGAACGAGCTCGATAGCGGGCGGCATGGACAATGGATGTCTGATCCAAAGGAAGAACTCGTTCCACTTTGTATTTTGGTTTTAAAGTCATTACATTGACACCTTGAGTGGAACGGGTGGTTTTGGGGTTGAGACTGGCAGTATGGAATATCATACAGCGTCCCTCGGTGGAGATAACAGCTACTTCGAAATCCTCTCTCAGGAGGAAAGCGGCCACCAGAGGGGCTTTGTCCGAGTATGCACCAGTGAGTTTTTTGCGTTTTGTCTGCGTCTGATAGGCGGATAATTCCACGCGGGCCACTTTCCCGTTGTCAAAGAAAAACAGCAGGTGTCCGGAGTAGTCGCCCGGGAGACAAGCCCAGACTGGACGCTCGTCAGGTGCCATGGCCAATTTGGTGGGTAAGTATTCTCCCAAGACACTGGCCTTCGTATCTTCAAACTCACTTAGTCGCGTTTTGTAGCACTGTTGCTGGTCGGTAAAAATCAGCAACTCGTCTCGATTGGAAGCTTCCCACTGCAGGTAAGGACCGTCCCCTTCTTTATATTTCTGCTCTCCAGACATGCGTAGGGATTGAGGTGTAATCTTTTTCAGATAACCTTCCCGTGAGAAGAAGAGATGGACGGGGTAGTCTGGTATTTCCTCTTCCTCGTCGGCCAGAGCCTGCGTTTCGTGGTCATAAACAATATCAGTCCGCCGAGGAACGGAATATTTCTGCTTGACCTGCTCCAGTTCAGAAATAAGGATGGAGCGAATACGCTGAGGAGAGTTGACGGTGTCCTCTAGGTCAGCGATTTCCGCCTCGAGTTCTTCTACTTCCTGGGTGCGCTTTAAAATATATTCTTTGTTAATATTCCGAAGGCGAATATCTGCCACATACTCTGCCTGAACCTTGTCAATCCCAAAGCCAATCATCAAATTGGGGATGACTTCAGCATCTTCTTCGGTGTCCCGAATAATCTGAATGGCGCGGTCAATATCTAAGAGGATGCGCCGCAGGCCGCGCAACAGGTGTAGTTTTTCTTTTTTTCGTCCCATGGAGTAGTATACCCGGCGACGGACCGATTCCATGCGCCAAGCCACCCATTCCTCCAAAATTTCCCGAACGCCCAATACTTTTGGCATGCCGGCAATGAGAAGATTGAAGTTACATGATTGCGTATCCATTAGAGGGGTGGATCGGAATAGTTTGGCCATCAACTTGTCTGGGTCGGTTCCCCGCTTCAAGTCAATGGTTAGCTTTAAGCCGGATAGGTCGGTTTCATCCCGCATGTCAGCGATCTCTCGAATTTTACCGGCTTTAATGAGTTCCGCTGTCTTCTCCATGATGGCTTCCGTAGTGGTGGAGTATGGAATCTCATAGACCTCAATCAAATTTTCTGCCTTGTTGTAGCGCCACTTAGCACGCACCTTAAAGGAACCGCGACCAGTGCGGTAAATTTCGCTCAAAGCTGCGGGATCGTAGAGCAACTCCCCTCCGGTGGGAAGGTCTGGTGCTTTTAAAGTGGACAAGATATCATGGTCTGGATTTTTCAGGAATGCGATGGTGGTATCGCAGACTTCTCCCAAATTAAAGCCGCATAGATTGCTGGCCATACCCACGGCAATGCCCTGGTTGGCGGAGACTAAAATATTGGGGAAGGTGGTGGGCAAGAGGGTGGGCTCTTTTAGTTTCCCGTCGTAGTTATCAACAAAATCTACTGTGTCTTGGTCAATATCCCGGAAAAGTTCAGCGCAGATGGCATCCAGACGCACTTCCGTATAGCGGCTGGCAGCCCAGGCCATGTCTCGGGAATACACCTTACCGAAGTTTCCTTTGGAGTCCACAAAGGGATGCAGAAGGGCACCATAGCCCTTGGAGAGGCGAACCATGGTGTCATAAATGGCGGCGTCTCCGTGAGGATTCAACTTCATAGTGGCCCCAACCACATTGGCACTTTTTGTGCGGCTCCCACCTAGCAGTTTCATCTGATACATTGTGTACAACAGCTTACGGTGGGAAGGTTTGAAGCCATCAATCTCTGGAATGGCTCGAGAGACGATGACGGACATGGCATAGGGCATGTAGTTTAGTTCTAGAGTTTGTGTGATGGGCTGTTCCAACACCTGAGAGTGCAGGCCCATCACGTTGGGGTTGGATATGGAAGCTTTCGATTCGTCAGGAACTTTTTTCTTAGGCATTGGTATCCGTCCTTGCTATGTTAGAGTGTCGTGAGCGTTAAGAAAACAGAGGTGGAATTTATAGATTGTCCATGTCTAACTCACCCATGGGATATTCGATGGAATCACTCTCCGGTGGACTGGTGAGGGGGGACTGGGAGGCGGAGGACATTTTCTGTGCGAATTCGAGGTGAAAGGCCTCTGTCCCCAAATTTTTCCCGAAAACTTCCAGAGTGAGTTTCTCTTTAGACCCGGAGCAGTCCAACTCCAACGAAGTATCTCCATCATCGGCGGAAAGAGCCAGGGAGAAGGTACAGTTCTTATCACCGGTAGGGGTGATCTTCAAAAGAGTATGAAAGGTTTCTGACCCAGTCGGGTTAAAGAGATCCAGATCATCGATATCCCAGCGAATGGTATAAGAAGAGCCTGATTTTGTGAAGCAGTCATCTCCCAGAGTCTGTATCAAATCAGAGGCAGCAGAGGTGATTTGGGACCAACGATGGAAGGGGAAGCCGTAGAAGGTATCGTCCCGAGTAAGCAGTTGCCCCACGGTCATCTTCCCTAAGGGGAAAATAGGAGACAGTTCCTCATATGTGGGCAGGGCGATCCAGGACTCTGGATTTTCCGCCAAGCCTAGAAGGGAGAGAACAGCACTTCGGAGATATAGGTCATTGTTTTCCTGGTTGTAGATAAGTTCCAACTTCAAATCGGAGAGGACAGATGTAAGAAGGGAAGTCATAAATGCTCCCCCTCCTGCCCCGGACTCTTCCTCCATCAGCAGTTCAGACAAAGAGGAAAGGTCGGCAGCCAGCTGGAGGTTTATGGCCTGTGCGGAGAAAAGCGCATTGCCCTGGAATTGGAGAGGATAGGTCTTACCTTCCTCGGTTACCTCCATTTTCAGTTCTGCCTCACACTGCACAGCTTTTCCATTCTGGGAAAATTCACTGCCCGTCACGGTGTATAACACTCGATTAAGGAGAGTCAATTCCTGGTCAATCATCTCTACTAAAGCATCACAGTTTAGAAGAACGGCAGTCTGATAGTAGTCGTCCCAATAGACTTCGTATCCCAGGGCTTGAGCGAAGAAGGCTAAGGGCACCATAGTGCGGCCATCCCGGATGGAGGAGGGGACATCCATTGAAATAGTTTCGCCGGATTCATTGTCCCAAGTGCCCTCTTCTGGATTGCCATAATAAAGAGTGAGTTCTTGGGTGCCAACCTTATGGTAGATGTAAAGGGCCTGCTCTTCCAGGGAGAGACGAACGGCTTTCTCGTACCCGATGTAATCAACTTGGGCTCCCAGGTATTCCATTGTGGTGGCCAATGGAACCATAGTGCGGCCGTTTTCTACTGTGGGCCGCACATCGGGAAAGAAAACACAGGCGCCATTTATCATCACATTCACTCCGTCAGGAAAGCCGCCCAGTGCTACTTTTTCCCCTGCAGTGCTAATTTGAACTGCCTCTAATGAGATCTGATTTTGAGCCCACTCGCTCAACATTACCTGATAAAACTCCTCTTCTGTGAGACCACACAACGCCATATATTCCGGAGCAGAATACATACTGCTGAACATGTATAGGTAGGAGTTCTGATAGTAGGTGTAGGGGTCAAATGCGGTCACATCATCAGGGTGAGCATCCAGCCAGCTTTGCAGGTTAGACAATTCCGCTAAAAGCTGTTGCCGGTACCCTTCTTCAAAATTCATTTCGTCTGACCAGTAGGTCAGCATTTCCTGCCGGAAATCCTCTTCCGTTTGTCCCCAAGTCTCCATGTAGTCCTGAGCGGACTCAAACTGATTTCCAAAAAATGCATCATAAAAAGCATAGGGGTCAAAGTCAGCTACCGCCTGAGGGTGGTTTTCCATCCATGTTTGGCGGCGGGCCTCTTCTTCCTTGAGGTAGTCCAGATAGTCCAATTCATCCTGGACCATCTGGACATATTCCTCCTCAGTGAGCCATCCCTCGGCTAGCAACTCCTCTCTAGAGGAGTATCCCATCTGCTCCCATAAAGGCGGGTCAATGTCCTCTAGGGCAAAGGCAGGCATAGACAGGGAAAGGGTTAGCGCCAGGGACAAGATCAGGCATAGCAATTTCGATATGGTTTTTTTCATGATCTGGGCTCCTTTCTTCTGGCTGGATGGATATAGCTGGATGGATGGAGTAGAACAGCGAGCGATGAAGAGATTTGCTCAGGGATGTTGCGGGGCATACTGTTGTCCAAATGGGGTGGCAGCCAATCCACCCTTGCCGGTTTCGCGTAGGGTATGGGGGAGAGAGTGCCCCACTTCGGCCATAGCATCCAGAACTTGGTCAGGGGGAACCCGACTTTGGATACCGGCCAGAGACATCTGGGCAGCAGAAAGAGCATCCATAGCGCCAATTACGTTGCGCTTGATACATGGGACTTCTACCAAGCCACCGACTGGATCACATACAAGGCCAAGCAGGTTTTTCACCGCCATGGCACAGGCGTGGGCCATCTGTTGTCCTGTGCCACCTTGGAGGTGCACCAAAGCGGCGGCAGCCATGGCTGCTGCTGAGCCAATTTCTGCTTGGCAGCCTCCCTCTGCACCAGAAATAGAGGCACGAGTGGCAATGACCATTCCAAAACCGGAGGCTACATATAGAGCCTGAATGAGTTGTTCCCGGGTAGCATCAAATTCTTGTTTGTAGGGGAGAAGAACCGCCGGGAGGACACCGCAAGCTCCGGCAGTGGGAGCAGCTACAATGCGTTTCATGCAGGCGTTACACTCCCCCATACGCAGAGCCCCTGCCATAACGTTGGAAAGAAAGTGGCCACATAGAGGACTAGAAGTTTGGGCGTAGTGGGTCATTTTGCCACCGTCCCCACCAGAAAGACCACTGTGGGAGCGATCCTGTTCCTGATAACTTTCTTCGGCTTGGATCATGGCGGTGAGCATACAGTCCATTTTTGCCCAGGAATCTGCAGGGGATATGCCCTGTCGTTGTGCATCAGAGAGGAGAATGGCTTTCCACAAAGGGAGGTTGGATTGTTTGGCATCATCCAACATCTGTTGGATGGAAGTAAAATCAATCATTAGAGGGCTACCTCCTTGTTAGGGTTGTAGCCAGTGACATGGAGAATCCCAGGCAAGGAACCCAATTGGTCTAAGACGGTTTGAGGAATTGACTGGTCACATTCAATCACCATAACAGCATTTTCACCACGTCCGTCCCGATTCAGTTGAAGAGTAGCCACATTGATATTGTGAGCAGCTAAGACTCCGGTAGCCAGACTGACACAACCTGGCTGATCGGAGTTGTGAATGACTACGGTAGGCAATTCCCCGCTGAACGAGGTGTGTAGCCCGTCGATCTGAAAAACTAGAATGCGGCCGCCACCTGGAGAAGAGGCCCCCACCTCAATCAAGCCCCCCTGTTCCCCTTGCAGGCGAATAAGGGCACTATTTGGATGGACGTCTCGTAAGGAACAGGTGTCAAAGGAAAAAGTCAATCCCTCTTTTTGAGCTAGAGAAAAGCTGTCTGGTACTCGTGTATCGTCTGGAGACAACCCCAACAAACCGGCAACAAGTGCTTGATGGGTACCGTGACCCTCTCCAGTTAAAGCAAAGGAGCCATGGAGCAGCAGTTGAGCCCAAACGGGTTTTTGGCCCAATAAAGCACGGGCCATGCGTCCAATCCGCACGGCTCCGGCAGTATGGGAACTAGAGGGCCCCACCATGACAGGACCTAAGATATCAAATAAATTCATATATGCCTCCACCCTTGAGAATGAAAGGAACAAGCTTTGTTCCAGTATGCCCAGAAGGTGCAGAAAAAATGGGAAAATTTCAGCTGATATCCGCTAAATCCAGATATTTGTATCCATTATCTGCAATATGAGTCTTCCGGCCAGTAAGGTCATCTCCCAGCAAAAGGTCAAAGACTTGAGCGGTACGAGTGACATCTTCGGGCATTACTTTGATGAGGCGGCGGGTAGCCGGAGACATAGTGGTCAAGGCCATCATCTCTGGATCATTTTCTCCGAGACCTTTAGAACGCTGTACATCGGGTTTCTTACCCTCCAGAGAAGCTACGATCTCGTTTTTCTCCTTGTCAGAATAGGCAAACCAAGTTTTTTCCTTACAAGTAATTTCATAGAGAGGGGATTCCGCAATATATACGTATCCCTGTTGGATAAGGGTAGGGGTCAGGCGGTAGAGCATGGTGAGAATCAGAGTGCGGATTTGGAAGCCGTCCACATCTGCATCCGTACAGATGACAATTTTATTCCACCGTAGATTGTTCAAATCAAAGGAAGCCATATCTTTGGCGTGCTTATCGTGGACTTCCACACCACAACCCAAGACTTTTAGTAAATCGGTAATAATTTCACTTTTAAAAATTTTGCTGTAGTCTGCCTTTAGGCAATTAAGAATCTTACCACGGACAGGCATAATAGCCTGAAATTCTCCATCGCGAGCTAACTTTACGCTGCCTAGAGCGGAGTCACCCTCAACAATATACAACTCACTGCGGCTGACATCCTTGGTACGACAGGGGACAAATTTTTGCACCCGGTTGGAGATGTCCATGGAACCGGTCAGTTTTTTCTTCAAATTTAGTCTTGTCTTCTCTGCATTTTCTCTAGCACGCTTGTTAATCAAAACCTGTTCGGCAATGCGCTGAGCGTCCAAGGGGGTTTCGATAAAGTAGACCTCCAATTGAGTGCGCAAAAATTCCGTCATGGATTCCTGTACAAACTTATTGTTGATGGCCTTTTTAGTCTGATTTTCATAGGAAGTTTGGGTGGAAAAGTTGTTACTTACTAGGACCAGAGAGTCCTGGATATCGGGAAAGGTGATTTTGCTCTCGTTTTTGTTATATTTATTTTGCTGCTTTAAATAGCTGTCCAAAGCGGAGACAAAGGCAGATTTTACTGCCTTTTCGGGAGAGCCGCCATGCTCCAGCCAGGATGAGTTATGGTAATGTTCTATAATTTGAACTCGGTTGGAAAAACAAAAGGAGACCGATAATTTTACTTTATATTCCGGTTTATCTTCTCGATCTCGCCCTTTACGCTCTGTCTGCCAGAAGATAGGCTGCGTCAGAGAATCTTCGCCAGCTAACTCAGCAACATAGTCTGAGATGCCGTTTTCATAATAGAAGTCAGTTGTTTCAAAGCGTCCGCCCGTCTGATTGCGGAAGCGGAATGTGATGCCGGCGTTGACAACTGCCTGACGCTTCATCACATCCAGGAAGTAGTCGACTGGGATATTGGTGTCAGTAAAAACTTCCAGATCTGGTTTCCAGCGGAAAGTAGAGCCTGTTTTTTTCCCTTTATCGGTAGGTTCTTTTTTCAACCCGCCAATATTTTCTCCCTTCTCAAAGTGTAGGGAATATTTGAATCCGTCCCGCCAGATAGTTGCATCAAAAAATTCGCTGGCGTATTGGGTAGCACAGGAACCAAGACCATTTAAACCAAGGGAATATTCGTAGTTGTCACCGGTATCGTTGTTGTACTTTCCTCCGGCATATAATTCGCAAAAGACCAGTTCCCAATTGAATTTTTGTTCTTTTTCGTTCCAGTCCACCGGGCAGCCGCGCCCCTGATCTTCCACTTGGATGGAGCCATCTTCAAAGCGGGTAACGGTAATTAGTTGCCCATGTCCTTCTCTGGCTTCGTCAATGGCATTGGACATAATTTCAAAAACAGCATGCTCACACCCCTCCAGACCGTCAGAGCCGAAGATGACCCCAGGACGCTTCCGCACACGGTCGGCCCCTTTTAAGGCGGAGATGGACTCGTTCCCGTAACTGGTTTTTTTCTGAGCCATGGCAAATTTTCCTCACAATTCAAAAGGCGCACAGCGCACATAATATTTCAAAATAATGATACCAGAAAGAACGGTGGAAAGTCAAGAAAGGGCCGGGATAAGGGGAACGAAGGAATAAATCTTAAAAAAGATCAAACACTGAACGGACAAGGGGGAGGAAGATGGAAGCATATCAAGTGATTGAACGAGAAGAAGGAATCCAGGCATCCATTTGGAAACAGCTGGGGAAAAGCGGAGTTTTTCCGTCCGGAAGTGTGCCACAGGCTCATCCTGCTCTTCTTGTCATTTCTCCAGAAGCGGCCAGGCAGAAGCTGGCGCTGCCGCGAGCTTGCAGAACAGTATTGCTACCAGGAGATGCCGGAGCGTTGCTGGATGGAATGCGTACAGCTAGTGTGGTCAGCTATGGAGCATCGCCGAGAGATAGTTTAACCATTTCCAGCCGTGAGGGAGGGCGTGTTTGGGCAGCTTTGCAGCGGGAATTGGTGACAGTGGATGGACGAGTTGTAGAGCGACAAGAATTTCCATTGCTGGTTCCCCAAAAAGAGAATACGCTGTCGGCTCTGGCCGTAGCGGGGGCACTGTTGCTGCTTGGCATGCCACCGGAACTATTAGAGATAACCAACTAAAAATTGGAAATATTTTCTTTTATCTTGCTGCTTTCAGCGTTGGAATGCTAGACAATGAGTCAGTAGCGTGGTAAAATGCAAACAAGAACATTTGGGTAGAATAAGTGCGTATTTTTATCCATTTGCTTGGGGGAATTGGGATGGAACGGGTCGACAGCAGACGAAACCAAAAGAAAATCTTGGTTGTAGATGACGAGGAGATAAACCGTTCTATTCTGTGTGATATTCTGGGCGGTGCCTATGCAATAGTGGAAGCAGAAAACGGAAAGCAGGCAGTCGAGCAGCTACAGCAGTTAGAAGGAGAAATTGCGCTGATCTTATTGGATCTGGTAATGCCGGCGATGAATGGGTTTCAGGTGCTTCGAGAAATGAAAAATCGAGGATGGCTGAATAAAATTCCAGTTATCGTACTCAGTGGGGGAAGCTTAAGAGAACCGCTTGAACGGGCATATGACCTAGGTGCAGATGACCATCTGGTGCGCCCATTTAGTGCGTGGGTTGTGCGTCGACGAGTGGCCCATAACTTAATGCTCTATAATCAACATCAGCAATTGGTTGCCTGGATAATGGAGCATATGAACCAGATACAAAAAGATGAGCAAAGAGATCCAGAGCGCAAGGCATCTGCGAGAACGCTGAAATTGGTGGAGAAAGAGTGGGAAAAGTATCGCTTTTTCTCATCTATGTCCAAAGAGATTCAGTTTGAGTATCATGTTTCCTCTGATGTGATTGTATTGTCAGAAGGAAGTGCCAACTACCTTGGCATTAGTGAAGTTCGGTTTCATCCATGGAATAGTGAAATACTTAATCAAGTGGTTTACCGCCGGGATATGGAGCGTTTAACTCAACTCTTGAAACATGCTACTCCAGAAAAACCAATGGTGGAATATAACTGTTCCATTAATGTAAAAGGAGAGCGGCGTTGGGGAAAATTTATTGTACAAACCATGTGGTCTGGAGCAGAAAATCCGGTGTGGCAGGGCGTGTTGGGTAAATTTGTAGACACACACGAGGAACACAGTCGGATCCAAGTGTTGGAACAGCTGGCATCCCATGACAGTTTAACCGGGCTACTTAACCATGACGCAGCGCGTAATCTAATTTGTAGAACACTTTCGGAATATACAGAAAAACAGTATGCATTGGCTGTAATTGATCTGGATCGCTTTAAAGAAGCAAATGACCGATATGGTCACCAATTCGGAGATCAGGTACTTAAGTATATAGCAGAAAAACTAAGAAGAAGTATCCGCAGCAGCGACTTGGCAGCCCGGGTGGGTGGAGATGAGTTTTTAGTTTTTATGGAGTATGCGGACCGTTCCCAGGCAGAACGGGTATTCCGTACGTTGTCAGGGTTTTATGGTAACTTTGAAATCTCCATCAGCATGGGAGTTGCCCTGTCCACAAAAGGGGTAGACTATGAAGTCCTATTCCGTCGAGCGGATCGTGCGCTTTATGCAGCCAAGCGAAAGGGCAGAAATCTGTGCTGTTTTTACGATGATTCCATGGAACATTTGCTCTCTGTACTCTCTCCTATTGAAAGCGATGCCAAACCAGAAGGAGTTGTACCAGGGAAGGAGAAGTAACGTGTCAATTGAAGTTGTAACGTTAATGGAAAATGCTGCTTTGGTAGACTGCCTTGCTTCGGAACACGGATTAAGTCTGCTGATATCCAGTGAAAAGCGGAGAATTTTATATGATACTGGTGCATCGCCGCGTTTTTTTAAAAATGCACGCGCTATGCAGTTAAAACTGAATCCGCTGGATGCTGTAGTTTTGAGTCATGGCCATTATGACCATACAGGAGGCCTCTCTACACTCCTTTGTGAAGGAACTCTGGTAGAGACCATCTATCTGGGAAAAAACTTTTTTGATGGCCGATACTCTCAAAAGAGAGAAGGGAGAATGGAGATTGGGTCAGCCATAAGCCAAGAGGCTATGTCCAAATTCCAAATACCAATGCGTGTAGTAGAAGATCAGCCAATTGATATTGGGGATGGAATTTGGGTGGTTTCCGGGTTTTCCACCACAGAAGAAATGGAACGGCCTAGTCCGAAACTATTGCGACAAAATGAAAGAGGAATGCAGCCAGATTGCTTTGAAGATGAAGTTGCAGTTGTGGTGGAAACGGAAGCGGAATTAGCCCTTATATCTGGGTGTTCTCATGTGGGGATTGTAAGTATGTGTACCCGAGTGGAGAAACTATTTGGGCGTCCTGTTACTACCTTTTTGGGTGGAACTCATTTAATGGGAGCGGATGAAGCGCGCATTCAATGGACCTGTGATGCCTTGAAGAAGAAGGGGGTTCGTCGGTTAGGTGCTTGCCATTGTAGCGGCGAACAGGCAGGGGCTTATTTTGAAGTGCAATATCCGGGATACTTTGAAAATCATGTCGGGTCCAAAGTAGAAATTTTGTGAGAATTTTAAGGAAAACGAAAAGAGCATTTTATCAACTATAAGTTCTATAAAAAATTGTATCTCTAGTATTCTGTGAACTTACAATAATACAAGGAGCCTTTTAAAATAGATATTACAGAGTTTTGATGAAAGGATAAAAGACTTTCAGTAAAGTGGAAAATCAAAGAAGGCATAGAACGATGTTCATAAAAGGAATTGTATTCAAATTCTATTACATGTAGATGGATTGGGATGTGTTATACCATGTTCTCCAAAGAGGTTACCGCAAGTTTTTCGGCGGATAGAAGTACGAGTGGACGAGTGTTTGAAATCTTACGGAGGATGATTCTGACACAGGAACTGAAGCCGGGGGAGCGCCTGGTAGAAGCGAAAATTGCAAAAGCGCTTCAAGTCAGTATTACACCTGTGCGTCAGGCATTTGCATCTTTGTCTGCCCAAGGACTACTAACCGTGTTTCCTTATCGAGGCACATATGTCACCATATTGACAAAAGAATATGCCATGGATCTCTTCAATGTGCGTGCAGCGCTTGAGCCAAAAGTGGTGCGAATGGCCTTTCCGCATCTCAAAGCAGAGGATGCAGATTACTTAGCGCAGCAGTGTGAGTTGTCAGATGAATGTAATCGAAATGAAGATTTCCTCTCTTCAATTGAATATGATATTTTGTTTCATGAGTTCTTCTTTCAAAAGTGTGGGAATGCGCTGATGTATGAGATTTGGAATCTCATCAAAAACCGGGTAACCTTTTTTCAATGCATTTCCCGCCACAATTGTCAGGCAGAAACGCCGTTGCTAGTCACTCGTCATGGAGAAATTATTGATGCAGTCCGCAGAATGGATGAGGATGCCTTAGCCGATGCGATGACGCGGCATCTGTTTACTACGCTGGCGCGTGCTATGCCGCCGTCGGCAGACAGCGTGGTTTATAAATAAAGAAATATCACAGTGGTTGCCCATCCTTGTGGAGCAGCTGCTGTGATATTTTACATATTATTCATGAGTAGAGCCCCTCCATCAGATACTTTGATAGGAGGGGCTCTTTATATAGCTTCTAATAATTTAAAAAGCATCAAAGAAAATTAATATTCAATTCCCATTAATTCTCCAATTTTTTTGTAAGCAGGAGCTAGGGGATATTCCGGAGCAACATCATGAAGAATTGGGAATCCCACTTGAGAGGAGGCAGTGGTACATAGCCCATCCAGCAGGGCCTGTGCTTTGTCTGGTGGGAAAGAGAAAATGAGTTCATTATCTTGTGCAGCTGCGCGCTTACGGTCTCCAATACAGGGAACGGCTACATAAAAGTCATGCTTTAGCATGGGAGGGACAATGGCGTAGACGCAAGCAGAGTGGCCGCTTAGCTGGGAATAGACATCACTACCATCAATCCAGTTTACAGAGATCATCAAATGGGTTAGCTGAGCGGGGTCTACATACAGGATGATGACGTCGGGTTCAAATTCAGCACTTTCCCAGGGACCGCACAACACGCCGGCATATTTGCCGGGTTCAAATTTAGGCAAATTGTCAGCCCAGCGCTTTCCGGCTTCTAAAGAACTGGCAGAGGCAGGGTAACGGTTGGCGCCACTTAGAAAATATTCTGGGGGTTCTCCATAGCCTAGTCCAATGACAGGTTCAACACACCAATGATCCTGAAGCAGCATGGCAATTGTCTCTCCCTGCCGACGGGCGTGACTAAGGGCTTGGCAAAGGGAGAGATGATGCCCGAGATCTCGTTTGGGTTGGATAGCATTGGCTGGAATCTCATCTACGCTACGTAACATACGTACTGCAATTGGCCGAGACCGAAGAGCCAACCATGAGACTAATTTTTGGCATACTTCCTTCTGTTCAGACATGTTATGATATCCTCCTTTTTTCCTAAAACAGTAAGAAATTGAATAATCAGCGCTTTTCAATCTTAGGTCCAGTATAGCGGTGGTTTTTTGCCAAGTCAAGATGCATCATGCATGATTCTAAGATTCTACTTTTTATATAAAAGCCGATGGTTATTTATTGTGCATAATTATTGATTGACTGTAAAAGAAAAACTTTGTATAATTGGCTGTGAGATAGGATGCATCATGCATCATTTTAAATTTTTGTATTACTTTATTATCCCGCCCAAAGTATAAATACGGAGCAGACAAGGCCTGAAGAGGGGAAAGGAAGAAATCGTATGAGAGTATTAATTGTAGGTGGCGTAGCTGCAGGAGCTTCCGCTGCGGCCCGAATTCGTCGACTGGATGAAACGGCGGAGATCGTTCTATTTGAGCGAGGACCACATATTTCTTTTGCAAACTGTGGACTGCCGTATTATGTAGGCGGGGTGATTAAGGAGGAAAGCAAGATTCTGGTGCAAACGCCAGAGAGTATGAAAGACCGCTTTCAGATTGATGTTCGTGTAGATAGCGAGGTACTTTCAATTAATGCTGAGAAAAAATGCATTCAGGTAAGGCATCAAGGAGCATGCGTTACGGAACCATATGATGCGTTGGTGTTAGCACCAGGGGCAAAACCATTTGTACCTCCTGTGCCTGGTGTTACTTTACCGCAAATAATCTATATGCGTAATGTAGAGGATGCCAACCTAATGAAGATCAAAGCGGCTCGGGCAAAACGGGCTGTGGTAATAGGTGGAGGCTTTATTGGAATTGAGACAGCAGAAAATTTGGTTGAGATGGGGCTAGAAGTGGTACTGGTAGAGGCTGCTCCGCATATCTTAGCGCCATTTGACTCTGATATGTCTCCTATTTTAGAGAAAGAGATGGAGGAACACGGAGTCAAAATTATTCTTAACAATGGACTGTCCGCTTTTTCGCAAAATGGAGAAGAACTGAAAATCACTTTGTCTGATGGCCAGGAATTGGCGACGGACTTTTGCCTCCTATCCGTAGGGGTACGCCCTGATACAAAGTGGCTGGAAGAGAGCGGACTGGAGATGAATGAGAGAGGATTTATCCTCACCGATGAACACATGCGTACCAATTTACCTGATGTATATGCGGCAGGAGATGCAGTAGCTACAAAGAATTTGGTGACAGGTAAACGGATCCCAATTCAACTGGCGGGTCCAGCTAATCGTCAAGGTAGAATTGCGGCAGATAACATTATGGGGTATACGTCCAGATACAAGGGAAGTTTGGGAACCTCAGTTATTAAGGTATTTTCACTTGCTGGGGCTGCTACAGGTGCGAATGAACGTACGTTAAAAGGAGAAGGGATTCCTTATCAGGTTGCAGAACTCCATCCCAAAAATCATGCTGATTACTACCCTGGTGCCTGTAATATGGATATCAAGGTACTATATGGGGAAGGTGGACGCATTTTTGGGGCCCAGTGTGTAGCAGCCCAAGGTGCGGATAAGTTTATCGATGTGATTGCCTCGGTTATGATTCTTGGGGGGAAAATGTCGGATCTGGAAGATTTGGAACTGGCGTACGCTCCTGCATTCTTATCAGCTAAGTCGCCGGCAAACTACGCGGGGTTTATTGCCTCTAATAAGGCTCGGGGGCTACTAGAAGAGGTGCCAGGTAATTATTTGGACGAGATGAATGAGAATACGGTGGTACTGGATGTAAGAAAAGACGATGAGGTAGCTAATGCACCATTGACTGGCGCCATTCATATCCCGGTAAATGATCTACGTGCTCGAATGGGAGAGCTGGAGCCCTATCGTGAGAAAACAATTCTGACCTTATGTGCAACCGGGGTACGCAGCTATATTGCCTATCGGATGCTTAAACAGCATGGATTTAAAGTTATGAGCGTTCGAGGGGGATTTCGGGGTTACCAGGCCCCACGCTTTCAGCCAAGTAATTAAAGCAGGTAGATTTTAAAGGGGGGCAGAATCCCTGGGAGTGATAGGAGGGGGGAAGTTTCTATGAGACAGTACATCGAATTGTCATATCCATTAGAACCGGGAATGCCTACATTGCCATTTTCGCATCATCCGCTTACCGAGTTTATTCAAACGGGCCGTATTTGTATGGAAGGCTCACAAGCGCATCGAATTGTATTTGGAACACATACCGGGACCCATATTGATGCCCCGAACCATATGATTCAGGATGCAAAACCCGGAGTGGATCAAATCCCTTTGGAGCGGCTCATTGGTCCAGCAAAGCTACTGAAATTAAAAAAAGGAGAGCAAGAGACCATAGAGCCAGAGGATTTAGAACCTGCGAAATTAAAGCAAGGAGATCGGCTACTTATATCAACTGGGTGGGGGAAACAGTGGGGAAGCAAAAAGTTCTATTTTGATTTCCCGTATTTTTCGCAAGCAGCTGTGATGTATTTGGTTGAAAAAAAAGTTTGGCTTGTAGGGATGGATATCCCGGCACCTGAGCCGATGGGGTTGCCAGCGGGGGACCCCAGGAAGAATTGGAATCACAAAGCATTCTTCCGTGGAGATGTTTTTATTGTAGAAGGTATGGCAAATTTAGATCAAATCCCAGTGAATGAATTTCAACTTATTGTACTTCCGCTGCGGGCGCGTAATATGGATGGATTTCCAGTGCGAGCAGTAGCGGTGTGTGAGGTATAGCATTGCGGGCAAACAGGAGCGGTTTTATATCGAAAAAGGATTAAAGAAAGGAACGAAAGAAATGAAAAAAGTAAGATTAATCGCATTTGCTCTGTCCATCAGTGTTTTGGCCACAGGGATGCTTACCTCCTGCGGCAACGGTAATTCAACCTCGAGTGGTGGCACGTCTTCAGGAAATAGTTCTTCGGAGGAAAAGGTCGTTTTCAAACTGGGTCATGTGAATGGGATGGACTCAGTTCAGCAAAAGTGGGGAAATCTTTCTGGCGCGCAATTCTTGCTCTGTTGATGCCGTTGATTATTTTAGGTGGTATCTATTCGGGGACATTTACAGCTACTGAGTCAGCTGCAATAGCCGTGTTGTATGGCCTTATAATTTCTATGGTAGTTTACCGGGATGTTAAGCCAAAAGATCTACTACCGCTATTTAAAAATACGGCCAAAACAACGGCAAATCTAATGATTTTGATTGCGGCAGCAAATGTATTTGGTTATTTGGTGGGTTACTTTAATATTGCTCGCACTGTGTCCGACTGGGTCATGGCTTACGCACCGAATAAATATGTATTTTTGTTACTATGCGGAACCATATTCTTTATTTCAGGAATGTTCATGGAAGCAATTGCCACTACAGTAATTCTGGCACCAATTCTTCACCCACTGGCTGTTTCATTTGGAATTCCAGGTGTACAATTTGGTTGCTTTATGGTATTTGTATTGTGTCTAGGCATTGCTACACCGCCGTTTGCCCCCACAATGTTTGTGGCTAGTGGCATGAGTAAGGAACCAATTGTAAAGGTTACCAAACGTTTGATACCTTTCGTAGTGGAACAATTAATTGTAGCAATCCTGATTGCTCTGATTCCAGCAATTTCAACGTGGCTTCCCAATACCTTAATGGGTTAGCTGAATAGAGGTAATATCCAAAAGCGGCCAGTGGAACGAACAAAAATCGTTCCACTGGCCGCTGCTCATTGCTAGACAGAGTGAAGATACATGATCATATATCGCTCAAGTTTATAAATGGTAATTGCTTTAGAGATAAAAAGAGAGCAGTCCAAAGGACTGCTCTCTTACTCTTAAGTTGAGTGAAATAAATTATTCTTTCTCAAAAACGTCTTTTCCCATGCCGCAGACCGGGCACTCCCAATCCGCGGGAACATCCTCCCATGGGGTGCCGGGGGCAATGCCGTGCTCGGGATCGCCAACAGCGGGGTCATAGACGTATCCGCAGGGGCACACATACTTGTCCATGTCTGTACTCCTTATCAGCAGTGGAAATTAGCCGAAATAACGCTTCAGCAGGCCCTCGAAAGCCTTGCCGTGACGGGCCTCGTCGCGAGCCATCTCGTGCACGGTGTCGTGAATGGCGTCCAGACCCAACTCCTTGGCCTTCTTAGCCAATTCGAACTTGCCAGCAGTAGCACCATTCTCGGCGTCCACACGCATCTCAAGATTTTTCTTGGTAGAATCGGTCACCACTTCGCCAAGTAATTCAGCGAACTTAGCAGCGTGCTCAGCTTCCTCGTAGGCAGCCTTTTCCCAGTACAGGCCGATTTCAGGATAGCCCTCGCGGTGTGCCACACGAGCCATGGCCAGATACATACCGACTTCGGAGCATTCACCCTCGAAATTCATGCGCAGACCTTTCACAATTTCTTCATCTACGCCCTGAGCAACACCGACTACGTGCTCAGCAGCCCAAGTCTTTTCACCGACCTGCTCCTTAAACTTTTCAGCAGGAGCCTTGCAGATGGGGCAGAATTCAGGGGGAGTATTTCCCTCGTGTACATAACCACAAACGGTACAAACAAACTTTTTCATGATATACGTTCCTCCTCATTTTGTTGATGTTGCATACAAGATTGGCATAAACCATAGAAAGTGAGTTCGTGGCGATTTACCGCGAGCCCATATTGCTGACTGACAGTACAGTCCAGATTAGGATCTAGAGTAACATAATCCAAATCCATTACTGCGCCGCAATCGGTGCAAACAAAGTGGCTGTGTGGAGTGGGGACGCCATCAAACCGCTCCTGACCGTTTACCACGCCTACGCTTTGAATGTCCCCGCTCTGCTGGAAAAAGACTAAGTTCCGATAGACGGTACCTAAGCTGAGGTCGGGGTGATCCGGTTTTAGAGTCTGATAGACCCATTCGGCGGAAGGGTGACATTTGGTGCTACGGATGGCGGCAAGAATGGCTTCTCGTTTTTTGCTATGTCTTGTCGCGCGTTCCACCGTCTTTCCTCCTTAACAGTATTAATTCTTATTAAGGTGTTATCATAGCATACATAATTGGGTTTGTAAAGAGGAAAAATAAAAAATTTTTTGGGAAGTCTGGTAAGACCCCCCAAAAAGAATCGTATTCAAGAATGATACCGCCGCTCCAAAAAAGAGAGAAAAGTCTGTTCTAATCGGGTACCGTATGTCAACCCTAAGGCGAATAGGGCAATTCCTAGAAGCCCGAGAGTAACCAAGGCCCAAAGAGGGATATGAATCGCAGATCCGCCAAAAGCGCAGGCAAAGAGTAGTCCCCAAGGACGGGCCAGGAAAGTGATCAAGGCGAAACGAAAAAAAGAAATTGGAGTTAAACCAGCTAAAATACACAACACATCATCAGGAAAATAGGGAAAAAGAAACGCTAAAAAGAGAAAGAGAGTTGTTTTCGACTGGATCATGTTTTGATATTTTTTTGAAATGTGTTGGCTGACAAAACGGTCTGCAAAACGTTTTCCCAATATACGTGCTAACAAAAATACAAAAAGAGAACCCGAAAAAACAGCCGCAAAAGTAAGGAAAAAGGCCGGCCAAGTACCGAAAAGCATTCCTCCCACAGCTGCAGTGAGGTTGCTGGGAATAGGAGCTAGGATTACAGAGAGCAGCTGAACCAAAAAGAAAACGAGGTGAGAATAGGGAGCCGACTGCTCGATGTATGCCTGCAGAGAAGCTTGAGAGGTATAGATAGAGAAAAAACCATTTTGGTAGAGAAATATGGAACCCAAAATCAAAAGCAGGAGCAGGGTCACACAGAGAATGGAGCGGTGGATGCGCATAAAACTTGCCTCCTCATTTTCAAATGGGATGGCACAAGTTTACCCCATATTTTTTTGAAAGAAATGAAAAAAGGTTTAAAGATTTGAAAAGATTTCCGCAATATAACATTAAATGGAGCGAATAGAAGTTAAATTACCTGCAATCTGCTTGGCAACCTCAGGATTATTCATGGTATAAAGGTGGATGCCATCTACCCCGCCTGCAATCAGGTCAGAAATTTGGTCGATAGCATAGGCAATGCCAGCTTCTCGAAGTGCTTGAGGGTGGTCACCATAGCGGGCAAGTAGGCGCGTTAATTTGCGGGGGAGACTGGCGCCGCATAGGGAAACCATCCGTTGGATGGAAGAAGCACTCAAAACAGGCATAATTCCAGCTTCAATTGGGACGGTGATCCCGGCAATCCGGCAGCGCTCTAAGAAGCGGAAAAAATCCTCATTGTCAAAGAAAAGTTGACTGACCAAGTGCTGAGCCCCAGCATCCACTTTCGCTTTCAAATAACGAATATCGCTGACAGCGTCAGGGCTTTCTAGGTGGCCTTCAGGATAACAGGCGGCGGAGACACCAAAATCGCTGGTAGAGCGGATGTAAGAAACCAATTCATTGGCGTGGGAAAAATCGGTTTTTGGAGGAACAGAGGGATTGACATCACCGCGGAGAGCTAATACATTTTCTACGCCATCTTCACGCAGACCAGCCAACAGTTCATCTACTTCCCGACGGCCAGCTGCAACACAGGTTAAGTGAGCCATGGCAGGAATATGGTATTGGTTTTGGATAATAGAGGCAATTTCACGGGTCGTCTGATTTACTTGGGAACCACCGGCGCCGAAGGTGACGCTGATGAAATCGGGGTGAATCTCCGTTAAACCATCCAATGTTTTGTAAATGCTGTCTACCGGGCTGGTTTTTTTCGGCGGAAATACTTCGCAGGAGAAAACAGTTTTCCCCGGCTGAAAAAGTTGGTAAAGTTTCATAGTGATCTCTCTTTCATCGTGATATAGCTGGTGGTTGGGAGGTAGTAAATATATCAGGATGCTCCAAATAATACTGGGCAATTTGATAAGAAATAGCGGGGGCTGGGTGGAGTAGGGTAAGAGCCTGTTCCGGTTTGACCCAAACTGCTTGATCCACTTCGCCGGATAAATGGAAGGAGTCTTTATGGACCCGAGCTAAAAATCCGATCATCAGCATATCTTTTTTTTCAAACCAATAGGTGCCTGTGATAACCAGTTGGGACACATCCAGACCAAGTTCCTCCCGAATTTCTCGGGAGGCGCACTCTTCTGCAGATTCTCCTGGTTTCATATAGCCAGAAACTAAAACATGGTACTGTGAGGAGATATAGCCTTGACGTAGCAGAGCAACTTCTCCCAATTCATCCACGGCCAAAGCAATGATGCAGGTGGAGAACATAGGGAAGAGAGGGAGTTTACAGCAGTCACACCAAGCGACCAAGCCCTCATCGCCAATTTCTTTCAAGGTAGCTTTTGTTCCACAATGTGGACAGAATTGAAAATTCATAATACCCGACTCCTTTCATGTGACACGGGGTTATGTCAAATCGAGTTCCAATAGAACAGGACAGTGGTCACTGCCAGGAATATGGCTGAGAATTTCCGCACGACGAATGCGTTCGCGCAGGCGATTGGAGACCAGGAAATAATCGATACGCCAGCCTGCGTTGTTTTTCCTGGCTTGAAAACGGTAAGACCACCAGGAATAGGCACCAGTGATGTCGGGATACAGATATCGGAACGTATCGGTAAAGCCAGAGGCAAGTAGGGCAGAAAATTTTTCTCGCTCTTGGTCGGTAAACCCTGCATTGAGTCGGTTAGTTTTGGGATTCTTCAGGTCGATTTCCTGGTGTGCCACATTCAAATCACCACAGTAGATCACGGGCTTGTTTTGGTCCAGAGATACCAGGTACTCTCGTAAGTCATCTTCCCAGACCATGCGATAATCCAGACGCTTTAGACCATCTTGGGCGTTAGGAGTATAACAGCATACCAGGTAAAATGTTTCGTACTCTAAGGTGATAAGCCGTCCTTCATGGTCGTGGATATCCTTATCCATTCCAAAGGCTACTTGCAGGGGACGGTGAGGGGTGAAAATGGCAGTGCCGGAGTACCCCTTTTTCTCAGCAGAGTTCCAATATTCCAAGTAATTTTCACCAAAATCCAGATCAGCTTGTCCCTGTTCCATTTTGGTCTCTTGCAGACAGAAAAAGTCGGCGGCTTGATCCTGAAAAACATCTAAAAAGCCTTTTTTTAGGCAAGCTCGTAAACCGTTGACATTCCAAGAAATAAATTTCATTCTTTGTTTCCTCCAAAAGTGAAAAGCAAAGTTGTAAGGGAAGCTGAGGATGTTATGGTTATCCCCATATTTAAAAAATGTGTCCCAATTTATTTTTCCTAATTAATTTATTATAAGCGGAATCTGGTATGGATGCAAGAGGCGGCGAAAAAGGAAAACAATCTCCGTTCCTTGGAGAAGGGTACAGAAGAGAGGAGAAAGAGTATCATCAAAGAGGGAAAGCAGGCAGTTGAGATTGCCCCGTTGCTTTTCGTCCCCGGATTTTGTATAATAATCCCTGCAAAATACCTGGGATGAGATACTTTCTCAACGGGGACAAAGGTTATGCTGCTTAGAAGGAAGGACGATAGTACACTAGGCGGCAGTAGGGAAAAGAAACGGATAGGAGTGTTTGCCATGAAACAGATTCATATCCCAGAGGGATACCATTCTCTGCTTTCTATTTATGAAACCCAAAAGGCTATCGGCCTTTTAAAGCGCCTTTTCGAGGATAAGTTAGCTGGTGCACTTCGATTGCACCGTGTCTCCGCACCATTATTTGTTGCGGCAGACTCTGGACTAAATGACGACCTAAATGGAGTGGAGCGTCCGGTATCCTTTGATATCAACGGGGTAGCTGGTACGGCACAGGTGGTGCATTCTCTGGCTAAGTGGAAACGTTTGGCTCTTAAGCGGTATCAATTTCATGCAGGAGAGGGCCTGTATACCGACATGGATGCCATCCGTAGAGACGAGGATTTGGATACCCTTCACTCGGCCTATGTAGATCAGTGGGACTGGGAGAAAATCATTACCAAGGAAGACCGGAACCTATCCTATTTAAAAGAAACCGTATGTGCGATTGCAGGGGCGTTGGGGGACACACAGGCTTTTTTACAGACCGTATTTCCACAGCTATGTGTGTTGCCCAAGATTTCTACTGAGGTAACTTTTCTTACTACCCAGGAATTGGAAGATCGCTATCCTGATTTAACTCCCAAGGAGCGGGAGAATGCCATTGCGGAAGCGTATCAAACCGTATTCCTGATTGGCATAGGGGGTAAGCTACGCTCAGGAAAGCCCCATGACGGTCGAGCACCAGACTATGACGACTGGGCCTTGAACGGTGACTTGCTGGTGTGGGATAGTGTTAGCAAGCGGGCTGTTGAGCTATCTTCTATGGGAATCCGTGTGGATCCAGAAAGCCTGGACCGCCAACTTCGTCTAGCTGGGTGTGACAACCGGAGGGAGTTGCCTTTCCATAAGATGCTCCTAAACGGGGAGTTGCCGCTGACGATGGGGGGAGGAATTGGGCAATCCAGAGTATCAATGGTATTGCTTGGAAAAGCTCACATCGGAGAAGTACAGTCTTCCCTCTGGGATGAGGCTAATATTGAGGCATGCAAAGCAGCCGGGATTGTGTTGCTGTAAAAAGAAAGCAGAGGAAACGGGATGTCCATAGCCATCAACCAATTAAATATAGATGAAGTATTGCGGTATATGGGCTGTCCGCCGGAACAGGCGGATGAGACAACCCGTGTGTTCGTGCAAACATGTGCTCAGGATATACGGAAAATTGCGCAACCACGGTGGGCGTACCGAGTGCTTACCGTGTCAGAAGACCGGGATGGGCTACACCTGGAAGGGGGGTTACTCCTTCCAGGCCGGGATTTGGCTAAGCACCTTCAAGGCTGTCACCGGGTGGCGCTGTTTTGTGCGACATTAGGGGCTGGGGTAGATGGGATAATTCGACAGGCCCAGAGCGTAGATTTAGCCCGAGCTTTCGCGCTAGACTGTTGCGCAGCTGCGGCAGTGGAAGCGGTATGTGATGAAGTGGAAAAAAATCTTCAGGAGATGTTTCCCGGCTGTTTCTTCCCTTTCCGATTTAGTCCGGGGTACGGAGATCTTCCATTGGCGCTTCAAAATGAGTTGTTGGCTCTGTTGGATGCACCACGCCGGGTGGGGTTGACTGCCACAGCCAGCCATATTTTAATTCCCCGCAAGTCGGTTACCGCTTTTTTGGGGATTTCAGAGCGGCCGGTGGAACAGAAGGCACGTAGTTGTCTGGGTTGTCCGGCAATGGAAAACTGTCAATATCGAAAGTCAGGTGGACACTGTGGAATTTCGTAATTTGCTTCAGGGACCAGATCCTATTATTCTGGATGGTGGAATGGGGACGATGCTCCAGGCCAAAGGATTAAAACTTGGGGAAGCACCAGAACTAGCCGCTTTGGAACACCCAGACTGGTTATTGGATATCCACCGGGCTTATGTTCAGGCAGGGGCGCAGATTATCTTAGCCAACACGTTTGGGGCGAATCGGGAGAAACTGGCCCACACGGGAAAATCTCCAGAAGAAGTTATCATCCCCTCTGTTGCGGTGGCAAAGCAGGCGGCAGGAGGACAAGCTCTGGTGGCGCTGGATTTAGGGCCGATTGGTCAACTTTTGGAACCCACAGGCCTTTATCAATTTGAACAGGCGGTGGAATGTTTCCGAGAGGTTGTGTTGGCGGGGGTGAAGGCAGGGGTCGACCTTGTGGTGGTGGAAACCATGGCCGACCTGCAAGAGGTGCGGGCAGCGCTGTTGGCAGTAAAAGAGAATTGTGATCTCCCGGTCCTTGTTACCATGACTTATGAGGAGCGTGGACGTACATTTCTGGGCTGTGACCCGGCCTGCGCTGCGCTGACACTGGAGGGGCTGGGGGCAGATGCCATCGGTATTAATTGCTCCCTTGGACCGCGGGAGATGCCACCGCTGGTAAGGAAATTGGCTCAATGGACTACACTGCCTATCGTGGTAAAACCGAATGCAGGTCTTCCAGATCCAGGAGGAAGCGGCTATGATATTACAGCCCAGGAGTTTGCTAAGAGCATGGCGGATTTAGCTAGCTTGGGTGTAAAGCTGTACGGTGGTTGTTGCGGTACCACCCCAGAGTATATCGCTTTATTGGTGGAGGAACTGAAGAAAACCAAGCTGATACCAATTACGCGCTGCGTACCAGCGGCAGTTTGCAGTGGTAGCCGATTTGTCCCGGTCGACCGAGTACGAGTAATTGGAGAACGGATCAATCCCACTGGGAAGCGGGCGATGAAGGAAGCTCTGCGTCAGGGGAATGTGGACTATATGTTGGCACAGGCGCTGGAGCAAACGGAAGCAGGAGCCGATATTTTAGATATCAATGTAGGATTGCCCGAAATTGCGGAAGCAGAGATGATGGTACGTACGGTGAAGGCAGTCCAAGGGGTGACAGATGCACCACTACAATTGGATTCTACGGACCCAGATGTGTTGGAACAGGCACTGCGAATTTACTGTGGGAAGGCAATTGTCAATTCCGTCAATGGGGACGCAGAAAGTCTGGATGCTATTTTGCCCCTAGTTAAGAAATATGGAGCCGCTGTTGTCGGACTGACACTGGATCGCAACGGAATTCCCAAGACCGCGCAAGGGAGAGTAGAGATTGCCAAGCGCATTTTGAAGAAGGCTATGGCTCTGGGGATTCGGCGAGAGGATGTGTATATTGACTGCTTAACGCTGACGGTATCGGCGGAGCAGGAAGGGGCGGCGGAGACACTCCAGGCAGTGGAACGCGTAAAGAGTGAATTGGGTCTCAAAACGGTGTTGGGGGTATCAAACATCTCTTTTGGCCTGCCGGCAAGACCGGTCATTAACCAAAACTTCCTGATGATGGCCATGACAAAGGGACTGGATCTTCCGATTCTGAATCCGAACGTAGAGGCAATGATGGCTGCAGTGCGCAGCTACCATCTTCTGATGAATCTAGACCAAGATGCTAGAGAATTTATTGCTGCTTACGGAGAAACACCAAGTGGAAGCACCGGAGCCAGTGGAGCGAAGAGTACAGAGGTGAAACCTCAGCGAGATTTAGGCCAGATTGTGGAGGCTGGACTGAAAGGTGAAGCGGGGGAAGCGGTACGCCAATTGTTGAAAGAGCGGGCACCTATGGAAGTGGTGGATGAGGTGTTAATTCCGGCACTGGATCGTGTAGGGGCACATTTTGAAAGCGGAAAAGTGTTTTTGCCCCAACTAATTCAGGCGGCGGCAGCTGCACAAGCGGCATTTGAAGTCATACGGGAGCAGTTGGCTGGTTCCGGGCAAAATGCTGGAAAAGGTCCAGTGGTCTTAGCCACGGTAAAAGGGGATATTCATGATATTGGAAAAAATATTGTCAAGGTACTCCTTGAAAACTACGGATATTCTGTCATTGACTTAGGTCGGGATGTGGATCCGGGAAAAGTAGTAGAAGCGACGCGACAACACAGAGCACCTCTGGTAGGACTATCGGCGCTGATGACTACCACATTGGGAAGTATGGAGGATACGATCCAACAGTTGCACCGTGCACAGTTACCGTGTAAAGTAGTGGTTGGAGGGGCGGTGCTCACTCCAGAGTATGCAAAAAAAATTGGTGCTGACTTCTATGCCAGAGACGCAAAGGAGAGCGTGGATGTAGCCAAACAGGTTATCGGATGATGAAAAGCACGGGCATTGGCCCGTGCTTTTTTACATAAGGAATCGGTGGAGAAGATAATAGGATTTTCTCAAGTGTTGGTATGGGAATTTAACAAGAAATAAGTCAGAAAATATTGCGGAAAGGGAAAAAGAAGAGTGGTTGCGTCCAAACGGGAGGGCTGGTATAATCAAAGGCAAGAATTTAGTCGATAGAAAGACAGAAATAGGCGGTTTGACCGACAGCATCCACACGGGAGGAAGTCCATGGACCATCAGCAAAATTATGTACAAAATTCAAATCAGGGTGGACAAAAAATAGGAGGAAAGCGCCGCATGAAAGGAAAAGGCGTTTCAAAACGTGCTGTGTTTTTTTCCATTCTTGTCCTTCTTATAGTAGGAATTGGACTCATGCCCAAATTACGGATATGGCTGCAGCCAAAGCCAATTACCTTTCAATATCGCAATCAAATACTGGAGGCCAAAAAAGGAGTTCCAGTCAATGAATATCACCCGGAAGGCTTTGCGCTAGATGACAAGGGTAGAGTGCAGTATACTTGGGATGGACGCCAGGCGAAAACTGGAATTGATGTCTCCTTCTATCAAAAAGAAATTGATTGGCAGGCTGTAGCAGATGACGGAGTAGACTTTGCCATAATTCGTCTGGGATATCGGGGATATACGGAAGGTGGTCTGCGAACCGATAGCCAATTTGAAGCAAATTTGCAAGGTGCCTTAGATGCAGGAATTGAAACAGGAGTGTATTTCTTTTCTCAGGCGATTACCCCTCAGGAAGCAGAGGAAGAGGCAGAATTTGTGCTCCAGCAGTTGGCGCAGCGTCCTCTTGCCTATCCGGTGGTTTTTGACTGGGAGTTTATAACCCCTGGGGAACAGGCACGGACGGACATGATGGATGGTGATACGCTGACCCAGTGTGCTTTGGCCTTCTGTCGGACCATTGAGGCGGCAGGCTATAGCTACCTTTAATTCGGGGAGGACAATGGCATCCAAAGAATCCGGATCACCAGAGCACAGGATATACTCCACTTTTTGACCTTGCTCTTCCATCTGTGCAGCCACTTGCCGCATAAGTGTAGATTTTCCGCAGCCAGGTCCACCCTTTAAGATATAGATTGCACGCGCAGTTTCAGGTTGGATCAATTCCGAGTATAGAGAATAAAAGCCACTGGGAGAATTCGCACCTAGGAAATACTGAATATGAGGTAAAGTAGTCATGAACGACCCTCCGTATTAACAAATCTGTACCCCAGACTATGCTGTGTCACAACCCTTGGTGCGCAGAAAAATCAATTTACAAGAAGAGGAAATTGAGCTATACTATATCAGTTCAAAAGATAAGTAACAGTTTGAGTGAATATGAGGTAACAAATGATACGACGCATTTTTTCGCTGACTTTGGTTTTAACGATTGCTTGTTTCTTTTCCGGATGTGGAGTGGGAGAACGCGGATCGGTTAATTCGGAAGTTGAGGAAGTTAGGTTGCAGTTGGTGGCAACCACCTACCCGATTTATCTCTTAGCCAGCAGCGTTACACAGGGGGTAGAAGGCATTGTGGTGGAACGGCTAAACACGGGGGAGTCCAGCTGCCTGCACGACTACACCTTGTCAGTGGACGATATGAAAAAAATTGAAGGGGCGGACATTATTGTCCTGAATGGTGCGGGGTTAGAGGACTTTATGGACGATGCACTCTCTGCAACCCAGGCCAAGGCCATTGACTGCTCAGCAGGTGTGACTCTGTTGGAAAATTTAACCCATGACCATGCGGAGGGGGATGAGGACGGCCATGATCATGGTCATTGGGACCCACACTATTGGATGGATCCTTCCAATGCAGTAATTATGGCAGAGAACTTGGCTACCGGCCTGGTGGAGGCTGATCCAGACAATAGACAGATCTACGAGGAAAATATGCTTAAAACCACCACATTTCTAAACCTGTGGGACAGCAGACTTCACGACCTACTTAGTTGGGACGAGGGTCCAGAGATTACAGGCCTGGTTACATTCCACGATGGATTCCAGTACTTTGCCAAAGCCTTCGATTTGCCCCTGTTGGCCGCAATTGAGGAGGAGGCAGGTAGCGAGGCCAGTGCAAAAGAGATTCAGGAAATTACTGCCCTGGTGAAGGAATATAATCTTCCAATCATCTTTACTGAAGTCAACGGCTCCGATGCCACGGCCAAAGCTATAGCAAGAGAGACGGGGTGTGCAGTGGGTCAGTTGACCATGCTCATGGACGGAGTGGAAGATGGGGATCTGCAACATTACTATGAGGGATTACAGGAGAATGTGGCAGCTATTGTCAACGGCTTTGCGGGAGAGGAAATTCAATGAGGAAAATTAAGCACGGCAAGATGTCAGGCAGCTGTTCTGATTCCTGCTGTTTGAAGTTAGAGGGGCTCTCGGTAAATTTGGAAGGGGACACCATTTTGGAAAATGTATCCTTCCATTTGCACTGCGGCGAGATTGTGGCACTGATTGGCCCCAACGGTGCCGGAAAATCCTCCCTGTTTCGCAGCATTTTAGGACAGATGCCGTACCGAGGAAATATTACTTTTTCTCCAGCAGGAGGGCCTGCGATTCGCTTGGCGGACGGCACTGTGACAGGAGGAAGCCGCCCGCTGGTGGGATATGTGCCTCAATCTCCTAATTTTGACCGAGGAGATCCCGTGAGTGTACTGGACTTTTTTACTGCTGCCACCGCCCGTTGGCCAGTGTGGTTGCCGGTACCAAAGAAATACCGGGATCGGGCAGCTTCCAGTCTGAAGCGAGTCCATGGAGAGGAACTGTTGGACAAGCCCATGGGGGCCCTCTCTGGCGGACAGTTGCAGCGGGTGCTGTTGGCTCTGGCCCTGGAGCCGGTACCTCATATTTTAATTTTGGACGAACCTCTTTCCGGGGTAGATATCGAGGGGGAGCACCAGTTGTTGGAGATGCTGGATGAATTGCGCACAGAGTACGATTTGTCCATTTTCCTCTCTACACATGACTTTGCTACTTTGGGGCAGTTTGCGGATAAGGTAATTCTGCTCAACAAACGGGTACTCCGCTCTGGACCTGCGGAAGAAGTGCTCTCCTCTTCAGAATTTTATGAGACGTTCCATCTGCGGGTGGGGAAGGGGGGAGAGACGTAATGGAATTGTGGTATTCTCTGGTGGCGCTTCTCCCCTTTGAGTGGGCTCAGATGGGGAGTATGTTGTTTATGAAGCATGCGCTGCTGGCGGTGCTAGTGATCTCTCCATTGTTTGGTCTTTTGTCTACCATGGTGGTTCACAGCCGCATGTCTTTTTTCTCCGACGCACTGGGGCACTCCGCATTTACTGGCATGGCCATTGGCGCTATTTGCGGTTTTAATGAGCCGACTTGGGCTGCAGTACTCTTTGCTCTGGTCTTTGCTCTGCTGTTTAACTTGGTGCGCCGGCGTACCGCTTTGGCCAGTGATACAGTCATAGGAGTGTTTTCCTCCACAGCAGTGGCTCTTGGTATTTTTCTCTCCACATTGGGCGGACGATCTTTTACAAAATTTAACAGTTTGCTTATCGGAGATATCTTGTCGGTGGAGCCGGCGAAAATTGGGCTGTTATCTTTGATTTTGTTGCTTGTGGTGGCCCTTTGGTGTTTTTCTTTTAATCAGTTAATGTTGGCGGCTGTCCATCCCGCTCTGGCGGACAGTCGAGGAATTAAAGTATTCTGGCAGGAGACGATATTTTCCATGGCCATCGCGGTGGTAGTGACCTTATCTATGACCTGGGTGGGGCTGCTCGTGATTAACTCCCTGTTGGTATTACCAGGTGCGGCAGCTCGAAATATTGCTCGAAATCTGTGGCAGTACCATTTGCTATCCATTGTGGGAGCGGTCTTGGCGGGAGTTGCCGGACTTATGACCTCCTACTATGTTGGCACCTCTGCTGGTGCCTCTATAACGCTGTACTTAGCAGCCTGGTTTGCCCTTACCTTCTTGCTGCGAAAGCGTGGATAAAAGGGAAACACCCCGCAGCCTCACTCAATTCGGCTGCGGGGTGTATGACAGACCAAGGAAGTAGTGATGGCCTGGCGGGGCCAAATTCCGTACAGAAAAACTGGATTAGGTGTCGATATCCACTAGGATGTTGTCCGTACCATGCTCTTCAAACTCGGCAATATAGGCATCAATGCGACTGGTAAGTTCTGCATAATTGCTTTCATCAATAGGGGCATCATCCATATCGCGACGAGCCAGTTCTTCCGCAAGGATGTCGAAAAAGACATTGTTTTCATATTCTGCAATAGCATCATGGATGCCGCCTTCTACAAAAGCTTGGGAAGGTACAATTTCGCCCCGGTATAGTTCAGCCAGAGGCATCCCCTCCAGAGCAGCCTTGGCAAAGACCAGGCTTTCTACTTCGTCATAGTCGGAAAAGCGTTGATCGCCTCGGGTAGAATTTAAAATCCAATTTCCGATGTATACCAAATCCAGCAACCTACGCAGCTGCTTTTTGCTCAATTCCAGGTTCATAAACAATAGACCTCCTGTTCCGGAATGAGAGGTACAGGTACTTCTATTATAGTCGGCATACTCCATTTGTCAAATGAAGTAGGGGAATGGCGGGGAGATTTTGTGTGGAAATTCCCCCTTGTCTTTCCAGAGAAAATCACATAAAATATTGTCCACAGAAAGATAGAAATCCTTCCTTTACATTAAGAGGGAAAGCGTGTATAATACCTCCACCTGTGCACAGAGCATGAGGTGAAAAATGTGGCCTGGAGGCAATATATGGAGAAAGAAGTGGTCATCTCCATCAAGGGGATGCAGCGATATGAAGATTGTGCACCCGACACCATCGAGTTGGTGACGGAGGGACGGCTGGTACGGGATGAGGCGGGGTATACACTCACCTATCAAGAGAGCGAACTGACTGGCCTGGAGGGAACATTGACCACCATCCAGGTGGAGGGAGAACAGGTGACGTTGATGCGGGTAGGAGAGATCAATGCCCAAATGGTATTTCAGGAAGGGCGACGCCATCTCTCCATGTATAATACACCTTATGGTGCAATGGCCATTGGGGTGAATACTCGCCACTTGCTGGCGGAGTTAGATGACCATGGTGGCGATATTGAGATTGATTATGCAATTGAGATTGACCATGCCATTGCTGGTCGTAATGTGTTTCAAATTAAGGTGAAAGAAGCCCAGGGCTTTAGTTTAAAACAGTAAGCAGAGAATCGAGAAGGAAAGAAAAAGGTGTGATAGACGTGTCAAATATGATCCAGGCGGCGCGGAAGCAGGTAGCCGAATTGACCGGACAGGCCTATGAAAAAGCTGTTGCCGCTGGCCTTCTGCCGGCAGGTATTCAGGTGAAGGCGACCATCGAGATTCCCAAGGATACTGCTCACGGGGACTATGCCTCTTCGTTTGCTATGGCGGGGGCCAAGGCAATGCATATGGCTCCACGGGCAATTGCGCAGATTTTGGTGGATCACCTGGATCTGAAAGGTAGCTACTTTCAGAAAGTGGAAATTGCCGGTCCCGGTTTTTTGAACTTTACGCTTGGCCCTAAGTGGTTTGGGGATGTATTGGCGGCAGTGGAAACGGAAGGTGTGACCTACGGCGCAGGGAATGAAGGCTGTGGTAGAAAGGTCATGGTGGAGTTTGTGTCTGCCAATCCCACTGGCCCTATGCATATGGGCAACGCCCGAGGGGGCGTGTTAGGGGATACTTTAGCTAACGTGTTGCGCCGGGATGGATGGGATACCTGGAAAGAATTCTATGTAAATGATGCGGGCAACCAGATTCACAAGTTTGCCGTGTCTATCAACGCCCGGTACATGCAGCGGATTCTAGGGGAGGAAAATTTTGCATTCCCAGAAGAGGGCTACCATGGGGAAGATATTAAAGCACTGGCCCAGGCTATTTATGATGCCCATGGGGAAAGCTGGAAGGATCTACCGGAAGAGAAGCGTCTGGAACGTCTAGCGGAGTATGGGTTGTCAGTAAACATCCCCCGGATGAAGGAGGATTTGCTCAAATATGGCATTTCCTACGACCAGTGGTTTTTTGAATCATCCCTGCATAACTCAGGTTATGTAGCCCAGACGGTGCAACTGCTTACGGACAAGGGTTGGACCTATGGGAAGGATGGGGCACTATGGCTGGATACCACCCGCCTATTGAAAGAAAAATATCTGCGGGAGGGGAAAAGCCAAGAGCAGGTAGATAAACTGGACTTAAAGGACGATGTTTTGCGCCGTGCCAACGGATTTTATACCTATTTTGCCGCTGACATTGCATACCACCGCAATAAGCTGGAAGTGCGGGGATTTGACTTGGCCATTAACATCTGGGGAGCGGATCACCACGGCCATGTGGCGCGGCTACAGGCAGCGCTGGATGGGCTAGGGTTAGACGGTTCCCACCGGTTGGTAGTGGTACTGATGCAGCTGGTAAACCTGATGCAGGACGGCAAGCCGGTGCGTATGTCTAAGCGGTCTGGTAAAACCATTGCACTGCATGACCTGTTGGATGAGATTAGTGTGGATGCAGCGCGCTATTTCTTTAACTCTCGGGCTGCTACCACACCGTTGGATTTTGACTTGGATTTGGCAGTTCGCCAGGACAGCGAAAACCCGGTATATTATGTCCAGTACGCGCATGCCAGAATCTGCTCTCTTGTGGCACGACTCCAGGAAGAGGGAGATCAAGTGTGCCCGGCTGAGCAGGTAGACGCCGGTCTGCTGAATGGACCGGAGGAGTTAGCTGTGTTGAAGGCTCTGGCTCAATATCCGGAGGAAATCCATCTGGCTGCCCGTGATTACGACCCCAGTCGGATTAACCGATATTTAGTGGCGTTGGCAGGGGATTTCCACCGTTTTTACAACGCCTGTCGTATTAAGGGAGAGGAACCTGGACTGCTCCAGGCCCGACTGAAACTGGCGGACACGGTACGAGCGGTGCTGGCCAATGGTCTGGGACTGCTGGGAGTATCTGCTCCAGAGAAGATGTAGAGATGAAAAAACACGCCTCCGGGCGTGTTTTTTCCAACAAGGAGGGACAGATGTGGCGCCAAAAAAAGAGCGGCTGGGATCGTGGAAAGATAGGACGCAGCGCTATCGAAATCATATTGTTTATGGCATTGGAGTATTAGCCCTATTGGGCACTCTGGCTGGTTGGGCGCTATTACCGGAGCAAGTGCGCATGACGGCAAACCCAGAGGAAGCGGTATACCGCGCCAAAGAGTCCATGCTGGCAGTTCATTTGGGGATGACGGCACTGTTCACCGGGCTATTTTGGCGCTGGCCCAGGGAACTAATCTATTTAGTGGGAGCCATGGTTAGCCTTCTATTGATTTTTGGACTGCTCAGTGCCAATCTGGGGGGATAGATGAGTGGAACTGGAACGGTTGGCCTCGCTGGTGAAACAGCGCAAGCCGGGGTTAATGGATGCTACAGGTCGATACGCGGTGCTGGTTCCACTGGTTCGACAGGCAGATGGATTTGCTCTATTATATGAGGTACGAGCTTATACGCTGCGTCGCCAGCCTGGGGAAGTGTGTTTTCCCGGCGGTCGAATGGAACCGGGGGAGAGCCCGGCGATTTGTGCTTTGAGGGAAACGCAGGAAGAACTGGCCATCCCACCTTCGGCAGTACGTGTTTTAGGACAGCTGGATTTTATCGCACATCGAGCAAACTTTATCATGTATCCTGTCCTTGGTGTATTGGAGAATCAGGCATTGGAGAGAGTGATAAAAAATCCTAGCGAAGTGGCGGATATTTTTTTGGTCCCGGTATCTCATCTGCTAAAGACCCCTCCCATAGAGTACAGCTACAAACTCATCCCTGAACCCGGGAGGGAGTTTCCCTATGAGCAGATTGGAATCCCACGGGATTACCGCTGGCAACCCGGTGGAGAGAATGTTCCAGTTTATACCTGGAAAAACCGTACCATTTGGGGACTTACCGGGCGGATTACACGGCACTTGATTCACCTGATTGGGGAAATAGAGCAAGGGATAAGAGAGAAAAGCGATTGAAAGACGCCCGCCTTTTTGGTGGGCGTCTTTTATTAAAACGGAAATCTTAAGATTCCTGGAAGACGCTTGTAAATGGAAAAAAACTAGCTATAATAGCGATAGAGATGACAAAAAAGTGGGAAAACTGGAACAGAAAGGAAGGTGGTCCCGGATGAAAAGAAAAGGGGTATGGATCCTGGTGGCAATAGCCGGGGCAGGCCTTTTATGTTTTTTGTTATTGATTTGGAGTTCACGTCAAGGAACCGCTATGCCGGTACTGATGTACCACCATTTTGTGGAAGAAGGTCCTGTGGGGGCAGATACAGTGGTAAGTGCGCAGCGATTTGAGGAGCAAATGCGGACACTACAAGAGAGCGGCTATACAGCTATAACAGCCGAAGATCTAATTCATTATGTAGATGGAGTAGGAACCCTACCTGAGAAACCGATAATGATCACGATGGATGATGGTTATACTTCCAACTTGGAGATTGCCGCTCCTATTTTAGAGCGGTACGGGATGAAAGCGACTGTTTTTGTAATTGGAATTAATGTGGGAAAGACAGAGTATCCTCACTCTGGCCAGAGGTTGGATCCACCTCGTTTCAGCTGGGAACAGGCGCGCCCCTGGGTAGAGAAGGGAGTTATTTGCATTCAAAGCCATACTTACGATATGCATCAGCGAGCAGACTATGGATTTTCTGGGCGAGATGGTATGCTCTCTCTGGAGAGCGAGAGTGAGTTGGATTACCGGGCAGCGTTGAAAGCAGATCTGGACCTGTCACGAGATGGACTGGAACAGGGACTGGGAATTGAGATGAAGGCGCTGGCATTCCCCTTTGGGCTCTATACCCCAGAGGCGGTGGAGGTGCTCGAGCAGGAGGGTGTGCGAATTAGTTTTGTCACCCAATTTGGGTGTAGCCGGGCCGTGCCAGGGCGAAAGAACAGCACACAGTGTATGGAGCGTTGGGGCGTTAACGATGCGATAACTGGAGAGCGATTGCTACAGGGGTTGGAGCAATTGAAGCAAAGGTCCAGCAGTCTGAAGTGGGGATAACAGGATCTTTTCATTTTGAAACGGGAGTATTCTGTGATGAACTAGGAAAAGAGACGAAAAAACGGGGAAGATCCCTTGACAAAACGATGTTTTCTTGATAAACTACTAGAGCCGCTTTGAGTGGGGAAGAAACGTTTCGCTGGCAAAACAGTGGAGCGATGCAAGTGGAAGAGAGGTTTCCCTCCCAGGAGAGCGAGCCCGTAAATGAAGGAGTTGAAACACATGCAGGCAATCATCGTAACCGGCGGCAAGCAGTATAAGGTGAGCGAAGGGGACACCCTGTTCATCGAAAAGCTGGAGGCCGAAGCCGGAGAAAACATCACCTTTGACCAGGTGCTGGCCATCCTGGACGGGGACAAGGCCACCTTTGGAGCACCCAATGTAGCTGGGGCTGCTGTGGAGGCCACTGTCGTAAAGAATGGGAAGGGCAAGAAGATCCGGATCTTCAAGTACAACCCCAAGAAGGGTTACCGTAAGCGCCAGGGCCATCGTCAGCCCTACACCAAGGTGCAGATCGGCGCTATTAAGGCCTAAGATGACCACCGCGACCTTCTATACCGAGGGCAGCCGGATTGTGGGCTTTGAGGTAAAAGGCCACAGTGGATATGCCCCAGAGGGTGAGGACATTGTCTGTGCCGCAATTACCAGTGCGGTGCGCCTGACGGAATGTGCTGTTAACCAGGTATTGGGCCTGGAGGCATCGGTCAAGGTGCGGGAAAAGGACGCGTCTATCACACTCAAACTCCCCGGTGGGCTGGGACAAACCAATGAGAGTACCTGCCAGACACTTTTGGCAGCACTAATGGTTCATTTTGTTCAGCTGGCGGAGGAGTACCCCGACCATATTTCTGTCTTGGAGGTGTAAGTTATGCTGAAGATTGGTTTACAGTTCTTCGCCCACAAAAAGGGTGTTGGTTCTACTCGTAACGGCCGTGATTCCGAGGCCAAGCGCCTGGGTGTCAAGCGCGGCGACGGTCAGTTCGTACTGGCCGGCAACATTTTGGTTCGTCAGCGCGGCACCCGCATTCACCCCGGTGTCAATGTAGGCAAGGGCAGCGATGATACGCTGTTCGCCCTGAAGTCCGGCAAGGTGAAGTTTGAGCGTCTGGGTAAGGACCGCAAGCAGGTCTCCATTGTAGAGATGGAGATTGCCCAGTAAGAAACAAGCAGGAAGCCGCAAACGTTGTGTCGTTTGCGGCTTCTCTTTTCCATAAGGAGGATGCAGGATGGAATATCGGAAATTTGCCCAAGGTTATGTGCTACGACTCAATCCGGGGGAGGAGATTATTGACTGCTTGACCCGTCTCGTGGAAGAGGAAAGTGTAACTCTGGGGTCTGTGTCTGCTCTGGGGGCGGCCAATGATGTAACCATTGGAATTTTTGACACAGTCCAAAAAAAGTATTTTTCCCAGCGGTATCAGGGGGACTATGAGATCTCCGCTTTGGTTGGGAATGTGACCCGAAAGGATGGGGAACCCTATCTTCACCTGCATGTTACCATTGGAAATCCAGTTACCGGGGAGGTCCATGCAGGTCATTTGAGCCGTGGTGTGATCAGCGCTACCCTGGAACTATTTCTTCAAGTCTGGGATGGAGAAGTGGGCCGTAAGTTCAGCGATGCGGTGGGGCTAAATTTATTAGAATTCTAATTGCAACTGGGAAAACGCAAAGGAGGTACCGGGAAATGGCAGCACCATTTGTCGATACGGCCCGCATTACCGTCCGTTCGGGTAACGGGGGGAATGGGGTGGTCTCATTCCATCGGGAAAAGTATGTGGCCGCAGGAGGCCCGGATGGGGGAGATGGTGGCCGAGGTGGAAACGTGGTGGTCGTGGTAAATGACCATATGTCCACTCTAATGGATTTTCGCTACAAGCGCAAATACGTGGCAGCAAACGGAATGGATGGACAGGGAAAGCGATGCTCCGGAAAAGATGGGGAAGATCTTGTGCTCCGTGTGCCGCGAGGGACGATTATCCGAGATGCGGAGAGCGGAGAGATTATTAAGGATATGTCGGATGCCCAGCCTTTTGTTTTATGTCGAGGGGGACGGGGGGGATGGGGCAACAAACACTTTGCTACCCCGACTCGCCAGGTGCCTCGCTTTGCGAAGGCTGGACTGCCAGGAGAGAGCCGAGACGTGATTTTAGAACTTAAACTACTGGCGGACGTGGGATTGGTGGGCTTCCCGAATGTGGGAAAATCCACGCTGCTCAGTGTAGTCAGTCGGGCTCAGCCTAAAATTGCCAACTACCACTTTACTACCTTATTTCCCAACTTAGGCGTTGTATATGTAGAAGAGGGTGTCTCCTTTGTTCTGGCAGATATCCCTGGAATCATTGAAGGAGCAGCAGACGGGGCTGGACTAGGTCACGACTTTTTGCGGCACATTGACCGTTGTCGCCTGCTTATCCACGTAGTGGACGTGTCTGGATCGGAGGGCCGGGATCCGGTGGCAGACTTTGAGGCTATTAATGCAGAACTGGCCCAATATTCCCCGCAGTTGGCTGCCCGGAAGATGATTGTGGCAGCCAATAAGGTCGATATTATGACAGATCCCTCATTGCTTGAGCGTTTGCGGAAGCATGTGGAGGAGAGAGGATTTGAATTATTTGAACTCTCGGCGGCCTCCCACCGAGGAACTCAGGACCTGATGAAAAAAGCAGCCCAGGAACTACAGCAGCTACCGCCAGTGACTGTGTACGAATCCACCTATGTGGAGCGTCCACCAGAGGTAGATACGTCCGGTGAGGTAAACATTGAGCAGTTTGATGATACTTGGGTGATAGATGCCCCGTGGCTCCAGAGATTGATTGCCAATGTAAACTTCTCGGACTATGAATCCAGAAACTGGTTTGATAAGATGCTTCGACAGTCTGGACTGTTTGAGCGACTGGAGGAGATGGGGATCAAAGACGGCGATATCGTATCCCTCTATGATCTGGAATTTGAATATCAGCGGTGAGAAATAAAAACTGCCACCCTACCGATGTGCGGGGTGGCGGTTTTTGTTATATCGTTATATGGTAAGCAGTATTATGGATGACGCACATCTACTACCACCTTCAGCCCTGGGTGACCCTGTTTGATTCCCTCCACTAATAACAGAGATGGGGGATGCCCGAGACTATGAGAAACGAGTTTTAAACGTTTTGGCTCTAAGTTATGAAAACGCAGGGTGTACAGAACATCTACCATGCGCTCCGGACGGTGACAAAGGGCAAATCGTCCACCATTTCGTACTAGCTGTCCAGCCCGAGAACATAATTGTTCCAGAGAACAATTTTCTTCGCTTCGTTGGGGGCCACCGCTACTGCCGCTCTCCATTGGAAAGTAAGGAGGATTGGATACAACAAGGTCGAAGGGACGGCGTGGGAGAGGGAAAGTTCGAAGATCTCCAGTGCAAATATGACCATCAAGTCCATTTGCTTCTAAATTTTTCTGGGCTGTTTGGGCAGCTAAGGGGTTCAATTCCACGCCGTGTAAGGACAGTCCTGACTGCCGAGCAGCCAAAAGGAGCAGAAGGACGCCACTCCCTGTGCCCAAATCACATACCGACCAACCCGGACGCAAGGTGACAAATTCTCCAAGAGCCAAAGCGTCTTCCCCCAAGGGGAACACGCCGTCAGGCCATGAGAGAGTATAAGGACCTAGACGTTCATTGCCTGCCATGTTATACCTCCTGGAAGTAAGATGGTTAAAAAAAGAATACCATAAAAATACGGTGTATGCTATAATCGGTAGAAAGAAGTGTGACTAAAGTACAGGTCAGATAGGAAGGAACGTTGCAATGGCTGGTATGCTCTATTTGGTTCCAACCCCCATCGGAAATCTGGGAGATATTTCTCGGCGTATGGCCCAGACGTTAGAGGAGGTTGATTTTATTGCTGCGGAAGACACCAGAGTGACATTAAAGCTGCTGAACCACCTGGGCTTAAAAAAAACGATGGTAACATATCATAGACACAATACCGAAACTGGGGGGCAAGCGATACTGGAGCGTTTGGCGTCAGGAGAGACTTGTGCACTTGTAACGGATGCTGGAATGCCTGCCATTTCAGATCCAGGGGAGGAGTTGGTGGCGCAGTGTGCCCAACGGGGCATTCCGGTTACGGTAATTCCTGGCCCTTGTGCACTAGTCGCAGCTTTGGCAGTGTCGGGCCAGCCTACTGGACGCTTTACATTTGAAGGGTTTCTTGCCATGAACAAAAAGAATCGGCGCTCCCACTTAGAGTCATTACGCGAAGAAGAGCGGACGATGATTTTTTATGAAGCCCCCCATAAGTTAACCGCTACATTAGAAGACTTGTCAGAAGTGTTTGGAAGGGAACGAGAGGTGTCCGTGTGCCGAGAATTGAGCAAACTGCATGAAGAGATTCGGCGCACCACTTTAGGGCAAGCTTTGGATTATTACCGGGAAAATCCGCCTAAGGGCGAATTTGTACTGGTGGTGCGGGGGGCGGAACCGGTTCAGAAGGTGGAGATGACACTAGAGGATGGGTTAGAGCACGTAAAGCAACTACGGGCGGAGGGATTATCTCTCCGCGATGCAGTGAAGCAGACTGCGCAGGAATATCAACTCCCCCGTAACCAACTTTATGATCGAGCGATTGGGTTGTAAATTGATACAACGAAGAATAAAAATAATTGTGGAAGAATGTTAGAAACCCCTTGGCTGTTTCAATCAGTCAAGGGGTTTCTTGTTGGAGAAAATCCAAAAAAGCCTTATTATTTTTCGACAGACTGCAGGGCTTGGATGCACTTGGAGCATACGTTCTTGCCACGGAACACCACAATGTCCCTGGCTTCGTCACAAAAAACACAGGTGGGCTGATATTTTTTTAAAACGATGGATGGACCATCCATGTAGATTTCCAGACAATCTTTTTCCGAAATGTCCAGGGTACGACGAAGTTCAATGGGAAGAACAATACGCCCCAATTCATCTACTTTGCGAACAATGCCGGTGGATTTCATGTAATGTTTCTCTCCTCTTTCATAAAACGGTGATTTGCCGACAAGCAAATACAGGTGAAAAGGTGACGCCTCTCTAAAAAACGAGATTGGTTCCATTTTACTACAAAGAAAAAATCTGTCAACTATTTCCGCTAAAATTACATAAAATTGGAAAAAAATTAACAGAAAATTCAATATCCGTGTTTTGTGTCGAGAAGGGTATATTTTGCTTTCAGAACCCGTATAGATGGGGTAAGAAAGGGAGGAATGCGTGGTGACAATGACCATAATTTGGACTGGAATGGTTTTGATTTCAGTTTTATGTGGAATTGCAGGAGGAAATGAGGCTGAGGTAGCAAAAGCTGCAGTGGATGGAGCCTCTGCTGCAATAGAACTGTGTATCTCCATTGCTGGAATGTTGTGCCTGTGGAGTGGTGTAATGGAAGTGATGCGCTGTTCAGGTTTGGCAGAGCGATTGACAGAGGCATTGCGTCCGGTCCTACGGCGGCTGTTTCCAGATGAGGCAGAGGATCAAGAAACGATGGACAGCATAGCAGCCAATATCTCTGCCAATTTGCTGGGATTGGGGAATGCAGCTACTCCACTGGGAATCCAGGCAGCCAAACGAATGAGTCGTCGCAGTCCGGGGATAGCTAGTGATGCACTATGTATGTTAGTAGTGTGTAACACGGCATCCATTCAGTTAATTCCAACTACTGTTGCAACCGTGCGGGCAGCAGCGGGCAGTGACGCGCCATTTGATATTCTACCAGCAGTTTGGTTAGCGTCTTCTTTGTCGGTGGCAGCTGGAATTATTGCCTGCCGGATATTGGCTCGGCTATGGAAAACAGAACAAAGAGGTCGAATTCCGTGTCACAGAATGCGAGTAGTGGGCAGTTGGAGGGAATAGTTTGAGCGTGTTTTTTACTATGGTGGTTCCGTTAACTCTCTGTGTGGTGGCGCTATATGGTCTTTTCCATGGAGTGGATGTGTACACCTCTCTTGTGCGGGGGGCGGGAGAAGGGTTAGAGACAGTGGTGCGCATCGTGCCAGCATTGGTAGGACTGATGACAGCGGTATATATGCTTCGCGCATCTGGTGCGTTGGAGTGGGCTGCTGCGGCACTTGCGCCATTCCTTGAAAAATTAGGGCTACCAGCAGATTTGTTGCCGTTGATGTTAGTGCGCCCCATCAGTGGTTCAGCTGCACTGGGGGTAGGGGCGGAACTGATCCAAGTTCATGGGCCGGATTCCTTTTTAGGTCGGACAGCGGCCGTAATGCTGGGTTCGACAGAGACCACTTTTTATACGATTGCGGTCTATTTTGGTGCCGTGGGAATCACAAAGACTCGATATGCAGTACCAGCTGCACTTTGTGCAGATCTCACTGGATTTGTGGCTGCGGCTTGGGCAGTCCGCTTATTTTTTGGAATGTAAAACATGGATGCCGCTTTTGCGGCATCCATGTTTTTTAGGTATCTCGTTCCTCACTGATCTGTGCCGGTGCAGGAGGTGTGATAGGAGCATCTTGTTCCAGAAGATCCAAATAATCTTCATTTTGCAAAGTAGGCTTCCGATGTCGAGCCACAGCGATGATAATGGGATATAAGAAGATAGCCACCAGACCGCCGGAAAAACCGTTGTTATAGAGATTCATTCCTGCGACAGGGGAACCGGTAAAACGGACAACTGAGGAATGAATAAAGCCTGCCAATACTCCATAGGGCCATCCGAAATAGCCAGAAATAGGGGCCAATGTGGTGCAAAATAGGGAGGCTAACTGCATGGAAGATTCATTGAGGGACCAATGCATTACAACGCCCCCTAAAAATACGCCAGCCATAACAGGAGTAATATTGCCTGCATGTTTGCCAAAGGAAGAAAAGCCCATAATAGTTAAAATGCCACCCATGGTGGGGCCGTTTAAATCCCCTCCTATGGCAAGAATAAAGATCATACCGATTAAACCATTTACACCAGTATTGATCAGAACTGGTGCGGGTCCAAACATGCGGATATAGTCGCTGGGAGCACGACCGCTGGTTTGAAGTAGTCGACGATATCCCGCCCAAGCTGCCCAAACCGGCTTATGGCAGAAGAATAGGCCGCTGAGAATGAGTCCAATACAAAATATCGTTAAAACTGGGGCAAAAAGCAAGTCATAACCATCCGCCCAACGGTAATGTACCGTAGGATCTGCCCTCATGGAACTGATAATAGGAACGAAGATAAAAGCGACCAGACCACAGGCAAATCCCAAATTATAAAGGTTCATCCCATTTTGTACCTTATAGGTATAGGCAGAGAGAGGAGGCATCAAAAAACCAATGGCCAATCCAGTTAAACATCCGGCGACCGGAGTTCCCCAGCCATTATCCAAAGCAATATAGCTGACCAGAGGTGCCAAGGCGGTGGCCATAAGTCCAATAGGGGCATATTTACCAAAGGGTTCTTTCCGGCTTTTCGCATATAGCCAGGTTCCTAAAAGAATAGGCCAAATGTTAACAAAATTTTTTCCAAACAGGGAAAAACCAGACATTAGACCAATAACCACTGAGGTCATCCCGTTAAAAGGGACGTGAGAGAAGTGAAGAATTAGGACCGAAAGAAAGGTTACTAAAGCGGAATTGACAAGGGCCGGCCCAGGGCCAGAGACTAACACATAGTCCGTAATCAGGGCATCTTCTGTAAAAACAATCCGGGTTAGCCCAGGAATAACCTGGTCCAGCGGCCCCATAAGAAGGCCGGCTAGAAAAAGGAGAGCGGCATACCCCAGCAGGATGGGGTACATGATTTGATATCTGTTCTGAGAACGAGATACATCCATAAAAGCGGCCTTCCTTTCTAAAATGGGAGTGGGGCGGCAGGTCAAAGTTCCCCAAGATGGCATCAGGTCAGAGACCGGAAAAAGTCTCGTGTTTGCTGGGTATTACGGCGGATTTCGTCTGATAGGGCCTGAAGGGTGGGGAATTTCTGTTCTGGTCGCAGGTAACGGAAAAATTCCATGCGGACCTCATGGCCGTATAAATCTCCTTCAAAATCTAGGATAAATCCCTCTACGGTAATGCGATTATCGTTGTCCTGCACAGTAGGACGTATACCTACGTTTGTCACTGCGCAACGACATTGGCCGTCAAACCAAACCCGAGTAGCATAGACACCGTGGGCGGGGACAATGACACCGGCCGGAACGCGAAGGTTAACCGTTGGAAAACCAAGGGTGGAACTGCCGATTCGTTTGCCATGAGCAACTCGATTGGTAAGAGTATGGGGATGACCTAAAAATTCAGCGGCCCGTTCTAATTCTCCCTGCGCAATAAGCGTGCGGATATAGGTAGAAGAGATGGTAATGCCATCCTGCTCCACCCGGTTTATAATATCACAACCAATTCCAAGTTGGGTGCATTTTTCTTTCAAACGCTCCGGATTCCCTTTTCCCATATAACCAAAATGGAAATCGTGTCCGGCGACCACATGGACCACGCCCAATTCACGGATCAGATACTCTGTTATAAAATCCTGCCAGTCCATCTTCTGCATTCCCTCAAAGGGGGCCACAATGACTTCTTGAATATGGTAATAGTGGCGCATCAGCCAAATGCGGTCTTCTACAGAACTGAGTAAAGGGACAGAATGGCCGGTAATGGCAGCAGTAGGACTCTGATCAAAGGTAAAGGCGCATGGAATCGCATCCAGTCGGTCAGCAGCAGCAGTGACCGCTTGGAGCAAAGCGCCGTGGCCTCGATGTACCCCATCAAAAAAACCTAGGGCAATTACGCGTCTGCTAGTGTTCAAGATTAGCATTCCTCTCTGTCTATTCAGGTGTTCACACATTAAATTGGGAAAAAACTTTTGATGGTAAAGAGTTTTCCGTTCTCTACTTTTCCAAGTGCCAGAAAGACCTGTCCAGAACCATATACACGATAGGTACCCTGAGGTACCTGGGGCATTACTAATGTCATGCCATTGCGTATTTTTTTCTCCTCAGGCACTGGGAGAGTGAGGGAAGGATAGTGGGAAAAATAGGTATCCACAGGGAGCAAGAGGGTAGAGGGGTCCGGTGCATGGAGTATTTGATCCAGTGTGACTGCCTGCTCCAAAGAAAAACCTGCTGCCATGGTGCGCCGCAAACTACTCATGCATCCACCACAGCCCAGCGCCTGCCCAATGTCATGGCATAAAGTTCGGACGTAGGTACCTTTAGAGCAGCGGATACGCAGAAGGAAGGAGCCGTCTCCCTGCTGTCCCTCTATGCTTAAATCATAAATGGTAATGGGGCGGGGAGGCCGCTCTACCTCTCGGCCCTTTCGCGCCAGTTCATAGAGTTTCTTTCCGCCAATTTTGATCGCAGAGTACATCGGAGGAATTTGCAGTAAGTTTCCGCGGAAAGCGGGCAAGACATCCTCTAAATCCTGCACACTACCTGAAAAGGAGTGTTGCTGCAGAATCTGGCCGGTGGTGTCTTGGGTATTGGTGGTTACCCCAAGCATTAGACCAGCCAAATATTCTTTTTCCCCTTCGGAGGCAAATTCAACCGCCCGAGTAGCTCGACCGAGAAATACTGGAAGGACTCCAGTGGCCATAGGATCTAGGGTACCGGCGTGCCCAATCCGTTTTTCTTGAAAAACTCCCCGTAACTTAGCACATACATCCATGCTGGTCCAATCCTGGGGTTTATCAATGACAAGAATTCCGTTAGTTGCCATGCTTCACCTGATGAATCGCGGCCAATATCGCAGTCTTGGCCTGGGCTACATTGCCTGGAATGGTGGCACCGGCAGCAGCGGCATGTCCTCCGCCCCCCAATAGAGCACAGACTTGGCTGGCATTGAGATCATTGGAGTCGGTACGAACAGATAATTTGCTGCGGTCAGGGGCTAGTTCACGAATGGTTACTCCGGTTTTGACGCCCTCTACCTGCCCTACCAGAGCGGCAATATCTTCTGCATCCCGTTCTGTAGCGCCGATAGAGTCCATCATCTCTTTCGTAACGCAGGCAATGGCCACAGTACCTTCGTCGTGGAGAGTGATGCTGGCGATGACAGCACTCTCTAATTTCATGCGCTTGAGGCTCTTGGTACGGAAATGAAATTTATTTAATCTGGCAGCCGGTACGCCGCAGTCCATCAGCTGGGCAGCAATTCGATGGGTCTGAGCGGTGGTATTTCCGTAACAAAAACAGCCGCAGTCGGTAGCAATGGCTACGTAGAGGGGGATTCCAATTTCTGAGGTCATTGGGCAGAGAGACTGTAGAATTTCGAAAAGAAGTTCACCACAGGCTGCCCGTGAAGTATCCAGACAGGTTTCCTGGGCAAAGAACTCCTGGGAGGGGTGGTGGTCAATGGCCAAGTCCACTCGGGGCAAGTAAGGAAGAGCGTTGTCCGGAAAAAGACTCTTTGCAGCAATATCGACACTGACCACAGTATCCGGTTGCCAAGCGGCAGGGGCCAACAGGCCCTCCAAATATGGAGTAAAGAGGGAGGTGGCTTCTGGGTTGGGCAGAACATGGGCCGTCTTTCCAATCTGGCGAAGTGCCAGACACAGACCGGCTGCGCATCCGATGGTATCTCCGTCAGGGCGCAAGTGGGTCAGAATCAGGTAGTTATCGTTGGCTAACAGAAAGTCAGCGGCCTGTTGTGGGGTCATAGGGATCACTCCTCATCCAAATGGATATGTTCGTTTTCCGGATTGACGGGTTTAACCACCGAGGGGTCACGTAACATCTGTAAAATGTGGGCCCCTTGGTCAATGGAGTGGTCAGGGACAAACGTCAGTTCTGGAGTATAGCGCAGCTGAAGTGCGCGACCCAGTTCTCGACGTAGGTAGCCGGAAGCGGACTTAAGTCCTTTCAAAACTTGAGAACCATCTTCTTGATTCAGAACACTGATATAGATTTTGGCATAGCGCAAATCCGGGGTAGTGTCCACAGCGGTAACAGAGATCAGACCTGTGACGCGGGGATCCTTTACATTGGGGATAAGAGTTGCTAATTCCCGCTGGATCTCCTCGTTAATTCGACCAATGCGATTACTTGCCATAACAGATGCCTCCTTCGTTGGGGGATAAAGGACAAAGTAGGGCGGGCGAAAACGCCCGCCCTGACGGTAAGTTCTGGTATGATACAAAGTGGAACAGAGTTTTTACTTTGTATGCTCTTTTGGAGATTACACTACAATTTGTTCCATCAGGTAGGCTTCGATAATATCGCCTTCCTTAATATCCTGGAACTTCTCAAAGGTAATACCACACTCATAGCCAGCAGCAACTTCTTTGACACTGTCTTTGAAGCGCTGAAGAGAAGCAATGGAGCCATCATAGATGACGATATTGTCCCGCAAGAGCCGCATTTGAGCCCCGCGTTGCATCTTACCATCCAGGACATAGCAGCCTGCGACCATACCCACTCCGGTAATGCGGAACACGTTGCGCACTTCTGCACGGCCCAAATCGACTTCTTTAAATTTCGGTGCCAACATGCCTTTCATAGCCGCTTCAATTTCATTGATCGCGTCATAGATTACACGATACATCCGCATATCCACATTCATACGGGCAGCAGAGTCTTTGGCATTGGCATCAGGCCGCACGTTAAAGCCAACAATAACAGCACCAGAAGTCGAGGCCAGCATCACGTCGCTTTCACTGATGGCACCTACTGCGCAGTGAATGACACGGACGCGGACTTCTTCGTTGGTCAACTTTTCCAGGGAGGCTTTCACAGCTTCTGCAGAACCTTGAACATCGGCTTTTACAATGACGTTGAGATTTTTCATCTCACCAGCCTGAATCTGGCTAAACAGATCCTCCAAAGACACCTTGCCCACAGAAGAGGCAGCAGCAGCTTTTTGCTCATGTTTACGCTGATCCACCAATTCGCGAGCCATGCGTTCGTCTGCTACAGCATGGAAGTCATCACCGGCGCCAGGTACTTCGCCCATTCCGATAATCTCCACTGGGACAGAGGGACCTGCCTCAGTAACTTTCTGACCTTGGGCATTGGTCATAGCACGAACACGGCCTACGGCGGTGCCAGCAATAATCACGTCTCCCTGCCGGAGAGTACCGTTTTGAACCAAGAGGGTGGCTACAGGTCCACGTCCTTTGTCTAAGCGAGCCTCAATGACGGCGCCGTGGGCAGAGCGGTTTGGATTGGCCTTCAATTCACGCATTTCGGCAGTCAAAACTACCATATCTAGCAAGTTGTCAATACCCATGCCGGTTTTAGCGGAGATGGGACAAATAATCGTGTCGCCACCCCACTCTTCAGGAACGAGTTCATACTCGGTTAGCTGTTGCATAATTCGATCGGGGTTGGCGGTGGGTTTATCCATTTTATTAATGGCTACAATGATGGGAATTTCAGCAGCTTTTGCGTGGTTGATGGATTCCACGGTCTGGGGCATGATGCCGTCGTCAGCGGCGACGACCAAAATGGCCACATCTGTAATCATGGCGCCACGGGCACGCATAGCAGTGAAGGCTTCGTGTCCCGGGGTATCTAGGAAGGTGACAGGGCTGCCATGGACATCTACCTGGTAGGCGCCGATGTGCTGAGTGATGCCACCAGCTTCGCCAGAGACTACGTTCGCGTGGCGAATATAGTCCAGCAGAGAAGTCTTGCCATGGTCTACATGTCCCATGACCACCACAACCGGTGCACGAGGGACCAGATCCTCCTCTTTGTCCTGTGTGGTGTCAATGAGTTTCTCCTCAATTGTGACTACCACTTCTTTTTCTACCTTGCAGCCCATCTCTTCCGCAATGATAGCAGCAGTGTCAAAGTCAATGATGTCACTCAAAGATGACATAACTCCGTTTTTAATCAGGCATTTGACTACTTCGGCGCCGGTTTTCTTCATGCGGGAAGCCAATTCACCTACGCTGATTTCGTCCGGAATAAGCACCTTAACAGGTGCTTTCTTGGCAATTTCCAACTGCAAGCGGCGCAGACGATCCTGCTCCTCTTGACGGCGCTTATTCCCAAAATTTCCAGCCTGTTTCCCGCCACGTTGACGCTGAGCATTGCGACCTTGGAATTTTTGCTTGCCGCCTCGATCCTGTTGCTTTTCAGAGGTAAAGGACTCCAAGCGCTCGTCGTATTTGTCCAGATTTACACTGCCACCTCGGGTATCCACAACCTTTTTGGTGGGAATACGGGAAGAGGGTTGCGTAATGGGAGTGACTTCCGGTTTGGGAGGTTCCGGCACAGGGTCCTCCTTTTTGAGGGCGGCGGGCGGAGTGGAAACTGCGGGAGCAGGGGCTTGTTGCGGGGCGGAGGGAGGAGTTACCTTCTCTTCCTTTTTAGGGGGGGTAGGCTGTGCAGAAGTTTCCGGAACTGCGTTTGGTTGGGAGGAAGCCGGATCGTGGTAGACATCGGCATAGACGGACTCAATGGAATCAATGGGATTATGCTGCGTTAAATATTCAAAGACAATGGATAATTCCAAATCCGTCAAAGGTTGCATGTGATTTTTCGGGGGATGACCAAATTCTGTCAGGATATCCATAATTTCTTTGGAAGAGAGTTCCTTGGATGCTTTCTTAAAATCTTTGGCAACCTTGTGAATGGGGTATTTAATCATCATAGGGATGAGCCACCTCGTTTCTTCGGGATTGAGCCGGACAGACGCCGACCGCCAGGGCCAGGACGCTGGGGACGACTATACTGGCGTGTGCCAGCTTGCTTTTGACGGGCCGAGGTGCTCTGTCCGGGAGACTTCGGCTTCATGTGGAAAGTAGATACCCCGGGAGAATGCCGCTTGGCCTGATCAGTAGGCGGTGGAGGGGGTGCCCAGGGTTTATGTTTGCCTTGTCGCAAGTTCTTTTCATGTTGGCGGCGTTCCTGCTGACGCTGGAGGACGCGTTGAGCCTTTTGACGCAGTTGTTCTGCGGCAGATTGGTAATGTTCTGGATCCTTCGCGGCTAATTTTTCCACTAAGGAAGCGGCAAAACCTGTGTCAGTAAGGGCCAACATTGCACAGGAGCCGCGGCCCAGTTGAAATCCCAATTCTGCTTTGGTAAAAGGAATTTCAAGCCAGAGTACATTTCCTGCTTGGCCGAAATGGGCAGCACGTCGACAAGTGTTAGGGGCTGCATCACAAGCCAGTAAAATCAGTCGGGCATGGCGGGCACGACAGGCGGCCCCCACTGGTTCCTCTCCGATTTCCAGTCGGCCAGCTTTCCGTGCCAAACCGAGCAGATGCAGAAGAGGATCATTAGCCATCGTCGGGCACCTCCTTCATCTGCTCCTCCAAGGCGTCCCAGACGGGAGTTGGTAGGGGAGCGGAGAAGGCCCGTTCCAGTGCCTTGGACTTTCGGGCTTTGGCCAAGCAATTTGGATTCGGGCAGACATAGGCTCCACGTCCGGGGAGTTTCCCTTTGAAATCAAGGCTTACTTCACCTTCTGGGGAGCGGACGACCCGGATCAATTCTTTTTTCGGTTTCATCTCCCGGCAGCCAACACATTGGCGCATGGGTATTTTTTTGGGCACTTACTTCACCTCGTCCTAGCAAAGTCCATACAGGAGGGATTATGTGTGATTATTCCTCCACTTGTGGAGAAACGGAGTCCGTGTCCTCCACAAACAGGGCCGTCTCCTCATCTGTCGCTGCTTCAGAGGCAGCAGAGGCGGGCTTGATGTCAATTTTAAAACCGGTCAGTTTAGCGGCTAGACGGGCATTTTGCCCTTCTTTGCCGATGGCAAGAGAGAGTTGGTCGTCTGGAACAATTACCCGGCAGCTTTTTCCATCAGGCAATTCTTCTACGCTGAGAACGTCAGCAGGGGAGAGCGCGGCAGCAATGTATTCGGCAGGGCTTTCGGAATATTTAATAATGTCCATCTTCTCGCCCTTGAGTTCTTCTACAATGGTATTCACTCTCTGTCCTCTTGGACCAACACAGGCGCCGATGGGATCCACATTAGGATCTGCAGACCACACAGCCAGTTTGGTTCGGGAGCCGGCTTCTCGGGCTACGGATTTAATTTCTACTGTTCCATCGTAAATTTCCGGGACCTCTAATTCAAATAGACGCTTGACCAAACCTGGATGGGTGCGGGAAATAAGAACTTGAGGACCTTTTGTGGCGCGGCGGACCTCTACAACATAGACCTTCAACCGCTGGCCTTCCACGTAATTCTCACCTTTCACTTGCTCACTCATGCCCAGGTAGGCGTCTGTAAATTCGGATCCGGAATGGATGCGCAGTGCCACAGAACCATTGCGGGGATCAATACGGGTGACCACACCAGTGAGTAATTCATGTTCTTTGGAGCAAAACTCATCATAGACCATTCCCTGTTCTGCTTCACGAATCCCCTGAATAATGACCTGACGGGCAGTTTGAGCGGCCACACGACCAAAATTTTTGGGCTTAATTTCAATGCGTACCACGTCACCCAATTGAGCCTGAGGCAATACAGCACGCGCTTCGTCCAAAGCAATTTCAGTAGCAGGATTATCCACGACTTCGACAATATCTTTTTTCAAAAATAGACGGACAGTGGCAGCTTCCTCGTTGGCTTCAATGACCAAGTTATCACCCACGCCCTCGTGGTCACGACGATAGGCAGAAAGAAGAGCTTGCGTAATTTTTTCCATCATGTAGCCTGGTTTAATGCCTTTTTCCTCTTCAATCTGGGCAATAGCTGCAAAAAATTCCTTCCCGTCCAGTTCATTGCTGTTCACATTTTTTGGCGTTCTCTTAGCCACGGTGTTTTCCTCCTAAAACGAAAAGCGGGGGTACAGCCGTACCAACGCGATCTCTTTTTTTTCAAAAGATACGGGGCTTCCATTTTCTTCTAAAGTTAGGTCTCCGTCTTGGAAATCAAGTAGTTTTCCCACAATCTGTTTGCGCCCTTCTCTTGGACGATAGAGCTTTACCTCTACCTCTGACCCAAGAAAACGGGCAAAGTGCTCGGGTTTTTTTAAGGTGCGATCTGCGCCAGCAGAAGATACTTCAAATGTGTAACTGCCTTCGATGGGATCTGCCTCGTCTAGTTTGTCAGAAAGGGGACGTGAGACGGCCTCGCAGTCATCAATTGAGACACCGCCTTCTTTATCAATGTAGATACGCAGAAACCACTCTCCTGCCTCTTTTACATATTCCACGTCCCACAACGAGCAGCCGGCGGCTTCCACATAGGGGGCGGCTAAATCAGCCACTGTGTCCGTTACTTTTGCCATAAAACCCCTCCCCTTGGTCGAATAAAATTCGGCCTATCTTGTAATATCTTAAATTTAGTCAATCAAAAAGAGCGGAGCCTTGACTCCACTCTCACCAATACTACCTTAATTACACTAAAACTATACCATATCGCAAGAAAGATTGCAAGAGGGGTGGAGAAGTTTTTTCCAACATCATACAAAAAGCGTAGTAAAAAAGTTCCATTTTTTCGCCAATCATTGCCGGGGGTGCGCTTGAAAAAAACGCATATACTACTTGGCGGATGGGACTTCCATTGGGAGAATGGAGCGGGAGGATTTAAAATGAAAGAGAGATGGATTGCCACAGCGCTGGCGCTGGGATTAGCGGTAACGCTGACGGCTTGTAGTGATAGTGGCAAAGATTCAGGAAATATGGAAGGTTCGGGCAATATGTCTGGAAGCGTAAGTCAGGCCCGTAACAGTGTGCCGGGACGAACTGGGTATGAGGCAGGGGGTTCTGGTAAGGCGACCACGCGGCACCGTACTGCTTATGATTACCTGAATGACGGGCAATATACTGCTGGCAAGGATGGGCAAGTTAAAGATCCTACAAAGTATACTACCCGTGACTGGACGCAAGACGCCCGAGACCTCATGCGAGATGCTGGCAATGCAGTAGGGGATGCAGGGAAAGCAGTTGGAGATGCCGTAGGTGACTTAGGAAATGGAGTGCGAAACGCTACCCGGGACATCATGAATCAATAATCTCAGAACACGTGCAGATAGAAAACAATTTAGAGTATTCAAAATAGTTTAATTCTTCTTTTAAACAAATAAATACGAGGGGACATCCATCTGGATATCCCCTCGTATTTAAATATTTATCAATATAAGATTTAGAAAGGAACGTGTTTTTTATTTCTCTTTTTCACGGAAGATTTGGGTTTTGCCCAGCCAGTTTTCCGTTTGGGATGGTCATGAGTCTGCGTGGAGGAAGGTTGCATAAAACGTTGGTTTTTAGAGGAAGATTTTTTTTGCTTACCATTTTTTAGGGGGGCTGAGGACAAAGAGGAGTGGGCAGATCGGGAGTGATCGTTGGAATTGGTACGTCCAGAGCCATTGGGCCGTATAAGACAATGCTTTCCATAGCCGATCAAATCCTCACGGTCGGTGCGGTGGAGGGCTTCTAACACAAGAGCGCGGTTTTGGGGTTTGCGCCATTGCATCAAAGCACGCTGCAGAGCTTTGTCATGGGGAGATTTGGGAACAAAGACTGGTTGCATGGTTCTGGGATCTAGACCCGTATACCACATACAGGTAGCAAGAGTGCCGGGGGTAGGGTAGAAGTCCTGAACTTGCTCAGGCATATGACCTTGGCGATTAAGCCATTCAGCCAATTGTACTGCATCGGCCAACGTGCATCCCGGATGGGAAGAGATGAGATAAGGAACAAGGTACTGATCTTTCCCATAACGGCGATTGAGTTTAAAATATTTCTCTCGGAACTTCTCATATACTTCGATGTGAGGCTTTCCCATATAATCTAAGGTGTGATTGACGCAGTGCTCTGGAGCCACTTTCAGCTGTCCAGAGATATGGTGTTGAACTAAATCTGTGAAAAACTCCCCGCTGGGATCTTTCATCAGATAGTCAAACCGGATGCCTGACCGGATAAAAACTTTTTTTACGCCCGGAAGAGCCCGAAGTTTACGCAAGAGCATCATATAGTCGGTGTGATCCGCATCCAGATTTGGACAGGGTTCTGGGGCGAGACAGGAACGATTTTTACATAGTCCGGCTTTCTGCTGCTTTTGACAAGAGGGGCGGCGAAAGGTGGCGGAAGGGCCGCCCACATCGTGGATGTAGCCTTTAAAGCCGGGATGTTGGGTGAGCGCAGTAGCTTCCCGTAAAACGCTTTCGTGGCTACGTGCGGAGATCATGCGGCCTTGGTGAAAAGCCAGAGAGCAGAAGTTACAAGCTCCGAAACAGCCTCGGTTGTGGGTGATGGAAAAGCGAACCTCTTCAATGGCGGGGACACCACCAAGAGAGTCGTACATGGGATGAGGCTCCCGAACATAGGGCAACTCTGCCACCCAGTCCATCTCGGAGGTAGACAAGGGAGGGGCAGGGGGATTGACCAGGAGAAATTTACGGCCATGTTTTTGCAGGATCGCTTTGCCCACCACAGGATCATGTTCCAAATATTCTGTTTGATTTGCTTGAGCGTAGGCCTGTTTGGACTGGGATACGGCTTCAAAGGAAGGGACCTCTACATAGGAATAGCTGCACAACCCTGGATGATCGATGACTACACAGGTGCCCCGAACATCTGTGATCTCCCTCACGGGGGTGCCGGAGGCCAGCCGCTGGGCAATTTCAATGGATGCCTTTTCCCCCATGCCATATGTGAGAAGATCTGCCTGCGCGTCAAAAAGGATGGAGCGGCGGACTTTGTCCTCCCAATAGTCGTAATGAGCAAACCGGCGAAGGGAGGCTTCTAATCCGCCAATGATGATGGGGATATCTCCAAAAACTTCTCGCACACGGTTTGCATAGACCACAGTGGCGTGGTCGGGGCGCAGTCCAGGTTTTCGACCGGGAGAATAGGCGTCGTCGTGGCGGCGCTTTTTGGCTGCGGTGTAATGGGCCACCATAGAATCCAAATTCCCCGCGGAAATAAGCACGCCGAGCCGGGGACGTCCCAGCGCGGCAAAGGCATCTGGTGTGCGCCAGTTTGGTTGGGAGAGAATGGCGACCCGATAGCCTTTGGCTTCCAGCACCCGACCGATGATGGTGGGGCCAAAAGAGGGATGGTCTACATAGGCATCTCCAGTGATAAGAAGAAAGTCATAATTCTCCCAGCCGCGGTGGGCCATGTCCTCCTGAGAGACAGGCAAAAATAAATCACGGTCAAAACTCATGGTGGTCCTCTTTTCATTACCTCTTAAAATGGACCCGAACCCTGCTTCGGGTCCGGGTCAGGAATATCGTGTCCAGTGTGGATCACCGCTCATAACCGATATATTTTTCTAAAATATCCAGAGGTACTCGGCTACCCTGCTCCTCACCAATTTTGTAAAAGCCATATTTGCGGTAAAAGTGCTGGGCGCGGTGGTTATATGGAGCGCAGCGGAGGCGAAGCTTATCGCGCCCCAAAGGGCGGAAGAAGGAGACGGCTTGGCCAATCAGCTGTACCCCTAAATTATGTTCGCGCAGGGCGGGAACGATGTAACAAAAGGGGATGTATCCGGCGCCATCTTGCTGGTAGCGATTTGTGTCTAATTGCAACACACCGGCAATCTCTTCCCGGTCCATGGCCAGAGTAACGCCCCAAGGGGAGTGGGACAAATGCTCCTGGGCATCCTGCAGAAAGCCTTCTGGAAGAAATTCTGGACCGTGGATATGGGTACAGGTCCAGGCATCCCGGCGGGCTTCCAGATAGATATCCCGTTCTTTTTCCCAATCAAGAGGACGAAACCACAAATTAATATCCCGCAGCCCGGCATCTTTTTTCCACCAATTTTGGCGCTTCAACGTCAATAATTCCTCTGGGAGATGGGATACATCTCCTTCAAAGCGAATGGAAAAGGCTGCCCCATCAAAGGTTAGACAGGTGACGGCGGTGTTGTCAAAGTGAGGTTGGTCATGCCACTGCTGTGGGGAGAGTCCTTTCACATTGGCCAGGAACTGTCGGATGGCAGTACCATGGCAGAAGATTGCCACGGTTTCTCCCATATGGGCTCTGGCAATGCGGGTAATAGCCTGTTGGACACGATCACCTAAGTCACCCAAACTATCCCCATGGGGGGCACGCCAGGCCGGGTCACTATGGTTAAACTGTGCCATTTCCACTGGAGCACTGCGATAGATTTCTCCCCAGGGGCAATCCTCCCAATCCCCCATATGGACCTCTCGGAGTTGTGGATCGGTGTGAAGAGTCAGACCTTTTGGAATATAGACGGCGCGAGCAGTAGCCATAGTGCGGTAAAGGTCGCTGGAATAAACCGCATCTACTGGGATTTCCTGAAAACGTTTTTCCAAAGCCTGAATCTGTAAAAAGCCGTTCTCTGTGACGAGGGCGTTGTACCAACCGTGGATGCGGCGATATAAGTTTCCTTCTGCTTCTGCATGGCGAATAAGGTAAATGGTTGTCATAATGTTTCTTGTTCAGTCCTTTGTCTGGGATGGGTAGACTCCGCCGAGGGAGGAACACGATTAGACAGCAGCCAGATCCAGTTACCAGGGCCGGATAGCACCAGTCAACTCCCGAACTCGGGTAAGTCCCTGCCGGGCAGCAATGCGAGCCAAGCCATCACGGACATGGAGAGGAGCATAAGGATCGGAGAAGAGTGCGGTTCCAACCGCCACAGCGCTGGCGCCCGCCAACATCAATTGGGCTGCATCTTCGCCCTTGGATACCCCACCCATCCCTAGAATGGGGAGGGATACGGTTTGAGCAACTTCCCAGACCATGCGTACCGCTACCGGCAGTACGGCAGGCCCAGATAGACCGCCGGTGTTCATTTTTAGAACCGGGCGTCGCGTGTTTATATCGATGCGCATTCCGCGGATGGTGTTAATAAGGGACAGAGCATCTGCCCCGGCGTCAGCTACTGCTTTAGCAATTTGAGTAATGTCGGTGACGTTAGGGGAAAGCTTGACCATCACCGGAACGTTTCCTGCGTGGGCTTTGGCTACCTGAGTGACTTCAGCGGCAAGCTCCGGACGGGTGCCATAAGCTAAACCACCCGCCTTCACATTGGGACAAGAGATGTTGACTTCAATCATGTCGACTCCAGCGCTGGAGAGTTTTTCGCAGAGAATACCATATTCCTCCGGTGTGTTACCTGAGATGTTGGCAATAATTTTCACATCGTACTGGCGCAGGAAGGGAAGTTCCATCTCCACAAAAGCGTCTACTCCGGGATTTTGCAATCCTACAGAGTTTAGAATGCCCTGAGGTGTTTCTGCAATGCGTGGTGCTGGATTCCCCTCTCGAGGATAGAGGGTGAGGCCTTTGGCACAGATCCCGCCTAATTCTGCTAGATTATAGAACTGGCCGTATTCCCGCCCAAAACCAAAGGTTCCAGAGGCCACCACAACGGGGTTTTTCATGGTCATCCCAGCGAGAGTGACAGACTGGTCCACAGTGGGTAGAGGTTCCTCTGGACGAGAGGGGCGCACAGTGGGATCGGGGCGAGAACCGGTCAGCGCACCACCTACGTTGTGCTTGGGAAGAAAGAGTGGGCCATCAGATCCTCCAATTCGAGAATTAGGCATCCCAATCCACCTCCTTCGCATTAAAGACAGGGCCATCCTTGCACACATGCCGACGTTGGCCATCTTTCATGTCGCAAGCACATACCAAACAGGCGCCGATGCCGCAGCCCATTCGCTCCTCCATGGACACCTGGCAGGATATGCCAAATTCCTCCGCAACTCGGGCCACATTACGAAGCATCAGCTTTGGGCCGCAGGCCAAAACCCCATCATATCCGCGATCTTGTGTCAACTCCTGGCGAACTAGGGCATCCACAAAACCGTGATATCCCAGGGAGCCGTCATCGGTAGCCACCAAGACCTTGGAGCAGCTTTCCTCCATCTGAGGCAAGAGAATGGCTCGCTCCCGAGAGCGGAAGCCTACAATGGCGGTAGCCTTTCCACCAGAGTACTGGGCGCAGCCCATCATAGGAGGAACCCCTATTCCTCCTCCGACCAATAGATAACGTCCATCCGGCTGCATGGAAAAGCCATTTCCTGCCAAGCCCAGTACATCCAAACTGTGCCCTACCGGTCGGTTTGCCAGCCACTGTGTTCCCTCTCCCCGGACCTCAAAGACAATAGACAACAGGTCGTCAGGGTCGTCCTCCATACAGGAGCACACGGAGATGGGACGGCGTAAAAGCAATCTGTCTCCACATTTAATGTGGACAAACTGGCCTGGTCCACGGAAAGAGGTGCGGACCATGTCTCCTACCTCTAACACCAGAAAGACGGCGTCAGGGTTCAGCCATTCTTTGGAGACGATTTTACATTTGCGTTCCACTTTCATGCTCGTCACGCCTTTTTAAAGTTATACAATGGTCACAAATTGTTTGATGTCATCCCGCATGGCAAGGGCGGCACTGCGGGCGGCCTGTTGAAAGTCATGGCCATCTCCACCGGTCTTTTGCCACGCGCACATAATACCGCGAGAGGAGTTAACAATGGCTCCGTGCCCGTACTTGTCGAACGCGTAGCGAACATCATCGGCAGTTCCTCCCTGGGCTCCATAGCCGGGCACCAAGAAGAAGGTGTGCTCTAACCGTTTGCGCAATGCCCGAATGTCCGAGGGATAGGTAGCACCAGTAACGGCTCCTGCACAGGTATAGCCGTACTTGCCTTCACTACCTTTGGCAATACGCTCATTTAAGTCGCCCATGACCTGGTAAACCAACCGGTCGCCAGCCACTATGTCCTGCAATTCTCCAGAACCGGGATTGGAGGTCTTTACCAGAACAAAGATACATTTATCCTCTGCTTTGGCGGCTTCCAGGAAGGGCTTGATGGAGTCAGAACCCATATAGCCGTTGAGGGTAACACAGTCAGCGTCAAAGGATTTGAATTGTTGGCCTTCGATGTTAGCACCTGCGAGCCATCCTTCTGCATAAGCGGTGGCAGTGGAGCCGATATCTCCCCGTTTGATGTCTGCAATGACAAATAGGCCTTTACTCTTGGCGTAACGGATGGTACGCTCCAACATTTCCATCCCCTGCCAACCTAAATTTTCGTAGTAGGCGGACTGGGGTTTGACTGCGGGGACAATATCACACAGGGCATCAATGAGGCCCACATTAAACTGCCAAATGGCTTCGCAAGCCCCCTTTAGACCAATTCCATGTTCTTCAAAAGCGGCCTGACGGATGTGGGCAGGGACATATTCAATGCGGGCATCCAGCCCAGCCACAGTGGGGTTTTTCATCGCGCGAATTTTATCTTGTAAATGATCAAATGACATGGGAAAAGATTCCTTCCTTTCACAGCAGACTGGTTCAGGTGTCCTGATAAATGATACGGCCGCCTACAATGGTATATTTCACCTTGCCCTTCACCGTACGCCCGGCAAAGGGGGTGTTACGAGCCTTAGAAGCAAATTGGTTTGGGTCAATTACCCACTCTTCATCCGGATCAAAGATCGTCAAGTCGGCGTCCACCCCAAGAGACATACGGCCCTTGGGAATGTGGAGAATATCCGCAGGGTTGGTAGTCATGCGTCGGATGATGGCGGGCAGCTGCATTTTGCCGGTATGGTACAGTTGGGTCAGTGTCATAGCCAAAGATGTCTCCAGGCCAATCATGCCGCTGGGAGCGCGGGTGAGAGGCCGGGCCTTTTCCTCGGCAGAGTGTGGAGCGTGGTCGGTGGCAATGACATCGATGGTGCCATCCTTTAAACCGGCTAGGATGCCTTTTACATCTTGGGCAGTGCGCAAGGGAGGGTTGATGCGGGCCATTGCGCCTTGCGTAAGAACCTCATCCTCCGTGAGCGTAAAGTACTGTGGACAAGTCTCACAGGTGATGGAAACGCCTTTCTTTTTCATCCGACGGATAATATCCACACTCCGGGCAGTAGAGACATGACAGATGTGGACATGGGCTCCGGTCTCCTCAGCCAGCATAGCATCTCGCATAACCACGATTTCTTCGGCAATGGCAGGGCGGCCTTCCAGCCAAAGTTGGCGAGAGACACTCCCCTCGTTTACGGCTCGACCCGTTACCATAGTCGTGTCTTCACAGTGGCACAAAACTGGGATCCCTAATCGGGCGGTGCGGATGAGCACATCCCGCATCAGGTTGGCATTGTCTACATTGTTTCCATCATCGGACAAGGCAATAGCCCCAGCTTTTTTCAGAGCATCTGCATCTGTAGGCTCCTCCCCGCGCAACCCTTTGGAGAGAGCAGCAATTGGATAAACTTGGACGCCGCAGCCCTCTTTGGCTCGATTCTGGACATAGGATACCAACTCAGGAGTATCTACAGTAGGATCAGTGTTGGCCATACAAGCCATTGCAGTGACCCCTCCCCGAGCGGCGGCGGCACAGCCGGTTAAAATATCCTCTTTATAGGTGAGACCAGGGTCGCGCAGATGGACATGCATATCAACCAGTCCGGGACAAACCACCATGCCGGAGGCGTCAATGACCTGGTCAGCCTGGGCTGGAAGTTTGCGTTCCAGAAGAGAAATTTTTCCATCTTCAATCAACACATCTTGAAGCAATACAGCGTTGGTGACCGGGTGAACGACCCGACCATTTTGAATTAATAGTTTCATACGTGAAAGTCCTCCGGAAAAATCACAGGCACGGTTAACTCAAAAATAAATTTGACAAAATAAACGAAATCACGGAAGAAAAAGGTTGAGGCATACTGAAAAAAGATGCTCATACCAATACCAGAATAAATTATAGCGGAATAGACAGGATTTAGCAACGAATTTTTCCGGATTTCCGGAAAGAATAATGCTGCGCAAAGTTTCTACACAACTTAGAAACTTTGCCGGAAGGAGGCGACGGAAATGAACATGGAATGTTGTTCCGGAAACGGAAAATTTGCCCTTGGTATGGCGGCTGGAATGGTGGCAGGCACGGCCCTCGGCATGGCTATGGCACCCTCGCAGCGTCAAATCCGGCGCGCGGCGCATCAGGCGGCCAAGAGAGTGAATGAAGCGGTAGATCATCTGACCCAGGCCATGGACCTGTAACCAATGTAAATGGCCGGACGGGATATTCCGTCCGGCCATTGTTTTCTCCAGCTTGTTTCAGAGAGGATTATAGGATATCCACCAATTCTCCACTGAGAGCTTTGTTCATGCTGCGTACGGCACAGAACTTGCCGCACATCGAGCAGGTATCGTCGTGTTCAGGGGAGCGGTCGGCTCGAATGGATTTTGCCGTCTCTGGGTCCAAGGCGCAAGCCCACTGCGCCTCCCAGTCCAGAGCGCGGCGGGCATCCCCCATTTTGTCGTCAATGTCTCGGGCACCCCGGACACCCTTGGCAATGTCAGCAGCGTGGGCCGCAATTTTGCTGGCAATAATCCCCTGTTTCACGTCGTCCAGATTGGGGAGCGCCAAATGCTCTGCAGGGGTGACATAGCAGAGAAACGCCGCACCATTCATAGCGGCAATGGCCCCACCGATAGCGGCAGTAATGTGATCGTAACCCGGAGCGATGTCGGTGACCAGAGGGCCTAAAACATAGAAGGGAGCGCCCATGCAAATGGTTTGCTGTACTTTCATGTTGGCGGCAATCTGATCCATAGGGACATGGCCGGGGCCTTCCACCATTACTTGCACATCCTTTTCCCAGGCGCGCTTGGTGAGTTCACCGAGTCGGACCAACTCTTCTATTTGACACACATCGGTGGCGTCGGCTAGACAACCGGGCCGACAGGCATCTCCGAGAGAGATGGTGACATCGTACTCACGACAGATGTCTAGAATCTCATCATAGTACTCATAAAAAGGATTTTCTTCTCCGGTCATACACATCCAGGCGAAGACGAGAGAGCCGCCTCGGGAGACAATGTTCATTTTTCTTTTGTGTTGGCGGATCTGGTCAATGGTCTTACGGGTGATGCCACAATGGAGGGTAACGAAATCTACACCATCTTGCGCATGCAAACGGATGACATCAAGAAAGTCTTTGGCGCTGAGTGTGTTCAGATCCCGCTGGTAGTGGATAACACTGTCATAGATGGGAACGGTTCCAATCATGGCAGGGCACTCAGCAGTGAGTTTGCGGCGGAAAGGCTGTGTATTCCCATGGCTGGACAAGTCCATGATGGCCTCGGCCCCCATGTGGACGGCGGAGAGGACTTTTTGCATCTCCACATCGTAATCTTTGCAGTCTCGTGAGACGCCCAAATTGACGTTGATTTTGGTGCGTAGCATGGAACCAATGCCTTCCGGTTCCAAGCAGGTATGTAAACGGTTTGCAGGAATGGCCACTTTACCGCTGGCCACCAAAGGCATTAATTCCTCTACTCGCATCTGCTCTTTTCGGGCGACGGCTTCCAATTCTGGGGTCACAATGCCTCTACGTGCGGCATCCATCTGGGTAGTATAGTTGCGTGGCATATCAAAGTCTCCTTTTTATCATATATCGGTAGCCCGAAAAGTAGGTCAAGGTTTCATATGAGAACAAAAGGGGCCGGACAGAGCAAATGTGTGATCCAAAGGCCCACTGCCGGTGCCCAGATCCAGCATAGCACTCAGGGCACCAGAGATGTAGGACTTGGCACGCTCTACTGCAGTATCCAGGTCATAGCCTTTGGCTAAGTTAGACGCAATGGCAGAAGAGAGGGTACAGCCGGTTCCGTGGGTGTTGGAATTTTGAATTCGGTGCCCACGAAACCATGTGGCACCTTCCGGCCGCCACAATAGGTCATCTGCATCGCTTACCTGGTGACCGCCTTTGCATAGCACTGCGCAGCCATAAGTTTCTCCGATAATCTGAGCCGATCGTTCCATGTCCTGGGGAGAGGTGATGGACTGTCCAGAGAGGACCTCAGCTTCTGGAATGTTGGGAGTAAGGACAGTAGCCAGAGGAAGAAGCAATTGCTTCAGCGCATCTACCGCCTCTTCAGAGATCAGTCGAGAGCCACTGGTGGCTACCATCACAGGATCAATGACAATGTTTTTAGCCTGATAATGCCTGAGTCGGTCTGCAATTACCTCAATTAAAGCAGTGGAGGAGACCATCCCAGTTTTGACTGCATCAGGAAAAATATCTGTAAAAATACAATCAAGTTGCTGGGCGAGAAAGTCGGGAGAGGATTCTAAAATTCCGTAGACGCCGGTGGTGTTCTGGGCGGTCAGGGCGGTGATCGCACTCATGGCGTATACGCCATTGGCGGTCATAGTCTTGATATCGGCCTGAATCCCGGCGCCTCCGCTGGAATCACTTCCAGCGATCGTCAATGCTGTTTTCATGGAAAACTCCTTTCAAAATAATTGGCATTGAAGTTTTGTTACGCGACAGAAGGTGGTGCCCCCAATCTGCCGCGCAGCTTAGCCTTCCCCCAACAGGAGGAAGATTATAGCTGTCTATCTCAACTGCTCCAGAAACAAAGGGTCGTCCAGTTTCGGGAGATACCAGTGGGATACGGAGTGTAAAAGAGACTGATCGTTTTTCGCCGAGGGGTCAAATACGCCTGCGACCAGAAATCCGCCTGCTCGAGCGGAGCGAGCGGCATGGAGGGCATCTTCAAAAACAAGAGTGTGTTCCGGTGCACAGCCCAACCTTCTGGCAGCCTCTAGATAAAGAGTGGGACCAGTTTTCGGCCCATATTGCATACTGCTGATTGCAAAACGGAAGTGATTCCAGACGCCTAAACGTTTCAGGGCTTGCTCTGCTTGGTAACTTTCACTGGCGGTGGCCACCGCGCAAGGGACTTTCAACTCGGATAATCTATTTAGCAAGGTACGTACGCCAGGTTTCAGAGAAACTCGGTCCCGGTATTCCACATCCACCAATTCGTTGACCATCGTCATGATTTGCTCAGAAGTTTTGGGCAAGTGAAACGTAGAAATAAGGAAGTCTGCTGCTTCCTTCCGCCCCATTTCCTGGATGGTATGCGCTAGGTTTGGAGGCGGAGTTCTCCCAAACTGCCGCACTACCTCTCCAGGGACCCAATCCCAGATATACATGGAGTCAATCAGCGTGCCGTCCAAATCAAAAATAGCGCCGTCCGGTCTCATAGCAAAATTGTGTTCTGGCACAAGGTGCGCAGATGGGCAGCTGCGGCTCGAATATCCGGTTGGGCAAACAGGGCTGAGACCACTGCCACGCCACAGATACCGCTTCCGGCCAACTGATGGATATTTTGAGCAGAAATACCACCAATAGCCACAGCAGGTATGTCCACCGCGGTGCAGATTGCTTTTAAAGTTTGAAAAGGAAGAACAGAGGCATCCGACTTGGTGCCAGTGGGGAAGACGGCTCCTACTCCCAAATAATCAGCCCCTGCGCTTTGGGCACGAAGGGCTTGTTCTACCGTATGAGCAGACACACCCAAAATTCGATTGGGGCCCAATTTGGCTCGTGCTTGACTTGCCTCCAAATCTTCTTGTCCGACATGAACACCGTCCGCATTCAACTCCAGAGCTAAGTCCACGTTGTCGTTTACGATAAGAGGAACTCCGAAGCGACGACATAGTGTTTTTAACTCACGGGCTTGTGTGGAAAAAGCCTCTGGTGAGAGGTGCTTCTCTCGAATTTGGACCATGGTGACGCCGCCCTCCAGGGCTTGCTCTACCTGCCAGGCTAAAGTCTTTTCCCCTAACCAAGTTCGGTCTGTGACGGCATAGAGTAGCAGATTTTCTTTACTGCAATTCATATTTGGCTCCCTCCTCCAATTGCTGGGCATCCATGTGATAGATCGCGTCAATGATCTGATTGCGATAGGTAGCGTTGCCCTGATGTGGTGACAAGTGAGACCAGCCAATTTCTCCTGCCAACCCCATACAGGCGACTGCCGCCGCCGCTGCTTCCAGAGGGTGGTCTTGGTTTGCCGCTAAAAAAGCAGCGGTGAGAGCGGAAAGTTGACATCCTGTGCCGGTGACTTGTCGCATCTCAGAGCGGCCGTTTTGTATCAGAAAGCAATGCCGTCCGTCTGTTATCAGATCAATGGAGCCGGTAACTGCTACAATGCAGCGAAAATGTTTAGCAGCAGCTTTGGCAAAGGAAACCCTCGATGTCAGGTGATTTTCTGCATTCTGGTCACAATTGTCGGCATCTACGCCCCGGGTACCAGCATGCTGGCCCATCAATACGCGCAGTTCGGAAAAATTGCATCGGATGGCGGCGATAGGCAGTTGTTCCAATAGAGTCTGGGCGCTTTGACTGCGGAATCGGCTCGCTCCCACCCCTACGGGATCCAATACAATGGGGTGTTGGAGTCGGGCAGCGGTCTGGCCGGCAGACAACATAGCGGGCACAGTTCGTTGGCTTAGGGTGCCTAAATTTAGGGTTAGACCTTTGGCCAGGGTAGAGATTTCTTCCACTTCCATTGGCTCATCGGCCATAACTGGGCTGGCACCGCAAGCTAAAAGAACATTTGCCACGTCGTTCACGGTGACATAATTTGTGATACAATGTATTAAAGGAGCGGTTTGCCGCACGCGCTCCAAGCAAACACCAAACAAAAAAATACCTCCCAGACAAGAAAATCAAAAACCGCGGGCACGTCCAGCTTTTCGGAAAGACGTTCCCGCGGGAAAGACCGCAAACTATCTCCCTACGTTGGCATTACCCAAATCAGGTCACAGGTCGAAGCGCACAGCTTCCTCTCAGCCCGTTTGCGAGCTCCCTAATTTTCCATTTCACCATAGACGATGAAGAATATCTTCATTATAATCATAAGCGAATGGAAATGCAAGTTTTTTCACGGTGGAACATGGCAAAGAGAGAAAGTAAGGCAAAAGAAAATGAGAAAGCAAAACACAGGAGGATGAGTCATGACGGAAAAGGATTTAATTTCTACTGCTGTTGCGATGCAAGAGATGGCCTATGCTCCCTATTCTAATTTTCCAGTCGGTGCAGCATTACTATGTGAAGATGGGACAGTATATACTGGATGCAATGTGGAAAACGCCTCCTACGGTTGTACCGTTTGTGCAGAACGGACAGCTTTACTGAAGGCGGTGAGTGAAGGTCATCGGAGTGACTGGCGGACAATTGCCATTGCAGGGTCCGGTCCAGACTACTGCTGGCCCTGTGGGATCTGTCGGCAGATGCTGTATGAGTTTGCACCTGATTTGCGGATATTGGCAGTGCGGGGGGATGGAGCAGTGGCAGAGGCAACTCTGTCTCAGTTATTACCCAATGGATTTGGAGGAGAGCAGCTGGAGAGAAATGAGGAGAGAGACATAGCGTCATTATAAAACGTATAAAATAGAGTTGATGCGGGAAAGCTACCCTCGGAAGCCAATCCGAGGAGGTAATCTGACGTGATCATGGACAAAATCGCTCTGACTTTGCTGATCATTGGCGGCCTGAACTGGGGTAGTGTAGGACTGTTCCAGTTTGATTTGGTTGCCTTTGCCTGTGGCGGGTCGGGCAGTATGATTAGCCGGGTAGTATATACCCTGGTTGGTCTGTCCGCAGTGTGGTGTGTGTCCCTGCTGTTTCGAGATCGAAATTCTGCAGCGGGGTAAAACTGACGCGGAGAAATCTCGCCGTTTTTTGAAACAAGGGCCTGAAGCGGAATGCGCTTCAGGCCCTTGTTTGATTTATTTTACAAAACGTTCGATTTTACAAAGAGTTAACATAGGAGCTGTTTTGCATTTTACAAAGACTTTTTATACTGAGCACCGTAATCCAGAGAAGAAACTAAATGGTAAAAGGAGTACTTAATATGAAAAAATTGACTTGCCTGGGTCTGAGCATATGTCTTTGCAAAGGAGCGGGCGATTATGGATCCAGCCTTTGCGGTGGCAGTGGTACTGCTGGTTCTTACCTTCTTCATCAACATTGCGGCAAAACTGGCCGGGAAAAAATTGAAACAAAAATAATATCTTTAGAGAAAAGGAGCCTTCATCCTATATGGAAGATATCATTCTCTCTGCCCGGGAACTAAATCTATACTATGGTGAAAATCATGCACTGAAAGATGTGATGATTGATATCCCTGAGCGAGAAATTACCGCACTGATTGGACCTTCCGGCTGTGGAAAGTCTACCTTTTTGCGTACAATTAATCGCATGAACGACTTGATTCCCAATGTCAAGATTACTGGATCTTTAACCTATCGTGGCCAGGAGATCTATGCCCCAGAGCAAGATGTTACGGATTTACGCAAGCGCATCGGTATGGTGTTTCAGAAGCCAAACCCGTTTCCTATGTCCATCTATGACAACGTTGCCTACGGTCCGAGGACGCACGGTGTACGCAACAAAGTAAAATTGGATGAGATTGTGGAAGAATCGCTGAGAGGTGCTGCAATCTGGAACGAGGTCAAAGACCGGCTGAAAAAATCAGCACTGGGACTGTCCGGTGGGCAGCAGCAGCGGCTATGCATTGCCCGTGCTCTGGCAGTCAAGCCAGATGTACTGTTGATGGATGAAGCTACTTCTGCACTGGATCCCATCTCTACCTCAAAAATTGAGGACCTTGCGGTAGAATTGAAAAAAGATTATACTATCATCATGGTTACCCATAACATGCAGCAGGCCGCCCGAATTTCGGACAAAACCGCTTTTTTCTTACTCGGAGAATTAGTAGAGTTCGGAGATACGGAACAGATTTTCTCCATGCCGCAAGACAAGCGGACTGAGGACTACATCACAGGGAGGTTCGGCTGAGATGCGCAATACATTTAATGAACAGTTGGAACAGCTGAACGTAGAGTTAATCAAGATGGGGGCACTGTGTGAGGAGGCCATTTCTGCTGCCACCAAAGCATATCTAGAAGAAGACGGAAGCCTTGGAGAGCGGGCCTGCCAACTGGAGCAGGAAATTGACCACAAAGAGCGAGATATTGAGGGGCAGTGCATGAAGCTCCTGCTCCGGCAACAGCCGGTAGCCAGTGATTTGCGTGCGGTATCTGCAGCATTGCGGATGATTTCAGATATGGAGCGTATTGGTGATCAGGCCGCGGATATTGCAGAAATTTCCCGGGACATTGAAAGCAACCAGTTAGCACGTCAGGTACCCATGGAAGAGATGGCGCGGGAAGCTATTTCCATGGTGACGGACAGTGTAGATTCCTTTGTACGAGGAGATCTGGCGTTGGCCCACTCCGTCATTGCCCAGGATGACAAATTGGACCATCTGTTTTTACAGGTGAGGGAGGAACTCATCAGCCTCATTGCTGCGGGAAAAGCAGGAAGTGTTTGTTTGGACATGATGATGATTGCAAAATATTTTGAACGGATCGGAGATCATGCTTGCAACATTGCTCAGTGGGTGGAGTACGCCATCACCGGGACATATGAGGACGATTAACCGCAAAACAAAGTTTGAATACAGGGGAGGCCGGGACGGACGATGATCTATATTCTGGAGGATGATGCCAGCATCCGAAAATTAGTGGTGTATACCTTGAACAGTCAGGGAATGGAGGCGGAAGGGTTTGAGCGTCCTTCCACCTTTTGGTCGGCGATGGAGGAGAAAAAACCTGACCTGGTTTTGTTGGATATCATGCTGCCGGAAGAGGATGGTCTACAAGTACTTAAGCGGCTGCGGAAAGATCCAGATACTCGAAAACTCCCGGTATTGATGCTTACCGCAAAAGGAACAGAATATGATAAAGTGCTGGGACTGGATGAGGGGGCAGACGACTACATTTCAAAACCCTTTGGAATGATGGAGTTGATGGCGCGTATCCGGACCGCATTGCGGCACGCAGGGCAAAACGAAGAAAATGGAACAGTGTATGAAGTTGGGCCGCTCTATGTAGATCCGGGCCGACATATTGTTCGGGACGGAGATCGGGATGTGTCGTTAACTTTGAAAGAGTTCCAGCTTCTGTGCTTGCTTTTGGAAAGAAAGGGGACCGTGTTTACCCGTGATCAGCTGCTTAATACCATCTGGGGTTATGAATTTGACGGTGCCAGTCGAACAGTGGACGTCCATATTCGGACATTACGGCAGAAATTGGGTGAATCCGGTAACTGTATTGAGACTGTACGGGGGATTGGTTATAAAATTACCGGGGCTTGAACCCGGTGGAAGGAAGAAGCAGGAATAAGGAGTCAGATATGACAGCAAAAATTTTTCGAAATTCCATGGCGGTAGGGATCTGTGTATTTCTGCTGTCGGTGGCCCTTTTTATGGGAGTGCTGTATCAATATTTTGGGGATAAGTTAACCTCAGAGTTGGAAAATGAGGCTTTTTTGGTAGCCAGGGGAGTGGAATCCCTTGGAATGGATTATTTGGAGGGACTGAGATACTCTAGCAGAATTACCTGGATTGCCCAGGACGGGACAGTTTTATACGACAATGTAGCAGATCCTGCTACAATGGAAAACCACGCAGACCGGGAGGAAATACGAGAGGCATTGCTTGGCAGTCAGGGAACTGCTCGTCGAGATTCGACTACGTTGTCGGAAAAGACTTTTTATGTGGCACGTCGGTTAGAGGATGGAACGGTGATCCGACTGGCCAGTGCCCAACGCACCGTTGTAGTACTTCTGCTATCCATGGTACAGCCGCTCTTGGTGATTTTGGTGATTACATTACTCCTGGCGGCGGTACTGGCTTCACGGATGTCAAAACGAATGGTACAGCCCATTTTGAATTTAGACTTGGAGCATCCGGAAGAGTGCGATACATACGATGAACTTACCCCGTTGCTTACTCGGATTCGTCGGCAAAATGACACCATTGGGGAACAGATGGACTTGCTTCGGCAGCGGCAACAAGAATTTAAAGCCTTAACGGAAAATATGTCAGAAGGATTTGTGCTGCTGGATCGAAAAGGGCATATTTTGTCCCACAACAATGGCGTATTGCGGTTGTTGGATACGGTGGAGCCGGCGGAAGAGGCCAACATTCTGGCGCTGGATCGTAGCGATGTCTTTCGGACCAGTGTGGAACAGGTGTTAAAGGGAAATCGAAACCAGTGCCGCTTAGAGCGAAGCGGTCGGTGCGTGCAACTTTTGGCCGATCCGGTGTTCCGCGGAGGAGAAGTTGCAGGTGCAGTACTGGTACTGGTAGATGTGACGGAGCGGGAACAGGGAGAAAAGATGCGGCGAGAGTTTACCGCAAATGTCTCCCACGAATTGAAAACCCCGCTTACTGCTATTTCCGGCATGGCAGAAATTATGAGCAATGGAATGGTGAAGCCAGAGGATATCCAAAGTTTTGCAGAGGATATCTACAAGGAGAGCCAGCGACTGATCGCGCTGGTGGAGGATATTCTCCACCTCTCTCGCCTGGATGAAGGTGGAAGTACTTTACAACGGGAAGATGTAGATTTGCTGGAAGTGGCCCGCAAGACGGTGCAGCGGATGCAACCACTGGCAAAGCAGGCCAATGTTACTCTGGCGGTAGCTGGGACACCGTTTGTAGTACATGGGGTATCCTCTGTGCTAGAAGAGATGATATACAATTTGTGTGACAATGCGGTTAAGTATAACCGACCCGGAGGAGCGGTGACCTTATCTGTCTGCCCAGGAGAGCACGGAGGCGAGGTGACCGTAGCGGATACAGGGATTGGCATTCCAATTCAAGACCAGGAACGGGTGTTTGAGCGATTTTATCGTGTAGATAAGAGTCACTCCAAGGAAATTGGTGGGACCGGGTTGGGATTGTCTATTGTAAAGCACGGTGCTGCGCTTCATGATGCTCAAGTGGAATTGTCCAGTACGCCGGGGGAAGGAACCACTATACGCCTCTATTTTCCCAGATAGACAGAAAAATAAAAAATGAATAAGGGAAAACCGGCAAAGCAATGAAGCTTTGCCGGTTTTTTATCCGACTAAAAAGCAAAAAAATGGGGAACCTTTTATGGGATTAGGCGTCCAAATACCTGGAAAGAAAATTTTGGATGAATTTAAAGTAAGGAGTTTAAGGACATGAAAAAGATGTTTACCATTGCGTTGACTTGTGCGCTTTCAGCAGTTTTGCTTGTGGGGTGCGCAGAGACGTCAAAGAGCACACAAAAGACGCCGGAGGAACTAACCCAACTATATACTGAGGCGATTCAGAATAATGGTGGCGAGATGGTGGAGTATAATCCGGTAGTCTCTGAAATTAAAGAAGATGATGCCTCATCCGTGCTTGTTGAGTCGTTGGGACTGTCAGCAGGGGATATGCAGGCGTTTGGGATTAGCGTATCGATGATGAATGTAAAAGCTTATGGCATTGCGGCAGTGATGCCGGTAGAAGGGAAAGAGGATGCTGTCAAAGAGAGTCTGCAAGGATTTATTGATCGGCAGCAGCAGAATTTTGAGATGTATCTTCAAGACCAGTATGAAGTTGCAAAAAACGCAAAATTGGAAACATTAGAGGATGGTACAGTCCTAATGGTAATGTGTGAAGACCAAGACAACGTTTTTGATGCAATTTCGAAAGCAATTTTAGAGGGATAAGAAAAAATCCGCAGAGCACCTGCTCTGCGGATTTTTGTTCAAAAAGTTAAAATAATAGAGAAAATTTATAAATACATTGTAATACTAGCACAATTATGGTAAAATAAAAATGGAAAAGTGAGGCAGCAACATCGGATAGGAGGTATGGTTATGAACGCAACGGTTATTCAGCACAAGCTTAATCCGAAACTGGAAGTATCCGTGTACTCCGGCCACTTTGCTACTCGGCATTCCCATAACAGTCATTATATTGATATTACAAGGATGAAACACGAACACACAATGGCACGTGAAGCGGCAATGATGTTGGCTCAGCGATATGCTTACGAAAAGGGTGTGGACACAGTAGTGTGTCTGGATGGAAGCGAAGTAATAGGGGCATTTTTAGCTCGACATTTAGCTAAAAATGACATTTTTGGAGTAAACAACAATAAAAATATTAATGTAGTGACCCCGGAGTATGACTCCAATGGGCAACTGATTTTCCGTGATAACCTGACCCCCATGATTGTGGACAAAGATGTATTGATTCTTATATCTACCGTAAATTCAGGAAAAACGGCACGCCGTAGCTTAGAATGCGTGGAGTATTATGGAGGGAAAGTGCAGGGAATCGCATCGGTATTTAGTGCGATGGAAAGTGTGGATCGAATTCCAGTCTATAGCTTATTTACACCCGAGGATATTCCGGAATATGGCACCCATGATCCAAAACAGTGTCCTCTGTGTGCGGCAGGAGAAAAAATTGATGCTTTGTCCAATAGCTATGGATTTTCGTTGGTGTGAAGAGAGGAACTGTCCTTTATTACAGCCCGTCCTCATGGCGGGCTTCTTTTATACGAGAAAATGAAAAAATATTCAGAAAAATAAAATAAAAATGAATAATATCCATTATAAGCAAAAAAGGACTGAATTTTTAGAAAAATTTGTGGATAATAATACGCGCTAAGTCTTGCAATTGAGTGGAAAGAGTGATAGACTGACACCACGAACGAAAAGAACTTTCAGACTGACAAAACGTTAGCTGAGAGTCTAAGCAATGGAGGAATAAACCATGTCTGATATCAAAAAAGTAGTATTGGCCTATTCAGGAGGCCTGGATACCTCGATTATTATCCCTTGGTTAAAGGAGAACTATAACAATCCTGAAATCATTGCTGTGTCCGGCGATGTGGGACAGGGAACAGAATTGGATGGTTTGGAAGAAAAAGCGCTGAAAACAGGGGCTTCCAAGCTGTATGTTGAGGATCTGACCGATGAGATGGTGGATCAGGTGATTATTCCGTCCATGATGATGGGAGCCAAGTACGAGGATTACCTGTTGGGCACAGCCTTTGCTCGCCCCATTATTGCCAAGCGGCTGGTGGAAATTGCAAAGGCGGAGAAGGCGGATGCCATTTGCCATGGTTGCACGGGGAAGGGCAATGACCAGGTCCGTTTTGAATTGGCGATTAAACGCTTTGCACCCGAGATGAAGATTATTGCTCCTTGGCGGGAGTGGGATATTAAAGGCCGTGATGAAGAGATTGACTATGCCGAGGCCCACAATGTTCCGTTGAAGATCAGTCGGGAGACCAACTATTCCAAAGATAAGAACTTGTGGCACTTGAGTCACGAGGGATTGGATTTGGAAGATCCAGCAAATGAACCTCAGTACGATAAGCCGGGCTTTTTGGAGATGGGTGTGTCTCCGGCTATGGCGCCGGATAAGGCTACTTATGTGACCTTGGACTTTGAAAAAGGCTGGCCAGTGGCCATCGACGGCGAGAAAATGAAGGCCAGCGACATTATCCGCAAGCTCAACCAGTTAGGTGGAGAGAACGGAATTGGGCTTTTGGATATTGTGGAGAATCGTCTGGTGGGAATGAAAGACCGCGGCGTGTACGAAACTCCGGGTGGTACGATCTTGTATCGGGCCCACGAAGTACTAGAAATGATTACCATTGACAAGGATACAAAGCATATGAAGAGCAAGTTGTCGGTGGATTTTGCTGACTTGGTGTATAATGGAAAATGGTTTACTCCTCTGCGGGAGGCACTACAGGCTTTTGCTGTGGAGACTCAGAAGCATGTGACGGGGCAAGTAAAACTGAAACTTTATAAGGGCAATATCATTACTGCCTCGGTAACGTCACCAGAGACATTGTATTCAGAGAATTTAGTGACCTTTGAAGAGAGCGACTACAACCAGGATGACGCAACTGGATTTATTAACCTGTGGGGCTTGCCGGATACGGTTCAGGCGCTGCGGGAGCAGGGGAAATTGAAGTAAACGATAGTAGACTGGGTAGGGCGGGGTATGTCCCCGTCCTACCCGGCATATTTAAGGAGCGGATAGTATGAAGCTTTGGGCAGGACGGTTTCAGAAAGAAACAGATACTCTGGTGAATGATTTTAACTCCTCTATCGGCTTTGATGCCCGACTGTACCGCCAGGACATTACGGGGTCTATTGCGCATGCGGAGATGCTGGGGAAGCAGGGGGTTATCCAGCCGCATGAGGCGGAGAAAATTGTAGCTGGATTAAAGGCTATTTTAGCAGATATTGAAAGCGATAAAGTGGAGTTCTCTATGGATAATGAGGATATCCACATGAATATTGAAGCGCTTTTGACCCAGCGTATTGGCGAGGCTGGTAAGCGTCTGCACACCGGGCGGAGCCGAAACGATCAGGTGGCAGTGGATACCCGGCTGTACGTCAAAGAGGAGATTCCCACCATTATTCAGGCAATTTTAAATTTGGAAGATGTATTGGTGAAGAAAGCCAAAGCAAACTTGGAAACCGTCATGCCGGGGTATACACATCTGCAGCGGGCCCAGCCCACCACCTTTGCCCACTACATGATGGCCTACGCCAATATGTTTAAACGGGATGTCAGCCGATTGGAGGATTGTCTGGAGCGCTTAGATGAGTGTCCGCTTGGGGCTGGCGCGCTTGCCACCTCCACTTATCCGCTGGATCGTTTTGCGACAGCCAAAGCGTTGGGATTCCAGAAACCCACAGATAACTCGATGGATTCTGTTTCTGACCGGGACTACGCCATTGAACTGCTGTCCGACTTATCCATTTTGATGATGCACTTGTCCCGGTTCTCGGAGGAAATCGTTCTGTGGTGCTCCTGGGAGTTTAAGTATGTAGATTTGGATGATGCCTATTCCACCGGCTCCTCCATCATGCCTCAAAAGAAGAACCCCGACGTGGCAGAACTGGTCCGGGGCAAGACTGGACGAGTTTATGGTGCACTGGTTACTTTGCTGACCGTAATGAAGTCACTTCCTCTAGCTTATAACAAAGACATGCAAGAGGATAAGGAAGCTCTGTTTGACGCCATTGATACCGTGGAATTATGCTTGCCAGTGTTTGCCGCTATGGTGGATACCTTGACCGTGCGGCCAAAGAATATGGCAAAAGCAGCGGCAGGCGGTTTTATCAATGCTACAGATTGTGCCGACTACCTGACCAAGAAGGGACTGCCCTTCCGGGAAGCTTATATGATTGTAGGCAGGCTGGTTAATCTGTGTATCAAGACGGGGGATACGTTGGATACGCTAACGTTGAAGGATTTTCGGGCCATCTCTTCCCTGTTTGATGAGGATGTGTACGACGCACTGGCGTTGAAAACTTGTGTCAACGAACGAAAGGTCTATGGTGGTCCGGCAAAAGAGAGCGTAGAAACACAAATTAGTCTCATTGAGAACTTTATTAAGCAGCGGCGGGAGCCAGTGCCTGCGGTTTAAAGCAACAAGAGGCCGCCGGAACGTGCGGGAATGAAAAAGTTAAATAGAGATACCGCGCAGGAAAAGAGTGGGGAGGTCGAAGGGGCAATATGAAAAGACCCAAGGTATACATTGACGGCAAAGAGGGAACTACCGGGCTTCAAATTTATGAACGCCTAGGTGCCCGAGAAGATGTGGAATTGTTGCTCATTGAGGAAGAAAAGCGCAAGGATCTGGAGGAGCGAAGAAAATTTTTAAATGCTGCCGACCTTGTCTTTTTATGTTTGCCTGACGCAGCGGCAATAGAGGCGGTGAATTTAATCGAAAATCCAGAGACGCGAGTCATTGATGCCTCCACTGCCCACCGGACGGCAGAAGGATGGGTGTATGGCTTTGCAGAACTTCTCCCGGGACAGCGGGAGCGAATCCGGTATGCCAACCGAGTGGCCAATCCCGGTTGTCATGCCACAGGCTTTTTATCCTGTACAGCGCCTCTGGTTGAGTTGGGTGTTTTACCCAAAAATTACCCAATTACTTGCTTTTCCCTGACGGGCTATTCTGGTGGCGGGAAGAAGCTTATTGCCGAGTATGAGGCGGAAGGGCGCAGCGTGCTTCTGGACAGCCCCAATATTTACGCCACCGGATTAAAACACAAGCACCTGCCTGAAATGCAAAAAATGGCGGGTTTGACTCGCCCACCAGTGTTTGCTCCCATTTTGGGGGATGTTTACAAGGGAATGGCCACTGCAATTTTATTGGACAATGATTTGCTCACTGCCTCACCTACAGCGCAGGATATCTGCGATATGTTAGCCTCCTACTACCAGGGACAGCCTTTGGTGCGGGTGGCACCTTTTGGTGGGCGAGGTCCCAGATTGGCAACCAATGAATTGGCGGGGAAAGATTATCTGGAAATAACGGTCACTGGCCATGAAGGGCAGACGATGGTGACAGCACAGTTTGATAACTTAGGGAAAGGTGCATCGGGGGCGGCGGTACAGAATATGAACCTGATGCTGGGCTTTGAAGAGACTACAGGACTGAACTTGTGATGCGGTATAGATGGAAGTAGAGGAGTTTGAAATGAAGATGACAATACAGGAAATTCCAGGGGGCGTGTGTGCGGCACAGGGATTCCAAGCTGCTGGTATTCACTGCGGCGTCAAGGCGGGCAGCAGTCCAGAAAAAAATGATCTAGCTCTGATTTTGTCCCAACGCGAGTGCAGTGCAGCGGGGATGTATACGCTTAATCGAGTCAAGGCAGCCCCTATTTATGTTACCATGGAGCATCTGGAGAACGGAGTGGCATGGGGGATCGTGGCCAACAGTGGAAATGCCAATGCCTGTTGCCCGCAGAGCCATGAGAACGCACAGGCGATGTGTCAAGCGGCGGCGGCGGCCACTGGCCGAGAACCTGAAGATTTTGCAGTGGCTTCTACCGGGGTGATTGGCCAGACCATTAACATCTCTGCAATTTGCAAAGGTATCCCTCAGGTGGCGGCAGCACTTTCGTCGGAAGGGTCGGATGCAGCAGCCCGCGCAATTATGACCACGGATACGGCAAAAAAGGAGATTGCTGTTTCATTTCAGATGGGTGGAAAAGAGGTAAAAATTGGGGCGATTGCCAAAGGGTCTGGCATGATTCACCCCAATATGGGCACCATGCTGGCCTTTATTACCACGGACTGTGCAATTACCCAGGAGATGTTGGCTGACGCACTGCATGAGGTGGTGTCCCGAACTTTTAATCGAGTGACGGTAGATGGGGACACCTCAACCAATGATACCTGTTTGATATTGGCCAACGGTATGGCGGGCAATCCGCTGGTAGAGTGGAAAGATGCCGATTATGAGACCTTCCAAGAGGCACTGTGCTATGTCTGCCGTTTCCTGGCGCGGGCCATTGCTGGAGACGGTGAAGGAGCAACTCGGTTGGTGACCTGTGTGGTAAGCGGTGCCCGTAGTGAAGAGAGTGCGGAGCGACTGAGCAAAGCGGTGGTGGGCTCTGCATTGGTGAAAGCGGCCATGTTTGGGGCGGATGCCAACTGGGGAAGAGTGCTGTGTGCTATGGGATACTCCAAGGCCCCCTTCCGTCCGGAATATGTGGATGTTTCTTTCCGATCCTGTGCGGGGGAGATTTTAGTGTGTCAGCAAGGGGACGGGTTGCCCTTTGATGAAGACAAGGCGAAGGAGATTCTCAGTCAGGAAGAGGTGGTCATTGCGGTGGACCTTCATGAGGGTTCTGAGAGTGCCGAATGTTGGGGCTGTGATTTGACCTATGACTATGTAAAGATTAACGGGGATTACCGTACCTAATCTGAAAAAGTGGAAGGGGAGGGGTACATATGCCCTTTAATGAGATAGACCGCGCAAAGGTTTTGGCAGAAGCGTTGCCCTATATCCAGCGGTACAATGGAAAGACTGTTGTGGTGAAATATGGGGGCAACGCCATGATTTCGGAGGAACTGCGCCACGCGGTAATATCAGATATTATTCTGCTGCATCTGGTAGGAATTCGGGTAGTAGTAGTTCACGGTGGCGGTCCAGAGATTAGCGAAATGCTGGAAAAGGTAGGGAAAAAGAGCCATTTTGTCGATGGATTGCGGTATACAGACGAGGAAACCATGGATATTGTTCAGCAGGTGCTGTGTGGACGGGTGAACAAAAATTTGGTGGCCACCTTAAACCGCATGGGCGGAAAGGCGTTGGGCCTGTGTGGACTGGATGGCGGCATGTTTTTGGCCAAAAAGCTGGATGAGAAGTATGGTTTGGTAGGAGAGATTGACCGCGTAGACCCCTCTCCTGTGACGGATGCTCTGGATCAGGGATATATTCCGGTGGTATCTACAGTGGCACAAGGGACAGACGGACCGACCTCCTACAACGTAAATGCAGATACCGCCGCAGCGAAGTTGGCTACTGCACTTAAGGCAGAAAAGTTGCTTTTGCTTACGGATGTGCGGGGACTGCTTCGAGACCCCAAGGATGAATCCACCTTGATTCCGGAATTGCAACTCTCTTCCGTACCGGCTCTAGTTCGGGAAGGAATTATCTCTGGAGGGATGATTCCCAAAATTGACTGCTGCGTGGAGGCGGTGCGATCTGGAGTAAAATCGGCTACGATTTTAGATGGCCGGGTGGCCCACTCCATTTTGATTGAGTTGTTGTCCGATGCCGGCATCGGAACTATGCTGGTCAGCTGAGCAGGAAAGAAGAGAAAAGGGGAAGGCATATGATGAATTTCGAAGAATTGAAGGCTCTGGATGAACAGTATGTGATGCAGTGTTACGGACGTTTTCCAGTGGCGATTGACCATGGGAAAGGGGCCACTGTATGGGATGTAGAAGGGAAAGAATATATTGACTTTACCTCTGGTATAGGAGTCTGCTCTCTCGGATATGCCGATGAGGGATGGGTATCTGCCGTTTCCCAGCAGGCAGCTAAACTGGGCCATATTTCTAATCTGTTTTATGCCCAGCCATATATCCAGGTGGCAAAGACACTTTGTACCCGCACAGGGATGTCCAACGTAATGTTTGCCAATTCTGGGGCAGAGAGCAACGAGGCTATGATTAAACTGGCGCGGAAATACTCCTTTGACAAGTATGGGAAGGGCCGCGGCACGATTATCACCCTGAATAACTCTTTCCATGGACGGACCATTACGACTCTGGCAGCTACCGGCCAGGAGAAGTTTCACAACTACTTCTTCCCCTTTACAGAGGGGTTCCGATATGCGGATGCCAATGACCTAGACAGCGTAGAGGCAGTAGCTGGTCACGATGTATGCGGTGTAATGTTTGAACTGATCCAAGGAGAAGGCGGTGTGTTGCCGCTGGACAAGGCATTTGTAGAGCAGGTGGCTGAACTATGCGCTAAGCGGGATTGGTTGCTGCTAGTGGATGAAGTGCAAACCGGAATAGGACGTACCGGTTCTCTGTTTGCCTTCCAGCAGTATGGTATCCAGCCGGATGTGGTCTCTTTTGCCAAAGGGATTGCTGGCGGCTTGCCTTTTGGAGGAATTTTAGCCAATGAAAAGTGTCGAAATGTATTTACGGCGGGCACTCACGGCACTACTTTTGGTGGAAACCCCGTTGCGGCGGCGGCAGCTTGTTATGTACTGGAACGTTTAGATGACGGTTTTCTGGCCCAAGTTCAGGAGAAAGGGGAGTATCTCCGCGCCCAAATTGAGGCTATGCATCTGCCTTGCCTGGGAGCCACCCGAGGTATGGGAATGATGGTAGGAATTGAAGTGAAGGGTGAGAAGAGCAACAAGGACTTGGCCGCCCAATTAATTCAAAATGGACTACTCATCTTAACGGCTGGACCGGGCCTGCGCCTACTACCTCCCCTAGTGGCGACCAAGACAGAACTAGACCGTGGATTGACGATTTTGAAGGAAACCCTGGGTTGATGGGGATGGAAAAAGGAGGCGCTTGTGTGTGACAAAGGACTTGCTCAAATTACTGGATTTGTCCAAGGAAGATATCTTAAAAATCCTGAATACGGCCGACCAGCTGAAGTATAACCAAAAGCATGGCATTCCTCACGATTACCTCAAGGGAAAGACTCTGGCGATGATTTTTGAAAAAAATTCTACCCGCACCCGGGTATCTTTTGAGGCAGGAATGTTTCAGCTTGGGGGGCATGCCCTGTTCTTGTCGGGAAAAGAGAGCCAAATCGGGCGGGGAGAACCGGTGGAGGATACTGCCCGAGTGTTGGACCGATACTGTGATGGAGTGATGATCCGCACTTTCGCCCAGGAAGAAGTGGAGGAACTGGCGCGGTATACTACGATTCCTATTATCAACGGTCTAACGGATTTTTGCCATCCCTGCCAAGTACTGGCGGATTTAATGACCATTCGGGAACACAAAGCGATTTTGGAGGGGCTGAAGCTGTGCTATATTGGGGATGGAAATAACATGGCAAACTCCCTGATTGTAGGCGGACTGAAGTGTGGTATGGAGGTGTCAGTGGCCTGCCCAGAGGGATATGATCCGGACCCTCGCGTATTAGAGTTCGCTAAAAGTAATCCAGCATATCGTTTCTCTTTGGTTCGTCGTCCAGAGGACGCCGCGGTAGGGGCGGATGCAGTTTTTACCGATGTGTGGGCATCTATGGGTCAGGAGGAAGAGCGTGCGATTCGTACGAAGGCTTTTTCCGGTTACCAGGTGAATGAAAAACTTATGTCACTGACGAATCCAGAATGCATGGTGCAGCACTGCTTGCCTGCCCATCGGGGAGAGGAGATCACTGCTGAGGTCTTTGAGGCACATGCAGGAGAAATTTTTGACGAGGCAGAAAACCGTTTACATGCTCAGAAAGCAGTTATGTACCTGTTGATGAAAAACAAAGACGAGAAAGACTCGTAAAGATGGAAAAGTTGCTCTTGGCAAGAAGAGAGCTATCGTGAAGAGCACAATTTATAACAAACTCAAATACGGGAAAGGCCGGGCAGCAAGGTTGCTGCCCGGCCTTTTTATGAGAGATCAAAGCGCCCGAATATCTTGTATCAGCGTTTGAATATCCGAATCCTTGGTGGACCATGTGGTACAAAAGCGGACAGTGGTATGGTCTGCATCTGGTTTTTCCCAGAAACACCACGCATATCGATCCTCTAAAGCTGCCAGATCTTTATCAGGGATTGTGAGAAAGAGTTGGTTGGTCTGGGCGGGAACATAGAGAGGCCATCCTTTTTCTGTAAAGGCCTGCTGCATGCGTTGAGCTTGGTCTACCGCCTTGCGACCAATTTGAAGATAACGTCCCTCAGATAAAAGTACTTCAAACTGAATACCTAAAAGCCAACCTTTGGCCAGCATGCTGCCACGTTGTTTCATCATATGGCGAAACCCAGTTTTCAGAGTGTCATTCGAGATGACCAAGGCCTCTCCAAAGAGAGCGCCCGCTTTGGTGCCACCCAGATAGAATAGATCGCATATGTTTGCCAAATCAGGCAATGTGAGGTCGGACGCGGCTAAGCCGTAAACCAGGCGAGCGCCGTCCACATAGAGAGTCAATCCCCAGCGGTCAGCAACAGACCGGATTTCTTCTAATTCCTGGCGGGTATATACCGTACCAAATTCGGTAGGATGGGAGAGGTAGACCATAGCCGGCTCCACTACATGGACACAGGCGGGGTCGTCCCAATGGGTTTGGCAAAACTGATCAATCTGCTGGGCAGTAATCTTTCCATCCCGGGAGGGGAGCGCGAGCACTTTGTGGCCGGTCGACTCAATGGCGCCACTTTCGTGGACGTTGATATGTCCAGATTGGGCACAAATTACTCCTTGATACGGGCGTAGGCAGGCGGCAATGACCGTGGTGTTGGTCTGAGTCCCTCCTACAAGAAAGTGGACATCTGCATCGGGCGCCTGACATAAATTTCGAAGGAGTGTCCCGGCCTGATCACAGTGCGAGTCCATTCCGTAACCGGGATTTTCCTCTAGATTACATTCGGATAACCGCTGCAAAATGCTAGGATGGGCGCCGGTGGCGTAATCGCAATCAAAACGGATCATGATAGAATCCTCCAAATTGGTAGATATCTGGGGTAAAGTAGATAATGAATAGACGGAACGTGAGAAAAGGGGCCCGCAGCTGTTTTCCGCGGGCCCACTGATAAAAAACAAAAGAGAGTTAGCGCAAAACAGCGCCGCAGGCAGTTTCCAGAGCCGTTAAGATTGCTTTGACATCCTGATCTGCCTCCTCGCTGGTGAGGGAGCGGTCATCGGCTCGTAGTACCAGGTTAAAGGCCACCGACTTTTTACCTGTTTCAATACCTTTTCCACGGTAGATGTCGAATAGGGTGCAGCCTTTGAGCAGGCCCTTTGCGCCTTGGCGAATACAGGCCTCCAACTGTCCAACAGTGACCGCCTCATCGCACACTACGGCGATATCACGTGTAACAGCGGGGAATTTAGGCAGGGGGGTATATTCTGGGTCAGGTCCCTTGGCTTGAGCTAGTTCCTCTAGCTGCAATTGAGCACAATAAAGTTCTGCATCTACTCCATAGTTTTGGGCGACCAGGGGGTGAATTTGACCAAAACGGCCCAGGCAGCGGCTGCCACTCCAAACTTCTGCGTAGCGACCAGGGTGGTAAGAGCAGGCCTCGGGAGAACCAGAATCAATACGGAAAGAGAGGTCCTTTGCCCGTAAATCCTTTAAAATTGCTTCAATTGCACCCTTCATGGTGTAGAAATCCATATGCAAGCCATAGGCGCCCAAAGTGAGGACTTTTCGCTCAATGGCCAGGCCGCGATCTCCGCCAAGGGCATAGGTGCGGCCTACCTCATAGAGTTTTACATCCTGGTTGCGGAAGTTATAGTTGCGGGCTAAAATCTCCAACATTGAGGGAAGGGTGGTCGTGCGCATGATGGAAGTGTCTTCACCCAATGGATTGAGAATTTTAAAGCTGTTGCGCTTTTCATAGTCCTCTGGCCAGCGGATCTTGTCGTAGCAAGTGGGTGAGATGAAGGAATACGTGATAATTTCATCGTAGCCCAGGGTACGGCACATACCGCCCAGCTGCCGCTCCAGCAGTTCTTCAGGAGAATAGCCGCCCAAAGTAGTTTGTCCCCGCATGAGAGTGGTGGGAATATTGTTGTAGCCATGGAACCGCGCTACTTCTTCTGCCAAATCTGCCATACCTACCACATCACCGCGCCAGGAGGGGACAGTGACTTGATCGCCCTGTACCTGGAAATCCAGCTTCTGAAGAATATCCACCATCTCTTGAGCAGAAATATCCGTACCCAGCAGGGCGTTAATCCGCTCTGGTTCCAGTTTCAATACCCGGGGATGAGGGACGTAGTTGAGAAGGTCAATAACGCCGGGTAACACCTGGCCGGCTCCCAACAGTTCTACCAACTCGCAGGCGCGGTTGACAGCCGGGAGGGTATTCAAAGGATCAAGCCCCTTTTCAAATTTGGCGCTGGCTTCGGTTCGCATACCTAAAGCCAAGGCAGCCTTACGAATGGCAGTGCCATCAAAGTTAGCCGATTCAAAGACGACGTCTACGGTATCTGCTACAATTTCGCTATTCTCGCCACCCATGATGCCGGCCAGACCCACTGCGCGGTGTTCGTCGGCGATGACGAGCATATTGGAGGTCAACTTTCGTACATTTCCGTCCAGAGTGGTAAGTTCCTCACCTTCCTGGGCTCGGCGAACAATAATCTTGCCGCCCTTTACATAGCGGTAGTCGAAGGCATGCATAGGTTGTCCGTATTCCAACATGACATAATTGGTAATGTCCACTATGTTGTTGATGGGGCGTACACCCATGGCACGCAGCCGTTCCCGCATCCACTTAGGGGAGGGGGCAATTTTAACGTTTCGGACCATACGAGCCGTATACCGAGGACATAGATCGGCGGCAGGGGTTTCTACGTCCAGCAATTCCATCAGGTTGCCCTCGCCCTCGGCTTGGACTACTGGGTCATGGAGACGCAACGGAGCATTGAAAGTGGCAGAGGCCTCTCGCGCAAGCCCAATAACGGATAGGCAGTCTGGCCGATTTGGAGTAATTTCAAATTCCACTATATGGTCGTCGGCACCGATGATAGGCTTCAGATCATCCCCTGGTTTGCATGGTTCCTGAAGGACAAAGATGCCATCAGGGATGCAGTGAGGAAATTCCTCCTGCTGAGCCCGCAGATCGGCCAGGGTACAGATGTGTCCCTTCTTGGTGTCTAGCGCCACCAGATCCCCGTCGTGGAGATTTGCGCAGGGGGTGGAGACAGAGATTGCACCGCTGTCCACTTCGCAGGCAGCAGTGTAGCGGCCTTGTCCATCACTGCTTACAGCAGTAATCCGGGCGCAGACTACACTGCCAAAGATCTTATGGCCGGGTTGAATATCGGCGGGGATAGAAGGTTTTGTGGGATCCAAAGGTTTGTAGTCGTTGAGCAGGGCGGCAGGAGTAATCACAGCGTATGGGAAATCTCGTTCATCCAGACCCAATTCGCTCAGGCCACACATCATACCATTGGATATTACACCACGCAGCTTTCCCTTTTCAATCTTTTTGCCACCGGGGAGAGTGGACTTGTGGAGAGCTACAGGCACCAGGTCGTCAGGATGGATGTTCCAAGCACCGGTGACAATCTGAATAGGTTCAGCTTGTCCAACATCCAGCTGGCAAACCCACATGTGGTCGGAGTCGGGGTGACGCTCCATGGACAAAATACGACCTACCACTACGTTGGATATTTCGGCCCCCAGATCATAAGTGACTTCGACTTTGGAGCCGGATAAGGTCATGGCTTCGGCAAATTCTTTATCTCCCGCATCCACCGTGACAAACTCGTTTAGCCATTTACGAGATAAATTCATTTTGAAAACTCCTTCTTATTGGAATCGCAGAAGAGAGAGGTGTTCTCACTTCCATCAGCAAGAATTCGGGTTAAATTTAGAACTGCTCTAAAAAACGCACGTCATTTTCAAAAATCAGTCGCAGATCAGCGATCTTGAACCGGCGCATGGCAGTACGCTCCAAGCCAATACCAAAGGCCCAGCCGGAGTATTCATTGGGATCGATACCACTCATTTCCAATACGCGAGGGTGGATCATCCCTGCGCCCAGTAGTTCAATCCAGCCCTCGCCCTTACAGGTTGGACAACCTACGCCACCGCACTTGTGGCACTGTACATCCATCTCACAGGAGGGTTCCGTGAAAGGGAAGTGGTGGGGACGGAAACGGGTTTTGGTGCCTTGACCGTAGAGCTTTTCCACCACGGTGTTCAAAGTCCCTTTCAAATCAGCCATGGTAACATTTTTATCGATGACCATACCCTCTACTTGGTGGAACATGGGGGAGTGAGTGGCGTCCACCTCATCCTTCCGATATACGCGGCCGGGGGCAATGATGCGGATGGGCAATGGCATAGTTTCCATAGCGCGAACCTGCATGGGGCTGGTTTGGGAACGGAGCATAACCCGGCTATCTTCATCAAAATAAAAAGTATCTGACCAATCCCGGGAGGGATGCCCCTCTTCAGCATTCAATTTATCAAAGTTATATTCTGCCAATTCTACTTCCGGGCCATCCAAAACAGTAAAGCCCATGCCAATGAAGATTTCTTTGATCTCATCCAGAGCAATGTACATGGGATGGCGATGGCCTACTTTTACGGGGGTGCCAGGAACCGTGATATCCAATGCCTCCGCTTTCAGACGGTTTTCCAGTGCCTGAGCCTCCAATTTTTTGCCCTGAACCTCCAGCGCCTGTTCTAGGGCCGCACGGACCTCATTGGCTAATTGTCCCATAATGGGGCGCTCTTCCGGGGATAGACGCCCCATCTGCTTTAAAACAGCAGTCAGTTCGCCCTTCTTTCCCAAGTATTGTACCCTTAACTCATCCAGTGCGCCAGAGTCAGGGGCCTGCTCAAAGGCGGCCAGAGCCTCGGAGCGAATTTTTGCTAATTGTTCTTTCATGATAAAAACTCCTTCTTCGTCGTAGATAAACGGGATGTTAATGTTCATCTTTGGGACTGTTAAGGGCTCGAGATAGCCCTACAATTCCAAAAACCAGCCCTAGAAGCGGACAAATTTCATCCATATCGTGATTAAGAATAGGAAACCAAGGGTCAGCTATACCAAACAAAAGAAGGAGGCATCCAAACAGAATAAATGCAATGCCCTGTAATTGTTTGGTCATGGTTTTTTCACCTCCCAGCTTTTGGGGAGTAGACAACAAAAAAGCCTTCCGCCCCAACTATCTGGGACGAAAGGCAAACCTTCCGCGGTACCACCCGGATTCACACCCGAAAAGACGGGTGTGCACTCGAAGCCTCCAATAACGGCGGAGAAGTCCGTCCCCTTCTCAGGGGCCGCTCCTGGGCGAACCAAACGCGCCGTGCCCCAAGGCGGCTTTCAGCCGGTGACCGCCTCTCTCTAGTGGGTAGATACGCGCTATTTTCCCATTCTTCGCATTTTGCTAAAGTTATTTATAGCACAATTCCAGCCGCATTGCAAGAGCAAAACGACTGGAATTAAAGTGCTTTTATAAAAATGAGATTAGGGCATACTGACACAGCAAAAGTCGGGGGTGCGGTTCAAATCAAACTGGACGGGCTTGGTGTGGTGGGACAAATGGTTGAGGTCTAGATACGAAATCCGCTGATTTTCATATGTGGTCCAATAAAGTCGCAGGGATTCTGCACACATGACGCTGGTGTATACCGTGTAGTCGAAGGGAACTACATCGGTATCAAATTGGGTAACGTGACCAGGTTGGCTGACTCGAATCAGTCCGAGGGGAAATGCGGCACTTTGAAACAGGTGAAATATATTGGCCACTCCCTCTTCTTCATTGGCCCCTTTGGTCCCCCACTGCTTCAGAAAGGCGAGGCGGATAAAGCGGGAAGGGGAACTCCAATCGCCGGGTAGTCCCTGGGCTCCGCTGCCAGAAAAACACTGCTCCAGCTGTTCTGGCCCAAAGGTAAGGGTGTCATAGTCCAAATCTCGGATTCCGGCATAGTTGAGTAAGTTCAGGCGGTGCCAAGAGTAGCTGGGACTGTTTGTCATGACGCCAATGGTGTTGCGATAGATGTGTAGTCCTTCCTGATCAGGCTCAAGGACGATAGACTCTCCAGTACGGTCACAGAAGGACCAGTGTAGAGGCGGCACTGTACCCAACATTGGAATGGCAACCAATGAAAAGTTTTTTTGGATTTGAGTTACCACCTGCTCCACAGTTTCACACTGGGCCAGCATATGGTAGACCAGGAATGGGGGCTGAAGGGGGAGACGATCAGGAGGACAAGCTTCTGTAAAGTGGGCAAATTGGCGGTAGTACAGTTGTCCCCCCATTAGCCCTTTTTCATTAATCCCCTCATAAAGAACAGGGGTAGAGGGAATTTGGAGAAAGCCTGTGCCGGCGCAGGCGTAACGAGCAGAGCACTTGCTTTCCGAAACAAGGTTTCCCTCAATAGAAGTTCCACAAGTGTAGTAGGAGGTTCCGCGGGGAAGGTAGGTCATTTTACTGCCCTCGGCTAGGCGGTTAAAATCGAAGTTGCGGCCCCAGAGGTGTTTGTTATCCTGCGTTTCCCAACTTAGAGCGCTACATCCGGCCTCTAGGCCAGAGAGAAAACGAGTAAAATCATTCATAATGGCTCCATTTCTCTACAAGATTTCTTGTAGAAGGACATTCAAAAATCGGAAAGGAACACCTTTAGTATAACACGCACTGAGACATTCTTCCACTGTTTTATAGGAAAAGTAATTCCCTATAACAAGCATACCCCAGATGTCGCCACAGTTTGTGAGACATCTGGGGTATGGAAAAATAGAGCGGTTATCTGCCTAAAAAGGCTCTGGTAACCTCTACAATATGATCAGCACAAAGGCCAAACTGTTTTAGAAGATCTCCTGCAGGACCGGAGTGTCCGAAGGTGTCGTTTACACCAATACGACGGACCGGGGTGGGAAGTTGCTCGCTGAGCAAACCACAAACCGCTTCCCCAAGACCGCCTAGGATGCTGTGTTCCTCACAAGTGATAATTTTGCCGCAGTCTCGGGCAGCTGCTAAAATCAATTCTTCATCCAGAGGTTTGATAGTAGCAAGGTTAATGACCCGGGCGGAGATACCCTGCTCCTTCAGGGCTCTGCCGGCTTCCAAGGCCTCTGCAACCATCAAACCGGTGGCCAAAATTGCTACATCGGTTCCATTTTGAAGAACTTCACCTTTGCCGATTTGGAACGTAAAGTTTTCTTCCTGATGGAATACAGGGACAGCGGAGCGACCAAAGCGCATGTACACCGGCCCAACGTGCTCGTACGCAGCTTTCACCATGGCTCGAGCCTCTACATCATCAGAAGGTGACATAACAACCATGCCGGGAATCGAACGCATAAGTGCAAAATCTTCACAGCATTGGTGAGAGGCGCCATCCTCCCCTACAGAGATGCCACCGTGAGTGGCGCCGATCTTAACATTGAGATGAGGGTATCCAATGGAGTTACGCACCTGCTCAAAGGCACGTCCGGCGGCAAACATGGCAAAGCTTGAGGCAAAAGGAACCAGTCCCATGGCGGCGGCTCCAGCGGCGGCAGCCATCATGTTGCCCTCAGCGATGCCACAATTGAAGTGCCGGTTTGGAAAGGCCTTTTTGAAAATTCCAGTCTTGGTGGCCCCAGCCAAATCTGCATCAAAGACAATTAAATCCTCGTGTTGTTGAGCCAGTTCTTTTAAAGCGTTTCCATAGCTTTCCCGAGTGGCAATTTTCTTTACATCCGCCATCTTACATCCCCTCCAATTCCGATAGCTGGGCCTTCAGTTCTGCCATGGCCTGTTCGTATTCTGCATCGTTGGGGGCCTTGCCGTGCCAGCCAGCCTGGTCCTCCATAAAGCTAACTCCCTTCCCTTTGATGGTAGTCATCAGAATAGCAAAGGGGACCTGCTTGGTGTTGCGGGCCAAGGTAAAGGCGGCCTCTAACTGCTGAAAATCATGCCCATCTACCTCCGCCACAGAAAAGCCGAAGGCGCGTAGTTTGTCAGCGATGGGGTAGGGGTTCATAACATCCGCCACGCGACCGTCAATTTGCAGGCTGTTGTTGTCGATAATGACGCACAGATTATCTAGTTTATAGTGGTGGGCGAACATGAAAGCCTCCCAGACCTCTCCTTCCTGAATTTCACCGTCACCTAATAATGCATAGACCCTGCAATCCTTACCCTGGTATTTTGCAGCAAGCGCCATACCTGCGGCAGCAGAAATGCCCTGGCCCAGAGAGCCAGTGGACATGTCAACTCCTGGTGTGAGGTTCATATTGGGATGACCTTGTAGGTGGCTCCCGATGTGACGCAGAGACAGGAGATCCTGTTCGGGAAAAAATCCCCGCAGCGCCAAGGCGGTGTATAAACCGGGAGCAGTGTGTCCCTTAGAAAGCACAAAGCGATCTCGGTCTGCCCAAGTGGGATCCTGTGGATTTACATTTAATTCCCGGAAATAGAGGTAAGTAAAAACTTCAGCGGCAGAGAGACTCCCACCTGGATGCCCGGCCTTTGCCGCATGAGTGCTTTCTATAATCCCCATGCGTACTTTACAGGCGAGAGTTTTCAACTGCTTGATTTCCTGCTGCGTCATCGCAATCCTTCCTTCCTGAATATCTTGTTTTAATCTCCGATGGTAGATGGATCGGAGAGTTCCAAATGTCTGGACCGTGTCTTGTCACCATGAAAAATATTTTACTTGAACAGAAATAAAATGTCAAATGGCCAGAGAGATTGGGTGAAAGCTACACTTTATGAAGGCGATACAGTGCTCTGCATCTTACGGAAAATAAACCCGGAACTCTATTTAGAATTTCCGGGTTGGAAGGGACAGACAGTTACTGTATGTTCCAAACGGAAGTAGCTGAAAATGTAGTAAAAGCAAAATGATAGAGAGGAACCTTGTTAAGATTCCATTCCCTTGAAATCAAATGCTTTTAGCACCGTGTAAACAAACATAGAGGCTGGCCAATATGTACACAGAAACCTCTCATATCATATACGCCTTTACCTCGGGTAATGTCACCCGCCTTCGGAGTAGTTACTTTTGACACAGAACTCAATCGCCTGCCTGTCCATCAGAATATTCAGGATAAAAGGAGGACAGCAACGCATTATTTTACAGTCATAGTTCTATGGCGTGACTTTTCATCTGACTCTTATTACGGTACATATTGGCATCGGCCTCGCGGAACATCTGCTCGATAGGAGCATCCTGTCCCATGGCATATCCCACAGCCAGCGACAACGGGAAGGACCGTGTCAAATTTCTGCGACTGATGCACAGTCCCAATTCCGACAGAGTTCTGTTCACCTGGGATGCGGTGATGTTTTGCAGCAGTACCGCGAATTCATCGCCGCCCATGCGGTAGCAACAGCCCAAGGAGTCAAAAACCGACAGAATGCACTCGGCGGCGGTACAGATCAACTCATCACCGGCCGAATGCCCCATGGTATCGTTCGCTTGTTTCAGATTGTTGATATCCAAAACAATACAGGCGCAGGGGCCTTCCAGAATGGGGGACTGCTGAATCCGTTCTTCAAAGGCCGTGCGGCTGTCCAGCTGCGTCATCAGATCCGTGTTGGCCATCTTTTGGTAGTAGCGCATTTGGGAGGACTTAACCATTTCCTGGTACACATAGCCAATGGATACTGCCAGCAGCGACACCACAAGCAACAGGACGCCGACGCTGAAATAAATGAGATACAACCGCTTCCCCCACAGGTAATAGTCCAGGAATCCCACTGCACAGCAGAAGCCAAGAGCGCCAAAACCGCTCAGCATCAGCCGTGCCTCCCGACGGAGTTGGGAATGGAGCCAGATTACCAAAAGGCGCAATAGAGATAACAGTGTTACGATCATCAGCACATGGGTCAGGGGCAGCATTTCATGGAGTTGAGCCACACCCAAGGCCTGCAGCAGGCCGCAAATACAGAGGTTCAGCAGGTGGAGCCAAAAGATCAGGCGCAGCAGACGGCTGTCCTCATCCATCATACTGCGATAAAACTGAATCATAAAAAGAGGCATAGTCATAAAGGTGTACATGGCCAATACATACATGATTGCACCGCTGATATGGGCCATCTGGAGCACTGCCGAATCCATGGATATCCACAAACTCACCAGAAGTACCAGCACACTGAGATACCGGAGTGTCCGGAGTCGTTTGACCCCAATGTCCGCTCTGGTTCCTAGGGACAGCAGCCCGATGAGGATGCCAAGCAGCAGAAATAGCCCCGAAAATATCAGGGTGGCAGCGTTGGCGTTGCGATAGTGAAGGATCAGAGCACTGTATTCGCCCGCCAGAACCGTCAGTTCTTCTGAGGGGGCGTACACAGTGAGGGTGTGTCCCGCCAGTCCTGTTTCGGGCAGCGAGATCCAGTGTATCATCCCGCCGTGATCAAGTGCGCCAGGGGTGTATTCATGCAAGAGTATACCGTCCAGATATACGAAATAAGGGGTTCGTTTGGCGGTGACGGCGCAGACAGGCTGGCTCCAGCGGGAATCCGGAAGCGTTTCCTGATAGACGGTATGTGCCCCGTCCTCAGCCAGGCCAATCGGATTAATCTGCACCAGCTGTTGGAGCAATTCAGGTTGGAAGGAGATGGGAGAACGTAGGGCCAGAAGGAGGATGACAAAAAAGCCTGCTAGAGCTAAAATGCTCAGAAACCAGGATACTAGCAAGAAACCATGGCGTGTTTTTGGCATAAACAACCTCCTTCTTTTCAGACATAAATACAAAAGAATGCGGATGATAAACGTAATCTGCGTACATGCCAACTAACAATATTGCAAGGTAAACTTGCTGCCAATAAACGTGCAGGCTCTATGTAATCCGCATAATTTTACAACACCAATCTCAACCGGAACCAACCGTCTGTCAGGTCAAACTGGCAGACGGCTCCGTTTTTCCGACAAAACGCAGATATGGACTGTACGCCTAAACCATGCCCTTCCCTTTTGGCCATTGGCAGTCCGCCGTCATCAAAGGAGACATTGTCGGTGCAGGGGTTGGAAATTTCCAGCATGATGCTGGGGGTGCCTACCATCTTGCAGCGGATACGCCGCTGCTCTTGGGGCAGGTTCAGGTTGGCGTGGATTGCATTTTCCAGGGCGTTGGCCACAACGATAGCCAATTCGCCTTCATCCACTGGCAGGGTGTTGGGTAAGGAAATTCTGGTTTCTACTGAAATACCCTGATTTTGTGCCTGATCAATGTAGGAGGAAAATACTGCATCCAGCACTGGCGGGCGGCACCAGCGGATTTCCTTTTGTACGTCCAACCGCTTTTGAGCAGCGTCCAGAAAGTCCAGAGCCGCGTCTCTGTCTCCCTGTGCCACCAATTCCATGGCGGCCTGGAGTTGGTGGCGGAGGTCATGACGCTGAATTCGGACGCCCTCCTCCACTTCTTTTACTTTCTGTAGTTTTTCTTTCAGAGCCGAGATCTGCACTGCCAGTAGTGCAGTACTGTGCCGCTCCAGCTGAATGTGGTACTGAGCCAAAAGGCTTTTAAAAACGGCGATATACACAAAGATCAGAGGAATCACGGCTGCGTAGACATAGATCCTCTGGGAATTGTTTTCTAGATAGCTGCTTGGCCAAGCCGCCACGAGAATGAGATAGATGCAGTACACACAAGGAATGAGGGTAAGTACCCCCCAGCGGGTGGGGATGATTTTGATAAGCCTGCGAAAGGGATGACGCAGAAAACGCCATTCCAGATAGATGACCGTAAAATAGAATCCGCACATCAGCAGGACATTCACAAGCCAGGAGAGGCCCAGAGACTCCGTCAGCCAGCGGATCATGGAGGCCGACAGTGTGGAGATCATGATCTGGGTCATGTAGTTGAACACCGCCTGCGCGGGGGTATCGGTAGCCGCCCAGTATGTAAGGATCGTGGCGGGAATAGAAATGGTGAGATAAAACAGACGAAGCAGCAGCAGTTCTCCGCCGAGCGACAGTAAAACCAGACTGGAACCAATAACCCAGAAACTGTAAACTGCCATAATGCACAGCAGTTTCCGATATCCAAAACGAAATTCAGTTAGACTTGCCATCATTCCAACGGTCATCATCGTAATAAAGAAAGTACGGAAAACGAGAAAAATTATATTTGTCATAGCGGATGTTCCTCCAGCCAATAGCTGCCCCATGCTTTCTTGAAGTCTGTTGCCGCCGTCCGGGGCAGTACTACCGTCTGTCCATTATCCAGTAGAGCCGTTTGCCCATTTACTCCGGTCACGTGTTGGAAATTTAGTACAAAGCTGGCTCCACACTGGTAAAAGCGTGAATCGGCCAGCAGGGGCGAGGTCGCCTCACGGAAAGAAACCCGAATTGTCTGAGAATTTACGGTGCCATCGGTGCAGTCATAACGCATGCAACGCCCCACCCGTTCTATATAGCGTATGTGGTCCAGCAGGATGCGGCGGGAACCGTCCGCCGTGTTTACAACAACAGCGCTGTTCCGCCTCTGATTCAGTTTTTCTACCGCACCGTCTAGAACTTGGAAAAGCTTTCCTTCATTTACGGGCTTAAGCAGATAGAAAAAAGCACGGACGTCGTAGCTATCGGCGGCGAAGTCATTGGAACTGGTGAGATAAATGATCTCACTGTTTTCCCTCAGCGCCCGTAGATGGCGTCCGGTGTCGATCCCACTCAATTCCGGCATGAGGATGTCTAACACATAGAGATCAAAGCCTCCTGCGTCCTCCACTCGGGTTAGTAGTGCGCTTCCACTCTGGAAGGTTTCCACTTGTCCATGCAGACTGGGGCGGGAGCGGAGATAGTCCTCTAGCAGCGACGCCGTCTGCTTCAGTTGGTTTTCTTCATCATCACACGCGGCAATCCGCAGCATGGCAGCATTTCCTCCACAACAAGCACAAATTTTTCGCAAATATCATCAAATTTTGAACGACCGCTTTTCAATCTCAAAACCATTCGTACAATGAAAATAGCATGGAAGCAGAAAGCCGTCAAGAGTGGCCACCGGAAGGAGGCTTGGCAATGCGATATGACTGTAAAGCGTATTGTAATCGGCTACATCCACTGCAGGCTCCCAAACCGGGCGGCAGTGTGTGGCCCAGACAGAACTGTCCGGCATTTGCCCCGAGAAAAGAGCATCTGCCCACGGACGGTATCCAGTGTTGGTTCTGCCGGTATGCGGATTTTCGCTTGAAGTGCCCGGTGGCGCTAGAGGTTGGAATCTGCTGCTGGCCGGAGAAACAGATGGAGTAAAACAGCCCACCTTTAGGAGGAAAACAATGGAAAAACGGATTTTGAGTTGGGGATTGATCCTGTCCCTACTACTGACGCTGTTGCCGGTATCGGCAATGGCCACAGAGGGTGAAGTCTCTGGAGACGGTCTTTCCGTTACGGAAAGCACCCCGTGTACCTGCGGCGCGGAGTCAGATGCGGAGGGCATCGTCACCCACGCAGAAGGCTGTCCTTTCGCTGTTCAAGGGGACACCACCCCGGGGACAGAGGGATCTGTCACGGGAACGGAGGAACCCACCTCAGAGATGGAGGAGCCTGCCACGGGAACGGAGGAACCCACCTCAGAGATGGAGGAGCCTGTCACGGGAACGGAGGAACCCACCTCAGAGATGGAGGAGCCTGTCACGGGAACGGAGGAACCCACCCCGGAGACGGAGGAGCCTGTCACGGGAACGGAGGAACCCACCCCAGAGACGGAGAAGCCTGTCCCGGGGACGGAGGAACCCGCCCCGGGGACGGAGGAACCCGTCCCGGGGACGGAGGAACCCGCCCCGGGGACGGAGGAGTCTGCTCCCCAGCTTTTAACACCGCCCATCCTGACCTGCGAGCCTCTGGACGAAGAGAACAGCAGCGATATGGTGCTCACCGTGGAGGGGGAGTGGGACAGCTATGCCTGGGAGAGTTGTTCCTATGGGTCTTGGTCTGACTGGGCAGGGGACGGCCCCAACCTGATCCTCTCCAAGGAGGAATTTACCTCTTATGGGTTCCGCTGTACCGTCACCCAAGGAGAGCAGCTGGTGACCAGCGAAATCTTTGCCTACGATCTCTCCGTGCTGGAGCGGCCCATGCTGATGGCCAACGGCCTGGCGGACGATTCTCTGTCCGGCAGCAGCGACTACATCAAATTCGGAAAAAGATTACCCAATTCAACCTTTTTTGATATCAAAGGTTTGGATCATGGGCATGAGATCCGGACAACCTATGCAGACGCCGGCTATCGTACCGCGATTTCTGTAAATGGTGGCACCAAGATGTCGGTGTTCTATAGAGGTGAGCCTGTCTCCGTAGGAAATTCCCTCACAGCAGAGACCAGTCTTGAAATTGTTTACGGGGGCCGCTATGTAAAAGTCAACTATGAAGTAACGAATAACGGCTCCACTACCCAAAATTTTCGCATTGGATCCAGCGCGGATGTAATGATCGACAACAACGACTATGCCAAGGTGGTTGGGGTAAAATCCAGCACCGGCAAATATACAGGACTGTCCATGAGCGGTAGCCCAAAGAACAACTACCAATTTAGCCTGATTGCCCCGGATTGTGACACCTTGTGGTACGGCTACTACTCCAAAGCATATATCAACATTTTCAATGACCTTTCTAACAAGGATACCCCCTACAGCAAAGACAGCGGAATGGCCTGGTCGTGGGACGGCACTGTAGCTCCCGGCCAGACCTGGAGCCGCTATGTGTTCATCGGCGCAGGTGAATTGCCTCCAGTGCCCGACGCGCCACTGACCAACGCGTTTCCAACCCTGAAGGCGGGAGAGGAGTTCACCATCAGCGGTATGGTCAGTCCTAGCGGCAATCCCCCCGACACCGTCCATGTGAGCATTGGCGGCGAGGAATATGAGGCCATGGTGAACGAGGACGGTACCTTTACTGTGACCGGCACCCTGCCGGAAAATATGCCAGAAGGAGAGAGCGTCCTCACCTACTGGGGCACTACCGATGAGGGCGGCATTTCAGAGATCAAAAGCAGTTCCGTCACTGTTGTGGCCGCACCGTATATCAGCCTCACCACCAGCAGCGTTACGGTGATGGAGGGGGAGACCGGGCTGAATGAAGCATGGCTCAAAGCTTTTATCAAGTCCCACTCTGATACGGTGAACATCTCTCCGAGCAACATCGACACCAATACGCCGGGAGAGATGACGGTGACCTATAAAGTGGAAAAGGACGGCTTTACACCTGCCTCCGCCCAACTTACCGTCACCGTGCTACCCCAGCCAGCAGAATTGACACAGGCTACTGTAAGCGAAAGCGCGCCGTTTGTCCTTACCGCAACCATGAAATACACCGGCGGCCTGACCTACACCGCAACCGGATTTGTCTACGGCGCTGTGCAAAATCCCACTCTGAGCCTGTATGATGGTAAGATACCCACTGATCCCCTTGTGGATAATAAGGGCGGCACCATTTCCGTCTCCGTAGCCGATAGTGCGTTGGCCTATGGCGTGACCTACTACGCCCGGGCATACGCGATTTCCAGTGACGGCACCGTCATCTACAGCAAACAGAGCGCGGGGTTCGGGAAGGGAATCCCAAGCTATGGTACATTTTCTGTAGCTTATGCGGGTACGATCGACAATAAAACTACCTTTACCATTACCCGCACCGGCGGCACCGACGGTAAGCAGACCGTCTACTACCGCACGATCAACGGCTCGGCCATCGGCGAGACGCATTTTGAGCATCAAGCGGGCAGCATAACCTTTCAGGAGGGGGAGACGAGTAAAAACATCCCTGTCACAGAAAAGAGCGTAACCAGCATTTATGATGGCAATGCTGCCACCGCCTACTCCAACGCCGACCGCACTTATTCCCTTGAGATCTACCGGGTGGTGGGCGGCGCGACGATCAACAGCAGTCAGAAAAGCGCCAGCCGAACTATGGTCGTCAGCAACAGTTATTATGTCGATGACGACCTGTTCAATGTATACCAGGCATCCGCGGCTTCCGGACTAACTACCCGCGGAGATTTTGACGATGATAAACTTGGATGGTCGGATGACGAGGATATAGGTGCAGCGGCATCTTCCACTGTAAATTTTTCCACTTTATTGCCTCAGCGGGAGTATTGGAAAACTGTAGCACAAGAATTATGGTACCGGTTTTACATGGAGGCAAAGGAGATTGACGGCGGCTATCAACACATACAATTTG
>JBMNQA010000005.1:0-184715 GCA_050943895.1 Lawsonibacter sp.
CTCCGTCTGATTGAGCAGTCCAAGATTCACTGTGCAAGAGAGCATTTCAAGGCTATCAGCAGTGACAATGTGGTCTACGATGTTGTGGACAGCTACAAGAGCCTTATGGAGAAAGTAATGAGATAAAGCCTATAACACCCGCCGCGATGAGAGACGTCAGAAAGAGCGCGAACAACGAGAACAGGAACGCCTGCAACTTCAAAAAGAACGCCAACAGCGCCACGAGGAAGAACTGCGTATCGAAGCTGAAAAAGCGCGAATAGATGACAAAATTTATACCTTCTGCGGTGTGGCATTTCCTCATGCCGTGCGCCCTTACAGTTACAGAACAGAGGACCCGACAATTAAGGTCGGTGATGAGGTTCTTGTTCCTGTAGGCGATAAAGAGACAATCGGCACGGTCGTTTCCGTAGGACAATATATGCGTATCGCTGCCCCATATCCTGTCGACAAGACAAAGTTCATTATCAGTAAGGTAAATAAGGAAAATGGGTAATTGCCTTATAAACCTTTTGAACATTTATTTTGCTTGGGTGCAAATGCACCCACCCCTTGTTTGCTGGGTGCATTGATGAACCCGGCAGTCAGGCAGCATAATTCCAAAAAATAAAAATAACGGCTTTCGACAGGCGTTTTTGCCCTCGAAAGCCGTTATTTTTGGCGTTTGAACCGTATATAGTGTATCAAATGGTATCATTTTTAGGTTATACACATCCGCATATATCTGAAATAACTCCCATTCTGGATGCCGATCAATAAATTCGCGAAAATATCTTTGTTGACTTTCAAAAGAATTTATCTGATCGTCTTTATCTGTTGAAACACGGCAATAAGAAGCAACCAAAATCATGAATCTACCTCTTTCACTTCGTTCAGTCGCTTCCCATTTGTAGAATGTTTCGGGCAAACTTGTTGAATCAACATTCTCTCTGCATGTTCATACTGCACTTGGTTTAATAGTCCGCAATCTTTTAAGCTAAGTAAAATAGCTCGTTGGTATTGAAAGGCAAATTCAGAATCCGCAGTTTTTGAAATTTTCTTTTGCCCCTTGACTTCTACAATCTTAGCTTGTCGTGCCACCCCACATTCCTCCTTATCGCTTCAAGATATGCAATTAGGCTAGGAAATTTTCCTACCATTGGATAAGAAACGGTGGGATGTGGCTCAAAAAACGACCGATATAGCCTAACGCGAATGGTTAGCTATATCGGTCGTTTTCTTTAATCGTATTGGATATCTTTTTCATTGGGGAAATCAACCCCAGAAATATTACTATTGAGATGCTCCATAAGCGCCATAGCAAACTTTGATTCATCTCGAAGATATAACGCATCTAGCATAGGCTTGTGGCGAATGGAAATGCGAGGGTTCATTGCAGGTTTTGTATAAGATTGGATATTCTCAATACGGTATTTTATTGTGTTCCACATCTCCATCAGCAGACTGCTTCCACTCACTCGAAACATGTGCTCATGGAATAGGACATCGAACCGAATGGCCTCTGAAAGATTCCCCTGATCATAAGCTTGGTCAGAAGCAATACAAAGTTTTTCAAAATACAGTATATCTTCCTCTTTAAGCTTTGAAAAACCTCTTTCAACCGCCATCATCTCCAAATGTTTACGCAGGTAAGACACGTCTTCCACATATTCTTTGGTGACAATCGTAACATAAGTTCCTTTATAGGGGAATACGGTTAACAGACCTTGGTTTGCTAAACGAGCAAAAGCTTCCCGAACTGGTGTAATACTAACATTTAAGTCCTTTGACGTTTTTGCTTCAACAAGGCGGACCCCTCCTGGAAGTTGGTTTGTCAGAATAGCCTCCAAGATTGTATTATAAACAAACTCGCTTGTACTTCGCACAAAAGTCTTACCCTCAGAAAACGACTGGCTTACCATATATTATCACCATTTCATCGAAATTGGATACACATTGAACATGTCACAGGTAAACCACATCATTTCTTATTTCAATTTTGAAGCTACCTGATAAATTAATTCTTCACTAGGAGCCTTTTGATCCAGTTTTGAAACCTCAACAATAAGCGGATAAAGTGGAACCCCACACTCCTCCGATACTTTTTGGAACAAACTTCCGAAGCTGGAATGGCAGCCTGATAGCCCTAGTATCAGGTCATAAGGCTTTACTGCAGTATGATAGTTGTACTCTTCCATAGCAGGAATTAACTGAGCATCTAAAAAGCTTAATAATTGATAGAGATCAATTTCTTTCATCCAGCCCAATCTTTGGAAAGTAGCCACCAGCAACTCTGTAGCGCAATTGCCAGCACTACGTGCCATTCCCAATAAACCACAATCAAAAACTGTAGCCCCAGCTTCTGCAGCTGCAATTGCGTTCGCAACCGACAATCCTAAATTATTGTGGCCATGGAATGCAACTGGAATCGATACTGCGTTAACCAAAGCTTCTGTGTATTTTGAAACTTGGTGAGGCAGCATCGTTCCTGCGGAGTCCATAATCGTAATTTCATCCAGTCCACATTCTTCCAACCGCTTGGCTTCCTCTGCAAGTTTCTCCGGAGAGAGAATATAAGCTTTCATCATGGAGTACCTGCACTTCATACCAGCTGCTTTTACTTTTTTTACTCCCTCGTAAGCCCCTACTCCATCACCAGCGTTAGCTCCTATACGTAAAAATTTTAACCCATACTTGGCCCCTAAGTCTATGTTTTGCTGTGTTGCATTTTTATAGCCCATAAACATTCCAATTTCCGCTTTTGAAAGATAGGGCTGGATCAATTCCAAATATTCTTCATCCGTGCAAGGAGAGATGGAATGATTTGCTTCATAAGCGCCAAGGCCAAGGCAATTTCCCATTTCAATCGTTGTAATTCCGGCGGAAATCATTCCCTCAATCATCATTTTAGTTAATGTGGCATTAAACCCTTTTCCAACAACATTCGCCCCATCGCGAAGTGTGCAATCCATTACGAGCATTAAAATACGCCTCTACTTTCATTTTTATTTAACTTTTTCACTTTAACAAATAATTTTAGTCTAAAGGTTAAATCTTTTTCTCTACCCCATACAAATTTCCCAAATCTACTAATTCTTGATATACAACGTCTGAAATTAAAATACCCTTTTCTTCTGCTTCTTTTTTTCGAGATAATTCTAATTCGCCTGGTAAAAAAATCTCTTCCACTCCTGGATTCTTTGGCATAGCTTTTATATCGCTTGCCATGATTTCCAATCTATCTTTAAATGTATTCAAATCAGTGAATTTTTCAATATCCACAGCAAAAAAGATATGTCCAACATTCTGGGGATGTACAAAATCATTCCACATATTTCCAAGATATGGACCAAATTGTGCACCACTAAGTAATCCACACAAAATATCCATAAACAAAGACAAGCCGTATCCTTTTGGCCCCCCTATCGGTAAAACAGTTCCTTTCATCCCTTCATTTGGATCCGTAGTGGGGTGACCATCTGCAGTAATTGCCCAGCCTTCTGGTATGCTTTTCCCAAGTTTAGCAGCTAAAATAACTTTCCCCATTGCAACTACACTAGGTGCCATATCCAATAAAACTGGCTCTCCATGCCGTGGCGCTGAGATTGCAAGCGGATTTGTACCAGTATAAGGCTTATAACTGCCCCAAGGAGCAATATTAGGTGGCGCATTTGTTCCACAAACTCCTATCATACCTTGTTCCGCTGCCATTTTCGCATAGTAACCTGCCATTCCAAAATGGTTCGAATGGTTCACTGCGATAAAACAGCAACCACTTTGCCGCGCCTTTTCTATGCAATACTCCATAGCTTTAACACCCGTAACCATTCCCATGGAGTTACAGGCATTCCAATGAACGACAGCTGGATGTTCTTCCTCAATTTGATAACTCCACTTGGCGTTGACTACCCCTGTATTCAGTCGTTTTAAATAAACGCTAGTTCTACTGACACCATGAGAAGAAACCCCATACAATTCTGCCTCTACTAAATGACGAGCAATAATGGTTGCCTCATCTTCTGGAACACCTTGCGTCATCATCAACGCAGTACAATAATCCTCCAGCACATCTGGAGATACAAGATGGTTGCCCACAAAATCTCCTCCAATCTAAATCAAATAAATAATGCATGATCAATTGATTTTTTAATTTATAACTATCATATAAATCTTATTTTGTAAAGTATTCCTTTTAATTTTTGTTTATTTTTACAATTTTACATATCATTGTTAGGTTTGCTTGATTCGATATTAATATGCTGTTTTGACTCCGATCTAGGTACTGAGGAACTCGGTCACATGGAAATGGTAGCTGCAGTCGTTCACCAACTGACACGCAATTTAACCGATGAGCAAGTTCGCAACAACCCTTCTTTCGCTCCCTACTTTGTTGATCATACCACCGGTATTTATCCCACCGCCGCATCTGGTTTTCCTTGGAGTGCCAGTTCCATTCAATCCACCGGCGATGTCATAGCCGATTTAACGGAAGATCTAGCTGCCGAACAAAAAGCCAGACTAACATATGACAATATCCTTCGCCTTTCTGATGATCCGGATGTCAATAACGTTATTCGTTTCTTGCGTGAACGGGAAATCGTTCATTTCCAGCGATTTGGTGAATGCCTTAGACTTTGCAAAGATAAAATGGATGCTAAAAATATTTATTATATCAATCCTGCCTTTGACAAAGCAGATTCCTCAAATAAACAGTAACGTATCCCATTGTTATCCCATAAAGAATCCTATTTGGATTAATTCTTATTTGCGAAAAGATAAAGGAGTATCCATTTCTTACGAAATGGATACTCCTTTATTCTTGAAATTTACCAATATACAAGTATAGTGGTATAAATGTGCCCTATTGCAATTTACAAAATATCATACTGTGATAAGCTCATAGGTTCGACTACCTAACCCAATCTGCTGGGCATGCTCTAAACAGCTTTCCCAATCTGCTTCTGGTGTCGTGTTAATAAAATGATCGTGGTGATCGCAAAATCCTTCCTGGTGTAGCCGTTCATCCAACAGACTACCTGGCACCGGTGTTTGACGCAAGCAAGCATCAACACAAGCTTGATCCAATGCTACTGGATCAAACGAAGCGAACATACCCACATCTGGTAAGATCGCTAAATCATTTTCCCCATGGCAATCACAATAAGGAGAAATATCAATTACAAGATTGATATGGAAATTCGGACGCCCGTCTACAACTGCCATCGCGTACTCGGCCATCTTCCGATTTAACATTTCAATTGCATCGTCATTGGGAGAACTAATTGCATCGAAGGGGCAGGCAGCAATACACCGCCCACATCCTACACACTTTCCATGATCAATTACTGCCTTTTTATCGGGATAAGACAGGGCATTTTGTGCACATTGCTTTGCACACTGACCGCATCCTACACATCGCTTTTGCTTGACGATAGGCTTCCCAGCAGCGTGTTGTTCCATCTTCCCTCTACGACTTCCACAACCCATCCCAATATTTTTGATTGTTCCACCGAAACCAGTCATTTCATGGCCTTTAAAATGTGTTAATGAGATAAAGATATCCGCGTCCATTATTGCACGTCCAATTTTTGCGTTCTTTACATACTGTCCATTGCGCACCGGAACCTCTACGTCGTCACTCCCTTTTAAGCCATCTCCAATAATCACCTGGCATCCAGTAGAAAATGGAGTAAAACCATTTTCATACGCACTTTCAATATGTTCCAACGCATTTTTCCTTCGTCCAGGATATAATGTGTTGCAATCAGTTAAGAATGGAATTCCACCGAGAGATTTTATAACATCTGCGACTCGCTTTGCATAATTGGGGCGTAAAAATGTCAAGTTTCCAGGCTCACCAAAATGCATTTTAATTGCAGCCATCTTGTGGTCAAAATCGATCGTTTCAATGCCAGCTGCTCGAATCAAATTTTCTAATTTATCCAGTTGGCTTACCCCTAATTTGGTGCGCAAATTAGTAAAATAAACTTTTGAAGGTTGCATACAAAACCTTCCTCCTTGTGTATAAAATATTCAAGACTGTCTATCTGTCTATTTCTGTTTTCAAAGCACCACGCTTTGCATCTAAAATTCCCGGGATGATGGAACAGAGAGAACCTGTGACAATAAAAATAATTCCAATAATCATGTTAAGAGAAAGTTGTTCTCCATGTAGCCACCAAGCCAATAATGGAGATAAAGCTGGTTTAAAGAAATACACCAGAGACACTACACTGGCAGGTTGATATTCCATAGCTAAAAAGTAAGCGCAAAAACCTATTCCTGCTACACCAGCAGATACAAATAAAACATAGGGAAGATTTTCTAATGTATATCCAGCTAAAATAGGAATACGTGCAAATCCATTTAATCCAAAAGAGAGAAACAGATTTGCAACCGCTGGAATATGTGTAATTAAAATAAAGAGAAAAACAATAATGCTGCCAAACAAAAAGCTAAAGCATGTCACCACTGCGCCGCCATATTCTGCACACTTCCGCTTTCCCATGACACCGTAGATGGAAAATAACAACGTAGATAAAAGAGCCAATAAAACTCCTGTCATATTTAACTGGGTATGAAAAGGGTTAATCAGTGCAATTGTTCCAATAATTTCTAAGGAAAGTGCCCATATATGCCTCGGTTTGATAGGCTCTCCCAACAAGAAGAACGCTAAAAAAGTTACAAACACAGGGTTACAACTGAATAGAATAGCAACTACACCGGAATCGGTGTAATTGACAGACAAGTGTAAAATGGGCATGCTTAACGCGATCCCAGTCAAACCCAAAAGAGCAAAATATCCCAATGTCTTTGAGGACAGGTGTTGACCTCGCTTTTTCAACGTATGCAGTGCCAAGGGCAGCAAAAATAGAAACCCAATGGAAAAGCGCGCCAGTGTCAATTGAACGGAATTGATCTGACCAGCAATATATTTTAAAACAACCTCAAAGGAACTGAACATAACAATGGCTATTACAATATAAAAATACCCTTTTTTCATCTAAGTTCCTCCATACATTCCACAATCGTCTAATGGAACAGTTTTAAAAATTCTGGCTCAGTCAACACTGGGATACCTAATTCATTGGCTTTACGAAGCTTTGAGCCGGCACCCTCTCCAGCAACAACAAAAGTAGTCTTTTTAGAAACAGACCCCGCCGCCTTTCCTCCCAGTGCTTCGATACGGGCGGCAGCCTCCTCCCTGCTAAAGGTTTCCAAAGATCCCGTTAAGACAAAGGTCATGCCGGCAAAGCGCTGGTCATCCCCTTGCTGGGCTGCACACAAGTTTACACCAGCCTCTTTTAGCCGTTGCATCAGATGCTTGCTTTGTGGGCTGGCCATCCAATCCAGAATACTTTTGGCCGTAATTTCGCCAATATCTTCTACAGCAACTAAGTCCTCAAGCGTTGCATATTCTAGTGCCTCTAAGGTATGAAAGTGTGAAGCTAAAATTTTGCCTGCCTTTTGTCCCACCTGTCGGATTCCAAAAGCGTAAATTAAGCGCGACAAGTCCTGGCTTTTGGATTTCTCAATGGCATCCAGCAGATTTTGCGCAGAACGTGGTCCCATTCGTGGAAGTTTCTCCACCTGTTCCATTGGAAGAAAATAGAGGTCTCCAGGGGTTTTCACTAACCCTGCTGTCACCAAATTTTCTACCACCGCAATCCCAAGCCCCTCAATATCCATGGCATCACGACTAGCAAAGTGAGCAATGGTGCGCAACAACTGTGCCGGACACTCTGCACCTGTACATCGTATATGGGCACCATCTTCATCTCTTTGGACTTCTGCTCCACATACAGGACATACATGAGGAAATACATAGGGAACAGCACATTCTGGACGCTTCTCTAAAACGACCCCCAGTACCTCTGGAATAATTTCTCCCGCCTTTCGGACCAATACCGTATCCCCGATCCGAATATCCTTTTCTGAAATAAAATCTTGATTATGAAGTGTTGCGCTAGTAACAGTTGTTCCTGCCAAACGAACTGGCTCTAAAACTGCTTTCGGTGTCAATACTCCGGTCCGGCCCACTTGAATGACAATATCCATCAGTTTGGATGCCTTGACTTCTGGCGGATATTTGTAAGCGGCAGCCCAGCGCGGAAATTTTGCAGTCGACCCAAGCTGCTCTCTCTGAGTCAAGCTATTTACCTTGACAACTGCGCCGTCAATATCAAATTGATAGTTTTCGCGCTCTTCCCCTATTTTTGTAATATAGTTTGTTGCCTCTTCTATTGAAGTTGAACTATAATGTGGAATTACTTTAAATCCTTTCTTTTTCATATATTCTAAGGATTCTAAATGGGTTTGGAAGGAGATTTCTTCTGCCAACTGAACATTAAAAACCAGAATATCCAGTTTTCGTGATGCCGCTACACGCGGGTCCAATTGCCGCAGTGAACCAGCCGCTGCATTTCTCGGATTTGCAAAGAGCGGCTCCCCCCTGCGCTCACGCTGTTCATTTAGCATATGAAATACTTTTTTGGGCATAAATACTTCGCCCCGCACAATCAATCGAGGCGGTGCATCTGGAATATGAAGCGGAATCGATCCTATCGTCCGTAAATTTTCTGTTACATCCTCTCCTACCCTTCCATCCCCTCGGGTAGCCCCTTGGATGAAGAGGCCATCTCGATATTCCAAAGCAACAGAAAGTCCATCCACTTTCGGTTCTACTACATATGTCGCATTTGATATTACACTTTTCACACGCTGATCAAAAGCGCACAACTCATCAAAATCAAAGACATCCTGTAGCGACTCAAGAGCAACTGGGTGTTCTACTTGTGAAAAAGACTCCAACGCTTTCCCTCCAACCCGTTGCGTGGGAGAGGTTGGAGTAATCATGTCTGGATGCTTCTTTTCTAATTCCTCCAGGCGGCGTAGCTTATGGTCATATTCATAATCGGACAAAATAGGGTTGTCCAAGACATAATACTGGTATCCCGCCTGATCAAGTTCTTTTCGGAGGCATTCAATTTCCGCACGGTCGTCCATCTGATTCCGTCTCCCTTCTGGAAATACATTGAAAACGACTGGTAATGGTGGGGGCCAAAAAATGAATTATACGATAGCATATATACCCAAGAAATGCTCCCACTGAATTTAAGATTAAGTCGTCTAAATCGGTACCTCTATTAATAAAAAACTGAACGGTTTCAATAAATAGCGACAAAAATATTCCTGTTAAAAGAGCCTTCCACCAAGACACCCCACGCCAGAGAAGCGCAGGAAAGAATCCTATAGGTAAAAACATTACAATATTTCCAAAAAATAAAAAAGCAAACCAATAGGAACGAAAATGCCATTCTAACCCATAAGGAAATGGCTTTAATATTTTTGAAAGTTGATCCAGTAGCGTCTCTAGCTGCTGGAGAATTTGTTGTGATGTAGGATAAAAACTCCAGAAAGTTACCCCTTCAGGGTACCGATTTGGCTGCATAATATAAACCCAAAGGTTGTTCGGAAACAAGGTTAAAGCGGTAAGTCCAGCAAAAAAAAGTACAAAAATCAGAAGACCAATTTCCCTCAAAGGGGAACTAAATAATCCTAGTCGCGCCAGTCTCTTTTGACGCAGTGGGTATATCAGAACGAAACCGAACAGCGCAACTAGCATACAAGGAATCATTTGTAAGACATACCGCCAAATATCTCCTGCCGCTTCCAACAAAATGGGAAACATAAAAGGCCCCTTTCTATCTAAGTTCCGCCAGAGATCTACTCCTGACCCGGTAAGTATAACTGCGGAACCTGACCAACAATAACGGTTTCCGCAATACATACTCGCGTATCTACCGTCACATTTGACGAACCACCAGGCAGTAAAATCGTCATTGGAACCGCCAAATTGAGCCAAATGCGATGTATTGTTTGATTGACTCCTGCAGAAGCAAAATCACTTTCAAACTCAGCGGACACTGTGCCAACTGCCATAGCCCGGACACAAAAGGAAGGGCCTCGCGCCCAGATAACTTCCGAATCAATTAAGCTTCCCAAAGGAATCTGGATAGATGTTACATCTACTCCATTCAACGCAGACAAAACTTGCGCAATCAAATCAAGCCGTACTTGATTCATTCGAACCGTATCAGTTGTGATAGAGGTTATAACTCCATCTTCTCCACGTTGAATAGAAATAAAATCACTATACTGAACCGATTCTTCTGCCAGACTGTTTGCTACAGCTTGATCTATCACAACAGATATTTTATTTTGAATCTCTGTCTGAGCCACTTGTACAATGATAGGACGCAGCCTTGCCTGGAAAATCCCGATAACACACCCAACCAGAAAAAGAGCAATCAGCAGTGTAACAGCCCAAGGAGGAATCGAGCATGTTCTAGTCTTGCATAGATACTGCAGGGATTTGCGGGGACGTCTTATCATTCGACCGCATATTACTTGCCTGCGCCGCCAAATCATATCGGCCCCTCCCTTCGGATAAGATAACCTTATTCAAAGGGAGGCTTGACTTATTCACATAGAAGGCTCTGTTTTCAGTAATTCCTGCACAGCCAGAAGGACGCCGAGTTTTCCCGATTCAAAAGTCAATCCTCCTTGTAGGTACACGGTATATGGTGGGCGCATCGGGGCATCGGCAGACAGTTCAATAGAGGCTCCCTGCACAAATGCCCCTGCTGCCATAATTACTTGACAATCATATCCTGGCATGTCCCAAGGTTCTGGAGTTACATAGGAATCCACCGGAGCTCCGAACTGAATTCCTTTACAAAACTTTTTTAAAGCTTCGGGCGTCTTCATATGAATCATTTGAATAATATCATGTCGTACTTCACTGGAGTGAGGCTGTGTTTCATATCCTAATAGTTCCATTACTTTAGCAGCAAACACTGCAGTTTTAAGCGCCTGCGCCACTGTATGTGGGGCTAGAAATAGGCCCTGATATAAAAGTCGATTTTGCCCTAACGTACAACCACATTCCCCACCAATACCTGGAACAGTCAAACGCATGGCAGCCCCCTCGACCAAATCTCGGCGTCCAGCAATATAACCTCCAGTAGGCGCCAGCCCCCCTCCTGGATTTTTAATGAGAGAGCCAACAACTAAGTCTGCACCTACATGGGTTGGTTCCACGGTTTCTACAAACTCCCCATAACAGTTATCCACGAGAATTGAGACATTTGGATTCGCTTTCTTTATGACCTGGCACATAGCCCCTATTTCTTCCACCGACAAAGAAGATCTGGTTGAATAGCCCTTTGACCGCTGGATGAGAACCGCTTTCACCTTTGGATCTGAAACAGCCTGAACGATTCCGTCTAGATCCGGTTGGTTATTTACTAACTCCACTTGTCGGTATGATACCCCATAGTCAGCCAAGGAACCGTGGCCTTTCTCTGCTGCACCAATAACACCTAACAATGTATCATACGGTGCGCCCACAGCAGATACCAATATATCGCCAGCCTTAAGTGCTCCAAATAATGCACATGCAATGGCGTGAGTACCATTGACAAATTGAATCCGAACCAGTGCGGCTTCCGTCCCAAACAAGCGGGCATAAATTTGATCCAACTTGTCTCGGCCAAGATCGTCATAACCATACCCGGTAGTACCAGAAAAGTATCCCTCCGCTACACGAAACTCTTGAAAAGCAGCCAAAACCCGGGCAGTATTGGCCTGTGCAATTTGATCAATGCGTAAAAATTCTTCCTGCAATTCACTCTGTGCACGGGCTGACAATTCCCGTACCGATTCCTTGAACTCCAAAGGCATGATATATTCCGTCCTATCTCTCTATTCTCTTAGAATTACTTTAATTTTGTTTGCGCAAAGGCAGCCAATAAACGAATACAGGCCTCCACATCCTTCAGATCTGCCATTTCTACTGGAGTATGGATATAGCGGCAAGGGACCGAGACGCCCCCTGTTAGCACACCACCCCGTGTAATATGAATTGCCCCGGCATCTGTCCCTCCTCCCCGCATAATGTCCATTTGCACGCAAATATGCTCCTTCTTAGCCAGTTGCTCCAAATGTTTCACAACCGCAGGAGAACAAATAACGGAAGAATCCATTACTTTAATTGCAGCCCCTTTTCCAAGTTGCACAGTTCCTGATTTCTCACTGCCCGGGGTATCATCTACATCGGTTACATCTACCGCTATTGCATAATCTGGATCAATGGCCCAAGCCGCGGTTTTAACTCCCCGTAGCCCAACCTCTTCCTGCGTGCTAAATAGGAAATAGAGGTCATTAGGAACTGATTGAATTCGCTGCAATACTTGCAATAATATGGCGCAAGAAATACGGTTATCAAGATAAGGCGAAATAACTTTACAGTTACTCTGAAAACAAGGAGAATCATATACTGCCGTATCCCCAACCTGAACTAGGGATTTTGCAGTCTCTTCATTCTCTGCACCAATATCTACATAACACTCGTCTAGTTTCAACTTTCCAAAATCCGCTTTTTCTTCTGGTACAATAACACCTCGTACCCCATTTTGAAAATAAACCGGAGTATATACAGCTTCCTTAGGTGAAACACCACCTAGACGTCCAACGCGCAGAAAGCCTTCCTTTTCAATGTGCGTCACAATTACTCCAATAGAATCCATATGCGCAGAAAAGAGAATTTTAGGTCCATTCCCCCTTTTGTGCACAATGAGGTTTCCCATTACATCGGAATTTATCTCGTCCGCCCAAGGCTCAGCCATATTCCAAATAATCTGACGAATTTCTTTTTCGTTTCCGGATGGCCCATGGGCACGCGTCAAGGTTTCAAGGAATTTAAGATCCATACATCGGCCTCCTTTGCCTGTTTACTAGAAACAAGCTTACAATGTCCTGGCCATCTCCTTTAAAAATAGCCGTGATAATACTAACATGTTCTCCATATCTTGAATGCTACCTACACTCGTTGGAGCATGGAGGTATCGCACTGCAGCGGAAATCGCTGCCACACGCACACCATCTTTTGTACGCTGGATGGTTCGAGCATCATTTCCCCCCGATATATACTCTTTTGTCTGCCAAGGAATGCAATTTTCCTGCGCTAGATGACGCAATGTTTCAAAGAGTGTTCGATCGTAGATGGTGGAGCCATCCATATATGAGATCACTGGCCCCTTTCCTGGCGCGCACACTTTTTTATGTTCTTCTATAAATGGAAGGTCTGCAGCCGTTGTTGTTTCCAAAACTAGCGCCACTTCTGGCGTAACCGAAAATGCCGCACCAAAAATTCCACGTGTGCCAACTTCTTCTTGAACCGTAAATACAAACGTTACGTCTAGTGGGAGGTTTTCCTGCAATAATTGCAGCATGATTGCGCATCCGACACGGTCATCGATAGCCTTTGCTTTTAGAAAGCCATCCCCCAATAACTCTGGTTCCCCAACAAAAGTTCCATAAGTTCCAAGAGGCACTTGTTCCAACGCCTGTTTTTTATCTTTAGCTCCAATATCCAAATAAAGAGAATCCGTTTTTGGAACCTTTTTTTCTTCCTCTCGGCTCACCAGATGAATCGCCTTCAAGCCAATAATACCAGGAATCCGATCTCTTCCTAAAACGACTGGCTTTCCAATTGCCACTCTCCGGTCTACCCCGCCAACAAAATCGAATCGGAGCATACCATCCTCTGTTGCGTTTGTGACAAGAAGGCCAACTTCGTCCATATGGGCACATAGCATCAGTTTATTTCCAGTTGATCGCTCCCCACGCTTAAATACAATTAGATTTCCCAACACATCCGTTCGAATTGAATCTGCGTATGGGGTGGCTAAATTCCGTATAACCTCTCGAACTTCGCCCTCGTTACCAGATACTCCATTCAAACAACACAGCTTTTTTAGCAGGTTAATCATAACTCAGGTATATCCTCCTCTATACTGCTAAGGAAGGCGACTAGAAGCTGAGCCGTCTGTTGCAGATCTCTGCAGTGGACAGTTTCTACAGGTGTGTGCATATACCGAAGCGGCAAAGACACCACTGCTGTAGCAACTCCTTCTCGGCTCACTTGGAGAGGCCACCCATTGGTCCCACTGTGTCCTGCCATCACCTCAGTTTGCACTTCTATATCAAGCTTTTGAGCGCTTTTCTTAAGTCTCTCTACCATCCAGTCCGTACAGTTGGGCCCCATTCCAAGGACTGGTCCGCCTCCAAGCGAAAAGGTTTTTTCTTTTGACGCATCTGGTGTATCACCATGTGTTACATCTACTGCCACACAACAATCCGGTGCAACAGAATAGGCCGCTGTGATTGCTCCCGTGCTATGTGTTTCTTCCTGGGTAGAACCGAGTACATAGATGTCCACATTCAATGGCCTACCTGCCAACTGCTCCATAACATCTAGCAGCACAGCAAAACCAGCCCTGTCATCAAGTCCAGCACCACAAATCAAATCCTCCCCCAACTTCATACAGCTGCCTCGATAGACTGCCGGGGTTCCTACTGGAATCCGAACTTGTGCGTTTTCCTGGGACAATCCTACATCCAAATATAACTCTTTGATTGGCTGTGCACGATCCATATCTTCCCGAGTCTGAATGTGCGGCGGAAGGCAAGCTACCACCCCAATTGTCGGCGGCTGCGTCAAAATCGTTAACTCCCGATCTGGAAGCATCCGCGGATCCACACCACCTAATGGAGCAAACCGGAGGAATCCCTCTTCATGTCCAGTAATAATAAAACCAATTTCATCCAGATGGGCATCCAACAACAGCTTCTTTGCTCCTTTTTTCCCGCAAAAACGCACCCCAATTAAATTTCCCATCCGGTCAATGGATACATTATCAACAAAAGGCCGCAGTTCGTTTGCCGCGACTTGGACCACTGTACTTTCAAAACCGCTTGGCCCAGAAGGTGCACAAAGGCGGGTTAATACCTGTTCATATTCCAAACAGACTTCCTCCTGTTGTTATAATGCGTGAACCAGTTCCTTAAAGACCTTACCACGCTCCATAAAGTTTTTGAATTGATCAAACGCTGCACACGCAGGAGACAATACCACAATGTCTCCTGGCTGTGCTGCATCTTTTGCCGCTGCGACAGCGGAAGGTAAATCCGCTACCTCCACTATCATTAAACCGCTATCTAAAAAGTCTGGAGCCTGTTCCACTGCATCCCGAATGGCATGAGCCGTAGCACCGCAGAGAATCAACGTCTTTACTTTTTTAACAATTTCAACTCCAAGTTGTGTAAAGGGAACTCCCTTGTCGTATCCCCCTGCAATTAGAATGAGTTTTTCTGAGAAAGAATCCAAGCAGGCCATGGTCCGCGTTGGGCTGGTACCAATCGAATCATTATAATATTTGACTCCATCAAATTCCCGCACCAACTCTATCCGGTGTTCAACACCGGTAAACCGTTTTGCCACAGAACGAACGCATTTGTCTGGCACAAGTCCATCTACCGCAGCAATAGCAGCCATATAATTTTCAACGTTGTGCACTCCAGGTAAAAGGATATCATCTAGAGGAAGGACTTCTCGATTTCCCATCTCATTGGTCAACCAAATTGCCTGGTCACGGAGATAAACTCCCTCTTCTAAACGGTGCTTGCGGCTAAATAGTACCGCTTTTCCAGGTGCTTGTTTTGAAAGAGAGCGAGTAATATCATTGTCGTAATTAAAAATTGCACGCCCCTCTTTTGTTTGATGAAGAAAGATATTCAGTTTTGCACTCGTATACTCTTCCATGGTATGATGGTAATCCAGGTGATTTGGGGATAGATTTGTAAAGACAGAAATCTCCGGGCTCTTTTTCATACTCATTAGTTGAAAAGAGGAGAGTTCTACTACAACCATGTCGTCTGGTACCATACCGGCCACATCCGGGAGCAGTGGCTTACCAATATTTCCTCCCACATAGACATTATAACCAGCTTCTTTGAGAAACTCACTGATTAGAGTGGTAGTAGTTGTTTTTCCATCGCTACCGGTCACCCCGATAATCCGACAAGGACAAAGTTGGAAGAACAATTCCATTTCAGAAGTCAATTGGCTTCCTCTTTCCACCGCATTCTGTAACTCTGGAGTATTCGGACTTAGGCCAGGTGTGCGAAAAATGATGTCAAATCGATGCATTTTATTTAAATAGTCTGGCCCCAATTGAAATTTTGCACCTAAACTTTCTAATTCAGCGGCCTGCTCTTGAACACGCTCCCGTGTTGCTTTATCACAAACCGTAACCTTCAATCCGGCACGTAAAAGCATTCGGATCAAGGGGGTGTTACTTACTCCCATACCGATAACAGCAATGGACTTCCCCTGAATAGAATTTAAGTATTCGGCAATGGTGGACATAAAACGTCCTCCTTCCATGATTTTCTTCCTAACTTAATATAATATCATAGCCCTCATGAAAATTCAATCGAAAGCCCCACCGATCTCCTGGAAAAGGGTTTGACATTCCACTTCTTTTCCTGTATCATAGCTAAGCAAGTAAGCTGGACAGCCGCGCAATCGGGGTGAAAAGCCCGACTGTGAGGAAAGTCCGGGCTCCATAGGGCAAGGATAACGGGTAACACCCGCCGGGGGCGACCCTAGGAAAAGTGCAACAGAGATATACCGCCTCAATCTCCCACAGGAGAAGGCACAGTGAAACAATCCGTTTTGTCTATTGTGAGACAAATTTGGAATTTGAAACTTTTGTCAATGAGGTAAGGGTGGAAAGGTGAGGTAAGAGCTCACCCGTCGGCTGGGAACAGTCCGACGCTGTAAACTCTATCCGGAGCAACGCCGTGGAGGGACACAAAGCTGGCCCGGCTGTCCCAGGGAGGCGGCTTGAGCGCGCCGGCAACGACGCGTCGAGATAGATGGCTGTCTTAAACGACAGAACCCGGCTTACAGGCTTACTTGTTGCAAAAAAAGCGGTGAAGGGAACTTCCTTCACCGCTTTTCATGTATGTCGTTAAAACCGAATCTAGCAGTTAAATAAATTGAAAGATGCTATCCCTTATTCTTTTAACCGGTACCTATATGTTTAATCTTGGTCCCAGTTGTGGTAGACGTTCTGCACGTCGTCGTTATCTTCTAAGAGATCAATGAGTTTTTCCATATTTTTAATATCTGCTTCATCCGTTAATTTTACATAATTTTGAGGAACCATCTGAACAGATGCCTCTAAGAAAGTGTAGCCCTTCCCTTCTAGGCCAGCAACTACATCATTGAAAGCATCTGGATCGGTATAGATTTCAAACACCTCATCCTCTGCCTGCATATCTTCAGCGCCTGCTTCTAAGGCATCCATCATGACAGTATCTTCATCCAAATCTTCGGATTCCAATACAATAACGCCTTTGCGATCAAAAGACCAGGAGACACACCCGGTAGCTCCCAGGCCTTTTCCATATTTATCCAGCAAGTGTCGGACTTCAGGAGCCGTGCGGTTCCGGTTATCTGTCAGTGCTTCTACAATGACAGCAACGCCATTGGGTCCATATCCTTCATAGACAACACTCTCAAAGCTGTCCGTACTTCCTGCCCCTAAAGCTTTATCGATCGTGCGCTTAATGTTATCGTTGGGCATATTGGCAGCCTTCGCTTTGGCAATGACCGCAGCAAGACGGGAGTTATTGGCAGGATCCCCGCTGCCACCAGTCTTAACAGCCACAATCATTTCGCGGGCAATCTTTGTAAAGATTTGGGAGCGTTTTGCATCCGCAGCCCCCTTTGTCTTTTGTATATTATGCCATTTCGAATGTCCGGACATGGTAATATCGTTCCCTTCTGTGTTTCTTCAGTTCAAAAGCGGAAATATTATATCACTTTTCCCTCACCTTGACAAGCCTGTTCTTCCAAAGATTGACCTTTATACCATTATTTCAAGCAAAAGCCTTATCTTATTTCCAAAAATTCTTTTCAACCACAGCCATAAAACATTTCTAATTTATTCCGCCTGGCTACGATCTCGGTTGGGTACCATAATTCTCAAATGAGATCCTTCTCCGCACTTTCCTTTCTCGTCTGTTACGACAAGATCAAACCACATTTTCCTCCGCTCAATGGAGCGCAACTTCGCGGTGGCAGAGACCTTCATTCCTACTGGAGTTGGCGCTAAATGACGTACATGAGCCTCCGCACCCACTGTAGTCATCCCCTCATCCAAATAGTATTTTGCTAGTTCTAGGGCTGCCGCTTCCATCAGCGATAACATGTTAGGGGTAGACAAAATTTTTGCGCCAGCGTTTCCAATACGCTTTGCTGTCATATCATCTGTGACTTCCCAAGTTAACGTATATTCGGTTGGCTTTTCCATAATATTTCACCGCTCCCCTTTTAATGATCGGTTTCTATTCTTTATCTCAATATCAATTTAACGAAATGGGCGTCCATCCATATCCAACACCTCACGGCGATGGAATGTAACAAAATCTGGCGCAAACTCCGGGTAATACTGGCAAAAGGCGGACCAGATTAATTCAGGATTCAACCCAGGGTTTTGGGCAGAAAGTACCACATCCAACGTCATCGTGTCACTTTGGCATTCCAGATTCCAGTTATGGATACGTGAAATCACATCAACTTCTGTATAACCTTGCTTCGCTTTCTTGGATTTTTTCTGCATCACAAGGCTATCGCGCATTAACAACTCCTGAATAGCCGGCTCAGCTTCTTGGGGGCGTCCTTCCGGATACTCGAAATTAATAATATAGTTGATGTATGCCAATTCTTTCAATTTCCGCTGGGCTTGGTAGCACTGATGAACCACAATTCCCTCTGGCATTGCATCAGTAAGTCTCTGTGGGACTTCCAAATAAGATGCCCCACCCGTTAATACGAACTCTAAAATCTCACATTGACTGGAATAACCTACCGAAAGAGGGAGTGCAATGGAGACAAAGGGATGAGGATTAAACCCCTCTGTGTGTTTAATCTGGATGTGCGCCCGAGAAAAGGCCCGCTGGAACGTTCGCATCAAATCTAAGTGGGAGATATACTTGGCTCGTCCAATTTTTGAAAAAAGCAGACGATCAGCCACATCTTCCACCTCCCGTTAATAAATGATTGGCTCCGCAACCGGAACAGTGCGTGCGGCAGTCTGGCGTGGTCTGAGATTGGTAACACAATTCCCGCTCACGCCACAAGAAAGCACGACTCACTCCTACACTGGGAACAGACCAGGGAAATACCTCATCTTTTTCGCGCACACGATGTGCGTAAAAATCCCCATCCAATTTGCAATCGTGCAATGCATCCATCCACCGCTGATAGTCAAAATATTCGCTCCATGAGTCCATTTTTGCCCCACGCTGCCATGCCAATTCCAGCACATCTGCAAGTCGTCTATCTCCGCGTGAGAAAATAGCCTCTAAATAGCTAGTCTGAGGGTCGTGCCAATTATAAGTGATTGACTTGTCCCGCTTTAATGCATCACGCAACAAGTTAACACGACGCTGATATTCTTCTACAGGAATTTGTGCATCCCACTGAAATGCTGTATGCGGCTTCGGGACAAACCAAGAGGTAGATACAGTAATTCGAACCCCTCTTGCTTTATTGGGAGTACATTCCTTCCAGGCAAAGTAAACTTTTCGCGCCAAGTCTGCAATTCCTAGGACATCTTCATCCGTTTCAGTGGGAAGTCCAAGCATAAAATAGAGTTTAACTCCACTCCATCCCCCAGAAAATGCTGTCCGTACAGACTGTAACAAATCCTCTTCTCTCAAGTTTTTATTAATTGCATCCCGAAGGCGCTGGGTCCCAGCCTCGGGTGCAAAAGTTAATCCACCTTTTCGCACACGCTGCAGTCGTTGCATCAGATTCATAGAAAATGTATCTGCACGTAAAGATGGCAATGACAAGCCGATATCCCGGGGAGCACAATAATCCAGTAGATCATCACATAGAGACATTAGACAAGGATAATCGGTAGACGACAGGCTGGATAACGTCATCTCCTGATACCCAGAATCCTCACACGCAGCCTTCCCATATTCCGCTAGCAACTTTGGATCTCTTGACCGAACAGGACGATATGCATAACCTGCCTGGCAGAATCGGCACCCACGAATACATCCACGAAACAACTCTAGCATGACACGGTCATGTACGATCTCAGTGGATGGAATAATGGTTTTAACCGGGAAATAGGCACTGTTCATATCTTGGATGATCCGTTTTGTCACAACGCTGGGCGCTCCATCATGAGGTACAATAGATGCAATGGTACCATCTTCATGGTAGGTCACTTCATAGAGTGATGGCACATAGATCCCCGGAATCTGTGATACCTCTTGAAGAAATTCCTCTTTGCTCCATCCCTCATCCCGTGCCTGCTCGTAAAGCCGGAGATACTCTAAAGTAACCTCTTCCCCTTCCCCCAAAACGAAAAAATCAACAAACGGGGCCAGTGGTTCTGGGTTATAGCAACATGTTCCACCTGCAACTACTAATGGAGTCAATTCCTTACGATCTGCACTGCGCAGGGAGAGTCCAGCCAGGTCTAACATATTTAAAACATTCGAATATGCCATCTCATAACCAAGAGAAAATCCAATGACATCAAAATCAGAAATTGGATCACTGCTTTCCAAGCCATATAGGAGTAGACCTTCCCGGCGCATTTCCTCCTCCATGTCTCCCCACGGAGCGTAGCATCGCTCGCACCAAATATCAGGCTCTTGGTTCATGACACCATATAAAATACGGCATCCTAAATTTGACATACCAATTTCATAAGTATCCGGAAAGCATAGTGCAAAGCGGATAGAAACTTTTTGCTTGTCTTTTACAACTGCATTATATTCTCCCCCGGTGTAACGGGCAGGTTTTTGTACATTGGGAAGGATATGTTCTAAAATCCGGTTCATATTGGCTCCTCCAGTCTAAACGCCTGGTGCGTGTGAACTATTTTACTCGTTTCCTCCCCATCTGACAAGACCTATTTCCCCACTTTTTCTTTTGGCAAAAACTGCCATAACCCATAACGAAACAAAAAGCAAAGTTACGTTTCTTCCCACTCCCGCAAAAAAGATTCCAAGAACAAAAACACAAACAGTCATCACGGCATCAAATAGAAACCCTATACGTTCTGCACTGATGGGCCCCACCAGCAAAGCCAATGTACAACGTAGTGCCCGCCCACCATCCAGGTGGCTTAATGGAAGCAAATTAAAGCATCCAAGTGCCAAATTAATTCCAGAAAAAACAATCCAATTTTCTTTCCCGCAAAAAGCAACTGCCAATAGTAAATTTACGCCAGGGCCTGCCAAAGCGCAAATTCCCTCTCGCACATATCCAATTGTTTTACTAATATACATCTCTGCCCCAATTGCGGTAATACGAACAAAATGAACATTCCCGCCAAGTGCACGGATCGCTCCATAATGACCAAGTTCATGCAGTATGCATGCAATCATTGCCATGGGAACAATCCCTTGTTGATCTACATAATTTAACCATGCAACTAGCAGAAAAAAAGTTCCCGTTATTTCAACTTTCCCAAATCTCATTGATCGGATAAATATTGAATATAATAAATCGGATTTAAATGTGTCCGCTCATATTTCAATTCTAGATGTAAGTGAGGGCCAGTTGCCGCACCAGAAGAACCTACTTCTGCAACTTTTTGCCCCATAGATACAGTTTGACCTTTCGTTACACAAACCTCCTTACAATGGGCATAAAAAGATTTAACACCATTTCCGTGATCCAATTGGAAATAGAGTCCATATGAGTCATCTTCTCCTACATATTCCACTGTTCCTGATGCAAAAGCTTGAATTGGATCTCCTGTTTGCCCTCCAATATCAACGCCCCCATGAAACTGATATTTCCCATTAATGGGATGATCGCGGTATCCATACACAGAGTTAATATGGCCCAGCACAGGAGTAACGGTCTCCAAATCCCCCAGAGATAATTGATCCATGGTATAATTCTGTGGCAGGGGCTGACCATTATAATCCGATTTAACGAGTACCGTCCCAACCGCAGGGATTACCTCTTGTGTGGTTATTTCCTTAATTTCTTCCTGTTTTGACGGTTGTTCCTCTTGTTGTATTGGCCATAGATTTGATTGGCTTCCATTCAATGCCAAAAAATGCTGTGTAAGTGCTGAAGAATCGGGATTGTTACTATAAAATTGACTATCGGATGTAATTAAGTTGGTTAGTTCCGGCACTATTTCCGGTTCTTCTTGTTGTTGGGGATTTGATGGTCCAAATACTTCAACACAAAAATCCCCTATTTCTCCCATAAAATTATCCTGCTCAGATAAAGATTCTCCTAATTTGTAAAACGCCTGCTCAAAATCAACATTAAATGTAATAATATTTAAAAGCTGATTTCTCACTTGGATAAGTCGTTCAGGAAACACGCCTTTTCCAATTAAAACGAAAAGAAAAAGTACCAAACACACCAACAATTGAAATAATCGAATTTTGTCTTGTCCAGACGACGCTTCGCTGCGTTTTCCATTTGTCTGCCAAGAAATAGTTCCATTACTTCGCCTTTTCTGCGCAGTCCGAACAGGTCGACTGTACATGGTTATCCCCCCTGTAATATTGTTGCATCATGTTAGCAGTATATTCTTTTAAGAATTGGATATTACACTTGACATTAATGAAAGAAGAAAATATAATATAAAAGCTGACTCGACGGGGTGTGGCGAAGTTTGGTATCGCGCTTGGTTCGGGTCCAAGAGGCCCCGGGTTCGAATCCCGGCACTCCGACCATGCGGAGTATCATAAAAGGATCTGAAAAGTTCTTTTGATGATACTCTGCATTTTTTATTTTCAAATCTATATGGCGTTCTGTGTGGGGCGTAGCTTAATGCTACGCCCTTTTCGTTTCCAGCAGGATGTCCCATTCAGAGATCTTCCGACGATCTGGAACCTCAAACGCACCGATGCGTTTATAGTAGATTGTCACCCGATGATAGGTAATGCCGTCCTTTTTGACCGTCAGATAAACCTCAATGTACTGTATGAACTCAACTCCCCACTCTATGGCTCGGGGCCGCCGTTGCCTTCTTCGGGACAGCTTGTCCCAAGATGGATAAAACAAAATTCGCCTGCGTGACATGACAGCACGCAGGCGCAGGGAAGCTATATACTCACTAAAAGCTGACAAATTTCGCATCTGCCGTCGGACTGATCTCATCAGAAAGATGAGCATTTTTAATGGGTTAAGCAGATGAAAACTGAAAGCAACCAAAGGGCACTTCCCTGTAAATTATAAAAGAGCCGATAACTGCAGTTCTCATAGCTGCATGGTTGTCGGCTCTGCGTCTGTGTGTCTGACCCAATCATTCATCTTATGATTGCGTAATATATTTAGCCAATACAAACGGAATGTAAAACCCGCCATAATCTTTAAGATATATTACTGCTTCCTCTTCACCTTGATAGATCATGCAACCAGCATATTCTTCATCAAGATTGACAGCAGTAAAATCTGCGCTTGGGTCGGAAGCACATCGATGCGTAATGCTGCGGAGATAGCCCAATTCAGTGCTGCCGGATGGGAGTTCTGTGATATTTTCTCCTTTTTTCGTGTAAACAGCACCGTTAACCGCGATTTTTTCTTGATAGGCAAAGTGAACGAAGATATAAAAAGTGCAGAATATGATAGCGATAGTGGTGAGGATTGTTGAAAACACGAGAAATATTTTTTTCTTTTTCCACGCTTTTTTAAAGTGTTTTAGTGGTGCAATATTGTCCTCAACAGGAATTACTAATTCACTTTTCATAGCTTCATACTTTTTACAACACTCTTCGCAATTCTCCAAATGTTTTGTAACCATATTTCGAGTATCATTGCTAACAACTCCATCAATATATAAAGGAAGAATATCTCGAATCATATTGCAAGTAACTTCATTCATTGGTCAACACCTCCATATATTCTTTAATTTGCATTTTCGCTCGGTAAAAAACAACACGAGCCCAACTCGGACTTTTTCCAAAGATTAAAGCGATTTTTTCAAATGACAATTCTCCAAATACTCGTAGAGAAAAAACTTCTTTGTAGGTCTCTTTCATCTTGTGTAAGTATTGATGAATACGAAACGCTGCTTCTTCGTCGGCAAGCCTCTCGGTTAAATCAGGCTGCGGGTCAGATCGTTCCTCGCAGAGTCCGTGTTCTCCAAATATCTTTCGATGTTTACAATAGTTGAAATATGTGTTCTTAGCAATTGTAAAAAGCCATGCTCGAATATCTTTCTTCCCGTCAAACCTATCTAATGATTTTAATACTTTTGTAAATGTTTCTTGTGTGATTTCCTCTGCTATATGTTTATCAGCAGATAAACTACACATATATAGAAAAACATCTTTGAAATATGTTTGATAAATCAAATCAAAATCCACAGGCCGCAACCTCCTTTCACTCTAATAACTGTCGAGAATTAAAAGTGTTACAGCTTTTTCAAGGCCTTTTCTCTCGCCAACAATCTTTTCGGTATTTTGGTATTAAAATATCGAAACCTTTCTGCTTGTATTTTACTTAATAATGCCTAAAAACTCAATGTTAAAGGCAGAGCACTAACGGCAAGCAGGGCAAGTGTGTCCATACTTGCTATTTTTGCAGCCCGAGGTGCCCCAAAAACGATTATTGTGGAGCCTCACCAAACCTTTTTTAGCGCAAGTTCCGCATCCTTCGCAACCAGTTGAAGTCGATTTCTCACTTGCTCCGCTGCATCTCCTCTTGCCATGAAACCAGCTGGTACTGGACCTCGGCGGAGGGTCAGATACAATTGTCTGCGGCCGAAGGTCTTAACTTTGAGACAAATTGTCCCCAAAAAACACCAGGGGACGGTCTAAACCGTCCACCATGTGTCAAAAGAGGAAAGTGTTTTACCGAAAATATAGGTATAAGGAAATTGTATTTGCCGATCTAAAGAGGTACCCGCAAGCCATTGTAGATGAGATGTTTTTGCAGCCTAATTTTCCACGCAGCGCCTCCGATGCTTCGCAATAAATATTATCAGTATTTTAAGAAATCGAGGATGCGTAAGGAAATCATATTTCACTGCCAAAATTGCGTCCATTCCCCTGCAAGCTGGGGCACTTGAGAGTAAATGATAGCCATATTAGCCCTACTCTTTAAGGTATTTTTGTTTGCAGAGAACTCAGGATATCCTTAGACCCTCTCCCTTCTCTTTTCCTTGTCGATTTATGAAATCGCTAAAAGTAATTTTGCCAACTTGGTTGTCGTACACGTACAGCATACCCCCTTCTCTCAAAATAAATAAAAGGCCGAGGGGCGACGCTAGAGCACCGCCCCTCGGCCTTTATGAAAGAAAGATTTGGGATAACTTGTTCCAAATTAGGATAAAGAACAAAGAATATGATAATAACACTCAGGTTCTGCCGTTCCTCAGGAAAAGAAGATTCTTTCATATGCCAGCTGTATTCCATTTTTTAATGAAAGTAACAATTTAAATCCATAAGTAACAACTATGAACTCCCCTTTTGTGATAAAATTTTGATAGCAAGGTGGTGTTACCATGGGGGATTTTAGTAAAAAACTAAAAAAATTAAGGTTAGAAAAGGGGATTTCACAGCAGAAACTGGCAGACATGATTTTTGTTAGTAGAAGCGCCGTTACTAAGTGGGAAAATGGTTTGGGGCTTCTATCCGCAGAATCTTATGAGGCACTAGCAACAATTTTTGAGGTTCCCATAGATTTTTTTAGAACAGAAGATCCGGAAAAAATCATTATTGAAAAAAACAAGAAAATCAAAAAAATATCCCACTTAATACGGATTGCTATAGCTGTAATTGTTTTTTTCTTTTGGTTTTTGAATATTCAGCAATCAAGCAATACAGCCGTAGGGTTAGATGCTTTGGACACGAGAATCGAATTGGAGTTTTCTTTTTCAAAAAGTGGAATTGCGCAGTATCTCACGGAATATGAATATTCCGCTTCACTTTCCGATTCCATCACAAAATTTAGAATGGCTTCCTTGTATGGGTATTATTTAGATGGGCAGGTTGGTGGTGATCCACAATGGCTCATTTTAGCAGAACAACTGCGTGAGATTAGTAATCCTGATGTCTTTAAATATTTGTCTCATGAATAAAAATCAAGCAGTGAACTGCCACAGAGCATTTCATACTCAGTTGCATAATTATGATCCTTTCCGTTTAAATGACTCTTAAACCAGATGTAATTATTGACATTACAACAGTCGAGTGATACACTATTTTTACATGTAACTTAAAGAGTTACAATTATATCTTACCGTCCTATCCACTTAAAAGCAAGTATATTCAATCGCTTCTGATAGAGAGATGTCCTAAGTTGTTCAAGGAGGAAATATAGAATGAATCTATACGAAATTACTTTTAGTCCCACTGGTGGAACCCAAAAGGCTGCCGATATACTGACAAAAGCATTGGAAGGTAAAAATACCCCTGTCGACCTGACAAGCAGTGATGCAGACTTTTCCTCCATAGCGTTCACGCCTGAGGATATAGCTGTGATTGCAGTTCCTTCCTATGCAGGTCGCGTGCCTAAAGTAGCCATCCTGCGGCTGAGTACCATGAGAGGCAACGGGGCACGAGCCGTTCTAGTATGTGTATACGGAAATCGGGCCTATGAGGACACCTTAGTGGAATTAGAAGACACCGTGAAACAATCAGGTTTTCGTGTAATCGCTGCCGTTGCGACCATTGCGGAGCATTCTATTGCTCGCCAATATGCCAACGGACGACCTGATGTTGAAGATGAAATACAACTTAAAACGTTTTCTGATCAAATTCAAAAAAAGATATCTCTTGGGGATAACACACAGCCAAAAATTCCTGGTAACCGCCCCTATAAAAAAGTCAGTAGTACCAGTATAATTCCGAAAGCTACCAAGAACTGTAATAGCTGTGGGCTATGTGCACAGAAATGTCCCGTACAAGCCATAGACCCGAGCAATCCCAAACACACCAATCCGGAAGTATGTATTTCTTGTATGCGTTGCATTACTGTTTGTCCAAGATCCGCCCGCAAAATCAATTCAGTTGTGTTAACGACCGTAAATGCTGCATTAAAAAAAGTTTGCTCAGAACGAAAAGTAAGCGAATTATATATTTAATCCGCAACCTGTCCTTAAAAGAAGAAATGGAGGGATAATATCCCTCCATTTCTTCTTTAACTATATGCCACCATTTTTTTGCCATTAATCTCGCCTACCGCAGCATGAATCCCGTAAACATCAAAAATACTCTCACCAGTAACAACCGAGGCATCTCCAAATCGATAAACCCTTCCGTCCCGAAACAATACAAATTTATTGCAGTATCGGAGTGCCAAATTTAAGTCATGGATAACCATTAAAGCACTTATTTTGTCTCTTTGAATCACTTGCTGGATCAGTGCTAACATCTCATGTTGATTTTTCGGATCTAGACTACTAGTCGGCTCATCCAACAACAATAGCTTCGGCTGTTGTACCAATGCTCTGGCCAACATGACTTTTTGAAACTCTCCTCCTGATAATTCATTAACATAACGAAGCCGAAACTCCCACATGCCAACTCGCTTTAGCATCTCCTCACACAATCGAAGATCATTCTCCGAAACAGTCCAATGGATATATGGCCTTCTCCCTAAAAGCACGGAATCAAAGACTGTCATCTGGCTCAATTCGCTTTTTTGTCCAACATAGGAAATGTAGCGGGCTGTCTCCATTCGCCCCATCTTCATTACATCGTCTCCATCAATCAAAACGGATCCATTTTTGGGGGTACGAATCTTATTAAGACAGGTAATTAGTGTACTCTTTCCTGCCCCATTGTTTCCTAAGATTCCAACAAAATCTCCTGTATGAACATCAAAACTGACGCCCTTAAGAACCTGGTGCGCACCATAAGAATAGGCAATATCCTTTATTTGAATCATTTCCGAGTCCCCCCTCTCACAATCATATAGAGAAACAGTGGTGCACCTAGAAACGAAGTCAGTGCACCAATGGGTAGAACAGCTGGCGATGCCAATGTTTTTGACGCAATGTTAGCCCCTAGCATTAAAATTGCTCCCATACATGCTGAACCCGGAATCAAAAAACGAAAATCATTTCCCACAAACTTCCGTACCATATGAGGTGCAATTAACCCAATAAAATTAATGCATCCTACAAATGCCACCGAAACAGAAGATATTAAGGCACAAATCGTCATGCTGGAGAGAATGAGCACCTCTACCGGAACTCCCAAGCTTTTCGCTGTATGATGTCCACTTTCCATAGCGTTATAATTCCAGCGGTTCCACATAAAGAAAAGAAACGCCAACCCGCTCAACACCGAGATTAGAGCAATCTCACGCCAACTGGCTCTACTTAGACTTCCAAAAGTCCAATACACTACGGTCGCTAACATCACATCATCACAAAAATACTGAATAAGCGTTGTGGCGCCGGTAAACATAGAACTAATGGCCACACCTGCTAAAATCAGTGTAGACGGGGTTGCACCTCGAAGCCGTGATAGCGCCAAGATAATAACTGTTGTAGTGACTCCACCCAAAAATGCACAGATGGTAACTATGTATGGGTTTGTTACAGTTATGGCAGAGGTAGTTCCGGAATTTACCTGAATTCCGGCCCCAAAGTATACAATTGCCACCGCTGCTCCGAAAGAAGCGCCTTGGGAAACCCCCAATGTAGAAGCAGAGGCCAGAGGGTTTCGTAGAACATTCTGCATAACACATCCAGTCAAAGCAAGAGCGGCACCCACACTGATTCCAGCGCACACTTGCGGCATTCTTACGTTCCACACAATGGTCTGACTTTGAGCAGGCCCCTTCTTAAGCAAAGCAGAGAGGATTTCTGAAATTGAAAGGCCAGAAGATCCTGCAGAGATAGCCCAGATTCCCATGGCCAACAGAAGGACAAGCAGGCCGAGCAAAATCATATATTTCTTCCAGATATATTGCCTATATTCCGTTGCCCGCCCAGTAAAGTAGGTCCCTTCCATTGACATTTACGCTCCTATTTCAATGCTTCCGTAGTATAGTCCACCATTGCACATATCTTCATAAGTGTTTTTTCCTAAGAAAAATGTGAGAATCTCTTCCCCTTTTTCTTCCATCTTAATATCTGAAAATTGTTCGGGGAACAAAACAGTGCCTGCATAGTAGGCATTCATCAAGGCATAGGTGATGTTCATGCCACAGTTATTAAAAGATGGCATAGTATAAATCTGACCATTTTGAACAGCACGTAGGGACTGAAAATAGGTTGGATTTCCCTGGTATTCATCCTTCACCAAATCCATATTTCCAGGATCTAAAAATATCACATCCGGATCCCAAAGAAGTATCTGCTCTAAATCTGTCTCAAAATAGCCGTCTTCCACTACTTCGTCCGCCACATTCCAGGCATTGATTACATCAAAGGGGCCAAAATGGGCGTAAGTACCAGCAAACCCATGACGTCCACTGAACGTAACTGCACCGGTATATGCACGTAATTTTTCTCCGTCCTCCACATCCACCGTGCGGCTGTTTAAATCCTCCTTACATTGATCGATATAAGATAAAACCGCTTCACAGCGCTCTTGCGCATCCACCACTTGTGCAAATACACGCATAGCCGCATAAAAAGTCTCGTCGGCTAAACCGTTACTAATGTATCTCACACACACCACTGGTATATTCGTCTGGCTTTCCAGTTCGTTGGCAGCCTCCAAGGTAAACCCAGCAAGAATCACATCAGGAGCAACTTTTAAAATTTCTTCCGCATATCCATTGTTCGCGCCGCTCCCTCCTCCTGCCCCTACTGCAGGAAGACTTTGCAGTGTATCGTAATAAGCTGGGCTATAATCCCGCAGCACCGTCTCTCCCTGAAGATCGTGTTCCTCACTTCCCACCAAAAGATCCATTACTCCCAGATATGCCGCTATTCGAGGCGCACCAGAGCCGAGACAGACAATAGAATTCACTTGTTTGGGAATCACCACTTCCCTCCCCCAGACATCCGTTACAACCCGAGTTTCCTTCTCAACCATCTGGGATGAGGAATCTGTCTGCTCTGTTTTCACTTGCTCTGTCTGCTCACCACTACACCCAACGAGTAAGCAGAGAATAAAAACAGCAAACAATAAATAGGTTCTTCTCATTATCTTTTTCATATGTTCCTCCCGGTCTACCAGCCACGGGTATATTCCCGAAAGCAATCCAAGCACACTTTCTTTCCTTCCTGAAGACGTATTTTATGCTCCGGTACTGCCTCTCCACACACTTCACACACCACATTAGAAAAAATCCGAGCCTTTTCCGGAATAGGATATTCCACTTGGCGACAGTCAAACAATGCATCCACAGGTGCTTCTAATAGATAATGCATATATTCTTCCCGCTCCATTCCTGGGTTCTTTGCTTTTAAATAAAATCGCATCCCCTTTCCAGTATCTCGACGTAAAAACGTAAAGGCCTGCTTTCCTGTCCCTCGATAAATTAAATTTCCTTTTCCAAATGTACAACCGGTCAATGCCTGTACCCCATCCACACCGCAAGCATCATTCTCTGTAATACACACCAGTTCCTCGTCAAAAGAAGGGCAAATCCCCATCTTCTCAACAGCAGCCTGGCATACTTTAACTCCAATCGCTAATCCTGGGCATTCATGCCCATGAAAAGCTTTTGCTTTTTCCCAACTTTCCTGTTCCATCGTCTCTTCCTTTCTGCATCTTTCCTACAAGAAAAATTTTAAGTAATCCACAAAAAAAGAAGGCGCAACTAAAGTTGCGCCTTCTGGCGTTTTTATCCGCTTCCAACGGTAATTGTCAATTATGTTAAAAAACTGCTTCTGCAAAATAAATCGCTTCTTGCGATATATATTTAAAGTATAAAAAAAGTGGTAGAAAAAGTCAAGGCCTAATTTTGCTCTTTCTCTCTAGTTAAAATGGATGCAACGTTTGACACTCAGACAAAAAGATGATAAAATTTTCTTGCTTTTAGAAGAAAGCTCATGTCTCTGAAGAGACGCAATATGTATGTATATTAGTATATCAAGAATATGCTTTGATTGAATTGCCATGAAGGTGATTTGGCCCGGCTGAAGCCAATCTACTTTCATGGCTTGTTTTATGTTTTCTTCAAAGGAGGGACTCAGATTTGACTTTAACGGATTTTTTTTATGAAAATCCAAAAGCTGCACTTGGATTTTCTGGCGGAGTAGATTCCGCTTATCTGTTATATGCCGGTCTACAGTGTGGTGCAGACCTTCAGCCGTATTTTGTAAAGACAGCGTTTCAGCCTCAATTCGAAGTAGACGACGCAGTAAAATTATGTAAACAATTAAATGTCACATTAAATATAATAGATGTCGATATTTTATCTCTGCATTCTGTGGCAAAAAATCCGCAAGATCGCTGCTATTACTGCAAACACACTTTGTTTCAGGCATTACAGCGCAGGGCACACGCAGACGGTTATTTTATGTTAATTGATGGAACCAATGCTTCTGATGATGCAACGGATCGACCAGGTATGCGTGCCTTAAAAGAATTGGCCGTCCGCTCTCCCCTCCGGGAATGCGGGCTTACCAAAAAAGAGATTCGCCATCTCTCCCAACAAGCTGGATTATTTACATGGGATAAGCCTGCGTATGCCTGTCTAGCAACCCGGATTCCAACCGGAACTCCGCTCACTCAAGAATGCCTGACCCGGGTGGAAATGGGAGAATCTGCTCTATTCCAGCTTGGATTTCGAGATTTTCGTATTCGGGTCTTTCATGATGCGGCTCGTATCCAACTTCCTCAAGCGCAAATGCAGCGGGCCGCTTGTCACAGCCAGGCCATTCGTCACGCCCTGGCTCCCTATTTTCAAACGGTATTTTTGGATTTAGCTGGGAGGTAAATAATTTTGGAACAGCAACAAATTAAAACCATCCTACAGCAAGTTGCCAAAGGAACACTCAGTGTAGACGATGCGTTCTTAAAAATGAAGATGGAGCCCTTTGAAGATTTGGGGTTTGCAAAATTGGATACTCACCGTGCTCTTCGGCAAGGCATCGCAGAAGTTATTTATGGCGCTGGGAAAACACCAGATCAAATTCTTCAAATTGCACGAAAAATGCTAGAAGACGGGCAAACTACGATATTAATTACTCGTCTTGCTCCCCAGGCAGCCGAACAATTAAAGCCGCAAATTCCACTTCAGTATTATGAGATGGGCCGTGTGGGAATTGCAGGTCGCCTTCCCGCTCCAAATGGACAGGGAAAGATCGTAGTCGCAACCGGCGGAACCAGCGATATGCCCGTGGCAGAAGAGGCAGCACTCACCGCCCAAGCCCTTGGAAATGAAGTAGTACGTCTCTATGATGTAGGAGTCGCCGGCCTGCACCGGCTTTTCGCTCACTTGGATGATATTATGCAAGCAAGAGCGATTGTTGCAATTGCTGGGATGGAAGGCGCACTGGCCAGTGTGATTGGTGGTCTGGCTGACTGCCCAGTTATTGCTGTCCCCACCAGTGTAGGCTATGGTGCCTCTTTTGGTGGTCTTGCTGCCCTGTTATCCATGCTGAATTCCTGTGCCAGCGGTGTGAGTGTAGTGAACATCGACAACGGTTTTGGTGCCGGCTATTTAGCCAGTATGATCAATCACATAGGAGGCAAAGAGCAATGAAAACACTCTATCTTGAATGCAACATGGGTGCTGCTGGCGACATGCTCATGGGTGCTCTGCTGGAACTTTTACCCCAACCGGCTACATTTCTAGAACAGATGAACACGCTTGGGTTGCCAGGTGTACAGATATCGGCAGAACCCAGTATCAAATGCGGTATTACCGGCACCCACATCCGCGTGTCTATTAATGGGGTTGAAGAAGAGGCGGCTTCCCATAGTTTAAACAGTTCCCACTGCCATTTAAACCCACATTCTCATTCCCAAGATCCTCATCTCAGCACAGGTGAGGATCTACACACATACCATCATTCTCATTGCCTCCACCACGAACATAACCATCACACACATGAACATGAACACGAACACGAGCATGAACATGAACACGAGCATGAACACCACTCACACAGTGGGCACATTCACGTTGGGCTATCCGAAATTGAAACATTAATCTCTGACCTAAATCTTCCGCAAACCGTGCTGGAAGATGCGTTGGCAGTATATCGCCTCATTGCTCAGGCAGAAAGCCACGCCCATGGACGCCCGATGGATCAGATCCATTTCCATGAAGTGGGCACAATGGATGCCGTGGCCGATGTGATAGGGGTATGCCTTTTAATTCATCAGTTAGCCCCACACCAGATTTTTGCCTCTCCCGTTCATGTGGGTAGCGGTCAGGTGCAATGCGCTCATGGAATATTGCCAGTTCCTGCTCCTGCTACGGCCCATATACTTCAGGGAGTTCCCACTTATGGTGGAACAATTTCAGGAGAGTTGTGCACACCTACCGGCGCTGCATTACTCAAACACTTTGTATCAAAATTTGGAGCTATGCCCCCTATGCGGGTAGAACGTATTGGCTACGGAATGGGCCAGAAGGACTTTCCCGCTGCGAATTGTGTCCGGGCTATGCTGGGAGAAACAGAGGAACAGGAGGAGCCTGTGGCACAGCTGTGCTGCAACTTAGATGACATGACTCCGGAGGCCATCGGTTTTGCCCAAGAGCAGCTATTTTCTGCTGGCGCTTTAGATGTATATACAACAGCAATTGGGATGAAAAAATGCCGCCCAGGGGTCATGTTATCCTGTATTTGTCTTCCAGAGCAACGAGAACAGATGGCCCGTCTCCTTTTCCAGCACACAACTACGCTGGGAATCCGGATGTATACTGCCCAACGTTTTACACTACAGCGGCAGGAATATATGAAGCAGACCCCCTATGGTCCCGTACGTTTTAAATCCGCACAGGGCTGGGGTGTCCAGAGAAAAAAGGCAGAATACGAAGACCTGGCAACATTAGCAAGGCAAAAAAATGAATCTCTATCACAAATTCAAGCAGTAGTGACGGAAAAATTTTAATGCAGATACGGCGGACAGGAATTTCCCTGTCCGCCGTCGTATTTTGAACTTATAAAATGATACAAATAAGACCACCGGATCCCTCGTTGATAATCCGCTGCAACGTTTCCCGCAACTTTGCACGCGCATCCTCCGGCATTCTCTTCAACTTTACATTTAAATCTTCATTGACCAACTCATGAAGGGATTTTCCAAAGATATTTGCTTCCCAGATTTTACTCGAGTCACCTTCATATTCTTGGAGCAGATAGCTGATCATATCTTCACTCTGCTTCTCCCCGCCTACGATAGGAGATACCTCTGTCTCAATATCTGCCCGAATCATATGGATGGAAGGAGCGCTGGCTTTTAAGCGAACACCGTAACGCCCTCCTTGCTTCATAATTTCTGGCTCCTCGAGAACCAGAGAATCAATGGACGGAACCACAATTCCGTACCCAGTTTCCTCTACTTCTTTCAAGGCATCCGCTACCTTATCATAGGACGCTTTAATATCTGCCAACTGAGTAAGCAGTGCCATGAGATCTCCGTCATCTCCAACTTGGAAACCAGACTGCTGAGACAGTGTCGCGTAGAATAAGGATCGGGGCAATTCCAATGTTGCCATGGATATTCCGGTACCCAGATCGACTGAAGTAAGTCTTGTATCACTGACCACTTCGCATTCTCGGAATGCCTCTACTGCCCGTTCCACATCCCGAATGCGACGCATCTGTCCAGTCCCTTCTCGTATGACCTGGTACAAAGCCGCCTTAATAGGGTGCTCTTGTGGTAAGGCATCCACCCAAGAGGGCAGAAAAATATCCAATTCCTTTGTAGGAAATTCATAGAGTACTCGCTTTAAAATCCTGTTGATCTCTTCCCGATCCAATTCCAGGCAATTAACTGTTGTACAGGCCACATCATACCGCTGGCTTATATCAGCCTGAATTGCCTTGGCACGGTCGGACTGAGGATAAGCAGAGTTCAATAGAACCAGGAAAGGCTTTCCAAGCTCTTTCAGTTCTGTGATGACCCGCTCCTCAGCCTCTACGTAGTCCTCTCGAGGGATATCTGTGATTGTTCCATCTGTAGTAATCACAATGCCAATAGTTGAATGCTCCGAGATAACCTTTCGCGTTCCAACCTCCGCAGCTTCTGCCATTGGAATTTCGTGGTCAAACCAGGGCGTTGTGACCATGCGTTCGGTTTCTCCCTCCAGCTGCCCCACTGCGCCGTTAACCATGTACCCCACACAATCAATCAGCCGAACCTGGAAGCCCACGCTCCCATCTACAGCTACTGTTACTGCCTCCTCGGGTACAAATTTTGGCTCTGCAGTCATGATCGTTCGGCCTGAACCACTTTGTGGCAATTCATCTCTAGCGCGTTCTCTTCGATATACGTTTTCAATATTGGGGATAATAAGTGTCTCCATAAAGCGCTTAATAAAAGTGGATTTTCCTGTGCGGACCGGCCCCACGACGCCGATGTAGATGTCACCCTGGGTTCGAAGGGCGATATCTTCGTAGATTTTGCGGTCTTCCACTGCCATTCCTCCTTCGGCCTCTTCGGTCAGCCGGTAATTTCGATATAATCTATGAGGATAAGCCTGGGAATATAACCAGCCGAAAAAAAGCGGCACCCATTTTTTGTGAACTGGGTGCCACTTTTTCCTTCAAGGCTTACCGGATCCCTGGTATAAGTAACATTTTCCCCTCTGGTAGTTCTTCTCCCTCCAGTTCATTTGCCTGAAGGATTTGTTCTGTGGTTGTACCGTATAGCTTGGCAATCTCCCATGCTCCTTCCCCAGGCGCTGCCAATCGAAGTACAATGGAGGGTTTGCGCCCTTCTCCCCAAGTTCTAGCCTCTCCGAGGCTTGCCTGTTCTATAAAGGGGACTGAAGCAATGTTACTGGTCTGATAATGAAATTCTACGTTAAACCGTACCTCGATTCCTCCAGCCCCCGGTGCTGCAAACAATTCTCCTGTATTGACACAAGTACAGCGACACTGGTACTCCGCCGGACAATCCAATCGACACACCACAGGAAGCATGCGACGAACTGCCTGAATTTGATCTTCCTCATCTAGATACAAAACAGTAATCCACGCCTCCGCCGTAAGCACTAACTGCTTGCCCTCTCGACTCTGGGTTAACTGTCCGCAGGACATACGGCTATCCACAATACTGCGTACCATTTCCCCTGTCTCCAGCAATTCCCGTACCATCTGAGGACGCACGCCTTGATCCCCAAGGCGACACAGAGGTAAAACTTGGTTTTCCGCCTCCATCTGCCATTTTGTACTATATAAGTCTTGCAATAAAGTTACCGCCCGCCGTCCATATACCATAGCTTGTGCCAACAGTTCTAAAGAAATTTCCCAACTTCTCCCATCTCCTGGATCCGCCTGGCAATGCAAGTCCGTTAACTCTATTGCTAAATGGCAATCGGCATCTTCTCCAGCTTTGGACACCTCCATAATCTGAGAAAATGGCAGTGACTCATGCATAGAAGTTAATGTTCCATCCATCTCTTGTAACAATAAGTACACTTCTGCCGTCCCTTTAAAAATGAGTTTAGAACCAATTAGCTTGCTCTCTGTACAAAGGGGTTGTGCCCGGACGGACAGGACCTCCGGCAATTGCCCCTGATTGGACTGGGGCCGAATCTGCTCTGTAAAGGTAAAAGGTTTCTCCAAGACACAGTCCAACTGATAAGTCTCCTCGTGCAGTTGGCGCTGGCAAAGCGCGCATTCCTCCTCCCCACTTACCCCGCGGCACACAGAGCGTTCTTTGGGCTGGCATGCAGTAATGTCTACTGCCAGATCGACACGGAGCAATACTTTTCTTGGATTGAGTGCCCGAGCCTCCGCACTGCGCAGATGTGGACTTGCCAATACAACTCCATCTCCAGTCAACCCAGGTGCGTCCGCCTGACAGGTAAATGGGAGTCCCAATTCCATCCGGCGTAATCCAGTTGCTCCCTCCGGTTGGTACAAAACGGCAGCCCGTACCATTCCGGTAACTACAGCGGTCCCATCCCCCGCCTGTTTCCCGTTCAAAGTCGCCTGACCACATACATCCACAATGCGCAGAATATCCGGACAGGCATCCGGAACAATGCTTTCCAAAGTCTCTTCCTGACACAAGGTCATATCTAGGATTGTCTCACAGCAAGTCAGCGTATCACGGTCAAATTCCAGTTCCATTGTCATTGTCCTCTCCTTGTCATGGTGTCCGGCCGACGAAGGGCACGGCCCCGGCTTTGTGAGACTATATGCACTGGAACAGGAATTTAGACCGGATTTCTCTCACTTTACTCCAAAAATTCTGCGTAACAGACCCCGCAAACACTTTGGGGAACGTACTACTACAATACCCATTGAATTGCCTCCCCTCCCGTCATGTTTGACCGTTTCCGGCTACTCCAATATATGGTTCATTCCGCCTCTTTGACACAAAAAAGCGGTATCCTAAAACGGATACCGCTTTTTTTACTCAGATTCATTTTTGCGCACCCAATCCGGGATAGCCTTAGCTTGTTCATAGAGCCGAAGGTAACTCTGATGCCTACTGCGCGGGATGTCACCTCGCTCTACCGCCTCTAAAATTGCACATCCTGGTTCTTTCACATGGGCACAGTCCTGGAATCGACACTTCCCCAAATAAGGGGAAAATTCTCGGAAACAGCCCGGAAGCCGTTCCTTACGCGCCAACTCCATCCGATCTACATCAAAGGAAGAAAATCCTGGTGTATCTGCTACCAATGCCCCGCAAGATAGGCGATACAACTCCACATGCCGCGTCGTATGTCGCCCACGCCCCAGTTTTTGGCTTACTTCCCCCGTCTCCAGACATACCGTCGGATCTAGGGCGTTTAAAATGCTGGATTTTCCAACACCAGAATTTCCAGTAAACGCCGACACGCGGCCCACAAGTTCCTCTTGAAGTATGTCAATTCCTTCCCCAGTCTGTGCACTGACTTGTATAGTGGGATACCCAACTGAGCGATAGAGATTTGCTAGTGCTTCTCCTGATGCCAAATCACATTTATTTACGCAGATTATACATCGGCAACCACGGCTCTCACCAATTGTCAGCACGCGATCAATCAAAAATGGATCTGTGATAGGAATTGCCTCCGAAGCAATGATTACTAACTGATCAATATTGGCCACTGCTGGACGATAGAACTCGTTTCGTCGTGGCATAATCGTCTCTAATGCTCCAGTCCCATCTCCCGATGAGGTAAATTGGACACAGTCCCCCACCAGAGGAGAAGATTTTTCACGTCTCAGTTTTCCACGCCCACGACATACTGTGATGGTGGCTCCATCATCGACATAATAAAAGCCGCTAAGTGCCTTTCGAATAATTCCCTGGCGCATCATGCTTCAAATACCACCGGATCAGAATAACTCAATACCCCATCGAAGAAAACCGTCACGGTTTTGGTCTCACCTGCTTTTCCTTTCACAGGTACTGTAACAGTCGGCACTCCATCAGAAGTATCCACATCATTTTCATAGATCACGTTGCCATCCATCATGACCGCAATATTGACAATCTCTCCATTATTGGGGATATCCCGAATTGTAATGGTTTTGGTAATTTCTTGGGGCTGTGTGGAAGGATCCGGTCCTTTACTAACTTGGAGATTGACCGTATCACCCTCTGCGACTTCCGTCCCCGCCACTGGGTACTGATCCACTATAATTCCAGCCTCAACTGTATCACTAAATACCTCGGTTACATTTACCTTCAAGTTCATCAAAGTAGCCTGCTCGGTTGCTTTTTCTAAGGTCAACTCTTGCAGGGTAGGCATGGGGTACTTTTTAATTTCCGGCCCCTTACTAATGACTAGCTGCACTTTTGTTCCGAGAGGCAACATAGTTTCAGCTAACGGAGTATGGGAAATGACATGGTCTTTGGCCACTGTATCATCAAATTCATACGTAGGCGTATCGTAATCTAGCCCCAGTCGCTCTAGTTCTAAAAAGGCCTCCCGATACTCCATATTCGTCAGATCCACCATCTCTACCATTTTAGGTCCGCCGCTTACAGTCACTGTAATTGTTGTTACCTCTTCTCCCACCTGGGTATTCGCTTTGGGTTCCTGATTGAGTATGGTGCCAGCCTCCACTTCACTTTCCACCGTTTCCCCTAACACTAGCTGGAACCGTCCTAACAATTCAGAATTTTTTGAAACCTCTTCATAGAGATATCCTTCTACGTTGGGAACCGTAAAGCGTTCTGCTGGTTGAAAAACTCCAGAAAAAATAGTTCGATATAAAAAAGTAAATACCAATCCTACAAATAAAAGTACACCTGCCACACAAGCTACGATAAACCAAGGAGAAGTTCCTGGTCTCCCTTCGTCCTCATCCTCTTCCCTGACGTGCCGTGCAGATGATCGGCCCGACGTACGATTTACCCCATGAGATCGATCTCTCCCGTGGGTGTGATGCACTGGCCGAATTTGAGTCTTTTCATCATCCGGTTCCGAATCAGGTAAAAAATCACTAATATTATAGTCAAAATTAATATTGGGATTCTTCCGGAATTCCTCCAAATCCGCTAACATTTCATCGGCGGAAAAATAGCGATTATCTGGGTTAGGTGCCATCGCCTTCATGGTAATTGACTCCAACGCCTCTGGAATTGACGGATCAATTTCCCGAGGTGAGAGTGGGATAGAGTTAATATGCTGGATCGCTACGGATACGGGCGTATCCCCCTCAAAAGGTAACCGCCCAGTAATCATTTCGTAGAGAACTACGCCAGCGGAATATAGATCTGACCTAGCATCAATATGACTGCCTCTAGCTTGCTCTGGTGAAATATAGTGCACAGACCCCAATGCTTCCTGCGTTAGCGTACTGTGCCCACCAGAAACCACCCGAGCAATTCCAAAGTCTGCGACCTTCACGCTTCCATCCCGCAACACCATTACGTTGTGTGGTTTAATGTCCCGGTGAATAATCCCACGACTGTGAGCATGGCCCAACGCTTTTACAATCTGGGTAATAAAATGAAGGGCCTCCCGCCAATTTAATTTATTTCCTTTTTTCTGCATATATTGCTTCAACGTAATACCATCGATTAGTTCCATCACAATATATTCCAGTTCTGAGGAGCGGCTTACATCATACACTGCCACAATATTGGGGTGGGAAAGCATGGCAACCGCTTGTGATTCGTCATGAAACCGACGGCGGAACTCAGCATCCTGTGCTAAATCCTCCCGCAAAATTTTAATGGCCACTAGACGATTAAGGCGATGGCAGCGAGCTTTATACACACGAGCCATCCCACCGGTCCCAATGACCTCCAAAATCTCATATCGGTTATCGAGTAATTTACCTATGTATTGATCCATGGTAAATCTCCTCCTTTTTCCTCGTCATCCGGCTAACCTTATCTTTGGACAAGCACAACCGTTACATTGTCCGGTGCGCCCCTGCGCAGTGCAATGTCCAGAAGACGCTGACAACAAGTCGAAGTTTCTCCTCCGTGGATCACTTCATAGAGCATCTCCTGATCGGTTACCACGTTGCTCAGCCCATCGCTGCATAAAAGCAGATAATCTCCTGGTTGCATGGGTTGACAAAAGCAGTCGGCTAAGAGAACCGGCTCTGCCCCCAACGCCCTGGTAATCAGATTTTTATGTGGGTGGTTCCGCGCCTGCTCACGCGTTAATTCCCCCCGTTCCACCATATCTTCCACCAAAGAATGGTCCCGGGTTACAAGAATAATCCCGTTTTCATTGATGTGATAAGCACGGCTGTCACCTTCATTCAGGATAACCGCTTCTTGCTCTCCGCATAAAGCAGCGACCAGGGTAGTTCCCATACCTGCACAATCGGCATCTTCAGAGGCCTTTTGAAAGATTTCCTCATTTGCTGCTGAAGCTGCATATCGCATCCGTTCTATATCACTATCGAAATTCGAGTGCTCCATAAAGTTGTCCATAAACCGCTTCACAGCAATGGCACTGGCAACATTCCCAGCACGCGCACCCCCCATTCCGTCACACACCAACGCAATGGATCGCCCATCTTCTAATTTTTCTACGGCATATGCGTCCTGATTTTGCTGTCGGACTGCGCCGCGGTGGGTGATACCCCAAAATTCCATGGAATGATTCCTCTTTTCTGCCGAAATTCCGGCTTTAGCAGGTTTTGGTCAACAACTGCATTGTATTGTTAAGAATTTTCTTCCTTCATCGCCTTTCGACGCAGCTGTCCACAAGAGGCATCAATGTCTCCGCCCAGTTTTCTACGTACTGTAACGGTTACACCATGACTCTCTAGCCGCCGCTGAAACGCATCTACTCTCCGGCTTGGTTTCAGCGGACTCTCCTCCACATCGTTGAGTGGAATCAAATTGACATGGCCAGGCATCCCATGCAGCAAATCTGCCAGCAAGTCGGCCTGCCAATCCGAATCATTTACTCCATCAATCATAGCATACTCATAGGAAATCCGGCGTCCAGTCTTTAAAAAATAGTTACGACAACTAGCCATAAGCCGCCCAACTCCCACCGAACGATTGACTGGCATGATCTTAGATCTTGTCTCATCATCCGGTGCATGCAAAGAGACCGATAATGTTAATTGTAACTCATATTGCGCCAGTTTGTCAATTTTATCCACCAAACCACACGTGGACAGCGAAATATGACGCATGCCGATATTCATTCCTTGAGGGCAGTGGATCAACTCCAAAAAACGCATCACTGTATCAAAATTATCCAGTGGCTCCCCAATTCCCATCAAAACAATATTGGATATTTCTTCTCCACTGTCTAGCTGTGTAAAAAGCACTTGATCCACCATTTCCGCCGGTGTCAAATTCCGCACTTTACCTGCAATGGTAGAGGCGCAAAAAGCGCACCCCATGCGGCACCCAACCTGGCTGGAAATACATACTGTATTTCCATGTTTATAGCGCATGAGAACTGTCTCAATACAGTTTCCATCCTCTAGTTCCCATAAATATTTAATTGTTCCATCTATTTTTGAGGTTTGTTTACGCGCAATTTTCGGTGCTGATAATTGACACCGCTCCGATAAAATCTGCCGAAAAGACTTGGGTAAATCGCTCATGTCCTCAAAAGATCGAGCCCCACGATAGAGCCACGCAAAAACTTGTTTGCCACGAAACGCAGGTTGACCCTGTTCCTGAACCCATGTGATTAATTCCTCAAATGTCATAGATTTTATGTCTACCACAGGTCAACCTCCTTTACGCAGCTTTGCAATAAAAAAGCCGTCCGTTTCCTGAATATGTGGCCACAGGGTTATCCAACCTTCTTTGACCATTCCAATTGGTTCGGATAATGAAAAAGGTTCTAACCTGTACTGGTTATTCGATTCCAAGAAACGTTCTATCACAGACTGATTCTCTCTTCTTAACAAGGTACAGGTGGAGTAGAGTAGAATTCCTCCCGGCCTGACATAACGAGATGCATTAAATAAAATTTCCAGCTGAATTTTCGGCAATAATTCCAACTCTTGCGGATCTTTATACCGGATATCTGGTTTTTTTCGGATGACACCTAACCCGGAACAAGGAGCGTCTACAACAACCAGATCAAATCCTTCTTCCCACTCTGGATGAAATTGCTTCCCGTCTGCTGTTTTTGCCTGAATAATATCCAGTCCCAAGCGCTGTGCACCCAGTTGAATGAGTTTCTTTTTATGTGGATGTATGTCGCAGGATATAATCTCTCCCACATTCCCCATCGCAATTGCCGCAGCAAATGATTTTCCCCCCGGAGCTGCACAACAATCTAAAACTCTCATTCCAGCTTGGACTCCAGAGGCCAAGACAGATAGTCGGGAAGCTGGATCTTGTACATAAAAAAGTCCTTCTTTAAAAGCGTTGAGATGCTCCAAATCCCCTGTCTTCTTCAGAATCAGACAGTCCTCCATCCATGGATGTGGAAAGACCTCTACTTGGTCTTCCTCCAGACGTTTTTTTAACTCTTCACAAGTAATTCTGCATCGATTTACCATAATTGCAATGGGTGGCTGACTGTTATTGGCTGCCAGCAGACGTGCCGTCTCGTCACTTCCAAGTGTAAAGAGAAATTCCTTTACCATCCATTCAGGATGAGAGTATAGGATAGACAAATAGGAAGCAGAATCTTCTTGTGGGATGGTTGGTAAGCGATCTAAACTCCGCTCTAAACTTCGCAAAATTCCATTTACCATTCCAGAAGCTCGAGGGTTTTTACAGTATTGTTTTGTCATGGCAACTGCACGGTTAACTGCTGCACTGTGGGGAATACGATTCAAAAACAGCATCTGGTAGGCCCCCAAGCGGAGGATTTGGACCACTTTACCTTCCATCCGCTTAAGAGGAATATTCGAGTATTTTGACAAATAAAAATCCAGCAGCAATTGATTTTGCAGCACTCCAAAACAAAGCTGCGTGGCAAGCGCTGCATCCCGGTGATCCAGTTTTGCAGCGGATAGCTGTTTCTTTAGAATGCCATCAGACCATCCGTTCTGTCGCTGACATACATCCAAAGTCAACATAGCCACTTCTCTTGCATCCATTCCTCCGCCCCCTATGCAGTAGCTTTTGGCCAAATTTCCTAAATATCTCTGTTGTGTTTTTTAACAGGAAATTGGGTGGCCACGTAAATAATCCCCTGCTGACATGCGCCGACTCCCAGGAACTTGTAATTCCAAAATTCGAAGAATGCCTCCGTCTCCACAAGCTACATCAATTCCGTCTTTTCCAGCTGCCAGTAAAGTACCGGCTGGCAGGGATGTTTTCCCTTCCAATACGGTAGAAGAGAAAATTTTAACGGGAGGTTGAGAAAAGAGATCTGTTGAGGTGGCCGGCCAAGGGATCAGACCCCGAATTTGATTGTGAATTTCCTTGGCTTTCTTTGTCCAATCAATCGGAGAAAGTTCCCGAGTCAGCATAGGAGCAAACGATACTTGAGAAGGATCTTGAGGAATTCTGTGTGCCGTCCCATCTGCAATCTGTGCAACAACTTGGACTAGGAGCTTCCCTCCTAACTGCGCAAGTCGGTCGTGAACCGATTCCACCGTCTCATCTGGGGCAATCGGTGTTGAAATTTGGTCAATGATATCGCCGGCGTCCAATTCCGATGCCATGTGCATAATGGTAACGCCAGTCTCCTCCTCTCCTTGAATCACAGCCCAATGGATTGGTGCAGAGCCACGATATTTGGGCAATAAAGAAGAGTGAACATTTATACACCCTTTCGGGGGCAGATTGAGAATATCATCTGGTAAAATGCGGCCATACGCCGCCACTACAATTAGTTCAGGAGCCAATTCCGTAAGCTGCGCCAGGGCTGTTCCGTCCCGCAGCTTTGTCGGCTGAAAGACTGGAATACCATGGGCCATTGCACACACCTTTGTGGGCGTCGGCTGCAATCGATTTTGGTGTCGACCAACCGGCTTATCCGGCTGGCTAAACACACCACATACCGTATGCCCTGCCTGGATGAGTGCTTCCAAAGACGGTACCGCAAACTCTGGAGTCCCCATGAAAACGATTCTCATTCCATGTCCTCCTGCTCCTCCATCATGCGGTCTAAGTCCTCATTTGTATATAATTTTTCACACAGTTCGGTAAACAGATGGCCGTCTAAATGGCCCAATTCATGGCAAAAGCAGCGGGCTGTAATATCATGGCCTTCCACTTCAAACCAAGTTCCATTGCGATCTTGTGCCCGCACTTTTACCCAAGAAGGTCGCTTCACATATCCCCATAGGCCAGGGACAGAGAGGCATCCCTCAAGTCCATCCTGCTCTCCTTGCTTCTCTAAAATCTCTGGATTGACTAACTCCAGCATTTCTCCATTGTCATCAATCACAATGACTGCTCGGCGCAGAATACCAACTTGAGGTGCTGCTAAACCAAGGCCATTTGCTTGTGCTAGTGTTTGTTTCATGTCGTCCAAAAGATCTGCCAATTTCCCATCAAATTTCGTTACCGGATGACATGGTTTATTTAACACAGAATCCCCTTGCTTTACAATTTCTCGAATCGCCATATCAGATTCTCCTTTGTATCCAGTTTCAACTATCATAAGGGTCTAGGTCAGCATAGACCGATACCCCACGGTTTTCTCTATCCTGCTGGGCTGCTCGCAGTAACCCAGCAATAAGCCTTCTTGCCCTTTGGTCATTTCGTCCTGTTAAAGTCAGATGATATCGGTACCGATTTTTAATTTTTAAAACCGAAGCTGGAGCAGGCCCGAGGATAGTCCACTCTCCCAAATTTCTAGCCAGTTCATGGCGCAGTTTTACACAGCAACGTAAAACAGCCCCTTCGTCCACGCCAGTGACTGTAATCACGATTAAATCGGTAAATGGAGGGTAACTTCGAAGACGGCGCATCTGCAATTCAGAACTATAAAAACGGTCATAGTCTTGTTGGGAAGAAAAACGGATTACATCGTGTTCAGGCGTATAGGTCTGAATGACTGCTCTCCCCTGTTTTTCGCCCCGACCTGCACGGCCAACCACTTGTGTTAAAAGCGAAAAAGTTCTCTCTGCCGCTCGGAAATCCTCCACATACAGCGACAGGTCTGGTGCAACCACTCCCACCAGTGTTACATTTTCAAAATCGAGGCCTTTTGCAACCATCTGTGTTCCAACCAAAATAGGTACTTTTTTCGTCCGAAACCGTTCCAAAAATGCCTCGTGTGGATGGGTTACCGAAACTGTATCTGTATCCATCCGCATTACTTCCACTCTAGGAAACAGTTCCTCTACTTCCTCTTGAAGCCGCTGTGTACCAATTCCGACAAAATTTAAGGTCCCGCCACAGCTAGGACAGGCAGGCGGCAAGGGGGTAGAAAAACCACAGTAATGGCATATCAATCTCTGATTAACCGAGTGGTAAGTTAACTTAACGGAACACCGTGGGCACTCTGGAACAGAACCACACTCCCCACAGGTCACCATTCGGTTGGCACCTCGCCGGTTTAGAAATAGAATCGACTGTTCTCCGCGTTCCAAATTTTCCTTTAACTCTTGTTGAAGAACACCGCTGATTGCCCCAGCATTTCCCTGCCGCAATTCTGCTTTCATGTCCGCCACAATCACTGCCGGCATCGCTTTTTGGTTATAGCGTTTTTGTAGCCGAAAAAGATGATAATTCCCGGTCTGTGCTTGATACATCGTCTCAATAGAAGGAGTAGCTGAGCCAAGTACCAGCAAAGCATGGTGTTGGACACAACGATATTTCGCCACATCTCTAGCATGATATCGAGGAACATTTTCGGATTTATAGCTACTCTCCTGCTCTTCATCTAGAATAATCAAGCCAATATCATCCAGCGGAGCAAAGATAGCAGACCGGGTTCCAATCACTACCTTTGCATCTCCCCGTTTGGCTCGCTTCCACTCATCGTAGCGTTCACCCGGGCGCAGAGAACTGTGTAATACAGCAATTTCATCGCCAAAATGAGAAGTAAAAACCCTTAACAGCTGTGGTGTTAGAACAATTTCCGGAACTAAAACCAATGCTTTTCTCCCCCGTGCAAGGGTCTGCTGAATAAGGCGGATGTATACCTGCGTCTTACCGCTCCCAGTTACACCATAGAGTAGAGCAGCCGATGCCTCTCCAGCACGGGCCAAACCATCCAATCCCTGAAATGCCCGTTCCTGTTCGCTGTTTAAAACCGGCGGTGCAACTGGACTTTGTATTTGACCTGGGGGCCGTCGAAATATTTCTTGTTGTTCCAGTTTCAAAATACCACTTTTCTCTAACGATCGAATGGTACTCCCCGATGCTCCAGTAAAATAACAAAGTTCCTTTACGGAAACAGCATGCAAACTACAAAGCAGTTCTGTTGCTGCATAACGCAACGGAGCCGCCCGACGTCGAGGCGTCACCATTGCCAAGGCATCCTCGGCCGGCATACTCAGCACTGCAACTTTTTCATGTTTATCCCCAATTCCACGACGAGCAGCGGTTTCCAGTTGTGCAATTCCCTGTTCCACAAGAAATCGAATGGAAGGATTCGGATCCCGAACTCCAAAAGCGAGACGAATTTGTTCCATGTCCCCTCTTCCGCCCCAGGAGCACAACATTTGGACCAATTCAATGGCGCCAGCATGACCCTGGATCATTTTTTTCGCTTGCTCTAAATCAATTCCTTCCTTTAAAATCACACTATCCCGCAAAGAGAAGTAGAGTCCCGCAGGGAGCATCGCTTTTACACAATCATATACAGTACAAAAATATCGTTCTCGCATCCAAAGAGCCAGTTGAATTGCCTTTTGATCTAAAACAGGCTGCTCATCCAGTAGCGCTTGTATCTCCTTCATTACCATGCTTGACTGCGGTTGCTCCTGGATGGATAGTACCATTCCATCTGTCCCTCGATTTCCTGCACCAAAAGGGATTAAAACCCGCATTCCGGGTTGTAGGACAGGTTCCAGAGCCTGGGGAATTCGATAATCATAGGGCTTATCTATGGCATAAACTGCCTTTGATACAGCCACTTTCGCTATTTTCCGCCCCACCCTCTGTTCACCTCTGATTTTCTCTATGGAATAGAAAGCAAGCGCAGGGAAATCCCCTCGCTTGCCTATCTCTTATTTTTCCATCTCTCCGTCCAACTTACCCTCTGCAACTTCTCGGATGGCAATGCTCACAGGCTTATCCTCTAAAGGTTCTCCAGACAGTTCCGCTTCGCTGGCAATTTGACGTGCCCGGTGTGCAACTACGTTGACAAGTTGATACCGGCTGGGTACTTTTGCAAGCAAATCTCTCATAGCAGGATATAACATCATAAAGTAAGACTCCTTTTTCCTATGGCATTTACTGTTACATAGCAATATGCTCTCCATTAAACAAATTGGGACAGCATACACTTTCGATTTTCTACACGGCACTCTGCAGCTGTTAAAATGGATTCAATTTCAAACACTGCATTGGAAACCGTATCGTTAATAACTAAATAATCATATTTTGGAATTTCCTGAAACTCTTCTCTTGCCTTTTCCAGACGACCGACGATCACATCTTCACGGTCTGTATTTCGCCGGTGTAAACGACGGGAGAGTTCCTCAAAGGACGGCGGGATAATAAAAATAAACAACGCTTCCGGGCAACGCGCCCGAACCTTTGCCGCACCCTGCACTTCAATGTCCAATAGAACATCAATTCCATTATCCAACCGTTCCCGAATTGCTTTTAATGATGTCCCATAATAGTTTTCCACATACTCGGCATATTCCAACAATTCCTGATCCGCAATCATCCGTTCAAATTCTTCTCGGGTAACAAAGTTATAATTTACACCGTCTTGCTCCCCCACTCTGGGCTGCCGCGTAGTGTAAGAGACGGAAAAGTAGATATTATCTCGTTGGCCAAGCAATTCTGCAATCACAGTACTTTTTCCAACGCCAGAGGGTCCGGAGAGAACAATCAATTGGCCTTTTTCTTTCTTTTTTATTGCCATTGCGGTTCCTCCTCTTCTTCCTTGTCCTTTTCCCCATTTAGACGTCCAGAAATCGTCTCTGTCTGGAGTGCAGACAAAACCAAATGGTCGTTATCCATAATTAATACAGAACGAGTACGGCGGCCATAAGTAGCATCAATTAAAATTCCGCGCTCACGCGCCTCCTGAACCATACGTTTGATGGGAGCTGAGTCCGGACTGACAATGGCTACCAGACGCTGTGCTGACACAAGATTGCCAAATCCAATGTTAATCAGTTTCAAAGGATATCCTCCCTATTCAATATTCTGAACCTGCTCCCGAATTTTTTCAATTTCAGCCTTAATATCTACTACATGTCGTGCAATTTCAATGTCACTACACTTTGAACCGATGGTGTTTGCTTCCCGGTTAAATTCCTGAATCAGAAAATCCAACTTACGTCCAATAACACCGCCTTTGGACAACATCTCGCGAAGTTGCCCAATATGGCTGCGTAGGCGGACTGTCTCCTCGTCTACAGCGATCTTGTCTGCAAAAATTGCAGCCTCCGTTAAAATTCGAGCCGGATCCAATTGTGTATTGGCCAGCACTTCCTGCATTCTTGCCTCTAATTTTGCACGATATTCCTGTACGGTTTGAGGAGAGCGCTCTTCTACCAAAGAAACCTTCTCTTCAATGGTAGCTGCGCGGGATAAAATATCCTCCCGCAGCCGTTCACCTTCTCGACTGCGCATCTCATCAAAATCTTCCAAAGCCAAATCTAATACAGTACAAATTTCCTCTGCCATCTGCTCCACATCTTCTTCTGCTTTTTCAGCGAGTAAGACCTCAGGGAAGCGAGAAAGCAAAGAAACAGAAATATCGTCATTCAATTGATACGTTTGTGCCAATTCTTTCAGTGCTGAATAATAGCCGTCCGCCACCGATTTGTTCACCGATACCTGAACCCGGTCTGCCCCCCCATTATCAAGCGTAACAAATACATCCACTTTACCACGGGAGATTTTCCCTTGCACCCTAGATTTCATTGCCTCTTCTGCAAACAGGTACAACCTGGGAATACGAATATTACAGTCCAAATACCGGTTGTTGACACAACGCAGTTCCACCGTAATTGTACAGCCTCCTGACACACGCTCTGCCCGGCCATACCCTGTCATACTTTTGACCAATTGGGTCACTCTCCTTACGTAACAACCGTTTACGGATTTGAGTCTCGGCGCCGACCATACCCAAGGCGATACTGAATAAGTCCAACAAGTCGACTCAATCCAAAATCATAGATCAGAAAGACACCGTTTCCCAGCCCATACAATAACAGTCCACTGGCATCGGAAGCCAAAAGTGGTATGGATAAAAACATAGCTTCATAACATAGGCGGACTAAGGTTAATCCTAAATTGAACACAAAAAGTTTCAGGATCCATTCGACACACAGTTTCCGTATACTTTCAATGTGTCCTTTTACAACTGGGTAACCTCCCAAAAACACCAAATAAAAAAATGCAATTCCTTTATCTGGCAAAAGCAACATTCCCAATAGACCAGATGCAATCCAGCACAAATAACCTGCAGATCGGCCAGCAGCCAACACACTGACCATTGGAAATAGACCCGCTACCGCTGCAAGCCCAATCCGTCCAGAAGGTGCAATACAGGCAAACCAGAGCATCACTAAGCTTCCTGCCGCCAAAATTCCTCCTGCAGCAATGGATCGACTGCCAAATTTGGATGTCCTGCTCGGCATTTAGCAATGCCCTCCCCCGCATAAACAGTTTAGGCAAAGCATAGTCGTACAACAATCCAGTCCATCCACCGTATTGGTATAGCCATATGGCCGGTAGCCACCACCACGCTGTTGCATCATGGCCAAAGCCTGGCGGTATTCCATGTTTCCAGGATCCATCTGCACTGCAATAGAGTAATTTTGCATCGCCTCGTCCAGCCATCCCTTTCGAAATGCAATGCTACCACTTAGGAAATACCATTCTCCATCCTTCTGTGGCACCTCAAACAAAAGCCGCTCCGCTGTACTCAGATCGCCCGCATTGATGAGATTCCGCACTCTAGCATAGGTCGGATTGGCCGATGCATAACTGCGCTGTTGTGTGTATCCACTGGACGAATATCCAGATGCGCTTTGCTGCTGATACCCACCCCCAGAACGCTGTTTCGTAATCGCGTCATAGGCTTCATTAATTTCTTTCATTTTTTCTTCGGCCAAATCTGCCAGTGGATTGTTTTGATAATTATCTGGATGATACTTTCGGGCAAGTTCCCGATACGCTTTTTTGATCTCCTCGTCGCTGGCGTTCTGGCTTACTCCGAGGACGCTATAAGGATCTCTCATTGATGATTACTCCATATCTTTTGTTTTTTTATCTCTGCCCAACTGCCGTCAAAAACAGATCGTTGCACCAGCGGCAACCCTAAATAAATAATATTTTCTAATATGGCTCTACGGCACCCAAAATTTCCCAACTGAAAAGCGGCACTAATTTGCTCTCTGGAGTGATCCAGTGTCAGTGACAGCAGGTCATCATCTCCCTGTACTCCAAAGCGGGCCACCACCGGATTATATCGGCCAGCTTGAACATCCTCAGCTAAATCATCTCTGGCATCTAATAAATAGATCCAACGACCAAGGTGATACAACAGTTGAGCCAATACTCGCCTTTGTTCACAATCCTCCGGGACCGCTCCTTGCAGTATGCGCGCAAAAGCGTCTGCTGCACAGTCCATGGAGGTACATTGATCCAATTCCAGTTTCGCTAATTCTTCCATGCAGGAACGAACCAAATTGCTATACTCCGGCCATACACGTTTCGCTTTTTGATAAGCTGGCCTGATCAGCAAAGCCAAAAAGCGGGCGGGAAGCCCATTTATCCATCCTTCATCCTGGGCAGTGTCCTTCAGTTTCCACCAAGTCAATAAGATACTGGCATCCGCTGCTCGCTCCAAAGCTGCCCCGTCTTGGCACATCTGCTTTTTTACGAATGGATTTGCGTGGCATCTGCCTCGACACGCCTCAAACCGCTCCTCCGGTTGCCATAAAAGCAGCGCCAAAAATACTAGGTCAAAATTTAAGAACATAGGAGCAATTGGTCCATATCGACGACGGAGGCATCGGCATAAACCACAATAGGTAGCTCGATACAAATCAAAGTCCTTACATTTTAACTCTTGGCGCAATGGACGCACGTAACCAAACACCGCCAAATGCCTCAGGATAAGAACTTCAGGATATGAAATTCCGGCGCTTTGCTGCTAGAAATCGATCGGTTAAGCAAAAATGCGGGAATAAAACCCAAAACCAATCCGACAAACGCTGTTCCAAGCGCTGCAATTTCTCCCAATTGCAGCGCTGCTTGCCCCACAACATAACCAGCACCAAGTCCCACACAAGGTAATAGGAATACCAGCAGCGAAGTTCCGATGTTGTGTCCTACCGCCGGCTCCACCTCTACATGGTCTCCTGGCTGTGCTCCAATGGGATTACTGGCCAGGGCTAAAATCTCTTCCTTCGGTTTTTGCGAACAACCTTCACAAGAACCATCGCAGTGCAGCCCACATTCCATTTGACGAAGTAATGACACTTGAACGACCTCATCATTAACTACACGCTTTACAATTGCATTTTGTATCATATTTTCCTCCAAATTCGTCGCTAACTTCGCTGCTACCGACTCACATTGACACTAATGGAGTAATCTCCAATCACACCTACTGTACTGCTAGTATCTAAATAAACTTTTGCCATCACTGAATAGGTGCCTACTGCGGTATATTCCGATACATCCGCTACAATACGAAGTTGACTGGCATTAATATTAGCCAAATCCTCTTCTTTTCCTCGAACGAACACGGTCCGACTCTGTGTGGCTGAGGTAACTGTATACCCCTCTGGCTTATTGATTAATGAGATATTATCCACATCCAACGCCCTTGTTGCCAAACCTTCTACTGTCACCGTTACGGTAGCTGACGTAATACCGCTGACATTTTCTAAACTAGGGTTGAGATCAATGGGAAGTGTGAACGTATTCGATCCAATCACTTTTGCCAAATCTACACTGCCCAGCGACAACTCTGTCAAATCTCCAATGTCTTCTTTGCTGCCAGCCACTGTTATGGTTTCTGGTTCAAACTTATAGGTGATATCGTCTTCTGTGGCCCCTCCTCCTGGGATAAATTCAACGGTGAGTGGAACTTCCTTTAACACCACCACTGGCACCACAACATATGCACTCTCAGAATCCAAAGTGACATCCAAGTCCGTCAACTCTTCCCCTTCTGAGTTAAAAAGGCGAAGGGGGAGGTCCCCTGAAAACTGTTCATCCAATTCCTCATCTTCTAAAATCGCCACAACTTTTGCCACTTGGCTAACCTGTTCTACCGATCCACTGACCACTACCGTTTCCGGATTAATCGCCGGGGTGCCAACTTGATAACCATCGGCAACTTTCCCCTTCAGCTGGAACTCCACTGGGAAAGTATTGGTATAGAGTTTCTCTACTGTCACTTCTATCAGTTCCGGATTCCGGTCTGTTGTCACGATGCCCTCTTGGTTTACATTTAGAGGATAATTGATTGTATAATTAAGCTTATTTTCCCCTTCAACACACTTGGATACATCCAATGTAACCGTAATATCTTCTCGGTTACGTACCAATTGATTAATCACACTGGTGGATGCATTCACACGCAAACTCACTGTCTCGGCAGATAATTCTGCTACCGTTAAATTTTGCCGTGTTAAAACAGTACTCCCGGTTATTTCTACAGGGATATTCGAAAGCCAAGTAGAATCCGCAGGATCAAGTTCTGTCCGGACATAAAGCCAGAATATCAGTGCCAGCACAATGGACAGCAACATATAACTCCATTTGCTCTCACGAAGTCGCTGCATCATGGTGCCTCATCCTCCTTCCGGTTCCGGCCCAAAACCCAATTGAGCACCGGAATTTGAGATGCTTTGCTTTCTTCCTGCGTGTCTGCAATCAACTCATTCCGCAGTAAGCGCTCTAAAGTTTCTGGCGCCAAATGCCGTTTAAGCATGCCGCCCACTGCTGCCGAAATGGAACCAGTTTCTTCTGAAACAATCACAACTACTGCATCTGAGTGTTCGCTCATTCCAATCCCAGCCCGGTGCCGCATACCTAAATCACGACTCAAATTCACATTGCTGGAAAGAGGAAGCATACATCCAGCTCCAACAATTCGTCCATCCCGTACAATGACTGCTCCGTCATGTAGAGGCGCTTTATTCCAAAAAATATTTTTTAACAATTCACTGGATACCGCACAGTCTAGTGCAGTTCCTGTTTTAATAACATCGTCTAATAGGTTTTGCCGTTCAAACACCATCAAGGCTCCAACCTTGTCTCTAGATAAATCTGTATACGCTTCTGTCGTCTGGATAATCGCTGTTTCCATATCTGCTGCTGTCGACTTATTCGATGCAAAAACCAACCCGAGCCGGCCGCTACCCATACGTTCCAAGTAGTGCCGGATTTCCGGCTGGAACAAAATAACCAGTGCTACCATTCCTAATTCCACAACTTTGTTTAGCAAAAAACTCGTGGCTGTGAGTGGAATTTTCGAGGATAAGAGCATTGCAAACAGCAAAATCAGGATGCCCCGCAAAACCCGACCAGAACTGGTTTTACGCAGCATCCAAAGTGCCTTATAAATTACAAAAGAGAGGATCGCTATGTCTAAAAGATCTGCCACACGGAGTCGGATGACGGAAAAAATCGTTTGCACAAAAAATTGCACCGATTCCCACATGTCTCCATCCCTCCTACTCTGTACCCAAGGAAAACCTAGATAGTCTGTTTAGCAGCTATTATTATACGATATTCCTCTCAGATTGGCAACACATTCGCAGCAACGGCTAATGAAATTTTCATAAATTTTTCGGCAGTCAATCCCATTTTTGCCGCACAAATGTCAGTTCCCGACCAAAAAAGAAAACCGGAACTGTGAATGATTCCAGTCCCGGCTTATTTGAGTTACCACTTTTTCGTTATTGTACGCAAAGTATACAGGAATTGATCAATTTCCTGAGAGGTGTTGAACGCTGAAACACTTGCACGAATCGTTCCTGTATCCAGAGTTCCCACTGTCTCATGTGCTAATGGCGCACAGTGTAACCCTGCCCGTACCGCGATTCCACGATCGCCCAATTCTTCTCCAACTACCTCACAATCTTGTCTCGCAAAACGGAAGGAAAGAACACCTGCTTGCGTTGGCTGATCCTCAGCAAAAAAGGATTCAACGCCTGGGATGGCCCCCATTCCTTTTCCCATCTGACGGATTAGCTGTTGTTCCCGCCTTGCAATTGATAAAACACCACGCTGCTGGATAAATCGAATTCCTTCCAATAAGCCTGCAATTCCCGCCATGTTGTGTGTTCCTGCTTCTAACCGATCTGGTAAAAAATCCGGCATATCCTGTCGTATGGAAGCACTTCCGGTTCCTCCGTAAAGGATAGGATCTACCTCCACCCCACATAGCAATAGTCCTGTTCCCTGAGGCCCATATAGCCCTTTGTGCCCTGGCATAGCAATAAATGCAGGTTTCAGTTCTTGAAAATGAACTGGAAGACATCCCGCCGATTGAGATGCATCTAACACAAACGGCACACCACGCAATTGGCACATTTGAGAAATTTCTTCAACGGGCAAAATAAAGCCAAATACATTGGACACATGAGTACAGATTACCACATCCACACCGCGTTCCAGTTCCCGTTGAAATGCCGCTGCCATAGATTTGGAATCAAAAACTGGACTACGAGCAACGCGGAGATCTACGTTTGGAATGGCCCGCAAGGGGCGAGTCACTGCATTATGCTCATAGCCCGAAATTAAAACACGGCTTCCAGGATGCACCAGAGTACGAATGGCAATATTTAAGCCATGCGTAGCATTAAAGGTAAACACTACTCGCTCCGGATCTGGTACTTGAAAGAGTTCTGACGCGGCTTCCCGGCATGAAAACGCAGTTCGCGCTGCTGCTGCCGCTGGTCGGTGACCACCACGCCCCGGTGTGGCTAACGTATGAATGGCCCGTGCACTGGCACGGGCCACTGCTGGTGGCTTTTGCAGCGAGGTAGCTGCACTGTCCAGGTAGATCACAACTCCACCTCCTGATAACTACCATCTCCAGCTGTGATATAAATCCTTTTTGGCGTAAGTTCTGCTCGCCGTAATACCCGCAATGCATCCGGCAGACTTCTCTGCGATATTTTCACCGAGTGACTACATCCCTCTCCTGCGATACTTTTTGGTGAACGCAATATATGAGCAGTAATTCCAGCCCGTTCCAGTGCCGCAGCAGTACGCTGTGCATAGGTCAGAGAGCGACATACAATAAGATAATAGAGCATTGTTCATGTTCCTTCCTTTTCTCGGCCTGCTTTATCGCTTTATAACCACTCAGCTACAAAGCAAAGACCTCTTCCCTCTGAACCTATTGTATGCATGAGTATCCCGCTGTGCCCCAATTCTAAATTCTCATGTAATCTATAATAGAATAACTTAGCGGGGTAGAAAGAAAATCTTTCCCCCCGCTAAGTTGCTATAACCTTCTTTTATTCGCCCTGTTTTGCAAGCAAACATATTGCATGGGCAGCAATTCCTGCGCCCTCTCCAGTAAAACCAAGCCCTTCTTCTGTGGTTGCTTTTATATTTACCTGATCTGTTGAAATTTCTAAAGAAGATGCAATTTGTTGACACATAGTAGATAGATATGACGCTAGTTTTGGTTTTTGTGCCAGGATGGTAGCATCTATATTTTCTACTCTCCATTCATTTTTCTGAAGGAGTGACCTGACATGCTCCAGCAATTTCAAACTGTCAGCCCCTAGGTAAGCAGGATCGGTATCTGGGAAATGCCGCCCAATATCTCCAAGGCCAGCAGCCCCTAAGAGCGCGTCCATTACTGCATGTACCAATACATCTGCATCGGAATGCCCTAACAATCCCTTTTCATACGGGATCTCTACGCCACCTAAAATAAGTTTCCGCCCTTCCACCAATCTATGTACATCATATCCATGGCCAATTCGCATCATATCCTGCCTCCCTGTATTGATTCCAAAATTGACTCCCCTAACAGTAGGTCAAACGGAGTGGTAATCTTTATATTTTCCCGACTTCCAGCAGTCAATGAAACCTTCATTCCTATCCGTTCCACCGCTGCACAATCATCTGTCAGCGTCTCCCCCTCTGACACTGCCTTTTCAATGGCTGCGCGGATTAATCCAGCTTCAAAAATCTGCGGTGTTTGAACGGCCCACAGGCTAGTTCGATCTAGTGTTTCAACCGTCAATCCATTTTCTACACGCTTTATAGTATCTATTACCGGAATTGCTGGTACCGCCGCCCCTGTTTCTGCCGCTTTCTTTACCGTTTCCTCTAAAATCTCTTGCGAAACAAATGGGCGCGCCCCATCATGGATTGCAATTAGATTGGCTTCCGGGCGCACTTCCCGCACCCCAGCCAAAACGGACTCAGTTCGTTGCTGTCCTCCCACTACAACTTTCGTTACTTTATTTATTTCAAACTCTCGACACAGCCCGCTTACCTCCACCAGTAAATCTTCTCGGGTTACTACTACCAATTCATCAAAAAAACTACAAGTTTGAAATGCCTGTAGCGTATGAACTAGAACGGGCACCTCCCCCAGTGGAGTTAATATTTTATCAATTCCCTCCATCCGTCGAGCAGACCCCGCCGCCACAATCACAGCCGAACAGATAATTGGATCCTTTTTCTTTTGAAATAGGGACAGTAACCCGGCCATCGACCTCTCCTCCTTATTCCTTCATTCCCTGACACATAAATCAAAAGGAGCCGATGGGCTCCTTTTCTGTCTTACTCAATATTTTCGCATCCGTTTAAGCTAAAGCTGTATCCAGTTGCTGCTCCACAGCTTCATAACTTAGACTCTGAGACAACACTAATTCCGAAATTAAAATCTGGCGTGCTGAATGAAGCATCTTGCGCTCCCCTGTTGAGAGTCCCCGTTTCGTCTCTCGAAGTGTTAAGCCTTTCACAACACGAGCCACTTCCAACAAATCCCCACTTTTGATTCGCTCCAAATTCTCTCGGTACCGGTGGTTCCAATTTGCCGTCATTTCCACTTGAATATCTGGGATCGCAGCCAATAACTGGTCAGCCTGCATTTGATTCATGATGGGCCGTACACCGATAACTTCACTGTTCTCCACCGGGATCATTACAACCATAGATCGATTGGGTAATTTCATAATATAATACTCCCGTACGACACCATCTACTTTCTTTTGTACCACACTCTCCAAAATACCAGCACCATACATTGGATGGACTACCTTATCCCCAATTTGAAATGACATTTGGCACCTCCTGTCTCCTCAAAATCCATTGTAGCCTATTTTTGTTTTATTATACCAATTCTTACATCTTTTTGCAAGAGAAACTCCCTCATTTTATAAAATACTGCCCAAAATACCACAATTCTCTATGAAATAAAAAGCCCCGGCCCTATACAGGGCCGGGGCTTAACTTTAAAATTAAACCTGCTCTTCCGCTTCCACTGCACTTTCGGCTGCTGCCTCTTCCCCCTGCTCTTCCGTTGCAGGAGTCTCCAGCAATGCACGGATGGACAGAGAAATCTTCTTATTCTCCATATCCACATCCGTGATCTTAACATCCACGCGGTCTCCTTCAGCAAGGACATCGCTGGGCTTATCAATGCGGTGGTCTGCAATTTGAGAAATATGAATCAGGCCATCAACACCAGGTACAACCTCGGCAAAAGCACCGAAGGTCATCAGCTTAACAATGCGCACATTTGCCACATCTCCAACCTGGTAAGTGCTGGTAAACACAGTCCAAGGCTCCTGGCTGTGGTCTTTCATCCCAAGGGAAATCTTCTTTTTCTCCTTATCAGCAGAAATGACATACACATCCACCGTGTCGCCCACTTTTACTACTTCAGAGGGATGCTTAATCCGACTCCAAGACAACTCAGAAATATGGACCATTCCGTCCACACCACCGATGTCTACGAAAGCGCCATAAGAAGTCAGAGACTTTACTGTACCGGTATAGTGCTTTCCATCCTCAATCTCAGCCCATACCTTCTCTGCGGCTGCAGCCCGCTCTGCACGTGTCACCTTGCTAATGGAACCCACCACACGGCGGCGTGCACGATTGACCTCAGTAATCACCAGGCGAACCTTGTGCTTGAGCAGTTCGCTCATGGGCGTCTCACGGGGAAGCCCTGTCTGAGAAGCCGGCACAAATACTCGGATCCCCTTCACGGAAACAACTACGCCACCCTTGTTGTCCTCTGTGACAAAGCCTTCCATGACGGTCTCGTTTTCCTTAGCCGCCTCAATCTCTTCCCAACCTTTGACCATATCCAGACGCTTCTTGGACAGCTTGACCAAACAATCGCGGTCGCTCACCAACATGACATAAGTCTCAATCTCATCGCCGACCTTGACCACATCTTCCGGCTTCACTGTAGGATCATCGCTCAACTCAGACAGAGGAATGTAGCCTGGGTATTTGATACCCAATTCCACCTGGATTTCAGTCGGTGTGATTTCAACGACTGTACCTGTGACCTTATCCCCCGTATTTAAAGTTTTGATCGACTCCTCCAGCAATTCTGCAAAGGACTTTTCGATCTCCATGATTTCATCGCTCATTTTGTCATAGACCTCCTTTATTATCCACGCAGGTGTAGACGCACCCGCCGTGATGCCGACTGTTTCCGCCCGAGGGAGATTTGCCACATCCAGTTCTTCCGCTCGTTCTACAAACCGAACATCTGGACAGGCTTCTCTGCAAAGTTCCACCAAACGCTTGGTATTGGAACTTTTTCTGTCCCCAACTACCACCATTGTACCGCATGTATGGGCCAGTCGCTGGGCCTCTTCTTGGCGTTTGGACGTCGCTCCACATATTGTATCAAAAAATTCTGCGTTTGTACACTCTTTTTTTGCTTTTTTCACGCACCCATCCCAAATTTTCCGGGTGGATGTGGTCTGTGAGACAAAGGTCAAAGGCAGTTCTTTCCGCTCAGGGACCTCATGCAGCCACGCCTCCAAAGCGGATTCTCCTGAAAGCACCACTGGATGCTGACACCAGCCGGCTATCGCAGATACCTCCGGATGGTCTGGTGTGCCAATGATAACTGGCTGCCGACCAGCCTGTTCTGCCTGGGACACAATTTTATGAATTCTGGTAACATTTGGGCAGGTTGCATCTAAAATTTCAACTCCCTTGGCTTCCAACGCCTCATAGACCTGGCGGCTCTCCCCATGGGATCGGATAATAACAGCACTGCCATTTGGGATCTCTTCTACAGTATGAACCACCTCAATGCCCTTTGAGTGTAAACGCTGGATTACATCTTGGTTATGTATGATGGGACCAAGCATCACACATTTCTTTCCTTTTGATGCAGCATTCTCTGCCAAGTCCACTGCGCGTCGCACACCATAACAAAAACCCGCTGACTGTGCTAAGGTCACTCTCATTTGTATTTTTCCTCCAAAGCATGGATGCGAGCCATCAATTCACCCGTAATGGCATCTAATTCATCTGCAGTTGGTTTTCTTCCAGCGAATTGGGGATAAAAAGGCTCTCCTATCGCTACCACATTGCGGCGAAACAACTTTTTTTTCGCCTGAACATACACTGGTAGCAACGGGACTCCGGTCCGTGTAGCAAACATGGCTGCCCCTGTTTTTGCCGTCACATCTTCTCCACTGTGTACCCGTGTTCCTTCTGGAAACATAAGTAGTTTGCTGCCATCTTTCAAAAACTTCAGCGCCGTCTTTACCGCCTTCATATCCGCATGGCCCCGGTCCACACCAAATACGCCTGCTTTCCCTAAGATCCAGCCCACAAAAGGGACACGCATAATTTGAATTTTCGCCATCGCCCGCATAGGATACTTCTGCCCAAAGGCAAACACTACATAAAAAGGATCCCCAATTGTGGTGTGGTTTGGACAAATTACAGCTGGTCCATCTGGAATATGCTCTCGCCCAATTGCACAAACCGGGCGGAACAAATTAAAAAATGGCCAAATTACTGTATAAAGGAAATGAAACCACCCATCCATCCGTCTGCGTTCCGAAAAATTCTCCGCTTCATTGCTCACAGATTGATCTTCTCCTTTACAATAGCCATCAATGCTTGAAAACTCTCCTCTAAATTTAACTGGGTGGTATCTAACAACAAAGCATCCTCCGCCTGACGCAGCGGAGCCACCGTACGGCTGCGGTCCTGCTCATCTCTCTGAATAATGTCCCGCAGAATGGTTTCAAAATCCGCCGACTCTCCCCGTAATTCCAACTCCAGCAGACGCCGCTGCGCTCGGGCCTGTGGCGCTGCAGTTAAAAAGATTTTGACGTCCGCCTGAGGTAACACAACAGTTCCAATGTCCCGTCCATCCATAACAACACTATGCTCTTTTGCTAATCTACGTTGGAAATCAAGCAAAAACGCCCGCACTTCTGGAATAGCCGCTACCTTAGATGCAAGCCCAGAGACGCGATGTGCCCGAATTGCTTGAGACACATCCTCTCCTTCCAAAAGCATACGCTGACTTCCGTCTGATCCATACTCCAAACGAATATCCATTTCCCGAAGAAGCGGAATCACCTGCTCAGGGATTTCCACATTCACCCCTGCCTGCAGCATTTTTAGCGCTACCGTTCGATAAATTGCTCCAGTATCCACATACAAATATCCTAACGTCTCTGCTAACCGTCGGGCTAAGGTACTCTTCCCTGCCCCAGCTGGGCCATCAATGGCGATACTAATCTGTTTCATAGTCTCTCGCTCCAAACAAACAAGCCTTATCATTTTTACAGGCTTTCTTCTTTTCTCTTCTATAGGTTTACTTCTCTTTTCTTACATCTCAGAACCCAAGAATACTGCCGCACCATTTCCTGCTGCCCGCCCAGTGGCCCAGGCAATTTGAAGATTGAATCCACCCGTATAGGCATCTACATCCAATAACTCCCCAGCAAAAAATAGTCCAGCTACTTTTTTAGAGGCCATCGTTTTCGGATCCACTTCTCCCACCTTTACTCCCCCAGAGGTAACAATTGCCTCTTCAATAGGCCTTGGCCCCTGAATGGATACGGTAAAGTGCTTGAACAGTTCCACCAACCTGCGCCGCTCTGCCTTTGTTAAGTCATGGGCTTTACGATCCCCCGGAATTCCTGCTCGTTCCAGCAGTACAGGAATTATCAACCTAGGTGCAAGGGAGCCTAATAAATTAGACATATCGCGATTGGGATTAGCTGTTAGTTCGCGCAGGCATCGGGCGTCCAGCACGCCCTCCTCCAGTGCAGGTTTTAAATCGATGATAGCGGTATACTGCTCCGCACCAAATTTTCGCATATGAGCACTGGCAGATAAAATCAAAGGTCCTGAAAGTCCAAAATGAGTAAACAGCAATTCTCCCTGTTCTTGGTACAGCACCTTTCCCTTTTGATTCTTTATCTTTAACTCCACATTCTTCAATGCAAGGCCTTGCATTTGAGCGCAAAAGGAATCCGGCGATTCCAGAGGGACTAGGGATGGTTGTGCCTCCACTACCGTATGTCCTGCTGCTGCTGCCATACGGTGTCCGTCCCCCGTCGATCCGGTTGCCGGATAAGGCAACCCGCCTGTCGCAAGTATAATCGCTTTACACTTTATAGTGCCTTGATCGCTTTCTATACCATAGACTGCTCCATCCTCAAGACAAAGTGCAGATGCCCGTGCCTGTATAATTGGAATGTGGAGACGATGAAGTTCTCGGTATAGCGCATCAATAATATCAGCGGACCGGTCCGACTTTGGGAATACCCGGTTGCCGCGTTCCACTTTTAATGCAACACCCAGTGTTTCAAAAAATCGTTCCATATAGGATGGTGGGGTAGCCTGCATACAACTATATAAAAATCGACTATTGCGAGGGACTGCCTCCAACACCTCTTCCACCGAACAGTGATTGGTCACATTACAACGGCCTTTTCCCGTAATGTATAGCTTTCGTCCAACCTTTGGATTGCGCTCTAAGAGGCACACATCCACTTTTTGCTGTGCTGCAGTAATGGCTGCCATCATTCCAGATGCACCACCGCCAACCACCACCAGCGAACTGTTCGCCTGGCTCACTCCTGCACCTTCTCGTATACGCCATATTCTTCCCAAATCTTTTCTAGACTTTGGAATGTATTGGCCAAATCATCATTTTTCATTTGGCTCACCTGAACCAAAAGAGCGTTAATTAGGGACAATGGTGCCACAAGCGAGTCTACAAATGACGCCATGTCACTCCGCGCTTTCAACAGGTAAGTTCCATTGGGAGCTAATGGAGATGCCTCGCTGTCTGTAATGGCAATGGTGGTAGCCCCTTGATCTTTTGCAAAGCTCATCGCCTGTACGGTCCGGCTAGAGTATCGAGGAAAGCTGACCCCGATCACCACATCCCCTTCTCCTACCCGAAGAAGACGTTCAAAGACTTCACTGGCTGTATTGGCTGATACTTCCACCACATTATCAAAAATCAAATTGAAATAGAAAGTTAAAAAGGTGGCTATAGCTGCAGAAGAACGCACTCCAATAATGTAAATTTTCCGTGCGGAAATAATCGCCTTGGCTGCCTTTTCAAAACTCTCTCGATCCAATTCTTCTAAAGTCAATCGAATCTTTTCAATATCTGATTGCAAGACCATGGACAATAAATCCTGATCTCCAAGTCGATCGTTGGTCACTTCAATCCGCTGCACCGATGTCAGTCGATTTCGGATCATCTTTTGCAGCGATCGTTGCATGTCAGGATATCCCTGATATCCCAGTTCTGCAGCAAAACGAACTACCGTAGATTCGCTTACACCTACCCGCTTTCCCAGTCGGCTTGCTGTCATAAAGGCTGCCTTATCATAAGATTCTAAAATAAAGTTTGCAATGCGCTTTTGCCCCTTAGAAAAAGTAGGCATATTTCCTTGAATCAAAGTAAGAATATCATGATTCATGAACCATTCATCTCCTGGCGTATTTCCTAAAAATCTGGGTTATTCTAGTTTATATTACTCTGATTTTTATGAAAACGCAAGTCATTTTTGCAGGAAATTCATTTTTTCCTGCAAAAATTACCTCTCTACCCCTTATATCTCCTTACTTATCCACCTAGTAGTCTGATCTCTTCTTCGCTTAAACTCCGCCATGCGCCTGGGGCTAATGTTCGGTCCAGACAAAGCCGCCCTTCTCGGATTCGCTTCAAGCGCAGAACGGTCAACCCCGCCTTGGCACACATTCGACGCACCTGCCGATTTTTCCCCTGCCGAATGGTGATAGACAATTGGGTAACCCCTCCACTAATCCGTCCTTGGCGAATTTTAGCTGGCATCAGCTGATCGCCATCTAATTCCATCGGCGCCGATAAGATGGGGACAGCCCGCTTGACATCTCCTGTTACCCATACCAAATATTCCTTTTCGATCTGGTGCTTGGGATGGAGCAATTTGTGGGTCAATGCTCCATCGTCCGTCATCAGTAAAAGCCCCTCAGAATCCATATCTAATCGACCCACCGGCCAGACACGGGCGGAACACCCCTCTACCAAAGAGGCCACAGTCCTTCGTCCCTTTTCATCGGATAACGTAGTGACATATCCGCGCGGCTTATTCAGCATAAGGTAGGTTCTCGTTTCTTCAATTCGAATTGGCTTTCCATCTACCTGCACACAGTCCCGCTCACGGTCCACTCGATCTCCCAGTTGTGCTGTTCGCCCGTTAATTGTGACGCGTCCAGCCGTAATCCATTCCTCTGCTGTTCGACGGGAGGCTAACCCACTGGCTGAGATTATTTTTTGCACACGCTCTTCCACTGTTGTTCTCCTCCCCACCAACATTATGATTCAGGCAGATAACCACGCAACCATTGAAACAGTCCCCTTTTGGGCGCTAAATTGTCTTCAATGTCAACACCGGTCACTAATTTTGTAGCGCCAACTTCTATTCCATTCACCCAAAACGACACTTCACCTACCTCCGTCCCGGCGGAAATAGGAGCTTGTATTTCGTTGCAATCCAGGTGCACTTCCCTGGTTATTGTCTCCCCTACTTTTAAGCAAACTGCTACATCTTCCTCTGCTACCACTGGACAAAAGGAGAGCAAACTATTTTCTACTGGGACGGACGTGACCATTTCTCCCGCATGCACTGCGATTTGACTCTTATAATTCGAAAATCCGAAATCGTACAGAGCCGCATGATCCACCCAGTCATTCGGGTCGCTCAGTGTAACACAAATCAAAGTCATTCCATCGCGCTGCGCTGCACTGACAAGTGTCCGACCCGCCTTTTCTGTATAGCCTGTTTTCATTCCCACGCAGCCCTCATATCGCCAGAGCAGCTTATTGTGATTCGTAAAAATACGCTCACCAAATCGTGCTGTCTTCGTGGAAAGAATTTGTGCAAGTGTCTGGTTATCTAGACATGCACGGGCCAAAAGTGTCATATCATATGCAGTGGAGTAGTGTCCTTCTTGGTCCAGACCACTTGGATTTGCAAAACTGCTATTCTGCATTCCCAGGCGCTGTGCGGTAGCATTCATCTCTGCCACAAAGTTCTCCACTGTTCCGCCACAAAACTGCGCCACCACTGTAGCAGCATCATTCCCAGAACAAAGAAGTGTTCCATATAGCAGTGCTTCTAACGTGATGTGTTCTCCAGCTTTGAGATAAATAGAGGAACCTTCTACCCCTTTCCAATCCGCAGGAATCACCACTTCCTCGTCCAAATCATGGCCAGATTCCAACGCCACCAGTGCTGTCATGAGTTTTGTTGTACTTGCAATTAAGCGCTGTTGTTGGCTCTGCACTTGATACAAAACTTGTCCACTGGCCGCATCCACTAAAATTGCACTGGCGGCACTGGTTCCAATTCCACACATCTTTTGGGCAGAAAGAACCCAAAAAGCAGCACATAGGGCCACGGCAAACAATCGCTTCCTCAACTTTCCCTTCTCCTCTCTCATATTGAGTCGTTTGGGAAATAGTATGAAGCATGCCGGGCCCTTTTATGGTGTGCAAAATTTCCCGCTATTCTACAAAATCAACCTCTGTTGCCGCCTCTTTCTTTTTCTCCTGCTGTTTTTGGATAAAATCAGTCACCTTATCCACTAGTTCTGGTACTGTCTCAATGACTCGGTCCACTGTAGTGGCAGGAGGTGGAGCCACCGGAAGCAACTTCACGCCACCTTCCCGCACTACTAAAAATGCAACCGGTTCCAACTTGGCGCTAGCCCCGCTTCCTCCCCCAAAATTTCCCTCAGGCGGCGTCTGCTTCTTGGTGGAAAATTCTGTCCCGCCCCCAGCAATCCCTATGGACATTCTGGAAACTGGGATCAACGTCACTCCATCTGCCTGAATAGGCGTTCCAATAATTGTATTTGCATCTGCCATTGCCCGCAGATTTTCCATTGTTGCCTGCATTAATTCACTAATGGGATGCTTTGTATCCTTCGTTTCCATACTTTCAGGCCGCCTTTCTTTGTTGCTGCGTTCCCCTATTTTGTTTCTGAACGGTTCGAATTCGCCGGAATCCTTCCCTACCTAACCAGATTCCCATTCGAAAAGCTTGTCCTAATTTTAAAGAGGCAATTACATTCAAATATACAGTAGTTTCAGGCTGATCAAAATCCATTTGGACCTTTGCCATTCCATTTTTTACATGTAGGGCCTTAACGAGAGGATTCCAGGCCCCTCCCAATATCCCATTTAACCGTCCATAAGTCATTGCTAGATCTGCAGGATCTGTCCCACCGAGATTAATGTGCAGGCTCAAGGTATCTACACGCATAGCCCGATAAAATTTCTTCACCCCGTCCAGCGCAAGAGGTACCAACTCCCGAATATATGCCCAGGATCCACCTATTTTTTCGCGCCATGATTTCTCTGGCTTCTCTGGGCCATCCAAAGTTTTTGCCGTTTCTTTTTGTTTTAAAGTTTTTTCTCTTTGTAACTTCGTCTTTTTCCAAGGAAAAATTCGAATATAAAAATTTGCCACTCGAATCCAGACCCGTAGCCCTACTTGGCTATATTCCAACCGTCCCCCAATTCGTATCTGCCCCACTAACCACAGTGTTAGCAAGATTACAGCCAGAATATACAGCCACATCACGGCTCCGCCTCCCGGGATTCAACGACAGGATCCGCTCCTTCCTCCTCTTCTTCCCGGGCCTTCAATCGTTCCACTGCCGCCTCCAATTCTAGACTCATCTGCTCTCCTTCCTTGGTTGCTGCTGGCAATTCCGGCAGTTCCTCCAAACTTGTCAAGCCAAAAGATCGCAGAAAATTTTTTGTGGTTCGAAAGAGGGTCGGCCGTCCTGGCACTGCTAATCGCCCAGCCTCTTCAATCAGTTCCCGCTCTAGCAACAGTCCAACTGTGTAGGCACTGTCTACCCCTCGAACCTGATCTACATAAGCCCGGGTAACGGGCTGATAGTAGGCGATAATCGCCAGTACTTCCAGCGCAGGTTGAGACAGACGGGCTGGTTTACGACTCTCCAATGTTTTTCGAATATATGGCGCAAATTCTGGTGCAGAACAAAGCTGATAACTGGTTTCCAATTTGACCATTCGAATTCCTCTGCGTTCATAGCTATACCGGTCCATTAGACGTTGTGCCACCGCATCCAAAGTGGGCCGATCTACTTCCAATCCCAGACACAGCCGTTCTACAGTTACCGGCTCCCCAGAAGCAAATAAAATTCCTTCTAAAGCCGATTCTAATTCCTTGATCTCCATAGTTCCTCCTGCATCAGCGTTGATCAGCGGTAACCTCCACCGGTTCCTCTTCCTTATGAGTAACCGTGATAGTACAATCTTCTTCCGTTCCTGCCAGGCGGACCCGGTGTGCTTTACACAATTCTAGTATAGCCAGGAAAGTAGCTACCACCTCTGACCGGCTCCGATTTCCCCGGAACAAGGCTCGAAAGCGGGTCACACCAAATTGGATTAACCGCCGGACAATTTCTCCAGCTTTATCCGCCACCGGATACGGCTCTCGCCCTACAATTCCTTGGAAGGCAGACACCGGCGGGGGAAGTTTATGGTCGGTCCGCTGCAACACCTGCAACATGGCCCGGTGTAAATCTTCCTTTTGATGTACATACCGGTATGTCTTATCTGGTTGAATAGATTCCGGGGTTTTAACCAAATAATCGCGTCCATAGCGATATCGATCATCCAATGCAGGAACTACTTCTTTAATTTTCAAATAGTTTTCATTGCGCTGATGAGCCTCTAGAGTCGCAATGAGTTGCTCCATCTCACTCATAGCTTCCTCATCATTGATAGACAGCAACATTCTTGTTTTAATATAAATTAAATGGGAGGCCATTGTCACAAACTCACTGGCCACTTCCAGATCCAACTCTTTTCGCCGGTTCATCCAATCCAAGTATTGTTCCAAAATCAAAGATATCTGAATGTCCTTGATTTCCATCTTATTTTTACTCAGCAGATGCAGGATTAAATCCAGCGGGCCAACAAAGTCCTCCATGTTCTCTTCCCTGGCTTTGACCACGCCTTCCAGGTGATAGATGGGTCCCTCCAAATTGCTCGCTCCTTCCTGCTTCCTCCGGTGTTCCACTTGAGATATGGAACGATCTGATTGGTGAATATTATAGCAAGGAACCCCCAAAATTACAAGAAACAATTCCCGTTCTCTCCATCTCCCCTCTTGCTGGAATGCCTTTCTTGTGCTAAGATGTTCCCCATACTGTCTCTCTTTGGTTGAGAGCAGTCTATGGAACTACGAGGAGAGTCAATTATGGACTACAGCTTTTATCAACTTCTATGGTTCTTTCTGATCTACGCCTTTGCGGGCTGGATCGGAGAAACAGCGTTAGCTGCTGCAAAAAAGGGCCGGCTACTGAACCGTGGTTTTTTAAACACTCCATTTTCCCCTGTTTATGGACTAGCCGGAGTTCTGTTTGCCATTTTCCTCCCAGAACTGCGCAGTACCCCTTTCTTTCTTTTCCTCTATGGCACCATTCTCGCTACAGGTCTTGAATTGATTACTGGTATACTTCTGGAGCGTATTTTCCGGCAAAAGTGGTGGGATTACTCTAATCAACGATTTCAGTTTGAGGGACATGTTTGCCTAAAATATTCGATTTTGTGGGGCATATTCTCTATAATTTGCGTTTACTTTACAAATCCTCTATTGATACGTGTTCTAGCCCTATTTCCAGAAAAAATCGGTCGTGCCATTCTTTTGACAGTCTTCTGCATTTTAGCCGGTGACTTAATTAGTTCCTCCGCCGCTTTATTACAGCTAAACAACAGTCTAAAAGATAGTAGAACCCTCTCCAAAAGACTGCGCTGGATCACGAATACGCTAGACAACGCCGTCACCCGCTATGTGCAACGCCGTATGGCCCGCGCATACCCTAGCTTGGAGCCTGAGCGTCTGAAAGAATCTGTCACCAGGCATGCCTCTTTCGCTGAAAAAGCTACTGTCTTTGCTCAAGGATGCTGTTTTTATAAATTAGCCTGTCTCTTCTTTTTGGGAGCTTTCCTGGGAGATATTATTGAAACGTTGTTCTGCCGGGCCACAGCAGGCGTTTGGATGAGTCGAAGCAGTGTTGTATATGGCCCTTTTTCCATCGTTTGGGGATTCGGCGCTGTCTTATTAACTGCGCTTCTCTATAAATATCGGACTCGTAGTGACCGTTACATATTTTTCATCGGTACTGTAGTCGGTGGAGCCTATGAGTATGCTTGCTCTGTCTTTACAGAATTAGTTTTTGGAACTGTATTCTGGGATTATAGCCACCTTCCCTTTAATTTAGGCGGGCGAATTAATTTGCTTTACTGCTTTTTCTGGGGGTTTGCCTGTGTATTTTGGCTCAAAAGTGCTTATCCTATTTTGTCCAGTTTAATTGAACGCCTCCCTATCCGCCTAGGAAAACTTCTCACCTGGGGGATGATTGTTTTTATGCTGTTCAATATTTCTATCTCTTGTCTTGCTTTGGGACGCTATACGCAACGCCACCATCAATCCGAGCCTCCCGAAACAAGTTTGAGCCAATTTCTGGACCGACACTTCCCAGATGAACGAATGGAGCGCATCTATCCCAACGCCATCCTAGTCTCTTAACTTTCTACTTCTTTTCGAAAAGACCGCAGGCCCTGTAAAAAACAGGACCTGCGGTCTTTCCTTTTAAGAGACAGCATGCAACACCATATCTAGAAGCTGCTGACGCCCATCTCCCTTTTCTGCAGAAAAGGGTATAACAAGTACTTCATCTGTCAACTCCAGCGTTTGTCGAATCTGCTGTAAATTGGGGGCGATTTCCCCTTTTTTCAATTTATCCAATTTGTTGGCCACTACCACGAGTGGACATCCTGTGGTCTGAAACCACTGCGCCATAGTGACATCGTCTGCAGTGGGCTTGTGTCTGGCATCTACAATCATTACCCCTAGCGTCATACGTTCCGGCTGGGCAAAATAGGCTTCCATCAGTTTTCCCCAGCGATCTCGTTCCTCTTTGGATACCTTTGCGTATCCATAACCTGGTAAATCCACCAGGTAGAATGACCCATCAATCTGAAAATAATTAACATGAATCGTCTTACCTGGTGCTGCCCCTACCCGTGCAAAATTCTTTCGATTTAACAAACGATTAATGGTAGAGGACTTCCCAACATTGGAACGGCCAGCAAATGCTACTTGTGGCAGCCCGTCTGCAATAAAATCCTTTTGTGCCGCCGCAGAACGAATAAATTCCGCTTTTTGAATGTTAATTGCCATACCCGACCCTCACTGGCTTAATCGCGCACTTGGCTGAGCAACTGGTGTAGGAACCACATCTGGAAGAGATGTCGGGTTTCCATCGTCAGCCTGACTTCGCAGACATTCTGTATTGGGTACCGGTCGCACAAGCGCAGCTGACAAGACCTGGTCCGCTTGCTCCACCAAAATAAACTGTAGCGCCTTTCGGACTGTCTGGTCAATCTCTTCCAAATCCTTCCCGTTATCCACTGGTAGAATTACCGTCTTTATTCCATTTCGGAACGCAGCCATCGTCTTCTCTTTCAATCCACCAATGGGAAGGACTCGGCCACGTAGTGTTACTTCGCCTGTCATGGCCAGTCCGCGGCGCACCGGTGTCCCAGTTAGAGCAGACACCATTGCTGTCGTAATGGCAATTCCAGCTGATGGACCATCCTTCGGAACTGCACCTTCAGGAAAATGGACATGGATATCTTTCTCTTTATAAAATTCGCTATCAATCCCTAGCCGTTGTGCCTGACTTCGAATATAACTAAGTGCTGCATGGGCTGATTCTTTCATCACATCGCCTAAGTTACCGGTCAACTCTACTTTTCCACTTCCGGGAACCACATTTACTTCTACTTCCAGCAGTTCTCCACCTACCGAAGTCCAAGCAAGGCCATTGACAACTCCAACCCGCTCCTCCAATGCTTGCCGCTCTGGATAATATCTAGGAACCCCTAAATACTCTTCTAATTCTTTTTCTGTAATGCGAATAGACTTTACATCTTGAGATACTAGCTTCATCGCCGTCTTTCGACATAATGTTGCCAATTTTCGCTCCAGAACGCGGACCCCAGACTCTCTAGTATAAGCAGAAATAATTTCTCGAATAGCATTATCCGATACCCGCATCTGTTGGCGGGTCAGTCCATGGCGTTTCAATTCTTTGGGCAGCAAATGCTGCTTAGCAATCTGCAATTTTTCTTCGTCGGTATAGCTGGACAGTTCAATGACTTCCATACGGTCTAAAAGGGGACGCGGAATAGTTTCCGTCGTATTGGCTGTGGTAATAAACATCACTTCGGAAAGATCGAAAGGAATCTCCAAAAAGTTGTCTCGGAAGGTGCTGTTTTGCTCACCATCCAATACTTCCAGCAGTGCAGACGCTGGATCTCCTCGATGGTCGTGTCCCAATTTATCAATTTCGTCAAGCAAAATCAGCGGATTACAACTGCCTGCTTGACTAATGGCATTCATAATCCGACCTGGCATAGCCCCTACATAGGTCTTCCGATGCCCACGAATCTCAGCTTCATCGCTGACCCCACCCAGGGAGATTCGCGCCAACTTCCGATTCATAGCCCGCGCCATAGACATAGCCACAGAAGTTTTACCTACTCCGGGAGGACCTACCAAGCAGAGGATCTGTCCTTTTAAATCGGGGGCCAGCTGTTTGACCGCCACAAATTCTAAAATGCGTTCCTTCACTTTTTCTAAACCAAAGTGATCGCGGTCCAACGCCTTTTTTACTGCAGAGACATTCACTTTTTCCTTTGTTGTTATCCCCCACGGTAACTCCAGACATATATCCAAGTAGCTGCGCAGTACGGTGGCTTCTGAGGAACCAAATGGTTGTTTTGTCAGTCGGTTCAGTTCTTTATTTAATTTTTCACGTACCGACTCCGGCAGTTTTGCCTGGGCTATTTTCTGCCGATATTCTTCAAATTCATCGGCACCTTCCCCTTCACCCAATTCGTTTTGAATTGCTTTCAGCTGCTCTCGCAAATAGTAATCTCGCTGGTGATCGGCAATCTGCTCCCGGGCTTTGGTTTGGATTTCCGCATCCAAGGATAAAATTTCCACTTCCCGTTCCAGCAACCGATGCAATTTCTCCAGCCGACGGACGGGACGAAGTTCCTCCAAAATGGACTGTTTATCACTGTTACGCATGGCAATATTTTGGGCGATGTAGTCAGCAATATGTCCAGGATCTTGACTTGCCAGCACATGGATCAAAAGGTCAGGGGATACCTTTGGAGCCAACTCACTATAGCGCTGGAACAATTCATAGGTTGCCCGCATAAGAGCTTCATTCTTGGCACTCTCGCGAGCAGGCCCCTCCTGAGGCTGAATTTCTTCTACCTCTACCTCCAAAAATGGCTGCGTGTGTATCAGATGTTGGATGCGTCCTCTGCTCTGCCCTTCTACCATTACCCGCACATTATCTCCTGGCATGCGTAGAATTTGGCGGATGTTTGAGATTGTCCCGACGGTATAAAGATCTTCCTGTTCGGGAGCTTCTACCGAGATATCTTTTTGTCCCACTAAAAATACTGGACTTCCCTCTGTCATTGCCTCTTCCAATGCCTTAATCGACATTTCCCGTGCCACTTCAAAATGAATTAACACACTTGGAAACACAGTCAAACCACGCAGCGCAATGGCTGGCATAGTGCTCACTTTAATTTCAGTTTGTTCGTTACTCATATACTCACTTCCTCTCAGGGGTATTACAGAAAACGCCCCAGAGCCCGCCCTTCCGGGGGCACTGGGGGGCGTTTTCAAATGACTCATTTCTTCTCTCTCTTAACCTGCGTGGGTCCCTGGAAGTCCGCCTCTCTCTGACCGCAACGCCGCTTTTCCCAACTTTGGGCGCTGGACATGCTGTGGGTCGCGGGTAATTTCTGGCTCTTTTCCCTCGGTAACACACTGAGCCGTTACCTCAACCCTTACAATGGTGGGGTCGGAAGGGACATCATACATAATCTTTGTCATAATTTCTTCCAACACCGCACGTAGGCCACGAGCCCCTATTCCACGAGCTACTGCCCGATCTGCTACCGCTTCCAAAGCATCTTGACCAAAGACCAATTCTACCTGATCATATTCCAGCAACTTCTGATATTGCTTGATCAATGCATTCTTGGGCTCTGTGAGAATCTGCACCATTTGGTCCCGATTTAGAGACTCCAAGGTAGTAATTACGGGAAGACGCCCAACCAGTTCTGGAATGATACCAAACTTCAGCAAATCTTGAGGCTGAATTTCTTTCATCAGCTGGCCTACATTCCGTTCCTTTTTGCTTTGAATTTCAGCGCCAAACCCAAGCGACCGCTTATCCAGTCTGTTTTCAATAATTTTATCAATTCCATCAAAGGCACCGCCACAGATAAACAGGATATTGCGTGTATCCACCTGGATGAACTCCTGGTGTGGGTGTTTCCGCCCACCTTGGGGTGGGACATTAGCCACTGTCCCTTCCAGTATTTTGAGCAGTGCCTGCTGCACCCCTTCCCCCGAGACATCCCTGGTAATAGAGGTGTTTTCACTTTTTCGGGCTATTTTATCCATCTCATCGATGTAAATAATGCCCCGTTCCGCCAGTTCCACATCATAATCGGCAGCCTGAACTAAGCGCAGGAGAATGTTCTCTACATCGTCACCAACATAGCCAGCTTCCGTCAAAGTGGTGGCATCAGCAATGGCAAAGGGGACTTTCAGAACGCGCGCTAACGTCTGGGCAAACAGCGTCTTTCCACAGCCGGTGGGCCCCATGAGCAAGATGTTGCTCTTTTGTAATTCTACATCCTCTCCACCGCCGAAATAGATCCGCTTATAGTGGTTGTATACTGCCACCGACAGGGCCACTTTTGCCTGCTCTTGACCTATAATATATTGGTCTAATACTGCATGAATTTCTTTCGGGCTTGGGATTACATCTGGAATTGCTTCCTCAACTTCCGGCTCTGCCGGGTCATATCCATCATCCAAAATTCCCATGCAAAGCTGCACACACTCATTGCAGATATAGGCTCCAGGTCCGGCAATAATGCGCCGCACCTGATCCTGATGCTTACCGCAGAAGGAACAACGGATGTTTTTTGTTTCGTCATTTCGAGCCATGGATGCACCTCTTATTGTTGCTTGACCTTTATAACCGCTTGCCAAAGGCCATCAAAAACTCATCGGACCTTTTTCTCATCAGCGGCGCTCAATTACTTTATCAATTAGGCCATATTCCATGGCCTCCTGTGCCGTCATAAAATTGTCACGCTCACAATCAGCTGTCACAACTTCAATCGGCTTTCCCGTGTTTTCTGCCAAAATACGATTCATCCGGGTTTTTACAATTTCCAACCGCTTCAGATGAATGGCCATATCCGTAATCTGCCCCTGTGTGCCAGCAGAAGGCTGATGAATCATAATCTCGGCATTGGGCAACGCAAGGCGCTTTCCCTTCGTCCCAGAAGAAAGCAGGAACGCCCCCATGGATGCTGCCATACCAATGCAAATGGTAGAAACATCACACTTAATATACTGCATCGTATCATAAATTGCCATTCCTGCCGTTACGGACCCCCCAGGGCTGTTAATGTAAAATTGGATATCCTTATCTGGATCCTGGGCCTCCAAATACAACATTTGAGCTACCACCAGAGAGGCCGTGGTATCGTTGACCTCCTCTGATAGCATAATGATACGGTCGTTAAGCAGGCGGGAAAAAATATCATAAGACCGCTCGCCTCGATTGGTTTGCTCTACTACATAAGGAACTAAACTCATGCTAATTACTCCTTTATTCCAGACGGTGATACCAAAGTATACCCGCCCGATGGGAAAATGATTCCTTTCTTTCCTCTCCCTGCATCCCAGTCTCTTCTGAGACGTCTTCTGGACATTTTCTCGATCCGGTCAATGGCTACGCTTATAATAACTGGCCCCGATGACCGTACCGCCCAACTCACAGCAGATTAAAAACTCCATTAAATCAGTCGCTTGGCTGGTTTCTGCCTGTGCAATTACCACGTAAACAAGGACTAAAGAAAATGGAAAAATTAGCCTGAGCAGAGGGGTTGGCAAATATTTTTGGATGGCATACTGCAACAAAGCACCCGTTAGCAATGCCACCCCAGCCAAAATATAATTCAATGATATCTCCTCCCGCTCAAATACACACGCGCCCGAGGCGGCATAGCCGCCCCGGGTCGTGATGGAGTTTACTCCGCTTTCGGCTCCTCGGACTCCTCAGACTTCTTCTTCCGGGTGCGCTTGGGCTTTTCTTCCCCTTCCGCTCCCTCTTCTTCTGACTTCTTGGCGGCCGATTTCTTTTTCCCTTTGCCTACCTTCGCCTGGGCCAGCACAAAGTCACTGGCCTTCTTCAACCGCAGGTCTTTGGTAAGATCTTCTGCTGGGACTGCCGCTTTCACCTGCTCAATCTTCAGCCCATATTGCTCGGCCAGGCGGTTCATCTCCGCCTCAATCTCCTCTTCGGTGACCTGCATCTGCTCAGCGTCCGCCACAGCACTCAATGCCAACTCCATCTGAACTTGACGCAATGCAGATGGTTTCGCCGATGCACGCATCATTTCAGGTGTCATCCCCATCATCTTCATATAATCATCCATGGAGATACCCTGGCCCTGCATGCGCATAGCATAATCATCCATCAGCCGGTCAACTTGGACTTCCACCATCCCATCCGGGATCTCGCACTCCATGTTTTCCACCAGCTGCTCCATGATGGCATTCTCATAATCGTTCTGAGCCTGCTGCTCACGACGTTTGGCTAATTTCTCCCCCAAATCCTTGCGGAAAGCCTCCAGTGTTTCAAATTCGGAAACATCTTTCGCAAACTCGTCGTCTACCTCAGGCACCTGAGGTTCTTTTACCTCATTTACCTTTACATGGAACACCACAGCTTTTCCTGCCAGATCTGCATGGTAATCTTCTGGGAAAGTGATATCCAGATCCTTCTCTTCCCCAGCCTTCATCCCAATAATCTGGTCTTCAAACCCAGGAACAAAGGAACCGGATCCCAGTTTTAATTCGTAATTTTCGCCCTTTCCGCCCTCAAAGGGAGTGCCGTTGTCAAACCCTTCAAAGTCGATCACTGCGGTATCGCCCTTCTTTGCTTTGCGCTTGACACTGACCAACCGAGTGGCACGATCCACATAGGGTTTCATCTCATTGTCAATGTCCTTCTCGGTGACCTTGGGCTCCTCCTTAGGCGCAGTCAACCCCTTATAAGTTCCCAGCTTCACCTCAGGACGCACTGAGACCAATGCCTTGAAAGTAAAGCCGTCTTTCCCAGCTTCCACGATCTCCATCTTGGGATAGCCTACATCATCCAGATTCTGCTCTTTTACCGCCTGCTCATATGCGCCAGGATACACCTCGTTAATGGCATCTTCGTAAAACACACCGGCACCATACATTCCCTCGATAATTTTCCGGGGAGCCTTTCCCTTCCGGAAGCCAGGGACATTAATCTTAGCGCGGTTTTTCAAATACGCCTTTTGAATAGCGGCTTCAAACTCCTCAGCATCCACTTGGATGGTCAGTTCGACCGTGCTTTTCTCTTTCTTCTCAACACTGGTGACCTTCATTTGTCCTAATTCCTCCTGTGGGCGCACCCTGCCCCCACCGTTTGGGAACAACAGCGCCTTTTTACTTTCGCCACGATATTTTATCAGATATAACTCCGTTTGACCAGAGCATTTTTAAGAAATTTCCATGAATTTTTCATTATGGAAGGATTTTTTCTGGTCGGAACCCCAAATAATCCGCCGCTACCAGGTGATATTCTATGTTTCCCTCTCTTCCGCACTTTGCCAGACGATGACTTCCACCATGGAGATGCCCATAATAGCAGTGGGTTACACCATAGCGCTCCATCAATGCAATAATCTCTTGGCAATAATACCCCTGGTACATCGGTGGGTAGTGAAGAAAACAATATTTTTCTCGCTCTCCCCCCGCCTTCAAAGACGCCTCCAGACGCATCAATTCTCGATGAAACACTTTTGCGCTCTGCTCTCCCCCATCTTCCTCATAAAACCAGCCACGGGTTCCACACAGTGCCACATCTCCATAAACGTGGCAATTATTGTGGAGAAGTTCAAAACTTTTAAAGTTATTTTCTTCAAAAAACTGCCGCATCTTTGCTGCGGTGGTCCACCAATAATCGTGATTTCCTTTCAACAGTAATTTTCTTCCTGGAAGTTTGTCCAGAAAAGCAAAATCACTTTGTGCCTGTTGCAGCGTCATTCCCCAGGACAAATCTCCGCATAGCACCACCGTATCCTGCGTCTGAATGTCGGAAAATCCCTGCCACAGCTTTTCCACATACCCTTTCCATCCGCCCCCAAACACATCCATTGGTTTGTTGCTTCCCAAAGAAAGATGGGTATCTCCTATCGCATACAGCGCCATTTTGTTACACCAACATGGACCGAACTGCGTCCACCATATGTTCCTTTTCTACCGTCTGGGCAAAGCGCACCGATTTATCCCGCAAACCTGCCAAAGGTGCGGGAGCCGGTAGCCCTGTCTTTTCCGATAACTGCTCCAGTGCGTCCAAACCCTCTTTTGGCTGGTCTACCCCAATTGCCTGCAGCACATGATCGCAGAACTTAAAGGGACTGGCAGTAGAAGCTACGATACACGCTGTCTCATCCGCTGTCTCTTTCCGATACTGCTCCAGCGCAGAAAATGCTACTGCTGTGTGGGGATCGATTAAGTAATCAAACTGGTTGTAAATTTTCCCAATCACGGCCTGAGTCTGCTCATCATCACAGCAATAGCCGTAAAACAACTTCTGTAACCGCACTTTTATTTTATCCGTCACCTCATAGCGCCCAGTAGCTGCCAATTGCTCCATATACCCTTTGACCTCTTCTACATCCTGAGTCAACGACAACAAAAGCCGCTCCAAATTAGAGGAAATGAGGATATCCATAGACGGAGACATCGTGTTGTAGAACGTGCGGTTGCGGTCATATACTCCCGTACGAATAAAGTCGGTCAGTACATTGTTTCGATTAGAAGCACAAATCAGTTTGGCAATGGGCACTCCCATTTCCCGCGCGTAATAGGCTGCCAAAATGTTGCCAAAGTTTCCGGTTGGAACGCAAACATTTACGGATTGACCATTCTCTATTTTCCCATCCCGCAGTAGGTCACAGTAGGCTGACACATAATAAACAATTTGTGGCAACACTCTTCCCCAATTAATGGAGTTTGCTGAGGAGAAGAAATATCCTCTGCGAGCTAATTCTTCCCTCAACTTTTCATCAGAGAACAGTTTCTTTACCCCAGTCTGCGCATCGTCAAAGTTCCCCACAACAGCAGCAACTCCGACATTGTTTCCCTCTTGGGTTATCATCTGCAATTCCTGTACTTTAGAAACTCCATCCTTGGGATAAAACACCAAAATTCGTGTCTTCGGAACATCCTTAAATCCTTCCAGCGCACCTTTTCCCGTATCTCCAGAAGTAGCTACTAGAATGCAGACTGTTTTATATTCCTCAATTTTTGTCAGAGAAGCAGTGAGCAGATATGGTAGCATCTGAAGTGCCATGTCTTTAAACGCACAAGTGGGGCCGTGCCAAAGTTCCAAACAATGAGTATTCTGGTCCAAGCTACGCACTGGAGCCACCGCCGGCGTATCAAATTTCTCTGGGCCGTAAGCAGCAGAAGCATAGTCCGTCAACTCTTTAACGGAAAATTCCTCCAGAAACTGCTTCATAATGTACACAGCGCGATGGGGATAGGACATATCCTTTAAATCCTCCAGCGCTTTTCCAGGCAGTTTAGGAATATAAAACGGTGTCAAAAGGCCGCCATCACTGGCCAGGCCTTGTGTAATGGCTTGAGAGGCAGTAAAGCGAGCGGCTGAATTGCGTGTACTAATATATTGCATCTCGATCCTTCCCATCTTCATCATACTGAGCGGAGATCAGCACTTTCTTGCTGGCGCAACATTCCATGATTGTTTTTCATTATGCCAGTTTCCAAAAGCGAGGTCAAGTGCTTCCAAAAAAATGCACTCAGTTTCTCTGGAAAATTAAAAGGCGTTCTCCAAATGTTGAATTTTAACCCCACTTATGTCCGTCCCCGGTGGAGCATAGATTTCCAATACATCAAAACGTGGCTGTAACTGCGTTGAATTTTGAAGAAGGTAAAAGCGCGCAGCTGCATATAGTTTCCGCTGCTTGCGCCAATCCACCGCCTCACCCGCTGTTCCATAGGCAGCACTTTTTCGCAGCTTGACCTCTACAAAGCAAAGATATTGGCCCTTGGATGCCACCAAGTCCAACTCCCCCATTCGGCATCGCCAGTTCCGGTGTAAAATGTGATACCCCTTCTTTTTCAGATACGTAGCTGCAATATCTTCTCCCCACTTGCCCCGACCCAGGCTTTTCTCCCCGCTCATACGTTTTTTAAAAAGGTACGCCGATGGATTGGACTTGGCCCATAGCACCGGATCATCTCATAGTGATACTTGGTGGGGTACCCCTTGTGCTTTTCAAATCCATATTGTGGATAGCACTTCGCCATCTCCATCATCCAATGGTCACGGTTCACCTTGGCAAGTATCGATGCTGCGGCTATTGATGCCGACAAGCTATCTCCCTTTACAATACATCGGTGAGGTGTACTCAGTTGAAAACTCCGGCCTCGATCTCGGTTTCCATCTACAAGTGCCCAATCCGGGCTCTCCTGTAGTCCATCCATGGCAAGCTGCATCGCCTTCATGCGGGCACTCAAAATATCAGTTTGGTCAATCTCTTCTGCTTCCACATAGGACACAGACCAAGCGCGAGCCAGCTGTTGGATCAATGGTAGGAGTTGCTCTCGTTTTTTTTCCGTCAACTGTTTTGAGTCATTTAGCCCTGGAATCTCCACCCCAAGTGGAAGCACAACAGCCGCCGCGTATACTCGCCCAGCCAGAGGTCCAGCCCCCGCTTCATCACAGCCGCACACAACCCGATGTCCAGCCTGATACGCCTCCTGCTCATACTGCCACAGATTCATCCTGCCCGCCTCCCTTTTCTCAATTTGTGCATCTATTTAAAGGTCTCTTCTCGGATGAAAAATGCCTCAAATGTCCGCCAAAGGGATCTCTACTCAACTTTCGGGTGCTTCTAGCGTAAAACGCCCTAGTTTTCCCGCTCGGTACTCATCCAGCAGCACGCGTGCCATTCTTTCCGTATCAAATACACCGCCAGACATCCGCATTCCACGTTTTTGTGCACAGGCCTCCAACAGATGATAGCCGTAAGCCACCTCGTTTTCCTCCTCAGTCTGCTGAGGCACCGTTTCCAGTTTGTAATGAGTCAAAAGAGCTTGAGCATATCGCCCAGCCAATAATGCAATCAAGTGGCACCCGAGAGTTTCCACATCCATAATCTCATCTTTTACCGCCCCGGTAAAGGCCAGATGCAGACCGATCTGTTCGTCCTCAAACTTCGGCCACAAAATCCCGGGCGTATCCAAAAGATCCAGGCCTTGGTCCACATGGACCCACTGCTTTCCCCGAGTGACACCAGGTCGATCCCCAGCCTTGGCCGTCTTGCGCCGAGCCACTTTATTAATAAAAGTGGACTTCCCCACGTTAGGAATTCCCACCACCATAGCACGCACTGGGCGGCCTACCTGTCCTTTTTCCCTCCATTTGGCAATCTGTTCTTCAAGTACTGTGTGCACCACAGAAGAGAATTGGCCAATTCCGTTTCCTGTTCGCGCATTGGTCTCTAGTACCGCATAGCCCTTCTGCTTAAACCAATCGCTCCACTGTCGGTTTAAATTTGGATCAGCCTGATCTGCTCGATTTAAAATAATAAGTCTAGGTTTCCCAGCACACAAAGTGTCAATATCCGGATTGCGACTGGATATCGGGATCCGAGCATCAATGATCTCTGCTACAATATCCACGTTTTTCAGATCTGACTCTATCTGGCGACGTGTCTTTGTCATATGTCCTGGATACCATTGAATGTTCATCCGAAAAGCCTCCTTGCAATAAAACGAAAAAGGAGCGGCATTGACCGCTCCTTTTGGGTGGATTACAGGGCCTCTTTGACCTTGGCAGCCTTGCCCACGCGGTTGCGCAGGTAATACAGCTTGGCACGGCGTACTTTACCGTGACGGACAACCTCGATCTTCTCAATAGAAGGAGCGTGGACCGGGAATACCTTCTCCACACCAATGCCATAGGAAATGCGGCGAACTGTGAAGGTCTCTTCGATGCCACCATGCTTCTTAGCGATTACAGTGCCTTCAAAGACCTGGATACGCTCACGGTTACCTTCCTTAACCTTCAGGTGCACCCGAACGGTGTCGCCAACTTCTACAACGGGGGGTTCTGCCTTCTTGTACTTTTCGGTAAAAGCCTGCATGAGATCCATTTTTCTTTCCTCCTGTTATATAGGCGTTCATACCGGTTATACGTTCCATACTCTGGAACCCGCAGAGGACCGCCCGTTCTCAGACTAAGGTAGTTTACCACGCTTTTCCCAAAATTGCAAGTCTTTTTTCCTCTTTCCCTCTCTCTCCCGCTTAAAACAAGTCATTTAGACCCCTGATAGCACTTCCTTATGACAACCGGAAAGGAACACTTGCACCGTGGGAAACTGACTGCTCAGGTTTTCTACCAACTGCGGACAGACTACATTTTCTGTAGGATAGTGACCCGCATCCAACAAACTGATTCCCATTGCTTTGGCCTGGAGAAATTGATCGTATTTTACATCCGCTGTCACAAAAGTATCACATCCCATCGCCGCCACATCTTCCAGCATGGAGCCACAAGAACCTCCCCCTACAGCCACTTTTTTCACCAAGCGGCCGCCATCCACATACCGTACACTGGCAGCCCCAAGCCGCTCTTTCACAAAGGCAGCATAGACCTGGGCTGTCATACCATCTCTTTCTACAATGCCAACTCTTCCGATTCCATATGCTTGGCCTTGGTCATCTACACCGTCCGGGTGGAGTTGCGTAATCTGGCTTAACTCCAGCGTCTTGGCAAGACAACAGTTCACTCCCCCCTGAACTGCATCCAAATTGGTATGGGCACAGATGGCTGCCACCCCTCCCTCTACCAATGCCATGATAACTTGTCCTGACACGGTTTGGTCCGTCACTGATTTTAAGGGATGAAAAATCACCGGGTGATGGGAAACAATCAGTTGGCAGTTGCAAGATATCGCTTCCTCAACAACTTCTTTGGTGATATCCAGGGACACTAAAATTCGTTTTACTTCTCTATTCGCATGTCCCACTAAAAAGCCAGCGTTATCAAAATCCATCTGAATAGAAAATGGGGCCACCTGATTCAGGTACTCATATATGCTTGCTACCGTTGCCACGCTTCCCACTCCTTTTTCATCTTCTGCAAACCAGCCAGAAGTTCCTCCAATTCCAGACTACGGGCCTGTGCTTTCGGCTGCCTTGCGCGTTGAATTCCTTCCAGTGCCCGCTTGGTTTTTTCGATCCAGCGATCCAGCCACAAACCCCGAAGCGAAAGTCTTGAATTGCATCCTGCCAAACATTCTGCTGGTGTCAGTGAAGCCATACGTCCCCCGGTCACCAGTAGTGCGGTATAGAGCACATCGCCCTCTTGGGCTAAGGATTCCCGCTGTATCGTGTATTCATTGGTCCACAACCAGCGGCGCAAATCCCCATGAGAAGACATAGGTTGAAGTACCAATGTCTTTCCTGCCTCTTTCGTCCACGGAGACGCTGCTAAAATATTTGCAATTGTCTCACCGCCCATTCCTGCAATCGCTACCACATCCGCCTCTTCCGCTCGAATTCCGCTCAGGCCATCGCATAGCCGGAAAGTAATGCGTCCGTTCAAACCACACGCCTGTACTGTGGCCTTTGCCCGACTCAAAGGACCTTGACGTAAGTCTGCAGCAATTGCACTTGGAATTTTTCCTTCCTGAATCAATGCGACAGGAAGATAAGCGTGATCCGTACCTACATCAACCAGTTGGCCGTCCTCTGGAATTAAGTCTGCCACCATCCTCAGTCGGGGCGACAGATCAATATGTCGACTCATCATTCTTCTATCCCTTCGCCGCAACGTCACTCTCTTAAAAAAAACAGGAGCGGAATTCTCCGCCCCTGTTTGCCATCATTACTCGCCAGCGGCGATCATTTCGTTGACCTTTGCGAGCAGGTCGTCCACTTCCACACCGTGAACCATGCACGCTTCTTCCACTGTCTCCCCACGGGAAGCTGGGCAGCCCAGGCAGTGCATACCAATCCCCATAAACAGCGGTGCTGTTTGAGGTGCAATCGTCAGGATATCACCAATAATGGTATCTTTTGTAATGGTCATGTTCAGTTTCCTCCATCTATGTTTGGATGGGGATAGTATAGCCGAAATCTCTCTTTTTTTCAATGGCAAAATGGGAAAAATCTTTCCTTCTTCCAACTTCTTTTCCCATTCCAAACTGCGGTAAAAAACATTCTCCTAAATTTTTCTTATTTTTGTACCTATGAAAAAAGAGCGCCTGTTTAGGCGCTCTTTTCCAGGCAATATTTCAATTAGCCCTGCTGCTCACGCATCTTAGCGAAGCAGTCGCTGCAGTAGACCGGACGGTCAGACTTAGGCTCAAAAGGAACCTTTGCCTCACCGCCACAGGCGGCACAAACGGCAGTGAAGTACTCACGGGGGCCGCGGGCGGCATTCTTGCGGGCATCACGGCAGGCCTTGCAGCGCTGGGGCTCGTTCTGGAAGCCACGCTCTGCGTAGAACTCCTGCTCACCGGCAGTGAAAGTAAACTCGTTGCCGCACTCTTTGCATACCAGGATCTTGTCTTCGTACATGGATTTTCCCTCTCTTTGACGGTTGCCCAATACTTAGATTGGACGGTTGTAATATTGCGATCAGCTCTCGCTGGATACGCCGGAAGAAAGTTGCCGTGCCATCTTTCGGCGGATACGCTGAATGGCATTATCCACCGACTTCTGGGATCGGCCCACCAATTTCGCTATCTCTCCACAGGAAAGACCGCTTAGGTAGGGTGGTAATATATTCGCTTCGAGCTCAGATAGCTGGCCCTTCAGAGCGTCAAGCCGCTCTCTCAGTTCCTCCCTGCCGATGATGACATCCTCCGGGCTCTCGACACTGGTAAACAGGTGCGCGTTGGCTCCATCAAAAAGAGGGGGTTCAAAAGAGACACTGTGATTTAGCGGAGCATGCTTCCCACCCTGCGCTGCACGCACAGCCGATAATAGGCGGCTTCGTACACATATCTCCGCATAGGTTCGAAAAGAAGCATCCCGCTTGGGGTCAAAGCCCCGGATCGCGGTGAGCAGTCCCAGCATCCCCTCCTGAATTAAATCCTCACTGTCGCCACCTGCTAAAAATAGAGGCCGGGCACAGGCGCGCACAAGTTGACCATATCGGCCAACCAACTCCGCCTCCGCTTGGCTATCTCCTCCTGCAGATTTGGCGCACAACTGGGCATCGGAAAGGGTGCTATATGGATTTGTCTGCCAGTTTACACTGCGGTTATTAAACATAATAAACAAAATCACCGGATTTGTCAAGGGATTTTCGGAAAATTTTTGTTCAATCTTCCATACCCCAAATTTCGTTCGTTCATCTTGCCTACATCTGTGCAATTAAGTCTGCCAAACGTTTTGCCACAGTTTCAGCAGTCTGCTCCGTAGCCGCCTCTACCATGACCCGCATTAACGCTTCGGTACCGGAAGGACGCACCAAAACACGGCCCGTCTCCCCAAGTTCCGCTTCTTCTTTTTTTATAGCCTGCGCCAACTCCTCGCTGGCCATAATTGCTTTTTTCACATCATTATCTGCAACCGGAATATTGATTAAAACTTGGGGGAAACGAGAACATCCTCCAAAAAGTTCCGAGGCCTTCTTTCCACTCTCTTTCAGCAGAGCCAGCATCTGCAGTGCTGTCAACTGGCCATCGCCAGTAGTGGCATGTTCTAAGAAAATCATATGCCCCGACTGTTCCCCACCAATCGCATATCCTTTTTCCAACATGCACTCTAGTACATTTCGATCTCCTACGCTGGTACACTCCAAATTCATACCGTGCTCTTTTGTGTAGACATGCAGCCCCAGGTTGGACATGACTGTCGCTACCACTGTATTATGTGGAAGCTTCCCTTTTTCCATCATATCCTGTCCACAAGCTGCCATGATTTGGTCTCCATCAATTAGATTTCCCTTTTCATCCACCGCCAGGCATCGGTCTGCATCTCCATCAAAAGCAAGCCCCAAATCGTAACCGCCTGCCTTTACCATCGCAGCTAGAGACTCAATATGGGTAGAACCACACTTATCGTTGATATTTACCCCATCGGGGTCGGCATTAATCACATCGGTACGAAGTTTTGAAAAGCGGTCAAACAGCCGAGCCGCCGTAGCGGAAGCTGCACCGTTTGCGCAGTCTACTAGGATTCGAAGCCCTCCCAAAGTGGAGTCAATTGTAGATTCCAGGTGGTCGATATAGTCCTCCGAAGCTTTCGGAGCCACATAGCTTACTTTTCCAATTTCTCCATGCGTTTTTCTGGGAACATCGTTCGCCCCAAACAAAACAATTTCTTCAATTTTCTCTTCCAACTCATCAGATAGTTTAAAGCCCTGACCATTGAAAATTTTGATTCCATTATGTTCAAACGGATTATGGGACGCCGAAATCACAATGCCCGCATCCGCTTTTTCATCTACTGTTACCCAAGCTACGCCCGGCGTAGGCAGTGTACCTAAATCCAATACGTCTGCTCCAGCTGTACAAAGTCCGGCAATTAAAGATCCTTTTAATAGGTCCCCAGAAATACGGGTGTCCTTTCCAATGGTTACCAGGGGTTTTTCCCCTGCTTTCTTTCCTTTTGCCAGCACCTCTGCTGCTGCCAGACCCACTTTATAAGCTAGATCTGCATCTAAACCAGCATTCACAACTCCGCGAATTCCATCTGTTCCAAATAATTTTCCCATAGTTTTCCTTCTTTCTTCAAATCATGAATTGATCCAGTCCCGCTGTCGAATTTGGAAATGAAATACCCAAATGCTGATATGCCTTTTGCGTTGCGCACCGTCCTCGTGGCGTTCGGGTCAAAAAACCCAACTGCATCAGATAGGGTTCATAGACATCTTCTAAAGTGACAGATTCTTCATTAATAGTGGCTGCCAGTGTCTCTAACCCTACCGGCCCACCACGGTAATTTTCGATAATACTGCGCAACATTCGGTGGTCAATGGCATCCAGACCCAGATCATCAATTTCCAGTGCTGTTAACGCCTCATCTGCCACTCGTTTGGTAATCACACCGCCTGCTTTTACCTGTGCAAAGTCTCGGACCCGTCGAAGCATACGGTTGGCAATTCGTGGAGTACCTCGACTTCGCCGTGCAATTTCCATTGCTCCATCTGCCTCTATCGGTACCCCCAAAATTCCAGCAGAACGGGTGACAATGTTGGACAGTTCCTCAGGGGTATACAATTCCAGCCGCAACGTCACCCCAAATCGATCTCGAAGCGGTGCCGACAGCTGACCTGCACGGGTTGTGGCTCCAATTAAAGTAAATTTCGGCAAATCCAGTCGAATGGAGTTGGCAGAGGGGCCTTTCCCGATGATAATATCAATTGCATAGTCCTCCATGGCCGGGTAGAGGACTTCTTCTACCGAACGATTCAAACGGTGAATCTCGTCCACAAATAAAATATCGTTCTCATTGAGGTTTGTCAAAAGCGCCGCCAAGTCTCCCGCCTTCTCAATGGCGGGACCAGAGGTAATCCGAATGTTGACCCCCATCTCATTGGCAATGATGCCACTAAGAGTAGTTTTTCCCAAACCGGGCGGGCCATGAAGAAGCACATGGTCCAACGGCTCCTGACGCATTTTTGCCGCTTGAATAAATACTTCCAAATTACCCTTGGCTTTCTCTTGACCAATATACTCTCGCAGCGTCTTCGGGCGCAGAGAGGTTTCATTTTCATCTTCCCGGGTTAATGAAGTGGTCACCAGGGACTCCGTCCCCTCCTCTTCAAATTCTGAATTTGAAAAATCAATGGCCATAGGGTCACTTCCTGCTTTCACATAATAAAATAGGAATTTGCTTTTCCATGAAAATTTACAATACTTTCTTTAAAATCGTGTTCTTCCACTTCTCTGTGCCCGGTAACAACATGTTTAAAGGCGGTAAAGGCTCTGAATAATTCTCTTTCAATCTTTCAATGTTTTCACTGCTCTATCCCTTCATCATCTTTTTTAGCGCCTGTTTAATAATTGCCTCCAGGGTCAAGGAATCTAAGTCAATTCCCTTTAAAGCCAGATTGATTTCACTTTGAGAATATCCTAGTACTGCCAAAGCTGCTGACGCTTCAGAAAATTTATTCTCTGGAATAACAGTAATTCCCGAGCCACTGTACTGCTCCCCTTGAACCATAGCCTGACCCTTGGCCAATTTATCTTTTAGTTCTAAGATCACACGTTGAGCAATTTTTTTCCCAATTCCGGGTGCACATGTCAGCGCTTTTTCATCCCCCGTGATAATGCTCAGTGCCAAATTTGCTGGTGTACTGGCAGAAAGGATGGATAATGCTGCTTTAGGGCCAACCCCAGACACCGAAATCAATTGCTGAAATAAGTTGCGCTCTTCTAGCGTGGAAAACCCATATAGTTCCACAGCATCTTCCCGAACATTCATATATGTAAAGAGTTTTGCCTTGTCACCTTTTTTCAAGGAGGCCAGGGTATAATTTGTGGTACGGCAAGCATAGCCCACTCCACCGCAATCAACCACTGCCAAATAAGGTTCAAGGTGTGCTATGGTACCGGAAAGCCAATAAAACATCGTTTCTTACCTCGTATCATATTTCTTAGGATCAAAGACTCGCTCTATATTCAACAGGCTGGTAGCCGCTCGGCTGTGGCAAATGGCCAAAGCCAACGCATCCGCTGCATCATCCGGTCTCGGAATTTCCTTCATATTCAAGAGCCGCTGGGTCATGCGCATAACTTGCCGCTTATCAGCCCCGCCGTAACCCGCCACTGCCTGTTTCACTTGCATAGGGGTGTATTCAAATATCGGCACACCTAATCGCTCCGCCTCCAATAGTATAACGCCTCGGCCATGAGCCACTGCAATGCCCGTGGTAATATTCTTTGTAAAAAACAATTCTTCCACAGCCATTTCATCTGGATGGAAGGTACGAATCAATTCTTCCATATCTCTTGAAATCTGTAGTAAGCGATTAGATAAAGGCAAACCTGCAGGCGTGGTAATAACACCATAGCGTATCAGCTGATTTTTACCTCGCTCTGCCTCGATCACCCCAAAGCCAATGGTAGCGACCCCGGGGTCAATTCCTAAAACAACCACATTCTCCCCCCTGGCCACAAAAATACAGGATAAATTATAGCATACTTTTTTCTCTTTGGAAACACTAAATCGCCGCCGAGAAGTCTCCAGGCTTGACATTTTTTCCTGGTCACGCTACCATTATTTTATTCCATAATATTCTCTTTGAAGGAGGAGGCTCACGTATGGATCTGCAAACTTGTGTCCTTACGCGGCGCAGCGTTCGCAAATTTACCAACCAACCAGTTAGTCACGCACTTCTTGAGCAAATAATATCCTTGGCTTCCTATTCTCCCAGTTGGAAAAATACCCAAATTAGCCGTTACCTCGCCATTGAAGACCCTGTTCTTCGGGAAACCATCGCGGCTGAGTACTGCCTACCCGGTGCCAATAACCCAACCATCATTCGAAACTGCCCGCTTTTGGTGGCGCAAACCTTTGTGAAGAATCGGTGTGGGTTTGAACGAGATGGCTCCTACACCACAGACCGGGAAGAAGGTTGGCAATACTACGATTGCGGCATTGCGGCTCAGACATTCTGTCTGGCTGCCCATGACCTTGGTTTGGGCACCGTGATTATGGGGGTATTTGACCGGAAACGGTTGCAGCAATTTCTCCAAATCCCAGAGGAACAGGAACTCATGGCTTTGATTGCTGTGGGGTACCCGGACCCCACACCTCTATCTGCACCAAAACGCAAAGAGGTAGACCAACTTCTCTCCTACCGGTAAATTTTATTTATTTTATAAAAGACGGCCTATCTCAACCAGATAGGCCGTCTTTTTCTTTAATTTCCCCGCCGGTTTCCTAAAAAGCGCAGTAGATACAAAAACAGATTTAAGAAATCCAAATACAGCTGAAGAGCCGAGAAAATAGATGCTTTGGTCAGCATATCCGGAAAGCCGGCATAGTAGTGGTAGTAAGCCCGAATCTTTTGTGTGTTATAAGCTGTGTATCCCAGGAAAACTGCAATTCCTATCAGGCAGACCACCTGGTCAAAGGCAGTAAACCCTGGAATAAACCAGGTAATTACCCCAAACACCACCAAAAAGATCAAGCCTGAGAACAAAATAGTCCCCATCCGGGACAGATCCCGCCGGGTCAAATACCCATAAGCAGCTAAAGCGCCAAAGTAAAGTGCTGTTGCGAAAAAGCAGAAAATTACACTGGCTACATCAAATAGCAAGAGGTATACCGATAACGTCAGTCCAAAGAGGGCGGAAAATGCCACGAACATCGATATCGCCGTACCCACTGTCATACGTTCAATCCGTCTGGCCATGGTAAAAGATAGCACTAGTGTTGCAATGAGCACCACCAGTTGTGCCTGGTATGCAAAGTAAACCGCTCCGGTTAGCCAACAAGTAATGGCTACGCCAAAGGTGATTAGCAGCCCCAGCACCATCCACAAAAAGGTTTTAGCCGTATATTGGCCCAGTGACTCTGTTTGTCCTGTTGTCATGCTGCGGTCAAATTCGTAGGAATCAAAACTCATATTGGTCGCTCCTTTCTGTTAAAGCGTCAACGACCATCATGTATTGTGGTCACTGACATGGAACTGCTTCAAATTTCCAATCTTCTCGCTTCGGTGATCCAGTTCCTTCATCACCGCTTGGAGAGGAATCCCCTGTTCTACCATCAAGACCGTCAAGTGGTACAATAGATCGGAGATCTCACCTACTGTATCCTTCTGCACTCCATTTTTGGCGGCAATGATCGTTTCCGAACATTCTTCGCCCACTTTCTTTAAAATTTTATCTAATCCCTTCTCAAATAAATAACAGGTATATGAGCCCTCTTGGGGATGACATTTTCTGCCCTCTACCACTTGATATAGCTTCTCTAGTGTATGATTCATGGGGATCGCTCCATTCATTCCATAGAAATTAATTTGCATAACTGGGCAACATCTCCAGTTTCTCTGCAGCTATTATAAATTGATCGGATTGAAAAAGCAACTATAGGCTCCTGTATGGCAAGTTGGTCCATCAGGGAGACAAAAGTACAGCAGAGTGTCCGTATCACAGTCTGTCATAATCTTTTGTACATGAAGATAATGTCCTGATGTAGCCCCTTTATTCCAAAGTTCCTGCCTACTGCGGGACCAAAACCAGGCGGTCTTAGTTTGTAACGTCAATTCCAATGCCTCCCGATTCGTAAACCCAAGCATCAGTACATCTTTTGTCTTCGCATGCTGGATAATCACTGGAATCAGATCTGATTTTTGAAATAGTTGTTCCAATTGCATTTGATCCATCTCCCTCATCTTTCCCAGGGGGGCTTTTCTTGTGGGCGGTCCCAAGGGTCAGTCTCTTTGAGACAATACATCTGCTCCTTCTTTTCCTCTTTCAATTCTTTTCGATTTCCATTTCTCTTGCTTTTTTTGCCGCATGTACTACCAAGTTCTAGGCCCACGTCCAGCAGCAGTTCCAACAAGTCATCCAGCATATTCACTCTCCCTATCGAACAGGAATTCCCTTCTCTTTAAGATACATTTTGACCTGCGGAACTGTCAGTTCCCCAAAGTGGAACAGAGAAGCTGCTAGCGCTGCATCACAGTCTGTCTCTTCAAAAACCTGAGCAAAGTGTGCCAGGCTTCCACAGCCACCGGACGCGATCACCGGAATCGAAACTGCCTGGGTAACTGCCCGCGTCATCTCCAAATCAAAGCCCGCTTTGGTGCCATCGGCGTCCATTGAAGTGAGCAAAATCTCTCCTGCCCCCAACGCCTCACCCCGTTTCGCCCATTCCACAGCATCCATTCCGGTAGGATTGCGACCACCGGCTGTCACCACTTCATAGCTACCGTCTAATCGGCGTCTGGCATCAATGGCTAGTACAACACACTGAGAACCAAACCGCTCTGAAGCGCGGGATACCAGCGTAGGGTCCTTTACGGCTGCAGAGTTGACAGATATCTTATCCGCCCCCGCTCGAAGCAACCGCTGAAAATCCTCCAGTGTGCGGATGCCACCCCCCACCGTCAATGGAACAAACACTTGCTCTGCGGTCCGTTCCACGACTTCTGCCACAGTATCTCGGGCGTCACTGGTGGCTGTGATATCCAAAAAGACAATTTCATCAGCACCTTGGTCTGAATAAAATTTGGCCAACTCCACTGGATCTCCAGCGTCACGAAGTTGGACAAAATTAACTCCCTTTACCACCCGTCCATCTCGTACATCTAGACATGGAATAATCCGCTTTGCTAGCATTGTTTTTCCACACCTTTCTTAATATCGGATCATCAAGTCAGCGTCCTCTCATCTTTCTTCCTGAGGCCCGCCATCCAATACCGCCTGGGTCAAATTTACGGTTCCGGCGTAATACGCTTTTCCAATAATAGCTCCATAAATCCCCATAGCCGCCAATTCCCTCAAATCCTGGTTGTTGGACACACCACCCGATGCAATAATCCGACACCCTACTTCCTCTTTCAGTTCTTGCAGTCGCTGGAAGCTAGGTCCAGTCAATGTACCGTCTGTTGCAATATCTGTAAAGATAATTGTCTTTACCCCCATAGATTCCATTCTTTTTGCAAAGGTTAAAAATTCCAGCCCAGAGTCGTTCAACCAACCGTCCGTCTTTACATGACCATCTTTGGTATCTATTCCAACTGCAATGCGTGATCCGTACTGTGCTACCGCTTGCTGCACCAGTTCCGGCTGTCGAACTGCAGCAGAACCGATAACGGCCCGCTCCACACCTAAAGCAAAGATTTCCTCCAGATCTTCCATAGAGCGGATTCCACCACCAAGTTCTACTTTTAACCCAGTTCGGACCACTTCTTGCACCACAGCACTATTCTTCCGTACGCCATCCTTTGCTCCGTCTAAATCAACCATGTGAATCCAACGGGCACCCGCCTGAACAAATGCTTGTGCGGTGGCAATAGGGTCCTCTGCCACCTGGTGGACACTGGAAAAATCCCCCTGATACAGCCGTACTACCTTTGTGTCCTTTAAGTCAATTGCCGGGAGAACAATCATCTTTTTCCCTCCGTCTGTTATTCATTCGTTTCGAGAAAGGGCGGGGCTTAACTCCCCGCCCTTTCTCCATATTCATTTAATTGTCTCCAAACACCACATTATAAAAATCGTTGTCGACAATAAGCGAGGTGCTGCTTCGTTTATAGCTGACTAACTTTTTCATTGCCGAGACATAGGCTTCCTGCTCCTCCGCCGTCATCGTAACCCCTTCCGCAGGAGTAAACTCTTGGGTATAACGGTTATAAAATCCCTTGTCTGATTTCCAACAATTGGAACTAAAGACCACCAATCCTTCACTATCCGAAAGGATGTCGCTTCCGGCCAACATCCGGGAATCGTACTCCAGCCCCAACAAATTTGACAAGGTGGGCAAGATATCCACTTGGCAACATACTTTGTCTACTTCCACCGGCTCTTCCATACTGGCCGACCACAGGATCAGAGAGTTTTTATAAACATCAAAATCGATATTAGACTCACGCAAGGCCTCCAGATCTTCAGAACTACCGAAAGTCTTTCCAGCCAATTCCTCCAACGTATCCACATTGAAATATGGAATGTGGTCCCCGGTGGCTACAATCAAGGTATTATCGAGCTTTCCTGCTGCCTCTAGTTTATCTAACAGCACCTCCAAGGCCTTGTCCACTTCCATAGCGGTAGCAATATAGTTCTGGGTGGTCTCTGAGTATGGCAGGGCTCGAACAGTATCCCGATAAGGAGCCACAATGCGATTGTTGGAGTAGGGCATGTGGCCGCTGATGGTCAAATAATACACATGGAAGGGTTGGTCGCTATTTAGGTAGTCATCTACACTGGCCTCAATCACATAGGAGTCTCGTTGCGGCCAGAGAGGTTTGGTCTCCCCCATTTCCAACTCTAGACCAGACTGATACTGCCTCCAGTCATAGCCCAGATTGGTGTGTGAAGCCAATCTCCCATACATATCATAGTTTCCGTGGTACCCTAATACATTGTACCCCTCTCGTCCAAGCTGTTGGGCTAGGGAGAAGTAACAGTTGGTCCCCAACACTCCGGTCTCCTTCATCGTAATAGGGGTTCCATCTTTTGGATACAGGCCTAGCAGCGTTTGACACTCCCCATTAGAGGTACTGGTAAAGTGCAGTGCCGTGTAATAGTTGTTAAAAATAAATCCCTCATGGGTCAGCTTGTACAGAGTCGGAGTTAACTCCGGATCAATGACATATCCGGAAAATCCTTCAATCACAAGTTGGATAACGTTATATCCCTTGAACATCCCCGTGTATTCGTTCTTTTTCGTAGGCGTTACACTATTAAAATAGTTTGCCAGCCACTGGATATCTTCGTTGGATGAATTTTCTGCAATGGCAGCCAGATCCACATCCATCACATTGGGTGAGGTATCAATTACCGGCTCCGGGTCCCCTTGAGATGTGTCCCCGGAGGAACTGGAAGCGGAAGATCCAGCCTCTCCACCCCCCAGTCCACCTATCGTACTGAAATCATTGTCAAGGTTATTTTTCGGTGGAAAAATCATATGCTTTACATCCAGGCGCAGCATATTCCACAGGCCCAATTGTTCCACCTGGTCGTCCAAATTGGTATCGATTCCATACAGCTGTTTTGGGGTCAGATCCCCCTTCCAAGGCAGATGCACCACACCCAGACCCAGCAAGTGCACTAGCAGCGCACCCACTACCAACAGCCCAGAAAACCGCACATCATACCGCTCAAAACCAATCACCCGGCTTCCAAAAATAATTAAGAGAATCGCCGGCAAAAACAGCAGAAAAAGCAGAGGGATATTTGCAATGACTGTGGACACAATCACGTCTGCATAGTCCGTCAATCGGTTCTCTGCCGCCGTCCCCAATGTACTAAATGGGTAATAAGATCGGAGAATCTTTTTTGCAATTATCTCCACAGCATAGATCAGCGTAATGAGAATACCAAGAACCTTGCTTAGTATATGATTTACTCTGCTGTGAAAGGGAATGGTAAGAGCAGACACCACCAATCCAGCAGCTATACTGAATACCAAATAAATCGGTAGATAGGCCAAGTTGCACTTCATAGATACATGGAGTACAACCTCTAAATATAGAAATAAAGCAGGGAAGAACAGTACCCGTAATACAGTCTGTAACGTCTGGGAGCCAACATAACTTCCGTTTCTTCCCCCGCCATAAACTCGTTTGCCACTATACGAATAGGAACGCATGGGTATACCTCCGTTTTCTTTGCTTTTCTCTTATCTTTGAAACGGCTGTTCCCCACAACAAACGAATCAGCGGTTCAAAGTTGCAAAATTGCGTAAGATGGCTAACCCCGTCTCCCCGCTTTTCTCTGGGTGAAACTGGCAGCCGTAAAAATTCCCCCGCTGAACAGCGGCAATGACTTCTGTACCATAATCTGTAAAGGCCAAAATCTCTTCCGGCCGTGTATCTTGTGCAGAGTAGGAGTGGACAAAATAGACACAAGCCCCCTCCTCTATTCCAGCAAACAAGGGGGATTCCTGCGGAAATGTCAGACCATTCCAGCCGATATGGGGCAGTTTCTTCTGGGTAGGGATCCGTCCAACATAGCCACTCACTGCACCCAGGCCACTACATGGGCGGATTTCCTCCCCCCGTTCTAGCAGCAACTGCATCCCCAGGCAAATTCCCAGTACCGGCTTATGTTTTCCCTGATCTAACACACTGTTGTCTAGCCCGGAAGAGCGCAGCTTGTCCGCTGCGTCAGGAAACGCCCCCACACCAGGTAGGATTACCGCCTTGGCCATTTCCAACTCCTTCGCATCCCGAGTAATTCGAGTTTCTTCTCCCAGATAGGCAAAGGCATTGGACACGCTCTTCAAATTCCCTACTCCATAATCGACAATAGCAATGTATGTTCCCATTTGTACCACTTCCTGCCCCATCCGTCAAGAGCAGAAGCACTTTCTTCTACTTCTTTAGACGTTAAGATTTTTAGAAAAGTTTCCCACTTTATAAGACTCCCTTGGTAGAACGGACACCAGCATTCTCCACACAAACCGCATCCTTTGCTGCAAGCCCAAGGGATTTAAAAAGTCCCTCTGTAATATGGTGAGAATTGGCACCGTAATAGCATTTTTGGTGGAGTGTCAACCCCGCATTCATAGCAAAGGCGCGCATAAATTCGATCGTTAGGCAGGCATCATATCTCCCAATCTGGGCCTGGGGCATATCTGCATCAAATACCAGGAAAGGGCGATTGGAGATATCCAACGCTGTAAAGCACAACGCCTCATCCATGGGGACATAAGCACTCCCGAAACGACGAATCCCTTTCCGATCCCCCAGTGCCTGCTTCAACGCCTGCCCCAACACAATCCCAGTGTCTTCCACCGTGTGATGACCGTCCACCTCCAGATCTCCTGTTACGGTTAACGTCATTCCCCATCCGGCATAAAAACTTAGAGCCGTCAACATGTGATCGAAAAAGCCGATGCCAGTGGAAATCTGTACATCTCCACCATCTAAGCACAACGTTACGTCCACGTCTGTCTCCTTCGTGGTCCGACGAATCGATGCTGCCCGCATACTCTTTGCCTCCTGTCTCCTATTCTTCTATCGCTGGTGCTGCTCCCATTTTTCGAAGCGTACCCGGATGGAATTTGCATGGGCGGTCAGTTTTTCCGCTTCTGCCAGTGTCACAATCTTCTCTGCCAGAGGAGCCAGCGTTTCCTGTCCAAATTCAACCACACTCATTGTCTTTCGGAAAGAATCTACACTCAAAGGTGAGAAAAACCGCGCCGTCCCACTGGTGGGTAACACATGGTCTGGCCCCGCCAGGTAATCTCCCAACGGCTCTGGGCTATATGCTCCTAAAAATACGGCTCCCGCATTCCGGACTTTTGGTAATAAATCCCGCGGTGCATTTGTCATAAGTTCCAGATGTTCAGGAGCAATCTCGTTGGCCAGTGCCAAACAAGTATCCAAGTCCTGACACACAATAGCGCATCCAAAGTCCCGCAGGGAACACTCCATAATCTCCGATCGCTCCAGATATCCCATCTGCCGAGTTATCTCTTCCGACACCGCCTGGGCCAATGCCAAATGATTGGTTAAAAGTACGGCGGAGGCAAGGCGATCGTGTTCTGCTTGGCTGAGTAAATCGGCCGCCACATACTTGGGATTTGCTGTCTCGTCTGCAATTACCAATACTTCTGAGGGACCAGCCACCATATCAATATCCAGACTACCATACGCCAAGCGTTTGGCTGCGGCAACATAGGCATTTCCAGGTCCCACCAGTTTATCCACTTGAGGAATCCATCCCGCCCCATAGGTTAGGGCAGCTACTGCCTGGGCTCCTCCCACTGCTAAGACACGATCTACTCCTGCAATCTCCGCTGCCGCAAGGACTGCGTTATTTAAATTTCCTGTGGGCGGAGTCACCATAATTACTTCTTCCACTCCTGCTACCTTTGCTGGAATGGCATTCATCAAAACGCTACTGGGGTAGGCTGCTGTTCCGCCTGGTACATATACACCTACCCTGGTCAAACCACGAACCACTCTCCCCACACGTCCACCGTCTGGCGAGGTCCACTCTGTAGTATGCACGAGTAGTTTTTCGTTGTAATCTCGAATATTTCCAGCCGCGTGCTGTAGCGCCTGGATTAGTTCCGGGGAGCAGGCTTGGCAGGCCTCCTCCAGTCGCTTTTTCGGAATTTCATAAGGCTGGCAGCCATCGTACTTCTCTGAGTAGCGACACACTGCTGCCATTCCCTCCGTTCGGACTTCCTCCATGACACTGCGTACTATCTGCTCTACCGCTTCATTGTTCCGGGCAGCGCGTGCACGCATGGCTTCTAGCTGTCTGCGCTCTGATACGCCGTCCGCCTGAATAATGGGAATCATCCTCTCACCTCTAGTTCCCCTTCGCACCTGGCGATAAAATCATTAATCTGGTTTTTATATAACTTCATACTGGCAGGATTGACAATCAGGCGAGCAGAAACCTCTGCCACCGTCTCAATGGGAACCAGACCATTTGCCTTCAAAGTAGCACCAGTTTCTACAATATCCACAATGGCATCTGTCAGTCCTAAAATGGGAGCCAGTTCCACACTTCCTTCAATTTTAATGATATCGACATCCATCCCCTTTTTTTCAAAAAAAGACCGAGTTACTTCTGGGTATTTGGAGGCGATACGCCGAGTTTTATAGGTACCATAAAAGTCGCTTCCAGCTTTGACTGCCAGAGCAAATCTACACGCTCCGAACCCCAGATCCAGCACCTCGTAAAAGGTGCCTCCCTTCTCCAAAATGGTATCCCGGCCGACGATCCCCAGGTCACACACCCCACGCTCCACATAGGTAATTACATCCGGAGCCTTGGCCAACACCGCATCCAAAGGATAGTTGGGTAGCGCATGGATGAGACGCCGCCCTGGTTCCTTAATGGGGCCACAGTCCAAACCAGCCTTTTCGAACAGAGCAACCGACTGATCCAACAGCCGACCTTTTGTAATGGCAATCCGCAGCCGACCGCTCATACCTGCACCTCCCTCTCTCCGTCCTTATCAAATACCAACACAACTTCTGCTCCTTTTTCCCGCGCTAAATTTTGGCTGGAGTCCAAGGTGCGGCAGGGGGATAGCTCACATGTCCCTGCCGGGCGGCTGTCTACCGCCTCTAACGCCTGAGCCAGATAGCCCGGCTCATAGTGCACAATGCATCGCAGCGGCGCCAAGGCCGTCTCTGGTAATGTCTGGGCCACAGCATCTACATCCACTGCAAAACCTGTCGCCTGAGCTTCTCGGCCGAATACTTCTACCAAATGATCATACCGCCCACCGGACAACACTGCATCTCCAGCACCTTCTACATAGCCTCGAAACACCACGCCTGTGTAATAATCAATCTGGTGGACCATACCCAAATCAAAGCGCACATACTGTCCGTACCCCGCTGCAGACAATTCATCATATAAGGCCCGAAGATAGTCCACTGCCGCCGTTCGACCAGCCAGTTTCTCCGCTTGTCCAAGGACTTCCACTCCGCCAAAAAGCCGGGAAAGCTGTTTGAGCGCAACACTGGCTGGATGGCCATTATAAGGAGCCAAAGCCACTCCAAGTGCTGCAAAGTTCTTTCCTTCAATCAGCGCACGCATCTCCTCCGCCCGCGCATCTTCCAACTCCAGGCGCGCTGCCAAATCACGAAAAAATCCGGCATGCCCCAACTCCACATGAAACCGAGGAGCCCCACAGCTGCGCAATGCATCAATTGCAGTGGCAATAATCTCCACATCAGCCTTCTTGCCCTTTGCCCCAATCAATTCTACACCGCACTGGGGAATTTCTCGACTCCCTCCATTGTGGGCTGGGTTGGAACGGTACACCGTTTGGTCATAATAAAGGCGCTGCGGTAAGGGGAGCGTACTAAGCTTTGTTGCTGCAACTCGTGCAATAGGTGTGGTGGAATCCGGGCGCATCACACAAAATTTTCCACTCGGATCCCCCACCTTTACCATCCGCTCCTGGGGAATCGCACTACCAGATAGAGCAAACAGGTCATAAAATTCCGTCTCAGGCGTGGATACCTCCAAATACCCTCGCTGACGAAAAAGCCGTGTCAGTCGCGCCTGCACCTGACGCCGCTCCTGGCACTCAGAAAACAGCCGGTCTCGAGTCCCCTCCGGCGTATTGATAGTCAGTTTCAACGACCTCACTCCTCATTTTCGGCATTCGGTAATTTCGCGTCACTTTCATTCTTTACCACGCTAATATACTATTGTAAGAAAATAATGTCAATAGCATATCCTCCAAATTGAAGGATATGCTATTGAAATTTTTTGCCTCGCCACAAAGATCATAAAAATACCTCGCACCGTCATGGCAAGTTTTAATCATTGCGCTCTTTGCACGACTTTTGGGGTTCCTCCAATGCCTGTCCACAATATGGGCAATGAAGAAAATGCTGCCAATACTGATGAATGGTCTTCCGGCAATGTGGGCATAGAATCTGTCGATACTGATACGAAGAGAAAGAAAATACAATCGCCCCAAACCAACACAAGAAAAATGGGATATCCTCCTCCAACCAGTAGACCATCCCTACTCCCGATAGCACAAATAGGCCAAACGTAATCTGGTACTTCCGCTCTCTCCTCATAACGGTTCCCCTCCTGTACAGATCAGCCCAACAAAGAAAATAGATCCAATTGGCTTGTCTCCGGTAAATCGCCAAAGGCTCCCGCCTCTTTTAGTAGTTCAATATGGGTTTTCGAAACCTTAGGGCAGGCGGATGACACCTCTTCAATGGAGATAAAACGCCGCCCCTTTCTCGCCTCCGCCAAGGAGATGGCAGCTGTTTCTCCCAACCCAGCCACCGATACAAAGGGCGGGCGAAGCGACTTGCGTTCCTCATCTATAGTAAATCGATTCGCCTCTGATTGATAAAGATCGATCCGGTCAAAAGAAAAACCTCGCAAATAAAACTCATAACAGACTTCCAACGTCGTCAGCATATCCTGCTCCACCGCAGTGGCTTCTTTATCCTTGGCTATAATTTGACGCATCTTCTGTTGGCATACATCCATTCCACGGCACATATACGCTTCATCAAAAGCTTTCGCCCGGATGGAAAAGTAGGCTGCATAAAATGCTAGCGGGCGGTGGACCTTAAACCAAGCAATCCGAAATGCCATCATGACATAGGCCACAGCATGGGCTTTCGGAAACAGGTAGGCAATTTTCTTACAGGACCCAATGTACCAATCTGGTACACCTGCCGCCTGCATCTCTTCTTCTGCACCCTCCGGCAAACCGCGTCCTTTTCGCACTGCTTCCATAATCTTAAAAGAGCGCTTTGGCGGCATCCCTTTGGAGATGAGAAACAACATGATATCGTCTCGACAGCCAATTGCTTCGCTTACCTTGGCCGTCCCAGAGGTGATCAAATCCTTTGCATTCCCCAGCCACACATCTGTCCCATGTGAAAAGCCAGACAGACGCACCAAAATGTCGAATTGATCCGGTTGCGTGTCCTCCAACATCCCGCGCACAAAGCTGGTTCCAAACTCCGGAATGGCCGTTCCTCCTGTTGGACCAAGAATTTTGTCGTTTTCGTAACCCAGTACCTTAGAAGACTGGAAAATCGACATCGTATCTTTATCATCCAGCGGGATATCCGTTCTGGCATTTACTCCAGTCAAATCCTCCAGCATTCGGATCATTGTCGGGTCATCATGCCCCAGCATATCTAACTTTAGAAGATTGCTCTCCATGGAGTGGTATTCAAAATGGGTAGTAATAATATCGCTATTTGGGTCATCAGCCGGGTGCTGCACCGGGCAAAAATCATAGATTTCTTTATCCTGCGGGATGACCACCATGCCGCCAGGGTGTTGCCCTGTGGTCCGCTTAACTCCGGTACAACCGATAGCCAGTCGATTTTCCTCCGCCTTAGACGCGGATTTTCCTTTCTCCTCCAAATATTTTTTTACATAGCCAAAGGCCGTTTTTTCCGCCACTGTACCGATGGTTCCTGCGCGGAATACATGGTTTTGTCCAAATAATTCAAACGTATATCGGTGGGCATTGGCTTGGTATTCCCCAGAGAAGTTCAAATCAATATCCGGAACCTTATCGCCCCCAAACCCCAAGAACGTCTCAAAAGGAATATTAAAACCATCCTTCACATATTGAGTCCCACAGACAGGGCATTTGGCATCCGGCATATCTGCCCCACACCCGTAGCCGTTGGCCGGACCAAAAGTAAAGTCAGAATGCTTACAATTGGGGCAGCGGTAATGTGCCGGTAGGGAGTTTACCTCTGTGATACCAGACATAAATGCTACCAGAGAGGACCCTACCGATCCTCTGGAGCCCACTAAGTAACCATGTTCCAGGGAGTTTTGCACCAGTTTCTGGGCAGACATATAGATGACATCGTATTTACACCGAATGATATCTCCCAATTCCGCTTCAATTCGGTCCACTACAATCTGAGGTGGCTGATCCCCATATAGTTCATGAGCCTTTCCCCACACCAGACGCTTAAGTTCTCCATCTGAGTCCTCCAACTTCGGTGCAAACAGGCCCTTTGGCAGCGGCTGGATCGGGTCACACCAGTCGGCAATCAGATTGGTATTCTTCACCACAACTTCGTAGGCTTTTTCTTTTCCAAGATAGGAAAATTCCTCAAGCATCTCATCTGTGGTCTTAAAATAGATTGGGAGGGGCTCATCTGCATCCTCAAATCCTTTGGAAGACAACAGAATATGGCGGTAAATTTCATCCTCCGGGTCCAAAAAATGCACGTCCCCGGTAGCACACACTGGCTTTCCCAATTCCTCACCAAGGCGCACAATGGTACGGTTAAACTCCCGCAGTTCTTCCTCCGAGCGAACCATTCCTTTGCGCAGCATAAACAGGTTATTACAGATGGGCTGAATTTCCAGGTAGTCATACCAGGAGGCAATGCGCTTAAGTTCCTCCCACTCTTTTCCATCCACCACTGCGCGGAACAATTCACCCGCTTCGCATGCTGAGCCAATAATCAGCCCCTCACGGTTCTCGTTGATCAACGATTTTGGCATGGTAGGAACTCGTTTAAAGTGCTCTAAATGGGACAGTGAAATTAGTTTATATAGATTGCGCAACCCCGTCTGATTCTTTGCCAGGACAATCAGATGCTTCGGTTGTCGCTTTGCTTTTCCACCTTTGCGCAACTTGGGCATATGATCGTTAATTTCCCCTAGGGTATGTACACCTAATTCCTCCAACATCCGGAAAAAAGGCGGCAGCATATATGCCACTGTAGCTGCATCGTCACTGGCTCGATGGTGTTGAAATGCCGGCAACTGCAAGTGTTCCGCCACCACATCCAGCTTATATTTTCCCAGGTCAGGAAGCAGATTTTGTGCCAGTATCAAACTGTCCACAGATGGGTTGGTAAAGGGAATTTTATACCTTCGACACCCTTCCGCAACAAAGCCCATATCAAACTCCGCATTGTGAGCCGCTAAAGGACGCGTACCTGCGAAGGATAAAAATGCACGCAGAGCCTCTTCCTGAGAAGGGGCACCAATCAACATCTCATCTGTAATTCCTGTCAATCGAATAATTTCTGGCGACAAAATACGCCCAGGAGATACAAATGTATTAAACCGATCAAGGATCTCTCCATTTTTTAAGATTACAGCCCCAATTTCAATGATGACTTCCTCTTTTTTGTTAAGGCCAGTGGTCTCCAGATCAAAGCAGACAATCTCATCGGAAAAATCAGCATCCGTATTCCCATGGACGACCACCCGATCGTCCACATCGTTGAGAAAATAAGCTTCTACACCGTAGAGCAGTTTTATTTTTTTAGCCGAGTGCCAAGCATCTGGGAATGACTGTGCCACTCCATGATCCGTGATAGCAATGGCAGGATGGCCCCATAACTCTGCCCGCTTCACTACATTTTTTTCGGGACCCAACTTAGGCCCCACTGCAGTCAAAGCGTCCATAGACGACATGGTGGTATGCAAATGCAACTCGACCCGCTTTTCTGGCGCTTTGTCTTCTTTGATCTTCTTTTCTGCCGCCATCACCGCCACAGGTTCCAGCACCATATCACCGTAAAAGCGGTCCATGTTGAGCCTGCCTTGGACCTTGAGATGCATTCCTTTCTTAATCCCATCCACCAAAGGTTTTCCCTCGTCTCCAGGGAAAAATTTATTCACCCGAATTGACCCGGTATAGTCGGTTAAATCAAAGGCTACCACCCAGGCTCCACGCTTTTTCAATTCTCGGTTATCTACAGCAAATACGTCGCCCTCTACGACCACACTGCCCATATCCAGTTCCAGTTCTTCCACTGGAATCGCTTGTTTTGTGATAGGCTTTCCAAACAGTGCCTTTCCTGTGGTCTTCTTTCCTTTTGCTGGCTCTGTTGGTCGGCTGACTTGCTTTAACGCGGCTCGACGAATGGCCTCCGCACGCGCAAAAGCATCCCCCGCCGCATCACTCTCATTCTGTTTCGGCTCTTTTGTCGATTCCACATCTGTCAACTGGAAACCATGCTGCTCCGTTACCTGACTCGTTTGTACTGGTTCGACAGGTATATCCGACTTAATTTTCACGGAAAGCAAACCGTAACAGCGAGCCACCGTCTCCTCTACCTCTTGCAAAAGGTTAGGGCCAGCACCTGATGCTCCCTCTACAACAATACGTGCACTACGGCTACTTTTTTCAATTTGTGCCCCGACAATCACCCAGCTTGAGACTGCCTGAGATAATTCTGACCAGCGGTTTAGGGCCGCAAACATTTGCAAAAATGGTATTTTTTTCGACATTATGTCAACGCTCCTTGGGATAAATGCCCTAACTATCCACTTATAGTGTGTCAATCAGGGCAAACAACTCGTCCACCAATTGCTCCTGGGGCACTTTCTTGATTATTTCTCCTTTTTTAAACAGTAATCCTTCCCCTACTCCGCCAGCAATACCACAATCAGCAGCGCTGGCTTCTCCAGGTCCATTCACCACACAGCCCATTACTGCCACTGTAATCGGCCTGTCCACGCCTTTTAAACGCTCCTCCACTTGGTTGGCTAAGCCAATAAGGTCAATTCGTGTTCTGCCGCATGTGGGACAAGACACCAATTCTGCTCCTTCCCGACGAAGTCCCACCGCTTTGAGAATATCGCGGGCGGCATAGACCTCTTCTACTGGATCAGCAGATAGAGATACCCGCATCGTATCACCTATTCCTAATGCCAGAAGTCCGCCAATCCCAACCGCGGACTTCAACGTCCCCATCCGAACTGTCCCAGCCTCTGTCACTCCCACGTGCAGAGGATAGTCACTTTTCTCCCGCATCAGTTGATACGCCTTCATTGTAATTGGTACACTGGACGATTTGAGTGAGATGCAGATATCGTCAAAATCAAACTGATTTAACAGGCGAATGTGTCGAAAAGCAGATTCCACCATCGCCTCAGGACACACATGGCCATACTTCGCCAATACTTCTTTTTCCAGCGATCCCCCATTGACTCCAATTCGAATGGGTATTCCACGCATTCTACAGGCATCCGCCACCGCTTTTACCCGTTCTTCTCCCCCAATATTGCCGGGATTAATGCGCACTTTATCTGCCCCAGCTTCAATTGCTGTCAATGCCAGACGATAATCAAAGTGGATATCCACCACCACTGGCAATGGGCTGTCCACCTTAATTTTTTCCACTGCCCGTGCCGCCGCCATGTCCGGTACCGCCACCCGAACCACATCACACCCGGCCGCAGCCAAAGCCCGAATCTGCTTCAAGGTGCTTGCTACATCGTCTGTTCGGGTATTCGTCATAGATTGAATGGAAACAGGAGCCCCTCCCCCAATGGGAAGGGCCCCAACTTGAATCTGCTTTGTCATTCCTCACACGCTCCCTGTCTCTCTTCTCTCTCCTTTAGTGGCCAAACAATTTCCCCACATCACTGAGAGTAACTAATAGCATTAATGCCATTAGTGCCGCCAGGCCTGCCATGTGTACATACCCCTCATAGCGACCATCAATCTTTTTTCGAAATAATCCATATAATATTCCATTCAACAAAAGGAAAAAGATTCGTCCACCATCTAGCGCCGGTAGGGGTAACAGGTTCATCACAGCCAGGTTCACTGCAATCAGTGCCGCCAGGTATGCCAGACTATATACCGCTGCACCAGTCGAAGGTGCAGAATTTCCCACATCACTCATTACATCCATGATACCTACCGGGCCAGATAAATCCCGTAGTCCAGCAGCACCGGAAATGAGATCCCCCAAACTTAAGCGTACTAGACGCACAAAATCTACTGCCATAAACCACCCTTCGCGCAACTTTCCACCTAGGGTGGCTTGTTCCACTTGGAAATTAATGCCGTATTTTAGCTGTGTTTGCCCATTTACTTCAAATTCCCGTGGATATAATGGCAGATCGTCTAAAAATACCCGGCTACCGTTGCGTTCTACCACCAAATCCATCGTCTTACCGTTGCTACGGGAAAAAAACAGCGTTACATCATCATAGACATAGACCCGCTCGCCATCAATGGATATGATTCGGTCCCCCGCCAACAGTCCATCTGTCCCTTCCAGCGGAAACCCATCCGCAAAACTGACAATAACAGGTTGAATAATACTTTGATATGGAAGAACTAATATCAGGCACAGCACAAGTCCTGTTAAAAAATTCATGGCTGCCCCGGCACATAACACAATAATTTTTTTCCATCCCGCAGCTTTTCCAAAAGAGCGCGGATCTGCAGAATCGTCGTCCTCTCCCTCCATCGCACAGTAGCCTCCAATTGGGAAGGCCCTAATACTGTAAAGGGTTTCTCCTTTCTCTCTTTTCCACAGTGCTGGTCCCATTCCCACAGCAAACTCATTGACTTTAATTCCAAGCACCTTTGCTGCAGCGAAATGTCCCAGTTCATGGGTAGCAATTAAAAATCCGAAGATGAGTATGGCAACGATCAGATAAATCATAGAACCTCCAAGATATGCTCTGCCCTAAATTTGCACCGCTTCCCGGGCGGCTTGATCTGCTTCCAAAATATCCGTTAGGCTTGGGTTCTGCACCACCGGTATACACTCCAACGCATGTGCTACCCTCGTTCCAATATCGCAAAAACCGATTTTCCCATTCAAAAATAGACTGACAGCTGCCTCGTTTGCCCCATTTAGGATTGCCCCAGCTGTTCCTCCTGTGCGTGCCGCCTGCTGTGCCAAAGCAAGGCAAGGAAATGCCTCTAAATCTGGACTGCCAAAGGTTAATGCACCGCAATGCCATAGATCCAATTCCTCAGCCGGGCCTGGCACACGCTGTGGCCATGTAAGCGCGTACTGGATAGGCAGGCGCATATCTGGTGCTCCTAACTGGGCCAAAACTGCATTATCACAGTATTCCACCAGAGAATGGATAATACTCTCACGGTGAATTAGAACCGAAATTTTTTCCGGCGGCATCTGGTAGAGATGCATCGCTTCAATAAATTCCAGTCCCTTATTCATCAAAGTAGCGGAATCAATGGTAATTTTTGCCCCCATAGACCAGTTTGGATGCCGTAAAGCATCTTCCCTTGTCATGTGTTGTAATTCATTTCCTTTTTTCCCGTAAAAAGGCCCACCGGAACAGGTAAGGATTAAACGTTTCACTTCCCCTCGATCCCGATTTCCTTCTAGACATTGAAAGAGAGCCGAATGCTCAGAATCTACTGGCAATATCGCGCTGCCAAATTCTTTGGCAGCCTGAAGCACCAGGCTACCTGCGCATACCAGCGTCTCTTTGTTTGCCAACGCAATCCTCTTACCTGCACGTATGGCTGCCAGCGTAGGCCGTAACCCCACCATTCCTACTACTGCTGTAAGAACGGTATCCGCACTAGGTAATTCGGCTGCCTGAATCAGTCCCTCCATCCCAGAGGAAACTTTAATATCCGTATCAGCTAGACGCAAACGCAAATCCGCTGCCGCTTTCTCATCCATCAACACAACTAATTCCGGATGAAACTGCCGCGCTTGTTCTTCGATCCGTTCCACATTGGAGTTGGCAGTCAAAGCGGCCACTTCCATACCGCAAGAGGCAATCACTTCTAATGATTGCCTCCCAATGGATCCGGTTGAACCTAAAACCGAAATTCTCCTTTTCATCGCGTCATGCCCCTCCTAGCAAAAGGCCGCTTTTCCTCTACCCTATTAATGCTTTTAGAACGCCGGCAATGTCTCCACTAATAAAAGTAACATGGGAGCAGCAAAAATCATTGAGTCAAATCGATCCAGCATCCCACCATGCCCTGGAAGGATGGTTCCATAATCTTTAATTCCATACTCTCGCTTAACTAAAGAAAAGGAGAGATCCCCTAGTTCCGTCACTGCGCTACCAAGCAACCCCCAAAGGGCCAATACTGGGAATGAGACGTCTACATTCCAAAATGTTTTTAAGGCCACTCCGTAGAGCATCATAAATAATGCTCCGGCTACCACACCCCCTATATAACCCTCTAATGATTTATTGGGACTTACTTTTGTGATGCCTCGATGCTTTCCTAAAAACACTCCAGCAAAATAGGCACCAGCATCTGTAAGAAATGCACTAATTACCGGAAGTAAAACCAAAAAGCGGCCATGATTCATCTCTTTTAATACAATCAAAGCGGACATAGATAATGGAATCATCAGGCCTCCGAATAGGCACACCATAATCTGCTCAAATCCAATGGCTCGTTCCGTTCCATATAGCCGGATAGCTAACAGAAATAGCGTTGACAAAAGCAGAAGAGACACTGCCCGAATTTGCCAGCCGCCATACCCATCAAAAAAATGACAGCAAATAGGAATCAGTGCCGCTGCAATGGCAGTGTAGATATACATCCCACTATGGTGGGCTACCCGAGTCGCACGCAGAAGTTCAAATGATGCCAGAGCACAAATCGCTGACATCAGTACCGTCAGCCAGATTGGGGGCAAAAAAAACAGTACAACAAAGAACAGCGGGGCAAGCACCACCGCTACTAGGATTCTGGTTAGCAACTCAAATACCTCCAAACCGACGGCTGCGATTCTGATAAGCTGCAATGGCGCGGTGCAGTTCTTCTTTTGAAAAGTCGGGCCAAAGAACGTCGGTAAAATAATATTCGGCATACGCCGACTGCCACAACAAAAAGTTAGATAGACGCAACTCCCCACTGGGGCGAATAATAAGATCTGGATCTGGCACTCCTTTTGAATACAGATACTGAGAGAATTGCTGAGATGAGAGATGATTGGGATCTGCTCTTCCCTCCAAACAGTCTTGTGCAAAAGCCCTTGCCGCTCGGAGTAGTTCGTCCCGCCCTCCGTAATTTAAGCAGATATTCACCTGGCAGCCATCGTAATGCTTGGAAATTTCTCGTGTCCGCTGGCACAACTCTTGCAATTCTGGGCTAAGCGGTGAGAGATCGCCAAAAAATTCCATTTTGACACGATCCCGTTCCATCTGCTCAATTGCTTCCAAAAGGTATTTTTTTAAAAGCCCCATGATAGAAGAAACTTCTTCTGCCGGCCGTTTCCAGTTCTCAGTCGAAAAGGCATAGACTGTCAAATAATCCAGTCCTATTTTTTTACAATAGGTGGCAATGTTACGAAAGTTTTCTGCTCCCGCTGCATGTCCCGCCGTTCGGGGCAAGTTCCGTTTTTTTGCCCAGCGTCCGTTTCCATCCATTATGATCGCAATATGCCTGGGCAAATGTTGAAAATCCACCTGAACTTCCGGCTTTGCCGATTTTTTTTGAAATAGTGCCATAAGACACCTCATATTTTTTATTTCTAGGCGTGGTATCCCCCACTAGCATTGGAACCTTCCAAAACCGTCAAAGGGCCGCGGGGGACGGTTCTTCCGACCCCGCGGCCGTGGAACGGTTTAACACTCTTAAACCGCCATCAGTTCTTTTTCTTTCTTTGCCGTAAGATCGTCAATTTCTTTGCATCGCTTGTCGGTCAAATCCTGCAGTTCCTTCTCCAGATTCTTCTGGTCGTCTTCTGTCAATTCCGACTTTTTGGTTTTCTTTTTAATCTCATCCATAGCATCTCGCCGGATGTTCCGAACGGCAACCTTTCCCTCTTCCCCATACTTCTTAACCTGCTTAGTTAATTCCCGGCGGCGTTCTTCTGTCAACTGTGGAAATGCCAAACGAATCACTCGCCCATCATTTTGAGGGTTGATTCCTAAATCTGAGGTCTGAATTGCCTTTTCAATTGCCTTTAACAAAGAAGCGTCCCATGGCTGAACCATAAGAGTCCGAGGATCGGGAGAAGAAATAGCTGCCACTTGATTGATTGGGGTAGGAGTTCCATAATACTCCACCATAATTCGATCCAACACGCCTGCATTGGCGCGCCCTGCACGGACCGAGGCAAAATTAGCCTTGACCACTTCAATGGTCTTGAGCATTTTCTCATCATAAATCTTATTCTCTGGGCTCATGGTTTGAACATCCTTTCCTTTTTATCCTTGCGTTGCCAAACCGCTGCGTACCGCTTATTCACCGCCTACAATGGTGCCAATCTTTTCCCCCATCACAGCCCGGAGAATATTTTCCGGATCCTTCAGCGCAAAGAGCAAAACGGGAATTTTATTATCCATAGACAAAGAAGTAGCCGTGAAGTCCATCACCTTCAAATGCTGTGCCAGTACGTCATCATAGGTAATTGTATCATATTTCACTGCACTGGGATCCAGCTTGGGATCGGCAGAATAAACACCGTCAATATTTTTTGCCAAAAGGATAACATCCGCGTCAATTTCCGCCGCCCGCAAAACAGCAGCTGTATCTGTTGAGAAAAAGGGATTCCCTGTGCCACAACCAAAAATGACTACTCGCCCTTTTTCTAAATGCCGAATCGCACGCGAGCGGATATAAGGCTCTGCCATAGCGCGCATTTCAATGGCCGTTTGCACGCGGACAGCTACACCTTTTTGCTCCAAAACATCCGCTACCGCCAGGGCATTGATGGCAGTGGCCAACATTCCCATATGGTCGGCTCGAACACGTTCCATCTGATCTCCGCCATCTTTTACACCGCGCCAGAAATTTCCTCCACCAACTACAACGCCCACTTGGACCCCAAGATCCACACAGCGCTTAATAACATCACACACCTGTCCAATGACATGGAAATCAAGCCCGCGAGAGGCATCCCCTGCCAAAGCCTCGCCGCTAATTTTTAACAAGACTCGTTTATATTTTGGTTGCTCCATTGGAACCACTCCTGTCTTATTTCTTGCTTCCCTATTTTAATATAATTCTTGCCATTTGCATAGAGGGAAAGTCAAAGTTTTTCAAATTATCCCCACTTTTCCTCTTCTCTCCTTCCATAACAAATTTAAGGCTTGCTTTTTTGCTGTTCCTGCCGTATAATACCTCCTGGACAACTGAATCCAATGTCTTCAGGGCGGGGTGTAATTCCCCACTGGCGGTATAGTCCGCGACCAGATCTAGGAACGGATCTGCTGATTCGGTGAAACTCCGAGACCAACGGTTATAGTCCGGATGGAAGAAGATGTGTGTAAAACAATTTACACGCAGTTTTGCGTGTGCGCGCACCTCCTACAATTGTTTTGGCACCTGGAAGGCAGAGGCTTTTTCAGGCGTACCAAACGTTGTAAGGAGTGTTTTTTTATGCCTATCCCATCTGTTACTCGCACTCGCCCTTCGGTGCGTTCAAAAATGGACACAAAAACCATTGTTAGCGTGGCAATGCTTACCGCCATTGCCTACATTGTGATGTTACTATCTAAGCTGATGCCCAGCGTCATGTTCCTGGACTTCGACTTTAAGGACGTGGTCATCTGCATCGCAGGCTTTACATTCGGCCCTATGATGGCAGCCACCATCTCCATTTTAGTGGCTTTTATTGAGATGATTACTATCAGCGACACATTTTTGTGGGGCTTTCTAATGAACGCGCTGGCAACATGTTCTTTCTGTTGCACCGCTTCCTTTGTCTATAAAAAGCTGCACACCAAAAAGGGGGCCATTCTGGGACTGTCTTTCGGCGTTGTGTGCCTTGTAGTTGTCATGCTTCTATGGAACTATTTGGTTACCCCTTTCTACATGGGTCAGCCTCGACAGGTGATTGCTCAAATGCTTTTACCCATGTTCCTCCCCTTCAACTTAGCAAAGGGTGGTATGAATATGGCTGCCACTTTGTTGCTCTATGCCCCCGTAGTCACCGCTATGCGTAAAGCCGGTGTAGTGCCTCCCTCCCAAAGTAGTCAAGATAAAAAGTTAAATGCAGGTTTTCTTCTGTTCTCTTTGGCACTGTTGGCCACCTTTGTTCTGTTTGCCTTGGTTTTAGCAGGTGTAATCTGAGCGTCCACTCCACATGCTTGTTTTTCTCTTATATTTATTTTCAAAAAGACGGCATAACCTCTTTAAGGTTATGCCGTCTTTTTGAATTTAACATTTTTTATTTTCTTTTACCTCTTTTTCACTCTTCATCGGTAGCGCACTTAACAATTCCTCCCTAGAATAAGTTCGTCCATAGCGATTACAATATTTTTGAACGAAGTGCAGGAGGAAATCAACTATGAAACGACTTTTATCCGCCGCCCTTGCCTTGACTTTGACGGCGTCTGTCTTGGCAGGATGTTCCATTGGAGCAGCCGACCGCGGCAATCTCGCCAAGGTAGCCAATAGCACCACTGCTTTGGCCGCCAGTGAACAAGCAGTCAAAGCCCCGAAATATGTCTTTCTCTTTATTGGTGACGGCATGAGTTACCCACAATTTCAATCTGCTTCTGACTATCTAGGAGCCTTAGCGGATCCAGACTATATGCTAGCGGAACCCAGCTTGGATGACAACCAGGGAGCTATTTTGGACGGCCCTGTAGCCCTTAACTTCATGGATTTTGATGTAGCTGGCTCTGCCGTTACCTATGACTCCAATAGTTTTGCACCTGATTCTGCTTCCACCGCTACTTCTATCGCAACTGGATATAAAACCTACTCCGGTTCCATTAATGTAGACGAAACCGCGACCAAGAGCTATGAGACGATTGCAGAAAAAGTTCATGAACAGTTGGGCATGAAAGTAGGTGTTATCTCCTCCGTTAATCTCAATCATGCCACACCAGCTGCATTTTATGCCCATCAAGCCAGCCGAAACAACTACTACGAAATTGGATTAGAACTGATCGCATCCAATTTTGAATACTTCGCTGGTGGCGGACTTCTCAAACCTACCGGTGCTGACGGGAAACAGACAGACCTCTATAATTTGGCAGAAGAAGCTGGCTATCAAGTGGTAAAAACGCAAGCAGACGCTTCCAATGTTAAAGATGGCCCAGTAATTATTATCGACGAACACCTGGCAGATGGCGACGCTATGGCCTATGAACTGGATCGCACAGACGATATGTGGTCTCTAGCCGACTATGTGGAAAAAGGCATTCAGGTATTGGATAATGACAACGGCTTTTTCCTTATGTGTGAAGGTGGCAAAATTGACTGGGCCTGCCATGCCAACGATGCCGCTTCCTCTATTCATGACACCTTGGCTCTGGCTGATGCCGTACAAGTTGCTATTGATTTTGCCAAAGAGCACGCCGACGAAACACTGATTCTAGTTACCGGTGACCACGAGACCGGCGGTTTAACCATCGGATTTGCCGGTACCGATTATGACACTTACCTCTCTTTGCTCAACAGTCAAAAAATCTCCTTTGCAAAATATGACAGCGATTATGTCGCCTCCTACAAGGCCAACAAGACCCCCTTTGATACTGTATTAGCAGACATCGAAACGCTCTTTGGTCTGAAAACAAAGGGAGATGCCGGAGACAAATTAGTCCTTACTGAATATGAACTGGGACTTTTAAAAACCGCTTATGAGAAGAGCATTAAGGGAACCGACACTGGAATGGCCGACCAAGAGGAATATGTGGCTTACGGCACCTATGAACCACTCTCCGTCACCATCACTCACATTCTAAATAACAAATCTGGTGTCTCTTTCACCTCTTACAGCCACACTGGTCTCCCAGTCGCTGTATTTGCCGATGGTGTCAACGCAAACCAGTTTGAAGGCTACTATGACAACACCGAAATTTATGACAAGCTGGCCTCCATGCTGGAAGTAAAGTAATTTCCACTGGTTTACACCTCCCTTTGCCCGCCTTCTCCTTCCGGGGGAGGCGGGCATCCGTATAAATTGAAGTATTCTGATTTTGCAATCACAAGGAGTTTTCACCATGTCCAACCACTCAATTCATACCCAAACTTTTCGCTACTATGCCCCGGTATGGGTATGCGTCTTGCTGACAATTATTCTTCTCTTTCTTCCCACCGGTTATGAAGACAGCATTTCCTTTCAGGAATCTGATATCCAGCCTGCGTTAGTTTTAGCGACGGATGAGTCCTCAGTGGTTGATACTGGCCTTGTCCGATCTGGAGAGCAACGCTGCCAGATTGAAATTCTCGGTGGCATTTTTAAGGGACAACAGGCGGAAGGAAAAAATGCCTTAAATGGCTCTTTGGAACAAGACAAAATTTTTGCAGTGGGAGATAAAGCTCTGGTTCGAATCAACTACGAAAATGATCAGATCTTAAATGTCTCAATGATTGACCACTATCGCATGCCATGGGAATTGCTTCTGGGTGGACTATTTATCCTTCTCCTGGTTCTATTTGCCGGTAAGACTGGTATCCGAGCCGTATTGTCCTTTCTCCTCACTGTACTCATGATCTGGAAGTTACTAGTTCCTTTATATTTAAAAGGTTGGAACCCCATTTGGGTGGGACTCATTATGACTCTCCTATTAACCATCCTCATCATTGCCTTGGTGTATGGCTTTGATTTACGGTGTGCTGCAGCTGTATCTGGTTCTGCTCTAGGGATTCTCGTTACTTGTGTCATGGGAATTCTTTTTACCGACCTATTCCATATTCATGGTGCTGTCATGGCTTACTCAGAGAGTCTTTTATACGCTGGATATCAGGATCTAAATTTAACTCGCATTTTCATGGCCTCCATCTTCATTGGCGCTTCAGGAGCCATTATGGATCTCTCTGTTGACATTACCTCCGCAGTCTACGAAGTTGTAGAAAAACGCCCGGATCTCTCTTGGTGGGAAGCTACTCGTTCCGGGATGAATGTTGGGCGCGCCGCTATGGGCACTATGACTACTACCCTTCTCTTTGCCTACTCCGGTGGGTATGTCGCCTTGCTCATGGTATTCATGGCACAAGGCACACCTCTGTCTAATATCTTTAATTATAAGTATGTGGCTGCTGAAATTATCCACACGGTGATCGGGTCTTTTGGTCTGGTTACAGTGGCCCCCTTTACCGCTTTATGTGCAGGTCTATTTTTAGCTAGGCGGGGTTCACATCACGAAACCTTGCCTTCCTCAGAGGACACTTGAATGGCATCCATCCTTTTGGAACATCCGTTTGACTTTTTCTTCCCTTTTGGGTACAATAAGAATAAGCAAGCATCTCGAAAGGGAGGGGGATTTCATGGATCGTATCGTATTTCACTGTGATTTAAATAGCTTCTACGCATCTGTGGAATTACTCCAATACCCGGAACTTCGCCATCTTCCGGTGGCAGTCTGCGGAGACCCGGATAGTCGACATGGCATTATTTTGGCTAAAAATGAACCGGCAAAAGCATTTGGTGTTAAGACAGCAGAAACCATTTGGCAAGCCAGAAAAAAATGTCCCAACCTGGTTCTTCTCCCCGCTCATCACCAACTCTATCGGGACTACTCCCATCAAGTCAACCAAATCTATCAGGAATATACAGACCTTGTAGAACCCTTTGGGATTGATGAGAGTTGGATGGATCTCACAGGGACCATACATCTCTTTCACATGACTCCTACCGAATTAGCCGACCATCTGCGCAATCGCTTACGCTCTGAATTAGGTCTAACTATCTCCGTTGGAATTTCTTTTAATAAAGTATTCGCCAAACTTGGCAGTGACTATAAAAAACCCGATGCCACAACCGTCATCACAAAAAATAATTTTCCTAAAATAGTTTGGCCTTTGCCTGTCAGCGATTTGCTCTTTGTGGGCCGGGCCGCCGCAGAAACTTTTTCTAAATTTAATATTAAAACCATTGGTGATTTGGCCCATTTTGACCGTGAGGCACTTTTTACCTTGTTGGGAAAAAACGGTGCTCAGCTACACGACTTTGCCAATGGATTGGATCAAGCACCGGTTGCCCCAGCCACCCAAATCGATCCCCCAAAATCGGTAGGAAACGGCCTAACCTTTCCCCACAACTTATGTGGAAGTGAAGAAATTCAAGCCGGCATTACACAACTTTCAGACCAAGTAGCAACTCGTCTAAGAAAATATCACATGCTTTGTAAAGGTGTTTCTCTTGCCATTCGAGATCCAGGTTTTCATGATATGAGTCGGCAACAGCGCCTCCCTACTCCCACCTGTTTGGGACGGGAAATTGCACAAACTGCTATGTCCTTGGCGCAGCGCTGCTGGAATATGGACAACCCAGTCCGAGCACTAACCGTCACCGCGATTGCATTGGTTTCTGATGAAGAAGCTGGAGCGCAATTCGATCTATTTGCCACGTCACAACAAGAACAGCGCAATCGACTGGAGCGTTTGGAGGTTACCATGGATTCTATTCGTGCCAAGTACGGACCAGGAGCCATTGCTCCTGCATCTGCTCCACGAGATCTCAGTCAGGATCGACATGCCCCCCCGCCAGGCGGCCACAACGCATATTGGGACAAATCCTAACATACTTTGGGACATGGAGGTGATTCCATGCCCCATTCCTTTTTTTCCTTTTTTCAACAGATGCTCCATACACCTGCTCTTGCAGCAGTTTCTATTCTAATTTTTGCCGTACTATTAGCTAATGGTTGTACGGATGCCCCCAATGCGATTGCTGGCATTGTTTCTAGCGGGACACTTTCTTTCCGTCAGGCAGTGTTGTTGGCATCCATTTGTAACTTTGCCGGGGTGTTCTGCGTTACTGCAGTTACCGCTTCAGTGGCTGAGACCGTCTATTCCATTGCCAGCTTTGGTGGGGGCTCGAGCACCGCCTTAATTGCTCTATGTACAGCCCTATCTTCTATTGTGGTTTGGGCTTGGAGCGCATGGTTGTTTGGCATTCCCACCAGCGAAAGCCATGCCTTGGTTGCGGGTATCTCCGGCGCTGCCGTCGCACTGGAGGGAACATTCTCTTGTATTCGCTGGGACTGCTGGGGAAAAGTTCTCTTCGGCCTATTTTTCTCTGTGGTTGCCGGCTTTTATTTCAGCCGATTTTCTCTCAATTGGCTGAACAAAATACACCTCTCTCCGAAATTTTATACCCTAGCCCAAATTCCAGGCGCCGCATGTACTGCGTTTTTGCATGGTGCACAGGATGGGCAGAAATTTATCGGAATCTTTTTATTGGGAACCGCCTTGGCCCAGGGACGCGGGGATGAACAGACCTTTTTGATTCCACTCTGGCTCATGTTTCTCTGCGCACTATTTATGGCTTTGGGAACCCTGATGGGTGGAAAGCGAATTATTGATACCATTGCCAGCGAAATGGTAAATCTAGACACCAAGGAAGCCCTTGCCGCCGACTGGGGCAGTATCCCCTGCCTGATACTCTCCACAGTACTGGGACTTCCAGTTTCCACCACACACATCCGAACCACTGCCCTGCTGGGGGCATCCCATCGACGTGCTCCCTCCTGGAGAATTGCGGGGCGAATTGCGTTTACCTGGCTTCTTACGTTTCCTATCTGCTTTGCGATGAGTTACAGTATGACACGTCTCGTGCTTACTTTTGCCCAATCCTTTCTCCTTCCATAGACGCACCGTTTATCCCTTTTCTGCATAGCCTAGCATGGAAGCAACCGCAATAGGCTTGGCTTTCATGCCAAGTCACCGCTGTTCAGAAAGGATGTACATCGGTGTCACAAGCTCTTCTTTGGGCCTCAGGCGGAACTGGATTTACCTGTCTTATGACCGCCTCGGGTGCTGCAATGGTCTTTTTGTTTCGCAAACACTCCTCCCCTGCACTGCACCGCGCCATGCTGGGGTTCGCCGCCGGCGTTATGATTGCAGCTAGTATGTGGTCCCTCTTAATTCCTGCTATCGAAGAAGCGGAAGAGATGGGTATGATTGGCTGGATTCCCGCCGCTGGTGGTTCCATCTTTGGAATACTATTTCTTTTGGCCATGGATTTTCTTCTCCCCCATCTTACCCCAGAATCTTTTCGCAGCATGCAGCTGGACCACACTCATCGTAGAACCGCTTTACTGGTGCTGGCCGTCACTCTTCACAACATTCCAGAAGGCATGGCTGTAGGTATCTCCTTTGCGTTAGCTGCACAAAACCAGGATCCTGCCCTTTTAACTGCTGCAATGGCCTTAGCTATCGGGATCGGCATTCAAAATTTCCCGGAGGGTGCTGCCATTGCGCTCCCCTTGCGCCAAGACGGAATGAGTCGTAGCCGCGCCTTTCTCTGTGGCGCTGCATCTGGAATTGTAGAACCCATTTTCGGCCTGCTCACTGTATTGGCTGTCGGTTCCATACAGCCCCTGATGCCGTGGCTTCTCTCTTTTGCTGCAGGTGCCATGCTTTATGTAGTCGTAGAAGAATTAATTCCAGAAGCAAATCTCTCCCAAGGTGGCCACACTGGAACACTTGGTGTAATGGGAGGCTTTTTAATGATGATGATTTTAGACGTTGCCCTAGGCTAACCATTCATTTTCCTATTTTGTTGGTTTTTACCAGTTTTTTTAGTAAAATTTCTGCTTTTTTCCCCTTAGTCAAGGGTTGATTTTCTCTCTCTCCGTGTTATAATAAAGCCGCCTTAAGAGGGCGGTTTGGCCCCACGGCCCGCCCTGCCCTTTCTTCTCCCTGGAAGAAAACAGGGCTTTTTTTACGCAGTTTTCGGGAGAGAAATGGAAATCAACAAGGAGGAAAACATCATGATCACGTTCCTAATTTCCCTAGTGGTCCTGCTGGTTGGGTTTGCTTTGTACAGTAAACTGATTGAAAAAGTTTTCTGTATTGATGACCGGCAGACCCCCGCTGTTGCCCACCCTGACGGTGTGGACTACACCCCCATGAAAACCTGGCGACTGTTTTTAGTTCAATTACTAAATATTGCCGGATTAGGTCCTATTTTTGGTGCTCTATCCGGTGCATGCTGGGGGCCTCGCGTCTATCTTTGGATTGTTTTTGGGACCATCCTGGGCGGTGGCGTTCACGATTTTATGTCCGGCATGATGAGTGAGCGTCACGACGGTGCTTCAATTTCTGAGATTGTCGGTACATATTTGGGCAAGTTCATGCTGCAAGTCATGCGCATATTCTCTGTCATCCTACTGATTTTAGTGGGCGTCAATTTCTCCAAAAACCCTGCTTCCCTGCTGGCTTCTTTGACACCCGAACGCTTGAATGCCTCTTTCTGGCTGGCTGTGGTATTGATTTATTACTTTATTGCTACGTTCCTTCCCATTGATAAAATCATTGGTAAGTTTTATCCCATCTTTGGTGGTTGTCTAATCATTATGGCCCTTGGCTTGATGGGGGTCATGCTGTTTGACGGCAACTATCGGGCTGCAATGCCTGAGATGTGGCAGTATGTTGGTGTAGAGGGTATGGGCCATCCTGACGGAACTCCCATCTGGGCTCAGATGTTTGTTACCGTAGCTTGTGGAGCCATCTCCGGTTTCCATGCCACCCAGTCCCCCATGGTTGCCCGTTGCATGACTTCGGAAAAAGAAGGCCGTAAGGTGTTCTATGGCGCTATGGTTGCAGAAGGTGTTATTGCTCTGGTTTGGGCTGCTGCTGGTGTTACATTCTATGGCAATGTGGCCGAACTAAATTCTGTCATGGTTTCCGCCGGTGGATCCGAAGCAGTAAATACGATCTGCCGGGCTATGATGGGTCCTGTAGGCGGTATTCTTGCACTGCTGGGCGTTATTGCCTGCCCCATCACCTCTGGTGATACGGCATTCCGCTCTGCCCGTTTGACGATTGCCGACTGGTTTCATATCGACCAATCTCAGTGGAAGAACCGCCTGTTGCTGTCTGTGCCGGTCTTGGGCGTAGGCGCACTGATTACCCAGTGGGGTGACTTTGCTACCTTGTGGAAGTACTTCTCCTGGTCCAACCAAACTCTGGCTATGATGGTGCTGTGGGCTGGAGCCGTATACCTGCACCGCAACGGTTTCCCCCCTATTGCCTGCTTTATGTGCGCACTTCCCGCTACCTTTATGTCTGCGGTATCCATCACCTACTTTATTCAGGCTCCAGAATGCTTGAATATGTCCACTTCGATTGCCTACCCCGCCGGCATCCTTGCTGCTGCCGTGTTCCTGGGTATCTTCCTTTGGCGTGAATGGGTGGGCCGCAAGCAGGACGTAAAAACCTCCGCTACCTAATTCACATAAATACAGAAAAAATGCCGTCCGATAAAATCGGACGGCATTTTTATAATTCTTTTCGAATTTGACGCAGAGCATTTTTTTCCAATCGCGACACTTGCGCCTGTGAAATTCCAATTTCATTAGAAACTTCCATCTGGGTTTTGCCTTGAAAAAAACGCATCGATAGAATTTTTTTCTCCCGTTCACTTAGATGGGATACCGCTTCTTTCAATGCAATACGCTCCACCCACATTTCATCTGTGTTTTTACTATCTTTTACCTGGTCCATAACACAGATTGTGTCGCCGCTGTCGGAATAAACTGGTTCATACAGCGAGACTGGCTCTAACACGGCATCCAGAGCAAATACCACTTCTTCCCGCTTCAGATTTAAAGCCTTTGCAATTTCTTCCACAGTAGGTTCTTTCTGATATTTGGCCACATACGCCTCTTTCGCCTGAAGCACCTTATAGGCAGTATCCCGCATGGCACGAGACACTCGCATGGTGCTATTATCTCGCAAATAACGGCGAATTTCTCCAATAATCATTGGCACTCCGTACGTGGAAAATTTCACATCTAAGTCCGTATTAAAGTTATCAATAGCTTTGATTAGACCGATACATCCCACCTGGAATAAATCATCTGCATTCTCTCCCCGGTTGACAAATCGCTGGATAACGGAGAGCACCAGCCTTAGATTTCCAGAAATCAACTCTTCACGCGCTTTCTGATCCCCCTGCTTTGCTCGAAGCAACAGTTGCTGAGTCTCATCACTTTTTAACACCTTGAGCTTGGCGGTGTTCACCCCACAGATTTCCACTTTGTGCTGCATGAAATAACCTCCCGCCCGGCAATACTGTTTTCAGTATCTCCCCGGCGGGAGGTTATTTCATACGGCTCTAAATGGAACGAAATTTTTTATCGTATGACCTGTTTCGATGGATTTTGATTCCTAACCTTGCTTTTCAAGCCACTGCTCTATTTTCTCTTCCCAATCCTCCTCATCCATAACCACAACGCCATTCTGTTTTAAAAGTTTCGCTGTCACCCCTTCTCCGGGGACTAACCTCCCCTTAAAACTCCCATCATATATAGCTTTGCTTCCGCAAGAAGGAGATCTGGCTTTTAAAATAGCCAATTTACATCCCCATTTTTGCGCCTGAGCAAGCGTAAATTCTGCTCCTTGTTGATATTCTTGGGTTACATCCTGTCCCATCTGGTTCATCACACGGCCATCTTCCTGCACCTCCGCTGGGGGACGAGGAGTCGATAAACCGCCAAGTTCCTCTGGGCACACCAAAATAAGATGAAATCCTGCTTTTTGAAGTTTTTCTACCTCTATTTTGGGCACCCCGCGTCCATCATAGCGGCAAGGCTCTCCCAGCAAACAGCGACTAATTAAAAGATTCATCCCGCTTCCTCCCCGAAAAAAGTGCCCGACGTAAAAACGTCGGGCACCGAAGTTTATCCTATCAATGGGTCAAATAGTATTTAACCAAGGTCTGGAGCAGTTCATCCCGATCCACCTTGCGAATGAGTGCCCGAGCATTGTTATGGTTGGTGATATAGGTGGGGTCCTCGGACAGAATGTAACCAACAATTTGGTTAATGGGATTGTACCCTTTTTCTTGCAGCGCTTGATAGACAGTAGACAAAATTGTCTTAATTTCTAAATCACGCTGGTCACCTAAACTAAATTTACGGGTAAAATCCATCTCTCCCATCAAAAACACCTCCTATTCCATTCACTTGCTCTTAGTTTACTCCAAAAGCCTCTATGTGTAAAGTGTTCATAGGGAAATTTAATGAAAATGAAATAAATCTCCTCTCCTACTCTTATTCAGGAACAGACATCGGCTGTCTGATCATGAGTCCTGCCCCAACTTGGAACAAAGCGGATACGGCCGCCAGATAAAACACATACTGCACACCCATTCCGTTCCAAATTAGTCCCATTACTGGCGACGCTACAATTGCCATGACATGGTCCACACTCACCCCAACCGACAGCGTCTGAGTCACTTCGCTGGAATCCAGTGCAATGGATCGCATCATAAAAGCATGAACCATATTAAATTGCTCAAACAACACACACAGTACATAACTAAAAAAGACGATCCAGACTTCCCAGCTTCGATCCCCAAAACTTCCCTGAACTAAGCGGCCAGATAACCAACCCATGAAGCAAAAAGTCACTCCAATGTATCCAGCTTCTAACCAAAGTAACTTTCGTACGCCGAACCGATCTAACAGTTTACCGATAATGGGAGCCATACCAGTCCCAACCAAATAGGTAGCGATGGTTAGTAGCGCGACAGTATCGGCCCCTTTTCCCAGCAGCTGAATGACTACCCAAGGCGCAAATACAATTCGAATCCGCTTTTGACAACCGTATGCCAACGTAACCATATAATACGGCATATAACGCCGGCGAAACAGCAATTTGTGATTTCGTACTTGTTCTCCGCCCGTCCATTTTGTCGCCATCCGGATAAGTAGAATAATTGCCACAGCAGTACATATGACCCCAATATTAAACGGCAAGATAATTGTGGAGGCAAAGGTAAATATACCCGTTCGAAATCCCACAAATACCATACAAGCCGACACCATGGTCATAAGGGTAGTGACCCCTTTGAATTTTCCCAGTGCCGCACCCACCTGTCCCTCTTTCGCCAGATCCATCGAAATGGTGTCACTGAGCGGCATAAAAAGATGCATTCCCAGGGAGTGCAAAAACAAGAAGAGCAACATAACTTGATAGGATGGCGCACACATCCCCATAACCGCCAATCCAATCAGAAGCAATGCTTGAGCCAATACCGACATCCACAAGTTTCCCAGACACCCCAGTGCGGCCACCAGAACCATGCAAAGAATGCCTGGGCTTTCCCGGGGAATTTCCAAAAATCCCCGCTGTACAGAATCAATGTGGTATACCTCGTTAAAGTAGTTGGAAAGGATATTATTTCCCAGTCCATTTGCCAGACCAGTAAACACCAGTACCAGCACAAACAACCCGGCCATCTGTCGGCGTGCTCGCTGCTCCATCCTTACTTCATCTCTCTTCCCGTCTCCGCCCGAAACACAAGCTGCACACAATCCTGCCTCACGCGCAGATATTCCTTACAGAGTGTCTTCTCCCGCCCGATCTAACGCATCTTCTACGTCAAAAGGCGGAACATTCTCACCACTATTGGAAATACTCATTTCCCCAACTGGATTTGGAGCCTGAGACACAATCCCATTGCGATACTTCATCTCCTGCCATTGCTCTTTGGTAATCAGCAGCTGCCTAGGTTTCGATCCCTCAAATGGGCCTACAATCCCCTTCTCCTCCAATTGGTCCACCAGGCGAGCAGCCCGAGCATAGCCAAGCTTAAGACGGCGCTGGAGCATTGATACAGAAGCTTGTCCCGTCTCCACTACAACTTCCGCTGCCGCATCAATTAGTTCGTCATAATCCCCATTCGCATCTTCTGGAATGGATCCACCTACTCCTTTATTTCCCTTTTCTTTTTCCGCCACATGCTGTTCAATTTCTTGCATCACAGTATCGTCGTACTGCACCGCCCCGCTCTTCTTGACAAATTCTACTACGCTAGCCACTTCTTGGTCTGTAATTAAACAGCCTTGGACTCGGGTAGGCTTACCTGCACCCAGCGGGAAATAGAGCATATCACCTCTGCCAACCAATTTTTCTGCTCCGGTAATATCCAAAATAATGCGGGATTCCAAGCTGGATGCTACTGCAAAAGCAATGCGGCTTGGAATATTCGCCTTCATGAGTCCGGTAATCACATCTGCGGACGGTCGCTGCGTAGCAATAATCAGGTGCATTCCGCTGGCACGCCCCATCTGTGCTACGCGACAAATGGATTCCTCCACCTCTTTCGCTGCCACCAACATCAAATCTGCCAACTCATCAATAATGACTACCACTTGGGGCATTTTCTGCATGCCTTCCGTCTTCGCCGCCATTGCGTTATAGGATGCTAAATCTCGCACACCTACCTCGGAAAAGGTGCGGTACCGCTTCATCATTTCCGTTACCGCCCATTGAAGGGCTCCAGCCGCTTTTTTCGGGTCGGTAACCACTGGAATCAGCAAATGCGGAATCCCGTTATAAATTCCCAATTCCACCATCTTCGGGTCCACCATAATAAGTCGGACCTCTTCTGGTGTCGCTTTATATAAAAGGGAAATAATTAAAGAATTCGTACATACAGATTTACCGGAACCTGTGGTTCCAGCAATCAATAGATGGGGCATCTTGGCAATATTGCCTACAATAGGGTTTCCCCCAATATCTTTTCCCACTGCAAAAGAAACTTTTGAAGCGCTGTCCGTAAATACCTTCGAGCCAATCACAGAGTGAATATTTACCGGTGACACCAGCTTATTGGGCACCTCAATGCCCACCATAGATATTTGATCTGGAATTGGCGCAATACGCACTCCAGATGCGCCAAGCGCCAAGGCAATGTCATCGGAAAGGTTCGTTAGTTTATTCAGTCTCACCCCCTGATCCAGTTCCAATTCATAACGGGTTACAGAGGGGCCTCGGGTTACATTGAGGATATTTGCTTCTATTCCAAAAGAGTGGATGGTCTCCGCCAAACGTTGTCGGTTTGCATTTAATTCCGCCAGCGCTTCTCCCCCAATATCACCAGGTCCTTCTTTTAGCAAAGACAAGGGCGGGTACTGGTAAGCATTTCCTTCCTGTTCCAAATTGCTTTCTATCTCTCGGGTAACCTGTTCTGCCTCCCGTGCCACCTCCTGCGGTTTTGCTTTTTCCTCCTCCGTTTCCTTTTGGTGGGAATTAACAGGTGGTGTTTCTCTCTGCAAGGTAGGCGTTTCTAGAACCGTTCGTTGGGCCGGTTGCGTGGGTGGAGCGACTGTAACTGGTGGAACTACTGCAATTGGTTTTGGCGGATCAATCGGTTGTGTAACAAATACTTCCTCCTCTTCTTTGGGGTGAGAATTCTCTTCTTGCAAACGCATTTTCCCTGTCAGCAGCTGATCTGGTGCCGGTACACGAGGACTGCGGTCAAAAAATCCTTTCTTTTTCGGAGAAGTTTTCTTTCGTTCCGATTGCGCCAGCGGGCCATCATCCAGAGGGATATCAATGGAAGGATGCCGCTCCTCCGATTGAAAGGTACTTGACACGGAGGAACTACGCTCTTCGCGTAACGTACGCCGTGGACGCTCTGGTTCTTCTTCATACTCATAATCATAGTGAGGACGATTAAAGATCCAATCCGCCACATCAAAAAGGGTTCGATTAAAAGCGGCAAGCCCCATTAAGATTCCTGCCATAGCAAACACGATCGTACAACCCAGGCTGGTAAACAAAGAAACACAGGCCTGCGCTAAAATTCCAGACAGAATTCCACCGGATTGCAGTGCTTCCCCACTTGCCCACAGCGACTTAAACAAAGCAGCATCCCAGGGCAGAGGCTGCGCTAAAAGGCCATGAAGCAAAGCGGAAAAGACAACCGGAAGAAGCAGTGCGCAGGTCAGACGCAAACGCACTGGCCTTCCCCGATGAAACGCTAAAATATAAGCAGCCAACAACAGCGCAGGAGGTGTTACCCAAAATCCATAGCCCAAAAGCCCTTTCATTAAGCGACAAAAAAAGTCAATAAAAATGCCGTCCAACTGAAAGTAACCAAAGCTAGAAAACACTGCCAGAAAAAGGCACACTACCGCCCCAACTTCCCTACGAAAGGGCTTATGAGTCTGGGGAGAAGGCTTCTTCCCTCGCCCACCGCTTTTCTGCGTGCTAGACCTCCGCCCTCCCGCAGACGCACGGGAGGTGCTGGTCTTTTTTGGACTGCTTGCCATGTTACGTTCGTTCCTTTCCAAAGGGTTTTATACCGCCGGCGCGGAAACAAAGGTTATCTTGAGTAAAATCAAGATGAGCGATACAAGACCTGCCGCCCAGCAGTAATAGGCAAATGCTCCAAACTTCCCTTTTGCCGCCAGTAAATTGACCAAGCGAATTGCAAAATACCCAACTACCCCGGCAATAACCATCCCTAAGAGATATTTTGGCAACACGCCATCTGCCAGGCCGCCCTCCGCTGCTAAAACATCTTTAACTTCTAAAAGTGTCGCCCCCAGAACAGCTGGCAGTGACAGCAAGAAAGAGTACCGTACCGCAAAATTCCGCTCAAAACCTACCGCCATTCCTGCAGAAATTGTACACCCAGACCGCGATAGACCAGGAATGGTCGCACATCCCTGCGCCACACCTACAAGCAACACGTCTTTCAAGGTAGCATTCCGAGCCGTCTTTCGTCCTCCTCCCATGCGGTCAGATAAGAAGAGAATACAACCGGTCCCCAATAATGCACAGCTGACAAACACCGGGTTGCTGCCCAGCGCCTCCACGTAATCTTTCACCAGCATAACGACAAATAAAGGCAGCGTACCAACTATAATCAGCAGGACCAGTCGCCGCGCCTCTGGTGGGTTTCCTCGAGAGGGACTGCGTGAGAACAGTGCTGCAATTCCCCGGAAAAATTCTACAATCATCTCTACTACATCTTGGAAATAATACACACAGACCGCCAACAGAGTGGCAAAGTGAAGCAGGATATTAAATAAATTGTCCGGCTCTTCCATCCCGAAGAAGTGTTGTAATAGCGTCAGGTGCCCAGAACTGGAAATCGGTAAAAACTCAGCCACGCCCTGTACAAACCCCAGGACTGCCGACATCAAATAGGTCACGTTATGTACCTCCTACGGCGCAATGCCAATAAAATCACTGATACTATATTAACACAAGCCCCAAGATAATTCCACCCCTTTTCGCCTTCCTCTAAAAACGAAAGGAACAGGCTCACGCCTGCTCCTTTCGTTCTCTTTTTCTTTGCTCCATCATCTCATGCAAACATTCCAATGCGTCAGATAAACCGCCGATACGGTCAATCAATCCCAACTCCACCGCTTCTTCTCCATAAATGACACTCCCTACATCTGCCGCCAATTCTCCAGTCTGCAACATTAGCTTTGTAAAGGTTTCTCGCTTTATCCCACTATTTGCCGTAATAAATTGGATGATACGATCTTGGATCCGTTCAAAGTAGTAAAAAGTTTGAGGCACTCCAATAACCAGTCCATTGAGCCGAACAGGATGGATGGTCATCGCCGCCGAAGGTGCAATAAATGATTTTTTTGCCGAGACTGCCAGCGGCACTCCAATAGAATGGCTACCTCCCAAAACCAGCGAAACAGTCGGTTTTGACATGGAAGCTATTAATTCGGAAATTGCGAGACCTGCCTCAACATCTCCCCCTCCGTTATTTAACAAAATCAAGAGGCCGTCGATCTCTTGGCTTTCCTCCACCATAGCCAGCAGCGGCAAAACATGCTCATACTTTGTACTTTTACTGGTGGGTGGCAAAAGCTGATGGCCCTCAATCTGGCCCACTATGGTCAGGACATATACCGTCCCCTTTTCTGTGCGGATCAGGGACGACCCCAAATCAACAAGGGGCTGAATATCTGGGTTTCCTTCCGATTGCTGCTTGCCTTGATCCTGTACTTCACTCACGTTCGTGTTCCTCCTTCCGTTTTCCGTTTAGTATACCTCTGGAAACGGTACTTTACTCCAAAGGAAACGACAAACAGGAGAATTCTACTTTTCGTAGGTTGTCTTTTTCGTTTCATTCATCTATGATGGCATACAGAACTTCACACCCAAAGGAAGAGGAGATACATGGATAATTACAAATTTGGGGCCTTTGTTGCCCAGCTACGGAAAGAACAAAATTTAACGCAAAAGGAACTGGCCGACCGACTCCATGTCACAGACAAAGCTGTCTCCAAGTGGGAGACAGGAAAAGGGTTTCCAGACGTAAAGTTATTGGAACCACTCTCTCAAGTTCTTGGTGTCTCTCTGGTGGAGTTAATCCAAGGTCAACGCCTTCCAATGGACATCCTTACCATGGACGAGGCTGGGAAAGTAGTTTCACAAGCAATGGATCAGTCCCAAAAAAATACTGCAAGGCGGTATCTACGCCTTTTACGTTGGATTCTAGTTGTTTTGGGAATATGGCTAGCCTATCTCCCCCTTATTCTACTGGGAAGTATGATCTATCTGAAAACAATCTCCCTCTCCACCCCTCTTGCTTCCTCTTACGGTATCATCGGCGGTGCAGATGGCCCCACTGCGATTCTTGTGTCATCCTCTAACTTTCCCTTTCCCGGTTGGGTGGAACTTGCTCTGCAGTGTGCAGGCGCAGTGATCTGCCTCATTTTGGCCTTTCGTGTATGGCGTCTTGAACGCAAACTTTCTGAATAAGAAACAAAAAACCGGCAGGACCGTCTGTTTGCGGTCCTGCCGGTTTGTCTGCATGGATCGTTTACACTGCCTCGTAAATCGCTTTCATACCTTTAAAGGTCATGTAACAATCCAGTTTACTTACCGTTTCAAAGGGGGCATGCATAGAGAGTACCGGAACGCCGGCATCCAAAGTATCAATATCACGCTGTGCCATATAAGCGGCTACTGTACCACCACCGCCTGCGTCCACCTTTCCCAACTCTGCCATTTGCCACACCACATTGGCTCCATCCAATATCTTGCGGGCATAGGCCACTACCTCGGCCGATGCATCGGAAGCTCCCGATTTTCCCCGGGCTCCAGTATATTTGCAAAGGCCCATTCCATAATTTAAGAAAGCACTATTTCGCTTCTCATATACGTCGGCAAAATTGGGGTCATACGCTGCCGTCACATCGGCAGACAGGCAGAAAGATTTTTCATAACACACCCGGGGCAGCACTCCCTGGCTCGCACATAGGTCCGCCATAAATGTGTCAAATGCAGCGGATTTCATTCCCGTGACACCCTCGGAACCAATCTCCTCCTTATCCGCCAGCATACACACTGCCGTCCGCTCCGGCGTCTTGAGTTGGAGGAGTGCTGCCAACGCAGCGTAGGCACATACCCGGTCGTCGTGACCATAGGCCCCTATCATAGAGCGGTCAAAGCCGATGTCACAAGCGGAAAATGCCGGGACCGCCGACAACTCTGCCGAGAGGAAATCATCCTCCACAATGCCATATTTTCGATTTAGTAATTCCAAGACGGATAATTTCACCCGGTCGCTTCCTTCGTCATCCGCCAAAGGTCGGCTTCCTACCAAAATATTTAGGCTTTCTGCAGGGATGGCCTCTCCCAGAGGCTTTTTGCTCTGTTCCGTCCCAAGGTGAGGCAGCAGGTCATCGATGGTAAACAGAGGGTCTCCCGCCCCATTTCCCACGGAAACACGGAGCAATTGTCCATTTTTTAACGCTACAACGCCGTGTAACTCCAATGGGATGGTCACCCATTGGTATTTTCGCAATCCACCATAGTAGTGGGTCTTCAAAAACGCCAATTCATCATTTTCGTACAGGGGGTTCTGCTTCAAATCTAAACGAGGGGAATCAATGTGGGCTGCACCAATATTGACTCCTTCCTCCAAGCTTTTCCGGCCAATAACTGCCAGCATAATAGCTTTTTCTCGGTTGCTGCGGTACACTTTGTCACCGGGTTTCAGTTCCATACCTCGGACATAAGGACGAAACCCAGCCGCCTCCGCCAACGCAATGCTTCGATCTACGCATTCCCGTTCCGTCTTTCCCGCATCCAAGAATTGCTTATAGCCGGTGCAGTACGACTCCATTGCCTCCAATTCTCCGGGCAACAACCGATCATAGCCATTTTTCTTCTGGCTCATCAGCGCGCGTCGCAGCTGTTCTCCTCGGCTAAACTCGTTTTTCTCTTCCATAGAATTACCTCCTTTATGCCACTAGTCTATGCCTTCCTGTAAAATTGATTCAAACAGTTCCCGGCATCTCATCCCAAACGCTTTGGCAGAAACACTATCATTCACCAACGTATAGTTACATATCCGGGTATAAAACGAATTGGGCGGTTGAGCCCGTACACGCGCTCTGGCGTACTCCTCTGAGATCCCCTCTCGGACCATAATCCGGTTAATCCTCACTTCTGCTGGTGCTATAATTGCGAGCGTTACATCGCACAGCGCATCTAATCCGCTCTCAAATAGACGAATGGCATCCACTGCTGCCACTGGATAGCCCATTTGTCTCGCCTGTTCCAGACGTCTTTCCACTTCTCGCGTCATATAATTATGAGTAATGGCATTTAAGTCCGCCATCGCCTTTTCATCTTGAAATACGATGGCCCCCAAGCGCTTTCGATCAAAACGGCCCTCAGCGTCCTCCATAGCACCAAAACGAGCGAACAGAGCACTGCGCAACTCCCGATCTTCCTCCAGTAACTGATGATAAACTGCATCGGCATCCAAGATGCATCCACCCAAGTGCTCCAGTTCACGCAGGGCAGTTGTCTTTCCTGCCCCAGTGGGCCCGGTAATTCCAATCACTTTCAATCTAACTCACCCTCACACCTGGATGATATGAAATCCTGCCGCTTTGCTCAGGCGATTGGTAATCGCCAAACCAATCCCTTTACTATCTGGGCACTGAGCCCAGATTGCTGGGACATCCGTGTGGTCAAAGTGTCGCAGCGCATCAAAAATATGCCGCGCTTGCTCCTCTTTGTTCCCCGCAGGTCCCAGATCCATCACCGGCCTGGCTGCTTGTCCTGTAAAAAGTGGGAGATATTCATCAAAACAAATAACCCCATCTTCTGCTGCAGCATGAACGGCAATATACGCCGCGCTTTTCGATGCCTCTCCCATTACAACGGTCACTGGCGCCTTGGGCGCATAGTGGCGATACTTCATGCCTGGTGCCTTGGGTTTTTCGTCCGCACGCATCATCCGTGTCACTGCTGCGTCCACTGCCACCTCGCCCAGCACACTTTCTAGTTGCTCCAGGGTAATTCCTCCCGGCCGCAGCAGGCGCGGCGGGGTACACGTCAAATCCACAATTGTAGACTCTACTCCTACGGTACATGGACCTCCATCTAGAATCGCATCAATTTTTCCATCCATGTCTTCCCACATATGTTCTGCCATTGTAGGGCTGGGCCGCCCCGATGTGTTCCCGGAAGGTGCTGCAATGGGCACATCTGCCAACTCAATCACCTCTCGACACAAGGGATGAGAAGGACAGCGCATCCCCACTGTATCCAGTCCCGCAGTAACAATATCCGGTACAATGGGATCCCTTTTCAAAATCATAGTCATGGGCCCGGGCCAAAAACGCTCCGCTAGGTCCCAAGCTGACTGTGGAATGTCTCGACAATAGCGATTGAGCCAGGAGGCATCTGGAATATGTAAAATGAGGGGATTATCCTGTGGCCGGCCCTTTGCGCGAAAAATCCCAGCCACTGCCTCTGGATCCAGGCCATTGGCACCCAAACCATATACTGTCTCCGTTGGGATACCCACCAGGCCACCGGACCGAAGAAGTTCCGCTGCCTGGAGCGCATCCTGAGGGAAAAGCCCCTTGGTCATCTCTGCCACTTCCTTACATAAATCATTGCAAATTATCGGCATTAGATGCCGCACATTTTTTCCCATCTTTCCCCGAAATAACATAAACCCAGTGCGGCATATCCATTCCATAATAATGTTTTACAAAGCTGCCACAACGTTGCATTCCGTTGCGGATGGCAACCGCTTGTGAAGGGATATTCATATCTCGAATGATGGAATAGACCTCCAAACATCCCAGTTTTTCGAAGGCGTAATCTCGGCAGGCACGAGCCGCTTCTGTGGCATATCCTTGATGCCAGGCTGCCCGCTCTAACAAATATCCAACTTCAACTACCTGGCTGCCATCCCCAAGTGCCTGCCAGGTGAGCCCGCATTGCCCTATCATCCGATCCGTCGACTTCTCCACCAAAGCCCACAGCCCAAACCCGTCTTGTCGGTACCGTTCCTGCTGGCGGTGAAGCCAATCCCACACCTCTTCCTCCGAAAATGCATGGGCATATGCATACATAACCTGTGGATCTTGAAGAACACGACAAAGTGCAGGATAATCAGACTTTGTCATCTCACGCAGGCCTAATCTCTGGGTTTCAATGATCCATCTTTCCACCGTTTAAAATCAACTCCAGCAATTCTTCCGGCGTGGCGGCAATATAATCCGCTCCCTCCTGCTCCAATTCCTCCCGAGTCCGGAATCCCCACAGCACACCACAACTGGTCAGTTCCCCGTTTTTCGCTGTGCGAATATCTACATTACTGTCCCCAACAAAGAGCGTGGTTTCCTTCTTGGCGCCCATCCGCTCCATCAACCGGCGCAGGAGTGTGGGATCGGGCTTCACAGGCAAATCCGGCATCGCCCCTTGAACAAGGGGAAACATTCCGGGAAAATAATGTTCCACCACTGGTCCAGCCATGGTATCCGCCTTATTGGACAAAACCGCCAGAGAAACTCCCGCTTTCTTCAACTGTGTCACCACTTGTGGGAGCCCTGGATAAGGTGCCGTCTTATCCTGCTTATGAATATCATAGTATGCCATAAATTCAGATAAGACCTGTTTAAGTTGTTCTTTCGTCCTCCAATTCTCTGGAACAAACCGTTCGGCCAACTTTGCCATCCCGTTCCCTACAAATGTTTTGTACTCTTCCAAGGTATGAGTGGGCCAGCCATGCTGGATAGCCACGTAGTTACCGGCATCCGCAAGATCCTCAATGGTGTTGAGCAACGTACCATCTAAATCAAAAATTACATGGGTATACATTTGCCGATCCTCTCACTCATAAATCCCGATTTCCATCCCGCCAATCTCCACCTTGGTACTGGGAGCAAATCCAGTACGCTGCAGATAAGCTTTTACTGCAATCTGAGCAAACTTTGGATTAACCGTTTCGTCCTCCAGATCTAAGTCCAGCCTTCCACCCACTTCAGCATCTTCACCACCACATACCACACCGTGGTCGTCCAGCACTTCGTTCAGTTCTTCTACAACATCTGCCAGTGTTTTATTCTCCGGCAAAGTTTCATAGTGAATATACAGTTCCATACTGCTTCTCCTCCCTATTTCATCGTCTTTTTCACGGGAAAAAGGTTACTGTTGCGACTGTTTAAGTTGTTCCGCCTGGTCTGCCGCTGCCAGTGCATCAATCAACTCATCTAAATCTCCATCCATCACTTGATCAATCTTATAAAGGGTCAGACCAATACGGTGGTCCGTTACCCGGCCTTGGGGAAAATTATAGGTTCGGATGCGCTCGTTGCGCATTCCACTGCCTACCTGACTGCGCCGCTGCGCCGTATATTGGCTGGATATCTTCTCCTGCTCCGCCTCATAAAGTCGAGATGCAAGGATACGCATGGCTTTATCTCGGTTTTGGAATTGGCTGCGCTCCTGTTGGCACTCCACTACCGTTCCAGTAGGATGGTGAATGAGTCGCACAGCAGAAGATGTCTTATTTACATGTTGTCCCCCTGCTCCGGAGGATCGGAAAACCTGCATCTCGATATCCGCCGGATTCAGTTTTACGTCTACCGCCTCCATTTCCGGCAGCACCGCGACGGTGGCCGTCGAAGTATGAACGCGTCCCCCAGATTCCGTCTCCGGCACACGCTGTACACGATGGACGCCGCTTTCATACTTCAGGCGGGAATAGGCACCTTCTCCTTCAATAGTAAAGGATATTTCCTTTACGCCCCCTAATTCCGTTTCATTGACAGAATCTACCTCCGTTTTCCAGCGGTGCCCCTCCGCATACATGGAGTACATGCGGTAGAGCGAGTGGGCAAACAGTGCCGCCTCCTCTCCTCCTACCCCTGCACGGATCTCTACAATCACGTTTTTCCCGTCGTTTGGATCTTTTGGTAAGAGCAAAATTTGTAGTTTCTGTTCTAATTGTTCCAACTCCTCCTGGGCCTGCCGGTACTCCTCCTGCGCTAATTCCCGCATCTCCGGATCAGACAGCAGCTGCTGGGCTTGCTCTTTTTCCTGCTGCACTCGTTGATAGCGCCGGAAGGTCTCAACAAGGGGTTGGAGTTGAGTCTGTTCTTTGTTCAAGTTAGCCACTTGGGTAGGGTCCTCATAGGTTTCGGGAACCGCTAAACGTGCCTCAATTTGGCTATATTTCGCTTCAATGGCAATTAATTTATCCAGCATATGTCCTCCTGCTTCCATTCCTTTCCCTCACTCTATTCTGTCAGGTTTTTCAGTGGTCCAACAAAAAGGACTTTGCCAACGCCAGGGGCTCCCGAAGATACATCTTCAGGCGGGCAGGCAAATCACTGGACGGAGCAGCCAAAGTAGATACTTCATCAAATCCGGCCCGCTGTGCCAGCATTCTGGCCCGCGTCAGGTGGAATCCATTGGATACCACCAACACCTGGGTTTCTTCTAGGTTATACCCTTCTTCCTGTAAAAGTTGGGCTGTATATTGAAAGTTTTGTGCCGTATTATGGGACTCACTTTCCAAGTAGATGATCTCCTCAGAAATGCCGCGTTCCATTAGATAGTCTGCCATAGCCCTGGCCTCACTTACCGGCTCATCTGGGCCTTGTCCACCCGATACCACTACTTTTAGGTCCGGATGGTCCTCCAAATATCGTAGTGCCTCATCCAGACGATCCTGTAACAGGACAGACGGACCCCATGGCTTTACCTGGCAGCCCAAAACAATCATTACTTGCGGCTGGCCGGAAACGTGGTCGTAAGCACCATATAACACTGCCCCAAGCAGCCCCGCAAAAGTAAATACTCCTGCCAGTAAAAGGACTATGATCCCTTTCCGCCAAGAAAAACTCCGCCCCCTGTAGCAGTAAATTTCCCGCGCTTTTTGTATCATCCTCGGGCCTCCTCCAACTCCGCAGATAAAGCCTCCCAAGTTCCATATAATTTCAAAATTTCTTCTTCCAAGGCCTCTCGCTGCTGGTAAAGTTCCTGCAACTTTAAATAATCGGAGGATGCCTCCTCGATTTGCTGAGTCAAATCGTACATTTGCTCTTCGGCTTTGCCCACCGCCCGTTCTGCAGCCGCCACTTCTTTCTCTAAATTTTTCGTACCACCTGGACGTTTGGGCTTCTCCTTCTTGCCCTCTACTTCCTGCGCCTTTCCAGGTACCGGTGTGGTGGGCTTTTGTTGCTGTCGCTGGCGAGCAGTCTGAAACTGTTGATAAGTGCCACGAAAATCGATGATGTGCCCATCTTCCAACATCCAGATTCGAGTTGCGAAGCGGTCAATAAAGTAGCGGTCATGGGAGACAAAGAGTAAATTTCCCTCATATTCCTCCACAGACTCCTCAATCCATTCCCTGCTTTGAATATCCAAATGGTTCGTGGGTTCGTCCAAAATCAAAAGGTTAATCTTTGCATCCATCAGCATACACAGTCGAAGTCGGGACTGTTCTCCACCTGACAACGCGCTAACTGGTTTGAAAACGTCCTCCCCACGAAATTGAAAGCCAGCGAGCCGGTCCCGCGCTGTCTGAGCAGAACAGTTCAATTCATAAAGCATCGTGTCCAATAGTGTACGCTCTGGATGGGTAAAATGAATCATTTGAGGGAGGTATCCAATGCGGACCGTGGGGCCAAGGCGCACCTTCCCCTGATCCGGTTCCTCTTCCCCCAATAAAATCTTTAAAAATGTGGACTTGCCTGTCCCATTGTCTCCCAGGAGGGCAATTCGCTCCCCTCCCACCACCTCCAGATCAACTTGGGAAAAGAGCGTGCGAGAATGAAACGATTTGGTCAGGTTCTTAATGGTCAGCACTTCATCTCCACGAAATTCTCGTTCACCAAACCGCACTTCCATTTTTCGCGTTTTCGTAGGGCGATCAGTCGTGCGTAAGCGTTCAATCCGCTTTTCGATGGAAAAGGCGCGCTTGTGGAGAAGTTCCGTGTTATGTTCATGCATCTTCCGTGCTGTTTCCGACAAGCGGTCAATCTCCGCCTGTTCCTTTTCATAGCGACGTAATTGCTCCTCGTATCGCCGCTCCTTTTCTACAGCGTAAAAGCTGTAATTCCCAGGATAAAATTCCCCTTTTCCATTTTTAATTTCAATAATTCGATGAACGACTTTATCCAGAAAATATCGGTCGTGGGAGACCGTCAAAACCGTTCCTTTAAATTTTTCCAAGTATTCTTCCAACCACTCAGTGGCCCGCAAATCCAAATGGTTGGTAGGCTCGTCCAGCAACAGAATATCAGTATCCTCTAAAATAAGGCGTCCCAAATTCACCCGGGTTTTCTCCCCACCGGAGAGTTGGTCAAAGAGTTGTTCTCTCATTTCCTGGGAAATGGACAAGCCGTTACATACTTTATTTTTATTTATTTCTGTATCATATCCTCCCCCCGTCTGAAAGGCGGAGGACAGCTGGTCATATCGAGACAAGAGTACGGGGTCCTGGTTATGGACCATCTCCCCTGCCAGACGGTTCATCTCCTGCTCCATCTCCCGCAAGGGGGTAAACGCCGTATCCAAGACATCTTCCACTGTATAACCTGCAGGATAAACTGGAATCTGAGAGATCAGCCCTAATCGTTTCCCCGGAGCGATTACCACTTCTCCCTCATCATAGTCCACTACCCCAGTGAGGATGCGAAGCAGGGTGGTCTTGCCACAGCCGTTTGGCCCCAGCAATCCCACCCGCTCCCCGGTGTCAACTTGAAAGGTAAGTCCATCTAAAATTTTACTTCCAACCTCAAATTCTTTGACCAGGTTGGATACTGCGATCTCAATCATAGTGTCCTCTTTTATAAGTTGCGTTTTCTACTTCTCTTCCGCCTGTGTCAACTCCAACAGATCTGCCGTCAATTCCTCCAGTTTCATTCCCCTGGATGCTTTTACTAAAATGGTTCCGTTGGGCCGAACCGCCTCGCTGAGCACTACTTTAGCTGCCGCTCGGTCTGCACAGTGATATACCACAGGGACACCGGATTCCCGCGCTGCCTGTGCCATGTGCTCTGACATCTCTCCGATTGCTATTAGACAATCCACATTGGCTTTTCCAAGGTATTCCCCAACTCCCGCATGGAGAGCTGGCGCAAAAGGGCCTAACTCCAGCATATCTCCCAATACGGCTGCCTTCCAACTTCCCGGGCTATCCGCCAATACACTGATAGCAGCCCGCATAGACTGGGGGTTTGCGTTGTAAGTGTCATCCAGAATGGTAATTCCATTCTTCCGGCGGATAACATTCATTCGCATCTTTGTGGGAACAAATTGGGTCAGCCCCTGCTCAATCTCTTCCGGCGTTAAATCGAAGTGCTCCGCCACCGCTGTGGCAATTAGTGCTGGATATACCATATGTTCCCCTAATGCTGGAATCTTTACTTTCTGCTTCATCTTGGGCGTAGTCAGGATACAATGAATATGGCTCACTCCATCCCCACCCACTGCCTGGGCACTGTATTCTAGCTGGGAGCCCTGTCCAAAAAATACCGCTGGAGTCTGGGTCTTCCCTCGCAACGTTGAAAGTAGAGAATCATCTCCATTGAGAACTAACAGGCCGTCCTTCTTTACATGGGGCAGCAATTCACATTTGGCTTTAAAAATATTCTCCCGACTTCCCAAACGTTCGATATGGGCATCCCCAATATTAGTGATGATACCCACCTCTGGCTCAACGATTTCTGCCAGGTAATCAATCTCTCCAAATTTATCCATGCCCATCTCCAGCACGCACAGTTCATGCTCCCGGTTCAGGCGCAGGATGGTCAGTGGGAGACCTACATCATTGTTAAAGTTTCCCTCCGTTTTTAGCACTTTGTACCGGGTCCCCAAAACCGCAGCAATCATATCTTTCGCTGTGGTTTTCCCTACACTGCCTGTCACCGCTACAAAAGGAATGGGAAACTGCCGCTTATACCAAGCTGCTAAGTCTCGCAACGCACGCTGTGTATTCCCTACTTTGACATAAAATTTGTCCGGTCGATAACTTTCCCGTTCCCGCGCCGTCAGACAGCCAATAGCCCCGCCTTCCAATGCGGAGTTGATGTATGCATGCCCATCAAACCGTTCCCCCACCAGTGGGATAAACAGGGCGCCTGGATGGATGGTTCGGCTGTCTGTGTCCACCCGTAAAATAACGGTATCCAAATCACAGGCTTCGCCCAGCAGTTTTCCGTGTACTGCCTCCAGCAATTGTGCTAGAGTTATGCTCTCCATGTTTTCATAATCCTCCCTTCCGGGCTTCCAGGGATTTCTGGATAATGATCTCACACAGGGTTCCATAATCAATACCAACGGCTGCTGCCTCCTGAGGGACTAAACTGGTGGGCGTCATGCCAGGTAAGGTGTTGATTTCCAAAAAATAAGGAGTTCCGTCTGCTGTCACAATAAAGTCTGCCCGGGCGTACACAGCCAATCCCACTGTCTGAAATACCTGAAGGGCTGCATCCCCAACCGCTTTCTCCCAATCTTCCGGGATCTGGGCTGGGCAAACTTCCAATGCTGCGCCAGGCTGATACTTGTTCTCATAATCATAGAATCCCTCTTTGGGAATAATCTCGATGGAGGGAAGAGCCTTGCCATCTAGAACCGCAACTTGAATTTCCCGGCCCTGGATGTATTGCTCCAATACCGTTCGGCCTCCTAGGTGTATGCTCTCCTCCAGTGCACGGCGCAGTTCAGGCTTCGTCTTGGCAATAGATACTCCAATGGAGGAGCCACTGGCAATGGGTTTGACCACCACAGGCAACTTTGTCCGTTCCACCAATTCTGATAGTGTTTCCTCTGTCACCAAAACAGTCTCCCAATGCGGCGTGGTCACCAAATCTTTTACCAGCCGCTTCGTAAGGTCTTTATCCATGGCGATGGCAGAACCCAGGTACCCAGATCCTGTATAAGGCACGCCCAACAGATCCAGTGCTGCCTGGATACGGCCATCCTCACCGCACGCCCCATGCAAAGCCAGATACACCACGTCGGCTCCTGCACATAGTTCCAACACACCAGGTCCAATAGCAGAAGGACTTTGGTCCTTCCGTTGGGCTCGTACCGCGTTTAAATCCGGCGCTTGGCGCCCCACTCGTTTGTATGACTCTGGAATGGGCGCCTGATACAATGCCTCTGTGTCCTCGGTCATTCCCTCCAAGCCATAGAAAAGGTCAATCAGCGCCACCTGATGGCCTCGATCACGCAGAGCCTGGCAAACCATTGCCCCAGAGGACAACGATACGTTTCGTTCTGGGCTCAGCCCGCCCGCCAGTACCACGATTTTCATCATTCCCACCTCATTTGGATCAATTGGGCACACCTATCACATTTTATACACTAATAGGGTATTTTAGCACAGGTACAGGCAATACTCAAGGGAGGGATTGAAAATTTTCCCTCCCAATTCCAAGATAAAAGCGCCTCGGAATATTCTTCCGAGGCGCCAAATACCCACTTCTCCCCTGTCTTATTTGGTCCCGAAAATTCGGTCCCCTGCATCACCCAGGCCAGGGACAATGTACGCATGCTCATTGAGCTTCTCATCGACTGCTGCCACATAGATTTCCACATCAGGGTGGTCTTTCTGAATGCAGGCCACTCCCTCCGGTGCAGCAATAATGTTCATCAACTTAATGTGCTTACAGCCGTATCCCTTCAGGAAAGTAATCGCTGCCGACGCAGATCCACCAGTAGCCAGCATAGGATCTAAAACGATAACATCCCGTTCGGCAATATCATTGGGCATCTTGCAATAGTACTCTACTGGGGCGTGCGTCTCCGGGTCGCGGTAAAGCCCAATATGTCCAACCTTGGCAGAGGGGATCAGGTTGAGAATTCCGTCCACCATGCCCAATCCAGCCCGCAGGATAGGAACAATGGCTAGCTTCTTACCCGCCAGCTGTTTAAACTTTCCAGTTGCAATAGGGGTTTTGATCTCTACATCCTCCACCGGCAAATCCCTGGTTGCTTCATAACACTCCAACGCAGCAATTTCGGAGACAATTTCCCGGAACTCCTTTACGCCCGTATTCTCATCCCGGAGGATGGATACCTTGTGTTGCAGGAGAGGATGGTCTAAAACGTGTACTTTCTCGTTAAACATGATGGTGATCCCCTTTTTTATTGATTTTGTTCCTGCTTCTCTCGGGCCAAGCGTTCCCGTTCTGCCTGAGACAGTCGATGGTACATTGGAACCAGATCCCGTCCTTTCACAAGAGCGCCCTTGGCCACTAATTCTTCTGCTGCCCGGGCCACACCCCAGGCACTCTGCATCCGCAGAGGTTGGGGCGCCAACTCCAAGGCAATCCCCTGCTCCATCAACGTATTATAGCACAGCTGTGCTCCATCTCCAACGACTATTTTCGAATTTTTATAATTTTTCAATTCCTCTGCCAGTTCCACTGCCCCAATCGCTCGATCCGGTGCCACCCGTCTCAGCCGTCCCTGTTCCGCCAAGAAAAGGGCATTATAGAACTGTCCCCGCCGTGCATCCATGGCGCATACAATCAGATGTCCCTCAAGATGTGCCAGCTGCCAGGCCATAGATTCCAACGTGGAGCAGGGCGCACAATCCTTGTCGGCAGGCCAAGCTAACCCTTTAACTGTAGAAACTCCAATTCGCAACCCGGTAAAAGAGCCAGGTCCTGCCGCTACAGCAAGAACGTCCACCTCTTCCAGCGTTGTGGCGCAATTTCTCAGCAAATCTTTCACCATAGGTAACAGCGTACGGCTGTGTGTCAGACCGCTCTTCTGATAAAACTGTGCCACAAATTCTCCATCTGAACACAGTGCCACGGAACAAGCTGTGGCTGATGACTCCAACGCTAAAATTTTCATCGCTTCATCCCACTCTTTTCCTGTACGCATTTTCCCGTTTTTTCGGGATCCAGCTTATGTAAATTAAAAGCCGGTTCACATCAAATTTGTTCCCTCAATGGTAATCTTTCGCTGGTCTTCCTGAACACCTCGGCAGATCTCTACAAAAATAGTACCCGGTTCTAATGCATCGCTCACCCGTTCACTCCACTCTACTGCACATACACCGCCTCGAGCCAAGTAGTCTTCCCAACCAATATCAAATAGTTCCTCTGAGGAACTTAAACGATACATGTCAAAATGGAATAACGGAAGTCGGCCGCCTTCATACTCATTAACAATGGTAAAGGTGGGACTGGTCACCGTTTGAGATATCCCCAGGCCACGCGCTAACCCCCGTGTAAAAGCCGTCTTTCCTGCCCCCAAATCTCCTGTAAAAGCTACCACAGTTCCCGCCTTGAGTTGTTCTCCCAGACGTTTTCCTAACGCCTCGGTCTCCTTTTCGCCGTTGGTCACATACTCCAAGACCGTTCCCCCGTTCATAGAAAGTTTTTAAAGCTTTTTTGATTATACCACAGCTTTCATTTGCGTTTCCACCAAAATGTGATAAAATATAGTGTCCTAGCAAATTCTTTCAGGAGGTGAAGCCTTGTCCACGCTGTTTTCCCCAATTCGGGAATTTTTCAGAAAGGGCGATCTGCTCTTACTTGCCCTCTGTCTGGCCGCCAGCGCTTTTGGTCTGGCTCTCATCTTTTCTGCAACTCGCTATGAACACAATAATAAAGCTGTCATTGTACAGCTAGTGGGGATTTTCCTGGGGGTCATTGCCTATATGGTTCTCACCTTCGTGGATTTTCAACTCTTTACAGAAAAGAACTGGAAGTTGCTATTTGGTTTTAGCATCGTCTTGATTCTTCTGATTCTCACCCCTTTGGGCTTTGAAGTATACGGCAACCGGAACTGGCTCCACATTCCTCACGTCCCAGTCAATCTACAACCCAACGAAATTGTAAAAATTCCTTTCGTTTTGCTGCTAGCACTCCTAATTACCAAATTACAGCAACGTGGTTATGATATTAGTTCCATCCCATCTGTCTCAATGATTGGCGGTTATACCCTATTTATGTTAGCTCTCATTGCTGCTGTCTGTGGCGACATGGGCACTTGCGTGGTTTATATGATTATCTTTGTGGTTATGGCTTGGGTTGCCGGTGTAAAGATGCGCTGGTTCGTGTTGGTGGGCGGAGGTCTCATCTTAGCGGTCGTTATCCTGTGGCTTTTTGTCCTTCCGGAAACTAGCTTATGGACAGATTACCGCATCATGCGCTTTCGCGTAGTTTTTGACCACGACCTGGACCCACTGGGAAAAGGTTTTCAGCAGAGTCGTTCTATCCTAGCCATTGGCTCTGGCCAACTTTTTGGACAAGGATACCTTAACGGTCTACAGACTCAGGCTGAGAACAGCGACGCACTGCCCGCCCGAGACACTGATTTTATTTTTGCTGTATGTGGAGAGGAATTGGGACTGGTTGGTTGCATTCTCCTTCTTCTTTTACTCATTTCCATCGTACTTCGGTGTATCTGGGTTAGCCGCCACGCCAGTTCTCCATACTCTGCTTATGTATGTATGGGTATGGCGGGGATGCTTTTAGCTCAAATTTTTCTCAATGTTGGCATGTGTCTCTACATTCTCCCAGTTATGGGACTCACGTTGCCCTTTATTAGCTACGGTGGCTCCTCCATTATTACGCTCTTTGCTGCTATGGGCATTGTCTCCAGCACCAAAGCCAAAATCTTACCCAGCTGGCTGCGCGACCGCAGCCAAATGTGAAATATGTCCCAATTGGGACATAGGAGAAAGAATTCCTCCCGATTCTGACAGTTCCTATAGATATATGGATTGTCAAGCAGCCAGACAGCAAGCGCTGTCTGGCTGCTTTAGTGGTAATGTAACGTAAAAAAACTACTGTCTCTCATTGCGATACCTAGTTTCCCTGTACATGTAAAAATCAGCCATTCTTTTCCTTCTCTTTGACGGAAAAGAATGGCTATCATTGGAGAACTAATTCTAAATTAAGGCATATAAAAATTTCCCTTATATATAGCGCTAAGCCCCAGGGGTCCACAATGTGGACCCCTGGGGCTTAATCCTTGGAATGGTTTTAAGCTTTACTCGTTGGCAGGAACATGAATAACGCCCACCGGACATTCCTTCACACACAGCTGGCAACCGACACACTTTTCCTGATCGATGTGGGCCAGGTTGTTCTCCACTGTAATAGCCTCCTTGGGACAGGCCTTGGCACACTTCATGCAGCCAATACAGCCTGCAGTACAAGCCTTCCGGGTATCGCCGCCCTTGTCCTTGTTCTGACACAAGACCACAGGCTTGCGCTTGTGCTCAGGAATGATGGAAATAATAGCGTTCGGGCAAGCAGCAGCACAGGCACCACAACCTACGCACTTCTCCCGGTCCACCTTAGCAATGCCGTCCACAATGTGGATAGCATCAAAGGCGCAGGCACGCGTACAATCACCATATCCCAAGCAACCGAATTTGCACATCCCGTCGCCACCATACAGCCCCTTGACTGCTTGGCAGCTTTGGATACCCTCAAACTCATACCGCTTCGAAGTCTTGCCGCAAGTGCCGGAGCAAGCCACTACCGCTTTCATGGGGACGGAAGAGCCTGCCTCTACCCCCATGATCTCTGCAATGGCCGCAGCCGTTTTTGCTCCACCAGGGGTACACTTATTAACTGCATTGCCCTCTTCCACAATGCTCTTGGCGTAATCAGCACAGCCAGCACAGCCACAAGCACCACAGTTGGCGCCAGCCAACACAGCGGTAATCTTCTCCACACGCTCATCCACAGGCACATACATAAAGATGGAGGCAGCCACCAGAATCACCGCGCCAATCAGTCCGATGGCAGTTACGATGATAATTGCCAGTAAAATTGGATCCATACTATTCTCCCCCTCCTATCAAACCTTGAAGATGGCGTCTACAATGCCACCGAAGCCCATAAAGGACAGTGATGTCATAGCAGCAGCCACCAGGGTGATGGGCAGGCCTTTAAAGCAGGCAGGAACAATGGCCTGCTCCACCTTACGGCGCACTCCGGAGAACAGGACCATGGCTACCAGGAAGCCAATGCCAGCGCCGGCGGCACAGACAATGCTCTCAATGAAATTATAGCCATTATCCAGGTTCAGAATGGTAACACCCAGGATTGTACAGTTGGTGGTGATCAAGGGCAAATACACACCCAGGGCTTTATACAGAGCAGGAATAAACTTCTTCAGGAAGTTTTCGAGCAGCTGTACCAAAATAGCGATGATCAAAATAAAGACAATAGTTTGTAAGTAACTCAAATCACGAGCCGTATTCTCTGTTCCTGCAGGAACCAGAATCAGCTTATAGATTGGCCAAGTTGCTGCGGTGGCCATAACCATGACGAATGTAACAGCCAGAGACATACCCACAGCACTGTCCAGTTTCTTGGATACACCTAGGAAGGGACAAATGCCCAGGAATTTAGCCAGAACGTAGTTATCTACCAGAATCATCGTAAAGAAGATGCTGGCTAGCTTTAATGCCATCTCCATTACGCATTACCCCCTTCCACAGCTTCTGCAGGCTTTTCCTTTTTTGCCTTAGGCGTGGTCAGCCAGGTAGCGGCAGCCATCATAATACCAAACACAAAGAAGCCACCGGGTGCACTGGTCATAATGGTGAAGGGGTCGATGGACTCAGGGATGACTCGGATGGCAAAGCCTTCCGGCAGGAAGGGCAGCAGACCATCCAATCCAGACATCCAAGTGCCAGAACCCAGAATCTCGCGGATGGAGCCCATAATCGTCAGGGTAATGGTGAAGCCAATGCCCATACCGATACCGTCCAGCGCGGAGTCCACCACATTGTTCTTGGAGGCAAACATCTCTGCACGGCCCAGGATGATACAGTTTACCACGATCAGAGGCAGATACACGCCCAAGGCGGAGTCCAGAGAGGGCACATAGGCCTTTACCAACATCTGTACCACCGACACAAAGCCGGCGATGACAGTGATGTAACAAGGAATACGGACCTGGTCGGGGATAATCTTCCGCAGGGCGGAAATTACAATGTTAGAGCACAGCAGCACAAAGGTGGCCGCCAAGCCCATACCAATGCCGTTAGAGGCCATTGTGGTGGTAGCCAAGGTGGGACAGGTGCCCAGGACAAGGCGCAAAACCGGGTTTTCATTCAGAAAACCGTTGGTCAAAATCTTCAGTTTGCTATTTTGATTACTCATCTCGACTCACCTGCCTTTCAAGGAATTGCATTGTAAGCGTCAATGGCATAATTGACCGCCGTATTGACTGCTCGACTGGAAATGGATGCACCGGTAATCCGATCTACTTCCTGATCCAGAGTGATGGTGGTAGCCGGCAGGCCGGAGTACTGACCCCAGAAGGACTCGTTTGTCACCTTGGTACCCACACCAGCGGTTTCTGCCTGGCTCTGGATCTTGACCTGCTTAATGTTTCCATCTGCATCAAAGGCCACCATAACCTCAATGGTAGAACTATAACCCTTTGCAGAAGAGGCAATAATAGTACCCACTCCATTATTGGCCACATAGATACCACTGACTCCCTCATAGGGTGCCGGATCCACTTCCGTATATCCGTCGGCATCGGGCAGCAGTTCGGCACGGGCTTTCTCTGCTGCAAGTTCGGCCGCCTTTTGAATAATGGGGGCAGTGGCTTGGTTGGTCACAGCCAGTGCACCGGTGATTACAATGCAAATGATGCTCAGCACCACGATAGGCTTAAACACTTTGTTCCAGTTGCTCATTTCGCGGCACCTCCCTTTTTCACTTTCGCAATACCCAGCCGATCTTGACGGGTCAGAACCTCAATATAAGGTACCACCAGGTTCATCAGCAAGATAGCAAACGAGACACCCTCGTTCATCGTACCAAAGTGCCGAATCATCATGGTGATGACGCCCAAACCAATGCCAAAGACCAACTTGCCTTTATCTGTGGTGGGAGAGGTCACATAGTCGGTAGCCATGAAGAAAGCACCCAGCATCAAACCGCCAGAAAGTAGCTGCACAATGGGGTCCAAACCAAAGCACACACTTAACACTGCCACCGTTGCCAAATAAGTAACCGGGATCATGGGGCTGATAACCTTGGTAACAATTAGATAAATGCCGCCAAGCAGAATGGTAATCGCACAAGTTTCACCCAATACACCGCCGTGATTGCCCAACAGCAGTGTCAAATAGTCACCGGATCCCAGCTGATCTACCACAGCCAGCGGAGTGGCAGAAGCCAAAGCATCGATACCATTCTCCGGCTTGGGGTAGTCCGCCATCCGACCGGCAAAGCCTACAGCCAGAGCAATACGGCCCACAATAGCGGGGTTAGCAAAGTTATAACCCAAACCGCCGAAGAGTTGCTTCACAATAACAATTGCAATAAATGCGCCTACAATGGCCATCCACCAGGGCAAGGTGGCCGGTAAGTTAAATGCTAGCAGCAAACCGGTAACCACAGCGGAGAAATCCCCTACCGGGATCTCACGGCCCACCATTTTGCAGTATCCATACTCGAACGCTACACAGGCCGCCACTGTTATAACGGTCAAAATCAGAGCGTTAATCCCAAAAATAAACACAGAAGCGATGAGGGTGGGAACCAGGGCAATGCACACCCGCTGCATAATCTTTTGGGTGCTGTCCGCGCTGGTGATATGGGGCGCGGCCGTGACAATCAATTTGTTGGCCATCACTTCTTACCTCCATTCTTCATCATGATCTTAGCCTGGGCAATGGAGGGGGCCAGCGGCCGCTTGGCAGGACAGACAAAGGAACAGGTTCCACAACTCATGCACAGGTCTGCATTCAACTCCTGGAGCAGTTCCACATTGCCGTCGTGGTAAGCCTGCACAATCTCTTTGGCCGACAGGCCCAACGGACATGCGTTAGTGCAGCGTCCACAGTGGATGCAATTGGTCTCTTTGGGCAGATGAGCCCACTTCCGGGAGAAGGCCATAATCGCATTGTTGTTCTTCAAGATAGGCTGGGACAAATCCGCTACGCAGTTGCCCATCATAGGACCGCCATAGAGCACCTTGCCGGGCTCGTCCGTGAGGCCACCGCAGAAGTCCAACAGTTCCTGAATCGGCGTGCCAATCACTACTTCTACGTTTTTGGGCTCCTTAACGATATCTCCTTCTACCGTCAAACGCTTAGTGACCAGCGGCATTCCCGTCTCCAAATACTTGCCAACAAAAGCTACCGAGGTGACGTTCATTACGATCACCCCTACATCAGAGGGCAGCCCTGGGAAGGGAACCTCCCGTCCAGTACAGTTCTCAATGAGCACTTTCTCAGCGCCCTGGGGATACCGACAAGCCAGCGTCTTAACTTCAATGCCCGGTACGTCAATGGCATCCTTCATTTTGGCAATAGCCTCCGGCTTGTTGGCTTCAATGCCAATCACACATTTCCCAATGTTTAAGTACTTCATAACGGCCTTGATGCCACCGAGAATGAAGTGGGTGTCTTCAATTAAGCAGCGATTATCCGACGTGATATAGGGCTCACATTCAGCGCCATTGATAATCAGCGTATCGATCTCATCCAGGTTCTTGGGCGCCAGCTTAACCGCCGCAGGGAAACCTGCACCGCCCAGTCCTACTAGACCACTGGCCCGTACTGCATCCTGGAAGGACTTCAGGTCGGTCACTTCTGGAGGCGCAATGGACGGATCCACTTTCTGCTCTCCATCTGGGATAATCACCACTGCGGTTTGTGTTGCTCCGTTCGGCGCAGTGATGGTAGTAATCCCATCTACAATACCGGACACACCAGAATGCACATCAGATGAGACAAACCCGCCGGACTTTCCTACCACAGTGCCTACATACACCTGATCGCCTTTTGCCACGGTGGGGGACGCCGGGGCACCAATGTGCTGGGACATGGACAGGACGATCTTCGACGGCAGCGGCATCACTACCGTTTCAAGGCTGGAAGTCCGCTTTTCATGGGGGACCCCCGCGCCCTGCGCGGAACGCTTGAGAAATTTACTCATTCAGATTTCGACCTCCCTATACTGCTATCGCTGGAACAAGGACGCCCTTTTCCCTCGAATACCGCACCAAATCCCCCGCCTTCGTCCCAATGGCAGTGATGTCGCAGTATTGCTGCCCCTCCCGAGTGAAATGAAATGCGCCCCATTTCGTCCGCGTCAGGCGGACGCACGACAAATCCCGCCGACTCCAGTTCCTGTCCTTGAAATGAAGCCGTCGGTTCTGCTTGCGACGCTTATCATACACCTTTCCCGGTAAAATTGCAAGATTCTTTTCGGAAAAACCAGTTCCTCTTGGTTTATTTGCTCTGCTTGTTTCTCGTCCCCTCTTCCTATTTCTCTCTATATACAAACAAAACCCGGACCTTCAGGTCCGGGTTTTGTTTTCCATTTAATTTAGCAGCAGCCGCAGCCGTTATTCCCACCGCAGCCATTGTTGTTTAAGCCGCTATTCCCATTGCCACAGCAGCAGCACAGGATGATGATCAAGAGAATGATCCACATGCAGCCTCCGCCGCCAAAACCGTTATTGCAGCACCCCATATGAGTACCTCCTACTTTTTATGAAAGTTTTAAGAGGGCTGTTTGCCCTTCTCATTCTTATCATATGCGCAGAAGGAAAATGGGTTCTGCCTCTTTACAGGTTATTTTCTGAAAAGGACCTCAACATTGTGGCCACCTCTGCTCGGTTGGCATTTTTACTTGGACTCAGGGTAAGTCGGTCCGTTGAAGTACTACTGACTACTCCGTCCGCTACTGCCCAAGCAAAGGCCTCCACCGCCCATTCATTGACCTGGTCCAAATCTTCATATCCTGATAAATCCGTTCCCGCTGTTAATTCCAGATTCAAGTAGTTACCAGCAAAACTATAGAGAAGTGCCGCTACCTGTTCCCTCGTAACTTGTTGTTCCGGGCTAAAGGTGCGCGGCCCGGTTCCTGCCGTAATTCCCTGAGCCGCCCCCCATTTTACATAGGGTGCATACCAGGCAGAGTTAGGCACATCATCAAAACTTAAAATAGAGGCCGCTTCTAATTCATCGGAAGGCGCTCCTGCCATCTGGTACAACACGGTCATCAGCATCGCCCGGTTCATCGCTTCATAAGGGCCAAAATGGTGCTCGTCCATACCAGAAAACAGTTTATTTTCATATACATAAGCTACAGAATCATAGAACCAATCCGTGCTTGCCACATCATAAAATGGAGACGCAGAACCGGACCCTTTCTGGTAAATATAGGTTCCTTCCACACCTAAACTTGCTGTTCCAGACCCAATCTGGATTTTCGCCCGAGTATCTTCTCCTACTAAGTACCGATGTCCAACTTTTAGAGCAGAGCCGGAAGCTACCTCCACACCGTCTGTCACATCAATCACTGTCCCGTTGTGCGTCACCGACGCCGCTCCCGCCAGCAACAGTGCTCCGGAGCCAGTGGGCAATTCTACCCTATCTCCCCCATACCAAGTTCGCCCTTGCAGCGAACTGCTGTAAGAGCCTTCTTCTGGGCTTGTACTACCACTGTTTAGAGAATCTAGTTTGTCCTTCGCATTTTCATAAGCCTCTTGTAACATGGCATTTCCCGCTTGTGTCCCTTTTTCAACCGCACTGGGGAAAAATGTCTCTTTCAGATAGCTTAAGGTGATCAGGCTCTCTCCCCCACTTACCGCATAAGCTCCGCAAGCCATACCTGCCAACACCACACAACCGCACAGCAACTTGATAAAAGACTTTTTCACAATGTCTCCTCCTCTCGCTGTGCCATCTGATCCTCCCTTTGAGAGATCATATAACTCAAGGCCAGCAGGCTGTCGGAAAAATGGACCGACTCCACCACAACATCCGGACGGTTAACCGTTATTTCATAATTTGTAAAGTTCCAAATACCCTTTACTCCCGCCGCTGCCAACCGGTCTCCCATGCTCTGCGCCGCAGAAATAGGTACCGTTAGCAAGCCCACACTCACTGGATGCTCTGCTAGAAACGACTCCATTGTGTCCACATGGTAGACCGGAACCCCTGCGATCGATGTCCCGATTACCTGTTCATTTACATCAAAAGCGGCCAGCAACTGAAAACCATTACTACAAAATTTGAAATTCTTAATAAGGGCTCGTCCCAGGTTTCCTGTCCCCAATACCACAATAGTATGGCCCCGGTGAATTCCCAAAATCTCCCCGATCTCTTCTTTTAAACTATCTACTTTATAGCCATACCCTTGCTGACCAAATTCCCCAAAACAAAATAGATCTTGCCGGATCTGAGAGGCAGTCAGTCCCATCGACTTTCCCAGCGCATTGGAGGAAATCCGCACTACTCCTGCCTCTTGCAACTCGGATAGCTGACGATAATACCGCGGCAAACGCCGGATCACCGCCGTAGATACTTTTGCATTTCGTTTCATAGCATTGCTCCTAATCCCCAAAACGGACAACATCCTTATCTTACATAGTTTACTCTATCCTACCCTTACTGTCAATTTCTTTTCCGTTTCACTCAACCTACCGTTTGTTGCCAACTGCTCAATCCTTTGGCATAATACGGTTAGGAGGGATACCGTATGGATCAATACAAAACTGGATCGCTCATCCGTGCACTACGTACTGAGCAACATTTAACACAATTACAATTGGCTCAACATCTTGGCGTCACAGATCGAGCCGTTTCTAAGTGGGAACGCGGATTGGGATATCCGGATGTGTCATTACTGCCTCAGCTGGCCCTCCTCCTTCACATTCCTGTAGAACACTTGTTATCCGGACGCCTGGATACACGGACCCGAGATGGAGGAAGTATGCGTAACTTGTCCTTTTTTCTTTGCCCCCAATGTGGAAACCTAATCACTGCCACTAGCCAGGCCATCGTTTCTTGTTGCAGCAGACACCTGTCTCCTCTTGTTCCACAAAAACCAGATCTCGATCATTCCCTACTGCTGGAAGAAGTGGAGGATGAATGGTTTATCACTTCCCCCAGCCACCCAATGCAGAAGGAGCACTTTCTTACCTTTGTTTCTTTTGTCTCCAGCGAACAGACTACCCTTTTAAAACGCTGGCCAGAATGGGATTTTCAAGTGCGTCTGCCTCGGCGTGGTCATGGTTTACTCTATTGGCACTGCTCTCAACACGGCTTATTCCGTCAACTCATCTAAAACCGATATTGAAAAACCGCCTGGATACTGTCCCTCCAGGCGGTTATTTATTATCCTTCTCCCTTAGCTAGTGCAATGCCACGTTCCAATGTTTCCCTGCTCATCATCCCGTTTCCCCAGGCAGCAATATATCCCTCTTCATCCACAAAAAATGTCAGTGGCAGAGACTGTACGCCATAGGCCATAGATGCCTGCAGCTGGGTATCATAATATACCGGGAATGAAAAACCCTTTTCCTTTACAAAGGTTTCAGCTTTTTCTCGTGTCTCTTGGGTCCCATCCGTTACATTAACCATCATAAATTCCACTTCGTCCCCGATATCCAAGTAAACTGCATCGAAATCTGGCATTTCGTTTTGACATGGACCACACCAACTAGCCCAGAAGTTCAGCACAACCGGCTTACCTACAAAATCGGACAACTGAACCGATTCCCCTTCCCCATTCTCCACCGTAAAATCCGGTGCAGCAACCGGCTCTGTTTCCTCCTGGGAAGACGAACTGGAGGACTGGGCAGTCTCTGACTCCTGCACCGCCAGATTCTCGGTTTGAATCCCGGGGGCTAGCTTTGTATATAACAAATAGGATCCGCCAAGTAAAAAAATCAGTGCCACCGCCCAAAAAATAATTGCTCTTTTTCCTTTCATAATGCCTCCTAACTCAACCAATTCAGCAGTCTCCCCAGTGTACCGGTTGCCATCATGATACCCACCAGTACCAAAAAGCCACCGCTGATCCAGTTAATGACTTTATAATGACGTTTTACCCAATCAAAAGCCGATTTCAGCCGCTCGATGAGTACCGCGCTGAGTAAAAAGGGAATTCCAAGGCCCAAAGAGTAACACAGCAACATGAGCATCCCCACCAGAACATGTCCCTGCTGAGAAGCCAGTACCAACGCCGAACCTAAAAACACTCCCACACAAGGTGTCCAACCAACGGAAAATACCATGCCAAACAAAATGGAAGCAAAAAAGCCAGGCTGGTGCACCCCTGAAAAATGGCTTCCCCCACGAAAGAGAGAAACAGGCAGTAGCCCCAAAAAATTTAACCCAAATAGAATTACCAATAATCCAGAGATCCCATTTACCCACTTTTGATGTGCGCTCAGGAAACTGCCGATCGTTCCTGCCAAAGCCCCCATCGAGACAAACACCACTGTGAAGCCCAAAACAAAGCCCACTGCACCCAGCAGCGTCCGTCTGCCGCTTCGCTCTCCACCTCCTGCAAAATAAGACAGGTAAATCGGCAGCATAGGCAGCAGACAGGGAGAGAGAAAGGTAATAATCCCTTCTAAAAATGAGACGATATACTGCATTTTGTTCCTCCTTGCTTTGGTTTGGATACTCTTCTATAAAAATATTTGACAGGCTTCTAAATTCGCCCTTATACTAATACATCATAAACACATGTGAAGTGTTAATACATCTCTGGGCAATCCACTTTTCTATCCACGTTTCCCCTATTCAACCTTATATGGAGGTTATTATGGAACTGTCTAATGCCCTGCCTTTTTGGAATCAACTGAGTTCCTCTCAACAGCAACTTTTGACCCAATCTTCTGTGCAACGTTCTGTAAAAAAGGATACTATCTTACACAGTGGCTCAGGGGACTGTCTAGGTCTTATTCTTGTTCGCTCCGGACAATTGCGCGCGTTTATCTTATCCCCCGAGGGGCGCGAGGTCACTCTATATCGCCTGTTTGAACGAGATATCTGCCTGTTTTCTGCTTCTTGTATGATGCAAAGCATCCAATTTGACCTCACTATTCAAGCTGAGCGGGACTGTGATCTCTGGATTATTCCACCCGATGTCTATAAATCTCTCATGGAAAAATCTGCTCAAGTAGCCAATTACACCAATCAGATTATGGCCACTCGCTTCTCAGAAGTCATGTGGCGCATCGAACAAATCTTGTGGAAAAGCTTTGACAAGAGGTTGGCAGCTTTTCTAATCGAAGAGTATACGCTGGAGGACTCTACGGTTCTTTCTCTCACCCATGAGAAAATTGCCAATCACCTAGGTTCTGCTCGTGAGGTAGTCACCCGTATGTTACGCTATTTTCAGCAGGAAGGGATGGTACAACTCTCTCGCGGAACCATTGAACTACTAGATGTTGATCGGTTAACTCACCTTGCCCAGTCATAATATGTTTTGTAAAAAAGCTGCCCGCTGCAGGATCTGCAGCGGGCAGCTTTCTTCGATACATAGCTTCTTCTCCTGAATGCCTCTCCCCTGCCATATCGCTACCTATGGGATTGTGTCCGCATGGTAACCTTTTTCTATGGATGCAATCTTAGCAGGAAATTCATAGCCGTTCCGTGACCAAATCACAAATATCTGCTCTTACTGCCAGAAATCCGTCTGCCCTTCCAGTCCGATGGAGGATGCTTTGAAGACCGGATTGCGTCCCATCTTCTTCTGTTTTACATAATCCTCCAGTGCACGCAGTGCAGTGTTCCCCAAAATCACGATGACCGGCAGATTAATTAGCGCCATAACACCCATCAACACATCGGCAATCGCCCACACTAAGCCAAACTCCAACTGCGCTCCTACAAAAACCACCAGGGCAGCCAAAATGCGGAATACATTCATGGGAACCTTTCCCAATGTACGGCCCGCTACATAATTCAAGCACCCCTCGCAATAAAACAGGTTGCCCAACAGGGTGGTAAACGCAAACAACAACATAGCCACCGTGATAAAATAGGGTCCAACCACCCCAAAAACGGATGACATAGAGACCTGAACATAGGAGATGCCATCCTCCATGGAAATATCCGGTGCAATTCCGGAGCAAAGACACATCATAGCCGTGGCTGAACACACCAAAATGGTGTCGATAAAGACTGATAGCATCTGTACCAGCCCCTGTTTAACCGGATGGGAGACATTCGCCGCAGCTGCTGCATTGGGAGCAGAACCAACGCCCGCCTCATTGGAAAATAGTCCTCTCTTAACTCCCTGCATTACAGCGGAAACTGCAAACCCACTGAAAATGGCCTTGAAATCAAAAGCTCCCTGGAAAATTTTCACCAGTACGGTGGGCAACAGTTCCAAATTCATTACCATAACTACCAAGGCCATGAGGATATACAAAACCCCCATTACTGGAACCAGCACACCCGTGATTTTTACTAACCGCTTGCCTCCGCCTAAAATACAAATCGCCACCAGAATGGCAAGTAATGCACCACCAATCACAGTCACTAAATTAATGTCACGGCCCATAAAGGTCACCATAGCATTCTGGTAAAATGCGTAGCCCTTCATAGTCGTAATTAAATTAAAGGAGGCCAACATGTTAAATCCACCGGCATAGGTAGCAATCAAAGCCACCGCAAACAACACGCCCAGTCCCCGGCTTTTTAGTGCTGCTTGAATATAATAAGAGGGGCCGCCATAGCTACCGCCGTTCGGATCCCGCTTCTTATAGATCTGAGCCAGCGTACTCTCCACAAAAGCGGTGGCCCCACCCACAATGGCAATCAGCCACATCCAGAATACTGCACCATACCCACCAATACAAATGGCACTGGCTACACCCACAATATTCCCCGTTCCCACACGGCTGGCAGTGGACACCATTAACGCTTCAAAGGCAGAAACCGCATTGCGGTCATTGGATTTTTCTCCCACAACGCGCACAGATTCTCCCAACAGCCGAAACTGAATACACTTGGTACGAAGGGTAAAGTATATCCCCACTACCAGAAGCAAAACAATCAGCACATAGCTGTACATAATGGTGCTAATACCATTAATTAGGCTAGAAAACGCCTCGTACATAACGTCCCCTCATTTCTCTCTTTATTATCCTTTGTTGCTCTCCTTGTTTTCCTGCCCATAGTGTACCATGTCTGATGCATTTTGGCCAGTCATTTTTCCTCTTCTTCTGGAAAAGAATCTCCTGCACATTCTCCTATTACATCAGGCGCACCATCTCTTTTTTTAACCGGGCAATGATTCGCTTTTCCAAGCGGGAGATATAAGATTGCGAAATGCCAAGTTGGTCCGCCACTTCTTTTTGGGTCTGTTCCCGTTTCCCGTCCAACCCGAAGCGCATGGTAATAATAGCCCGCTCTCTCGGTTCCAGACGATCCATAGCCTGCCGAAGCAGTTGCCGGTCCACATCTGCTTCAATGGGGCGCATAACAAGGTCTCCATCCGTGCCTAAAATATCTGAAAGTAACAACTCATTTCCATCCCAGTCCGTATTCAACGGCTCATCAAAAGACAGTTCTGTCTTCTGGTTTGAGGTCTTACGCAGATACATGAGAATTTCATTTTCAATACACCGACTGGCATATGTTGCTAATTTGATGCTCTTTGCCGGCTGGTATGTCCCAACTGCTTTGATAAGCCCAATGGTTCCAATCGAAATCAGGTCTTCAATGTTAATCCCTGTATTCTCAAAGCGCCGGGCAATGTAGGCCACCAGGCGCAGATTATGCTCAATCAACCGATTTCGAGCCTGGATGTCTCCCTGCTCCAATCGGGCAATCAGATCCGCTTCCTCCTCCCGTTCCAGTGGAACAGGCAATGTATCGCTGCCTCCTATGTACATCACTTTTCCCGGCAGATATAACCCCAGTTTAGTCAGCCACTGCCCTATCTTCTCCTTGAGGAAAATCAAACCCCTTCTCACTACAATCCATCCTTTCCGTCCAGTGCCCCCACTAAAGCTCGATACCCACCGCCATCTGATACTGGTGTTGGTGACAGTGCCACCAAAAGTCCCCCTTGTTCTCGATTCCCCAATACCACTCGATCCGTTCGTACCGCCAAAAGTAATCCTCGCTCCACTCCAACACACCGGTATGGCAACAACCGAAACCGATTTTTCCAAGGGCCAGTACCCAAACGCACCACTGCCTCAGTTGGATCCAGCAGGTCGGCTCTCTCCGGACAGTTTTCCCCGGGAAATAGTTCCTTGAGGCATTCCCCCTCCGCCACCATCACTGGACGCCCCGACGCAGGGTCCGTCAGTGTGTTTCCTGTATCTACCAACGCCAACACCTGGACACACCGACCTTCCAAATAAATCTTGGCTGGAAGTAATTCTCCAGAACTCACAGAATGACGTCCAGCTTGTCGAAATACCACCGAAAGCACTCCATAGCACCCCGCCGCTGACAACAACACAATCTTTAAATCCATGGGAGAATATAAAACGCCCTTATCCCCTAAAGCCAATCCCTCTCCTCCCAGTAGACTGATGGCCACCACACCGCCGGCAAAGGCACAACTCAAACCAACAAATAAAATTCCCTGCCTCAGTAAACGTCGGCTGCCGCCATAAGCGATCAACAGCATTCCCAGCGCACTGGCTGCCCGACACAGAGGATGACTGAACCACCCTAACCCAGGCAGGAAAATAGCCACTGCATACAACCCACCCATCCCTGCCCCTAGTGCAAATCGGATCCGGTGCAGCGGTTCCCCAGCCAGCCGCGCCGCACATAGTAATAACAAATAGTCTACCCCTGTATTGAGCAAAAATAGGGTGTCTACATAAATTACTGTCATGCTGCAATCCCCTCCTTTTCTCCTGGTCTTTGGAATAGACTTGCTTCCATCTCTCGGAATACCAATCCTCTTCTCACATACCTTATGCTCAGCAGGTTTTATTATAGGGGCTTGGCCGGAAGAATTTGGTCATATTCCGGTAGGGATATTTTGTCGCATCGTTTCTCCTCCCCCCTTTTCTTCCTCTTTCCACCCTCTGCCTTTCTCCTCCCTTCCAATCCCTTTTCCTCTGCTCATATCTCCGCCTTTTGTACCCTCCGCTCTTTGCTTTCTTTCCCTGTCTTCCGCCCATTCTCCATCCAGATCTCTTGACACGTCCTCAATCTCGCGTTATAATATCGTTAGACGATATTATAACGCGATGTAGTAGAAAGGAGGACCGCTCCATGGGTGGAAAAGAACGTGGACCACTGACGGAACCAATGTTCTATGTCCTCATGTCCTTCCTGAGACAGGATCGATGCGGCACAGAAATTACCGAATTTGTGGAGCGGCGGACCCATGGACGGGTACGGCTGGGACCTGGAACACTTTATACCCTGTTAGGAAAATTTCAGGATGAAAAATTAATTGTAGAGACAGAAGTAGATGGACGCAAACGTACCTATCATCTCACCGACAAGGGGCGAGCGATATACCAAGATGAGGTAGAGCGGCTGCGCACCTGTGTAGATGACGCCGACCAGGAGGAGGGACTGCAATGAAACAGGAGGAAGGAAAAATTGTCGCCCGATTGACCCCTGTCAGCGGCTACGACTTCCCCGGCCTGAAGCGCTACTTAGAGCAGCAGGCTGCACGCGGGTTACGCTTTTCTTTTACAGCAGGCCCACTCACCTGCTTTATTCAAGGCCCTAAACAGGAAGTGTCCATCCACCTGGAGTGCGCCCGGGAAAAGACTGATCAGGAGGATGAACAACTGAACGCCCTTTATCGAGAGGCCGGCTGGAGTTTTTGGGGAATTTTTCGAAAAAACTTTTATGTCTATGCCTCCACCACTCAGACGGATGCCTCCGCCCATACCGATCCAGAGATCCTGAGATACTCCATCCGCCGCTTTCTGCGCCAGAAGCTTTTTGGTGGGCTTGGGTTGCTTATAGCCAATTTCTTTCTGTTATCCTTTTATTTTCCAGGTATGTTTCTACTTGAATCTTTACAGTATTTCCCGGTATCCACTCTCTTCGGCGGCAGAGTGCTCCCCTTTTTTGTTTTGTTGTCCGGCCTTCTGTTGATAGACGTCTCTTATCTTCACGGGCTCTGGACCTTGCTGCGGCTCAGCCGACGGCTACGGCGTGGGCAACCCCTCTCTCCAGCCCCTGGGAGTCGACTGGCGGCTGTAGCGGTGGTGCTGGCTGCGTTTCTTCTGGGGGTCACCCTGTGCAACTTCCTCACCCAGATTTTTAATTACGACAACCCCTGGATTCCTCTAGAGGAGACAAACTTCGTCACACTCTCCGAAATTGAAGGGGCAGACTTCCGGCTCACCGGAGATCCATCCTTTAATATGGATCATGTCTCCTACAGCAATACCCTGCTCAGTGCAGAGCGTTGGACGTTTCGTCAGTTCGGGAGCTTTCCACAGTGGGATGATACCCTAAATCTCAATTCTGTCCCCCACCTGGAAGTTTACGTCTCCCGCTACCCCCTATCCGCTCTGGCCAAACAGCGAGTTACAGAATGGAGTTATTATGGCGGCTCTGACCAATACGAAACGTTAGAGCCTGCCTATGGCTTAGACCAGATTCTTATCCTCGAGGGCAAGACGACTACCTTTCTCATTCTCCGCATGGACTGCACTGTCTTGCGGGCTGACTATCTGGGAAGCAAAAATTTAGCCGACTACTTACAGCGCTTTGCCCAGATGATGGAATCCCTGTAAAGGAGGTTTCCTTCATGAATACGTTCTATAAATTCACGCCCGTGGAGCCCTATGACTTAGCTGCTGTGGAGAGTTGGCTTGAGGATATGGCCGCAGATGGACTTTATCTTAAGCGTTTCCGTCCGCTTTTCTCCTCTTTCACTCGGGGCGCGCCTCGGCGGGTGCGGTACCGCGTGGAGTACATCCCAGGTCTATGGCCTTACGATGAAGCACCCCAGAGCCTGTTTGATTTATATGAGGAGATGGGATGGGACTACGTGTGCGATTTGGGGAAAGCAAATAACCTGCCTGTCTTCCGTGCCCGCACCGCCCACGCACAGGAACCCCACACCGATCCATCTCTTCAGGGAGAGTTACTTGGCAAGCTAGCCAGGCGTCTGCGCCGGGGTTTTTTGCTTACCTGTCTATTTTCGGCCATTCTTCTTGGAACCCCAATCTTTGCATTTGCCAGTGGCACACCCTGGCTGCAGTTCGTCCAGAAAAGCTATCTTCTAACAGTGTTTATCTATTCAATCTTCTTTTTGTTCACTATACCCACTGAATTCAAAGATTGGCAGCGCATGGCGAAACTAGTTCGCTCTCTCAAACAGGGCACCCCGCTTACCCACAAGATCCCCTACCAAAACCGCACCAGACGGAATTTGACCGTCTTTTTCTGCACGATTGCCTTGGCAACTCTGTTCTTTTTTGCCGACTACATCTTGCCTTTCATTGGGGGGCCACCCCGCAGTCTTGATAAGCTAGAAGACTTTACACTTCTTTCTATTCAATCACTGGAGGGGGACGGATACCAGCCTGATTCCTTCGAAGTAGACGGAGTGGACTATGCCAACTTTTGCGACCGTGAGTGCTACCTTCTGGCCCCCACCGCCTGGGAGACGGTACAGAGCGGCCATTGGGACAACGAACTCTGGGTGCGTCTGGAGGTAGATTGGTACCGCCTCCTTGTTCCTTCCATGTCCCGACCTCTGGCCAAAGATCTCTTGAAAGACGCTATGGAGTTGGAAGGCAGTGTGTGGTGGAAGACGGACACTTGGTGGAAACAGGCCCAGAATTCAGGCTGGACAGTCAATGAGTACTTCCAGGAGGGAGTGGACTATCTGGCGGTGGCCCATTGGGGAAATACACCGTTCCAAGTGGCAGTGGTAGCTGGAAACGGCCGGGTCGCCTGTGTTCGGTACACGGGACACGGCGATCTGAAGGAACACTTTGAGGAACTCGTTGGAATGACAACTCCTTTGGAGCGTTGACAAGGAGGTGTGAAGCATGAAGGTAAAAAAATGGCTTCCCTGCTCCATGTGGGATTTTCAAGGAATTGAGGAATGGCTTAATGAGCAGGCCTCTGCCGGATACGCACTTGTAGACTGGCCCAGCTTCTTTGACATCGGCCGCATTCCCTTTCAACCTGACCCATCTGCCCCTGGCAGTCGCTACCGCCTGGAACCGGTGGACAACCGTGTCGACTGGAAAGAGCACAATGAACTCTATAAACAGATGGGTTGGCAATATGTTACCCAAATTCACCAACTCTACACCGTCTACCGCTGTGATGACCCCCAGGCTCCTGAACTATATACCGACCCGGAAAGTCTGGCTCTGACCCTGAAAAAGATGGTCAGACGGCAGTGGAGGCTCTTGATTCTTGTCCCACTTTGGATTGCCTTCTTGCTGCGTGACCTAATCTATCAGCTGTTCACCGCCCCTGCCACCGTCCCTATGCGAGTCATTCTGGAGGCAGACGTGCTACTGCCCCTTTGTCTGGTTCTATTGGTAGCCGTAGGAATAGAAGTATTTTCGGCCGTTCGACGGCTTTATCTGATTCGACACTTGTACAGGCAACTCTCCCAAGGTATAATCCCCAAGGCTGCAAAGCGACGTTATCAGACACCATGTGTACTTTTGCTCTCCGTTACCGTTTTTTCTCTCTCTTTATTTTGGGTGGTTCAGACAATTTCCAACAGTTACAATTCTCAGTGGCTGGAAGGTACGGAAGAATGGAACTTTCCACATGTCACACTGGAGGAAATCCTCCCCACCGGTGCCAGTCTACGCCAGTACAGCCCCCAGGAGATGCTCTTTTCCGATGAAACTCAGCAATCCTGGCTTGCCCCCGAGCAATACCGTGTGGCCCAGGGCGGGATGGTCACTCTCCCTGACGGCTCCCAAATGGAAAGTCGTCTTTATCTGAACTATTTCCGAACCCGATCTCCCAGTCTAGCCCAAGTTGTATTTCAGGGAAGTGTAGAAGAACGGTGGCAGGAGTTGGAGGAATATCAAAAGAATTGGGAGAAAAATACGTCTGGCCTCTACGCTGACTATCCAACTGCTTTCACCTTTGTCACACGGGAGAATATGGACTTCCCCGGCTTCGATCAATTGGTGCAGATTACTTATCAGTTCTCTGACCGCACGACTCCCAATCTTTTTTATGTAGGTCTTGTGGGGACTCAGGTTTTTACCTTCACCTGTTCTGGCGCTGCGGACGAAACAACGGCACTCTCTCTTCTGGTCCAGCGTCTAACATCCGCACTTTGAGCCGCACCCGTACACTCCGTATTTTTCCCTTGGAAAGGAGATCACAATGAAACTGGTTCGTAAATTTATTCCCCTTTCTCTCTATGACATTCCCGGCATAGAACAGTGGCTGGAAGAGCAAGCCCAGGATGGCCTGTTTCCCACCCACCTGGGTTCCTGGGCCACGTTTAAACCTACCAATCAGCGAGGATACCGGTTCCGTTTGGACGTCATCGGAAGAGGCAAAGAGGAACCTTCGGCAGAACAGTTGGAACTCTATCGTCAGGGAGGTTGGGAGTATGCATGCTCCGTCGGGCGTGCCTACCATCTCTTCTACACCACTGATCCCAACGCCCCAGAGTTGTTCAGCGACTACCAGAGCCGTGGGCTTTCGATCCAGCCACTAAAAAAAGCATTCACTTCTTACCGCCGCAGAAAGATAATTATCTACTCCCTAGTTGCAGCTGCCCTGATCTGGGCCCTGTTCTTCTTTGAGAGCAAGTACGACGTCCAGCCCGACCATTTTGCCTTTCTGCCTCTGGTCTTATTACATGTATTGGAACCAACTTTGTTGCTGTTCCTCCTGTGCGCTCTCTTTATGGCCCGTATCGGATTCCGGGATTACCGCACTCTCCGTCGTACCTACTCTGCTCTGATAGAAGGCTTGCCCCCACCTCCCTCGCCTGGCCCCAGCAAGTGGATTGCATGGGAAAATAAAATCCAGTTTGCACTCATCGTTCCCCTGATTCTCTTTATTCTGGTGGGATACTTTGATTCTTTGAACCCTTGGAAAAATATTTCATTAGATCGTTTTAATAAGCCATACCTTGAAATCCAAGAACTGGAGCAGGAGCCGGTGTACTACTGGGAGGAACTTTTTGAGGAGGCCCCTTTCCACGATCAGCCGGAAAATTATGCCGAGGCCCGTTTTTCTTTTCTTGCCCCCACTTGGTATTCCGTCACGCAGGAGGCATACAGTTCCCAAGCAGGAACAATGACCAATGCCTTTTCTCCAGACCCAGAAGGCGGGAAATACCGCTATTCTCCCGATTTGGACATGACCTATTTTCACCTACTCCTCCCTGCTCTGGCCCGACCGGTGGCCCATGCCCAGTTGGACTCTTATCGGCTGGTCAACTTGGAATGGTCTTATGAGGAGATAAACTATCCCGGTCTGGACTTCGTCATCCTAGCCACCCATCCGGACCAAATCTGGCAAATGGCCGCACTGGGCCGAGGCGGAAATGTGGCTGTGTTTCGATATGCTGGTGTGGAACAACTCTCTGACCACCTGGGGCAACTAGCCGCCATAGTACTGTAATCTACAAAGGTACTGTAATCTACAAATTTTAAAAGGCTGTGACTATAGTCACAGCCTTTTTTCGGTCAATTTTAAAATGCTTCGCGCCTCCTCGCGGCTATAACATCCATTGAGGACAGCAAGCAGGGCGTTGGCGCTCATATGTGAAGGAAGTTCCAGTTGCCGCAGCAGTTCCAGGCGTTTTTGGAAACTATCCGTTCCTCCTACTAGACCTGCTGACATCAGATCGGCCTTGGTAAGAAGGGGAAAGAAATCCTTCTCTTTGGATGGTAGTTCCAGAAAGGTAGCTCCCGCCCGTTGGAGCACCCCCAACAATACCTGAGGCGGCATTCCCTCCACTCCCAACTTTCCCTCTTTCCCGGCATGTTTCTTTCTGCGTTCCTTTCCATAGACGTCGGGAATGTAGGCGTGCTTTACCTGCTCCTTTGGCAACGCACTTTTAATCCGGTTTCGAATCACAAACCCCGCCCCGTCGGAGTCCGTGAGGACAATGAGCCCGCGGCACTGGGCGGCTCGACGCAGCAGAGCCATTTGCTCCTGGTTCTTAAAAATGCCAAAGCCAGCCGTCTCTAAAATCAGGGTATCCACCACTTGGGATAGGGCGTTTTTATCGTAACGCCCCTCCACCACGATGGCCTCCTGGATGGCAACCAAACGTCTCCCCCCTTACATCGGTGTAGACAATTCCAGCATCAAAGTCGTAAGCAGTTCTTGCCCGTCTTGTCCAGTGGACTTCATCGCTAAATCCATCTGGCCACAACGCACCACTGCCCGGCGACACCACGGCAGCGAAAACCGCTTGGCGCTTTTCATCAGCTTTTCTGCCGGATAAGGCTTTAGGCCCCACAGTTGAGCCAAATGTCCACTTCCGTACCCTTGCTCCAGACATAACCGAGCACAGTATAACTGCCGCATCTGCCGACCTAAAGACCAGAGAATCTTCACCGGAGGTTCCTGCATCTGATAAAGTTCCCCCAAAACCGCCATTGCCTGGTCAAAATCCCGCTCTCCAACCGCATCGGTCATACGAAAGACGACTGCATCCAGTTGCGGAGTAGCGACTGCCTGAATGTCCTCTCGGGTAATGTGAGGATGTTTGGCATAGGCCCCGATTTTCTCAATTTCTCCAATCAGATTAGTCATCAAATCCCCACACAGGAAAATCAGTTCCAACGCCATACGAGAGTCAATCTCTTTCCCCAGAGCACGGAAGCGGCGGCGTACCCAATCCACTAGATCCCCCTGATCCTGGCGGACAAAGTTCACCACCGTGCCGTATTGTTTCAAAGCTGCTGCCAATTTGGTGCGGGCATCTCCTTTGTAGGGAATGAGATCGTAGACAAACACCACGCACACATAATCTGGCAGTTGAGCAAAAAGTTTGCCGTATGCCTCTCGCTCCCCCTCTCCTGCTTTAAACAGGTCATAATCTGTAACCAGCACCAAGGTGCGCTGGGCCATCATGGGCAGGCAATCCACTGCTTCCTCTAGGGCATGGGGCGACATGTCTCGAGCCGCAATCTCATGCAGATTGAATTCCCCCATTCCACCCGTCAACAGTTGCTCTCGCAGCTTCCCCAAGTAATAATCCCGTAGGTAGGTCTCCTCTCCGTGGAATACATAAAGCTGCCCCGGTGTCCCCCCTCCGGACAGGTCTTTCTTCAGTTTTCGATAGCCAGCATCGTCCGGCTTGGTCTTTGGCGGCATGGTTTCATTCCTCCTGCGTTGTCTTTCGGATCATTTTGTCATATCTTTTTATTCAGGAGCCCTTGACACGAAATTCCACCGTCCCCTGTAAATCGGTACGATAGATTTTGGTACCTAATCCATCCAGCCGCTCCAATGTCTCCAAAGCTGGATGTCCATAACGATTGTTTGCTCCTACGGAAAGAATCGCCACTTCCGGCTGGATGGCAGACAAAAATTCCATCGTACTAGAGGTAGCTGAGCCGTGGTGTCCCACCACCAGACACTCCACACGGGGGAGTTGGACGTGGGCCAATAGCTGTTGCTCCACTTGACCGTCCATATCTCCTGGCAGTAGAGCATGATACTCACCCGCTCCAGCCAACACGGTCAGCCCCAGTTCGTTGCTGTCCGTCCCAAAGCCCAGAGGTGGGTAGATCGTCAGTTCACTGGCTGGACCAAAACGGAGTGTCGTATCCTGGCGGATGTACCAAATTGGGATCCCTTCCGTCTGAGCCATAGATACAATCTCCTGTCGTAAAGGAGCATCCTGTTCCACATCCGGCAGTGCCAGGGCGGACACTTCCACCCGTTTCAAAAGTTGTGCCACTCCGTTGGCATGGTCATCATGGTAATGGGATACCACTAGTAGATCCAGACGATTTTTTCCCACTGACTGCAAGTAATCAGCTGCCACATCTCCCGCATTCTCAGGGCAATCTCCGCCACAGTCGATCAGTGCCACATAGTTCCCCAGCCGTAACACCACACTCTGCCCCTGTCCTACATCTAACGTCACCAACAACAAGGAGCCTGCCCGAAACGTCAAGGTCGTAAACACCGCTGCCATCACAAAGGCCACCGTCAAAGCGCATCCCGGAAGGATTAGACGTTTTTCTCCTTTTATCCAAATTGCAGCCCCCACCATCAGGCACAACAATACAACCCAAGCCCGGTAGTACACCGAGTCCAGTGAGATGGCCGCTAGCGGCAATTGCCCCAACTCTTCAATTATCCAATTGAGATACCGGGTAAGCCATACAAAGGGAATCGCTGCCACACTTACCAATTGAGGTGCCAAAATGCCCAAAGATCCCAAAATTAGGCCAGCCCCAAATAGCCATGAGACCGCCCACAATGTGAGTAAATTAGACACCGGAGCAACCAGTGAAAAAGTTCCGAAGTGGAACGCTACCAATGGCACCGTAAAAACCGAGGCTCCTAATGTAGCGCAAAATATCGATACAAAAAATCTTGGAACACGCCACAGTCCACGTCTCAGACGGCTCTTAGGGCGACAGTTAAGATGAAAGCTTTTTAGCAATCCAGTTTGAATTGGGTCGGATACCCACAAAATTCCTGCCACCGCGCCAAAGGAGAGTTGCAATCCAATGTGAGACACGGCATAGGGGTTTTGAAGTAGAAGAATGAGCAAAGCAAGCCCTAAAGCAGTAAATGAGTCCCGTTCCCTCTGTAACAGCGGCGCCAGATGGAGCAGTATAATCATCACCGTGGCCCGAACCACAGAGGGCGTATTCCCTACCATCATGCAAAATAGCGTTACAATTACACAGACCACTACTGAGGTGCTCCGCTTCCCGTATCCTAAGACCAGTCCCACCAGGCCCGCCAAATACGCCAGATGCATTCCGGACACTGCCACCATGTGAGACAGTCCCGCGCGCTCCAACCAGATTTGGAACGTATCCGAAAAATCCTCCCGATTCCCAGTGGCCAGAGCACAAATCATGGGGGCTGTATCCTCTGAAAAGGTTGCAGTAATTCCCTTTTGCAACCATTCGGCATACATTGCCGGCCAGTATCGGAGCGGGATATGGTCTGGGCGACAGACTTCCAATTTCCCATATCCCTCCGCACGGAGAAATACCCCTTTGGCTGTATAATAAGTAATTTCCTCCCCGGAAAAGGTGCGGTTGGCCAAAGTACAGTGGGCCACAGTAGAAATTTGATCCCCAGGTTGCAACGCACGCCCCTGTTCATCTATATAAAGTAACGTATTGATCCGCACAAAGGAATCGGTGTCTGCCTGAACCAAAACAGAGACACCGTATTCCGTCTCCTGAGGCCACTCCGACACCGTACCGGCAAGCACCACCGTTTTTCCATCCAATTCCTTCGCCGGCTGGAAAAAGAGGTCCTCATACGCCGCCGTCCACAATAGTCCCAAAGCAGCCCCACAACAAGCAATCTGTCCACACACCCGTAGGTAGCGCAGGCGAATCATTCGACAGCCCACTGCCGCTCCAAGGCAAATCACACCGAAAATCGGGAGTTTATCTGTGGGCAATAGCCAGTTGGCCACCGCCACCGCCAAAGCAAACGCACCAGCAAAAGTGCCCAGCTTCCGCACGGCCGCTTCTCCCCCTCCTCTTTGGCGACTTCTTCGTTTTGTTCTTTCTTCGAATCTTTCTCTCTTATGATTTGTTTTTTATCTCATCCCAGTATCGTTTTGCCGCCTGCTCCGTTTTGTTGTCCCCATAGCGGTAATAGCATACCCCTTTCAGTTCATCCGGCAGGTACTGCTGTTCTACCCAATGACCTGGAAAATCATGTGGGTAGAGATATCCCTGTTCCCGCTCCAACCCAGTGGAGTCAGCGTGGACATTTTGTAACTCCCGGGGGATATCCCCCACCTTTCCCGCCCGTACATCGGCCATAGCCTGATGAATTGCCATGCAGGATGTATTGGACTTAGGGGCGGTGGCCAACAACACCACTGCCTGTCCAAGTGGTAACTGCGCTTCCGGCAGCCCCAACTGCAAGGCATTGTCTACACAGGCTTTTACAATGGGCACCGCCATAGGGTACGCCATTCCCACATCCTCGCTGGCAGAACATAAAATCCGACGAATTGGAGTAATCAAATCTCCCGCCTCCAACAGCCGGGCCAGATAATGCAAAGCCGCATCTGGGTCAGAGCCTCGCAAGGATTTCATTAGTGCTGAGGCAATATCATAGTGGGCATCTCCCTCACGGTCATAGCGCATAGCCGACTTCTGAGCTACCCCTTCTGCATCTTCCAAGGTGACAAGCAGTTTTCCTTGCTGCCGTTTTGCAGCTGTTAGGAGCAGTTCCACCGCATTCATGGCTTTCCGAATATCGCCCCCACAGGCCCATGCAATGTGTTCCCGCACTCCCGGCTGGCACTCCGTTTTTGCCCCCAGACGCTGCTCCATGGCCGCAATTCCCCGGTCCACTGCCACAAGCGCATCTTCTGCTGTTATTTGTTTAAATTCAAATACTGTAGCGCGAGACAACACCGCTCCAAACACCGCAAAAAAGGGATTTTCTGTGGTGGAAGCAATCAGGGTAATCCGCCCATCCTCCATAAATTCTAAGAGTGACTGTTGTTGCTTTTTATTAAAATACTGAATCTCGTCCAGATATAGCAACACCCCGTCTGGTGCCATTAAAGTTCCAATATCTGCAATGATCTCCTTAATATCCGAAATAGATGCAGTGGTGGCATTGAGACGATGAAGAGGTCGGCGGGTACGCTGGGCAATCAGATTGGCCACCGTTGTTTTTCCTGTTCCCGAAGGGCCGTAGAAGATCAGGTTTGGGATGCTTCCCCCTTCAATAATGCGGCGGAGCAGGCCATCCTTCCCCAAAATATGCCGTTGCCCCACCACATCATCCAAATTCTGGGGTCTGATTTCGTCCGCCAATGGTCGGTATGCCATGGGTACTGCCTCCTTTCTCTGGCCTCTTGGCGCGTTTTTCCTACCGCCCAACCTCCAACTCCATCTCTGCACAGAAAGCCACTGCTGCTTCTCCTACAATTCGAATCTCTCCCGGTGATCCGCCCTCTAGCGCAACATGGACCTCCATTGTTCCCGGTCTCCCCATAGCTTCCCCTTGCATGGCCACGAAAGAAACCTCCTTCCCGGCTTCTGGTAGAAGGCCAAATGTTACCAAATATGCGCCCAATGGCCCGTTTGCCGTACCGGTCACTGGATCTTCATTGTTTCCATTGGCTGGTGCAAACATGCGGCTGTGGATTAAGGGAGTCTGACCAGGATGGAACGTAAAAACATGATAACCGTTGCTTCCAACCAACGGACTTAGTGCCTTCAATTCTTCCATATTCGGGGTCAAAGCGTGCAGCTTCTCCAAGTTGCGAATTCCCACCATAATTTTGGACGCCCCTGTGGAGGCGGAAACCAATGGACAGTCTGGCCGCAAGTCCGACTGCTCCAATCCCAACGCCTGCAGCAGCCGCTGGGCGTATTTTGACGATAGGGGCTGCCCGATCTCCGCTTTTCCCTGGAACATACTCACCCGGTAACCAGACGGGCATTTTTCCACTTCCACTGGGAACAGGCCGGCTCCAGACTTCTGGATAACCCGGGCACGCTCCAGTCCCAATTCCATGGCTCGGACATAGTGGGATGCCACCGTGCCGTGACCGCAGATGGGAACTTCACAAGTAGGAGTAAAAAAACGAATGTATACATCGTACTCCCCCGGTACCCCTGGAAACACAAATGCGGTCTCCGAGTTGTTTAGTTCCCGGGCAATTTGTCTCATTTGCTGGTCCGTCAATCCACTAGCATCCGGTACCACACCAGCTGGATTGCCGGATAGTGGCTTTGTGGTAAAGGCATCCACCTGATAAATGCGAATATTTTTTCTCATCTTCCCGGCTCCCTTCCCATTTTCCAGCCTTTTTCTATCTCAAAACAGCCGCTTTCTCAAATCGCCACACCAGCTGCCTGACACATCCGGACGCGGAAAAAGTGGTTCGCCAACGCAATGGAACGCCCCACTCCAATCATCGCACCCAGCGTGCCGATGCCAATGCCCACAATTTCTCCTTTTGCCACCAGGCACAAAACAGCGGTGGCAGAGACACAGCCAATATCAAAGATATTTTTTGCAAATCCCTGATCCCGTCCCATCCGATCAGCCAGTGCTTGCACAATGCCATCCCCCGGATTTGGAATTAGACGCATATTCACCGTCATAGATACCCCAATTCCAGTGGTCAAAATGGCCAGTACCAACATGGCCAAATTCTCCGGCAATGTGTGCAACTCTGGATTATAAGAAATGACTGCATCAAATACATTCAGTACCCGGCTAAACACCAGACTGAGGGGAAGTTGCAGGAGATCGTACCACTGCCGTTTTTTTCCCCGAATAAGTAACTCGCCTAAAACAAAAAAGCTATATAGTACAAATGTGGTGTCCCCAAAATTAAATCCCCAAATTTGTGCACTGCTATATGCGACGGATAAAATCGGCGAGACACCTAATCCAGTCTTGGTATTCAACGTCAGCCCTAATGCCAACACCAGCATTCCAATTAAATAGATCCACGCCCGATGAATATACTTCAAATAAAAGCGCCTTCTTTTCCTTACTTCTTTCTTATTTCTCCTGCGTTTCCCTTTCAGGATGGGCTGCTCTGTTTCGCAAAATGATCGCACCACAGCCGCAGCGTACATGCCTCACATTGGGGGCGGCGTGCAATACATACCGCCCGCCCGTGCAACACCAGTCGATGGCAAAAATCATTGGACTCCTCCGGGGGCAGAATTGCCCGCAACTGTTGCTCCACTTTTCCTGGATCCTTGCTTCCATCTGTCAGTCCCAAAAGTCCAGAGATACGAATACAGTGAGTATCTGCCACTACTACACCCGGCACATGGTATACATCCCCCAAAATCAAATTGGCCGTTTTTCTTCCTACTCCAGGCAGCTTTAGCAACTCTTCCATGGTGTCCGGCACACGCCCTCCGTACTCCCGCAGCAACATCTGAGAAGCCAACACAATATCCCGCGCCTTTGCTCGGAAAAAACCGGTAGAGTGGATATAGCGCTCCACCTCTTCCACATCCGCTTCTGCCAACGCCTGCAAAGTTGGATAACGAGCATACAGTGCTGGAGTTACCTGATTTACTCGTTCATCAGTACACTGAGCGGCCAGACGTACCGAAAACAGCAGTTCATAATCTTTTTGATATTGCAAAGAGCAAATTCCGTCTGGATAGAGTTCTTTCAGCGCCTCTACAATAGCACGGACATCCGCATCTGTTTTTTGCATTGGTTTATCCCCCCGTTATTTCCTTTTCCAAGCGAAAATAGCTGTCCCCTATGGGACTTTAATCATACGCCATGTAAAGTTTATCATATCATACTTCTCCAAAATTTTCGACGGCTTTTTTCTTTCCCTCCATTGTTTTTTTCCATTCCTTTGTTATAATAAGCCACAGACCCCTTTTTTCAACCAAAGAATTTGAATATTGTTTAACTGGGAAGGAGCTTATGGAATGGTAAACGAAACGATGGATTTTCTCATGTCCTATGACCCGGAGGTCGGCCAGGCAATTCGTGCAGAGTTCGATCGCCAACAGCAGAACATTGAATTGATTGCTTCGGAAAATATCGTCAGTTCGGCGGTTTTGGCTGCCGCAGGTACGGTATTGACGAATAAATATGCCGAAGGCTATCCCGGAAAGCGCTACTACGGCGGTTGCCAGTGCGTGGATGTGGTGGAAACCATCGCCATTGAACGGGCGAAAACACTCTTCGGAGCCAGCTTTGCCAATGTACAGCCCCATTCCGGTGCTCAGGCAAATTTTGCCGTTTACCAGGCTTTGTGCCAGCATGGGGACACCGTTATGGGGATGAGTTTGGACAATGGTGGGCACCTGACCCACGGCTCTCCCGTAAACTTTTCGGGAAAAAACTACCATATGGTAGCCTATGGTGTAAATGACGCTGGCTACATTGACTATGATCAAGTACGCGATTTGGCCCGTCAGTGTAAGCCGCGGATGATTTTAGCTGGCGCCTCCGCCTATCCCAGGACCCTGGATTTTAAAGCTTTTGCGGAAATTGCCCATGAAGTGGGCGCTTATCTGTTTGTCGATATGGCCCACATTGCCGGCTTAGTGGCAGCCGGGCTTCATCCCTCCCCCATCCCTTATGCCGATGTGGTCTCTACCACTACCCACAAGACACTTCGCGGTCCCCGCGGTGGTCTGTTACTCTGCAACGACCCAGACATTGCAAAGAAGCTAAATTCCGCTATATTCCCCGGTTCTCAAGGTGGCCCACTGGAGCACATCATCGCAGCGAAAGCAGTGGCACTGGGTGAGGCTCTTCGCCCGGAATTTAAAACATATCAGAATCAAATTGTCAAAAATGCTAAAGTACTGGCACAGGCCATTCTGGATGGAGGACTGAATCTGGTCTCTGGCGGCACGGATAACCATCTGATGTTGGTCGATTTGCGCCCGGCCCACCTCACCGGCAAGGAGATGGAACATCGGCTGGATGAGGTATATATCACCGTTAACAAAAATGCCATTCCCAATGACCCAGAAAAGCCCTTTGTTACCTCTGGCATCCGGGTAGGTACTCCTGCCGTCACTGCTCGCGGATTCCAGGAAGAAGAGATGGTTACAGTGGGCAAACTTCTGTGCGCTGCCGCCCAAGAGGATTTCCCTCAGCAGGCCGATTCCCTGCGCGCTCAGGTGAAGGAGTTAACGGCCCGTTTCCCGCTGTATCAAGAATAATCAGAATTTTCGGCAGGGGACTTACTGCGGTCCCCTGCCTTTCCCTATCAATAAGGAGGGAAATCTATGGAGAGTTTATTTTGTTGCCCTCTTTGCTCTGCACCTTTGGTACGGAAAGATGGAATTTACCGCTGCCCAAAGGAGCATTGCTTTGATGTAGCTGCTGCCGGGTATACCCATCTGCTTCCCGCCAACCGTAAGCATTCTCAGAACCCCGGTGACGACAAAGAAATGGTAGCAGCCCGATCCGCCTTTTTAGAGCAGGGCTATTATGCCCCTCTACTTCAAGCTTTGTGCCAAGGTGCATCTTCCCACATAGGAAATCTTTCCTCACCAGTGATTCTGGACAGCGGATGTGGTGAGGGATACTACACCGCTGGCCTTGCCCATGCACTGGCTGAAGTCGGTTCCATTCCCCGCCTAGCCGGGATAGATCTCTCAAAATATGCCCTGCGTCGTGCTGCAAAACGCCTACCCCAAGGGGAATTTGCCGTTGCCTCGGCCTACCATCTTCCACTTCTCGATTCCAGCGTGGATCTTTTGGTCGATATTTTCTCTCCACTTGCCCTTCAGGAATTCTGGCGCGTTCTGCGACCAGGTGGACTTTTCTGTTATGCCGTCCCATCTGCACGGCATCTTTGGGAACTAAAACAGATCCTCTACCCCAACCCTTATGAAAACCCTGTCAAGCGGGAAGAATACCCTGGTTTCCTCTGGCTAGATGTACAGACCATCCGAGGTCAAATATTCCTAAAACACTCAGGGGACATTCAGGCACTGTTCGGCATGACTCCTTATGCCTGGAAGACTCCACAGGAAGGACGAAAACGCCTGCAAGCGCTGGAGACTCTAGATACCACAATTGGCTTTGATCTGCACTGGTATCAAAAATGCACCCCTTAAACCACAGAACCGGAACCCGTCGGGTTCCGGCTCTGTTTTCTCTCTTACGCTTTTCTTAATTTCTCCAGGCCAAACTCCAGCCGGCGCACCGACTCCTCCCGGCCCAAAATATGGCAGATCTCTACCGCTCCTCCGGGAGTCACAGCTTTACCTGCTAAGGCAATCCGAACAGGCCACATCAGGGTAGCATTTTTTACCTCCAGACCTTCAGCCAAACCAATCAGGCTGTCATGAATCGCCTCTTGGTTCCAAGAAGACAGTTCCTTCAGCATAGGAATGACGGCTTGGAGCATGTCTTTGGCCACATCCGGATTACTCTTCGATTTTTTGTTGGTAAATAACTCCACATCATATTCCGGCAAGGCATCAAAGAAATCTACTTTTTCCGGGATTTCCGTCAACGTTTCACATCTGGCTTGGAGCAGCGCTGCAATTTCAGAGACTGGCAGGTTTTGATTTTTCACAGCCTGGTGAATATAGGGCTCAGCAACCTGCGCAAAATCCTCCGGCGCCATGTTCCGCAGATATAGGGCATTAAAATGTTTCAGCTTATCCAAATCAAAGATTGCTGGCGACTTGGAAATTCCGCTCAAATCAAACGCCTGTGCCAACTCCTCCAGAGAAAACACCTCTTGCTCCGCCAGTTCCCCCCGCGGAGACCAACCAAGCAGTGCCACATAATTTAAAATGGCCGACGTCAGATACCCCTGGGCCTTCAAATCTTCATAAGAGGGATCCCCATGTCGTTTCGACATCTTATGCTGCTGATCCCGCATCACCGGAGAGCAGTGGACATAGGTCGGAACCTCCCAGCCAAACGCTTGATAGAGTAGATTATACTTGGGAGCCGAAGAGAGATATTCGCTTCCTCGTACCACATGGGTAATTCCCATGAGGTGATCATCTATTACATTGGCAAAATTATAGGTGGGCAACCCGTCCCGTTTAATCAAGACCTGGTCATCCAGTGTCTCATTCTCCACCGTGATATCCCCAAAGACCGCATCGTGGAAGGTCGTCGTCCCCTCACGTGGAATCTTTTGACGAATGACATAGGGCATACCAGCGTCAAGCTTGGCTTGAATTTCCTCCTGGGTGAGACGAGAGCAACGTCCATCGTACTTGTGAATGGACACCCCATCGGCTACCTCTGTCTCTTCCGCTTCATCCTTTTCACAGAAACAGCGGTAGGCGTACCCCTTTTCGATCAGCAACTCGGCATACTTTCCATACGTATCTCGACGCTGAGACTGGATATAGGGTGCCACCGGGCCGCCCACATCTGGTCCCTCGTCGTGGTCCAGTCCGCACTCCGCAAGAGTACGGTAAATGACCTCCGTCGCCCCTTTTACTTCCCGCACCTGGTCGGTATCCTCAATTCGTAAAATAAATGTTCCTCCTGCGCTGCGGGCAATCAGCCATGTGTACAGCGCAGTGCGCAAATTGCCCACATGCATATACCCAGTAGGAGAGGGTGCAAATCGGGTGCGGACCTTCCCATGGGGAATTTTTGCCTCCATCTCCTCAAAATACTTCTGATCCAATGCCATGTTGTTCCCTCCGTCGCAGCGGCTCTTATCGCCTGCTTTTTCCTGTGCGTGTTGTTCCATTATATTGTATCTGGGTTGGTTTGGCAAGGGGCCAGCCATCATTCGGCGATAAGATTGAAATAAATTTAATGGAATCTTCATTGCTTTTTCCAGTAACATCGTCTATCCTATTAATAATTTCCCTAATAGAAGGATAGATTACATAGTATTCCCATTTTGAAAAAAGGAGAATTATTTTGAGCAAACAAAATTTTCACCTGCCTAAAGGCTCCTTTGGCCGGACAATCCTTAGTCTTGCCATTACCGCAGTAGTTGGCTTCCTCTACTTCTATATCTCGCTTCCCGCCATCAATCCCCAATCCAGTGATTTCTATAGCTTTCTAGGCCTATTGTGTATTGTCTATGTTATCTCGGTCTTTCTTCTCTCCGGCACCTCCAACGACCAGGTAGTCCGCACACCAGCGGAAAAGCTGAAAGAGTGGCTCCGCTTTATAAAAAGTCGCTGCCTGCCTGTGGGAATCCTTTTTCTTGTCGTTGTATCGGTTGCGTTGGTGGGGCAGATTATTTCCCTTCCCATCTTCCGTGCCGCTGCATACCGGGACCTGCTCACTGTTCAGGAGGGGAATTTCTCCACAGATGTGGCTCAAATCTCCTTCAATGAGATTCCAACTCTGGACCGCACCAGTGCCGAATACCTAGGAGATCGACAGATGGGTACTCTCAGCGACATGGTCAGCCAGTTTGAATACTCCAACGACTCCACCCAGATCAACTATCAGGGACGTCCTGTTCGGGTGGCCCCCATTGACTATGCCGACCTGTTTAAGTGGCTAACCAATCGTGGCAATGGTCTACCCGCCTACGTGGTGGTGGATATGGTCACCCAAGAAGCCACTGTCGTGCGCCTGCCGGAAGGGATGAAATACTCCTTCTCAGAACCCCTCAACCGCAACATCATGCGCCATTTGCGTTTCCAGTATCCTACCATGATGTTCTCCACCCCAGAGTTTGAAATTGACGAAGACGGCCACCCCTGGTGGATTGCCCCCCGGGTGGTAAAGACCATCGGCTTGTTTGGCGGTACTGATATCCAGGGAGCAGTGCTGGTGGATGCCATTACTGGAGAAAGCCAATATTACCCGGAAGTCCCCACCTGGGTGGACACCCTCTACGTTCCGGAACTTATTATGCAGCAATATGACTATCACGGTACCTTAGTCAATGGTTTTATAAACTCTATTTTGGGGCAGCGAGGGGTCACCATCACCACCGATGGCTACAACTATATTGCCATGAACGATGACGTGTATGTCTATACCGGCGTCACGTCCGCCAACGCTGACCAGTCCAACCTGGGCTTTCTTCTGTGCAACATGCGTACCAAACAGACCACCTTCTATGAAGCTCCAGGCGCTACTGAAGCCGCTGCTCGGGCCTCTGCCGAAGGGGTCGTTCAAGACCTGGGTTACAAATCTACCTTTCCTCTTCTGCTGAATATCGCCGGAGAGCCCACCTACTTTATTCCTCTGCTTGACGCTACCAACCTTGTAAAAATGTACGCCATGGTCAACGTAGCCCAGTATCAGATTGTCGCAACCGGGAATACGGTCTCTTCCTGCGAACAAAGCTATATCCAGATGCTCTCTAGCAAGGGAATTACCCAACCCGATGAGTTGCCACAAACTCAAGCCAGCGGTACAGTGGCTGAAATCCGCTCCGCTGTTCTGGAGGGTAACACCTATTATTTCCTTCGGTTGGAAGGCGAGGATATTTTCTACGCTCTGTCCGCAGTGCAAAACCGAGACGCTGTTACTTTAAACGTGGGAGATCAAGTTACCATTGATCACGCGTTACCCGCCGAAGGGGATATTCCCTCAATTCTGGACGGATACACCCTGACCATTGTCGCTCGAGCCACCTCTACTACCCCAGAATCCGTCCCCTCTACGGAAGGCGTCTCCCCTCTTAACAGCAACCCGGAATCCCAAGGCACTCCCTCCTAACGATCTGTGTCAATATTTAAAATGCAGGACTATCCACCTTACAATGGAGGATAGTCCTGCATTTTATTCCTATGGAAAAACTTACTGCCCAAGAGCAATTAGCTGCTCCTTTTGTGCTCTTGTTAACTTTTTGATCGCCCATTCTCGATGCAAAGCTGCCCCTTTGTCGTTCTGCTCCTCCACATAAACTACCTCCAGGGGATTACGCCCTCTGGTATACTTGGCTCCCTGGCCCTTACGGTGGCATTCTAGACGATGAACCACATCAGTTGTAATACCGGTATAAAGCGTTCCATCTCCGCAGCGCAGGATATACACATACCACACGGGCTTTTCCCTCTTTCTTCCGCCTTTTTAAACATTTTGGTTTTCATTTTAACACATTCTAGCCTCTTTGGAAATCATTTCAACAAGTTATTGCCTTTCTCTCCAACGAGTGATACAATAAAGTGATATTATATGGGCGCCTTTCTATCCGGCGTCCACAGACAAAGGAGCCAGACACAATCATGGATGAAAAGAAGGTAATGCTCTCCGGCATTCAGCCCAGCGGTGACCTACATCTGGGTAATTACCTGGGGGCCATCAAGAACTGGGGCGCCCGGGCCGATGAGTTTGACTGTTATTATTTTATGGCCGATATGCACACCATCACCGTACGCCAGACCCCCGCTGATCTGCGCCGCCGCACACTGGAACAACTGGCCCAGTATATTGCCTGCGGCCTGGACCCGGAAAAAAACACCCTATTCATCCAGTCCCATATTCCTGCCCATGCAGAGTTGGGTTGGGTACTCAATTGCTACACCATGTTTGGAGAACTCTCCCGTATGACTCAATTTAAGGATAAGTCTGCCAAAAATGCCGACAATATTAACGGTGGCTTGTTTACCTATCCCGCTTTGATGGCTGCTGACATCCTACTTTATCAACCTGACTTTGTTCCAGTTGGCAATGATCAAAAGCAGCATGTGGAATTGACCCGTGATGTGGCCCAGCGGTTTAATAACCTCTACGGTGAGGTTTTTAAAATTCCCGAGCCCTATATTCCAAAGACTGGTGCGCGGATTATGGGTTTGACTAACCCGGAAGCTAAGATGTCTAAATCCACCCCCGACGGCTGCGTTTTTCTTATGGAGAAACCAGAAGATATCCAGCGCAAATTTAAACGCGCTGTCACGGATAGTGACACAGAGCACTGCGTGCGCTATGACCCGGAGCACAAGCCTGGCGTGGCGAACCTGATGTCCATCTATGCTGCAGTGACTGGGAAAACTTATGACCAGATTGAGCAGGAGTTTGACGGAAAGGGTTATGGCGCCTTTAAGCCCGCCGTTGGGGATGCTGTGGTAGAGACATTACGCCCCATTCGGGAGGAGGCCACCCGCATTCTTACGGATAAAGCTTATCTGGAGTCCGTTTACAAAGCAGGTGCAGAAAAAGCCTCTTATGTAGCCAACAAGACACTGCGGAAAGTATACAAAAAAATTGGCTTTGTTCCCCGCTAACCTCTAAGTTCTTCCGGACTTTTTAACCGGACGGAGGCTTTTCTCTCCTTCTACCACTCTGATACAAAAGAGGATCCACTATGACCATTCAACTTTCTGTTGTGGGCATGGCCGTCGCCGCCCTTCTCACGGCGGCAGTGGTTGCCCTGATCTCCACCCCGGTGGTCAAATCCCTAGCCTTTCGTGTAGGCGCAGTGGATATTCCCAAAGATAACCGCCGCATGCATAATCACCCCATCCCCCGCATGGGCGGATTGGCTATTTTCTTTGGTTTTATGCTCAGCGTACTCGTCTTTGTGCCTTTGGACGACCCGCTTCGCACCATGCTTCTTGGGGCTGTCATCATTGTCGTTCTTGGCATCTTCGACGACATCTATGCCCTCCCTGCAAAGCCAAAATTTTTGGTGCAAATTTTTGCTGCGCTTATTGCAGTCCTGGGCGGTAATCAAATCCATATTTTGTCCAATATCAATGTATTCAGCAGTGATCCATACTGGGAGTTGGGTTGGCTCTCAATTCCTATCTCTGTTTTTTGGATTGTGGGAATTACCAATGCGGTTAACCTGATTGATGGGCTAGATGGCCTGGCCTGCGGTGTATCCACAATCAGTTCTATGACCTTATTGGTCATTGCTCTGATTGTCTCGGAACCTGATGTGGCTGTACTGATGGCAGCCCTATCTGGGGCCTGCATTGGCTTTCTCCCCTACAATCTCAACCCTGCAAAAATTTTTATGGGAGATACTGGCTCTACCTTCTTAGGTTTTATCTTGGCCACCGTATCCATCCAGGGATTATTTAAATTCCATATGATCATCTCTTTTGCCGTTCCATTCCTGATGTTGGGACTCCCTATTTTCGATACCTGTTTTGCCATTCTAAGACGCCTGGCAAAAGGCCAGTCCCCTATGACTCCAGATCGCGGCCACATTCACCACCGGCTTATCGATATGGGGTTTTCCCAGAAGCAGGCGGTAGCTGTCCTCTATGTGATCAGCGCTATTTTGGGCCTTTCCGCCGTAGTTCTTACCACCAACGGCACAGTCCGAGCCATGCTCTTTTTGTTTGCCCTATGTGTCGCTGGTGCAGTGGCCTATATGCTCTTCTTGAGCCACAACCACAACAACAATGAACCTTCTTCCCCGTCCAAAACCCAAATTGCGGGGAATGATAACTTTTTCGGTGAGGAGGACCGGTCCGAAAAATGAAACCACTACATGTTATGACCATCTTTGGTACTCGACCGGAAGCGATCAAAATGGCACCGCTGGCTTTAGAACTTGCCCAACGTCCTGAAATCAAAGCTACCTGTTGTGTCACTGCCCAGCATCGTCAAATGCTGGATTCTGTTTTGGAAATTTTTCATTTGAAACCAGACTTTGATTTAAATATTATGCAGCCCCGGCAAACGCTCTCCTCTATCACCTCCAAGTGTCTGCTGGGTATGGATGACGTCTTGGAACAAGCTAAACCGGATTTAGTCCTTGTTCATGGCGATACTTCCACTACTTTTGCCGGTGCTCTAGCCGCTTTTTATCACCAGATTCCAGTGGGACATGTGGAGGCAGGGCTACGCACTTACGACAAATGGTCTCCATTTCCCGAAGAAATGAACCGAAAAATGGTGGGTGCCATAGCAGACCTCCACTTCTGCCCAACACTCGCGAACCGAGACAATTTAGCCCGTGAAAACATTAGAAGTGGTGTATTTTTGACTGGAAACACTGTTATTGATGCTCTAAAAACAACCGTGATCAAAGACTTTTCTTTTTCCAATGAATTGCTGAATTCATTGGATTATCAAACGAAAAAAGTTATCTTAGTGACCTGCCATCGCAGAGAAAATTATGGTCAACCAATGCAGCAGATTATGACCGCTCTGCGCCGAGTAGTGGATGCTTTTCCAGAGGTAGAGTTAGTCTATCCCGTACACCTCTCACCAGTTGTACAAGAAGCTGCTCATCATTATTTAGACGGCCACCCTCGCATTCATTTGATTGAACCTTTGTCTGTGGATGAAATGCACAATTTGATGGCCCGGTGTTACCTGGTAATGACCGACTCCGGTGGTTTACAAGAGGAGGCCCCGGCCCTGGGGAAACCCGTTTTGGTACTGCGCCGTGAAACAGAACGCCCCGAAGCAGTGGCCGCCGGCACAGTTAAATTAGCCGGCGTAGAAGAAGCACCTATTTTTGAGATGGCTTGCCATTTGCTCGGCAATTCTAACGCTTACCAAGAGATGGCACACGCTGCCAATCCTTATGGAGATGGCCACGCTTGCCGCCGAATTGTAGATGCAATTCTTTGGCATTTTGGCCTACGCGCCCAACCCCCGGAGGCATTTTGTCCCTGACTGTTTTGTCTCCCCGTATTGCAAGAATGAGGTGATGGCTTGGAACCGAAAAAACGATTGGCGCTCGCCATTGCTGTCATAGCTTTGATTGCCGGTGCAATGCTTACCAGTTTCGGCCGCAGCCTATTTGCTTTAAACACGCCATCCATTCAGCTTCCGGTGTTAAGTGATGATCCTCCTACCGGTTCTGATTCTCAGTCAGAGCATACTCCCTATCAAAAAGTTGAGGTTACACCCCAGACGGTTCAAAATGTGATTGCCACTTTGGAGCGCTCTGATAGCTACTATCGAGAAGTAACGATAGAGACACTGTGGGAGGATGGCTCCTCTGTTACACAAGTACAAGTTTGGGTAGACGGCGGTTGGACTCATAGCCAAATGGTTCTTCCTTCTGGCGCCATTCGTCATGATATTATTGGGAACGGAACCCTATATTATTGGTATGAAGGTTCTTCCACTTACTGCACAGTTTCGGCAGACAAATTCTCCTCTGATTTAGCACAGCGACTCCCAACCTATGAAACTGTTTTAGCGTTGGATACCTCCTCTATAACTGACGCAGGCTATGAGTCGAGAGGAGATATCCCCTGCGTATTTGTAGAAGTTGCACGGGACGAAGTTCAAACCATTGAACGCTATTGGATCAGTGTGGACAGCGGCCTACTTGTTTCTGCGGAAACAGATTACAATGGACAAACGATCTACCGCATGTCTTCCTACACTCCCATTACAACTCCCTGTCCCTCAAATGCCTCGTTCTCCTTACCGGATGGCACCTTGTTCCACTCCCTCTCCTAAATAACGAGGAAGGGGCGGCTCATGCCGCCCCAACTCTCTTTATGTAGATTCGTTTTCTTGCCCACTTCCCAGCCCTAAAAGAAGAACTAGCCCCAGTGCAATTACCGGTTCAAGATCATCTCCTTCAATGAGGAGATATAGTACAATGAGCAGCAAAAGTAAATCCCCTGTTTCTAAATTCTCTAATTTTAATCCTTTCAACAGTCCAGAAAGTCCTTTTTGTCCATTTCCCGTTAAACTCGTTAAAAAAGTGGACAAACCATCTTTTCCGGTTAGAAAAGACGGCATTCGAAAACCAGCTGCTCCTGCGTTTTGAGGCCTTGATGTCTGGGAAGTCATGTGCCGAGAATTTGGGTTGGTTCCCATAGGATGAAAAACTTCCGCTGTTTTTTCCTCCCCATTCTCTACCTGGGTATAGGATGCCTGCTCGGGGATATAACGATTATACATCCCTCTCCGACCCCCTTCCTCCCATGGTATCCAACAACACACGGGCCAGGTGCGTCATACGTGTAAGTCGCAGTGCCTGATCCAATTTTGCTCTCCGCTCTTCCCTCAAAAAGGGACGCAATGCAGAAAGCAATGCTGCACTTCGATCCTCCTTCCCTTGGTACTCCTGAATTAACCGCATTCCTACTTGGAGCATCTCTGGGTCTATCTGTCCCAACAAGTCAGATAGTTCACTTCCACTCTCTGATCGAGGAGAAGGAGAAGTTTGCTCTACATTTTCTTGCCTTTCCTGCTCTGGGCTCTCCTCGCCCTTCTCTTGATTTCCTGAAGAGAAAGAGCGGGCCAGTGCCATTATTTGTTCCATTGCTTCCCGGTTCCCCAGTATGGAGTTCAATTTTTCTTCCAATTCAGCCATGGCCCGCCCCTCTTTTCCTGTACCCCTTATTTACTCCAGCCCCGCCTTTCGTGCCTGCTCTTCAATGCGTGACACGAGTTCGGCTCCTTCTTTGCTATTCATCAGTTGACCCATCATGGCCATCAGCTGGCTGGGATCTCCAACAGCTGCGGCTTTCGCTGCGGCTTGAACACCACCTTGGCGTTCCAGCATTGCCATTAACTTTCGCGCATCCTCTGTATTTGCAAGGCCGGCTAGCGCCGACTTATTTTTTATTAGGCCGGCCATATCCGTATCTTTGCGCCCGTTTTCCTCAGATTTTTTCCATGACACCGCTATCCCTCCCAACATGCGTTCACTCCAGTATATGCAAACCCAGCGTCGAGGTGACCGATTTGAAAATTTTGGTTTTTTCCGACTCCCATCGCTCTTTATCCGGGATGTACTCTGCCATAGAAATGCATCACCCTGATCACATTATTCACTTGGGTGACTTAATGGATGATGCGCGAGAGGTTGCATTGGCCTATCCTCGCCTGCCATTTTGCATGGTTCCCGGAAATTGCGACGGATGGTCTTCGGAACCGGCAAAAAAACAAATTCACTTGGCCGGTATTCCAACTTTGCTCTCACACGGCCATATCTGGGGCGTTAAAAGCGGTTTTGACCGCGCACTGGCAGACGCACGGGCCTCCCAGTCTCGCCTACTCCTGTTCGGGCATACTCATAAAGCGCTATGTTGTACCCTCGAGGACGGACTGCAGGTCTTAAATCCTGGATCCTCCCGTTCAACTTACGGCATAATTTCCATTTTGGACGGACAAGCACTGTGTTCCATTCAACCGATTCCATAGCCCTTCTATCAAAAAGGAGGCCCTGGCGTGCTAAAAAAGATCCTTTATATTTTATTCCACCGCTCTGTTGTTGTCGGTCTTTCTTTGTTAATCCAGATTGCCGCCCTATTTGTCATGGTGGTTACCTTTTCTGAATATGCTGATAATTTTTACTGGTTTTGTATTCTGGTCAGCATTTCTGCTGCTGTGGCTATTATCAGTAGCCGAATGGAACCGGGGTATAAAATTGCCTGGTTGCTCATTATCCTCCCCTTCCCTGTCTTTGGCGGTCTTTTTTATCTTCTAGTGGGAGGCGGACATATCCCAAAGCATATTCAAAAACGGATGCAAGGCATTATGGATAAATCCGCTTTGGCCCTGCGAGAGGACTTCAAGGCCGATGACCTACTTCCTCTGGGTGGGGATGCCGTTTGCCAGGCTAACTACCTAGAACAATACGCTGCTGCCCCTGCCTATACCAATACAGAATGCGAATATTTTCCTCTTGGTGACACAGTTTTTCCCAGAATGTTGGAGGAGTTAAAAAAAGCAGAGCATTATATTTTCTTAGAGTATTTTATTATTCAACCTGGGACATTTTGGGATAGTATCTTAGCTATTTTAGAAGAAAAAGCTGCCCAAGGCGTTGAAATTCGTTTAATTTATGACGACATGGGCTGTATGTTTACGCTCCCTCGGGATTATGATCAGCAACTAATAGCCAAAGGAATTCAGTGCCGCGTATTCAATCGTTTTGTCCCGGTAATGACCTTGCGTCTGAATAATCGTGACCACCGTAAAATCTTAGTAATTGACGGGAAAGTCGGGTTTACCGGTGGAGTAAACCTAGCTGACGAGTATATCAACCTTCGCTCCCGATTTGGACATTGGAAAGACAGTGCCCTGCTCCTGGAAGGAGACGCTGTCTGGTCCATGACCGTGATGTTCCTTACGATGTGGGATCACTGCTGTGGTTGGGACGAAGATTTTGACCGCTTCCGTCCATCGCCTGCTCCCATTCGCCCTTGGACCGGCTATGTCCAACCGTACACCGACGCTCCCTTAGACCAGGAGGCGGTTGGACAAGCGGTTTATTTAAACATGATTGCAAAAGCAAAAAATTATATTTATATTACAACCCCTTACCTCATCATTGACGTAGCAACCAATACTGCGTTGTGCAATGCTGCCAAGTCTGGAGTTGATGTACGTATTATAACACCCCATATTCCAGACAAGCGGTACGTCTTCGAGGTCACACGCGCCCACTATCCCCCTCTTTTGCGGGCCGGTGTTCAGATTTACGAGTATACACCTGGGTTTATTCATGCAAAAAACTTTGTTGTCGATGATCGTTTTGCCACCGTAGGTACTGTAAATTTGGACTATCGCAGCCTCTTCTTACATTTTGAAAATGGTGTTTGGCTGTGTGAAGCCCCTTGTATTCGAGACATCCGCACCGATTTTGAACAAACATTAAAAAAATGCGAACCGATTTCCCTGCGCCGTTTCAAACATTTAAACATTTTGCTTCAGATATATCGCAGCGTATTGCGTGTATTTGCCCCTTTGATGTAGGAGTGGATTCCCAATAAAAAACCGCCGTTTGCACGGCGGTTTTTTATTGCTTTTAGCAGCATCCACAGCTGCGGATTTCCTGATAACTATCGGTCTTCGGAGTGGTGCTGTTTGGTGGGAAAAATTCATTGACCGGGAACTTAATTTTCCGGAATAGATCACATGGATCTTCCTGGCATCCGCAGCCGTCACAGGGACATTCTTTCTCCGGCATGCAATAATCATATACTGGCATGAGTAGCTGAGTGTCCCGCTCTAAGCGAATGATAGTAAACTGACCCAACGTGACATACAAGCGATGCACATCTCCACTGGTCACCAGTTCTTCTTGGAAGCAGGCGGACACAGCTTCCGGAATATCATAATTTCCATTGTCGCAGGGCCGGCATTCGCACACATCCATTAGCTTAAGACCCAAAATTAACGGATCCACAGCTTCAACAACTGCAATCGGTGCGGTAGTCCGGGGCAATTCCTGCCGATCCAATCCGCAGTTGGAGTTGGTTGAGGCAAATACTTTCGCATTGCCTTCGCTACCAAAGAGAATGACTCGCTTGTCAAACACTGCAAGCCCGCTCACTTCCACTGGCCGAGCGGTACCAACAAAGGCGTCAGCTGTGATACGATAAAAATACCGTACATCTACCGTATAGAAGCCACGATTGAAACAAACCGGTTCTACGTCGATGTACGCATACAGTAACTCAGCACAGCCCGCTTTTACAGACAACGCCCGGTCAATGACTTCCTGCGAGCCCCGCGTCGGGTACACTCTCAGATCTTCAATACAATCCTTATCGGAAGATATAGCGTCTTTAATATAATTATTTTCGACACATTACAGCCGCCCTTGCCATTAGTGCACCCTCTTCCCGGGTCATAAAATCTTTGGGTCGACTACCATCTGTTAGACCGAGTTCCACCGCTTCGTCTAAAAAACCTTTTGCCCAAATATCAGCCATCAAATTAGCCTGCTCTGCTCGGTAACGGGACATATAAATTTTAAACTTGTCATATCCCGGATCTGATGGTTCTGTTAAGCTATCTCCCTCAGTAGATAGGCGCAGAATAGAGCAGATGACCCGACTCCCACCTGACGTCTTTTCCTCGCCGCGGTACCGGGCAAAGAAACTGCCGCCACCGTCCAGCTTTATGACATTCTCATGGCCGGCAAAGGCCTTTGCCCCTTCCCCAGAGGTCACAAGGTTGTCGCTTTTGGATTGCCACGGAAAAACCGAAACCGTCCCCCCGTCTACCACCAACACCGTGTGCCAGGCGGCACGGAACGGAGAGGCGTCCCAGCCTTGGGCCCTGATTTGCTCCATGGAAACCGCGGCGCCATTTCGGATAATTGGAATGCCGGAGACGGCATACAAAACATTTTCCGGCAGGGTCTCCATCTCTTTTACATAAACGTTTGTTTCGTCCCCTTGCAGCGTATAGACTGTGGTCAAGGCCTTTCCATAATTGGGGTTTGCATATTCCCACTTTCCAGAATCAAAGAGCCATCGCCCCCCAACAAATGCCCCGCGTTCTTTGGCGTAGTGCTGCATCGTGGATCCGGTGGCTACGTAATCTCCTGCAAGGTGGCCGGCTGGGAGCGCAAAATCTTCTCCGTTTTCTTTATAAAGCCCAAAATATCCCGCATTGATAAAATCCCCCTGGATCTCGTCTTTTGGCATGGAGACAACTTCCACCCGAAATTCCTTTGCCGAGAGCGTGGTCAGCGGACGTATTTCAGAGGAAACAGACTGCAGGCCATACACTTCCACCAGCGCGTCGCAAAGCCCCTGGGCAGCCTGCTGGGAAAATTCTTCCGTTAAAATAAGAGGCGTATCCGTGGCGGAGTCCATAAAGCCGCACTCGCAGAGAATGGC